>CAXXVQ010000010.1:0-103691 GCA_963662245.2 Paludibacteraceae bacterium | reverse complement strand
TGCCAACCCACAATATTCTATTTGCCCAATAATATCCGGTAAGCTGAAAATATGCATTGTTTTTAAGTTCCACAGGCAAGGCTTCTATCGTATCTTTCGTGTATGTAAAACCGAATGGATCGAGCAGATATACCAGTGTGATATTTGTGGCATTTTCGCGTGTACCTTCGGCAAGGATAAACAGCATGGTGAGTATAAACACTCCCAGATAACTGCTTGCCATATTGCGGAAAAATACCACCAGACTCAACGAAATGGTAGTGATAATAAACATATTGGGTACCGAGAATACAAGAAAACCATACATGATATGCCCCCAAGGTACGGGACCAAACTTATCGGGTGTGGCTATGCCGGTATATTGCAGAATGGTAAAGCCAAGCCCATAGGTCAGACAAATGGATAGATTTACCAAATATGCCGCAGTGAATTTTCCTAACAACCAAGTGTGGTCTTTGACCGGATAACTGTATAAGGTCTCAGCGGTTTTAAACTCAAGATCTTTAAACAAAGCTGTGCCTGTGATTATGGCAATAACAATTATCATCAGCATGCCGCCTCCTGCCATTGACTGGTATATAATGCCGGCAGCATTCATATAAGTGGCGTCGTTGATATAAAAATCGTAGGTGCCTTTTGCATACCAAATTGCCTGAAACACCATTAATGCCATAAAAATATAAGTCATTGATTTGGTGAAACGATAGCGAAGCTCGAAGCCTATTATTTTTCCTAACATTTTGATTTACGATTTATGACGGTTAAACAACAGGTGAAAATATGTATCTTCGAGACTTGTTTTTTTTGCTTGAAATCCATTGCCAGGGTTAGTTTCCGCATAAATGGTAATGTGCATTTTTCCTAAATGAAAGTTTTGCGAAATTACTTTATACTCAACTCTGTATTTTTCTACTTCCGCTTTTGTAATTTCTTTATCAAAAATTTTTCCATGTAACTGGTTTTCAATTTCGGTTGGTGAACCCGAAATTAGCACTTCGCCATCGCCGATAATTGCCATCTGATTGCACAAGGTGCTAACATCCTCTACTATATGTGTGGAAAGGATAACCACTGTGTTTTCGCCTATTTCGGAAAGCAGATTATAAAAGCGATTTCGCTCCATGGGGTCGAGTCCGGCGGTAGGTTCGTCCACTATTATCAGTTCCGGATTGCCAATTAATGCCTGTGCTATGCCAAAGCGTTGTTTCATCCCTCCCGAATAGCTATTGAGTCGTTTTTTTCGCACATCATATAAATTAGTGCGATTAAGCAATTCTGCAACCAATTCTTTTCTTTCACTTTTCACCGATATGCCTTTCATATCGGCAATATGAGTAAGCATCTCTTCGGCATTAACCGATGGATATACCCCAAATTCCTGTGGAAGATATCCGAGCAATTTGCGTAGTTCGTTGGGTTGTTCTCCAACATTTATTCCATTAAAAAAAATAGTACCGCTATCGGCATCCTGCAAGGTTGCAATGGTACGCATAAGGGTCGATTTTCCGGCTCCATTCTGTCCCAGCAAGCCAAACATTCCTTTGTTTATACTCAGACTCACATTTTTAAGAGCTTGCACTCCGTTCCCATAAGTTTTTGATAAATTTTTAATTTCTAATGACATGGTTATATATATTATAATATGGCTATAAGAATGAAATAGGTTCTCTCTTACAGCCATAAATTATGTTTAATCGATTTTAGTATAATTTAAAAATACAAGGATCGCCGTTTGTATTAAACAGTTTGCTAACTTCCAATGTGTTCAAATTTACTTTGCTTATATAAGTTTCTGTTTTAGTTGCAAAGGGCAAGTATGCATATCCGTCTTCAAAATAAGTATTAGTTGCTTCCGATCCTTTTGTGAGTATATCGCTAACTATCACACTTGTTTTGGAGTTAAGATCAAACTGATACCATCTGTAAATAGGGTCTAAGTAATACGACCAAGCATTGTTAGGGTCTACAGCCGAAGGATCTAACACAGCAGCAAAGAATTTACCATTGCCCGAGTACTCAAGTCCGATAACCGGATAACCGGTCGAAGCGGCTTCTACATCGAAATAATAACTTTGGTCAAATTCAGTTTGTCCGCTTTTAATTCTTAACACGCAAGCAGGCAGACCGATTCTAGCTCTTTCTCCGCCCCAAGCATTATGACAAAGCATATACACATCATTGTTTTCGTCTTTAATCATATAGCTTGCTCCACCTCCGGCTGCCCATGCTCCTGTAGAAGAACCTCTCGGATCGCTTAGTCGCTTCACAATGGCGGAGGAGTTATCTGTAGAGGTGGTGCTTACTTTAGTTAAATCCACAACGATTATATCGCATGCTTTTAGTGCCGGCACATGTCCCTGATACCCGGCTGCATTACATTGTAAAGCAATGTATAGGTAATTGCCGCTTACAATCATTTCAGTTACAGCTTCACTTCCTATTTTATCTCCGGCAACTGGGAAATCTGTTTGTTGGCCTGTTTTTGCTACTGATTTAAAATCGATATACCCTGTTTTTGTTAAAGTTTTAGGGTTAAAAATGACAATCTTTGATAAGCCCGGACCTCCAATAAAAGCCACATCTTCTTTATAAAAACAAGGATTCCCCGGATAAGTCAATTCTATTAAACTTAATTCACCGCTCTTAGTCATATTTCCTGAACTGTTTAAACTCCATTTTTCAAGTTTCCCATTCATGTATTTATTAAAAAATATATTTGAACCATAAGCAAAAGGGACTGAATTGGTAGCGGCATCAATTTCTGAGGCGTTAGAGTTATTGATAGTTTCACTAGCGGTGCTTAAATCGAACTGTTGGGCATACCATGCCATACTTGTCATATCTGCACCGACTACGGAGGTGGTTAATACATATTTAGCAGTTTCAGTAGAATTATCTGCCGCAGAATCATTGTCTTTGTCGTCATCGCTACATGAAGTGAGCAAGAGGCAGATTGCCATAGACGCCATAAACACATTTTTTAAAAAATTGAGATACTTAGTTTTCATAATTGTTTATTGTTTAAATTATTAATAGATTTATTTTTCGAGGTACATACGGAGCTTCATATAAAAGCTCCTTCCGGGTTTTTGCACGGAATAATTGTCGTAAATTTTTTCATCCGAGATATTTCTACACTCTCCGCTAAGGCTAAATCTGTCTTTAAGAAAAGAATAAGATATTCCGGCATTATGCTGAAGCTGTTGTGGAATGGTTGTTTTCTCATCTTCAGATCCGTCTACTGCCCAGGTCAAGAAAAAATCGTGTACATAATTAAATGCGTAATACATTTGAATCTTATCTGTTTTAAAGAAATGTACAGGTAGGCTGTAGTTTATCCCTGCATTCCCAAATAACCAAGGTGTGTTCGGCACCTGGGTATCAACATATCTTTCGGGAATTTTGCCCGAGGGGTCCGTTTCTGCCAGACGAATGTCCTGCCAGGTTATATTTGCATAAATATCCATGTTTTTTATCGGTATGAGTTTTATTTCTCCTTCAACACCTTTTGTTTTTGTGCTTAACAAATTCATATAAACCGATTCAAAAGCAGTGAGCGAGTTTAGAAATATCAAATCACTGGTGTATCTGTAAAATGCGTTTAGATTAAGAATTAACTTATTGTTAGGGCTTTGAAATTTAAAACCCAAATCAATATTATGGCTCCTTTCTGGTTTAAGTTCCGAATTAGGGAAAGTGGTGATGAAGTTGCCGAAAAGTTCTTCAGAATCCGGAATACGCAAGCTGTATTCATAATTAATTATCGAACTAAAATTGCGATGAAACTGGATTTTTAACGCTTCACCAAACCGAAATCATTGTAGGTATTTTCTACATTTCCTTCATATTCCTGTGTTTCGGCAATAATGTTAGTGTTGGTTTTTCCGCTATAGTTTTTCCCGCTCAAAATATTGGTGATTCTTTTATTTAATAAGTTGCTTTCCAAGGATAGCCCAATATAGTTTTTAAATAATTCCTGTGGATTTTTGAGTGGGTCGGAGCCAAAGGTGGCTACACCTCTATCATCGTGTCCGGACATTTTTTGTCCTGTCATCAGCCATGTGAGGTTTAAACTATGTTTTTGGGGCACTAAGCGGTACAACAAATTGGCTCTGGTAAAATAGTTATTGGTGTACATTACGGGGTTGCGTCCATTAACATAATACCCTGTTTCACCAACCTGATTTTTCGACACCCAGTTTTCTATTCCACTCAATGCATCCCAATAATAGGTTTTGGCAGCCGTATCTACGAAACAAAAATCTATGTAATTGTAGCCTGCAAGCAGTGATGCATCCAGTCGGTTGTTGAGCATATCTGATTTTTTCCAACGAAGTTCGGTATTGAAGTTTTTTTGTTTGGACACAGGTTCTCCCCACGCAATTTCGGACTCTAACCCATGCTGCCATTCTTTGTCGATATAAGAACCGGCTATGTTGAGTTGTAAATCATCGGCCCAAGGCAAACGACGCATTCCTAAGGTAATTTTGCCCAAATAGGAAGTATAAGCATCATGAAAGCGTTTGGCACTCCCTTTTCGGGTGTTTTTCATTATCGGGTCATATATTATATTCATGCTGTCCATGGTGTAGTTATTATCCGAATGATTATAATATCCATTCAATCCGATGTATGCTTTTTTATTAGCTCCAATATATTTTCGAGCGTTTAAGCTATACTGATATGTGCCAAATGAACCCATACCTGTGGTTATATCCAGATAATCATTGAGCTGATTCCGGGTTACAAGATTTAATATTCCACCCAAAGCATCCGTGCCAAATCTGGAGGGTACCATTCCTTTATATATTTCAATGTGATCAATCATATTTACCGGAAGGTTATTGATAGCCATACCGCCACCAAGCAAATCGGCTGGCACATCGTCAACAAAAATCCGCACGCCCTTACCTCCAATGCCATTGAGCATAATGTTTACCTCGCTCCCCATCCCACCATCTTCGCGCACACGCACGCCGGAAATCTGGTTTACAAGTCCGGAAATTGGTTTAGATTGAAGTTGCAATGGTTTTATGTCCAACACGCTGATTTGAAAAGCTTGAGCATTTTTTTGTTTTACCTCATTTACTTCGCAAGTAATTCCATCTAGCGAATAGCAGGTTGGAATTAACTGAATCTGTAAGTCTGTTTTCTTATTTTTTTCTACTTTTATTTTTTTTTCTTGGACTTCGTATCCTAACATTGATATCTTTAAAAGATAACTTCCTTCTTTGGATATATCTAAACTTGCAGTGCCTTGGTTATTTGTTATTGTCCCTTTCTGTAAATTTTCGATGTAGATCTGCGCCCCAATCAAAGGCTCATTTTTTTCATCCGTAATTGTTACTTGTACATTAGCTTGAGCTACAATCTCAAAAACAAGCAATATCAAACAACTGATGCTACATAAAATTCTCTTCTTTAAATTCTTCATTTTTTCTTCATTATTTTTATTAAATAAACACCCCCTCGAATAGCTATTGAAAAATTACAAAACCCCTATTAATTGGGATTGTTTTTTTTTAATATGCAATGTATATTTCGCTGTATTTCAATTATTTATGTTGCTATTTGAAAACGAAATTAGTTGGAAGTAAATAAATTTCATTTACGCAAAACGGTATTTCATTTTTAATCTCAAGCCAAGAAATTAATAATCAAAACGATAAATTATGTTTTACAGCATTTTTTCCGAAGATCTGGAAGAGATTCTACACTTGGAATTTCTTAAAACAAAGAATCAAAGTCCGAATCAAATTGTAGAGCCACAGCGAAAACTTATTACTTCTTTTGGGAGATGGAGTGGTATAACAGAAGCGAACCAAATCTAAATTTGCTCCGTTTTAAATATAAAATGAATAGAAATTTTCGTTTTGTTGGAAAAATGGAAGGGGAAGGTATTTGTTTGTGTTTTATGATTAGGGGGAATTCGTATTACGATTGCGAGAACCTTAAACAAAAAGAAATGAAACAAAACACAAATAATATTTTTATGTTTAAGGATGTTGCTTCTCCTCATTGTGTTGTTAAAGATCAGGAAATTGAATTCTTTGAGATAGTTATTCCTCCTTCCTATGTCGAAACACTCTCGCATTTATATCCTCAAACAATGGAGCCTTTGTTGAAAAAAGTGAATGAAGGAAAAGTTTTTGAGTTAGGTGATAAACATTTTGATACTACGATTCAAATGATTCAAGTTATCAATCAGATAGAAAATAGTGCGATGATGGGCAATTGTTCTTCTATGTATATTGAAGCGAAAATACAAGAACTGATTGCTATGCAAATGCATCAATTCCGTAATCCTCAAGAGCTCAATTGTAATAATTGCATTCTAAAACATCGGGATAAAATAGAAGAAGCTCGTTTGTTGCTCGAAAAACAGTATAAAAAGCCTCCAAGTATACATGAACTGGCTTTGCAAGTGGGAGCTAATGATACGCTTTTAAAAAATGGATTTAAACAGTTGTACAACAATACCGTTTATGGTTATTTGTTTGAATATAGAATGGAGATAGCGCGTAAGTTATTATCCTTAACTCAGGAAACCATTGCTGAAATAGCCGAGAAATCCGGTTACGAGCATCAATCGCACTTCTCTACCGCTTTTAAACGAAGATATGGTGTAAGCCCATTGGAATATAGAATTAATTAAGCGACTAATATAAAAAAACAGAAAAATGATTATTTCCATTTTATTAGCCGTAATTATAGGCAATATATTAAGCGTTGCGGCAGCAAGTATAATTTTCAAGATAAATGACTCCGTTTTACAAAAAATGCTGAAACATATTTATGCTTTTTCCGGGGGCACATTATTGGGTGCGGCTTTTTTAGGAATGTTGCCTAATGCCATAAACCAAATAGGGTTTCATGCCTCATACTATGTCCTTATTGGTGTCTTGTTTTTTTTTCTGACAGAAAAGTTTATGCTGTGGCGCATTTGTGTTGATGAGAATTGTGTTCGTCATAAAAAATCCGGCGCATTGATGCTTATGATTGGCGATTCATTTCATAATTTTTTGGATGGGGTTGTTATTACTGCTGCTTTTTTTAATTCGCCAACATTTGGTATTGTGGTTGCGATTACCGTGTTTGCACATGAGTTACCACAAGAAATAGCCGATTTTGGGGTGATGCTTAAAGCCGGATATTCAAAACATAAAGCTTTTGCATTTAATTTATTTTCAGGTGCCACAGCTATTCTTGGAGCGTTATTGGCTTGGTATGCCAAAGATATTACAGAAAAAGCTACTCCTTTTGTCTTATCTTTATCTGCTGCCAGTTTTATTTATATTGCTTTGGCCGACTTAATTCCTGAGTTGCATAGGGCAACAAAAATTGGCGAAACCATCAAACAATTTTTATTATTAGGTCTGGGTATTTTGGTAATTGTAATATCCATATTCACTGTTGTCCGATAAAAATTCTGTATTTTTGAATCGTTAATAAACCAAATTAAATTATTTATATGAAAAAAATCTTTTTGACAGCATTTTTTGTAGTCGCGGCTTTTTGTGCACAAGCAACAACAAGTCCGAGTTGGTTATCTTCTGTGAAAATCATTAGCTCTATCCCTAGTAGTTCTGATTGGCAACCAAAGTCATCACAACCAACACTTCGTAGTACTTCAACAGTTTTAAATGAATCTTTTTATGATTCAATTCCTTTACCTTTTCAAGCAATTAATGCTGAATTTGATACTTTGACAACTGCAAATATTGTATCACTACCACATTTTGGAACTTATCCAGTTATCGGCTATAAATTTACTTTATCAGAAAAGTTGCCGATAACAACATTATTTGTGTCTGATTCGATTGATATGTTTGCTTTTCAAATATCAGATACAGTAGATATGTCAAATGTATTATATACAAATTATGATAATGGAACTTCAGATTCATTAGATGCAGGAATTTACTACATGGTGTTAATAACTAATTATCAAGTTGGTACATTTAATCTTAATATTGTAGCAGATACTTCAAATGTAATAGTTCCTGAATTTCAAGAAATTGTTCTTCCATTTGATTCAATAGGTATGAAATTCGATTCAAGTAAGGTTAGTTTTATTAATATTGGTGGTTTTGGAGTGTATCCAGCTGTAGGATTTAAATTTACTATTGACAAGGATACTACACTTGCTGCTTATTTTGAATCTGAAGATATTAGTGCTTCTGCATATTCTATTTCAGACTCAATACCAACAAGCTACCCTTCAGTAAGTGAATTCTTTAGTTCTAAAGATGATACACTAAAGGTAGGAACATATTATATTACATTGATTACTAATCGTCAATATGGAGATTATAATTTATTCATCCATGAAGGAAAATTTGATTCTTTACAATTTACTCCAGTAACATTGCCATATGGAGTTAAAAATGCTAGTTGTGTTTCTTCAAGTAGTATTGTAGAGTTTGATGGAGATTTAGTGAGAGCACGCGGATACGAGTTTTCTATTGCACAAGATACTGTGGTAATCTTTTCAGACTCAATCTATGGTGTAAGTGATTATGATATTGATTTATTTGATTCAGGAATGTCACAAATCAAATCATTAGAAGTAAATGATACTGTTTCCCTTACAGCAGGTACTTACTTTGTTGTAATTTATACTTATCATGGAACATTTACTTATGATTTCTCTGTAAAACAAAAAGGAGAAACTGTTATAGCATCAGCCACAGAGTTTGTAGTGAATGATTTTAAGGTTTACTCTACTTATTCAGATATTATTATTTCAGGTTTAGAGACAAATTCTTCTGTTATGGTAGCAGGTATTGATGGTCGTATGATTGCTCAACTTACAGCAAGCTCTGAAACTGAAACGATTCGTGTTCCAAATACAGGTATTTATATTGTATATGTAAATGGAGTAAGCAAGAAGCTCATTGTTAAGTAAACAAGCTAATCTAATAAATAGTAAAAGGGGTTGTCCAAAAAGTATTGGACAGCCCCTTTTGGGTTGTTTTTATTCTAGGTCAATCAAAGAGAAATTTCAAATATTCAATTCTCGTAGAAGAATTGCTCCATTTTTGGATAGCTTTTTTTACGCTTATGTAATAATTTATTGATGATTTATGCTTCTTTTATTTCTTAGTTATGTGGTTTAACAAGAAAAATCCACAGTCAGATACAGTCGTGGTCGGAAGAAAATATTTGCCAATAAATTATAAGTAATTTAATAGCACGGTACGCTGTACCTAAAAGAAATATCTATACATAAACCCGTTTCTACCAATAGCATGGTGCGCTGCACCTTTAGCTGCATAGCAGCGTTCTATTAGTAGAAGTCGTATTTAAAACAAGAGAAAAGGTGCAGCGCACCGTGCTATTAAAAAAGCTTGCTTTGACTGTATTATTTCCATTAAAATCTTCCGACCATGACTGCAAGTCAGATATTCGTTTTTTAAAATATCATTTTACAATCTATAATGTGTACGAATCATCAATTTATTTATACTATCTATTAATAACTTATCATGATGCTTGTATAAGTTTCTTCCAAAATAAGAAACTGTTTTGTTTTCTGCTTGTTAAAACTAAAAAAGCGACCTGTAGAACTGAGGTCGCCTTTTGTACTAAAATATAAAAAAAGTAAACGGAGATAAGTATGTATGAAAAACCAAGTTTCTTTTTATTGGTCTGTGCCAATGAATTCAAACACTCCCACCGTAGTAGGAATGCTGAACTCAATGTCGCACAAACTCAACTATCAATTAATAAAAATGTATGGAAAAATACTATGTTGTTGTTTTAATTATAGATAATATTAAACTGCAGTAAGTCTTCGCAGATTACCTGAGCCTTCCTCTTAGATAAAAGCTGCTTTAACTCAAGAAATTCATTCTTATTGACACAAAAGAAAATATTTTTTAAACCAATGTTCAACATCAATTTCCTTTTGTTTACAGCCTCTTTGTTTTGTTCTAAATAGTGTAGAAAATCAATTCTGTCTATATAATTTCTAAAATAATTTAGATTCTCTTCTTTTAAATAAAAGCATTGGTTGCCAAATTCTACAAAATATGTATCTCTATCAGTTATGTAGGTAATTTGTCCGTTTTGGGTTTTATTTATTGTTTTAACGCTCATAGGAAATTATGTTTGAATAATTACTGATACAAAAATACTGTCTCTACTCCCACTTCTCAATCACTATATTTAGTGATTAGGCTACAAATTTGCCCCCATATATGATGATTTTGATTTTTTGTTGGAAAGAAACTGAGGGAGTAGCACTCTACTCCACTCAATTTCAGAGCACAAAGGTATTGATCTTTCGACCGGGAAAAACTATCATTGAAAAATGGGTTTAATTCTTTCCACCCATTTACTTATGCGTAAATCTGTTAAGCCGCTTTCATTATCCTCGTCAAGAGCTAACCCAACGAATTCTCCTTCTGTAATTGCTTCTGTTGAATCATACCTATATTCATTTGTTGGAGTCTGCCCAATCACATAGCAACCACTATTTTTTACAGTTTCGTATAAAATACCCATTCCATTTACGAATGTATCAGGCTGATTTACCGGGTCTCCAAGCCCAAATAAATGCAACTGTTTTGCCTTTAAGATCTAGCTTACTGAATTCAGAGATTTTACTCTCCCAATCATCTTGAATATCTCCAACACCCCAAGTAGATGTACCTAGTATTAGGTTAGAGTATTTTGATAATTCATTTAAATCAAATGAAGAAATATCAAATAGGCTTACATTATCTTCATTTAATGTTTCTGCTATCTTCTTTGCAGCATTTTCTGTATTGCCTGTAGAAGACCCATAAATTATTGCTGTTAACTTCATATTGGTATTGTTCTCTGTATTTGAATTCTTTAATACAAAAATAGAGGCTCTACTATACTTATGTAATCCCAATATATAGCTATTTGAAGCTAATTAAATAACTTCATATAGTGATTTAGCTTTTTATAATGAAAAAGAAATAGCCCTAAAATAATGTATTCTAGGGCTATTTGTCAGTCATTACATGAGCTGACCATAGTTTAACAAACAAAATAAATTGAGAATATACAAACTCTAAATAAGATTAAGATAATAATGGTTTAATAAGTTCTACCCAGCTACTAATTCTGTCTTTAGTTTTATTGCTTTCATTATCTTCATCAATTACAAGACCTACAAACTTATCATCAACAATTGCTCTTGATGCATCAAATTCAATTCCATCAGTTGGTATTTGTCCAACCACAGTGCATCCCCTATCTTTTACTGCTTCAAAGATTATCCCCATACCATCAACAAAAGTGTCAGGATAAGATGCCGCATCACCTAATCCAAATAATGCTACTGTTTTTCCGCTTAAATCAACCTTGCTAAATTGAGAGATAATACTATCCCAGTCATCTTGCAAATCACCTAAACCCCATGTTGAGGTTCCGAGTATTAAATTAGAATATTCAGAAAGAGAGCTAAGATCTAATGAGCCGATGTCTAAAAGTGTAATGTTTTCTCCGCCTAATGAATCTAAAATCTTTTTAGCAACATTAGATGTGTTGCTTGTAGTTGAACCATAGATGATTGCTGTTGGTTTCATAATAATTAATTTTTTAATGAGTAATTTTAAATTTTTAATGCAAATGTATGCCCTCATTTAAGCCCTTGTAATCCCAATATGTAGGGAATTAATTCAGTTATAGTAACAACTTATTATGATAATGAGCTTTAGGTATTTATTTATATATTATTAGATAAAAATTAAGCAGCTCCAAGCCGAAGCTTGGAGCTGCTTACCAACTTAATAAATAATAACAAATTATGGATAAAGCTGTTCTTGATAATGCAAATATAGCATGCCAAATCGTATTAAATAATCCTTATATATAGTGATTTGATTGTTAATAGTAGCTATATATAGTGGGTTGAGTTTTTTCACTCAGGTATGTATATGATTTCTCCATTTTCCATTTGGTATGCAACACCAACCTTTTTCCCCTTTTTCCCATTACTCTCTGTATTTTCAGAAGGAGTGTATTTTTCAACCGTCTCTCCCTTTTTAGTAATAATTTCCATATTGTCTTTTCCAGGATTTTTCACAATGGTATAATCTTCTTTAGAAAATACTTCTTGCATATTGAAACGGAGAACCAAGGCAACCATCAATGCCACAACAAATACCATAGATACATCAAATAAATTGGCTACTTGACGCATGGGGCTAAACTCATCATCATCGTGTAATAAATGTCTTCTACGCATAGCTTAATCAATTTTCTCGTTTAATAAACTAGCTAAAATATGCTCGTGATCCGAATCTTTAGGGTTACGCTCAGTAATATGGCCTACCAATACCTCCATATCTGCTAGATACCTGACAAGTATACGCTGGCGTGGCTGTAGTAGCATAAACCCTATTGTGCCTGAAAACAAGCCAATTACGGTAGTGGCAAAGGCAACTTGCATATTCCATGACATGGAGCTAACATCTCCCTGTCCGAGTCCGGCAAGTGCTGGCCCCATAGGAATTAATGTCCCCATTAAACCAAGTATAGGCCCCAGTTTTGCCATCATTTTATATTTACCAAGGTTTTTATCGGCAGCCATTTCAAAATCATTCAAGATACCCTCCATTGCGGCACGAGATTTATGATTTTCAAAAATTTGTTTTATGAAATAGTTGAGCTCTACTGTTTTCTGACTTTTATCATTAAACTTCCTTAGCAAGCTTCTAAAATCTGCTTTGCGAATTAAGTCACGATATTCTTTTTTGTAAATCACATATTCTTTATAGCTGCCATAAAAAACGCCGGACATGTATAAAGAGTAAAAAAACATAATTACCGTACCTAGCATTACAGGTACAAATAGTCCTGACGAAAGCCAGTAAAGGATGTTTGATAAAGTTTCCATTATTAATTATTTATTAGTTATTATTGATTGTTTAATTTTAAATACTACTAAGCCCAAAACAAAGCCCACAAGAGAGATAGTTAATATTATTATAAGAGCATCTAGGTGTAAAGATGATTGTATTCCCGGTGTACGCATGCGTAATAATGGGGCAATAAGAATTAACGCCAACAGACTTAGGTTTAATAGTGCTTTAAACTCAATAATTGCATAAGATTCGCGTAATAGCCAGCGAAAGAAGTATCCCCAAAGTGGCAAGCCTACACTGATTAAAATAAATAAGATTATACCTGAGCTGGTATAGTTAAATTGAGGAAATGCATAAAAGAAGTTGGCATTAAGATAATACAGTACAGGTAAAAGCAGCAATGAGGGAATATACTCCACCCACTTGTATTTAAGCTGTATGTTTTCTTGTTTGCGTAAGGCTCTGTAGCAGAGTACAAGGCCTAAAAGAACATCAAGTGAAACTACCAGCACAAAATTATCAGCCCAGATGCCTGTACTTATTTGTTTTACAATAACAGGTAACCTGTTTTCATAAGCTATGGGCAGAATGAACCAGTTGAGCAATGCGAAAGCAGTGCCGAGAAGCCAATATATATATGGCTTCTCTTTTACTGCTATTCGAATAGAAAAATGAAAAAGTACAACAATAGATAATATATTTAGTATCATTTTTTGTTTCTGTTTTTAATACGCAGTGCTACAATAGCAGCTATAATTACTACCAAACCCAGGATAATTGCAATCCATGAGTTATTTTTATTCGAATTGGCTTTATTTTCTTGCTTGTTTTCTAGCTTATCTTTTTCTTCTTTTTTAAGAATCTTGCCTTTTTTCTTTTCTGTATTGGTTTCAGAAAGAGCTTCTTCTAATTTTTCATTATAGTTTTTTGCTTCTTCAGGCGAAAGTTTTTCAGCAATCATTTTTCGTAGTTTGGGGTTATCGCAGACAAAACCACTGCATGCAGCATCATGTTCTTTTACTAGTTTAGCATGCAGGCTTACCATTTCAATCACCTGCTCTTTGCTAGCCTTCCAATAACCTTTTCGTACGGTTTCAAGCATTACTGCTGTCATTTCCTGCAAGGCATAAGGGTTCTCCGTTTCGAAAAATTTGTGCACTCCTAACTGTTGTTTGTCTTTTACATAAGTATCATACAGTTCATCCCATAAACGGTCTTCAATAACAGATGCTTTCGTTGCATTCCAACCGAAAGTATTACGGAATGTTTCTGCAAAAGTTTCTGCTGAAGATGCTCCCCCATTCATATATTCTTTAATATACCTTGGATTCAATAAAGTAGTACGGGCTTCGCTCCAAATACCTTCTTTTAGTCCTTGAATACGAGGATTTGAAGGGTTCCGATAATCGCTTAAGTAAGATTCCGGATCTTTACCGGTAACTTCTTTCACGGCAGTGTTTATACCTCCCATAAACTCGTACATATGATCTAAGCTAAGCGGACCCCAAGTGTTACTTTGGCGTGGTTGTACTACAGCTTCTGTATTAAGTAAAGCTGCTTCCAGTACACCTTCTTTAAAGTCGCCCCAATTGTTTTCATCACCATAGGAAGCACCCATATTATTAATGTAGGTTTTTGCCAATTGTGATTGATTTTCCCAAGAATCACTTTTTTCTACCAACTTCTGGAAATTACCTGCGCCGGCCATACCGTTGATACCTCCAAACACACGAGTTTTTGAAAGTTCTTCGGCTTCTTTGGGTGAGAATCCTTTTTCTAATAAGCGTTTTTTAGCTGCAAGCACCCCTTCTTTTACAAAATTCGTCTCTTTGCTTTCGTCTGACGCAGCCATTCCAATAGCTTTTTGAATAAGGTATAAGCGAGAAGCTGCTATATCACGCAATTGTCCGGATGTTTGTACCACCACATCAATACGCGGTCTGCCTAAGTCTTTTGAAGGAATAAGGCGTACATCTCTAACTCGTCCAAAAGCATCCCAAATAGGCTCTACACCAAGCAAATACAGGATTTGTGCAACGGTAGCACCTTCAGACTCTATAAACTCACTCGACCAAATAGTGTAACTCACTTTTAGCGGATATTTATTATTTTTTTTCTTGAAATCAGCAAGCATCTGATCGGCCAGCTTCTGTCCAACTTTCCAAGCCTCCTTGGTAGGTGTCTGCTCTGCATTAATCGAATAAATATTGCGTCCGGTAGGCAAAATAGCAGGATTGTTTAGGGGATCGCCACCCGGTGTTGGTGGTGTAAAACCTCCATTTAGAGCGTTAACTATAGCATCAAACTCGCTTTGAGGTGTTGACGACAAGTGTTTACGATATAATGCTATATTATCAAAAGCTTTTTTAACTGCAAATACAGCATCACTAAATACTGCTTCTTTTTCAGATTTGTCACTAAGCACCTTATTAAATCTTTCAGCAATTGTATTCAGTGATTTTTCGCTTATCAAAGCATACAACTTATTGTCTTTAGGTAGAATACTCTGTAATTCCTTTTGCTTTTGTTGAAAAAATTCCAAATTTTGCTCCATCTTTTTAAGACTATACACATCCAATTGTTTTAACGCACTTACAGAAGTGCTTAAAACCAGATTCACACTGTCTGATTCAGCCATAGCCAACAACATTTTATTACGAATAGTTTCCTGTTCTTTCACTTTCTTAGTTAAAGAAGGATCGTCAAGCATTTTTAAAGCCTGTTCTTTTACTTTTTTATCTTTAAGTAATGGCAATAATGTTTGAATGTTTTTGTCCTCAGCTACCTCAATGGCTTCTTTCATAGCCGGAATCATAATGGCAATGCGTTTGGCAGAAGCTCTTTTTTGAGGGTCAAGCAAACTGATAGCTCTTTCAAATTCTTTCTCAGATTTAAGTCGGGCAACAAAGGCTTTTTGTTTTGGGTCGGCTGCAATCTTTACAATTAGTTCTTCTAATTTAGCAGACGAAACTGTAGCACCTGTTTTTCCATCCATCTTGCCATGATGCATTCCTTTTTTAGGCATTTCAGCACTATTTACCCAACGCTCAGCTCTTGAAAAATCGGTTTGAGATATCGTTTGCAAAAATGCTGTTTGTGTTCCACCCGATTGATATACTTTGGCTATGCGTGCTTTGGCCGGTATCAAATAGTTCTTTGTGAAAAAGTTCTTGTTTTCTGTTTGTTTGCGTGTAAGTTTTCCTTTTTGTTTATCCAGTTCCATTTGGGCATAAGCAATTTCGTTGGAAGACATAAGCAATACTGTTGATGCCACAAGCCTTTCTTGATAAGGGATACCCATCGTGTATAATCCGGCTGTAATGCGTTCGTTATCCATTTCGTCGAGATAATTTATCAGGCGTAGCATCTCATCTTCGCTATATGGTTTATCCAGTTTGGTATCTAAACCTAAATCTTTGGCATAACCTTCTTTTACAGCTATTTCTTTAGCACTTTTTGAATATTCAATTTTAAGATTTCCACTTGCGTTTTCGTATTTCTCTATTTTATCACGAATTATCTTCTTATTACTCAATACCATACTTTCGATAAAAGGAGGAGTAATATGAGAAATAGTAACACCATAAGAACGGCGTTTGGCTATGGCAGCCTCACCCGGATCGTTTATCACATAAGGGTACAAATGAGGCGTAGTGCCAATAAGAATATCAGCCCAATCGTAATTTGATAATGCCACTTGCTTACCAGGCGTAAACTCTAAACTTCCGTGTGTTCCAAAATGCATAATGGCATCTGCTTTGAAAGCTTTTTGTATCCATAAATAAGGGGCTAAGTAGGAATGAGGAGGAGGTGTTTTAGCTCCATGAACCAATTTAAAGCCGTCGGTACCTAAGCCCGGCATAGGCTGAGGCATGATGGCGATATTGCCATATTGTGCACAGGCAATAGCCAGAAAATCACCTTTATTGTTACTCAAGGCCATGTAAGAACCCGGAGCCTGACCGTATTTATCTACCACTTGTTGGTACAAAGTATCGGGCATTACTTGTTTGCACCATTGCTCATATTGTTCTTTTTTCACAAGTTGTGCATATCCGGTTTTAAGATAACTGTCAAAAGCACCTTCGGCATAAGGACCAAGTAAAGGAGCCTTAGCTATCAGGTCTTTTTCAAATTCTTTGGCTGTAGCAGGCAATGCTCCCACATTATATCCTTCGGCTTGTAGTCGCTTAAGCATCATATAAATGGAAGGCATAACTTCAAGTCCGGCTGCCTCTCCTGCCCCTTTTCCATGACCTTTATAAAATATAACAGCCAGTTTTTTATCTTTATTTGCTTTTGTTTTTAAAGCAATATAATTATCTACGGTTTTACCAAATCCTTTTAAACGCTCTGGCACAGCTTTAAATATAAGTAAGCCGTTTTCATCCTCGTACTGAGCTACCACGGCATAGGGTAGAATTCCTCCATCAAACTCAGGCATAGTAACACTTTGACTTAAGAATCCGCCACTCATGCCTTGTTTATCTTTTACCCATTCTTCGTAGCGTTTTAGTACACTTACCGGACATACAATAGGAACATTTAATTTTTTAAGCTCCTGCTCGATAGGTTCTGCATCCGAACCCATACCAAAACGCCCATGAGGCATATAAACAATAAGCGAAGGTGCTATTTTTTGTAAAAAAGGTAAGCGGTTACTAAAAGTAGAAACCGGATATACATTATAAGCTCGGCTTTGAAGCTCACCGATGATTGCATTTAAGTGATCTCTATTCGCATTAAAAGGGCCTGGTACAGAGGTAAACAGCACAATATTTTTTTGACCTTTTTTGTGAAAACCATTTTTCAAACAATAAGACTCAAATTGAGGTATGGTATTGAAGATTGCCTCTTCTTCTATGTAGAATAACACATCTGCAGCATATTTTTTAGCGGGTTTATAATCTGTTGCAAATAACTTTTTACCGTCTATTTCTTTACGGATATATTGCAGCATGTTTTTAAAATTGGCCGTACCGGCATTTTCAAAATAATCGCTAATGATATCTAAATGCTCCGGATCTATATTTGTAGTCTGAAATTTAGAATTACCACCGGCAAATACAAAAACAGGTACACCTTTATCTATTGCTTTTTGCAAGATAGGTTCTTGTTGCTCCGGCATGTTCATCCCCATTCCAAAAACCATTACCATATCGTAATTAGTTAAGTTTGATAGCTCTTCGGGTTTAAAGTTTTCTACTTTTATAAAATAGCTGTTGTTAGACTTTGCCATTTTTACATACATATATTCAGGAAAATTAATCAAAGCAATTTTAGTAGGTGAAACAATGCGAATAGCTACAATGACTACAGCTAATATTGCAATTACTACTAAAAGGGATTTAAGTTTCTTTTTTAAGAATGAGGGCATATTCATTTTTCAAGGATTTTAGTTAGTTCATTTTTAGTTATTTTTTTCTAAGCTTCTTTTTTACTAAAGGAATACCGTAAAGAAGCAAACCGCTGAGAGTAAGGAATATGGACAATAATCCACACAGTGGAATAATTAAAGCATAAAAGCCACCGATAGCTCCTTTAAAAAATCGTCCGTTATGAATTTCAAATAAATAGTTCCAAAGCGGCATGCGAAATTCAAACATAATAGACTCCGGTTGCTTGTAAGATTCATGATAGGGTTTTCCATCCAATGTACAAATCCCTTTATACTGATCTACAATCAGTAATTTATTTGGGCCTACATGAATAAAACCACTTATCATTATACCACCAGGGTGCATATTTGCAGGTTTTTCCTTTGTTTGTAATAATGAAGTGTATTTTTTTGTTGTCAGGTTATATGTATATAAACCACCGAAAGAGCCAACGAATAACTCTCCTGGGGAAGATTCTTCAAACACAGTTGTGCCCATTGCAAACACAGGCGCATTAAATTCTATTTTGTTAAAAACACTATCTTTTATACCTCCTTCATAAAAGCCATTATTGCTTTCAATGATATAGGTATCCTTGCAGCTATTATAAGCTACATTACTAATTTTATGATGCCAAGGGTTGGGGTTTGATACCGCTGGATAAATAGATCTTGCTAAAGATTTGTTGATTAAAGCCAACATAAAAGGTGGACGAAGAAATGTACCGGTTATAACAATCAATAGAATTATTACACCAAAATACCAACCCCACTTTTTGTGATTCATCAGGTAGAATTTAAACTTCGATTTTTCGTTTGCTTCTAGCTGATAAGCTGATTTTTGTTTTTTGTAACGCCATTTTTTGGGTAAAAACCAGATATAAAAAGCCGATATTGATAAAAACAATAAGACTAAAGCAGCTACATCCCACAACAAACGACCCGGCAAGCCCCAAATACTTCCATCGTGAAGTTGGAAAAATACTTCTATTAGCGAAACATCCTTTTCTACAGGGCGTTTTGGAGTTATTTTCTTAATTTTTTGGTTATGTACAACAAACAAATCCGAGTTGGTGAAAACCAGTAAAGAATCGTTTCGAATAAACAATTTCTCAACACTTTCACTCTCCTTGCCAAGTTTAATCTCCTTCCAGCTTGTTTGGTTTAAGTTGCTTTTGTATAAGCCGGAGTATGTTGCTGCATACAAAGAAGAATCTTGCGGGTTAAATAGTAGGTGATTACAACGCCTATCCCATGCTGAGGAAGGATATCCATCTCCCATGTAGGATTTGAAAGACCCTCCTTGATTGTTTGAGTAAAACACTCCTTGAGAGCCATAGGCAAATACAGAAGCATCGTTTATGGAGACAGTAGCACTTAGTGCACCTCTACTCCAGTTATTAATAGCATAATGCTCCGGCACCATCCAAGCAGGTACAGAAACGGAACGAATTAAATTTTTATGATTTAGTAAAATGCCTGAAATACTCATCCAAATAAAAAATAAGATGAGAAATAATCCGACATATTTATGAATTCTATGTGAGACTTTTAATAATCTAGACATATAGTAAGGTCTTTTTATTTTGTCGAGATGAAAAAACGAGTGATAAGAAAAAATTCTTACCACTCGCTCTTTTTGAGTACTAAATATTAATTTAATTTACGGCTTCCATCAGTTTGATATACATATTTCATTGTTGGGTAACCACTTGCCCCAGACTCATTATAGTAGTTTTTCAACCACACTTTAGCATATTTTCCTTTAGCTGTTTTTACTACATAAATATTATTATTGATAGTGTAACTTGCTCCACTACTGGTATGAGCAAAAGTTAACCATTTTGCCATAAGCGTATCACCAGGCATACTCACAATAGTACCACCTGCCATTGGAGAAGCATTATATGCATTAATGCTGTCATTAAGTGAATAGCCTGTTTCCGGTGCTTCTGTTACACTCTCAAAATCCACTACTCCCATATCATAAGTTCCACCAAGACCAATACCTGATTTACCACAGTTTACACGCACATCATAGCGGTGAAAAGCAATGTCCCAATTTGTTGAGTTTGAGAAGTCAGTAACATCAACAATGGTATCTGCCTCAAATGAGAAATATACCCATTTATCATAAGCATTGGCTGTAAATGTTATTTCGCCTGAATTTAAAGTTGAAGCTGGATCCACAACAATAGTCTCTTCTTTATCCTCATCTTCAGAACAAGAGCTAAACGATACTAAACTAAAAGCTAATAAGCTAATTACTAAGAAAAAATTTGTTTTTTTCATGATTTAAATTGTTTGATTAATAGATAATTATAAATTGTATGTAATTCCGACAAATAGTCTTCGCCCAATGCTGGCGGATGAATTAAAGGTTACGATTGGGGCTGTGAAATCAAAAATATTCTTCACACCCAAATCAAAACTTAATGAATTAAATAATTTCTGATTGACTGTGAAGTTCCATATAGAATACATAGGGTATTCCACTTGATAATACAGATCATTATCATCTAAAACATTATATGATTTTTTGCCAATGATTTTCCCATTTATATTAGCTCCCAAAGCATAATTTTTCCAAATTTTTGAGTAATCTAACTGAAAACTAAAGCTGTGAGGTGTTGCGGTAGATAAGTTAATGGCATCTTCATCTTGCAGAATCTTTGTATAGACATACCCTCCTTTAAAGGAAAAGGATTTTAAAAACATCCATTTTAAAATAAGTTCTGCTGAAAAAACTTTTTGGGTTTCCAAGTTTTTATACAAATATTCGGTTTCATTATTAGCCCACACACCGTCAATTTTATTATTAATTTGATTAAATGAAGTAATAGCTGTTACATTGATTTTATTATCTAGATTAATATAATCGGCAGAAAAGGTATAATAATTATTTGTCTCAGGCTGTAAATCGGTACTACCTATAATGGTAAACATACCCATGTGAGACCAGTTCATGTACAATTCTTTCAAACTTGGGGAGCGATAGCCGCGTGCATAAGTAAGGCGACAAGCAATATCTTTAATACTATATTTAAGCGTTGCAGAAGGCGAAATGTGTGTTTCGAATGTACTGTGATTACCCAAACGAGCTCCTGCTACCAGCATCCAGTTCTTATTCATTTTAAACTCGTCCTGTGCGATAAAAACCACATCACTAGCTTGTTCAGTAGTTAGTGTATCGCAGATAAACATATCAGTTTCCAATGACTCATAAAGATTTTCCATCCCAAAGAACAAATTATGCTTTTCTTTTACAGACAAAGTATAATTCAACTTTGTATTATGAAATACATTACTGTAGTTCAAATCATTTTGATTCTCTTTTTTTTCTTTTACATCATATTTATCGTACTTATCATAGTTATGGCTTAGACGAATATTTGATGTATTATTTATCTTATAATCTAAGAATCCGCCTAAAGTGTAGTTTTTAAAGCGATCGTGTACATTGTTCTTGGTAGAATCGGCTTCTTCATGAGAATAATAATTTGCTCTAACTTCAGCCTTCCAGTGTTTACCGACAGAGAATCCTGTTTTATTTGAAATGGTGTAGTCCATAAATCCGTTGATAATGGTAGGGCTTGTGGATACCGGATCGGTAGCTATAGAATCATTATGTAAATATTTCTTTGTTTGCCCCTTGGTATCTTTGAGTGTATATAAATCGGCACTTTTATACCCGGCATAAGTATTTGAATAAAAAGTTTTATTACGGTAACCTAAGGTTATATCGGCATTCAGATTTGGCAAATCCTGACGGCGATAAAATTCTTTCTCATAATCCTCATCTTGCTTCTCAATAAAATCGGTGCTGTTATTCTTCTCGTTCATCTGTTCGTATTGCACATGTGCAGACACATCCCATTTTTTCTTTGGTTTTTTAGTAATGATATTAATAACTCCCCCCATTGCATTGGAGCCATAAAGAGATGAAGTAGCTCCACGCACAATTTCTATCTGTTCAATATTAGCTACATTAATTCTTGATAAATCTACTGTACCTCCTGATTCTCCGGCCATTCGTTCGCCATCAATCAAGACTAAGGTGTACTGAGCCTCTAAGCCTTGCATTTGCATGGCTGTACCATATCCATGACGATTCATTTCAATACTAGGCATTTCTTGTGCTAAAACATCTTTTACTGTACTTAATCCACGGCCTTTAAGTTCCTCAGCTGTGATTAGCTGAGTTAGTACCGGAGTATCTTTTAATGTATGTTTAGTACGAGTTCCTGTAACGGTAAACTGTTCTAGGTTAAAAATATCTTCCTCTAATTGGATTGTAGTTTCTGCATCTATACTGATTGTATCTAAGAAGGCTTTATAGCCAACACAATTAACAGAAACTACTGCCAGTTGTCCAGAGCTTAAGTCCGTTTGAGCAGTTCCGTTTTTATTGGATAGCACATTGCCTTTAATCATCTTGTCTTGGCATGATTCCCAACAGACATTAGCATAAGCAACAGCTTGTTTAGAGTTTTTTTCTACGAGTTTTATTTTGCCGGTATTAGCAAGAGTGAGAGTACTTATTCCCAATAATGAAAATAATAGATGTTTTTTTGATATCTGATACATAATTCTGGTTGGTATAGTCTTTAAGTGAAAAATACAACGCAAAATTATGTGGAGCATGAATTATGTAATACCCCCATTTATAGCCAAAATATATGGTTCGAATAGCTATAAGTAGTGATAAAAAAAGGGTATAAAACAATTGTTTTATACCCTTTTTTATCAGTGATTTGATTCTAGAAATCTAATAAATTGCTTAGTTTTAAAGAAACAAAGAATGATCTTGGAAGTGCCGGGCCATAGATGTATCCTGCATCACGATCCATACCTTGATCAAAATCAGATTGGTATTGGTCAAATAAGTTTTTAACACCACCGCTTAACTCTAAACCTAAGTTATTATTAAGCTTGAAGATATATGCTGCTTTAAGTCCTGCATCAAAGAACTCTGGGCTTTTTTCCATTGTATCTTCAGCAATATATCCGGCATAGTGAGGAACTAGCATAGAACCCGTGTATGTTCCTGTAGCAGAGATAGTAAGTCTTCTTAATGGCTCTACTGTTAAAGTGAAATATCCGTATTGCTCAGGAGTTCTAGCCATTTTTGTTGTTAGAGCTACATTTTCGTCATCAGACCATGCTTGAGCTTCATTATATTCGCTTGATTGGATAGTATAACCTAATTGCAAACGAACTTTTGATGATGGAACAATTTTACCTTCAAGGTTTATACCTTTTACAGTAGCTCCCGGAGCATTCGTTCTTGTAAGTATTGAGTTTCCATTAGCGTCAGTTCCTGTTTCTTCAAGTGCAAATACATTATCAATAGTAGTATAGAAACCTTCTACAAGGAAGTTAGTTTTTACTTTACCAAAATTTAAATAATAGTCAAAAGAACTGCTAATACTTTGAGATTTCTCTGCTTCTAGGTCATCAGCTAATTCAATTAAGTGAACTTCACCATTAACTGCTCCAATATGTAAATCTTCGTCAAAAGCTTGAGGAGCGCGGAATCCTGTAGAATAACTAGCTCTCCAATGTAAGTTATCTAAGATATTATATTTAATATTACCGCGTGGACTGAAGATGGCATCATCTAGTAGATTGTGTTTGTCTACACGACCGCCAACTAATATACGGAACTTATCTGTAAACCATTCGTTTTGAATAAATGCACCACCAACTTGTGTCGTTTGTTCGAAATCTCTATCATAAGCTTTTTGCACATCATTTAAGTCATCATAGTGAAATTCTCCACCCATTGTTAAATCAGATGGCATGAAAAATAATTTGTCAAAACTATGTACAAACTGAACTCCTTCTACATGAGTGAGGTCTTTAGTGAAACCATAAGCATTTGGATCTTGACCTGCACCATAATAGCTATCTCTGTTTGTATATTGAGCAGATGCATATACATTCAGTTTATTTTTCTTATCAGGAGAAATCCAGTCTAAGCTCATACCTCCTCCATTAATATCATGTTCTACCATTTCAGCAATGTTTGCTTCGTGTGGCTGAAGGCTTAAAGAGTCTCCTCCTCTACGATACTCATGAATGTTATGGTACTCAAATTTTAATTTTGTTTGCTTGTTAAGTTTGTAGTACGAGTTAAATCCTAAAGTGTGATTAGTCAACTCAGGGATTTCAGAAAAACTATCGCCATCAGCATCATAAGCCTGACGGTTTCGGTATGCTCCATATAGGTTCATTCCTGACTTGCGGTCATCAGATACAATTGAGGTATTTACATTAAAATTGTTATCAGAAGCTTCCTCTCCAATGGCTTCGTAGTCATACCCTGCTGAGAATGAGTTGTAATTAGGTTCTTTTGTAATGATATTAATAGTACCTGCAATGGCATTAGATCCATATAATGCAGAACCACCTCCACGCACTACTTCTACTCTTTCTACCATATTTACTGGGATTTGCTCCAAGCCATAAACACCATTTAATGCACTAAAAATTGGGCGGCTATCAATTAGGATTTGAGAGTAAGGACCTTCAAGACCATTGATTCTCACCTGTGTAAAACCACAGTTTTGACAGTCGTTCTCTGTACGCAATCCAGGTTGAAAGCTAAGGCTTTGTGCAAGACATTTTGATTGTGTAGTTTCAAAAAGTTGATCACTTAATACGCTTACTACTATAGATGCATCTTTTCTGTTCACCTCATTTCTGTTACTACTAATAACTACATCGTTAAGGTTTACAGCATCTTCTTTAATTTCAAAGTTTACTTCTGCAGTTTTACCCTCTGTTAATTCTACTTCTTTAGCAGACGGATTATATCCAATCCCTTGTACTTTGATTGTTTGTTTTCCGGTAATATCATCAGTTATTGTGAAATGACCTGTAGCATCAGTTGTTGTACCAATAGTTGTACCATCAATTACTACATTAATAAATGGAACATGTGTTCCTGTTTCGCTGTTAAGAACATGTCCTTTGATTGTTGTTTTCTGTGCAAATCCTAATGTTGAAACTAATAGGATTAAGCTTGTAATGAGATTTTTTTTCATCGTTGTTTTATTTTGTTGTGTTGTATTTTTTATTGAAAAATTCATTGATTAAGAATTGACCTGATTCGTTTTGTTTGTTTAAGTCCTCTTGTTTTGGAAATTGCTTAACAAGCTGACAGTCTTTATTTTTTTCCATACATGCTAAACGGACATTTGTTAGGTCTAATTCCTGTAGTTTACCCGTTTTAGTTGTGCTGAAATAGTATTTAATTACCGTTTCTTTTTCAAAACGAGTTGTGTATAAGGTCTTTCTTGGTACGCTTTTTATTATTTCTAATTTGTATATATATAGGTTTGAACTATCTAATAATTGATAATTTTTCTCATTTTCTATTCTAAAAATTTCGTTTCTATTAGTTCTTACTGCATAAACACTGTCTTTGTGTATGCGTAATTTTCCACTTGCTGTTTGCACAGTAATGTATGGTTTACAGAAGAAATTATCAGTTTTAATTGCTTTTTTGCACTTAGAAGTATCTGCAATTATTGATAGTTTGTTTTGTTTAAAATCTTCTGCTGATAAATAAATTCCGGCACAGTTCTTATGTGCAAAGCTTTGTCCATATGCCAATATTAGTAGGCATATAGCTGCAAAAAGTTTTTTCATTTAAATAATAATTTAAGTGAATATCTTGGTTTTGTGTAGTGAGAAAACTATGGCTATTATCTTACCATAAGTTTATTACAGGTGTGTGAAGTTGCTTTGTTTAATAAAAACAAGTCGTATGTTTCCCGATAAGACACAGTTATCCCTGTAGCTTTTTTTTAGAAAAAATGTAGAAATTAGCAAGCAGGTGGAGCACGCGCAGGTAAAAGAGAAAGCTGAGTTTTTGATTGTATCTCAGTTTCTGAAATAAGAAAAGTATTTGTTACTAATGCATATTCAGTTAAATCTGGGGCAAAAAAGCACAATGGCTCTACAATTACCTTGTTTAATTGAGCTATAGTAGCATAGGTAGAAATCGGGTGCCTATGTTTTTTTACAGGTGAAGAATCCGATTTTGTTTGATAAAAGTGAGAGTGTACAACATATTTTCCATCCACCATGTGTGTATGGAAAAACAGATTAGTACTGCTGTAATAAGATACAAACAGCAATACCATTGAAATCTTTAATATATGTGATTTTATGTTGTATAACATCTTGAGTACAAAAGTAGGCTATATCTTTAACTTAGCCAATAGCTAATTGTTGCAAAATCATGAAATCTTATCCCCATTTGTGGGGATATATCATTTATTCAAAATAAAAATGCCGTTTTTTCAATTTATTTATCTTTTGCGACTAATGATTTTCTAATCATGTTTCGAAGTTTAAACAGTTCGATTGCAATTGGATGATAATAGCGCAATCGTATCATAAGCTGAAATAGTGTGCCCATGGTTTTTATTGTAGAGGGATCTGATTTTGATTAAGGTTTATAGTAATAAGAGTGAACAATATACTGTTCGTTTATCAAGAGAACATGGTAAAACAAGGTTACTCTACTATAATAACTGATAAACAGTAGTAATAGTGAGTGTTTTAGGATGTTATAGCTTCCCGTTTTCATTCGGGATACAAAACTATAGTATTCTTTTGATATAATGAATAACTGTTTTTTTACGATAGAATTACATAATTTCCCTATTTGTAGGGATGCCTAATTTTAATAAAAAAAAGGCGTTGAGAATCTTCAACGCCTTTTCTATAACTAAAATATCTTATTATTCTTTTGCCACTAATGATTGTCTAATTAAGTTCCTAAGTTCAAGTCGCTTATTTGCAATTTCATTTTTTGCAATAGGACGGAATGAACTTGGATAGGTACATCCACCTTTCGTCTTTTTAACTTGAATGTCGTCTAGGTTTCCAGAGACTGTAACACCAATACATGCTGGTATTGGGCTTTTTATTAATGATATATCATAATCAAATGACATATCAACATTATGTTTCCCCGCAACTACAGCTCCATATTTATCCATACCGACATAGAATGGGTAAATTTGAATCACATTTCGGTGCATTGTGAATTCAGCAGCTAAAGTATCTACTTTATTTTTAGTCTTACGCTTAAACAATAGCATTTTAGCAATTTCAGCGAAAGTTTCACCATCCATCAGAACTAGATCTTTACCTGTGATTGAAGCTTTACCTAAAATTGTTGATTTTTTAGGATTATAAAGTGAATCAAGATTCGTTTCAACTACCATATTATATTCTGCTTTACCACCAAAAGATCTAAGCATAGGCATTAATGAATCCACATCCGGAATCATATTTAGTAGTGCTGAAATTTCAATATCTAGCATATGGTAGTCTATCCCCAGAAATAAATGATTCTTTCTCGGTGATTCATAAATAGCTGTTACAAGCATTCTTGTTGCCGGAGTTGTTAGTTTTAGTTGACCTAATACTAATTTGCCATTTTTGATTGTTATATCACCACTAATATTTGTTGCCGTATCTTTCTCATAGATAGCTTTTTTTACATTAGTATTTAAGGTTAAATCTACACCAAGAGGAACCATAAATGGACCGGATGATTTTTCTGTAGCTGGTTCTGTTTTTGTTTCAGCTTCTCCGCTTTCCATCCCACTTGTCAAAGCCATTAATTCACTAACATTAGTCATGCTCGAAGTGAAGTCAAGTTTTCCTCTTAGAATAGAATCTCCTTTAAAGTATGAGTAAATATTTGAGATTTGACCGGATAAGTTAAAGTCTGAATTATCAACTATTAATCTACTTTCTTTAATATTAAAGATTTCTTTTTCTAGGTTCATCTTGATAGAAGGAACTTGAATTTTATGAGTAGAATTAGCTAGAGTAACATTTACATTCTCAATTTCGAAGAATCCGTCTAATGGCCATTGAGCAACTACATCTTTATACTCTTGCTTGTTTTCAATATCAGTTTTCACTTTTAATGAATTGAAGCTTAGTGTTGTTTTTCCTGTATTAGCTTTTGTTAAGCCCATTGATGCATTAAGGAATATTTTAGGTTGCTTTGGTGCGACAGATCTTGGCGATAATTTTACTTCTCCAACTTGATCTTGTAGAGATACTCCCATCGTGTCCATTTGGGCATCAATAGAGTGGATATCATAATTACAGATTATGCTAGGAATAACAAGTGTATCTCTAACATCAGATGTTTCAAGAGTTATGTCAACTTTATTAAGTTTTACATCAAAGCTATCTGCCTGCCATACATGTAGGTTTCCTGAAACTACTTTTGCATAAGCAAACTTAGTTAAATCAGAACTAGCATTTTTGTTTGGAAGCTGCAGGTGGATTTGTGTTGCATCTGTGTTTACATACATTTTATCATATTTCACATCGATAGTAGACAAATCAAAGTTTCCTGAAGCTTTAATTTTATCTAAATCCATCTTTTCTATTTGAGATAAAGTAAAGCTAGCAGTTGTTTTCCCGTTTAATTTCCCGGATAAATGTGTCTTTAAATCCTTAGGAAGAAGTATGTTTAACTCATCTAAAACAACATCTGTGTTAAGGCTTAGGTCGCATTTAAGGTCAGAAAATATTTGAGTAACCATTCCCGAAGCACTTATGCTTGAGTTACCAGTACGAGCACTAAAGCTTGAAATTTTCAAAGAGGATACAGCATCTGTTTTTAAATCAGACTTAAATATAAACTCACCATTTACATCAGAAACATCAACCGGAAGTTTGTCAAATTTCTTAACGCCTACTCCATTTACAGTTAATACCGCATCAACAAATGGCATTTGATCTTTAGTTAGCATACCTTTAGCAGATCCCTTTAAAGCAATATTCCCACTCGGTTTAATTCCATTAATATCTTTTTTAAATGCATCAGGAACAAGTTTTAATGTTTGTTCTAGATCTAATAGGTTTAATGTATAAAGTACATCTAGGTCAATATCACCATTTTTTGTATAATAAATAATATTTCCGCTTGTATTAAGGTCGATATTACCTACAACAATCATTGCTTTTTCAAGAGCAACAGCTAGATTATCTCCTTGTGTTAACTCTGAAACAACATTCAGTTTTACAGGTACTTCTTTTAGGTATTTATCTTTACCCATTTGGAAAGATATTACACTATTGCTTAAATCTATAGATGAATTAATCTTATTTTTATCAATAGATGCAGTCAGTGTAAGGTTCATGTCATTAACTTGAGCAGACATACCTTGTTTTTTATCAACATATGATAAATTAAAGTTCTCTATTTCAATGCTTTCAGCATTAATAAATGGAGATTCAGAAGATTCTTTTTCTACTGTTGTAGTGTCAGATTCTATTATATCAAAGTTAGTGTTACCTAAACTATCGATATATGCATTTGCAAAACCATCTTTTAGTTTCAGCTCTTTTACAATAATGTCATTGTTATTGTATAAAGCCATAATGTCAATCCCTACATTTACTTTTTTTACTGATAGCAAAGTGTCATTAGTTCCCTCCATTGGGTTAATAACTAGGATATCAGATATTTGTAAAGTTATATTTGGAAAAGTACTGTAGAATGTTAGTTCTACATCCTTAAAGTCTGTTTGACATTTAAAGATCTTATCCACTTGTTCTTTTACTATTGGAGTCAGTTTTTCAGGAGTAAACACCACCCAAATTACAGCTCCGACAGTGATTGAAATAAGAAGGATAATTGACAGTAAACTAATTGCGGAGTATTTAATTATTTTTTTCCCGTTCATATATTCTTATTCTGTAACTTTTTTAAATGAGAATGATTTTCCAAAATCATCTTTATAAACTAAGCTATTTGATGTTAGCTGAGTAACTGTATATGCCTCTGGTACACCACTACTGTCTGTTTTTAATATATATATTTGAGTTAATAGAGATGCATCCAAAGTCCATGTAAAATTAGTTCCTTCTCCTTCATGTACATCATCAGAAGTATCCCAAGTTTCGCCACTACCATTAGCATCATATCTATAATACTCTGTTTCAGTATTATTTACTCCATATCCTAACCACTTTCCAATCAATAAGTCTTTATTATAAGATATTTCAGTATCTTCATCTTTAGAACAAGAGCTTAAGACTAATGCAGATAAGAGTGTTATGCCAACTAAATAGATCATTTTTTTCATAATAAGTAATAATTTAAATTATATATAAATGTTTGTTAATAAATTATACAGGATTTTTTTATCCAAATAGCGCAAATTTAAAGAATAAAATCATCTAGTAGCATGAAAGAAAGACTATTTTTTATCTGATCTTAACACTATCAACATTTTTTATGACTAAGAGATTTTATTTTTTAGATATAATGTGATTTTAAATTGGTGTTTAAAAACTTCCATTATCTTTGCCGCCGAAAATAGTTCTTTCTATTCTTTATTGCGATATTGGTTCTTGATAGTTTATGCTTTCAGGATTAAAAGGGAACCGTGTGAGATTCACGGGCTGTCGCGCAACTGTAATTCCGTCCCATTTATTTGGGAAAAACTTTTTAAGAATTATGCCACTGTTCTGATGTATCAGAATGGGAAGGCCTTAAATAAGCGGAAAAGTCAGGAGACCTGCCATATTGTATGTTGAACAATGCTTTCGCGAAAAAAGCTAGTCAAATACTTCTCTAAAAGTACCACTCGCATTCCTTTGTGGTGTTTTCAGCTATTTATTTACTTCTTATTTTGTGTTTGTATTCGTTCTGTAAGATGAAGCAAGGACTTTTAAATTAATTATTTATTTAAAAGTTAATCGTATGCGAAATCACAACTTAGGTTACCCGCGAATTGGTAATCTACGAGAAACGAAAAAAGCCTGTGAACAGTATTGGGCAGGTAAGATTACTGTAGAACAATTACTACAAGAGTCAAAGAATTTGCGTAAACAGAACCTTCTGTTACAAAAGCAATTAGGTATTGAACTTATTCCAGTCAATGATTTTTCTTTGTATGATCAGGTATTGGATATGAGCTTAATGTTGAATAATATTCCGGAGCGTTATCGCCCTGTATTTAAGCTTTCAGGCTATACCGAAACGGAAATTTATTTTGCTATGGCTCGTGGTTATCAGAAAAATGGACTGGACATTCCGGCTATGGAAATGACAAAGTGGATGGATACTAACTACCACTACATAGTCCCTGAATTTGAACCAAATCAGAATTTTAAATTATTCTCTCACAAGGTATTTGATGAGTTTTTAGAAGCTAAAGAATTAGGTGTTAATGCTAAGCCTGTTCTTTTAGGCCCTATTAGTTATCTGCTACTTGGAAAAGAAAAAAAGGAAGGATATTTTAATCGTTTTGATTTACTAGACAGCTTATTAGATGTATATGTTAAGATTCTACAGAAACTATCATCTATGGGTGCAAAATACATTCAGCTAGATGAGCCATGTTTGGTTACAGACTTATCTGCTGAATCTCGCCAAGCTTATGTAAAAGCGTATAATAAATTAAAGAAATCTGCTCCACAGTTATCAATTATTCTGGCAAGTTATTTTGGGTCGCTAGATGATAATACTCAGTTAGCCTTATCGTTACCTGTTGATGTTTTACATCTAGACCTTTGTAGAGCTCCGGAACAGCTGGATACTGTATTAGATACAATTCCAGATAAGTTGGAGCTTTCTCTTGGAATAATTGATGGTAGAAATATTTGGATAAATAACTACAATCAATCTCTAGCACTTATAAATAAAGCAAAAGCAAAAATAGGTGAAGACCGATTATGGTTAGCTCCCTCCTGCTCCCTTTTACATGTACCATGCGATTTAGATTTGGAAGACAAAAATGCCAACCTTCCGAAGGAGCTAAAACATAGAATGTCTTTTGCAAAACAGAAGCTTATTGAGCTTACAGAATTATGTTTGCTTTCATCTTCAAGTAATAATGTCGTTGAGCCTAGTTTGTCTCCATTGGGAGTAAATCCGGAAGTAAAGAAAAAGCTAGCTCGTTTAAAAGAGACACATTTTGAGCGTAAAAGTCCTTTTGGGATTAGGAAACAGGTGCAGCAAGCTAAATTTAAACTTCCGGCTTATGCTACTACAACCATTGGCTCTTTTCCACAAACAAAAGAAGTGAGAGCAACTCGAGCTAAGTTTAGAAAGGGAGAAATTACCGCTGAAGAATATGATAAAGCCTTAAAAGAATTCACTAAACATTGTATTGATGTCCAAGAAGAAATAGGGTTAGATGTGCTTGTTCATGGTGAATTTGAGCGTACAGATATGGTGGAGTACTTTGGCGAAAAGCTTGATGGTTTTGCTTTTACAACTAATGGTTGGGTGCAAAGTTACGGTTCCCGTTGTGTGAAACCACCGGTGATTTTTGGAGATATATCCCGCCCAACTGCAATGACAGTTTATTGGTCAAAATATGCTCAGTCATTGACAGAAAAACCTATGAAAGGAATGCTTACAGGACCTATTACCATTTTACAATGGTCATTTGTGCGTACTGATCAGCCTCGATCTGAAACGGCTTTTCAAATAGCATTAGCTATCCGTGAGGAAGTACAGGATTTAGAAGCAGCAGGAATAAAAGTAATTCAGATTGATGAACCTGCTTTGCGTGAAGGTCTCCCATTGCGCCGTAAGGGATGGAAAGAATATCTTGATTGGGCAGTAAAAGCATTTAAGTTATCAGCTTCGGGTGTTAGTGATGAAACTCAAATTCATACTCATATGTGTTATGCTGAGTTTAATGACATTATTGAAGCTGTAGCTGCGCTAGATGCTGATGTTATTACCATTGAAACGGCTCGTTCACAAATGGAATTACTGGATGCTTTTACTCGTTTTAAGTATCCGAATAGCATTGGCCCGGGGGTGTATGATATTCATTCGCCACGCGTACCATCTGTTAGTGAAATTGTACGCTTAATGGAAAAAGCAGAGGAAAGAATTCCTTCTGATCAGCTTTGGGTAAACCCTGATTGTGGGCTTAAAACTCGTGCTTGGGAAGAAACAAAAGCCTCATTACAGCATATGGTTCAGGCGGCTAAGATATTACGAACATAATTAGTTAAGGGTAGCTCTCACTCTAAAGTGAGGGTTATTCTTATTTATTTTTAAATAATTAATAAAATGGATTTTATTGGATCTCTATTTACCGGTTCAGGAGTTGCATCAACTCTAGTGTTTCTGTGTTTGTCGGCAATCTTTGGAGTATTACTGGGGAAGCTAAAGATATTTGGAATTAAATTAGGTATTGCCGGAGTATTGTTTTCCGGGATTCTTATTACTCATCTAGGAGCCCAACCTGACTTACATTTATTACACTTTATTAAAGAATTTGGGTTAATACTATTCGTGTACTCTATTGGGATTGAATTAGGGCCTCGTTTTTTCAGTTCCTTTAAAAAAGATGGTCTGCAATTAAATATCCTTGCAGCATCAATAGTTTTAGGAGGTTTTCTTATCGCCTTTATTATTTTCAAGGTAACAGACCTTAGTCCTGCTGTTATTACAGGGATTATGTGTGGAGCAGTAACCAATACCCCAAGTTTAGGTGCTGCCCAACAAATCCTTACTGAACAAGGAGGGGCTTTGGCTGAAAGTGCTTCACAAACCGGTATGGCTTATGCTGTGGCCTACCCTTTTGGTATTATTGGTATTATTCTAACTATGTTACTTGTTCGATTCATATTTAGAATTAATATATCAAAAGAAGAACAGGCATATAAAGAAAGCATTGGTGCTTCAGCTCATAAACTGCAAAGGGTAGAAATTAAACTAATGAATGCTAATTTATACGGCAAAGAGATTAGTTATATAAAGAGATTAGTACACAAAGAATTTGCTTTCTCTAGAATTCTTAGAAATAATGAATACTTAATTGCAGAAGAGAATTTACAATTAAAAGAAGGCGATGTTATTCTTGGAGTTACTGAAGAAGAGCATATTCCAAAACTACAGTTAGAACTAGGTGATGTGGAAATTGTAGAAAAAAAAGAGATTACAGGTATATTGAGTTTATGTAATGTGCTGGTTACCAATAGAGATGTTGCTGGGAAAACTATTGAGCAAATAGGTATTTACAGAAGATATCCCGCTAATGTGACAAGAATTTACCGTTCGGGTGAAGAGTTGCTTCCAACCTCAGATATGCAAATTGAGCTGGGTGATACTTTGCGTATTGTTGGGAAGAAAGAATATTTCAAAGAAATTAAAAATGAATTTGGGAACTCAATAAAACAATTGTCAAAAGCGAATGTACTGCCTTTGTTTATTGGAATTGTATTAGGAATTATTTTGGGTAGTATTCCAATCTTTATTCCCGGAGTACCTGCTCCTGCAAAACTAGGCTTAGCCGGAGGTCCGCTTGTAATTGCTATTCTATTAGGTTATAAGGGGCGTTTTGGGAAAATGGATTTTTATATGACTCCCGGGGCCAATATGATGATACGAGAATTAGGTATTATTCTGTTCCTAGCTTGTGTGGGGCTTTCTGCCGGAGGAAAATTCGTAGAAACTATTCTGAATGGAGGTTTGGATTGGATGTTTTACGGTATTTTAATCACCTTAGTGCCAATTCTTACTGTTGCGATAATTGGTAGATTCTTAAAAATCAATTATTTAAAAATCTGTGGAACTATATCCGGGTCAATGACTGATCCTCCTGCACTTGAATTTGCAAACAGCATCTCTCCTATTCAAGCACAGTCAACTGCTTATGCAACTGTATATCCTTTAACTATGTTTTTAAGGATTTTATTGGCACAAGTACTAATTATGATAACATTATAATAAAAAACAAACCATATAGCTTGAGTACTTCATATGTTCAGTGTGTGTGGGTTTTGTAGTATTCTTGCTGTATGGTTTTTACTATAAAGAAAATGTAATATGCGTTTAGAAACAAAATGTATTCAAACAGGTTGGCATCCTAAAAAAGGTGAACCAAGAGTTTTACCAATATATCAAAGTACTACTTTTAAATATGAAACTAGTGAGCAAATGGGCAAGCTTTTCGATTTAGAAGAGAGTGGTTATTTTTACACCCGTCTGCAAAATCCCACCAACGATGCAGTTGCTGATAAAATAGCTCAACTTGAAGGTGGAGTTGCAGCAATGCTTACTTCATCGGGTCAAGCAGCTTCATTTTATTCTATTTTCAATATTTGTAGTTCAGGTGATCATTTTATAAGTAGTTCTGCTATTTATGGGGGCACTTATAATTTGTTTGCCGTAACATTAAAGAAACTGGGCATAGAAGTTTCATTTGTAAATCAAGATGCATCTGAGGAAGAAATTTTAACTGCTTTCAAGCCTAATACAAAAGCTGTGTTTGGTGAAACAATTGCTAATCCGCAATTGTCAATTATGGATATTGAAAAAATGGCTCGTATAGCTCATAGCAAAGGAGTCCCATTAATTGTAGATAATACTTTTGCTACACCTATAAATTGTCGTCCTATCGAATGGGGAGCTGATATTGTGATTCACTCTACAACTAAGTATATCGATGGTCATGCTAGCTCTGTAGGTGGTGTTATTGTGGATAGTGGTAATTTTGATTGGGAGGCATATAAAGAAAAGTTCCCAGGTTTAACAGAACCGGATGCTTCCTACCACGGACTTATTTACAGCCAAAGTTTTGGTAAAGTAGCATATTTAACCAAAGCAATAGTTCAGTTAATGCGTGATTTAGGCTCAACGCAATCTCCTAACAATGCTTTTTTAATTAATCTTGGGCTTGAAACTTTGCATCTGCGTATGCCTCGTCATTGCCAAAATGCACAAAAGCTTGCTGAATTCTTACAGCAAGATGAACGCATTGCTTGGGTGAATTACCCCAATTTAGAGGGTGATAAGTATTATGAATTATCTCAAAAGTACCTGCCTAATGGTTCTTGTGGAGTTCTTACTTTTGGGCTGAAGGGTGGACGAAATGCCTCTGTAAGTTTTATGGATAGTTTGGAACTAGCAGCCATAGTAACTCATGTGGCTGACGCTCGTACTTCTGTTTTGCATCCGGCTAGTCATACTCACAGACAGTTATCTGATGAGCAGCTTATTCAGGCTGGTGTAGCTCCTGATTTAATTCGATTTTCTGTTGGTTTAGAGAATATTGATGATATAATTGAAGATGTTAAGCAAGCTCTTGCTAGTAGCACAAAACATTAGCAATTCAAAAAAAATGCTTGTTTGGCAGGGATGATATTAAATAAGTAATATTATAAAATGAGTTCTGATGGAATTATACAACTCGGATGGTGTCATTATTTAGTATCTGATGGCACAAGATTGCTTAAATCAAGTAATACCGAAGTGCAATACAAATGCCTCAGTATGTCTATTTGATGCTCAGTTATAAACCGAGCTTGTTTGAAAAGATTCATTAAAAGCTAAATATAAATATTGCACACTTTTAGGAATTTTGTGCGTTTTTTTCAATAAACGATAACAACCTCACATTATTGTGTATACTTTTGCAAAGTCTTACAAAAATGTAGTAAAGCGTTACTTTTTTTGTAGACATATGTTTAACTAATTAATCATGTATGATAAAAAAAATTCTTGTTGCAAATAGAGGCGAAATTGCCATCAGGGTAATGCGCTCTTGCAAAGAAATGGGCATTGAAACAGTTGCCGTATATTCAGAAGCTGACCGTACTTCACGCCATGTGTTTTATGCTGATGAAGCGGTTTGTATAGGCCCTGCGCCTTCTAAAGAAAGTTATCTGGTTATTGAGAACATTATTGCTGCTGCAAAGAAATTTGGTGCTGATGCTATTCATCCCGGTTACGGGTTTTTATCTGAAAGTGCGGAATTTGTTCGTCGCTGTCAAGCAGAAAATATCATTTTTATAGGCCCATCTGCCGAGGCCATGATCTCTATGGGAGATAAGATATCGGCTCGTGAAACTATGATTGCTGCTGGAGTTCCGGTAGTTCCAGGTTCGCAAGAAGATCTACAAAGCATGGATCAGGTAAAAACTGTTATTGCATCTATTGGTTTACCTGTAATGCTTAAAGCAACTGCCGGAGGTGGTGGTAAAGGTATGCGCCTTATCCGTAAGGAAGAAGAAATTGAAGATGCATACAACACTGCAAAATCAGAGGCATTGTCTTCATTTGGAAACGATATTGTTTACATTGAAAAATATATTGAATCACCTCACCATATCGAATTCCAGATACTTGGTGATAATCATGGAAATATTATTCACTTATGTGAGCGTGAATGTTCAGTTCAGCGCCGTCACCAAAAGATAGTAGAAGAAAGCCCTTCTCCATTAATGACACCTGCCCTGCGTGCAGAAATGGGACAAGCAGCAATTAATGCTGCGCAAGCGGTGAATTATTCAGGTGCAGGAACCATTGAGTTCTTGGTAGATGATAATCTTAACTACTACTTCCTTGAAATGAATACTCGGTTACAAGTTGAGCATCCTATTACTGAAGAAGTATTAGGTGTAGACTTAGTAAAAGAGCAAATCAATATTGCTAATAATGAACCATTGCGCTTAAAGCAAGAATATATTGTACAGCACGGACATGCTATTGAATGCCGTATTTGTGCTGAGGATAGCGAGAATAACTTTATGCCAAGCCCAGGGGTAATTAAGCATTTAATTTCACCTCAAGGAATTGGTACTCGTCTTGACACATATATCTATAACGGATATGAAATCCCTATGCACTATGACCCTATGATGGGTAAACTGATTATATGGGCAGTTACGCGTGAATATGCTTTAGAGCGTATGCGTAGAGCGTTATTTGAATACAGAATTACTGGTGTAAAAACAAATATCAGCTATTTGCGTAAAATCATGGATACTCCAGATTTTGTAAATGGTAAATACGATACCCATTTCATTGAAAAAAACAATGATCGTTTGATGAAAACTACTTATCAAGGTACAAAGGACGAAAATGAGGATATTGCAATTATTGCTGCTTATATGGACTATATTCTAAATCTTGAAGAGAATTCTCCAAAGAATGAAGAGAGCCGTCCTATTAGTCGTTGGAAAGAGTTTGGAAAACGAAACAGCATGCTACGCATTTAAATATTAACGCTTAGCGATTAGTGATTAGCAGTTAATATACTAAGCACTAACAGCTAACAACTAATAGTTCTAAAAAATGGAAATACATATTGGAGACAGAATTGCTGAAGTAGAATTAATCAGCAAGGAAGACAATAAAGTGGTTATCAGCATTGATAATAAAGAGTATGATTTAGATGTCGTTATGGCTGAAAGAGGCCGTTGTTCTATTTTGCATAATGGCAAATCATATAACGCTGAAACTAAAAGAAGTGAAAATGGCAAATCATATATTGTAAATACTCAGTTTAATTCATTCCCTGTAGAAATTGTTGATTTACAAGCAAAATACATGCGTAACCGCAAGAAAGATGATACTGATGATCAACAAGATCGCATCTTCTCTCCTATGCCGGGTAAAGTTGTAAAGGTAATGGTAAATGAAGGTGATGCAGTTGAAGCAGGACAATCAGTTATTATTATTGAGGCAATGAAAATGCAAAGTGATTACAAAGTGAAAAAAGATTGTACCATTAAAAAAGTACTAGTAGTTGCCGGAGATACAATTGACGGTGATCAAACACTTATAACACTTGAGTAAATTAACTAGTAAACAGTAAATAGCAACTAGTAACTAGTAGTTGCTATTTCTTTTAGATGTTTTCTGATTACTAATTACTATTAACTAATGATTAAAAAGATGGCAAATAGAAACGAAATACAAGAAGCATTTATTGAAAAAAGCAATGCCGCAGAATTAGGCGGTGGTGCAGATAAAGTAGCTAAACAACACGAGTCCGGTAAGTTAACTGCTCGCGAACGCATTGATGTACTTTTGGATAAAGGTACATTCGTAGAAGTTGATAAATTCGTTGTTCACCAATGTTCTAATTTTGGAATGGAAAGAACCAAAATTGATGGTGACGGTATTGTTGGTGGTTACGGTAAAGTAGATGGTCGCTTAATTTATGTGTATGCGTATGATTTTACAGTGTTTGGTGGTTCATTGAGCCGTACTAACGCAAACAAAATCATTAAGCTACAACGCATGGCTATCAAAATGGGTGCACCTATTATTGCATTAAATGATTCAGGTGGTGCTCGTATTCAAGAAGGTGTATCTAGTTTGGCTGGATATGGAGATATCTTTTTCCAAAACACAATTTCTTCAGGAGTAATTCCTCAGATCTCAGTTATTCTTGGGCCATGTGCCGGAGGTGCTTGTTACTCTCCTGCTCTAACTGACTTTATCTTTATGGTAAAAGATAAAGGACACATGTTTGTTACCGGACCGGATGTTGTAAAAACAGTAACTCACGAGGAAGTAACTAAAGAGGAACTTGGCGGAGCTGTTACACATAACTCAAAATCAGGTGTTGCTCACTTCTTAGGTGATACTGAAGAAGATACACTTATGATGGTGCGTGAGTTATTAAGCTTCTTGCCTAGTAACAATATGGAAGATTCTCCTGTTGTCCCTTCTATGGATGATATTATGCGTGAAGATGTAAAATTAAATGACATCGTTCCTGCTGATCCAAATAAACCATATGACATTAAAGAACTTATCGAAGAAGTAGTTGATGACAAGTATTTCTTTGAAGTAATGCCATTATTTGCTCAAAATATTGTAGTTGGTTTTGCTCGTATGGGTGGAAAAACTGTAGGTGTTGTAGCAAACCAACCTGCATATCTTGCAGGAGTTCTAGATATTGATGCTTCAGATAAGGCCGCTCGTTTTATCCGTTTCTGCGACTGCTTTAATATTCCATTAATTACTTTTGAAGATGTACCGGGATTCCTTCCGGGAACTAATCAAGAGCATAATGGTATTATTCGTCATGGGGCTAAGATTGTTTATGCGTTTGTAGAAGCGACTGTGCCTAAAATAACTGTGATTACTCGTAAAGCATACGGTGGTGCATACATTGTTATGTCAAGTAAACACACTGGTTCAGATGTGAACTTTGCCTACCCTAGTGCTGAAATTGCTGTAATGGGTGCTGCAGGTGCTGTAAACATTCTTTATCGTAATAAATCTGAAGAAGAAAAAGCACAAGCTTTAGCTGAATATGAAGCTAAATTCTCTAATCCATATCGTGCTGCTGAATTAGGTTATGTTGATGAAATTATTCTTCCACAACAAACTCGTTACAAGATTATTCAAGCTTTAGATATGGCTCAAACAAAAATTAGAAGTAATCCGGCTAAGAAACACGGAAATATTCCATTGTAAACAATATTCTCTATACTTTTAAGGCTACCCTACTCTGGGTGGCCTTTTTTGTCTTGATGAATTTTTGCAAATTCTCCCCCTGAAATTAGTGTTTTTTATAAAAAAACGATCTGTAAAAAACATTTGTGCAAATTTTGTTAAATGATTGATAAATAAGTTTCTGCCTTAAGTTTTGATGATATATATAGTAGTGAAAACTGCCTATTTTTAGACTGCGAAGAGCCTCTATTTTGTTATGTAAAATATTTTTTCGAAATTTATCAAACCTTTTCAGTGTTTATATTATTGAAAAGCAGGTTTAACTAATTTGATTTAATTTTTTGCGTATGAGAAAGCACTATTTATCAGTAGATGGTGACAAAATAATGAATGCTAGTTACCGAATATTTAAAGATGAAAATCTTATTTTTAAAATATTTGATGGTCAAATAACTATACAAAATATTAAGAATTATGATAGTTATCAGTTTGCAGACCCAGAATTTCGGAATTGTCAGGATGCATTAGTGGACTTAAGAGCTGCTGAGATTATTCTTTCATTTGCTGATGTCAACAAATTTGTAGATTACTTTAATAGCATCCCAGCAGAGAAAGGAAAAAAGATTGTATGTGTATTTAGCCCCGTATTTTGCCAGCTATTTTCAACAATGTTAGCTGCAAATAAGTCTAAGTTAAATATTGATGTTAAGTTTTGTAAAAGCATAAAGAGTGCATTAAGTTGGCTAGGCAAAACAGAATTATCAGGTTCATTTAATGAAATTCTAAATGAAGCTAGAGCAGAGCATCAGCTTGTTTCATAATCTAATATTTTATTTAAAAATAGAACTATACCTTAGAATTATACTAAGGTTTTTTTTAAAAAAGTAATTTTAAATAATTGAAATTAAGTTACTTAAAGTTAATTATCTTGTATTTTCAGCTTGCGAAGAGCCTTCTATTTATGTTTTAAAATACATTTTCGAACATTCTTAAACAATCTTTGTTATAGATAGTAGATTTGACTAAATAACACAAGATTATATGAGAAAACATTACTTAACTACAGACGAAAGTATGACGATGAATGCAAGTTATAATATTTTCAAATTTGACAAGCTAATATTTGAAGATATTGATGGACAAGTAACTTTACAGAATCTCATTAGCTATAATAACTACTTAATTGCAGATCCTGAATACTCTGAAGAATATAATATGGTAGCTGACTTAAGAGATACTGATATTATATTATCTCTTATAGAAATTCCGCGTTTTGTTGACTACTTTAACTCTATCCCAGGTAAAGGCCGAAAATTAGCTTTAATTCTTAGTCCTACTTATTGTCAGTTATTTTCTACAATATTACGGGCAAATCAATCTAAACTAAATTTAGATATTAAGTTTTTCAAGAGTCTTAAAAGTGCTTTAAATTGGATTGAAAAATCTGAGTTAACTAGTTCTTTTAAAAGAATTATTGAAGAAGCAAAAGTGGAGCATAAATTAGTATCATAAAGTGTATTTTATACACCTTCTTATTGTGAGGCATCTGTTATTCCTTATAAGTTTTTTTATATTTCTTTTTTAAATGTTAAAATATCATTACTTAAGAAGTGTGATTTTTCTTTTTCATGTACGAACTTATCTACTTATCTTTCTATTTTATATAATCGACATCCTACTTTTTATTTTTCTAGGAACTAATATTTCTTATTAGCTTTACAATTTAACAATTAACACATTATCTAATGTATATTGTAAATAAAACCTATGGTTATCATGTGTATCCAGAGGAGAGGCTGGTAATTGAAGTTATAACAGGATCTATTAACTTGAAATTAATGGAGCAATTTAAACTGGTACAACTTGGGGATAACGAATATTCAAAGGAGTACGATATATTGTCGGTTCATATAGATTCGGAGTTTAATGGATTGATCTCTGAAATAAGTGAATATGTTCTTTTCCTTAAAGAATATAACTTTATTAGTTCAAAAGATAAAATAGCTGTTTCTGTTTTTCAAACGCCTAATCAATTTGCATATATTTCTAGTTTATTTAAGCAATTAAAATCATCTGATTTTGGTTTATACTTTACAGATTCTCTTGAAAAAGGAATTTTGCATATAAATAAACACTATTTTAAAACTGAAATTGAGCAGATGATTCAAAAAATCTTATTAAATATTCAGCAATAAAGTATAAACACCTTGAAAATAAATTTTCTACATTTTTTTTATATTTTTACACAAATGTTAATGAATAGATAATCATGTATAATAATTTAAAAGTTGGTTATGCAGTATTGCATGAATATAAGGTCGTTATTGAAGTCTGTTCAGGTTGTTTGACCTTAGAGTATTATAAAGAGTTTAAGAAGAAACAAGGTAATGATAAGAATTTTAACCCCAATTATGATCTTATCGGTTTGTGTAAAGAATTGGTTCTTGATGGTTTGGTGTCAGAGGTTGCTGATTATGCTCAATTTATGGCAGATAATGTAAATAAAATTACAGCAGACAGGAAAGTTTATGTGTTAGCAGAAACAGCCAATAATCATATATACACAAAGCTATTTGAGAAGTATCAGTTTATGTTACCTCAAGAATATCATGTATGTAAATCAATAGAAGAGATTATAAAAGAAATTGGAAGAGATATCCCTGTATCATTAATTAAAGAAATAGCTACAGAGTTGTATAAAAATCCTCAATATATATATTAACATATTTTACTTGGAATTTTTACACAAATATTGATAAATGCGTAAAAGTTCCTCGTCAATTATTTCTCTTTTGAATATGGTAGCATATTGCTTTACATAATCAATAATCCATTCTATTTGCTCATCACTAATGTTGACACCTTTGCGTTCAAAGAAGTTTTTGATGGTTCCTCTCCCACTATGTTTGCCAAATATGAATTCTTGTTCTTTTGCACCAATTTTCTTTGCATCAATAATTTGATACGATTTTCTGTCTTTTAGTAAACTACGCGTGTGTATACCAGATTTATGGCTAAGTACATATTCTCCAGAGATTGGTTTACTTTCATGTAATTTTCTGCCAGACAAATCTGCAACGGTATGTGATAATTTATTAAGAAGTTCTGTTTTAATTCCACATGGCTTTTTCATACTAAGATCTAAAGCCATAACTAGCTCTTCTAAAGCAGCATTACCAGCTCTTTCACCTATACCATTAACAGTAACATCCGCTGCATAAGCACCAGCTTCAAAAGCAGCAATAGTATTTGCTACGGCCATACCAAGGTCATTATGAGCATGAAAAGCAACAGGAAGATCGGGGCAGTATTTGCGCACATTTTGGATTAAAGAAGTGGTAGTAAACGGGTTCAGGATGCCGACTGTATCGGCAATCCTTACCCGCCGCGCACCTACTACTTGCGCTTGCTCTATAAAATCGAACAAGAAAGAGAGCTCTGATCTAGAAGCGTCTTGTGCTCCTACCGCTATATATGAAAAGCGGTCAAATGCATAAGACAGAATTTGTTTTACATTATTTAAGACCCATTTTTCATTTTTGCCCATGGCTTTTAAATGAATCTTAGATGTTGGGAATGAGATACTAACACCATCACAACCTGTATCTTCGGCTGCATCAATATCTTCTCTCGTAGCTCGGCACCATGCTAAAGTTTTAAATCTAAACTTATGGTTGCAAATGATACGCATATCACTGCGTTCTTGTAATCCCATTGCTGGTGTCCCAATCTCCACTTCAGGCACTCGAGCTTGGTCAAGCAATGTAGCAATCTTTAGCTTGTCTTCAATGCTAAAAACTACTCCCGGTGCTTGTTCTCCATCTCGTAGAGTTGTGTCTATTATGTAGAGTTTGCGAGTCATTTTTTGATTAGCAAATTTGATTATTAGCAGATTAGCAGATTAAGAAATGCAATCACAGATAAATAGGCATGTGTTTCTTATTTACTAATTATCTCACTTTCTCATTTGCTAATATTTTTAGTCTGCAATTAGATATTTTTCGCAAGCTTCACCTTCTTCAAGTGCATCAAGGATTTCATCAATGATATCAGTGCTTTTTACACCACCATACCAAAAGTTGTTTGGATGTACAACCATAATTGGTCCTTGTGCACATACATTTAAACATCCTGTCATAGTAACAGTAACATCAAGATCGCGGTCAGCACATTCTTCCATTAAATAAGGAACGAAATCTGCAGCACCCATTTTGTTACAAGCACCTTGTGCTTCACCTGCTGTACGGAATGAATTACACACTAAAATGTGATAATCTGGCTTTTTCATAACTTTTGATTTTTTGAATTATTGTGGATTGAATTATTGTTGATGGCAAATTATTATTTGCCACTTTTTCGGATTATACTTGGCGAATGATGATTCGCCACTACTTTTCTATTTTTGCTGAATAATGATTTGCCATTACTAACATTCTCTAATACTCACCTCTCACTCCTTATTTTAGGCACATCCTTGCCCTGTTCCTTTACATTCTGAACCGCATTTAAATGCATCTGCTTTTGCAATACTACGAATAGGCTTATTATTGAATACTCCATCAAGTCCTTCATCTATTAACCCAGTCATTTCCACTACTCTAACACCACAAGATGTTAAGATGGCTTTAGGGTTCTCACCTACACCTGAAACTAATATTCCACGACAATCTGATAATACTTTTGCTAATTCTAACCAACGGTTATCGCCTTTACCTGCTCTTGGTGTTTGTCTTTCTTCTACAAACTGATATCCATTAGGTGTTTGTTTATAGATGTATAGTGACATTGCTTCTCCCATGTGTTGGTTAACAAGTAATCCCTCGTTAGTGGCTACAGCTACATATGGACGGTTGCTGTTATCAACTTCAGTAAGAGTTGACATTTCTTGCAATAAAGTATAAGAATCAGTTAAGTCTTGACCTAGTAAACCGGCTGCATCAGCACGACAGCGAGCACAGTGGCTCATCATATCCATATAATCTGAAGCTTCAGTACGCACTTTGAAAATCATCTTTGTATCTGGTTTTTCAAATTCTGCGAATTCAGTTTCTGCTGTAGGAATCAATGGAATGCAGTTCATTACATCAGCACCAAGTTCAGCACATTTTTTAGCTACTTCGGGGATATGATGTTCATTGATACCAGGTATGATAATAGAATTGATTTTCACTACAATTCCTCTTTCTTTTAATTTGGGGATACATCTAAGTTGTTGTTCCAAAAGAACTTTTGCTCCTTCAACACCACGGTACACATGTTTATTATAGCGAACCCAGCGATATACTTTTGCGGTAATTTCTGGATCAATAGCATTGATTGTAATAGTAACATGCGATACACCTATTTCAGCTAATTCATCAATATATGGGTATAAATCCATCCCGTTAGTTGATAAACAGAATATTTTTTCAGGAAACTGAGCTTTGATTTTACGCATAGTTTCTATAGTTTCTTTAGGGTTTGCAAACGGATCACCAGGACCAGCAATACCTACTACTGAAAGCTTATCCAATTTCTCATCTAATACTTTGATGTATTCAAGAGCTTGGAATGGAGCTAGAACTGAAGATGTTACCCCTGGTCTACTCTCATTTACACAATCGTATTTACGATTACAGTAGTTGCATTGAATATTACATTTTGGTGCAACTGGTAAGTGAACTCTTGCATGTGAGTGTTTTGCATCTTTATCAAAACAAGGGTGCTTTGCTAATGCTGTATCTTTAGGATCAGTGAAAACTGAATTCATGTCCATTTCTTCGTTTAGCTCTTTCATAACTTATTCAAATTAGAGAATTAGTAAATTAGCAGATTAGCAAATTCATTAATCCATTTAATGGGTATTCTTTTATTATCTAATTAGCACATTTATATATTAGCTAATTAGATGTATTTGTATGCTACTTTAGCATTTTCTTGTTTGTGTTCGATAAATGAATTTGCAATTCTATCAAACAATTGGTGTGCTCCTTTATATCCTATGTGAAGAAGTCTTGATGCTCCGTGTCTGTCATGTACAGGGAACCCTACTCTTACGATAGGAATATTTAATCGGCGTGAGATATAATAACCTTTGCTGCTTCCAATTAAAATATCCGGTTTAAGGTCTTCTACCATATCATTGATTGACTCGAAGTCCATTCCATTTACTATCATTGGCATTTCTTCTGGAGCATTCTCTGAAGCTTCCATAATTTTAGAAACTTCATCTTTCAACAAGTTACTTTCTCCACCAGATGCAATTAAGACTGGAATCATACCTATTTCTAATAAGAAAGAAACTATACCTAGGATAAAATCTTCATCACCATAAACGATTGCTTGTTTTCCAAACACATATTTATGTCCATCAATGTATGAATCAATTAATCTTCCGCGTTCACGAGTATGTCTCTCAGGTATTGGCTTTCCACTTAATTTTGACAATAAATCAAAAAACACATCCGAAGCATTAATCCCAATAGGCATAGTCATTCGCGTATTAGGCACAGAGAAATTATCTTCTAACCATGTTCCAGCAGTATATTGTTTTTTATGGCTTTTAATTTTTCCGTAAAGAGCTCCACGGTTCAATACAGAACCAAACTCAATACTAGCTTTTGCAGTTCCTGTGCTTTTAATATCATCTATTGAAGTACCACCTTCAGGTAGCAATTTATAGTCTCTCCAGTGTGGATTATCTAAAGAATCAGAAAAGTCAGGCATTAAAACCGGATACAATCCAAAATCTTCAAATACATCTTTTATGTAGCGAATATCTTCAGGAGAAATAAATCCAGAAAATATGTTTACATGTTCTCCTGTAGTTCCTCCTTCTGCTAATACTTTTACTGCAGATAAAACTGTTTCATGGAAACCATCCATGTGTGAGCCTTGGTAACTAGGAGTTGATGCAAAAACAAAGTGAGGTAAATCCTCTCCTTCGTGTGCTTTTTGATATTGTTTGATTAATCCGGGAACATCTTCTCCAATTGTTTCAGATAAACATGTAGATGCAATTCCCAATACTTTTGGGTGGTATTGTTTAATCACATTATCAATACCTGTGATAAAGTTCTTAGCACCACCATATACGGTTGATTCCTCACTAAAGTTTGAGGATGCAATGTCTACCGGCTCTTTGTAGTGGCTGATCATGTAGCGTCGGATGTAAGTAGCGCATCCTTGCGAACCATGAATCATAGGAACGCAACCTTGAATCCCTTTGAAAACTAATGATGCACCTAGTGGAGCACATAGTTTGCAGGCGTTGCGAGTAGCTGTGTAGTTCGGTTTTGTTTCACTCTTAGTAATCATAATCTCAGTCTTTCTTGTTCTGTTTGCTTTATATAAATAGCGTGCCAAAAAGCATAACTAAAACATTATCAATGAATTATACTCAGTATTGAGATTTCATTTGTATTAAATTTTCAACCTTTTGTGTAGATTATTTAGCTCATTTTACATAAATGTAGGAAATGGAAGCACCGTTGAAACTCTCTCATATAAGGAGTTTATAGATATTTCAAATCGATTATTACATTTGGGAATCTTATCCTCCATTTTGGTAGTTTTATGACATATTTTCATGATTTTTACCAATAATGGCTAAAAAAGATATAGCTTTGACTCTTGGCAGAGAATTTGACATTTGAAACCGTGAAATAGAAAAATTTAACCATCAAAAATTATAATTTATGAAGAAATCACTTATTGTTACCTTATCTATTGTAGGTATAATTGCTATTATTGTTATATGGGGCTTCTCTACTTACAACAAATTAGTTACTATGGATGAAGCGGTTCCTGCACAATGGGCACAGGTAGAAAGTTCATACAAGCGTCGTGCAGATCTTATCCCTAACCTAGTAGCAACAGTAAAAGGATATGCAGCACACGAAAAAGAAACATTTGAAGGAGTTGTTTCTGCTCGTGCTAAAGCAACTCAAATCACAGTTGATCCAACTAACCTTACTCCTGAGAAATTAAAACAATATCAAGCAGCTCAAGGTCAATTATCTGCTGCATTAGGTAAGTTATTGATGATTCAAGAAAGATATCCTGATTTAAAAGCAAATCAAAACTTCCTTGATCTTCAGGCTCAACTAGAGGGTACTGAAAACAGAATTAATACAGAAAGAATGCGTTATAACGAGACTTGTAGAGAGTTTAACAGTATTATTCGCAGATTCCCGGGAATGTTATTCGGATTTGAAAAACGCGCATATTTCGAAGCTACAGAAGCAGAAAAAGAAACGCCTAAAGTTGAGTTTTAATGAATCCTAAAGATTTTTTTACGAAAGAACAAAAAAGCCGCATTGAGAAGGCTATCACTGAAGCAGAAAAACTAACTTCAGGGGAAATTCGCCTGCATATAGATCGCACAAGTCACGATAATGTGCTTGATACTGCTGTTGAAGTATTTGGTAAACTTGGTATGCAAAAAACAGAGCTTCGTAATGGAGTTTTATTTTATATGTCTATTGTAGATAAAAAGTTTGCGGTGATTGGTGATAAAGGCATTAATGAAACTGTACCTAAAGATTTTTGGGATACAATTTACACAACCATTGTTGATTTCTTCCGTAAAGGAGAATTTACAAATGGACTATGTTGGGCAATTATGGAAGCCGGTAAACAATTGGCCGAGCACTTCCCTATTCAGCCTGACGACATCAACGAATTAACGAATGAAATTTCTTTTGAAAAATGATTAAATTAAGAACAAATAAATCGCTCAAAACTTCGTTCATTCTTTTGTTCGTTGCTTTCTGTGTAAATGTATTTTCTCAAATTCCGAATAGACCCTCACCTCAACGATTAGTTAATGACTTCGCAGGCATCTTCACTCCATCACAACGAGCTGAATTAGAGCAAGTTCTAGTAATGGTAGATGATTCTACTTCAAATCAAATTACTGTAGTGACAGTAAACGACCTTGCCGGCATGGATAAAGCTCAATATGCCACTGAATTAGGTGAAAAATGGGGTGTTGGTGATGCTAAGTTTGACAATGGTATTGTTATCTTAATCAAACCAAAAACGGAGCGTGAGCGTGGTGAATTATTTATTGCCATTGGTCGTGGATTGGAGGGTGCAATACCTGATGCCATTGCTAACCGTATTTCTGACCAAGTAATGATTCCATACTTTAAACAAAATGATTATTATGGTGGAACTGTTGCCGGTGTGTCTTATTTATATAAGCTTGCAAAAGGCGAAATTGATGTAGCCAGCTTAAAAGAAAAAAGCGGTAAAGGTCGTATCTTCTTCATTATCTTTATAGTAATTGCTATTGTTATCATCTTTAGCAAAAAACGCGGTGGCGGAAATGATAAAGATGGTAATGGACACACTAGTTATGGCGGAAGTGCACTTCCTTGGATTTTCCTTGGTGGCGGTGGTTTTGGTGGTGGTTCATCATCAGGCTATAGCGGAGGCGGTTTTGGTGGCTTTGGAGGCGGAAGCTTCGGAGGCGGTGGAGCCGGTGGAAGTTGGTAGTTTTAAATTAAGAATGAAAAATTAAGAATGAAGAATATGAAGAGTCCTCACCTGTATGGTGGGGATTTTTTGTTTTATAAATAAAGGTATAATGAACTTATGTTAAAAAAACATTGCTTTTTAATTTCCATTGTAATATTTAATACCTAAATTTATTATCTCTTTTAGCATACCAACCATTGATTTCGATTAGACTGATTTTATTATTAATAACTTAAAATTTAACTGATTATGGAAGAAATGCGTGAAAAACAAGTAAGTATGCCTAAAATTGGAGATGCTGCTCCAGAGTTTGTAGCTGTTACTACACAAGGTGAAATTAACTTTCCAGCTGACTATAAAGGAAGTTGGGTAATCTTATTCAGCCACCCTGCTGATTTTACTCCTGTATGTACTTCTGAATTTATGACTTTTGCTACACTTGAAAGCAAATTTAATGAAGCTAATTGTAAGCTTGTAGGTCTTTCTATTGATGGTTTATATAGTCATATTGCATGGCTTAGAACAATCAAAGAAAAGATTGAGTACAAAGGAATGAAAGATGTTGAAGTGAAATTCCCTTTGATTGAAGATATCAAAATGGATGTAGCTATGAAATATGGTATGATTCAGCCTAACGAAGATACTACAAAGGCTGTGAGAGCTGTATTTGTTATTGATCCAAAAGGTATTATCAGAACAATTATTTATTACCCATTAAGTTTAGGTAGAAACTTTGATGAACTTTACCGTGTAGTTATTGCCTTACAAACTGCTGATGAGTTTGGTGTAGCTACGCCTGCAGACTGGAGACCGGGTGATGATGTTATTATTGGCCCTGCAGGTTCCTGTGGTGGAGCTAAAGCCAGAATGGAAGATGGCGAACTAGATTGTAAAGATTGGTTCTTCTGTACCAAAAAGCTTGACAAAGACGAAGTATTGAAGAAGATTTTGAAGAAATAATATCTGTATAGTAAATGAAGAGTCCTCACCTATTGGTGGGGATTTTTTGTTTAAAATTATTAGATTTATAAAAAATAACGATTTATGGAAACAAGAAAACTTATCCTTTATATTGCTCAGAGTATAGATGAATATATTGCCAAACCAAATGATGATTTAAGTTTCTTGGACTTGGTTGCCACTGAAGGTGAAGATTATGGATACCAAAGCTTAATGAATAGAATTGATGCTGTAATTATGGGGCGTAAAACTTATGATTGGGTAATGTCTCAGGTACCACAATTTCCTCATGCTGAAATGAAATCATACATAATCACACGGACTGTTCGTGAGAATATCGGAAACATTGAATTTTATAACGGAGATATTACAGAACTTGTACAAAGATTAAAGGCTGAATCCGGGAAAGATATCTTTGTAGATGGTGGTGCTCAAGTTGTAAATTTACTTTTAAAGTATAAGCTACTGGATGAACTTATTATTTCCACTATCCCTATCCTTCTTGGTGCTGGGGTGAGATTATTTCAAGAAGGTTTTCCTGAACAAAAACTTTCTCTAATAAGCTCACAGCATTATAAAAGTGGCTTGGTACAATCACATTATAGGCTAGCACCTTAGCTCTATCCTCCCCTATTGGTAGGGATTTTTTGTTTTATTAAGTTTGTTCAAACCATTTAAAATGCTACTTTTGCGTTCGAAAAAATAATAAACACTTAAAAGTTATGAGAACGAATAAATTATTATGGATTGGAGTAATGTTTACATTACTATTAGTGAGTGGAAACGCTTTTGCAAATGAGAAGGACTCTCTTGTATTAAGACCTTTTGGGCTTGGGTTTGATACACAGTTATCTTCGAATGCATCTGGTTCTTTTGGTAATTCAATATTCTGTGTATTTAATATTGATAATAAATTCAGAATTGAGCCTGAAATTTCTTATATAAAAGCTACAACAGAAAGTACTATTGAGAATAGCTATTACGATAGCTACTATAATAGCTATATCAACAATACAGTTAATACAAAGGTTGAATCAAAAACATACACAATTGGAGTTGGTATTTTTAGAATGTATCAATATCAAAAAACAAATATTTATGTTGGAGCTAGAATTGCTTATGGGAAAATGATTTCTGAAGCTACTTCTGAAACTACTTCTGATAACCCAAATTCAAATTCTTATTCATCATATAGTGCATCTTATTATGGTTTAGAGCCAGAAAAAACAGAGATAAATATGCTAGGATTATCACCAACAATAGGTGCGGAGTATTTCTTCAATCCATATTTTAGTATTGGTGGAGAAGTTGGTCTTGCTTTTTTAAAAGCAACAAATGACGATGATGAAAATAATGAGACTGAGGTGGGCTCAACATCTACCTATTCTAGTCTAATGGTTAGATTCTATTTTAAATAAGAATAAAAACAAATAATGAAGAGTCCTCACCTATTTTCAGGTGGGGACTTTTTGTTAATATATAGTAGCTTAGAAATCAACTAGTCAAGACATTATTTGCTATTTTTGCATACTATCAATTCAAATTATGGAACAGCAAAATATCATATTATACAATACCCCTGACGGAAAAGGAGCTGTAGCATTAATCGGCAATTCAATCCACGCATTTTCCTAATCGGGCGATGTTATCACCTCGCACTTTAATCGGTGCACATTCCGTTATCTGTTTGCACTTCAATACACGCACAAATATTATCAAAAAAGCCAGACACTCTCATGTCTGGCTTTTTCTTTTAGGATACCAACCTACTCCCCAAGTGTATTGCTTATGACCGTCCAATACCTTGAGTCCATTGCGTCTATTATATCGTTAGACACTTCCTTTGAACCTGTATATTTAAGTACACAGGTGTAATTAATACGAGAACGCACGCCAAAACCATTCTTAGCAAGAACAATAGCCTTTAAACTGTATGTTACGCTATCTGTACGCTGCATATCTTTATACTCATAGCTCCAGCCATCAGGAAATTTAAGCTGTTGTTTCAATAACCCATCTGCACAGGTTTGAGCTGTAGCAGTTAGATTGCCATACTCAATTCGTTCAACTGGTTTTGGTTTTTGTGGCGCAAACTGACCAATAATAGACATAACAACGATTACACCTATTACTATACTCCATGTCTTTTGCTTCTTTGTTAATTCCATATCTATTTGTGTTTTAATGTTTTCAATTCAGGTTCGGCTGCAATACCATAACTAGGAGTTTTCGTAGCCTTTTTTTCTTTTTGTAGCCTACTTATCTCTTTTTTAGCCTCGTAGAGTTCAATGGTAAGCTCCTGTATCCTGTCCATCATAGCCAACATAGTGGGCGTTTCATCCATCTTATCAGGAGGTTTTTGCACCTCCATATCTTGTAACATGCTGCCTTTGCCTGTTATGAGCCATTCGATATTTAAATCAGGTATTTCCGATAATATATTTTCGATTGCATTTGAATTTAGTGGTCTACTCTTAGCTTCTCCCCTAAAATTAGCTGATGTCATGCCTATCTTTTGATAAAACTTTTCTTTCGGAATGCCTTTATATTCAATTATTTGAATAATTCTTTCTTTAATCATCGTAAATTAATTTTCGTTTCATTCGTTTTATCGAAAATATATTTTCTATATTTGCATCGTTGTTCATTTGAACAGCGAAACAAATATACACACTTTAAACAAAACAAGTATATGAGACAATTAAAATTACAAATCGCAGATGGCTTGGAGGTATCGGTGATACCCAACCTATCGTATGAGTTCCTTATGCCTACGGCTGATGTAGCCAAAGGATATGGCGTAAAAGAAGGAACTATTAGAGAGCATAAACGAGCAAACGCTGATGAACTTATTGAAGGTGAACACTTTTTAACCGCTACAGCAAAGGGTGTCAGAAATACTGACACCCTTCAAAAGAACTTCCAACCACATCAAATCTATTGGACAAAAGCAGGAATTATTCGCCTAGGCTTCTTTATAAAGAGCAATAATGCCAAGATGTTTCGCAACTGGGCAGAGAAAGTGATACTGCGAGAGATGGAAAAACCACGCAAAAAGAGCCCTCTGCTAGAATATCATCCAGCAGACAACCAAGAGCTAGGCTCTACCTTCCAAATACTTGCTTACCGTGAAATTGTAAAAATAGAAAGCAGTCGAGTGCGCAACCGCCTTGCATCGCTTATCGAGTTTTATACTAACCAAATAAACTAACCAACATGGCAACCATTAAAGTAGAATATCAACTGCCTACCGTAATGCCTCACGGCTGGAAAATGGGCGTAGCCAAAGCCTTAGGAGTGCACCGCAACACGGTAAAAAACAACCTAAACGAGGGCAAAGGCGATATGTACGACCGCATTATGCAATGCGCTAAAGAAAAGTACGGCAAACCAATTAAAACAACAACAGTATGAGTGCAGACGACTTTATCTATTACGCCATCGTAGCACTTTTTGCCCTCGGTTGTGGGGCTATGTGCTGGAGCTTGGTAAAAGACTACACATGGCAGGATTGGAAAGACGCATTTAAAGAAAACAGCAGCAAGTAAAATTGCAGGTCGGGTAGTGTAAAGGCGCACAAGGTATTGTTGACTCAGGCAGCAATTTCTACCACCCTAAGAGGGAGTTCGATTCTCCCACCGACCACCAACACACAACTCAATGACAAACAACGATATTATACTATACAACAACAGCTTGTGGCTTTCACAAGACTACCTCATAAAAAAGGAGGCTGTAAAGGCCGACTATCTGAGAGTAGCAAAATCGAGAGCTAAGAAAGGCGGAGAATCGTGGAAGCACGAGATTATTGCCAATCGCTGTTACTTCAGCTACTCAAGCTTACCTAGTTCCACTACGGTAAAGCTAGACGAGCCAGGCACACTTCAATTGCGTGCCGTTGAAGTACGAAATTATATTGTTGACATCGTGGCAAATGCAATTTACAGAGGCTTTAAAGCATTTTTAAAGGGCATGAATGAAGATGAAGCCAAAGCAGCTGCAGTTGTGCACGAAGCCTTTGTTTACATTCAAAACAACGGCATTTCATACAGCAAAAGCCAATTCTTTGATGAGCTGGGCAAGGAAATCGATCTACAAGGTTTAAAGTACCTGCCTGTAAGCTGGAGAAACCTTAGAGATAAGATTAAAGCCTATGCAGATGGCACACCGATAAACGAATTGGTGTATGCTAAAAACAAAGGAAACGAAAACCGCTCACTATTCACAAACAACGACATGATGCTGAACTGGCTATTCGACCTAGGTCATAGCCAACGCAATTATACAGCTTCATTCATATATCGCAAGTTGCGCACAACCTGCCTACAACACGGATTAGACAAAATACCATCGCAACGCTGGGTTAGCGACTTTATGGCGAAACCTGAAACACAATTCTTAATACAACAACGCTACGGAGAGCGCAGCCGTTTCAATAACAAATACAGAAGCTATACGCCAACCGCTGCGGCTCTTTATGCTGGCGATTGTTGGGACATAGATGGTACTCGTGTCAATATCATAGACCACCGTGCCACTGTATTAAACAAAGAAGGCAAGCGTGTTACCTCTCAAAAGTTCCTTTACATTATCGCTGTGCGTGATGTAATGAGCGGTTTGCCACTTGGTTGGGAATATTGCTATGAAGAAAGTGCCGATGCTGTAATGAACGCCATTGCAATGGCCGTTAGAAACACTGGATATCTTCCTTACGAACTAAGATATGACCGCTTTCCTGGTCACAACACTTCAGACTGGATGTGGCTCGAAAGTACACTTAGACACGAGGGTGTAACCATGACACAAACCGTTAAGCCCGAGGGTAAAGGGCGCATAGAGCGTTGGTGGGGCACACTCCAAACCGTGTTTATGGCAGAAAGCGATTTGTACTATGGTGAGGGTGTAAAATCATCACGCAAGTACGCTCATAGAGCAAAAGAGTATGTGATTAAGATGCGCCAATGGGCAGCAAAAAACGGCTTCAACTTCGACGATGCCATTCGTGAAACAGATAAGATACTAGACAACTACATACGCACACCTTATTGCGATTGGAGTACCAAGTACCGACTCATAGACAAATCGCCAATGCAACTGCATTTCGATTGCACCAAGCCCAACACAAAAGCTATTAATGGCCATCAATGGGCGTATCTATTTGGGCTTAGAAAAGAGGTTTCAATACGAAACTACATGATTCAAACACAAATAGACAATGCTATTTACTATTATGGCATAGACGATTGTGATATAGCCGAAAAATACACAGGAATAAAGCTTTGGAACTGCTTTGATATAGAAGATTTAGACAAAGTACATCTCTATGATGGCGCAAAGTACCTGGGCACATTTAGTCGAATTATCGAGGCTCAACAATATGGTCCGAAAAAAGACATGAGAGCCGTAGGCAAAATGAAATCCATAGGCGAAAAAATGGACAATCATCGCAAAAAACGCCTAGCAGAGATAATGCAAGCGGAGGCAGAACCCGAAGAAATAAGCCAAGAAACTGGCATACTGCTAACTGGTAGAGTTCCTAAAAAACAATACGAAGCCAGCGAAACAGCATTCCTTCACAGCGAATGGGACGACGAGGGTGAAAACATTAAGGTTAACATACGAAATCAATATTAACAAACACTTTAAACACAAAACAACATGCTAAGTCAACAACAAAAACACGACATCCTAGAGCTTATAGACGAAGAAAAAGAACGCCTAAGCTCTTACCGTGCAGTTGCCAAAAAATGTGGCATAAGCGAAACGGCTATCTCATTGCTACGCAAAGGAAATTACGGTGCTGATGAAGATGAAATCTTGAAGAAAATAGCCATCACACTTGGTTATGACTTTGACAGTGGCAATTGGAATATTGCGGAAATAACAAATTACACCATCATTACCGATGTGCTTACCGATGCAAAAGCTGAAAGCATGTTTATGGGTGTGGCTCACAAAGCAGGAAGCGGAAAAACAGCAACCAGCAATGCATTTTTAAACAATTTCCGTCGACATGGAGTGTACAAAATCAACTGTAAAGAGTGGAGCGGACGCAATTTCTTATACGAAGTTGCTCGTGAAATCGGAGCTGAAACGCCAAAAGGATATGCCTCTGTAAATGCATTAATAGAATGCATTGCCGAAACATTCAAAAAAACGGTACACACCAAACCACTACTTGTTGTAGACCAAGCAAACAGCTTAAAACCATCAGCATTGCGCACATTCATTCACTTATTTAACGAGTGTGAAGATATCCTAGGTTTGGTTATTCTAGGCACTGAAAACCTAGAGTATGAGATTAAAAGAGGCGTTCGCCTTAATAAACCAGGATATGATGAGTTCGACAGCCGTTTTGGGCGTACATACATCCATTTAGTTGGAGCAACACTATCAGACACTCGCAAGATTTGTGAAGTAAACGGAGTAGCAGACAAAGACACTCAAAAACGCATTTTCGACGCTTGTATGCCTTCACGCATAACATTAGAAGGTGGTCAAAGTGTTTCGGTAGTAGAAGATATTCGTCGTATCAAACGCCTAGTTAAATCAGAACGCTTAAAAATTAAACACAATGCAGCCTAGACAAAGAAAGTCATCACCACACGCTCGATTCTATGCAGTGTTTGCTCGCATGGTTGGAGCGGATAAAGAGGACATCATTTGGGACTATTCCAACAAACTAACCACTTCTTTAAATGAGTTTAAAGAAAAGAACCCAAGTGCATACACAGCCATGCTAATCGACTTAGAACAAAAGTTCCCAGCAGCAAAACAGGCAGCAAAACCAAGTTCTAAGGCTGGCAAACAAGCCGTAAGCGATGAAACAAGAAAGCTACGCAGCGGAATACTTAAACGGTTGCAAAAGCATGGCATAGACACAACAGATTGGAACTGCGTGAACCGATTCCTAGAAAACCCCAAAATAGCAGGAAAACGCATGTACAACATGACAGACGATGAAATGAAATCATTCATCCGCAAAATGGAAAGCATACTTGCTAAAGATTTAGAAGAAAAACAACAAATAGAAACACTCTCAAAACTCAATTAATGAACAACAAGCTCAAAAAGATGGAACTAGGAAGGCGTGCTGCATACTTGAAGCGTTGCATCGTTGTTATCGACTTGCTCGAAGAGCATGAGAGCGACACAAGCATACGCAAACGAGTGTTCGAAAAGCACATACAGCCTGTGGCTCGGTGTAGCTATGCCACTTTCAACAACATGCTTAATGAGCCGAATCCACGCAAGCAGCTGGCATCTATTGAGCAAGATATATTAAAACTTAAAACCCAAAATAGCCTATGAAAAAACATAGACCTATCCTTCCGCTCGACCAGTACAACGAGCGGAAGCTAAAGAAACAAGAAATCACCTATTCCGTAGCCCTCCTTATAGCAGGAATAGGCATTTTAACAGCAACAATTATTTTTTCATAAACACTTTAAAACTTATTATCATGGAAAATTTCGATTATTCAAAGTTATCTGCAAAAGAGAAAGCAGAGCTAAAATCAAAACTTGCAGCTGAAGAAAAGCAAGAAAAACAGAAGAAACAAGAGGACAAAAAGACTTATCGCACACTACAGGATGAGTTCATCGCTAAGAACTTCCCTCGATTATTGAGTACCGAACGAATTTTAGGCCTTATCAAATCCAACTTATACAATGGCTCGAAGGATTTGATGGAGATTAAAAAGCAAGTCTATGGAATATCAGATGACGAATTTGAATCACAACAAAGCCACTCAATAAGCAACCTAGACTACTCAAAAACAATCATCATCGGGCATAATATTGTAGACGGTTGGGACAAAGACTTAGCAGCCTCGGGAGTGGCAAAAGTAAACAATTGGATACTGAAACAAATCACACCCGAAAATCAGTTGATGGCCAATATCGTGCGAGACTTGCTTAAACCAAACAAAGAAGGTATGCCAAAAGCACAGCGAGTTCTAGAGCTTCACAATCAAGCCGAACAATCGGGAGACACTGAGCTGATGGAAGCCGTTGGACTTATCAAAGAGGCTTACAGACCCGAAAAAACAAGCACTTTCATCAAAGCCAAAATGAAAGTCGATGGCAAAGATGTTTGGATTAACCTTAGCATGTCAAACGCCTAATCCTAAACGGTTTTTTAGAGGGGTTCGATTCCCCTCTTAGGAGCAAAAGATTGTATTTTCTTTATTAATAAACACTTAAAACAAAAGCTTATGTTCAGTTGGTTCGAATGTCATATTAAGTATGACAAAACAGGCGATGATGGTATTATCATCACCACAAGTGAGGCCTATTTGGTGGATGCTATGTCATTTACCGAAGCCGAGGCTCGCATTACGCAAGAAATGAAGCCTTTCATCAATGGCGACTTCTTGATTTCGAGAGTTAAACGAGTTCGCATCGCAGAGATGTTCGACAGTGAAGACGCTAATGCCGACAAATGGTATCGAGCCAAGGTTCTATTCGTGAGCCTCGACGAAGAAAAAGGCGTAGAAAAGAAAGTGCCTAGCAACATGTGGGTAAAAGCTGAAGACTTTAAAACAGGTTTAGATAACTTACTTAAAGGCTTAAAAACCACAATGGCCGACTATGAAGTGGCAACACTTACAGAAACAAACATCCTAGATGTTTACAACTATGTGCCACTAGAAGGTGTCGCACCTGTTGAAAACTAACACCCTAAACGGTTCAAAGTGGGCGGTTCGATTCCGCCCATAGGGACAATTTCTCGAAACTGCACATAGCAAGTATGTCAATCAGAAATAATAGCAACACGGCTCGTGAGGTTCGCACCAAAGCTTTAGCAACGAGCATTTTTAAGCAAAACAATGAAAAAGAAGCAACGCAAACCCCTCATCCCAGACGAAACACCGCTCGAGTTCTTTCAGCGCATTACAGTGCCCGAAAGCTGGCGACAATTCGATAAGGATAAGTTCCAGTACGCACCAGCACACGGACACTGGAGTTATGGTTACTGGTACTGGGTAGAAGCTTGCCTTAAAGTGCGTATTTGTTTCTACACACCAGCCTGCCGAGGTGGAATTTTGGAAGTGGATATGAAACACAATCCACCTGCAGTAAAAAGCATCTGCAGTAATATGCAGAGTTATCAGTTAAACGATTTTATAAAAGAACATTATGAGTCAACTAACATACAATAAAAAGCCTTCCTAGTGCCAAGCAGCCACAGAACCAAGGCAAACTATCATGCCAAAGTAATGGAAGATGGCATAATGAAGCTTACCATAAGCGACTGTTTTCGTTCTATACAGCTATGGAACGACCTCAACAATTTGGAAGAGCGAGAGGAAGCAATTGAGAAGCTCTTTGCACTCGAAGAGGCAGCGCACCTACTACGCAAATACATTGAAGAAAACTATAAACCTTTATAAATATGCTGCAAATAAGCTTTAGAAATGAGATAGAACTATGCCGAAATTGTGGAGGCACAGGCATATTACTGGCATACGATAAGGACGACTTGCTAAACTACAAAGAACCCGAGATTAAAAAATGCCCTATCTGTGAAGGCCAAAGGGTTGTAATAGTAAAAAAGGAAATAAAAACTACCGTAATACCTTACAGCGACAATGAATTCAATAAAATAGCACAATTTAAAACCACAAAGAAATGAACGAATCAATCAAGTGTCTAACCTTTGATATTACGGCACAAAACAACCTGCCTCAGCACATCAAAGACAAAATGAAGGCAGACAGAGACAAGGCTCGCAAAGAGGAACAAGAACGCAAAGAGAAACAGTCTACCATCTGCCAATATTGCGGACGCCAACATCCACTTGTAGCTCGATTTGGAGCATGTGGCAAGTGTGCCTCTCTTCTCTATTAAAAAAAGAGGTGGCAAGCACCCGTGCCTCCACCTCCCCCCGATTGAACTTAGTAATTTACAAGTTCTAAGAACCGTTTACGGTACTCATCAGTGAATAAGAAATCTAATCTATCCATGTATGTTAATTATAAGATTTTAATTCTGCATTATAAATAGAAAAAGAAAAAAATTCAATAGAAATTCAAATAAAATACAATGAAAGCACAATCAATTAAAAATCCTTATGCACAGTTAATCGTGCGAGGCTTTAAAACGCTTGAAATAAGAAGCAAAGCAACACAATTTAGGGGCGATGTTCTTATTTGCGCATCACTCAAAGAAGTATGGCTGTGGGAAATTGAGCCAAAAGGCTTAATAGACGAACTAGGCACTAACAAAGACTTCCTATACAAGCACAAAGGGCATGCAATAGGTATTGCAACACTTAAAGATTGCCGACCAATGACCGAACAGGATGAACAAAAAGCATTCTGCAAGTACGAACAAGGCAAATGGGCGTATGTCTACGAAAACCCTAGAATGCTTCAAAATCCGTTCCCTGTAAAAGGTCAATTAGGCTTATTTAATGTAGATATTCCGATACACAGCGAACTCTTTGACCCAGTAATAAAAGCCTTAATACAGGTAGTTGAAGCTAAAACAGGCGAAGAAGTAACACACATACACTGTCACGAACAACAATTTTAAACACAATAAACATCAAACACATGAGTAAAGCACAAATTATTAACCTAAAAACCTTGCAGGCCAAGAAGTACGACGAGATAGACCTCGGGGAGTACTACAACCGCCTATTCGGGCAGATAGAGAGCCGAACCTCTATCTTTGTTTACGGCACATCGGGCAGTGGTAAATCAGTATTCACACTTCTATTTGCAGCCGAGTACGGACAAAAGATTGGCAAAAGCCTATATTGCAGCCACGAGGAGGCCTTAAAAAAGAGTTTGCGTGACCGTACGCTTAATTTCAATGTTGAGTCAACCAAAATTTACTTTGGCGTAAATATTGACTTCGACACGCTTGTAGATAAGATTCGCAAAAACTATTACAGGCTAGTTATTATCGACAGCGTGCAGTATATGCAATTTACCTACGAGCAACTACAGGAGCTTAACCGCACCTTTGCCAAACGCAAAATCATATTTCTGTATGTGAGCTTTGGCCAAAGCTACAAGAAGCCCGATTGCAACAAAGCAATAATGCACGCTTGCGATATTAAGCTGTTCTTTGATGCTGGCAAGCTCACTATAGACAGCCGATACAAAGGTGAAACGCTACAAGTGCAGCTCTTTAAGCCCGAAATGAAGCGGTCGGGAGAGATTAAACAAGGAGAATTATTTTAAAACAAAAAGCCTATTGGAAAATCCGATAGGCTTTTTAACTTTGCTAAAAACTTTTAATTAAAAAACATGGAAAAACAAGAACTAAAAGCATATTTTACATACAAATCGGGTGATATAACACCAACAGGCTGTAATATTGATAGAAAATATATAGGCTACAACGAAAGAGATGAGTTTGAAGACGACTGTGTAAAAAGCTTTGCCAAAGATTGTTTGCGAAATCTTATTTTAGCTGTAAAGGAAAAACTAGATAAACTAGGCTACTCATTTCAAACAGAAGACGAATTCATTAGCTTTATACACAAACGAGTATCAAGAGAAATAGACCCTATTACTAAGAATAGCAAGCTAATGTTAGATAAAACTACGCTAATCACAGAGTGGTGTGATGCTTGGACTTATACCCACGACCCCGATTCCTTTACATACACTGCAAATTATAAAATTGATGTCAAATGAAAAAGCTAATCCTATTTCTTGCAATTACGCTAAGTATCAGCGCACAGGCACTTACTAAACAGGCTAGTGTTGTGTTTGATGCAAAAGGTAAACCAGTAAAAGTTTATGCCAATGTAGAGGACTGCATTGATTTTTGCAGCACACACCAACAGTACAATAACCAGCAAGTAAACCTATACTACACGCCCGATTCTACAGCCTACGAGCCAAGTGCCACCATGCTGCAAGATGAACTATACAACCCAACGCCACTTACCGACAAGTACCTGGCACAAAAAAAAGTGTATGTAGTTCTACAAAGCAACTTTACATTTCTAGCAGACCGTGTTTATATGAACCTTGCAGAGGGTAAAAGCTACATCGACAACTTTAAACTCACCGTTGTTGAGCTTCCATACTACTACCGAAACAAAGCAAGCTACGACGAAATATATCGCCAAAAGCGAGCAAAACTAAAGAAACGATAACACAAAGGGCAGCGATTTTAAACCGCTGCCCTTTTACTTTAAAGCTAGTTTAAACGATGTTTAAACAGCATGATATCCGTGTAACTGCTATTGTGGTTCATCCTTGCAGCTACTTCTTTACGCACAGAGCCGTGGAATGGGTTTTGCGCACTGTAGTTTTCTTCCAACCAGTCGCACAGCTCAATGATAGAGCTTTTGTTGCTGGTAAAATAGAAGTAATTCGTGTTCTTGAGTGTGTGCAGCACATCCAAATAATCCTTTAACTTCCAATAGCCTGAATAAGTTCCTACCTCGGTACTCAAGTATGGTGGGTCTATCAAGAACACCACATTAGGCATATGTCGCCAACGCTCGAACAACTCCTTATAGTCCTGCTTAACGACTTCTAAGCCGTCTAAATAGCCATCACACACATAATCACCAGTGCGCACACAATTGTACATGGTTTGCTTGCTTAGTTCCTCAAAGCTTTTTACATAGTTCATTGCAAAAAGCAAGGAACTGGATAGGGTTATGTAATCAACAAACCCATTTTCCTCATCTCGTTTAACCCTATCCAGTACTTCAGCTTTTATTTTGTCGCTAAGCTTTTTATCCTTTGGCTCATTGGCCACAATGCTGCGCAGGTCGGACATAAGTGCATTTGTACGCTCCACATTGGCTATGCGCACATGATAGCCGTCGAAATCGTTGTAAATTACAAGTGCATCGGGGCGTTCACGAATCACGGTGTGGCTTAATAAACCGATGCCTCCAAAGAGGTCAACAAACACGGTGCAATCATCATACTGCTTTAAAGCTGTTTTAAACTCTGTCAAAAACCGTCTCTTTTGACCCATAAACGGTAGTGGGGCTTGGGTGAAATTTTTCATCATCACTTTTCATCTTTTTAATTAATAATCTATATTTTTGCAGTCTCCTACAATTCTTCAAATAAACAAAGGTGCACATACACCGATTCAAAGGCTTTGAGCCTCTGTCGTGGTGTATGTGCACCTTTAATTTTGAGCGGTGTAGGAGCCGCTTAAGGTAGGCGGAGGCTTTCTTTTACCTCCTTAGTTATTTATTCTGCTATTGCTGGCGGTTCGTAACCTGGGCGAAGTTCTTCGGGTACATCATCGATTGGAACTTGTTCCCATTCCTTTCCTGCAGTTGTAAATACTTGGTCTGAATAAAGGTCTACACTGTTAAATAACAAGCATCCATCACCTGCCTTTTGTTCAATCATTTTTTCTGCCATAATTCTTAAGCTAAAGTCCATAATTTATTAGTTGCTATTGCTTTTTGCGCACTACTCAATAAATTCAGCAATACAGATGTTAATGTGAGTACCTTATTGTGGTCTAACATATAGGTACCTGCAACCATATATGCTGTTCCAGTCATAGTCATTTGGTTATCGCTGTCGATTGACTGAATAGTGAAACTTCTTACGGTGCCAGAGATAGTTACTTTCACAACTTCACCGACTCTAAAAATTTCGGTAAATTTAGCCGAGTCACCATGGCTATCTAATGTTATACCTGTAGAATCACAAGCTATCCATGTAACTAATGAAGCTCCCTCTGTCTTTATGTAGGGAATGCGTCCCTGCATTGTATGCAAATCCATTAAACGGTTTAATGTGTATGTCTCAAGACTTGAAGCCGTCATATTCGCTGCACTATAATTAGAAAGACCACCTATTATTTGACTGTGTGGCCAATTATCTTCTAATTCAACAATTCGAGGAGCACAACCATAAAATGGCTGTGAACCTCCACTATAGGAGACAGACGCTTTTTTTAATATAAAATGCTGCGCAAAAGAACCATTAAAAAAAGCATCCCCTAAAATGATAGTTTCAAGATTTGATGGAAATTCAAAGACATCACTAGTAATACTCATATTTGAAGACCCAAACGCAGTTAATGATTTAAGGTTAGCAGGCCATTTTATCGCACTAATTATGGCGGAAACAAGCGTATTCCCTTTTAGCTCGATACTTTCTGTATTATCGTCAAATTCAATATATTTTAACTTTGAGCCAAAAAATGAGTAAGCATCAAAAACTATTTTCTTCGCAGCAGGCAAATAAAACTCTCTGATGTAAGAAGAATGAAAGCAATAAGTAGGTATTGTATATGTAGCTTTTTCTACATCTGTTGCATCATCTCTGAAAGCTACACATGAATAGTTATCAAGGTGTGTATTTTGAAACCCGTATGCCCTAAGCGACATCATTGTACGCACACCATCTTTTACAATGGGGTTTCTGAGCGCAGTATCATTAATCCAATGCATCAGAGTGGAGTTAGTGAAGCTAATGTTAGTCATAGCTACATTGTAGTTATACCCCATTATTATTTTACGAAATAGCGTAGGTATATTAGTATAATTACTAGCATCAAATGATATAAAAGGCGTTGCGTATCTGAAAATTACATATTTTGTTAGCTTTGTTGCATCCGTGTTAGCTCCGATAGTAATATACTGGTCAGAGGTATATATTTGACCGTCAGAAGTCTTATATTTTGAAGCCCCTGATAAATAGAAGCCTGTTGTGCGTCCTTGTAATAATAGAGCCATACAATACGGATAATCCTCATCTTGCCAGTTAGCTATTTCAACAGCTAAGTTGTGCCAATTTGAAGGCACTCCCTGTATAGGATTTACCGTACCACCGCCCCCAGTAGTTATTGCAGCAACCTTAGCTGGCAAGTCTACAAGCTTTGCGCCTGTGCAATCCACATCTTTAGCCTCAATAGCGGCTTTAATAGCGTTCACTCCGCCTTGTATGTCATCCACATACGCAGCCGTGTCAAGTAATTGTTGTGCTATGCTCATTTAGATTAATGCTAGGGCGTTATTAATAGTTGTTAGTGCTGCGCTTACATCACCCATTTGGGTGTTTAGCGTGTCGATATCGTTGGCGTTGGTGTTTGCTTTATCGTTTATCTCTGTCAATTGCCCTGCTACATTGGTAGAGGCTATATCATCGAAGGCTGGGTTAGTTACATGCGCTGCATCATAATAATCACCGTTTTGTATGCGTACAAATGGGGTTGTTATGCCGTTTCCATCTCGATGCCAGCATCCTTCATTTACGCCTTGCGCAACATACACTTTGTTGAGTTTATTGGCATTTTGCGTTTTTATGGTTGTGTAGTAAGTATCATCAACCAGTGTAATTTGATATAAGCCTGCTTCTGATTCTGTTGTTTGATTTTTGGCAAAAATAATATTGTCAACAACGAGTACAGATGGAAAATCGGACTTCAAAAACTTAAAGTTAGTTGCATCTTGAGTAATTACCACATTGGCCGATGTGGCTACCGTAGCATCTTTACTCACGGCTATTATATTGCGCAGCTGCACACCAAAGTACTGGATAATACCTAGCAGCAATCTACCATTGCGAAAAGCCGTGATTGCTTTTTTCTGCGTTTCGTTTTGTATTGCAACTGCCTCGGCTTCGAGTCCTGTTTGCGTGTTGTATATTGCCATATTCTTATTATTTAGATGTAATAGATTCCGTTAGGGTCGGCAGCAATAGAGCCATCGGTATTAATATCCAAGCCCTCGTATTGCGACTCGATGTAGGTTACAAAAGCATCACGCCTAGCTTCGTAATTTGCTCTCGATAGGCGTTCGAACTCCGCAACCGTAATATCTTGATACTCGGTGTAAGGTATTGCGGTGAGCATAGACACATCGAATGTGTCGGTATCGCCATTAACCGTGCGTGTAATTTGTACACCGCTTGCTCGAGTAAATCCTGATGTTCTTTCAAATGCCATAATTATTTCTTATTAAATGTCGTAAACTCCTGCGTTGATATAGTTGTAGTAATCATCTGATGCTGGTGTTACAGAACTCAAACCAGCTGTCATATTATAATACTCATACAAATGAAGAACAGCCGAACTACTCGCACCAACAGGTATTATAATTGTACGGTAAAAAGTGTATATAACAGTTGGATGATATAATCTCGATGCTCTAACTTGAACTAGAACTTCGATATCACTTGTAGCTGCATATCCTTCAGCAATAAATGCGGTAACATCTTGGTCAAACGCACCATTCTCATTGACTTGCAAATACACATTTGCATCTTTTTTGAAAACTATTACTTCGGGATGATAATTAATCCATTTAGCAGCATCGGTTACGGCTATTACTTCTCGTATAAAGTTAGTCCACATCGAGCTATAAACTACAGTTCCGCCCACTACATCGTACCGTTTACCTATAAGCTTATACTTGTCTACCAAGGCTTGTATTTGGTAAGTGTCTGCCGTTACATCGGCAGGCACTATTATATTAAAATCGGTAGTTATGCCGTCTGCCGTTTCCACTATTATTCGCCTATTAAAGCTACCTAGCAGCTTATAGTTTAAATATGCTTCCAAGTAGCACACTTGCGCAGTGGTAGCTAGTTCGAGCTTCTTTTCTTCATGCCAAGCTACTAACTCGTTGTACTTAGTGCGTGCTGGTTCTATGCAGGCTTCGATAAAATAAGCCAGCTTAGTGCGCCTAAGTAGCGTAGGCAGCAATAGAACTACGAGTTTGCTAAAGTCTATTTTCATAATGCTGATTGTGGGAAATAGCCTATTGTGCTTACATATGTTTCGTCTGCAATATCGAACTTACCTACACCTGCAGCTAAATCGACCGTGGTAGTAACGACAGAACCCACACCTGAGGCATCGCTATATTTGTGAATCTTGCAAGTGTTTATCTTAACATCTACCACGCCTACGGCTGATTGTATGGCATCGATAAGCTTAGTTACATTAAAGCGACCACCGTACACAATGCCGTTGATGTATGCTGCAATTGCATCGTTTACAGGCTGCGTTTGTCCATCGCTTAAGAGCGTACCTGTGCTATCTACCAGCATGGGGTCGTAGTATATTTGTATGCCTGCGGTTTCGCCACTCAGTGGAAAATAAATTACATCGGGCGTATTGCTTTCTATCTCGAAAATAACGCCTGCTGGAGCTACTCGTTTGAGGTATTCTGTCATAGCTGTTTTTTCGCCAATGCTAAGCACTGCGTAAGCTTTCTTAGATGCCATTACTTTTACATAGGTAACTTCATTTGCATTTACTGCTTGCCTTATAGAACAATAGGCGCACAAGGGCGTAGAGCCCTCAATTATAGAGGGCGAAAACTTGTATGTCTTTTCATCATAAATCAAAGCAGCACCAAATACATAAGTCATCACTTGATTATACCACCAGCGGTCGTTTGCAATATATGCCGCATCAATAGCAGCTTGCTGTTCTGCTTTAAACACATCTACAATGTCATAGATTAGCTTATGGCAAAAGGCTACAACATAGAATAGCACGCTTTCAAAGCTTACTTTGCTGAACTTATCATCAAAGCTATCTGAGGTACTCAAGCCATAGGCATTCATAAGCGTTTCGTTGCTCATAAATGCGTCGGTTATTTGTTTTTTTAATTCTGCTATTGTTGCCATATCTATTATTCAAATTCGTCAGCGTGAGTTTCATCAAAAATGCGAGCTTGTTCCTCGGTGGTGGTTGTAATTGCAGTTGCAGGCATCAGTCCTTTGTTGGCGAAATAATTCGCCACATCGGAATTGCTCACAGCAGCAAGCACAATAGGCCGCCCTGGTAATAAATCGTCCGTAATCGACAAGCCATTAAGCAGAGCGAGTGAGAACACGCTTTCGATGCTTCCAAGTCGCTGAATTGCCACATCTAGTAAGCTTTGTTTGTCTGCCACATTAATACTTGCCATAATTGCCGTTTAAATACCGTTTAAATTCAATTCTTATACAAAAGGCGGATAATCCACGCCCATAACTTAGTTAATGCCCCTGAATCGATTAAAAACAAGATTGCTATAACTCCAGCTAAAGCTCCAAAGATGTAATTAACAAAACTCGGGCTTTCTGTTTTAGAGTCCGCAGCTGCTTTGTGGTTCTGTTCTGCACTTGCTTTCTGCTTTACTTTATTGTCTGTAGACTTATTAAGGTCTGTTTTCTGCTTGCTTTGTTCCCCAGCTGCAACATCGTTTTTTGTATCCTTAGTGTAATCGGTTTCAGTTTCCTTAGTTTTAACAGGATATTGTTTGCCCATACTGTCGGGCTTACTCCATTCTGTTTCCTTGGTTTTTATCTTTGCAGCTTCTTTGGTCTGCGTTTTATCAACACTCGCCTTTTGGTTTGTGAGCGTACCTGTACTATCTGTTTTGCTTGCGCTTTGAGTTTCCACCTGTGCTTTGGCTTTGGTGTCTGTACTGGTTTTGGTTTTAGTTGTTTTACAACCTACGGCCATCAATGCAATGAGCATAATGCCGATAATGATTTTACTTGCTTTCATCGTGTAGTTTTTTAATTTGTTCAACCATTTGCTCGAGGTTATCGGGCGTTATTTTGTCAAGTAACTTAACCATCTTGCTATTGATATTAGCCAAGCGAGTAAGCTCTTTGCGTATTGCTTCCATTTGTACGGCCATATCGGCATTATGCTTTTGCACTTCGATATAGTTGGCTTTGTATTCATCTCGCTCAACTTTTAGGCTTTCGGCCATCTCACGCCAAATAGTGATAGCTTCTTGAACATTGTCGAGCTCCTTTGTCTTTACATTGCCTTGTTCAACATCGGCCTCGGCCATTGCTTTTTTCTTTTGCGCTCTAAGCGTTAACACAGATGCCAAGAAACTACCTCCAAACACTATATTTAGAATAATGCTTATTAATTCTGTATTCATATACTTACTTTTTAAAGTATAGTTCAGCATCTGCTTTGCGCCTTCTTACCAAACCTTTTGTTACAACTCCTTTTGATTTATTCCACTTGGCAAACTCCGCTGCGATGCTTGGGTCGTTTGGATTTTTCAACACCTTTTTTAGAAGAGTTGAGTCTCCTAAACCTTCTGGAGTACTATCTATATCAATGTCAGAACCGCAGTTGTATGCAAAATCTACAAGCGAATCAAAGTTGTTTTGAGTAAGAATTACATCTTTAGTAAGAAATGTTACATCTTTTTCAAATGCTTGTAAATCGAACAAAAGCATTTCATCCGCTTTTTGCTGAGTGATAGCAGGGTCTTTCATTGACACCCTCACACCGTTTGGATAGCGAGTACTTCCCCAGCCAATCGTTGGCACACCTGCAGGACACAGGTAGGGTTTAAGCTTGCAGCCCTCAAACTGCTTAATTAGTGTTATTGCATTTACTGATTTCATATACTTACTTCAAAATCTAATAAGGTTTCGCCCACGCTTACGCTTGCATTTGTAAAGCCGTCGGACTTGAGTTCCTTTGTTAGTTCGTTAATAAAAAGTTGTTTCTTGTCCATGCCAGCCTTCAGATAGCTGTCTATTCCAAAACCAAGCGTAGGCAGTTCTTTAAATTCGCCTTTGTGGGCTTCAATAATGAGCCTACAACGCTGATAGTCTATATTACCAAGCACAAGCCCCGATACAATTAGCCCACTGCCATCTCTTACAGGAACTATTGCTAAATCATTAGTATCCTCGATTAATATACCGTTCATCAGTGTTTTATTTTAGAGTCTTCAAATGCAGCTTTTACTGGCGTTGGGGTTGTAGGGTTAAACACAATGCCAAGCACGGCACCATTACCTGCAACAGGGCTTGTAGAAAGAAGCGATGTAAGCGTATTCAAATCGGTACTAACCTTATCCATCCAGCTCACAAGTTCTGTAAGTTTCACCATTCCATCAGTTCCTGCGTTAAACACAAAGCCGTCCTTGTTCATCACCAGTGTTTGCGTGCCAGCTTTAAAGCTAACCTTAGCCACTTCAGAACACTTCAGTATTACAGCCTCGGTTTTTACCCCTTCTATTATACCAACTAGCACAGAACTGTTTTCGGCAGGATATACAGTGAAGCGACTTGTTAACTCATCATCGATAGCATCCAAGCGTACATCTTCAAGAGTGGGAGCACCATCACGCTCAACCGAACAGGTCGTTGCACCAACTTTTATGGCAGTACCTGTGAGTACCTGTACTATTTGTTTTTTCTCACAAATAGCTGCAACGGCTTTCTCAATTGCTTGTTCTAATGCTCCCATCTTTCAAAACACACTTTAAACACACTTTAAAACACGATGTAATCGCTTTTCTTTCCTATTCTGTATCTTTTGCCACCTACCACGAAGTGGCGTTTGTAATCGCTTTAAAAACAAAGCAGCTACCCGAGCTTAAAACTCAATGAGTTTTTGCGAGTAATACCACTATTGTCATCGTAGGTTATATCAACCCGTTCAATTAAAAATTTACCCTCTCGCTCGGGTTCGTCCACATCTTTTATTGCCAGCGCATCGCCAGCATGTGTGCGAGGTATGCAAAAGCCCGAAATACTACCAGTGTATCCATCGTACACATTCTTTTGCATTACTCCACGAGCTAACTTGCGCAATTGATCTTCTGTCATCGGCCCTGCAAAGTTTAGCGTTCGCTCGGAGGCGTAACTATCTTTACTGCCTACAGTAACTGTTGTTTTTTTGCCGTTAGGGTTTGTGGCCACTGCCTTAAACCGCAACTTTAAATCTTCTTTTCGCTTAAATTTAAGCTCATTCTTTTTGGTGTTTTTACCAATCACATAGGTGTGGTTTTGGGCTTTGTCGGCAAAGTCGTAAGCCAATCCAACCTTGAGTACTCCATTTTGAAGCCTACTATACAAACCATAGCTTTGCATCAAATCTTGCAGTACAACAAAGGCACTAGCATTATCAATCTGATATTTACCTATCACTACATTAGGACATTCTACCCTCATGAAACTTGCTGGGATTATATCTGCAAGAATCTGCTTTAGTGTAGTTCCTGTGGCTTTATATGTTTTCACATAGTTGGTTTGTCGCAATGGATAAGTTTCGTCATCGCAGTGAACCACAACAGGTCGGTCGCTTTCAATTTCACGGATGTAACCAACAAACTCTGTTTGCAAATCACCATCATATCCGCATTGAATTACAACCTTATCACCAACCTTGAACTGCTCTAAAATTGACTTACCAGCCAATTGACCGTAATTGCGAGGAATAGTAATTTTTGCCGTGTTGCTCATTTCGAGCACATTTTCGTTAATCTCAAATTGAGACACATTTTTAAGTAAGACATTGCCAAGTTGAACCTGCGCTGTCATGTTTAGGTACAATAGCATAAGGCTAATGATTAAAGTAATTTGTTTCATCTTATGTAATTATTAATTGATATTCTAATGGTTTAATCGCTCGAGCGGTAAGCGTGTATTGTATTGTATCTTCATAACCTTCTACAAAGTCAATATCAATATCTTTGATGTAAATGGCATTAACACCCACACGGTTCAGTATTTCACTGTCAACATTCCACACGCCATTTACTTCAAAAATCCTATTAATGGACTCAAGCTTATCGAGTGGAAACTCATGATTATCCATGTCTATCAATAGCCCACGCCAAGTAATATCGTAAGGCTCGGTATTGTATCGCTCTACACACTCCAAGCTGTCACCGTCTAGCGTTGTTGTTGCTATTTTTTTGGAACGCTTCAGGCTCAGCATTGGAGGTGGAGCAAATACATTTAGGCTTTCTTGCATCATGCCACTATATCCAAAAAGGTAACTTTCGTTTACACCAGCCACATCTCTGCGCAGTGTAACCTCATCAAAAGTTGTATCATTATTCCAAGAATAAACACTAAGCTTTCTGTTGGATGTCTTATCATTGCTTACATCGAAGCCCAATGAAGCCAACCGCCTAGATATACTGCTATTTACATAGCCAAAGGCATTTTGAAACCTCCCTTTAAAGTCAAATGTCATAATCTAATTCCGCTTAAAAATCCGTTTTCGGCCAACCACTTAAGTTCTTTTACTCTGCGAGCATATTCCATGTCGCTCAGCTCGTCAGGGTTCTCTTTGAATAGAAACCTTATTTGCGCATCATACGCACTCAGTAAATCGTCTACATCGCAACTATCACCTCCCAGCTCGGGAATATCGGGTAGTTGCTCTAGCAGTTTTTTACTGCAGACTTTCTTACAGGGATTAGTTCAGCAATACCAGTTAATGCACCAAGAAATAATGCATCGCTGGCCATCACTTGTTCTTTGTGCGAAAGCAAACTTGCCTTCATAAGGATATCATCCGCTTTCTTAGGGTCGGTGTCGGCATAACGACGATACTGACCTATTACGGTACGAGTTGGCACGCAGGCAAGAACTGTAAGTTCTACATCGTTTCCATCTTCATTATATATTTCGATAAATTTCACTTTATCGTCGCCATGTTTGATTTTTGCACTTGCAATCATTTCTGCGGTAATACCTGCAGGTAATTTATCTTTTTCCATACTCTGTTTTGTTTGTGTGTATTAATGTTTTGTTTTTTTTTTTGATAAAACCTTTCCGCTACTTGTGAAGCGGAAAGGTTATTTTTAAAGGATGTTTAGTTGTAAACTCGTTACAAACATTTCGAACTCATTAGCCAATTCACCATCGGCCGTAACCTCTCTTTTGTTTCCTGTGAATTTCCACATCACTAAATCGCGAATCATGTCATTTTCTGCATTGAAAAAACATATAGATGCAGGAAATGGTCTAATAAGTGCAAGGTCTCCATTGGGAGCTATTTTTTCAAACTCGGCAATAACATCGAGAGGTAGCGTTAGCTTTCCTTCCAATTCTTCTTTGCCCATAGACCAGCTTCTTGCTTTGCGCTTAATGCCGTGATTCCTTTTGTGTTCATAGCTGCTACCATAGCTAACCGCTATTGGGTTCACATCATACATTCCTGGTACTGTTACCACAACATCGCCAGCAGAATATGATTCACCCATTCTTTTAATCCTTGCCATATCTATTTGTTTTTAAGGTTTAATGTGCCTTTAATCTCATTGATACAGCCCGTAGGCACAACGCTAAACGAAACATTTAGCTCTTTTTTGATTAGCAAATCGCTCGTAGCATCTACCACCGCTTTGCCACTAGATATTAAGCTGCCCATAGCTTCAAAGGCTTGATTGCCTATTTCGCTCAACACATCTACACTACCTTGTGGCAACAAGCCATTTTCAAGCTCATATACAGATTTCACCTCGGGCAAATAAGCCAAGCGCAATGCTCGTTTACTCATATCGAAAGTGTGACTGTAGTAAATGGTGTGTTGGTTCATATTGCCATCCTTATCAAGAATGATAGGAGCGCATACATGGCCATCATTCCACCAATAGCCCGACACACCTGTGTAGCGAATAGGAAACACATAACCTTTGTCGTTCATGGTTTCCAAGCTATCATACACCTCTGCATACTTCTTGTGATTGCTTAAACCGCCCACTACAAATATGCCTCTGTCTGTGTCTGTAAGATTATTTACTGCCTGCTCACCAGGATTGCGATTCCACTCGTTTCGTGCAATTACACCTAGGTAATTACCCACATCGGCAAAACGCTTGCATACAGCTGGCAATGTATCGGCATAAGTCCAATCCTGCCCAACTACCAGCGTTACCTTAGTAGCCTCTAGTGTGGCATCGCCTACACTCAAATCACGCAAATCGGCCATTGCAGAGACTGTATCGCTAATGTTACGACCTTCAAGAATGGTATGCACTGGCATGTCTTTATCGCTAGCCCATTCTGCAAAAGTTTGCAAAGCAGCAATTGCATCATGCACATCGGTATCAATACCATTTACATACACAGTTCCATTTACCGTAGGGTTATAGGCCACAGCAATATCTGTAACATTGCCACCAGATTCAACAATAAGTGTTTTGGCACTTGCAAGCATATCTACAGGCTTTGCTGTTTGCGCTACCAGCATAAAGTGTAATTTAACACCATCGCCAGCCATACGGTAAAACTCCGAGATGTGGCGGTAAACGCATACGCTGTTGGCCGTGTCATACGCTGCATCTATTCCTAGAGCAACGGCATCAGAAGGGCGACGAAAAGTGTAGGCTGTGCTAAGCTGTGCTTTATCTGTAACGGCAACTCCGTTACAGATAAGAGCAAACTCACGACCGCCATTTACACTTAGTCCAATTCTACCTTCAACTATTGAAACACCTCTTAAACTCATAGTTTAGCTTATTTAAGAGCTGCAAGCTTAGCTGTGCAAGCATCAATAATTACTTGGCGATTTTCGCCTTTCTTTTCGGCTGCGAGCATTTTACCAACAGCAGCCTTAACAGTTGCAGCCTCAATTTGCGCCAATAGCTCCTCTTGAGATAAAGTAATTTCTTCTTTGACGCTTACAGCACAATTGATTTCGGCAAACTTTTCTTTGTCGCCACCCACAGAAAGGGCAGCCAAGTTTTGCTCAGTAAAAAACTCACCACTTTCATTGATGAAAATGGATTTTACTTTGTGTTTAGAAGCAAGCTCTTGAGCTTGCTTCTTTTGTTCTTTAGTTACTTCCACGGTTTAAACCTCCTAGATTTTACCTGATGCAATCGCACCGATGTACATGTTGCGCTTAGGCACACAAATAAAATAGTGACGATAGTTCAGTTTGTTTGATTGAGTAGCTGTGTCTGATTTAGCAGGTGAGAAGTATTGCTTAGTTGAACCAGTCTTTTTAGCAACATTACCATCATAGAAAGCAACCGAAGCTTGAAAATCTGTTCCTGCTGTTGGAATCGCTCCAAATGCTTTTTTAACTCCTGTAGTGGCGTTGAAATATGGATTGTTTACATATTCGTAGATTTCAAAACCAGCAATTTTATACACCTTACCACTTTGAAGGTTGTAGAATTGGTCGGCAAACTTTTGGTCGAAGTTCTGAATATCATCAGAGTGGTCGGAACTAAGTACCAAACGACGGCCTAAAGCAGGGATTTGCAATTCATCAAACTGCTTTTTAAGGGCATTGATATCCTTGCGAGTTAAACGCTTTCTACCAGTACCATCATCTTCACCAGTGGTAATGATAACAGGAGTGTTTGTAGTGTGCGAGCTTGGTGCAAGTGCATGAATCGCTTTACCGTATTTCTTTTTCAAGATTGAGGTAGTATGCGATTTAGTGGCAGAATCCACTTTGTCGTAAGAAGCACCCATAGCAGAATCGTCAGATATGCTTGTTTGAGCTGTTTGATACTTATCCAAAGACACCACTGCGGTATCATCAGAATATTCTTCTAGAGCCAATGGGTAAGTTGTGTTATTAATCAACACAGTTGGCTCAAAATCGCTCGTAGGGATGTTGATAATGTTTTTCTCACTATCCGTACCTTCACCAAGCGAAACAACGGGTGTGTCAATCTCAGCAATACCATCTAACCAAGGGGCTTGGTCTGTATTAGTTAGCTTTTTTTCAACACGGCCAACCCATACTTCGGGGAAATTTGTAGGCATAATTTTATAATTTTATAGTTAGACAATTAGATTCGTGGTTCGTGGCCAAACTCCGCTTTATACAAGCGTGTGTAGTCATCCTTGTGCTCCGCTTTAAACTTTGCCACAGCTTCATCGCCCAAGGCAATAAGTGCGTTAAAGTCTTTAGGTGCATCAGTTCCTTGATTGCCATTAGCACCAGCACCAGCAGTTTGAATAAAACTTGCAAGCGAATGCGGAGCTGTAGAAGCTGTAGAAGCTGCAGGAGCTGCATTGGCTGTAACACCAAATACAAGTTGAAGCGTATTTAAACCGCTATCTACACCAACTTGTGTTAATGACGCCATTACGGTGTCGATAGTTTGACCCTCGGGAACTACGATTTTCCCAGCTTCTTTTTGTTGTGCCAAGAAAGCTTTTACAGCAGTTTCTTTGTCGGCTTTAGCCGAGGCTTCAAGTGCAGTAACTTTAGCATCTAAAGCTGTGAACTTCTCACGCAATGCTGCCAAAACAGCGGTGTCAGAACTATTTGCATCGACACCAGTAAGCCCGAAGGCTTGGATTAATAAAAGTTTGTCCATTTGTTTATCGTTTAAATTAGAATCATCGTTTAAAGAGGCTTTAAAGCATGCCTGAAACTGACTATACACACCGCCAACTCCTATTTCTGCAGCTGCTTGTTTATCCAATTCCTTGATGTTTTTTGCCGTTGCAGCAACTTTTGCTTTTGCAAATCCAAACTCCACCATTTCGTCAGCATTCAACCAGTGGTCATTACCATCCAGCCACAGTGCTTTGATTTCATCAGCACTTTTTCCAGTTCGTTCGCTTAGCGTGCGAGCAAAGTTTGTTTCCATGTCGCCCAGCAGCTTTGCAGTTGCTTTATGTGCTGCAGCATTACCTTGTGTATTGCCCGATGGTGTATGCACCATTCCAAAAGCATTCTCAGCAATAAATACATTTTCGAGTGCTGGCAGAATGAAACAGCCCATGCTTGCAGCCACACCGTCGATATAGATGTTAATCGTAATATCATTTCGTTGCTCTGCCCTTTGCAGTGCGTTGTACATCACATTGCCTTCAAACACGCTACCACCGTAGCAGTGCATTCTAATATCAAGCGTAGTGTATCCCATTGCCACGGCACTGTCTAACAGGGAAGTTAAAAAGTCGCCATTGGCAGCCCAGTTACCTATGTTACCGTACAACTTATATTCTGCATGTTGCTTTGCCAGCTCTTTAAAAATCATCTTTAAAACTTATTTATTTTGCTTTAACAGATGCAAACATACAATGCTAAAAACAAGCCTCAAAACCTTTAATAAAGGGGCTTTATATAAGTTTAAAGCCGCTTTAAAGATTAATAAAACGGCTTTAATTCTGCCTTGTTTTAAGATGTAATACAGGCTTACTTTTGACTTTAAAACTGTGTGAAATGGCAAAATCAAAAACAACAACAGAAGCAAGTCCAGCAGAAAAAAACTATGCAGAGATGCTTTATGTGGAAAAGAACATGAGTCCACAAGCTATTGCATCCGAAACAGGTAGAAACATTAAAACTATCTACAGTTGGCGCGACAATGGCAAATGGGATGAAACAAAAGAGATGTTTCAATCAGGGCCACTTGAACTTAAAAAAATGCTATTGCGAGAGGCTACTCGAATAGTAAAGGGTGAGGCTCGTAAGGATGAAAAGGGTGAAGTTATTCCTGGTATCGATGCGGACTCTTTGAGTAAGGTAATGAAGGCTTACGACTACATGAATAATAAACTATCGGTAGAGGTTATTCGTGATGCATTTGTTGAGTTCGACAATTGGATGACTGGTATTGACCCTAAAATGGCCTTTCAATTCACCAAGTATCATAAGATGTTTTTACAAGAAAAGATAAATCAGGAGTGCTAATATGGCAAACAACAGTTACATAAAACTTTTATCTGACTACGATAAACACTGTCAGAAAATTGCTCAAGCAACTTCTGTAGACTTGCACGAAAAGCAAGCAGATAAACTTAAACGCATCGAATATCTTGAGAAAGATTACATACGATGGTTTGAATACTATTTGCCTAACTATGCCAAAAAGAAGAGTGCAGCGTTTCATAAAAAACTAGCTAAGGCCATTATCGAAAACAAAAAGATAAAGGCATTAATGGAAGCTTATCGCTCATCGGGCAAGTCTGTACATATCGACCTTGGTATCCCTTTATACCTGTATTTAGCTTTAGGCGATTTAAAGTTTATGCTCCTAGTTGGTGAGAATGAAACAAAAGCTAAAGCTCTTTTGTCGGGAATACAAGCCCAACTCAAGTACAACTATCGAATTATAAACGACTACGGTAATAAGTTTCAACAAGGCGACTGGTCTGATGGTAATTTCTTAACATCGGATGGTGTACGCTTCATGTCGCTTGGTTTTTTACAAAGCCCTCGTGGAGCTCGTGAAGGTGCAGAGCGTCCAGACTACATTGTTGTGGATGATGTTGACAACAAGCGTCATGTAAAGAACAATGATTTAATGTCCGATTCCGTGGACTTTATAACGGAAGATATTTGGGGTTGTTTCGACTCGGACGATGATGCCATAGAACGCTTTGTTTATGCCAACAACAACTTCAACAAAAACTCTATTACAAATAGGCTTAAAACCTTTTTTCTTCAAAAAATAAAAGAAGCAAAGGCCGAGGGGGAAGAACACGATTTCTTTCACTTGCGTGTAGATGCTGTAAAGAACTTAAACACTTTTGAACCAAACTGGCCTGAGAAAACAACAGCCGAGTATTGGAAAAAGAAATACAAGTCAACGGCTTATCGCTCATTCATGCGTGAGTATATGAATACGCATGTGGCCGAGGGAAAAGTTTTTAAAGCAGAATGGATCCAGTGGACAAAAATATGTCCTTATCACAAGTACGATGCTGTGGTTGCTTATGGTGACTTATCGTGGAGCGACGAGGCATGTCATAAGTCTATTGTATTTCTAGGTAAAATGGGCAGGCAGTTTCATGTGCTGCATGTATTCTTTAGGCAAACATCAAGGGCTCAATTGGCAAGCTGGCTGTATGATATTTATGAAGACCGTAAACTATCAAGAGAATCAATTCAATACTTGTTTGAGGGCTTATTTGCAATGTCGGAATTTGAAAACGATTTTGACAATGAAGGTGATGAGCGAGGCTATCAAATACCAATAGTTCCATCAAAGAGAGCAAAGGGAGACAAGTTTGACCGTATAGAGGCCATGTCTGGTTATTTTGAAAAGGGCAATTTCTTCTTTAACGAGAAAGAAAAAGACACCGCAGATATGACATTGCTAATTGAAACGATAACAGCCTTTGAGAAAGGCGCAAAAATACCACTCGACGGATTGGACGCAATGCAAGGAGCTGTAACAGAAGTTAACGAATTATCCTTTGTTGCAACTTTCGAAGTATCAACAACACCTAGAAGCACATTCAAAAAAAATAGATATTAGCTATGGCACGATTTATCAAACAGGAAGATTATTCCATGCAAATAAAAGCTGAAATACTCAGGCTTTTAACTTCAAACAGCGATGAGTGGTTTAACACGGCCAAACTATTAAGAGCCGAGAACACGGCCATTGCTCAGATTAGAAACCGCATCAGTAAACGATACGATTGTTCTCAAATATTTGCACCTGCAGAGAGTGAAGAAATAGATAATAGAGACCAGTGGATTGTAACAATTAGCATTGACATTACGCTGTATCATCTTTATAGCCAAACAGGAGCTAAAGATGTGCCCGAACATCGCAGCCAACGCTATCAAGATGCTTTGGACTGGCTTAAAGATGTAGGCAATGGCGAAACATTGGCAGACCTACCTGTAATTGTAGACGAAGCAACAGGTGAAGAGTATAGTGAGTTTAGGCTAAACAGCCGTACACCTTCAAATCACAAATGGTAAACCCTTTAAATGTAATTTAAAATGACTTTAAGTTTAAACGATAGATATGCACTTGCAAAGGGTTTGCAACCTAGCGCATTGGCAACTGCAGCAAGTCAGAGTAAAACAAATGACTTGATTCTTAAAATCTCGCAAGAATTTCAAGACCGTAGCCGTAAGGATATAGACAAATGGCGCAATGCTTTAAAGCTTGCCGAAAACACCGATGACTCACGCTGGTACGCAATACAAGATTTATATGATGATTTAATCTTAGATGCTCATTTGGCCTCTGTAATAGACCTTAGAAAAGCATCTACATTAAACCACAGATTTTATGTTACCGACATTAGCTCGGGGACACAACTTGACGAGCAAAACAAAATGCTGGATAAGGCTTGGTTTTATGAGTTTATTGAGCACGCACTGGATGCAATATTCAAAAAGTACACAGTGCTTCAGGTATTCAATAACAAAGGAATTATTTCTGTACAACACATACCGAGACGAAATGTTTGTCCCCAACTTAAACGCATGTATTTGGAGGTAGCAGGTAATAAATACATTGACTACTCTTTAGAACCAAGCGTTATTGAAATACTCCATAGCTCAAAGTTTGGGCTTATCAATGATGTTGCTCCCAATGTTATTTGGAAGCGAAACGCTTTGCAGTCGTATGCAGAATTTACAGAGCGTTTTGGTATGCCTTTAATCACTGCAACAACAGCAAACAAGCAGGATGTGCCAAGAATTGAGAGCGGACTTAAATCATTGGGTGAGGCAGGAACAGGTGTATTACCAAAGGGTAGCGAAATAACTGTACATGACCTTGCTAACGCTGGTAACCCCGAAAAAACATACATCGAAAACGCTAAGTTTCAAGATAACCAAACAAGCAAACGCATGGTTGGCTCTACCACTATGGTAGATGAGGGTGCAAACAGAGCACAAACACAGGTTCATGCCGACACCTTGGACGATAAAATTTCATTGAGCGACAAAAGAATGATTGCGTTTGTGGTTAATGATAAACTATTTCCATTGCTTCAAAAGCTAGGTTTGCCTTTTGACAATACTAAAATGCGCTTCCAATTTGACGAAACCGAGGACTTAACCTTGAGTGAACAATGGAAAATTACAAGCGATGCACTTCAATATTACGAGCTTGACGATGAGGAGGTAAAGAAAACTTTCAACTTACCAATAATAGGAAAGAAAGCTAAAGCTCCAACAGACCCTAACGCAAATTTTAATATGGCCACAGCATTAGGGGCAATAGCTGTGGCCTGTGCCGTTCGTTTGCCCATATATCAAACAAGTAATACACCAACAGCACAGGGTTTCGACCCCGAGTTGATGAATGAATTATCAAACTTTGATAATCTAATACATCAGCTGCTTTGGAGTGGCAACACCAGTGAGGTAGAAAAACAACGCTTACTCAAAGGCAAACGCATTGCTGAAGAACTGCGAGGAGGTTTGTTTGATGGGTGGAGCGACCGACGCATGGAAGTATCATGGAACGCTCCCGACCATCGAGCCCTCTCAATGATGGAAATGAACCTATTTAAGTTTGCCAATGCCAAGAGTAGTGCCGAGGTATTAATGCTTAATAGGCTTTTGATTGATAAAGATAAGTTAGAAATACGCTCCGAGAGCGACTTTATCAAACAGGCTAAGGCTATCAATAGCACATTTAACGAACGCTACTTGCGCACCGAAAGAAACTTTGCCATTGCCACAGGTCAGAACTCCGCTCGTTGGTTCGAGTTTATGGGTGAAAAAGGAATTATAGGAAACTGGCGTTATCAAACCATTGGCGACAACCATGTGCGTGATGAACACGAGAAGCTCGACGGCAGAGTGTTTTCGTTTGACGATGTACAGGCTCGCAGACTATGGCCACCAAATGGCTATGAATGCAGATGTGAGGGGCTACAAGAACCTCAAGCCACAAATGTAGAGAATGGAAAAGAGTGGATTGATATTGTATTTCCTGATAAAAAGCAAAAGGCAATGTTTGCTATTAATAGAGCTGACACAGGTGTGGTTTTTACTCAAAATCAAATGTACTTAAGTTCGCTAGAAGGTAATACTAAGGAGCTGAACAAATACTCATATAGCGACTATGGTTTAAAACCACTTGCAGAATTGCAAAAGGAACTTAAACCTATCTCACTTGATAAAACAATTACGCCCGATAACATCCGAGAGCTATTTAAAAACAATGCTGGTACTAAAGGCTTTGATGCAATGGGGTATGATGACTATTTAGGTCGCAAACTAATCTTAAAAGAAATCGACTTTACAAAGCATTTAAAAGGCGATTATGTAGGTGATATAAAGAATAGACATCAATTGTTTCCATTCATTGAAGATGTATTGAAGAATCCAAGTGAGGTATATCTTAGAACATACAATAAAACGAAAGAGCAAGTGCGCTACTTGAAGTTTTACAACAATGAGTCAGTGATTGTCGATTGCGAAATTACACCAGATGGTTTGAGCGTGAAAACTTGGTATTTTGATAAGGCAGGAGATAAAAACGCAACTCGTGGAGGGTTATTGATAAAATAAGAAAAACAGTTAGCTGCGAAGGTGGATATTCGTAAAGAATAGCTCTTACTAAGCCTAGGTCTACTTACGCATTGTCTAAGCATTCAAACATCTAACTGTTTTCTTTGACACAAAGTTACAAACATTTTTTAAATAAATACAATATGGCTTCAGGATTAGCTAAACTTCAGTTACTTATCGACCTAAAAAATAACCTCAAGGCTGGCCTTGATGGGGCTAAAAAGCAGGTAGAAAAGTCAACTGGACAAATACAAGGCAAGCTAGATGCGTTCAAAATGAAGAATATTGAAGCATTTAGTGCCGTAAAAGATGAGATACCTGGTCTAGGTAGAGCCGTCGAATTACTTACAAACCCCTATGTGCTGGCTGCAGCTGCTGTGGTCGGGCTTGGTATGGCTTTTTATTCAGCCATAGACGGTGCAACTAAGTTCGAACATAAGTTTATGAACATACGGCAGCTTAATCTAGACAAAAGCAGGCAGGAACTAGACCGTTACCGTAGTGAAATCAATAGAACTGCATTAGTCACTGGTGTAAATAACGATATGATGGCCGAGGGCTATTATAATCTTCAATCGGCACTGGGCGTATATGGTAGCGATGCTACAAAGATTGCAACACTGGTAGGTAATTACTCCATTGCCACACAAGCAGACTTTGGCGATAGTATCAACTCCACCACTAAAGCAATGAAAGCCTTTGGACTTGGTACAAGTGATGTACAAGCATTGCTCGAGAGTAATGCTAAAACGGTTCAAACAGGTATTGTAAACTTTGCCCAGCTTGCAGAGGTTCAGACCGAATATGCAGGTGCAGCATCAGCCACAGGGCAAAGTGTAGACACCGCAAATAAGATGTTTGCAGCCTTTACCTCCATTGCTAAAAATGCAGATACGGCAGCCAACTTAACTAAAACCGCTTTTCAAGGATTAGCAGACCCTAAAGTGCTTGGTCAACTCGAAAAATATGGGGTTGCGGTGTACGATAGTAGCGGTAAAATGCGCCAGTTTGATGACATTATCAAACAAACATCGGGTAAGATTGACACCATGAGTGACAAGAAGTTTAACAACTTTATGGGTGATGTAGGTGGCCCTGAAGGTTTAGTGTCTTTGTTTGGAAAATTGCGTACAGGTTCTGAAGACTTTTTCAAAACAATGGACACCTATGATAACACTAAATTCAATCTTAATGATGCACTAGCAAACGCAAAACAAGACCCCGAAACATTAAAGAAAATAATAGGCAATCAATGGGATACTATTATGGACACCATTGGTTTAAAGTTTTTGCCTTTAGTAGCAAAGGTTTTACAGCCTGTATCCGATTTCCTAACTGAGATATTTGGTTATTTAGATGGCTCAACAAAAATCAGTCAAGAGTGGGTACCTTATGTTGAGTTGGTTCAGCAGTATTTTGGATATATAAAAACCATTTTGAGCACTATTTGGACAGTGTTATCTGGAATCGTTTCAGGCATAATATCATTTATGAAGAATTCCGTATTGCTACAAGATATCGCTTGGGCAATAGGTAAAGCTTTTTGGCTTGTAGGTGAAGCGATAAAAGCCCTAGGAGCTAATATAATGGTTATATGGGATGAAGTTGTAATGCCAATAATAAATGCAATTGAGAAAGCCTATGTTTGGATTAAGGAGCTACTTTCAGGCACTAAAGTAATCGATGTTAAAACAAGAGTTGTTAAGTCTCAAGCAGACGCTACTCACTGGGCAAATGGCTCTCTAAAAGACCCTAATAAATTTTGGGCTAATGGCACACCAAAGTCTCCACTAGGTGAAACGAAAAAAAGAGATAACACAACAGACACCTCAACTGAAGATGCTAAAAAAATAAGTGGAGGTAGTCAAACTAAGAACATCACAGTTAATATTGATAGCTTTATCAAAGGCTTTTCACCTCAACACCAGTCAATCAATGGCATGAACAAAGATGAACTCGAAAGATGGATGACTGAAATGTTTTTGCGTGTAGTTCGTAGTACTGAATTATCCTTATAGTTATGAGTAAAGTAGATTTAACAGACCTTTATCGTAAAATCGATGCACTATCCAAAGCGAATGCTAAGCTACCAGTTGAGATTGCTGCCGTTGCTGTAAACTTTAGCAAGGAAAGATTTCGAGACCAAGCATGGCTCGATTCAACTAAAGAACCGTGGAAACAACGCAAATCAAGGCGTGTAGGTAAAAAAAGAAGCCAAACATTACTGTATGGTACTGGGCGTTTAAAACGAAGTATCCGTAAGATTTATGCCGATAGTAATAAAGTTATCATTGGCACAGATGTGCCTTATGCAGAGGTGCATAATAATGGCGGTGTTCTTAACTCTAATGTCAAGGTGAAAGCGCACAATGTCAAGTCCTTTTCAAGGAATAGAAAAGGCAGAAGCGAATCAGTAAGCGCACACATGGTTAAGTCGCATAACCGTAAGATGAATACAAGAATACCTGCACGCCCATTTATTGGAGCAAGCTACACATTAAATAGACGCATTTATTTACTAGCAGCCTCACGCTTTGCCAAGGCTTTAAAACAATAACAATATGTTACAAGCATTATACGACCTTTACAAAAAGTTTGATGATAATAAGTCCTTATTTACCGATGCTGGTGTAGATGGTAATTTCTTTTTGGATGTTTACCGAACCCAGCCTTTAGAACCTGAGCTTTACGAGTACTTTCCGTTACCTGCCATATTTGTTGATTACTCTATGCAAGGACAAGGCATTGGTAAAGCCCGTTTAGTTACGCTCACGCTTCATATCGTAACAGATACAACACCAAGTGCATCTAACATTTCAGAGCAACGAGCAGACGGTTTTAAGCGGTTTATTTACAATGGAAAGATACAAGAGCTATTAGAAGGTTGTAAAATAGGAGGTTCAAAACCACTTGTATTTATAAATGAAAACACCAATGACGACCCTGTTACTAACTATCACACCCAAACATATGAGTTCGAGAGTTATAATAAGGACTTAATAGGTGATAATCCACAGCAAATACTTGGTTACTTTGAGACTTTAAACATCTTTGGAAGCCTCAATTCTATGGAACTTTAAAACTCTACAAAAGTTTAAATTATGGCAATTCAATAAAAACACTTTTGTTATCATTCGATTTGAAACAATATGCACGCATTGATGATAACATGATATTATCAATTAGCAAAACAAAATAGGCACTTATACTTTTACCGTATGGTATCCGTATAAGTGCCTATTTTATGCCGTTTTTAGCCGTTTTTAGACCAGTCACTCACCAGTGTTTATCCAGTCGACCGAATCACACCAAAACCCTCAATGCTTTGTTTCTCAAAGGTTTTAAAATGTTTCTCTTTTGTGCTTCTTTTGTTCTGCCCCTCAATTAGCACTTTATGCCAAAGATGGTAGCGTGTGGTTGAACCAAAACCAACTCGCAGAACTTTTTGCCACCTCCAAGCAAAACATAAGCTTACATATAGTTAATATATTGAGAGAAAATGAATTAGATTCATTTTCAGTTGTCAAGGATTACTTGACAACTGCCAGTGATGGCAAAGAATATAAGGTTACTTATTATTCTTTAGAAATGTTTTAAAAATTCACCACTTCTAATAACTCACACTCCCCTTTTTTAAGGGTGATTACATAATCCGCCATTTTCTTAATTTCTTCACGATCATGGCTAATCATTATGGTAGTAACATTCATGTGCTTGTGTGCTTTTAGGATTTCCTCCTGAAGCGATATGCGCATTTCTGCATCTAGAGATGATAATGGCTCATCAAGCAAGAGCAACTTCGGTTTACGCGCCAAAGCACGCGCAAGTGCACAGCGTTGTTTTTGTCCACCAGAAAGTCGCAGCGGTTTTTGGTTCCGAAGTTTTGTAAGATCAAACATTGTAAGTAATCTTTCCACCTCTTCTTGATTTGGTTCCACTTGTCCAAAGCGAATATTGCCTTCTACAGTCATATTTGGGAATAAAGCATAATCTTGAAACATGTAACCTATATCGCGAGCTTGAGGTTTGCTCCTGATTTTCTTTTTAGAATCAAACCACACATTGTTTTCATAGCGAATACTTCCCTCTTCCGGTTCAATAAGCCCTGCCAGCATGCGTAAAGTCGTAGTTTTACCTGCTCCTGATTTTCCGAAGATACATACTAATTTTCCAACAGGAATATCCACATTTAAGTGTAATTGTCTTTCACCGTCAGTGGTTAACATGGTTCTTTTTACATCAATACTAAGCATTATAATAAGGGTTTTTGTTTTACACTATAAATAACTGTTAAGATCACTAATGACACTAAAAATAGTACAAATGCATATTGATTTGCTGTGTCATAATTCAAGGCTTGTACTTCATCATAGATGGCGATAGATGCCACTCTGGTTTCTCCGGGCATGTTACCTCCTACCATCAACACAATACCGAACTCACCAATGCAGTGCGCGAATGTAAGAGCTACGGCTGTAATAATGGATGGTTTAATATTAGGTAGTAACACTCTGAAAAAAGTGGTTGTTTTAGATTTTCCCAGTGTATATGAAGCTTCTCGTAAGCTGTTTGGCAACTGCATTAACCCACTTTGTAGAGGTTGTATCATAAATGGCAGTCCAAATACCACACTAGCGATTAAAACTCCCTCAAAACTAAAAGCTAAACGCACATTTAAAGCACTCTCTAGCCACGCCCCAAAAGCATTTTTAGGACTGTATGCTACTAGCATGTAATATCCTATTACTGTTGGAGGCAGTACCATAGGCATACTTATTAGAGCTTCTATAATCGCTTTAACTCGAAAGCGCACGAAGCTTAAGAAATACGCAACAGGTAGCCCGATAATAAACAATATTAGCGTGGTAAGAAAAGCTAACTTCCCTGTAATCCAAAGAGTATCAATAAATTCGGCGTTCATAATTATAATTAGATTAATGTGCCAATATGCCAATGTATATCATCTATTTTATGTGTAATATTAATTGGCATATTAGCATATTGAGTTATTAGCACATTAGTTCTTGTATCCCCATTTTTCCCAAACCGGAGCTAGTTTTTTGTCCAAAACATATTTCATGAATTTTGCAGCTTTTGGGTTATAATTATATGATTTTAATAACACACAAGCTTGCTCTATTGGTGAATATTGATCTTCGGGAATAATGTAATATTTACCTTTGCTTTGCATATCCGGAGACAATACCAATGACATAGCGGTAAATCCTAGTTCTGCATTTCCTGTGTAAGCAAATTGTGCCGCTTGAGCAATATTATCTGCATATACGATTTTACTTCCTAAATCTTCAAACAATCCAAGTCGTTTGAAATATTCAATAGTTCTGTCACCATATGGTGCTGTTTCTGGTTTAGCTACAGATATTTTTTTTACGCTAGCACTGGTTAATAAAGCTTTGCCTTTTGAAACATCCACACTACTACTCCACATTACAAGTTTTCCGTAAGCATAGGTAACTACTTTTCCAGATGTTGCTCCTTTAGTCTGTAAACTCATTGGGTATTTTTTATTGGCAGCCATAAAGAATTCAAAAGGAGCACCATTTAATATTTGTTGCGTTAGTTTTCCTGATGAACCAAAAGTAATATCTACTTTTTCTTTAGGATATTCTTTTATGTACATCTCTTTGATCTCTGTTAATACATTTCTAAGATTTGCTGCAGCTGCCACTTTAACTGCTTGAGCCGAAACTGATACTGCTGCTAAACAAATGGCTAAGCTTATAATTATTTTTTTCATAATTCTTAATTTTATCTTGTTTTAATATTCAATCCCCCACTTTTCTAGTTCTATTTATTAGAAAAAATCTCAGGTTTTATAGTTAACATAATATATGCGTACTGAGGAGACTGTGTGTCCACTCCTGTTTGTTTCTTTAAAGAATCGTAACTTTTAGTTGTGAAGTATGTAGACCAACCAAGTTGCAATGCTGTTTCCTTGCTTAGTTTATAATCTAAAGTAATGTCCAGTTCCGAACCTAAATCCTTGCTGTCAATCCCACTCATATCTTCAGCTAAACTGAATAAATAGTACATGGCATTGATTTTTAGTTTCTTGTTAAATTTATATCCGGCTCCTCCGTAAATATTGCTTAAACCACCATTAGGTAGTGTTGCCCAGTAGTCCATATAACCATTAAATCCGTGGTTACCTGAGAAACTAAATCTATTGAAAGTATTTACTTCCTCTCCTTTTGCTAGATCTTCAGTAGTTGTGCCTGAGAAATAATCATAACCTAATGAAAGACCAAATGCTTTAGTGATAGCATAATTTGCTTTGATAGATAATAAATAAGCATTCAAATCTAGGTAGTCAGTTTTACCGGGAAGCGTTCCGTCGCCAAATTGATAATAACCGGTAAATAAGAAATCAATGGGTAAAGAATCATTCTTTAAAGCAACGGTACCTCCTGCTGTGTATCGATGATAGTTCTTCTTAATGAGTTCGTTAGTTGTACCTTCTTGGTAACCTTCATCCACTCCTAAAACTGTAAATTTCAGACCATTATCAAGTCCTTTTTCAAAGTGACCAAATGCTAATGTTTTGTACATTTTGTCAACTGTATAAGCAGATTCTTGAGAAACTAAAGATGCATTTCCATAGGCAAAACCTAAATCTGCATCTACAATAGTTGAGCGGTACTTTAATAAACCTAAGTCATGAGCATTACCGGTGTTACTCCAGTTTGCTTTGCTGAACAAGCGACCATCTTCATACTGAACCCCCTGACGACCAGCTTTTAAACTTAATCCATTTAATAATAATACATCAGCCCAAGCTTCGTATACACCTACGCTTGTTCCTTCTTTTGTAGTTGTTTCTCCAAAAACACTTGATGCTTGTAAAGTAACTTTAGCTTGCAAGGCATTGCTTTTGTAATCAACCCCAAGTCTGGTGCGTTGGATAGTAACCAGAGCTGCATCGACACTATCTGCCAAAGGTTTTTTATAGCCTTTACGATACTCAGTTCGCGGTCTGAATTCTGCATTAACAGTCACTTTCTGAGCATTAGCACCTGCTATGCCCATAGCAATAAGAGTAAATAATACTCCTTGCTTTTTCATCATTCGGTTCATAATTTGTAAATTTGTAATGAATAAATTTTATTTATTTAACCGATGCATCATTTCATTTTCCGGTGAGTGTGCATCGGTTTTTCTTATCTTCGACTTCGCTCAGATACTGATAGTTTTAGTTTGGCTTTGCTCAGTCGCCGTGTCTTTATTGCTGAGCGTAGTCGAAGTATCTTTATCTATAAAAAAGATAACGCCTAGTAAATAAAACTACAGAAAGTCTCCATCTAAACCATCGTTCATTAATTCAAGAAATTCTTTGAACATTTGTTCTCTGCGTGAAAATTCTTCGTATAGTTTCATACCGTATTCGCTAATACGGCAACCTCCTCCATCTTTACCACCTTTTTGTCGGATAACAATAGGTATTTGACCGAGTTTGTTCATCTTATCAATTACGGACCATGCATGTTGATATGAAATATTCAAGCTTTTGGATGCCGCATTGATAGAACCATCTTTGATAATCTGGCGCAATAATTTATATTGTGTCGGACCAAAGAACACCTCGCCGTCTTTGTGAATTACAAAAGCACCATCAATTGAATATTTCGAACATAAATCCATGATATTTACTCCTCTTTTCCAATCATTACTTCCGTAGACTTGACAATAGCAAAAGCTTCGTCCCCTACTTTCAATTCTAGATCATCAATACTATCAACAGAGATAATGGCATTAATAACATTGTCATTTCCCAAGTCTAGTTTTATTTTTGCAGTAACAACACCAGGCTTAATTTCTACGATTTTACCTTTTAAGGTATTTCTTGCACTTAATTTCATTTTAGTAGTTTTTTATGGTTAATCAATCTTCGGTAGTAGGTTTTCTTTTCTTAATAACCGGTGCTTTAGCTTTTGAAAGATCTTTAATATTTTCAAGCCATCCGGATACCGCTGTCATTCGGTTGTCAAATAACTTATAGTAAGGTTTAATATCTAATAGAGGTGTACCATCCATGATGTCGAGCTCTGTGATATTAATAATATTACCTTTAATATTCTCAAGTCGAACGGTAGATAAACCTATTGGATTTGGTCTTGCAGCTACTCTCGTTGCAAAAACTCCATGAGGCTCAGTATCTATATAAGGTGTTACTTCCAACTCATATTCCTCAGCTTTGTGTAGATAATATATTAATGTAATATGAGTAAAGCCTTCTAAGTCTTTTAATGCCGCTTCGAATTTTGGTAAAAGTTCAATGTATCCTTTTGCTTCCTTTCCACTAAATGGATGAATTGGAATATCTTCTACCTCTTTAAACTCTGTATGGATGACACCAATCGGTTCAAAGCTTATTGTGTTATTTCCAAAATTTGTCATATACCCCCCTTTTTCAAAGCCGTTATCAAATTCAATTTATAACGACATATATGTGTTTTTTTATTTTTCAGTTTTTACTATTATCGTGCCATTGTTGTAATTTCTTGATATATAGGCATTTAAGCGTATTTGCTTTGCTATATATTTTGACATATTTGTAATACATTATTACATATCATGACCAAAATGTAAGTAATACCAAACTAAAATGTTATAAAAGACAAAAATATATTTGATATAAAATCATTATGATATATCTTTGTGCAATAATCATATTGATACTAATATTATTGATATGCTATCATTATGACTGCATTGATCTGATTTTATGAGACACACACAAACTACTAATCTAAAAAACCGAACAAAATGAGTTTACAAACAGGACATTGCGATGCTTATTCTGATTGTTACGGAAAGCGGGAATTAAACCTGTTACTAGAAATCAGTAATGCACTATTTGAAAAAAACATTAACCTGCAATTGGTTATGGACTTGGTGGGTAAACACTTAGGCGCAGAACGAATCCTACTTACTACACACAATCGTTCTAATGATACTATTCATTTTGAAGCTACTTATGGAATTGATCTTGATGATATTAAGAATATTACTTATAAGTTAGGTGAAGGTATAATCGGTCGCGTTGTTGAAACTAGAGAAGCTGTTGTTGTTCCCAAGACATCTGCTTCACCTGGATTTAAAAACAAAACGAATGCACCTCTAAAAATTGATAAAGAAGATGTGTCATTTATATGTGTTCCTATTCGTTATAAATATGAAGTACTTGGAACGGTAAGTTTACACAAAACATATCGTCAAAGTTTAAACTTTGCCAATGATGAACGATTATTATACATCATAGGGTCAATGATTGGTCGTGCTGTTCGTCGTATTCAAGAAAATATTGAAGAACTAGCAACTCTACGCGAAGAAAACCGCGCACTTAAAAATAACCTTAAGGAGCGCATTGTTCCGTCAAATATAAAGGGGAACTCTAGCAAAATGCAAGAAGTGTTTTCATTGATTGAAAGCGTAAGCCCTACTGATGCTACAGTACTTATTAGAGGTGAAAGTGGTGTTGGTAAAGAATTGGTTGCTGAAGCTATTCACTTTAACAGTCTACGAAAAGGTAAGCCTTTTATCAAAGTAAACTGTGCAGCATTGCCAGAAAGTTTGATTGAAAGCGAGTTATTTGGTCACGAAAAAGGAGCCTTTACGGGTGCTGCATCGCAACGCATTGGTCGTTTTGAAGCTGCTAATGGAGGGACAATATTCTTAGATGAGGTTGGAGATGTGCCTGCACCAGTTCAGGTAAAACTTCTTCGTGTATTACAACAACGAGAAATTGAACGCCTAGGTAGTTCTACTCCGGTAAAGGTTGATGTTCGAGTTATTTGTGCTACAAATCGCAATTTAGAGGATTTAATTAAAGAAGATCACTTTCGCGAGGATTTATATTATCGAATCAATGTTTTCCCAATCTTTGTACCATCTCTTCGTGAGCGTATCAATGATATTCCGGCGTTAGCTGATCACTTTGTAGAAAAGTTCAACGAAAAGCATGGTAAAAACATCAAACGCATTTCTGCATCAGCAATTGATATGCTTATGGTGTATCACTGGCCCGGTAATATTCGTGAGCTTGAAAACTGTATGGAGCGTGCTTGTATTTTGAGTCAAGATGGGGTAATCCGTTCACATGATTTACCTCCTACTCTACAAAATGCAGTTTCATCAAATTCAGCAGCTCAAGGCACATTGGAAACAATACTTGGTAAATTAGAGAAACAAATTATTCAAGATAGCTTAATCAGCACAAAAGGTAATATTACTAAAGCTGCTGAGAAAATGGGTATAACAGAGAGAATGATGGGTATTAGATTAAAGAAATATGATATTGATGCTCGTCGTTTTAAAACTCAAAAAGCGAAAGACGAATAAAAGAAATTTAATATTTCATATTCCAAATTTCACATTAAAAACAACTTGAAATCAGGAATCTTAAATTTGAAATTGCTGTTATGAAAATAAATCCGGAAGAAGTAGAATTTGAGTACTGCGATTATAATAATCCTGCTCATTTAAATAGATTAGTAGAACTAATCAATATATATATCGAAGACGAAATGGGTGGTGGAACTCCCCTAACAAAACTTCAACAATTGCGTTTGGTTGATGGTTTAAATACAAATCCATGTGCGTATGTGTTATTCGCAATTCATGGGAATGATGCTGTAGGTTTGGTAACATTCTTTGAAAACTTCTCAACCTTCCATGCAAAACCATATTTGAATCTACATGATATTATTGTAGACCCCGTATTTAGAGGTAAAGGATATGGTAGAATGTTGCTTGATAAAGTGATTGAAACAGCTAAAGAAAAGAACTGCTGTAAAGTAACTTTAGAGGTTAGAGAAGATAATGTAAAAGCACAAACATTATATATTGATAGCGAATTTGCTGATGCAAAACCTAAGATGTTCTTTTGGTCTAAGAAACTAGATTAACTGTATATTCTAGAATATTTAAAAACTCCAAGCTTACATTAAGTTTTGGAGTTTTTTTATAACCAATATGTATAGTTAAAATATATCTTTACATTCACTTATTTTTATTGAACATGAAAACTAATAGAACAATCCTATTTCCCCTCAATTCATTATTGAATAGGTATATTGACAGCTATTTTGTTTTTGATTTTGAACCAGATATATCTAAAGAAGGTAATGTTACAGTTCCACCTTTAGGTCATCCTGTATGGCTTATACATTATGGTCAAAAAGGAAATTATTATAATCACGAGCAATATACTTGCGAATCAATGATTATTGGTCAAGTAACCAAGCACATTTTACTTCAACCTGAACCAGGCACGAAATTATTGGGAATCAATTTTAAACCATATGGGCTTTATAACTTGCTTGGTATATCGCCTAAGTCACTAAAAAATACTGGAATTCCTGCAAATATGGTTTTTTCAAAAAGTGAACTGAGTCACATTGAAGATCAGCTAATTATAAGTGGTGTTAATGAAAACACAATAATAGAACTCGAATCACTACTTCTTAAATACCAAAAGCCTATACAAGCTAATGATTATTTAGATTCAATTGTTGATAAAATTGTAGAAAATAATGGATTGATAAATCCTTATGAACTTATTATAGATAAAGTTTCTGATAGATCCTTTTTGCGTTATTTTATGGAGCGAATAGGTGTAAATCCAAAAACATTTTGTCAAATTCTCAGACATAAATATATTTTGGGATTAATGTATCAGAATCCAGATTTAAAATGGAATGATATGGTTTTGGAAGGGTATTATTATGATTACTCCCATTTTCAAAAGGATTTCATTAAATTCACATCAGTAAAACCTATTGATTATCTTGCACTTAAAAATGATTTTGCAAAGAAATTAATTTCTTGACAAACATTCTTTTGGCGGTTTTTTACAGCACTCTCTTTGCATATCATGTTTTCTTTGTGTGTTAAAATTCTGCCTAAAATTTAATTTTAAACACATATAAAAACATGAAAAAACTATTTATCAATCTTGTATTATTATTGAGTTATGTCTCAATAGTTCAGTCCCAAACGGTCTTAAAAGCCGGTGATATTGCTATCGCACAGGTAAATTATACCAGTCATTGCATTGACTTCGTACCTTTAGTAGATATTCAAGCCGGTACAGAATTTTTCTTCACTGATTATTTCTATAAACAATCTCTCGGTGGTTTTGACACTTCAACGGGTTCTGATGGAATTTATAAATTTACAGCTCCTGAAAACATAACCGCAGGAACAATTATTCCTACCTATAACAATTCCAACTTTGTTAAAACAGCGGGAAGTTCAAGTTCCATAAAGCTTTATACAACAGGTTATATAGGTGAACACATTACTGTATTTCAAGTATCATCATCAAATGACACCACTTTCGTAACTACCTTTGGTTGGATGCGCGAAAAAAATTATGAAGGCTCCTACTCCGGATATTCTGATATTCCTCCGGGTTTATCAAAAACTGACTTTACTGTAGTCGAAATGGATTCATTGTACTTCGAAGTTAGCCAAAAAGTAGCAAGAGATTATAAATATAGAGGGAATCAAAGCGGTTCTCCATATTTAACTCGTAAAAATCTTAGTTATAACTCTAATTACAACAAGTATGGTTCAAGCACCTATTCTCAATCAGGTAATTTTTCGATATTAGCACCTGATTCAGTTTCTCCGGAGCTTGAAAAAAGCTTTCCGGTTGAGAATCAAACAGGAATTTCTTTAATCTCAGTTGCTTCTTTCACATTTAATGAAACAGTAGAAGTAAAATCAGGACTTACTCTTCAGTGCCCTGCAAATAACTTTACTGTTGGCATTTCAGTAAGTAAAATTCAAGTATATAAAAACGAAGTTAGCTTTGATTTAGAGTCGTATTTATCGCCATCAAGCAAGTATATTCTAACTATTCCTGTTGGTTTTTTAACAGATGAGAATAATAACCCTTGGCCAAAAGATGATGACATTGTTATTCCATTCTCTACAGCAGCAATTAGAAACACATTAAACATCAATTTTGAAACAGATAAAAAAGAAAACCTTAAATGGGTTACAAATAACCAAGAAAAAGTTGATGTTTATGGAGATACAGCAATGCATACCGTTGGTTATTTTGATTTTAAAATAAAAGATATACCAATGAAGCTACATCGTGAATACAATTTATTTGACGGTGATACAATAACTTTTAATGAAGATTCTATAGCTGCATTAATTTCATATCCTGCTCTAAAAGGATTACAAGTAGATTTATCTGCGTTTGATTCTACAATATATACAATAAAAGGTCTTATGACTGGAAATAATTGTCCGGTTATGGCAATAATTAAAGCTCAAAATGATACAGTTGATTATCGATATTTTGAAAACACAATTTATCCAGGAATTGGCGGAGAATATGGACTTTCAAGCCGATTCTTCCAATTATCAAACACCCTAGAAAAGAAACTGGACTCTTTGAACTTTACAAGTTTTGAGGGTAGTATCACAAAATTCACTATTGAATTTGCAGATGAAGCTCTTACAAAAAACGCATTAGGTGATGATAAAACAATTTGTCAGGGAGATTCAGTAACTCTTAAACCTAAAGCAGGTATTGGTATGTCATATAGCTGGAATACAGGAGAAACAAGTTCATCAATTGTAGTGAAAAATAGCGGGGAGTATATAGTTACACTGACAAATACATTAGGCAGCATTAAGGATACAATTAACATAAGTGTAAAAGAGCCGGCACCAATGATTCTTCCTAAAGGTATTGTACATGGCTGTTTAGGAGATACAGTAAGCGTAAATGCAGGTTCGCCTGAAAACACTTACCTATGGAGCCTTCTTGAAGGTGAAACTCATGAAAACATTAGAAAAATAACTCAAGCCGGAACATATTATGTACACATTAGCAATGGAGCTTGCATAACACTTGATTCTGTTAATGTTCAATTTGGATACGGTAAAATCAATGCTTCTTTCTTGCAAGGAGGAATGACTGGAAGCAATGATGTTCAGGGTCAGTTATACAAGAAAAATGACAATGGCAATTATGACTTGTATCAAACTAAGAATCTTCCTCAGTTTGCTACCTTTGACTCACTTACAGCCGGCGAATACTTATTGAAAGCACATTTTGTAAGTTATAGTTTTAGTGGTGAAAATCCTTTTGTAGATACTTATCATGATGGTTCAACAAGTTGGTTATCTACCACTCCAATTAATATTTCTTGTGAAACAGATACTACGATTAATTTCTTGTTGGCATCAAAAAATTCTACAGTAATTATGACCGGTCAGGCGGTTATTTCCGGAACGGTGGGTGAATTATTAACAATGAGAAGTGCAAATACAACCACTAATTATAGTGTAAATATTTATTTAACTGATAGTTACGGCAATATCATTGCTTCTACAACTCCGGATACAAGTGGAGCTTTCTCTTTCAGGAACTTGCCTTCAGGAACATACGGAATCTTATTTGAACGAATCGGATTTACTCAAACAGAAAGCTACAATGTGACTATTCAAGATGGAGAAATAGTTTCAAATGTAAATTTTGCAATTGATTTAGGTAAAAATACAATATACAAATATGCAACTGTAGGTGGATCGGATAATGCTAAAATAAGTTCAGTTTCTGTAAGTCCAAATCCGGTTATTGATAATGCATCTGTATTATTCAATTTACAGAACTCAGATCAAATAAATCTATTAATTACAGACTTGTCAGGTAAACAAGTATTTATAGCTGATTTTGGATTATTAGAGGCTGGAGTTCACGCTCTAAATATATCTCTAAAAAAGACATTACCTAATGGTAGTTACATATTAAGAATAAAAGGAAGAACCTGCGAATACTCTACTAAAATTATTGTCAGATAGAATATTTGCCATGTAAATTTTAAAAAGCCCTTTATAATAAATATAGAGGGCTTTTCTATTATTAATATTTATGCATTTTAAACTTTGGTTACAATTTAGTTTTTTATGTATCTTAACGCCGAAAACAGATTGACAAAAATCCTCAAAATAATTCTTTATGAGAAAATTCATAAAAAATAGAATCATAAGAAATACTGTTACTTTTTTTGAAGATAAAATTTATCGAGCTTTATCCATAGCTTGTGTTACAACACTTATGGTTGGAACAGTATTTTATCATTATGTAGAAGGTTTTGGCTGGATTGATGCATTTTACTTTTCTGCTACTACCCTAACTACTGTCGGCTATGGAGATCTTTCTCCTCAAACCGATTTTGGTAAGGTATTTACAGTCCTTTACATATTTGCAGGAATTGGTATTATCTTCGGTTTTATAAATGCTGTACAAGAGCATCAGAAGAAACACATTATGAATTATTATTATGATGATTACGAAAGTTAATCAGTTCCCAAAATAAGCAAAAAGGCCCCACCGAAAGATTCGATGGGGCCTTTTATTTATAAAGATTCAACACTATTTTTTGATAAATCGTTGCATGTGTTTCACTTGTCCATTTTGTTCAAATACGAGTACATACACACCTTTATTTAAGTCAGACACATCAATGCTACCAGATTGAGTATTTTGTCTGAAGTTAATCAACCTCTGCCCTTCTACATCATAAACATGAAGGCTATAAGCACCATACAGATTATGTGAGAAATATAGCTTATCAACAGTTGGGTTAGGATACAAAGTAATATTTGCAATGCCCGTTTCCATTATTGCAGAGATTACTACATTAATAATGTTTGAGTTTATGGTATAACAACCATCATTTGAGTTAACAGCTACATGGTAACTAGCTGTTTCTATTGGTTTATATACTGTAGAATCAGCATCATTAATAGCAGAGTTATCCTTATACCATTGTAAGGTTCCTTCTGTAATTGGATTTGTTGTCAAACTATCCCCTTCTTTCACAATAACAGGGGTTGTTGGTCTTACAAAAAGCTCTACAATTACAGTATCTAAAGCTTTACAACCATTTATATCTGTTACTTCCAAAATATGGGTTCCTCCTTTGCTATAGATAGATGAATCACCGGATATGCCATTCCACATATAAGTCTGATATTCGTCATTAACCATAAGTTGTACAGAATCATAATCACAGATAGTTTTATCTGAACCTAAGTTAATGACCGGTGAGCTATAAACTGTTACAGGGACATTTACTGTGAGCGTACTGTCAATATGCAATATTGTATCTCTTGCAATTAACTGAACACTATAGTTTCCGGATGTTGTATAAACATGTGTTGGGTTAGTATCATACGAATATGTACCATCACCAAAACTCCAAATCAAACTATCTGCATCTTTACTCAAGTTTGTAAAGCTTACTTTAACGGTGTCACATGCAGGTGTATTTGCTACCGAGAACTGAGAAGATAAATATGACTCGCGACTTACAGAATCGGTAGTAACAGAACTCCATGCTCCTCTAGTGTCTCTAAATTGCATATGGAATAAGTGCTCATCAACAGAGTATGCAGACATATCTATTTCCGTAGTTAAATCCATTGGGTTAACCGGAGCGGGTAAAATTATCATATTTGCCGAACTAACTTCATCATCTACCCAGTAGCGATATGCTGTGATATAATTAGGGTTCGTTGAAATCACGGCAAACTTACGAATAAGGCTCATTGATACTGAACTCCATACTCCGTTCGCATCCTGAAAACGGACATTTAACGAGTGAACTCCAACTGGCAGTTGCACATTTATCAATTCATCAACATTTACTACAGTGTCTGCTGATATTGGTATTTGTTGACGAGTATCAAAGCCATTGTCAAACCAGTATTCACAAGCAACAATATTTGGAGTTGAGCCGTATGCACGAAGAGACATTCTTTTAAACAAAGAACTAGTTATCGAGCTCCAAACGCCATTCGCATCCTGAAAACGAAAGTTTATAGAGTGAATCCCTGTAGGTAATGCAGATGTGTTTATTAAATCATTTACAGCCACAATTTCACCTGCTGATAAAGATATCTCTGAGGTATTAGCAATATTATTATCAATCCAATATTGACATTTAGTAATTGTGTTACTACCGGCAGAAGGGTTTAATGCTCTTTTTATAAACAAGAAACTGCTTACTGGTGCATATATTCCTCTACTATCGATAAATGTACAATTAATAGAATGAATACCATTAGGGAGTGTAGATGTAGCAATAAGCTCATCTATAATGAGTACCGTGTTTGGAGTAAATGACATTTCTTGCTTGTTTGCAAAGTCGCTGTCAAACCACCAATATCCTTTCTCAATCTTATTCGTTCCAGTTGCGGGTAAATTCAGTCTTTTGATAAACAGTGATGCATCAACTGAACTCCAACGGGCGCTATCATCCAAGAACCTGAAGTTAATGGCATGTACTCCGGCTGGTAATCCGTCAGTTGCAATTAGTTCATCAACAGAAAGCTGCTCTGTAGGACTGACGCTCACTCCTACTTTACTGTCAATAGTATTATTGAACCAATATTCATAGCCAACGATATTGGTTGCGATAAGACTATTTACCCCCAACAAGAATAGAAATATGGAATATTTAATTTTTCGCATGTTTACTGTTTCTTATCGTTGTTGTGCAATTGCTTTAATTTGTACGCTTAGTTTTCCGTTGCTGTCTGTTTCGCGAGCAATGGTTTTAGTTGAGATATGAGGTGTTACTGGCACTGCTGAGGATTTGTATGGCAATGTGTTATCATACAAACCAAGGTTATTTACATTTAAACCCGATGAACCGATATCAGTGCGTGTTTGTAAATGATAATTGTCATCATAAGAGAATGCGTTTGCGGTATTATAAGTGTCAAAAATTGTTGTAACATTTACTCCTTGTAAATTATTATATCCGGCATTTGAAGTTGCAATTGTTGATGAACTTACCATTAAGTTATTAGTATATGTACATCCGGTACATGAATTATCAAAGTAGCCGGTTGAAACAAATACACAATTCTCGATATATGAACTTTTCAATAAATAAATAGGTCCATAACCTGAAGTTGATTTTAGAAAAATACAATTGGTTACTAAAGTTGCATTTTCAAATCGATTTAGTTCTCCATTCATGATACATTTCTCGATTAGTACATTTTTATGATTTGAGTTTCCGTTGATAACAGTTCCTCTCTGAATACATTCTGATATTAATAAACCAGTTACTTCACCATAGTTAAAACCAAGATTATAAAAACTACATCTTTGAATACTAATATTACTTGAAACATGACCATTACTTATAACGATGTCATTATTTATAAATAAGCCCTCAATAGAAGTATTATCTGAGCCATTTTGAAAAGTAATTGTACCATAAAGAGCTGTTCTACCCGAAGCTTGTGTTGAATCAATATAATGCCCGGTACCAATAATATGTAGCTCTTTAGTTATAGTAATACTCTCTACAAATGAACGGCCGGGTAAGTAAATTGTATCTCCACTTTGAGCATATGTAACAGCGTCAGCTATTTTGTAGAAAAATGCAGTAGTATCCGGACGAACAACTGCGATGTCATTTTGTGCGTTTGCAGCAATATAAGAAAATAATAGAGCAATGATAATAAAACTTAACCTTTTCATAATTAGTGTGTTTGATAGATTATTTTTGTTGTGAATTAGCTTTTAAATGAACTTGAAGTTTGCCATTCGCATCTGTATACTTAGCAATGCTTTTCTCAGAGATATGAGGATTAAATGGAAGTGTACTTTCCTTATATGGAGTTGGTGTTAATGCAGCGTCTTGCGTACCGTATAAGCCTATCGGAGTTCCATCTGTTCCTAGCCATACGGATGCACTATCAGGGTTTAAATGAAAATCATTTGATGGGTTATAAACCAATGTTTCATCATAGTTTACAAAAACTTTATTAATATCAGCAGGAGCAACATATTTGTTATTTGTAAATACGGCATTGCCATAACCTGTAGTTTGGAAATTTGTATTTGTAACTAATATATTGTTTGAAAAGAAGTTTGTATTTGTAGAGCTACCATATATAATATTGTTATCATATGTATAATAAAAAACATTATTCTCCACTAAAACATTGCTGTAATACTGTAAACAGCCACCAATGCTAGCTCGTAATATCACATTGTTATTTATTACACAATATTCATCAAAATATTGAATACTCCCATATATAATATTTTTTTGAAGTATGATATTGTGCAATGCACCAACATAAGATGTTACACCGATTTTTAATACATTTTCCTCAATCAACAGACTGTTGGCAAATGATGCATATCTAATACTGATTTCCCCATCAACCATATTTCGGGATATTTCATAATGATCTACATCATACACCCTTATATATCCGGTAATATATACCCCTTGGAGTTTCCCGTTATCAGCATTTGCTCCCAATGTTACATTACCTTGAATTTCAGTAATACCGGTTGCAATGGCAGAATCTGCCAAATATCCTACACCTAATATTACTATACTAGGTTTATCTATAGAAATGGATTCATTGAATTTCCCTCCGGATATGTAAATTGTATCTCCAGCTACTGCGGCACTGTATGCAGCATTTATTGTATTATATACTGAGCTACTTCCACCATTTTGTAGAAGTACCCTTTTTTGCCCAATAGCAAAGACACTCATCAGCATTGCTGACAAGAGTAAAACTGTTTTTTTCATTTTTTTGTATTTTTAGTTAATTTCGGCTTTCAAATATATTGATTTTCAAGAAAATAAATAGATATAAAAAAAGAATCTTTTATTAACACAACTTCATTATACCTATGTAATTATATAATAATTAGATTGTTATAAAGGTGTAATGTATAACCTCTTTAAGAATATTTAGAAGGGATGCAAAACAAAAAAGCACCTTTGCTCGCTTGCATTGGTGCTTTTTCTATATATAAAACTGAATCATGGGGGCTAACTAATGTGCCAATTTCTCAATATGCTAATGTGCTAATTCAAATTCATTATTCTCATTTTTACATTACTCTTATTGGCAAATTATTTTGTGAACTGCCATACTGGGCTACAAGCTGAAGAATAAACTTCTTTTGCGAAGTTTAGCATTCCTTCATAGCCTGCTAAAGCTTCTTTTCTTTCGTGGTTATGGTCACAGAATCCAATTCCAATTTTATATGCAATTGGTCTTTCCTTTACCCCACCAATAAAGAGATCAGCTTTCTTTTCTTTCACAAAATGTGAAAGTTCTACAGGATTACTATCGTCAACGATAATTGTTCCTTCATCAGCAATTTTTTTGATGATCTCATAATCTTCTGTTGAACCTGTTTGGGAACCTACTAAAACAGTTTCCATCCCAAGTAATCTTAATGCTTTTATCAACGAAATGGCTTTGAACGCACCGCCTACATAAACAGCAGCTTTTTTACCTTGTAAGCGTTCTCTATACCATTGTAAGGCAGGCATTAAGCGGCTAAATTCTTCGCGAACTAATTCCTTCGCTCGCATCATCAACTCTTCGCTCTTGAAGAATTTTGCCACTTCATATAATGCATCCGACATATCCTCTATCCCAAAATACGATACCTTCATATGAGGAATATCATATTCTTCTTTCATCAATTTGGCCAAATACATCATCGATCCTGAGCATTGCACTACATTTAACTGTGCTTTATGTGCATTGCGGATATCATCCACACGACCATCGCCGGTTATTGTTGCATTTACATGGATACCCATGCGTTTGTAATAATCTAATAAAATCCAAAGTTCTCCGGCAAGGTTGAAGTCACCAAGAATATTAATACTGTATTCTTGTGCAGGACGATCTCCTGTTCCTACCAGTGTATAAAGAGCCTCGCATGCTACCTTATAACCATCTTTCTTAGAACCTTGGAATCCTGGTGCTTGCACAGGAATGATTGGGATGTTTTTTTCATTCTCCACCTGTTTACAAATCCTCTCCACATCATCTCCAATCACTCCTACGATGCAAGTCGT
>CAXXVQ010000009.1:0-806820 GCA_963662245.2 Paludibacteraceae bacterium | reverse complement strand
AATTATAAATACTTCTCTCATTCTGATATAATGAACAGAACGGACTAGCAAAGTTATCATTAGTGGCAAAAATGCCAAATTAAACTTTTGAGGCAAGAAGATATAACCGGCAATAGCTACAACTATTGATACTGACAAGAACACATGTAGATACACTTTTATTCTTCTAATTCCTTTTATTGGAATAAGAAGTACAAATAATAAATCAAGCGGGTTTACCCACAATAAATTATAATTATCTCCTACCAAAGGATGTTGTGAGAAAAAATTTAAATAGAAAACAACAATTCCCACTAAACCGGCAACCGTAAACAACAAGACATCTAAACACCACAAATATTTATTTCTCCAAATAACTGTTACAGCCAACACTAATGCTAATAAAATATATGATAACAATAATGGTGTAAATTCTGATTTAGCAGATTTAACCATAGGCATATCAATTGCTACAGACTCTTTTTCCACTAGTTTATCACCATTCTCTTTAGTTGCAGTTTGCATATAATGCTTTAACTCAAGAGGCAAAAACATCCTTTCCTTAAATGTAGCAACCTCATCAGCCTCACTTCCAAGAACTAGGTCAATCCCAAATTTTATCCAAGTATCCTCTCCGATATATTTAGCAATCAAATCCCTGAAAGTGTCTTTCTTATTGTCATCAATATAACTGACTTTACCTGCAGCAGCTTCAATAATATCTCTTGGTCTAGTTGAACAGTTATCATAAACAAAGTTATAGCGATAGAATCTATTTTCTGGCTTATAGTTTTCCATCAATGCATCTAACATCGACTGCTTTTGTTCTTGTGTCAGATCTAAAACTTGCTCCCAAACCTTAATCTCTCGATCAGAATATTTCATAAAAAATCCAATACCCAGATCAATACTTAGCTCGTAGTCAGTAATCCCCTTGACAAACTTCAAATAAAAATTATTTACACGATAATTAAATGTCCCATAATTAAAGACAACATCTAGCCTTGTGTTAGGATCATAAATTCTAATTGCCGTATGCCCAAATCCAGCATACAACTCTTCACCCGGGGCACATGTTAATAATGTAACCTGAGCTTTATCTGACAACAGTTGTGAGTATGCACTACCAAATGAAATTATCAGCAAAAAAAAGGATAATATATACTTCTTCATTAGATGAGGATAATAAATTAAAAAAGCGAGATTCAAAACTGCTGTTTTACAATCTCGCTTATATTCTTTTTCTAAAGAAAGCTTTACTTTACTTTTTCTTCTTGTACTTGAAATTCTTGAGAAACAGCATTGCCATCTCCCATATCACAACTACCACAGAATATAGCTTCCGGCTCAATAACCAAGACTTTCGTCTTAATATCTCCAGAAACATTTGCTGTAGACTTTAATGACAATGTATCACTTACAATGATATTTCCTTTCAATTCACCCATAATATCTGAGTTTGAACAAATAATATCACCAATAACGGATCCTTTAGGTCCAATTACAACTCTTCCTGAACATTCGATTTTTCCTTCGACAGCTCCATCAACTCTAAAATCAGAGTCTGATACAATATTTCCTTTTAAACGGCTGCCAAATGCTAAAGCATTATGGGCAATTCCATTATTATTTACAACTTCTTTTGCCATGTCTTTTTTCCTCATTTTTTATAAATGCAAACAAAAATATTTATTTTGTTCTAAAAAAACAAATCCGATTTTTCAATAAGAAAAACCGGATTAAACTTGAGCGGGAGACGGGGTTCAAACCCGCGACCCTCAGCTTGGAAGGCTGATGCTCTATCAACTGAGCTACTCCCGCATGATTTTTAAGAAATCAACTATCAAAAAAAGTGGGCAGTGGTGGATTCGAACCACCGAAGGCGTAAGCCAGCAGAGTTACAGTCTGCCCCATTTGGCCACTCTGGTAACTACCCTTTCTTTAAAGACGCTGCAAAAGTATATATTATTTTTCTAATTCCAAAACATAATTCACTATTTTTATTGCAGTAATAGCAGCTTCATCGCCTTTATTACCGTGCTTTCCTCCAGCTCTATCAACTGATTGCTGCATAGTATCATTAGTTAACACACCGAAGATGAACGGAATAGAACCCTCAATATTTAAATCTACAAAACCTTGCGTTACCCCTTGAGAAATAAAATCAAAATGAGGAGTTTCTCCACGAATAATACAACCTAGTCCAATAATAGCATCTAAATCCTCTTGAGTTTCATACATCACCTTTGCACCAAAAGTTAATTCAAAAGCACCAGGCACATATTTCACTAAAATATTTTCTTCCTTAACACCGTGCTTAACCAATGTCTCGTACGCACCTTTTAACAATGCTTTAGTAATATCTGTATTCCATTCTGACACTACTATCCCAAAACGCATTCCAGATGCATCAGGAACTGTTGTAGGATCGTATTCTGATAAATTCTGATATTGTGTTGCCATAATTATTTGTATAAAAAAACCACAGTCTTACAAATTGTAAACTGTGGTTAAAATAAATATTTTGTTTATTATTTTTTCAACTTAGCTCTCTCGATATATTTCTCAATATCTTGAGCTTCACTACTCATTGGATATTCTGATTGAATTTGAGAATATAAGTCAAATGCTTTTGCAGCATCACCTTTACTTTCATAAACGATTGCAGCTTTCTTAAGATATACAGGACTAAAAACTTTATTTTCTGTTCCATATGCTTTTGCATAACATTCAAGAGCTTTATCTAAATTATTAAGTTCGACATAAGCATCTCCCATTAGGCCAACCATAACTGGACTTACATTCACATCTCCATCACCATCAAATTCTGATAATGATTGAACAGCTTTTTCGTATTCACCTAACTTGTAATAACAAATACCGGCATATGCATTAGCTAAATTAGCAGATTTGGTTACACCATAGTTTTCTGCAATTCTTGTAAATCCAATATAATCTACACCATCACCATTTAAAGCAATTTTAAATGAGTCTACAGCAAAATATTGCTCGCCTTTAGCCATTTGATCTTGAGCTTCTAACTCTTGTGGTGCCAAATAAAAACGATTAAATAACAAAATACCACATACAACTAATACAATAGCTAGAACACCATAAATTAATTGCTTTTGATATTTCTCAATAAATGCTTCAGTTTTACTGATTGCTATTTCTATTTCTTCACCAAACCCCTCGTGATTAGCTTTATTATCCTTTGACATAGCTTACTTTAATTTTTAATAATAGTTTTATTTATGGATGGCAAAAATATAGTATTCTTATTTATAAACGAAATAATCGTGTAGTTTTTTTACTACCCTAACTAATTTGCTCCTTTGACAACAATTTAGAGTCTCTCTTCTACTTAATGTCTTGACTTGAGCACATTTTCTCCTATCTTTGCAGAAGATAATAGATCAAACATGTTTCTCCAACACTTATCATTAATCAATTACAAAAACATCATTCAGGCAGAAATCGATTTTTCGCCTAAAATCAACTGTTTTATTGGATCCAATGGTGCCGGAAAAACAAATATCCTTGATGCAATCTACTACCTTTCCTATTGCAAAAGTCACAAAAACAGCATAGACTCTCAAAACATCACTCACGATCAAGAATTCTTTGTTCTTCAAGGAAAATATTCAATCAAAGGTTCTGAGGAAAACATCTATTGCGGACTTAAACGCAAGCAAAAAAAGCAATTCAAGCGTAACAAAAAAGAATACGAAAGGTTATCTGAACACATCGGCATTTTGCCTTTAGTAATGATTTCTCCTGATGATAATGCGTTAATATCTGAAGGAAGTGAAGTTAGAAGAAAGTTCATTGACTCAATCATTTCTCAAAATGACAAAGAATATCTCCAAGCTCTTATTCATTATAATAATGCTGTATCACAAAGAAACTCTTTGCTAAAATCAAATTGTTCCGACAGCACTTTATATGAAATCTGGGAAGATCAAATGAACAGCTATGGGGAAATCATTTACAATGGTCGAAAAAAATTTATCAATGAGTTTAAACCAATCTTCCAGTCATTTCACCAGTTTCTATCTTCAGACAAAGAATCAGTAAGCATATCTTACAATTCTCAACTTGAAGAAAATAGCTTAAAAAATTTACTATCTCGAAACAGGAATAGGGACATAATTTTAGGCTACACAACAAAAGGAACACATAAGGATGAACTAGAAATGCTACTTGGTGAACACCAAATTAAAAAGGAAGGTTCTCAAGGTCAAAATAAGACTTTTCTTATTGCTTTAAAACTAGCCCAATTTGATTTCCTCAAACGAATATCAAAAATCAACCCAATACTTCTTTTGGATGATATTTTTGATAAACTAGACGAAAGTCGTGTTAAACAAATTGTCCGCCTAGTATCAGAAGATAATTTTGGACAAATATTTATTACAGATACAAACAGAGAACATCTTGATGAAATTATTACCGAAATTCATCAGGATGCAAGAATATTTATTGTAAAAAACGGATTAGTAATTTCCGAATAAGAGAATAACTTTGCTATTATAAACTAAAACTACCTTAGTAGACACAAATTACATTAATAATGAGTGATCAAAGATACAATCAAAGAGGCGTATCTGCCGGAAAAGAGGATGTGCATAATGCCATCAAAAACATTGACAAAGGAATCTTCCCAAAAGCATTTTGCAAAATCATTCCTGACTTTTTAGGTGGAGATAACGAGTATTGCAATATTATGCATGCTGATGGAGCTGGAACAAAATCCAGCTTAGCATATATGTATTGGAAAGAAACCGGAGACATCTCTGTTTGGAAAGGAATTGCACAAGATGCACTTATCATGAATATTGATGACCTACTATGCGTAGGTGCAACAGACAATATATTATTATCATCAACAATTGGTCGCAATAAAAACCTTATTACAGGTGATGTTCTTGCAGCGATTATCAATGGAACTAATGATTTACTAGAAGAACTTCGCGAAATGGGTGTAAACATCCATTCTACAGGTGGTGAAACTGCTGATGTAGGCGATCTAGTCAGAACAATCATAGTTGACAGTACAGTTACCTGCAGAATGAAAAAAAGCAATGTGATTGACAATGCCAATATTAAAGCTGGCGATGTAATTGTTGGTTTATCTTCATCAGGACAAGCTTCGTATGAAAAAGAATACAACGGAGGAATGGGAAGTAACGGATTAACATCTGCTCGTCACGATGTATTTGCTAATTACTTAGCAGCAAAATACCCTGAAAGCTATGATTCTGCAGTACCATCTGACCTAGTTTACTCAGGAAGCTACAAACTAACAGACAAAATTGAAAAATTAGGCATTGATGCTGGAAAACTAGTTTTATCTCCAACTAGAACATATGCTCCCGTAGTTAAAAAACTATTAACAGAACTTAGAACTCAAATCCATGGAATGGTTCACTGTTCCGGTGGAGCTCAAACAAAAGTTCTTCATTTTGTTGAAAATCTGAAAATCACTAAAGACAACCTATTCCCTGCCCCTCCACTATTTGAGATTATTCAAAAGGAATCAAAAACAGATTGGAAAGAGATGTATAAGGTATTTAACATGGGACACCGCTTAGAAGTCTATTTACCTGAAGAATTCGCACAGCAAGTAATTGACATTTCAAAATCATTCAACATCGATGCTCAAATAGTTGGAAGATGTGAAGCTTCAAGCAAAAAAGAACTTATAATCGAAAGCGAATTTGGTAGATTTGAATACTAAATAAACTTCCAATATAAAAAGAATGGGATGTCGTATTTGACATCCCATTTTTATTTCGTTATCATCAAAACTACTATAAGCTATTTCTTAACCAATACTCATTCTAACACTAATACAACAACTATAATCAAACAACAGCACTCAGAAATAACACAAGGAATTTAAGTTATACAATAGCAAATACGACAAAAAGAAAAAGCCCGAATATAAATTCGGGCTTTTCTATATATTAAGAATTACTTCTTATTTATTTACGATAACTTCAACACGACGATTTTTAGCGCGTCCTTCTGGAGTATCATTACAAGCGATAGGTTTGCTAAATGCTAAACCTTCAGTTGTAACTCTTGTATCAACGATACCTTTTTTAACTAAGTATTTTTTAACTGATTTAGCTCTTCTTAAAGAAAGATCTTTGTTGTAAGCTTCGCCACCTACATTGTCAGTATGTCCTAATACTTTGATAGTCCATTTGTCATTTTGAGCTAAAGATGGAACTAATGTATCCAATACAGCATATGCTTCTTTAGTTAACTTAGCAGACCCAGTTTTGAAACCTACTGAAGAGATATCATATTGAGCATCACCCTCACCATACATTTCACCACTTGCAGTTAAGTGTCTGTAAAGATCTTTACGAGCTTTAGTTAATAATTTAGTTAATTGCTCTAATTGATATTGTTGACCAATGATGATATCTTTAATAGCTACACCATCAATACTGTCAGCACTTCCTTTTTCTTGTAGTTTCTTAATTTCTTCTGCTTGACGAGCTAACTCATATTCAATTTTATCAATTGCTTGTTGAGTAGCATCTTTTTGCGAATTAATTCTTTCGAACTCTACAATGCTAACATTTCTGTTGTTAGTTACACCATTAAATTTGTAACGAACATTTAAGTTAGCTGTATAAAAGTCTTTTGTTGTAGAATAAGGCATCATACTAAAATCAGTTGAATTCCAACGATATTGACCCTCAACTCCTACAGCAACAAAAGGAGTAACATTATACTCTAAATCTAAGCCAAAAGTTGCAGCTAAAGCTGGCTCATAGTCACTCCCATCAACTGATCCGAATGCTGCACCTAAACCAGTAATGTAGTATGCATTAAATTTAGAGCTAGTACGGAATCTGTTTAACAAGTTTGTTAAGTTGATTGAATGATAAACTGTTGTATTAATTATGTTAGCATCATAAGTGTCATTATTTGCACCTACATACATAACTTCTAAACCTAAACCAGTTAATGGATTAAATGTTCTTTCAGCAAAAACACCAAACTCTGGGTTATAAGCTCTATCATACCAATCTGTAGAATACTGGATTCCTCTAATTGTAGAAATACCACCTTTTACCCCTGCTGACCATTTTGATAACTCAGTACTTTGAGCAAAAATGCCACTTACAAAGGCAAAAGCAATTAAAGAAGATAAAATTACTTTTTTCATAATTGTTTTTTTTGTATTAATTTAAAATGATGTTTTACAACACTAATTCGTTTTCATAAGGCAAACATAACTAAAAATTGAGATAAACCAATGAAATTTAGTCATTTTGTTGGTTTTTTTTATCAACAAAAAAAGCCACTACTACGCATCAGAGCGCAATAGCAGCTTTTATTTAGAACTTTCAATTAGTCTTGTTTGTCTTCTGATCCTTCTAACTGATCTTTAAGATCTGCTAGTGATTGAATATCACCTAAAGTTGTTTTTTCCATTACTGGATTTGAAGCAGCCTCTTTTTTAGGCTTTTTAGATGATTTTTTTGGTTCTGAAGCTTCAGCTCCATCTTGTTTTTGAAGATCTTCATGAATACGGCTGTGAGATAAGATAATGCGTTTTGCATCTTTATTAAATTCAATCACTTTGAATTCTAATTTCTCATCAACTTTAGCTTGGCTTCCATCTTCTTTTACTAAGTGTTTAGGAGTAGCAAAACCTTCAACACCATAAGGAAGAGAAATAACTGCACCTCTATCTTGCATATCAACGATTGTTCCTTCGTGGATAGAATCTACTGTGAACAATGTTTCAAATACATCCCAAGGATTTTCTTCAAGTTGTTTGTGCCCTAAGCTTAAACGACGGTTTTCTTTGTCGATTTCTAGAACAACAACTTCCATATCTGCACCTATTTGAGTAAACTCAGATGGGTGTTTTACTTTTTTAGTCCAAGAAAGGTCACTAATGTGAATTAATCCGTCAACACCTTCTTCGATTTCAACAAAAACACCGAAGTTAGTAAAGTTGCGAACTTTAGCTGTATGTTTAGAACCTACTGCATATTTCTCATCAATATTTTCCCATGGATCAGTTTTTAATTGTTTGATTCCAAGAGACATTTTACGCTCGTCACGATCTAAAGTTAAAACTACAGCTTCAACTTCGTCACCTACTTTCATAAAGTCTTGAGCAGAACGCAAGTGTTGTGACCATGACATTTCAGAAACATGGATAAGACCTTCTACACCAGCAGCGATTTCTACAAATGCACCATAGTCAGCCATAACAACTACTTTACCTTTTACTTTATCCCCAACTTTAAGCTCTGAATCTAGAGCATCCCAAGGGTGAGCAGAAAGTTGTTTTAAACCTAAAGCGATGCGTTTTTTCTCATCATCAAAATCAAGGATAACAACATTAAGTTTTTGATCCAATTTAACGATTTCTTCTGGATGATTAACACGACCCCAAGATAAGTCAGTAATGTGGATTAATCCATCTACGCCACCAAGGTCGATGAACACACCGTAAGATGTGATATTTTTAACAGTTCCTTCAAGAACCTGTCCTTTTTCAAGTTTAGAGATGATATCTTTTTTCTGAGCTTCCAATTCAGCCTCGATAAGAGCTTTGTGAGAAACAACCACATTTTTAAATTCATGGTTAATCTTAACAACTTTGAATTCCATTGTTTTACCAACGAATACATCGTAGTCACGAATTGGTTTAACATCAATTTGAGAACCTGGCAAGAATGCTTCGATTCCGAATACATCTACAATCATACCACCTTTTGTACGACACTTGATATATCCTTTAATGATTTCATCATTATCAAGAGCTGAGTTAACGCGATCCCAAGAACGAGTTGCACGAGCTTGTTTATGTGATAAGATCAATTGACCTTTTTTATCTTCTTGACTTTCAATGAAAACCTCTACTGAATCACCAATTTTTAGTTCTGGGTTATAACGGAATTCGCTCATTGGAACGATACCATCAGATTTGAAGCCAATGTTAACTACAACTTCTCTTTTGTTCATAGAGATAACTGTACCTTCAACAACTTCGCGATCTTTAACTAAGTTAAGTGTTTGGTCGTAAGTTTTTTCTAATTCTTCATGGCTTACACCACGATTAGTTTCACCTTTTTCATAAGCATCCCAATCAAAATCTTCAGTAATTGCTACTGATACTGGAGCTGCTTTTGGAGCAGAAGGAGCTTCTTGAATCACTTCCTCAACTGCTTCAACAGTTTTGTTTTCTTCTGACATTGTTTTGTTTTTAATTACTAATCAAGTTAGTAGGTTAGACATTATATTGTTTTTAAAGCGGCGACAAAGATACGGAATAATTCACAATCTACAATTGAAATAAAAAAAAACTATCTTATTAATAATATTTTATCTTTGTCGCGCTAATTAAAAAACTATCATTTTTATGTTTAAGACGAACGAATATTTTGACGGAAAAGTTAAGTCAATTGCCTTAGATTCTGCAGAAGGAAATGCAACAGTAGGAGTAATGGCAGCTGGCGAGTATGAATTTGGAACTTCTACAATTGAAGTTATGACAGTAATTTCTGGTAAATTATCAGTTTTACTACCTGGAGAAACAGAATGGAAAGTATTCAAGAAATTTGAAAGCTTTGTTGTAGCTAAAGATGTAAAATTCAAAGTAAGCGCAACTGAAGACACTCCGTATTTATGCTTATATAAATAATTAAGATAAGCTTAAAATAAAAAAGCCGTAAGATTTACTTACGGCTTTTTTCATATAATTGTCCCGTCCTAAAATAAGTTGACAATAATTAGACTTATTATGGAAGACTTAAGTAAACAAAGAAAGAAACGCAGTCAAAAGGATTACACATTAGGCTTTAAATTAGATCTAGTTTCTCGCATAGAAAAAGGCGAGATGACTTATAAACAAGCGCAATCCACTTATGGGATACAAGGCAGAAGTACAGTTTTGGTTTGGTTAAGAAAACATGGTACTTTAGACTGGTCAAAACCCAATGAAAGATTTATGCCTACTGCTAAAAGAAAAGAAACCCCAGCTCAAAAGATTAAACGATTAGAAAAAGAGTTAGAGGAAGAGAAACTTAAAACCCTGTTTCTAGATACGATGATTGATATAGCAGATGAACGCTATGGAACCGGAATCAGAAAAAAGTTCTCATCCCAACAGTCACAACGCTCCGACAAGAAAAAGGAATAAGCCTTTCAAAATCTTGTAGATTGTTTGGGATAAGTAGACAAGCATTATATCAATCAAATGCTAGAATAGTTCTACGGGAGCAACAGTTGCAAAAAGTAAAGCAGTTAGTTGAGACTACACGAATGCAGATGCCAAGAATAGGCACTCGAAAACTCTACAGCCTGCTAGAAGCTGACCTCAAGAAGCAAGGAATCAAAATTGGTAGAGATGCTCTGTTTAACTTCTTAAGAAGAGAGCACCTACTGGTAAAACCAAAGAAAAATTATACAAAGACAACTCACTCAAAACATTGGTTAAGAAAACATCCTAACTTGTACACAAACAAACAAGTTAAAGAAGCAGAAGAAGTTTTTGTAAGCGACATAACATACCTAAACTCAAGACAAGGAACTCATTATTTATCCTTAGTTACAGATGCATACAGCAGAAAAATAATGGGTTATCAGCTAAGTAATAATATGAATACTGAAAATGTGGTTAAGGCTTTAAAAATGGCTATTAGAAACAAGCAAACAAATAAAGTGACTATACATCATTCTGACAGAGGATTACAATACTGTTCCAGTCTATATCAAGAAACTTTAGCTAAAGCAAATATGCTTCCTTCAATGACAGATGGATATGACTGTTATCAAAATGCTTTAGCAGAAAGAGTTAATGGAATATTAAAACAAGAATTTTTATTGTATAATTGTAATAGCTTTAATGAACTTAATGAGCTAGTAAAAGAGTCAATAGCAACTTATAACTCTAAAAGACCTCATTTATCTCTAGGGATGAAGACTCCTGATTTTGTGCATAAAAAAACCAGAGAAGAAAGCTTCTCTGGTCTTAATTAATTTTATTAAAAACTGTCAACCTATTTTAGGACGACACAAATTACTTACGCTTTCCTTGTTGTTTTTGCATTTCCAGCTGACGACGCTGCATCTCTTCTAGTTTAGACATAAAACCTGACTTCTTTTGTTTTTTCGGGCTTTGAGCTTTCTCATGAAGTTTTTGCAACAACTTATCTTCATCAACCGTACGACGAATAATCACTGTTTGTAAAATAGTAATTAATGTTGCAATAAAATAGTAATAACTTAAACCTGATGCATAATCATTAAACATAAATAAGAAAATTACCGGCATTGCATACATCATATATTTCATACCTGGAATCTGCTGAGAACCTTCCATTTGATTCTGCATATTCAAATGAGTATAAACTAAGTTAGTTATAGTCATTAACAAACAGAACAAACTCACATGATTTCCAAAGTATTGAGAAACAAACGGAACATTTGTAGTCCAACTTACAATTGAATCATACGAAGATAAATCCGTTGCCCACAAGAAACCTTGTTGGCGCAACTCAATAGACGCCGGGAAGAAACTAAACATTGCAAACAAGATTGGCATTTGAAGCAACATAGGCAAGCAACCTCCAAGCGGATTAACGCCCACTTTCTTATACAAAGCCATTGTTGCTTGTTGTGATTTCATCTTATCTCCAACATGCTTAGCATTAATCTCATCAATTTGCGGCTTCAAAACTCTCATTTTCGCCATTGATACATATGACTTATATGTCATTGGAAAAAGAACAATTTTGATTATGATTGTCAGAATCAAGATGATAAGACCATAACTTCCTATAAATGTACTTAACCAGTCAAAAATTGGAATTACAACAAAACGGTTAATCCATCCAAAAATCCCCCACCCAAGTGGAACTAAGCGTTGAAGTTTCAACACATTATCCCCTACAGCATCATTATCATAGCTTTTCAACAAGCTAAACTTATTTGGACCAAAAAAGAAACGGAAACCAGTCTCATCTTTTCCTGTTGGATCAAAAGAAACACTCATATCCGCAGAATATTTTTTCAAATATTCTGAATCCTCAGCCCCCATTTTACTAACTAATTTTGCACCAGAAAAAGCATTATCAGCAATTAAAACTGTACTAAAGAACTGATCCTTAAACGCAACCCATTTTAATTTAGTAGAAACAGACTCATCATCATCATTAGACTCACTAAGATTATCTAAATCATCTGAAAGATATTTATAATTGAGAGCTGCATATCTATTTTCAAACTTCTTACTTTTCTCTTGCTGCTTAACCTTTGAGCTCCATTGCATCTCTAATGAATTCACCCCATAAGTCAACACTTTTTCAAGCGAATGAGCTTTAACAGAGAAATTCACCATATAATCATCTTCTCCAAGTGTATACACATAATCTAAATATGCGTCCTCAGAGGTCTTCAATCTAAAAACAAATGATTTCTTATCCACACCAGTCACCACCGATACAGGAGCAACATTCACTCCTTCAAAATACAAATCTTTAGTATTAAGCAATCTGTTATTTGCAGTAACTAAGCTAAAACCTAATGAAGTACTATCCTTTTCAGCATCAAAAAGAACAAGCGCACTACCATTACTTGCTTTATACTCTTTTAACTCAACAGATGAAATTTGACCACCTTTAGGATCAACAAACAATTTCACCTTATTATTTTCTATAATATATTTTGCGCTATCACCACTAACAGCAGGAGCAAATGCACCATATTTATCAATCAACTGTTCAGAAACCACACTATCAGAAACAACTTCTTCTTGTTCTACCAATTGTGTTTTAGCTAATTGCTCTGCTTTATAAGCTTCAACTTCTTTTACTGCCGCGATAGAGTCTGCTACTGTTTGCTGTCTTTGTAATTCTTCTTGTGATGGTTTATTAAACCAAGCAAAGCCAAATAGCAATGCACCAATAACTACAAATCCCCAAATCGTGTTTTTATCCATAAATTCAATTTTATCTTATCCTTTTTCAATTACTGCTTTTACAAAGTTTAAAAACAATGGATGTGGTTTTAATACCGTACTACTATACTCCGGGTGGAATTGAGCACCTAAGAACCATTTCTTACCTGGGATTTCAACAACCTCAACAAGATTTGAATCAGGATTAATCCCACTACATCTCATACCACCAGCTTCAAATTTCTCTTTATAATCATTATTAAACTCAAAACGATGACGGTGACGCTCCTTAATAGCTTCCTTACCATAAACGCTATAAGCCAATGTCTCTTTTTGAATCATACATTTATATGCTCCTAAACGCATACTTCCGCCAAGATTCAAAATATCTTTTTGCTCAGCCATTAAATCCACAACATTATGACGAGTACTTGGATCAATCTCTGTAGAGTTTGCATCAGCAAAACCTAACACATTTCTTGCATATTCAATAACCATACACTGCATCCCCATACATATCCCTAAGCAAGGGATATCATTTTCACGAGCATATTGAATTGCAGTAATTTTACCTTCAATTCCTCTATTACCAAAACCGGGAGCGATAACTAAACCATCCATGCCAGCTAAAGTATCTTCCACATTAGTAGCTTGAATATCATCTGAAGAAATTAGTTTTAGATCTAACTTTCTATCGTTATAAGCACTAGCGTGAATCAATGCCTCAATAATAGATTTATATGAATCCGGTAATTTCACATACTTACCAACAACACCAATCTTAACCGATTTTGTTGATTTCTTCATTTTATCCAAGAAGTTAGTCCAATCAGACATATCTGGCTCTTCATTAGCAGGAAGACCCATCTTCTCCAATACAATTTTATCAAGACCTTCTTTTTGCATTTCAATTGGCACTTGATAAATAGTTGGAACATCTATAGATTCAATAACAGCTTGTGGTGCAACATTGCAGAATAATGCAACTTTCTTTCTAATTTCAGGAGTAATTCTATGCTCTGCACGCAAAACAAGAATATCTGGCTGAACACCTTCTTCTTGTAATGCTTTTACCGAATGCTGTGTTGGCTTTGTTTTTAATTCTTTTGCAGCAGCTACATAAGGAACATATGTTAGGTGAATACACAAACAGTTTTTACCTAATTCCCAACGCAATTGTCTTACACTTTCGATATATGGCAAAGATTCGATATCACCAACAGTTCCACCTATTTCAGTGATTACAAAATCATACTCACCTTTGCTTCCAAGCAATTTCACATTACGCTTAATCTCATCTGTAATGTGAGGGATAATTTGAACCGTTTTACCTAAAAAATCACCACGGCGCTCTTTATTTATCACATTTTGATAAATACGACCAGTCGTAATATTATTAGCTTTTTTTGTTTCAACATTCAAAAAACGCTCATAATGACCTAAATCTAAGTCGGCCTCATGCCCATCCTCAGTTACATAACATTCACCATGCTCATAAGGATTTAGAGTTCCCGGATCCACATTAATATATGGATCTAGTTTTTGAATAGTGACTTTATAGCCCCTTGCCTGCAATAATTTAGCAAGTGATGCAGATATAATCCCCTTACCTAATGAAGAGGTTACACCACCTGTAACGAAAATGTACTTTGTTTCTTTCACTGCGAAAATATTTTATATCAATAAGATGCTGTTTATAAATAACTTAGCGCCAAAACCCACAGTTTTAACAACAAACTGCAAATGTAAGCAAAAAAGTAAAAGACTAGAAGTCTTTTTCACAAAAGATAATATTTTTATTAAAGCCCTATTTTAAAAGACATACCTATCAAAGATACAACACTAAGAATCATCAGATTTTACATTATGAATACATTTGACTAACTAAACTAAACAGAAACCACAAAACAAACTATAATTGAAATAATTATATTTGCAAAAAACATTTTATTAAGATGAGACCTACTATTATTGATTTATTTAATAACAGCACCAAACAGTACCCTAACAACCCATTTTTATGGGAGAAAACAAAAAACAAATTTAAATCAACAACATATTCTGAAACCAAAGAACAAGTACACCAACTTGCAGCTGGACTTATTGAGCTAGGATTAAAATCAGAGACAAAAGCTGCTCTACTTTCTGAAGGTAGAAACGCATGGATAATTGGAGAACTTGCAATTCTACATACCGGAGCCATAAATGTACCGTTATCAATCAAGCTAGAAGAAAGCAATGACCTAATCTTTCGTCTAAACCATTCAGAATCAGAATTTATTCTTGTTTCTGGAAATCAACTAAACAAGATTCGCTCAATCATCAAAGATTTACCTTTAATCAAAAAGGTTATCATCCTTGACAAACAAGAAGAATATCTTGAAAAAGAAATTTTTATTGAGAATGTCATTTCAAATGGTGAAAAGGCTTTAATATCTGATCCCGAATTAGTTATAAAAATCGCAAGCTCAGTAAAAGCAGATGACCTAGCTAACATCAGCTACACCTCCGGAACAACAGCCGACCCAAAAGGAATAATGCTGACACACAGAAACTACACTGCAAATGTAGAGCAAGCTCTCTCTTTAATGCCAATCCCAGAACACTACCATACATTAATCATACTACCTCTTGACCACTGCTTTGCACATGTTGCAGGATTTTACAGCTTCATGGCTTCCGGTGCAAGTGTCGGAACAGTTCAGGTTGGTCGTACTGGACAAGAAACTTTAAAAAACATCCCAGTAAACATTAAAGAACTACAACCTAGCCTACTCCTAAGCGTACCTGCTCTAGCTAAAAACTTCAAGAAAAATATTGAGAATGGCATTAGAGCAAAAGGAACTACAACTGAGAAGCTATTTAAGTTTGCCATGAAAGTAGCTTACGCATATAACAAAGAAGGGCACAATAAAGGAAAAGGCCTACAAGCTCTTAACAAACCACTATTATCCTTATTTGATAAAATATTATTCTCAAAAATAAGAGAAAACTTTGGAGGCAAACTGGAATTCTTCATTGGCGGAGGAGCCTTGCTTGACATCGACCTACAAAGATTTTTTTACGCAATCGGCATCCCAATGTTTCAAGGATACGGGCTATCTGAAGCGACCCCAATCATTTCATCAAACGCAATGCGTCATCACAAACTAGGTTCATCAGGATACTTAGTTGAATTCATGGATTTAAAAATCTGTGATGACAATGGCAACAAACTCCCAAACTATCAAAAAGGAGAAATTGTAATTAAAGGAGAGAATGTAATGGCTGGATACTTTAAAAACCCAGAATCCTCTGCCGATACAGTAAAAGATGGCTGGCTACATACCGGCGATATGGGATATATGGATGATGACGGATTCTTATATGTATTAGGGCGATTCAAAAGCTTATTAATTGCAAGTGATGGAGAAAAATACAGTCCTGAAGGCATCGAAGAAGCATTAGTTGAGAATTCAGAATACATAGAACAAGCTATCCTGCACAACAACCAAAATCCTTATACTATTGCATTACTAGTTCCAAACAAAGAAGCATTAAAAAGAGCAGTTGCTCACAAACACCCACACTGGGATTGGCATCAACAAGAAGCGAAACATGCTGCATTAGACATCATACAATACGAACTTAATCAATATAAAAAGGGTGGCAAATATGCCGAAATGTTCCCAGAAAGATGGCTCCCTTCTGCAACTGCAATATTACCAGAAGCATTTACAGAACAAAACGGTCTTGTAAATAGCACCATGAAGGTTATCCGAAGAAAAGTTGAAGAACATTACTCTAATAAAATCGAAAAACTATATACAGCTGAAGGAAAAAACATTATCAATCAAGATAATATTGAAGCTTTAAATTAAGGTTCAATAAAAACAAAAACCCATCCCGAAATCGGGATGGGTTTTTGTTTTTATTATAAAGCTAATTATTTACAAGCCTCTTCGATAGCTACCGCTACAGCTACGGTAGCCCCCACCATTGGGTTATTACCCATTCCAAGGAATCCCATCATTTCAACATGGGCAGGAACTGAAGATGAACCAGCAAACTGAGCATCACCATGCATACGACCCATCGTGTCAGTCATACCATATGACGCAGGACCTGCAGCCATATTATCTGGATGAAGTGTACGACCGGTACCACCACCTGATGCTACAGAGAAGTATTTCTTACCTTGCTCCATACATTCTTTCTTATATGTACCAGCAACTGGATGTTGGAAACGAGTTGGGTTAGTTGAATTACCTGTAATAGATACATCAACACCTTCTGAACGCATAATTGCTACACCTTCACGAACATCATCAGCACCATAACATTTTACTTTTGCACGAAGACCTTCTGAATATGGTTTTTCTTTAACAACTTTAACTTCACCTGAAGCGTAGTCAAATTGAGTTTGAACATAAGTAAATCCATTGATACGAGAAATAATCATCGCAGCATCTTTACCTAAACCATTCAAAATCACGCGAAGAGGTTCTTGACGCACTTTATTAGCCATTTCAGCAATTTTAATTGCACCTTCAGCAGCAGCAAAAGATTCATGACCAGCTAAGAATGCAAAACATTTAGTTTCATCACGAAGCAACATAGCTGCTAAGTTACCATGACCTAGTCCTACTTTTCTATCTTCAGCCACAGAACCAGGAATACAAAAACACTGTAAACCAATACCGATAGCTTCAGCAGCATCAGCAGCAACAATTGCACCTTTTTTAATTGCAATAGCAGCACCTACTACATAAGCCCATTTTGCATTTTCAAAAGCGATTGGTTGAGTTTCTTCACAAATTTTATATGGATCAATACCTTTTTCAGTGCAAATTGCTTTTGCCTCATCAATATCTTTAATTCCATATTCATTTAATGCCGCGTTTACTTTATCAATGCGGCGGCTATAACTTTCAAATAACATAGTTAATTTCCTCCTTTATTTTAATCTTGACGCGGATCAACATATTTAACACCATCAGCAAAACGACCGTAAGTTGATTTTGCTTTTTCTAACGCAGCTGCAGGATCAGTTCCTTTTTTAACATCGTCCATAAATTTACCCATATGAACAAATTCATATCCAATAACTTCACCATCTGTATCTAATGCCATACGAGTACAATAACCCTCAGCCATTTCTAAATAACGAACACCTTTAGTTACAGTACCATACATAGTACCAACTTGGCTACGAAGCCCTTTACCTAAATCCTCAAGACCAGCACCAATTGGCAAACCACCTTCAGAGAAAGCTGATTGTGTACGACCGTATACAATTTGCAAGAACAACTCACGCATTGCAACATTAATTGCATCACAAACTAAGTCTGTATTTAAAGCCTCTAAAAGAGTCTTTCCTGGTAAGATTTCTGAAGCCATCGCTGCAGAGTGAGTCATACCTGAACAACCAATAGTCTCAACTAAAGCCTCTTGAATAATTCCTTCTTTCACATTCAAAGTCAATTTACATGCACCTTGTTGGGGAGCACACCAACCCACACCGTGGGTTAACCCTGAAATATCTTTCACCTCTTTGGCTTGAGTCCATCCACCTTCTTGTGGAATTGGAGCCGGACCATGATTTGGCCCTTTTTTCACAACACACATGTGTTCTACTTCGTGAGTGTAAATCATACCTTTTTTATAATTAATTTAGTTACAATAATAAACTGCAATAACCATTTTATGCTAAAAAACACAAATATGAGCGCACAAAAATAATGAAATTTTTCTCTAATAAACATTTGGCAATGTTATTTCTTAGTTAAGAAACCTTATTGTTAACATTTTCATAAATATTCATTTCATTTAGGAAACAATATGTTGCAAATCAACCCATTATTATCACAAACCAAACACAATGTTAAAAAACAAAACTCTTACTATTGGAAAATACAGAAAACATACTACCTTTGCCAATTATAACTCTAACAGAGCACTTTGTACTACATGAAAAAGTTAATATTACTTCTATTATCCATTTCATTATTAGCTCCTAGTTTTGCTAAAAAACGCGGAAGTTTGCACTCTTTTAAGCACTACGATGGAAAGGATTATCTCACTATTGGTATTGGCCCTAACTACATGTTTGGAGATGCCGGCGGAGCCAACTTTGCTAATGCGTGGGTAACAGAATGGGATGTTTTATACACAAGACCATCAGCATACATTGGCTATCAACACGATTGGAACAAGACTATTGGAAATAAATTATTGTTCATGTATCATTCATTTGCGGGCAATGATGATAACTCAAGAAATGAATATCGTCAGTTTGAATTTACTTCAAATGCATTTGAAGTAAGTTTACAAACTCAAGTTTATGTTTTTAGAGGTAAATTCAAAAGAAAAACATATGATGTATTTGTATATGGAGGTCTTTCTGGCGTATATTACAATACTGAATGGAAATATACAGACATCACACATGACCCATTAAACCCAATTGTTTATCCAGGAAGAGGATCTTCAGACTATTGGCCTGGTAAAGATTTATACATGGATCCAGGAACTAAAGACCAATTTTATGAAGAATATAGCGTTGACCCTAATGATCCTAATAGTGCATTCAAACATGATGCAGCACTTTTAGCAATTCCATTTGGGGCTGGAGTTAGATTTCCTATAACTTATGAATTATACATTGGAGCTGAATTCGGCTATCATTTCCCACTTGGCCCTGATGCTGATTTCTTTGATGGATATTACACTAAGTGGTCTAATCTAAATGATGCATATGCAAACTTATCATTCACATTAACATATAGATTTGCTGGTGATGATGATTGTTATGCAACATATGGTCGCGGTCAATTTAAATTTAAAAAATAAACCTGTGTTGTCCTAAAATAGGTTGACAGTTTTTAATAAAATTAATTATGACCAGAGAAGCTTTCTTCTCTGGTTTTTTTATGCACAAAATCAGGAGTCTTCATCCCTAGAGATAAATGAGGTCTTTTAGAGTTATAAGTTGCTATTGACTCTTTTACTAGCTCATTAAGTTCATTAAAGCTATTACAATTATACAATAAAAATTCTTGTTTTAATATTCCATTAACTCTTTCTGCTAAAGCATTTTGATAACAGTCATATCCATCTGTCATTGAAGGAAGCATATTTGCTTTAGCTAAAGTTTCTTGATATAGACTGGAACAGTATTGTAATCCTCTGTCAGAATGATGTATAGTCACTTTATTTGTTTGCTTGTTTCTAATAGCCATTTTTAAAGCCTTAACCACATTTTCAGTATTCATATTATTACTTAGCCGATAACCCATTATTTTTCTGCTGTATGCATCTGTAACTAAGGTTAAATAATGAGTTCCTTGTCTTGAGTTTAGGTATGTTATGTCGCTTACAAAAACTTCTTCTGCTTCTTTAACTTGTTTGTTTGTGTACAAGTTAGGATGTTTTCTTAACCAATGTTTTGAGTGAGTTGTCTTTGTGTAACTTTTCTTTGGTTTCACAAGTAGATGCTCTCTTCTTAAAAAGTCAAACAGAGCATCTCTACCAATTTTGATTCCTTGCTTCTTGAGGTCAGCTTCTAGCAGGCTATAGAGTTTTCGAGTGCCTATTCTTGGCATCTGCATTCGTGTAGTCTCAACTAACTGCTTTACTTTTTGCAACTGTTGCTCCCGTAGAACTATTCTAGCATTTGATTGATATAATGCTTGTCTACTTATCCCAAACAATCTACAAGATTTTGAAAGGCTTATTCCTTTTTCTTGTCGGAGCGTTGTGACTGTTGGGATGAGAACTTTTTTCTGATTCCGGTTCCATAGCGTTCATCTGCTATATCAATCATCGTATCTAGAAACAGGGTTTTAAGTTTCTCTTCCTCTAACTCTTTTTCTAATCGTTTAATCTTTTGAGCTGGGGTTTCTTTTTTTTTAGCAGTAGGCATAAATCTTTCATTGGGTTTTGACCAGTCTAAAGTACCATGTTTTCTTAACCAAACCAAAACTGTACTTCTGCCTTGTATTCCATAAGTGGATTGCGCTTGTTTATAAGTCATCTCGCCTTTTTCTATGCGAGAAACTAGATCTAATTTAAAGCCTAATGTGTAATCCTTTTGACTGCGTTTCTTTCTTTGTTTACTTAAGTCTTCCATAATAAGTCTAATTATTGTCAACTTTTTTTATTAGGTGTCTAGTTCTAGAATCAGTTGACAACAAATTAACTTATTATGAGAAAAGCAAAACTGGCAGCAAAAATCAAACACATCGCAATTACAATTAGGCTCTAAATTGAGCGTAGTTTCTGAGATTTATAAAGACAACTTAAGCTATAAACAAGCCCAAAAAATTAAACGATTAAAAAAAGAGCTAGAAGATGAACGATTACGAACTAAAATTCTTAATCACATGATAGATATTGCAGACTCTCAATATGGGCTGGTATTAGAAAAAAGTTTTCCACCCTACAATCAGAAGCCTGCAAAAAGAAGGACAAGTAAAGTTTATCTGAGACTTGTCGATTGTTAGGGGCAAGCAGACTGACTGTTTCTCAAAAAGAATATCGCAATAGACTTCGTTCATAGGTGCTAGAAAATTTTGTTTTATACTAAAAGATAAAAGCTTCTGAGATAAAATTGGGTAGAGATGCTTTGTTTAATTTATAGCATAATGAACATTTATTAATCCGACCAAAGAAAAATTATACAAAAACAACTAACTCAAAGCCACATCACTCTGATAGAGGTTTGCAATATAGTTCCTCTTTATCTCAAAATGAACTTAAGAAAAACAATATTATCGCATCATTGACAGATGGGTATAATTGTATCAAAATGCTTTTTCGGAAAGAATTAATGGGATTTTAAAAGATGAGTTTCTGATTTACCAAGCACAACAATGCCAGAGAATTAAACATCTTAATAAGGCAATCTGTAGAAACTTACAACAACAAACAACCTCATTTGAGTTTAAACATAAAAACTCCTAACTTTATTTATGAAAAAAACCAGCAAGTAAAACCCTGCTGGTTTATCTGAAAATATTGTTTAACCTGTCAACTCTTTAGGACGGGTCAAGGTTTTTTATTCTAGTTATTTCGTATGCTTAAGGTCATGCCCCATCCTATTTTTCTTTGTTTGCATATAATGTAAATTATATTTATTAGGAGAGACCTCAATACTAACATTCTCAACCACCTCTAAACCATAAGATTCTAGTCCAATTCTCTTAACAGGATTATTACTCATTAATTTCATCTTCGAAACATTCAGTTCACGCAAGATACTAGCACCAACACCATAATCTCTCTCATCCGGATTGAATCCTAAGTGCACATTTGCATCGACAGTATCCAGACCTTCTTCTTGAAGTTTATATGCCTTAATCTTATTCATAAGACCAATACCGCGACCTTCTTGATTCATGTACACTAACACACCTTTACCTTCTTTATCAATCATCTCCATTGCCTTATGTAACTGTTCTCCACATTCACAACGCAAAGACCCAAAAATATCTCCGGTCATACAAGAGGAATGAACTCGAACTAAAATTGGCTCATCAGCTTTCCAATCACCTTTAATCAATGCAACATGCTCTAAACCATTAGACAGTTGTTTAAATGGAATCAACCGAAACATACCATAAGCAGTAGGCAGTTGCACTTCTACACCTTTTTCAATTAAAGTCTCTTGCTTTAACCTATAAGAAATTAAGTCCTTAATAGAAATAATCTTAATATCAAACTTCTTCGACACCCCAATCAATTCAGGCAATCTAGCCATTGTCCCATCCTCATTGATAATCTCAATTAAAGCTCCGGCTGGATACAACCCAGCTAAACGAGCTAAATCCACAGTAGCTTCAGTATGCCCTGCTCTACGAAGCACTCCTCTGGTCCTTGCTCTCAAAGGACTTATATGTCCTGGTTTAGCAATATCCGTTGGCTTTGTCTCAGGATCAGCTAAAGCCAAAATAGTCATAGCTCTATCATACATTGAAACCCCAGTTGTACATCCTTTACCAATTAAATCAACTGTTGTAGTAAACGGGGTCTCATGTAATGAAGTATTCTCAGACACTTGCATAGTAAGCTCTAACTCTTTACATCTTTCCTCTGTAATTGGAGCACAAAGCAACCCTCGACCATGCGTGATCATAAAGTTAATTTTCTCTGGAGTCACTTTCTCCGCAGCAATAATAAAATCGCCTTCATTTTCTCTATCTTCATCGTCAACAACAATCAAAAATTTCCCTTCTTTGAAATCTTCAATTGCTTCTTCAATGTTATTCAATTTAAATTGTTCGTTTGACATATCTTTTTATTACGATTTATTTTTCTTACTAAATAAAGCCTTAAGCTTTTTGAAAAAGATTACATACGCTTCTACATTAAATATTGGAGAATCTTTGGTAGCCTTATAAGTAAAAAACACACCTATTGGCAAAAGACAAAAAGTACTAAGCCAAATTCCAGCCCATTCACTCCAAACATCCTCACGAGCTAATTTATATCCACTATTATCAAATAAATAATAAATAATAAACAATACTACTGAAATTACAATAGGCACACCCAAACCACCTTTTCTAATAATTGCACCTAGAGGTGCCCCTATAAAGAAAAAGATAATACATGCTATTGACAATGTAAACTTTCTGTGCCACTCAATCCCATGTCTAATTTTGGTCAGCTTTTCAGCTTCGTGCATATGTGAATAACTACTAATTGTTGTTTGCACAAAATCAGCTTTATTTCTAGCCTCAGTTAGTGCTCTCAAACGAGAATCCTTCGACAGAGAGTCTAATGAGTATTTCTCTGCTTTTGCTAAATCAAGACTATCTGACGAGCCAAATGTTCTTGCAAAATTGCGCTGTCTATCAAAAAAGTTACCCTCAACAAAAGTCTTAGCCATCCAATTATCAACACTATCAACTCTATGATTAAGAGAATCTATTGAACTTGATAAACCAGCTAAATCCTTACTCATATGTTTATCCCTCAAGAAATCACCATCCATTCTAGTGAAGTTGGCATCAAAATCAATCAAAATTTCTTTTTCTTCAAAAGTCTCTCTTCTATAAGGAATACTTGTTGAACGAGAACTTTCTCTTGCATCTTTTAGATTTTCAAAGGATTCACCATTAAATAATGACAAAACTAAAAACATCTTATCCGGAGACATCTTTATTCTTGCCGAATCAGCAACAGTTACTGTTGCATTTGAGAACCCTTTAGTGAAATCATATATCATTATATATTTCAACAACTTCTTATCGGAACCTTTTTCTTTCACATAAATATTATGTCCACCAATGCCAGAATAAAATTCACCTTGAGGAATTTCCAATTCGGGAGAAGTTTCCCTAAGTGCATATATCAATGACCATAGCTGTTTCTGTGAAAAAGGCAAAACTTTATTTGAAAAGAAGAAAGCACCCACACACACAAATATCATTAAAAATATTAGTGGCCTCATTATTCGAAACAATGAAATCCCCGCAGCTTTCATTGCGGTTAGCTCCATTTTCTCGCCTAAATTCCCGAAAGTCATTAATGATGCCAAAAGAATTGCCAATGGAAGTGCTAAAGGAATTACCGTTAAGGCTGAATACCCGAAAAACTCAAGAATAACAGAAAAGTCTAATCCTTTACCTACAATATCAGTAATATGCTTCCATAAAAATTGCATAAGAAGAATAAAACTACAGATAAAGAAAGTAGCAGAAAATAACTCTAAAAAGCGGAGAATAAGATATTTGTCTAGACGCTTTAATTGGAACATTTAGTAATTTTTTTATTCAGCACACAAAGGTAGCTTAAAAAATGAAATGAAAGAGATTAGAATCATTAAAGAACACAAATTAAACCAATAAAAAAGCCACCTTAATATTTAAGGCGGCTTTATATGATTTTTAACTAAAGATTACAATCCAAGAATTCTAAATAAATCTTTCACCTGTTTACCCCACAAGATTTTTGCATCATCAACATCATCCATATCAGCAAAATCCGTAATAACTAATGCAACCTCACCTGTAATATCATCTATTGCTGTTTTAAACTCAAAATAAGCTTTCGTTCCTGCATCATCATCCCATCTAAAACGGACAAAGCTACCTGTTCTTGACGATATCATTTCTGCCTCTTGCGAATTCCCTGACCATGTAAATACAAATTTTTTGCCTCTAGAAATAACATTATCAGCAAACCATTCTTCCAATCCACTCGGAGTACTTATTGTTGACCACAAAAGATTTAGAGAAACATTCTTCAAGTTAAATTCTAATTGAAACTTTTCCTTATCCATATAAAATCAGATTAATTTTTTCGCAATATATATACTTTTTTCAATATTGCAACTCACCAAGAAGTAAAAATTTTAACATTAATAAGCACTTAATGTTAAAATTCGAGCACAGACAATTAATATTAAGGCATTTAGTACTTATTTAAGCTCTCTGGCTTAAATGCAAATGGCAATAAATCAAAAGAACTTTTAATCAAATACACCTCCTTTGAACCATATAACAATATATCTATCGGCTCATTAAACTTCGACTCACATTCTATCAAAACCTGCCTACAAGAGCCACAAGGAGTAATTGGGAAATCTAAAAAGGCATCATTCGTATATGCTGCAATAGCAATCGCCTTTACAGATTCTTTAGGATACTGAGAACAAGCTGAAAAAAGAGCTACTCTTTCCGCACACAAGCCTGAAGGATAAGCTGCATTTTCTTGATTATTACCCCCAACAACAGCACCATTATTCATTAAGACAGATGCCCCCACCTTAAAATTTGAATATGGAGCATATGCATTTTCTACCTGTTTTTTTGCTTCATATATCAAATTCTGATATTTCTGAGACAATTCTCCATATTGTAAAATTCGATAACTAATAATCAGCTTTTTCTCCTCCATTCTCTAATCTTTAAAATATTTATAACAAAGATATAAAACTATAGACTTTTTACTAAAGATGTTCTATTTTTGCATTAAACAAATGCATTAACATGAAAAAATACATTTCATTACTTGTTACATTATTTTTCGTTTTAAATCTTTTTGCTGCCAAGCAAAATCAAGCTTATTTAGATTACATTGAAAAATATAAAGACATAGCTATCAGAGAAATGAACAACTATAACATCCCGGCAAGTATCACCCTTGCTCAAGGATTACTTGAATCTGGAGCAGGAAATAGTGACTTGGCTAAAAGATCAAACAACCACTTTGGAATAAAATGCCGAGGAAATGCTTGGGATGGAGACAAAGTATACCATGATGATGATGAAAAAGGCGAGTGTTTTAGAAAATATAACTCAGTATTAGATTCTTATGAAGATCACTCTAAATTCTTACAAAACGGAAGCAGATATGACTTTTTATTTGAATACTCGAATACTGACTACAAATCTTGGGCTCATGGACTTAAAAAAGCTGGATATGCTACTGACCCAAAATATCCTACAAGATTAATTTCAATAATCGAGGATTACAATCTCAGTCAATACGATTCTCAAAAAACAAGCAAAGAAGAAGGTTCTAGTAAAGAGAAAAAAGAAAAGAAGAGCTTTTGGAATATTTTCCATTTTAAAAAGAAAACAACTCCTACACCTCCATCTCAAGAAGAAAAAGAAGTAAACAAAGTTTACAAAGAAGAAAGCTACATTGCCGAAATAAGCCCATTCAGAACTCATGAAATAACAAAGATTAATGGGATTAAATCTGTAGTTGCTTTACCTGGAGACTCATACAAAAGTATAGCTGATGAATTTGACTTATTTGAAAAAGAGCTTCTAAAAGCAAATGAAGTTCAATATGGAGCAGAGCTTAAATCCGGGGACATTGTTTTCTTAAAGAAAAAGAAGAAAAAAGGAAGCTCAAACTCATACACTGTTCAAAAAGATGAAACAGTTTACCAGATATCACAAAAGACAGGAATTCGCGTTAGATCATTATATAAGATAAATGATTTAGTATACGGAAAACAAGTGAAAGAAGGCGACACCATAAAACTGAGATGAGAAGAAAACAAACCATATCAATTGGAGACGCAATAGCTGAAGTGCTTAAACTTCAACGACTAGACAAAAAGCTTCATGAAACAAGACTACTTGATTCTTGGCAAGATGTACTAGGACCGGCAATTGCTAAATATACAGAGAATAAATACATTAAGAACAAGGTTCTCTATGTAAAACTTTCATCATCAGTACTAAGGAATGAACTAATGATGTCACGCACACAATTATTAGATGCTTTAAACAAGAAAGTGGGAGCAGAAGTCATTTCAGATATTAAGTTTAACTAAAATGAATATTGAGGAGATTTTATACAACGACATATCTCAACAAATGAGAGAATTCCTCATAGATTCAATTTGCCAAAACAACGAACAACTAGACACACTCTACAATTTATCCATTTCGAATAATAAAAGAATAGCTTGGAGATCTGCTTGGATTTTATCCCATATTTTTGACAAATCACCATATTTATTAAACGATAAACTTTCTTTCATTACGAAGCACATACCTACTTGTCCTTTTGACGGAGTAAGCAGATCCTTTTTACAAATATTATCGAAATCAGATTTTCAAAATTATGATGTTGAATTCATTAATCTTTGCTTTGATTGGATGATTTCACCACAAAAACCTATTGCTATTCAAGTTTATTGTATGAGAATTCTTGGAAATATCTGCAAAACTATTCCTGAATTCAAACAAGAGTTAATTATAACCCTTGAGAATATTGATGCGAATAATTATTCCAAAGGATTTGTAGCAGCACGAAAGAAACTTTTAAAAGAACTTTATAAATCTAAATAAAACTATCTTATGGAACTAATTTCAACACATACCGTAGTAACTAGTGATTTAGGAGTAAAAGGAAACTTATTTGGAGGAAAGACTCTTGCATGGTTAGATCTTGCTGCTTCAGAAATGGCAACACAAAAAATACATTGCCCTAATGTACTTACAGTTAAGTTTTCTGAATGTATTTTTCACCGACCGGCAAAAATCAATAATCTAATTAAGATTTATGGGAAAGTAGAAAAAGTAGGAAAAACCTCAATAACAATAAAAGTTGAAGCGAGGCGACTTGATGTTGTTTCCGGAGAAGAAGACACCATTTGCACTACAAGTGTAGTTATGGTTAGAGTTGACGAATACGGAAAACCAACTAAAATTGACAACTATACTGAATAAAAAAAGAGCCAGCTATTAGCTGACTCTTTGTTTCTTTCAGATTGCAAATTATGCAGGTTTGATAGCTTCAGAAGGACAAACATCTGCACAACTTCCACAGTCAGTACATACATCTGCATCAATTACATAGATATCACCTTCAGAGATAGCCTCAACTGGACACTCGCTAATACAAGATCCACATGCGATGCAATCTTCGTTAATTACATAAGCCATTGTAGTAAAATTTTAAATTAATAATTGTAATCATCACAAAAATACCTTATTTGTTTTTTCCACAAAAGCCTTTTTTTGTTTTTTTTCGAAAAAAATAGAATATTACAAAAGCATAAGTTATTTAATATTTTTTTTAAATCTTAAACTGGCATAAATAAAAAATACAAATACCTTTGTCGGTTACGAGTTCAGAAGAACGATTCTTGAATGAATAATTAATTAACATTGAATAAAAACACTCTAATATTCGCCCTACTCTTTCTGCCGTTCATTTCTCTTTTTTCTCAAGAGAAAAAAGTCCAGAACCTACAAACTGTAGATTATAAGCTAATTCACTTTGGTTTTACACTTGGACTTCACACCCAAGAGTTTCAAGTTGAACCATCGGGAGTAAAAGACGAAAATGGCGTTGTTTGGTATGGAGATATTGTTTCTCCAGCTGCAGGATTCACTGTAGGTATAATTAGTGACTTACGATTAAACAAAGACTTTAATCTTCGTTTTGTTCCAACACTAAACTTCGGTGATAGGCCAATAAAATTCTCCGGAATTAAAAATGACCAAAAGGTTGATGAGTTCCAAACCACGATAATATCAGCCATTGTTACTCTGCCTTTTTATGTAAAATACAGAGCTCATCGTGTAAACAACTACAGACCATATTTAATTGCAGGAGGATCCACCTCAATAGACCTTTCTCGCAAAAAAGATTTAACAATCTTATTAAAACAATTTGACCTATATGCTGAATTTGGTGTTGGTTGTGACTTCTATTTACCTTACTTTAAATTAGCCCCGGAATTAAAAATGTGCATCGGATTTAACGATTTGCTTGAAAGAGACCGGCCTATGATTGCTGATGAAGAAGAATTAAAATACACTGATGCAATTGCCAGACTTACTTCAAGACTTTTTGTCCTTACATTTAACTTTGAATAAAAACTCTCTATTATGAAATTTAGAATATTTGCTATACTAAGTTTTAGCATCCTTTTCATTTCGTGTAATAAAAATCGTTTTAAAATAGACACTTCAGATGTTGATCTAAATATTAAAATCGAACGATTTGACCAAGACTTTATGTCAATGGACACATCTAATCTTGATAATGGTATCTTAAACCTTAAACAGAAATATGGCGAGTTCTTCTCTATTTACACAAATAGTGTCATAATGTTAGGAAACCCAAACATGGACAATTACAAAGAACAAGTCGCAGCATTTATTTCGGATAGCTTAGTGAGAGAAGTTTACGATGAAACAGAGCATGTTTTTTCAGACATCACTCCTATTCAAACTGAAGTTAATAACGCATTCAAATACATAAAACATTATTTCCCCGAAAAGAATATCCCTAGAATAGCAACACACATTTCTGGTTTTAATCAAAACATTGTTATTTCAGGAGATATCTTATCAATTAGCCTTGACAACTATCTTGGTGCCGACTGCGCTTTATATAAAGGGATTGTTTTTGACTACCAACTTTACAACATGAATCCGAACAAAGTTGCTCCAGATATTATTTTAGGCTACTTAATGACAAGCTTTAAAGTGGAAAATGGTGGTAAACTTTTAGATATCATAATTTCAAAAGGGAAAATACTATATCTACAGTCTGTATGTATGCCAGAAAGACCAGAACAGGACATTATTGGCTACTCAAAAGCACAGTACGACTGGTGCGTTACAAACGAACAAAATATGTGGAATTATTTAGTTGAAAACAAACAACTATTCACTACATCTCAGCTTGTAATCTCAAAATATGTAAACCCAGCTCCTTTCACAACATACTTTACACAAGATTCTCCGGGACAGGCAGCTATTTGGTTAGGACTACAAATTGTAAAAAACTACATGGAGAACAATACTTCTGTTAGTTTAAAAGATCTAATGGCTGACACAAACTATCAAAAAATACTAGAAGATTCAAGATACAAACCTTAAGGATAAATGGACAGATTGCGTTTTGTAAGTTTGGCGAGTGGAAGTAGCGGCAACTGTTATTTTATTGGTACAGGTACTTTTGGGATTTTAGTTGATGCTGGCATTGGTGCGAGAACAATTAAGAAAAGACTTAAGGAAGTTGGCATTCCCTTCGAACACATTCAGGCTGTATTTATCACTCATGATCATATTGATCATATTAAAGCGGTTGGGGCATTAGGTGAAAAACACTTCTTACCCATCTACAGCACTGAAAAAGTTCATGAAGGCATTCAGAAAAGCTATGGAGTTACTGAAAAACTATATGCCAGTAAAAAACATATAGAAAAAGGTGAAACTATACAAATCAAGGATTTCACAATAGAAGCGTTTTCTGTTTCTCACGACTCCACTGATAGCGTAGGATACACCATCCATTATAACAACAAACGCTTAACCATTGCAACTGACTTAGGCTTCATTTGCGAAAATACAGCTGCTCACATAAAGAAAGCTAATTATCTAATTATCGAAGCTAATTATGACGAGCACATGCTAATGACGGGCAGATACCCTAGTCACCTAAAAGCTAGAGTAAATAGCAATACTGGACATATGAATAACAAACACACAGCAAGTTTTCTTGCTAAAAATTATCATAATGGACTAGACTACATCTACCTATGTCACTTAAGCAAAGACAACAACACACCTGAAATTGCACATGCAGAAGTAAATAATCAACTTGCTTTTCAAGGCATCAAAGTTGGTGAGGAAGTACAACTAATAACCTTAAACAGAACTATTCCATCTGAACTATATATATACGAATAAAAAAAGCCTCCAAATGAAGGCTTTTTTATTTTTCAAGAGAATATTATTTCTTTAATAGAGCTACATCCAGCACCTCTTTAATATCACTAACATAATTGAATTTTAAACCTTTAATATAAATAGGCTTAATATCTTCAATATCTTTTCTATTTTCTTCGCAAAGAATAAGTTCTTTAATACCAGCTCTTTTTGCTGCAAGAATTTTCTCGCGAATTCCACCAACAGGCAACACCTTACCACGAAGTGTGATTTCACCAGTCATTGCTAGATTCCTCTTAACTTTTCTTTTTGTAAAAACAGATGCTAATGAAGTCACCATTGTTATCCCGGCAGAAGGTCCATCTTTAGGAATTGCACCTTCTGGTACATGGATATGCACATTCCAGTCTTCAAATATTGACTCATCAACACCCAACTCTAATGAATGCGACTTGATGTACTCTAAAGCCAACATCGCAGATTCTTTCATTACATCTCCAAGATTTCCGGTAAGAGTTAATTTAGAACCTTTTCCTTTACTTAAGCTTGATTCAATATACAAAATATCTCCGCCAATAGCAGTCCAAGCCAAACCAGTTACTACACCATAATATTCATTACCTTGATACATATCTTTTGTATATTCAACTGAACCAAGATATTCTTTCAAGACTTCTTCAGTAATAACAGAATCATACTCTTCCTCAAGAGCAATCTTCTTAGCTACCTTACGCATTAATTTTGCAATTTTCCTATCAAGTTCACGCACACCAGACTCCCTAGTGTATGACTCAATTATCTGACGGATTACTGGTTTTGGTATTTCAACTTTACCCTTTTCCACCCCATGTAATTCCATCTGTTTAGGAACCAAATGACGATTAGCAATTTCTATTTTTTCCTCAACTATATAACCACTAACATCAATCATTTCCATACGATCAAGAAGCGGTTTAGATATCGCATTAACATTATTTGCAGTTGCAATAAACATTACCTTAGACAGATCAAAGTCAATATCAAGGAAGTTATCATGAAAAGTTGAATTTTGCTCAGGATCAAGCACTTCAAGTAAGGCTGAAGAAGGGTCTCCTTTATAATCTGAGCTAACTTTATCTATTTCATCAAGAATAAATACTGGATTTGAAGTACCAGCTTTTATTATATTCTGAATAATTCTACCAGGCATGGCTCCAATATAAGTTCTTCTGTGTCCACGAATCTCAGCCTCATCATGTAATCCTCCCAAAGACATTCGAATATATTTGCGCTCAAGTGATTCTGCAATTGATCTACCTAAAGATGTTTTACCAACCCCCGGAGGTCCGTACAAACAAATAATTGGTGATTTCAAATCTCCTTTTAACTTCAAAACAGCCAAGTGCTCAACAATACGCTCTTTCACTTTATCCAGACCAAAATGATCTTTATCTAAAATTCGTTGAGCTCGCTTTAAATTAAAATTATCCTTACTATACTCCCCCCAAGGAATATTTAGCATTGTATCTACATAGTTATTTTGAACACCAAAATCAGGTGAATGAGGATGCATTCTTTCAAGCTTGGCAATCTCTTTTTCAAAAACCTTTTGAACTTTATCTGACCACTTCTTCTTTTTTGCACGCTCTTTAAGTTCTTTTACTTCCTGTTGACGAGAATCTCCACCCAACTCATCTTGAATTGTTTTCATCTGTTGCTGAAGAAAATATTCGCGTTGTTGTTGTTCAATATCTTCTCTAGCCTTAGCCTGAATAGACACCTTAATTTCCAACAGTTGAGATTCCTTATTTAAAAGTTCAAGTAACTGATATCCTCTTTCTTGCAAATCTTCAATTTCCAGCAAATGTTGCTTTTCAGCTACTTTTAACCCAAAATTGGTACAGATGTAATTTATCAAACTACCTGGAGACTCAATATTTTTTATAGCAAAAGATATCTCTTGAGGAATGGTTCCTGAATTTTTAATAATCTTAACAGCAAGATCCTTAATTGCTTCTATCAGCGCAGAAAAAACCCTATCATCCTTTGTTGGCATTTTTTCCTCAAGAACAGTCACTCTTGCTTGCAAATAAGGCTCTTCAGTTATCACTTCCTGCAACATCATTCTGCTTTTCCCTTCAAGAATTACAGTTGTACTTCCATCCGGCATCTCAAGAATACGCACAATTTGTGCTATAACACCTACTGCATTTAAATCAGACTGCTTTGGGTCATCAACTTTCATATCGCGTTGTGCACTTACACCTAAGTAACCATTCTTAGCATACACCTCGCGGATTAATCTTAATGACTTACTTCTTGCTACCGAAACAGGCATTACAACATTGGAAAACAACACCATATTTCTCAAAGCAAGAATTGGCAATAGCTCACCATCTTTCTCATCAAATTCAAATTTGCTATCTCCATCAGAGATTAACGGAATAAAATCCCCTTGTTCTCCCTGCATATCATCAGATAATAATTGTTCAATTTTCAAATTCATATTTTTTCCTTTTTCGACAAACCTGCCGATGCTGACATTATTATAACTTATAATTGCCATTATGACATATATAGCATATTGACAAAATCTATATTAAAAAACCGATATTCAGCAAAATACCCTATTTGTCAATAGATTACACATAAACTATTTTCAGTTAATAAAACCGAATCTTATTCTAGTCAAGAGCTATGCCAAAAAAAAAGCCCTTTATCAATAAATGATAAAGAGCTATCCTCCTTTATTTAATCAAAATATTATTTTGCATTTCTTGCAACCCTAAACCCTACATAATTAAATGCCATCTCCGGAGGGGTTCCAAGTCTATTAGAACTACGGCATGATTTAGAAATTATATGCCATCCACCACCTCTACGACAGCGCTCCGTTCCATGCTCAACACCGCTAGGGTTTTGATGTTGATCTTTTAAATGCTCATAAGAACTACTATACCAGTCCCAACACCATTCCCAAACATTACCTGCCATATCATAGATTCCTAGCTCATTAGCTAATTTTGTTCCGGTAACATGTGGATAACCGCCACAATTATCTTTATACCAGGCAACCTCACATACACTACTACCTCCGGAATACACATAGTTTTTAGTCAATCTACCTCCTTTTGCAGCATACTCCCACTCTGCCTCAGATGGCAAACGATATCCATTTGCATTTTGATTCCATGTCACACTATTATTTCTCCCAAAAGTATAACATGGAGTTAAACCCTCTTTTTCAGAAAGCTTATTACAATATTTAATCGCATCAAACCATGATACATTTTCAACAGGATTATTAGGATTTCCATTAAACTCACTAGGATCAACTCCCATTAAGGTTCTCCACTCTCCACATGTAACCTCATAAGTACCAATATAAAAGTCACTTAATGTCACATCATGAACAGGTAGTTCATCTTCAAACATATCGTCAAATTGATTACCCATTTTAAAGGTACCTCCTTGCACGAATGTCATTTCCACCCCCCCAGCTTGCGCTGCAAATAACAAAACAAAGTCAAATAAAACAAACAATAAAATAACTTTATTGATCATTCTGCGTTCAATTCTTTTTACAGACAAAACGCGACTTCCCTCTTGCTTAATAGTTTTCATAATCTAATCAGTTTATAAAAATCAAAAAAAGAGTTCTTTTTTGTTAAAGAAAATTCAGTTTTATAGTGCAAATATACATAACATTCTATCTGTATGTTACAAAACAGTGTTATAAAACATGTTTTTAGTATATTGATATAAAAAAACTCTTCGTCCAAGTACATGGAAAAAGAGTTTACATTATAAATAAGTTAAAAAATATACACAAATAATAGCAGTTTGTATCACTGCCTTTGCAAAAAATCTTTTTCGAAGATTAAATTGCTTGGGCAGCATACAAAAGTACCACATCAAACAAAACGAACAGTAAAACAATTTTCACTGTCATCCTGCGCTCACTTCTTTTAGAAGCGATAAGGCTTTTACTTTTTGTTCTAATTGTTTTCATTATAAATTTAAAATAAAATTAATTCTATCTCCGTTATTTTCTACAAAGATAGAATATATGTTTTAAAACAATGTTATAAAACACATATTTAACATATTTAAACAAAATAAAAGCTTTCAGAATAATCTGAAAGCTTTTATAAACATATAATAATCAGTTTTTTATTTAGAGAATTTAATATGCTGACTCAAACTGTTGTAAAAACCGAACATCATTTTCCGAGAACTGTCGTAAATCTTTCACTTGATACTTCAAGTTAGTGATTCGCTCCACGCCCATACCAAATGCATATCCGCTATATACACTACTATCGATTCCGCATTCTTCTAATACATTAGGGTCAACCATACCACAACCTAAAATCTCAACCCAACCTGTGTGTTTACAGAAAGGACATCCTTTACCACCACACAAATTACATGAAATATCCATTTCAGCAGATGGTTCTGTAAATGGAAAATATGATGGACGCAAACGAATTTGCGTATGTTCACCAAACATTTCCTTAGCAAAATATAATAAGGCTTGCTTCAAATCCGCAAACGAAACATCTTTATCTATATACAAGCCTTCAACCTGATGAAAGAAACAGTGTGCACGATACGAAATAGCTTCATTACGATACACACGCCCTGGACAAAGCACACGAATTGGAGGCTCTTGAGAAGTCATTACGCGTGACTGAACACTTGAGGTATGCGTACGAAGTAAGATATCCGGATTTTTCTCAATAAAGAAAGTATCTTGCATATCACGAGCAGGATGTTCAGGTGGAAAATTTAACGCACCGAACACATGCCAGTCATCTTCTACCTCAGGACCTTCTTCAATAGTAAATCCAATGCGAGAAAAAATATCGATGATTTCATTCTTCACAATAGATAATGGATGACGAGTTCCTAAAGCAACAGGATCAGCTGTACGAGTTAAGTCCATTCCGGCAACAGACTCCTCAGCTCCTTCTAAACTTTCTTTTATCGCAGAGATTTTTTCCTGAGCAAAATCACGCAGTTTATTCAACAACTGACCAACTTCTCTTTTTTGCTCATTAGGAACACTACGAAAATCATTAAAAAGAGCTGTTACTTCTCCTTTTTTACTTAAATATTTTATACGAAGCGCTTCAACTTCTTCTAAAGAAGTAGCTGTAAGCAACTCAATTTCTGATGTTAATTGACTAATTTTTTCTTGCATTTCTCGATGGGTCTTAAAATGAGTTGCAAAAGTAACAAAACTGTCAGGAAGTAAGCCAAAAAGCCTTAATAAATTTACAGTATTTCTTATTTTTAATGTAAGTTTGCGTGGAAAATAATTAACGAATGAGACAATTAGCAGATTAGCAAATGAAATTTACTTTCAGCACTAAACACAATTATAAATTTGCTAATTATCACATATGCTAATTTGCTAATTGAAAAATTATGAACGGAAATTACATACTACAATTCTTAACTGAATTGGTTGCAAACAACAACCGAGAATGGTTTGCCGAAAATAAAGGCAAATACGAACTAGCATTAAACCAGTTCACTGAGATTGTAAACACTTTGATTGCTCAAATTGGCGAGTTTGACCCGTCTATTAGAGGTATGCAAGCAAAAGATTGTATTTTCCGCATATATAGAGATGTCCGTTTTTCACACAACAAAGCTCCATATAAAAATCATTTTGGCGCATATATCTCAGCTAATGGTGGACGCAAAAGTGAAAGAGCCGGATATTATATTCATTTTGAACCCAACGGCTCTTTACTAGCCGGAGGATTGTATTGCCCTGCACCTCCTGTTCTAAAAGCTATACGACAATCAGTATATCACAACATTGAGGAATATAAAGAGATTTTACATGCACCGGCATTTAAAAAGTTCATAGATTTTGGAGAAAAGCTAAAAACAGTTCCACGCGGATTCCCAAAAGATTTCCCTGATGGAGAATATCTTAAAAGCAAAGACTTTGGCTACATGTTCAAAATGGATGAAGAATTTTACAGTTCTGAAGATTTCATTAGTGAAGTAGTTGACATCTTCAAAGAAATGAAACCTTTAAATGACTTCATGAATTATACAGTTGATGAAGTTCTTAACTCTGAAAGCTAATTTTAAACCAAATAAACAAACATGATTTTAGATTCATTACAAAACTCAGCGATGTACGAAGGTTTACATCCAAGATTTAAAGCAGCTTTCGACTTTGTTAAATCAACTGATTTCTCAAAACTAGAACCAGGAAAGATTGAACTTGACGGCAAAAACTTATTTGTAAATTTTGCCGAAGGAAACGGTAAAACGCCTGAAGTTGCAAAAATGGAAACTCACAACGAGTATATCGACATTCAAATTCCTTTCACTTCTCCTGAAATCATGGGTTATATCCCTACAGTTGACTTGAAAGCGCCAATGGATGCTTATAACGCAGAAAAAGACATCACTTTCTTTACGGATAAAGCTACAACTTTTGTAACTGTTCTTCCTGGTCAATTCTGCATCTTCTTCCCTGAAGATGGTCACCAACCAGGTATTGGCGAAGGGCCTTTCCGCAAAATCATTGTAAAAGTGAAAGTGAAGTAAATGATGAATTCTTGAATGAAGAATATTAAAAACGGATGGTCGTAAGGCTATCCGTTTTTTAGTATACAGGCGTAGAGATGCGATTTATCGCGTCTAGTTGACAGATAATTTCAACGAATCAGCGTAGAGACGCACGGTCGTGCGTCTGGTTATCGCAAGTGATGGCGCTACTTCAAGTGGCACCCTCACTGAGTATACGACAGGATACCTACCTTCGACTCTGCTCAGACAGCGAAGAAACTCGGTCATTGAGCGCAGTCGAAATAAACCTGATCCCATATTTAAGTTTTATTTACAAAAACATACATTTTTCAAAAAAAACCTGCTATCTTCCCATTTCGAATCTAAAACTGAAATATACTGAATATGGGAACTTTGAATATTATCAAAAACGACTCATACCTTCAACCCTTTGAGGGAGCGATTGAAGGTCGTTTTAATTACGCTCAAGAAAAAGAAAAAGAGTTAATTAGTTCTGCAAAAAACTTAGCAGACTTCGCTTCTGGGTACTTATATTTTGGTTTACACCGCACAAAAGATGGCTGGGTCTTTAGAGAATTTGCACCGAATGCCACAAACATATATTTAATAGGAGACTTTAATAACTGGCAACAAGCGCCAGAATACCAATTAGAAAACATTGGTGAAGGAGTTTGGGAAATTACTCTACCTGCAAAAGCTATGCGTCATGGTGACTTATACAAACTAATGATGCACTGGCCAGGCGACTTTGGTGAGCGCATCCCAGCTTGGTGTCGTCGTGTAGTACAAGATGATGCAACTAAGGTTTACAGCGCACAAGTTTGGGCTCCTGAAGTTGGCTACGAATTCAAACACAAAAAATTCAAGCCAAACACCTCTCCTCTTTTCATCTACGAAGCTCATATCGGTATGGGAGGCGAAGAAGAAAAAGTTTCTACTTACAACGAATTTAGAGAAAACATACTACCTCGCGTAGCAAAAGCAGGATACAACTGCATTCAATTGATGGCCATCCAAGAGCATCCATATTATGGCTCATTCGGATATCATGTTTCTAGCTTTTTTGCAGCCTCATCTCGTTTTGGAACACCAGAAGAGTTAAAAGAACTTATCGATGCTGCACACGGAATGGGCATTGCTGTTATTATGGACATCATCCACTCTCACGCAGTAAAAAACACCAAAGAAGGATTAGGTTTATTTGACGGAACTCCTTACTTATATTTCCATAATGGTGCTCGCCGTGAGCATCCTGCTTGGGATTCGCTTTGCTTTGATTATGGCAAAAATTCAGTGCTACACTTCTTACTTTCTAACTGTAAATTCTGGTTAGATGAATATAAATTCGATGGCTACCGCTTTGATGGTGTTACTTCCATGCTATATTACAGTCACGGGCTAAATGAAGACTTTAACGGATATGACAGTTACTACAATGGCAATCAGGATGGCGATGCTATTTGCTACCTTACACTTGCTAATAAAACCATCCATCAAGTAAATCCTCATGCAATTTCCATTGCAGAGGAAATGAGTGGAATGCCTGGACTAGCTGCAAAAATTGAAGACGGTGGTATCGGTTTCGACTATCGACTTGCTATGGGCATTCCTGATTTCTGGATTAAGACTATCAAGGAACAAGAAGATCAAAACTGGCAAGTAGGACACATTTTGTGGGAACTAACAAATCGAAGAAAAAAAGAAAAGATGATTAGTTATGCCGAAAGTCATGACCAAGCACTTGTCGGTGACAAAACCATCATTTTCCGTTTGATTGATAAAGACATGTATTTCCATATGTCAAAAATTGCAGGTGGAACAACATATGCAGTAGATAGAGGAATCGCTTTACATAAAATGATTCGTTTAATCACAGCCTCAACCATCAATGGTGGTTACCTAAACTTTATGGGGAATGAGTTTGGTCATCCGGAATGGATTGACTTCCCTCGCGAAGGTAATGACTGGAGCTACAAACACGCTCGTCGCCAATGGCACCTGGTTGATGACCACGACTTAAAATATCATTGGCTAGGTGACTTTGACCGTGAAATGATAGCACTGCTTAAAGACTCTAAAAAAATTGAGGAATCAGACATCATTTACCTTTGGGATAACCAAGGCGACCAAGTGCTAGCTTATCAGCGAAAAGACCTGGTATTTGTATTTAACTTTAATCCAACACAATCATTCTCAGACTACGGCATGCTTGTACCTAAAGGCTCTTACAAAGCAGTCTTAAATACAGATGCGGAATCTTTTGGTGGCTTTGGCTCTGCTGACGACAGCATTGTTCATTTCACTCAAAAAAGCGATGAAGATGTAAAAGAGTGGTTATACCTTTACTTACCAGCTCGTTCGGCTGTAGTTTTGCGTAAACAGAAATAGAATTTACCATATAGACACTAAGAACACTAAGAAAATATATCTGTGTTCTTAGTGACTTAGTGGTTAAATAAATGAATAACACCCTGAAAAACATATTTGAACCAGCACTTCTTCAAAAAATTGAAGAAGAAGGAACTCTTATGCAATTTAAGGCTGGAAATATCATTATGAAACCTGGAAAATATGTAAAAATGGTTCCATTATTACTAAAGGGTTCGGTTAAGATTTTGCGCGAAGACACCAACGGCAACGAGATATTCCTATACTATCTTACCGAAGGTCAATCGTGCGCATCATCCATGTCTATTTTCTTTTCTGAAAAGCAAAGCAATATCAAAGCTATAGCTGAAGAAGACTCTGACATTCTTGCCATTTCTACCGAACATGCTATGGCTTGGTTTAACGAATACTCAAGTTGGCGCAAATTTGTTATGCAAACTATGGAACGCCGCTTTGATGAACTAATCCAAACTGTAGACACCATTGCATTTTCAAAAACAGATGAACGCCTAATTAACTTCCTTCAAAAAAAGGCTCAAACACTGCAAACAAAAACAATTCAGATCACTCACCAAGAAATTGCCAACGAGCTATCTACATCTAGAGAGGTAATATCACGCCTGCTTAAACAACTTGAAAAAAAGGGAAAACTTAAACTTTCTCGCAATAAAATTGAGCTTCTGTGACTTTTGTCACCAACTATCCCCTCCCCTCTGTTTTATATTTGTATTCATAAAACAACTATAAAAACAATTTACATTATGTTCGGATTTTTAAGCAGCCTAATGGGTGGCGCAACTGCAAATTTTGAGGAATTAGTAGCAAATGGAGCTACTATATTAGATGTGAGAACAAAAGATGAGTACAAATTTGGTCATATTAAAGATTCGGTAAATATTCCGCTTGACAAACTGGCTGCCAACATTAAAAAGTTAAACAAAAACAAACCTGTAATTACTTGTTGTGCTTCAGGTGCAAGAAGTTCAATGGCAAAAGGCATTCTTGAACAAAATGGTTTTGAAGTTTATAATGGCGGTGGCTGGTCTTCTTTAAGAAAATATTGTCAGAACTAAGATTTAAAAAATAATAAGTGTGGGTTTCTTTTAAAAAGTCTTGCTAAGTAAAATTGGCAGGGCTTTTTTTATTATTTTTATAATCATAAAAAACAATGCTTATGAGCGATTGGAAAAGAATAATGGTTTTTACCTTCCCACAAGAAGCCTATACAGCTAAGGCATATTTAGAATCGGAAGGAATTGAAGTTTTTCTTCAAGATGAAATGACAACTCAGGTATTCAATTTTTACTCAAACGCCATTGGTGGTGTAAAAATGCTGGTGCCTGATGAACAGGTAAATAAAGCAATTAACCTGCTTATTGAAGGAGGCTACTTAACTCCTACAGAATAAAAAAATCCCGAAGGTATTTCCTTCGGGATTTTTTATGAGCTTATTATTTAATATTCTCTCTAACCTTTTCTAAAAAGGCTTGCATCTTCTGCGTATCCTTTTCTTTGATGATTTCAAGCAAATCGGCTAACTGCTCTCTAATCTGCTCCACTTGACCTGATGTAAATGGATTAAACAAAATCTCAGAAAGCAAGTAATCATCCTCCGACAAAAGCCCGCGAGCAATATCCATATGCTTTTTAAAAGTCGTTCCAGGTGCTTCTTGCTGCTTCATCACTGAAGCAAACACAAGTGTTGATGCAAACGGGATAGACAATGAGTAAGCAATTGTTTCATCATGCTCAAGGAATGTGTATTCGAAAATATTTAGTCCTAAAGAAGCATAGAATTCATGGAAAAACGCTTTTCCTTCCTCATCAGATTCTTTAATGATAATTGTATTCTGTGAGCTCAGATTCCCCAAATTGGCAAATGTTGGCCCAAACATCGGGTGAGTAGACACAAAGCGTTTACCTGACTTTTTATAAAACTCAGGCAATGCAGTCTTAACTGAAGCGATATCAGACAAGATACAATTATCTGGCAAGTATGGCATCACCATCTCAAAAGCAGAAATCGTGTACTTCAATGTTGTTGCATTGATAACCATCTCAGGTTCAAAAGCCTTAATTTCTTCCAGCTTACTTAATCTTTGCGTATTAAATACAAAACGCAAACGAGAAGCATCAACATCAAATAATGCCACTTCGTGAGTCAAGCACAAAGCATCTGTCATAAAGGTACCCATCTTACCGGCACCAAGAACTAATATTTTCATAATCTCTAATGTGAATAATAAGAATAATATGCCAATTAACTAATTATTCTAATTGGCACATTAATCACATTACTTATTGATAATTTCCATTTGTCTACGGATAGATTCTTCATGCACTGCTTCAATAAACACGCGCATGAAAGCCTCACTCATCCCTAGTTTAGCTCCTACTTCAACTCCTCTATTTACAATCTCCTCATAACGAGACGCTTGCAAGATAGTCACATTATGCTCTTTTTTGTACACCCCTATCTCATCAGAAACACGCATACGCAAAGCTAGTAACTCAAGAATCTTATCATCAAGCTCATCAATTTGTTTACGCAAGTCATCTAAACTTTCTGTACTTTGAGCCATATCACGAATAACCAGGTTACTCATAATTTCTTTCAAAACTGAAGGAGTCACTTGTTGAGAAGCATCACTCCATGCACAATCAGGATTACAATGAGTTTCAATAATCAAACCTTCAAACTGCAAATCCATTGCTTGTTGAGAAAGTGGTTGAATCAATTCACGCTTACCACCAATATGACTAGGGTCACAGAAAATAGGCAAATTAGGGTAACGACGCTTCAACTCTACAGGTAAATGCCATTGTGGCAAGTTACGGTAGATTTTTTTATCATATGAGCTAAATCCGCGGTGAATAACACCAATTTTACGGATACCTGCATTATAAACACGCTCTACAGCTCCAATCCACAATTCAAGATCTGGATTAACCGGATTTTTAATTAATACAGGAATATCGACTCCTTGAAGTGCATCAGCAACTTCTTGTACCGCAAACGGATTCGCTGTAGTACGAGCACCAATCCACAATAAATCAACACCATATTTCAAAGCTTCATAAACATGTTTTGCTGTTGCAACCTCAGTAGCAACATACATTCCTGTTTCTGCTTTCACTTTCTTCAACCAAGCAAGACCTTCAACACCAACACCTTCAAAACCACCTGGTTTTGTGCGAGGCTTCCAGATTCCCGCTCGGAAAACTTTAACCCCATTTTCTGCTAATTGACGAGCAGTATCCATAACTTGTTCTTCAGTCTCTGCACTACAAGGACCTGCAATAAGCATTGGACGATCTGTTGTAAGACCAGGCAATACTAATGGCTCTAATTCTAATTCCATGATTTTATATTGTTTATATGGTTATTTATCTGATATTTGCGCCCTTCAGGCGCGATATTAATTTCATGATATTTGGCTTCGCCGATACTAAATACCGTCCGAAGGACAAATATCTTACTATCGCCGCAGGCTAATATCTAAAAAATCTGACTAATTCTATCTAATGCTTTTTGCAATGTATCTTCATTGGCACAAAGAGAGATGCGGATGTAACGCTTTCCTTTATCACCGAAAATAAATCCTGGCGTAATAAATACATTTGCATCATACAATACCTTATCTGCTACTTCGCCACAATCTCCGTATGAATCAGGAATCCGTCCCCAAAGAAACATTCCCACTTGTTTTGGGTCATATGTGCAACCCAATTTATCCATAATAGCTCCGGCAAGTGCTCGGCGTTTTGCATACAGCTCAATATTCATTGCCTTATGCCATTCTTCTGAATTATTCAAGGCAGCTACAGCAGCCATTTGCATTGGGCGGAACATTCCACTATCCATATTACTTTTTACGCGAAGAATCCATTCAATAAATTGTGCGTTTGAGGCTAAAACACCCATACGCCAACCCGACATATTGTGCGACTTACTCATGGAATTCAACTCGATACAGATATCTTTTGCTCCATCAACAGCAAGAATACTTAAGCGATCTTCATTCAGGATAAAGCTATATGGATTATCATTCACGATAACGATATTGTGTTTTTTTCCAAAAGCCACTAACTGCTGAAACAACTCATGAGTAGCAGAAGCTCCGGTAGGCATGTTTGGATAATTTACCCACATCAGCTTAACGCTGCTTAAGTCCATCTTCTCCAAAGTCTCAAAATCCGGCTGCCATCCGTTATTCTCATCTAAGTCATAAGTCATCACTTTCGCTTGCACCAAATTACTCACAGCCATGTATGTTGGGTAACCCGGATTTGGGACTAACACACCATCACCTGCATTTAAGAATGCCATAGAGATATGCATAATTCCCTCCTTCGAGCCCATCAAAGGCTGAATTTCAGTATTTGCGTTCAAACTCACACCAAACCATTTTTGATAGAATTCAGCAAAAGCATTGCGCAATGCAGGAATACCCACATAGCTTTGATATCCGTGTGCATCAGCTTTTTTTGCATCTTCACACAATGCCACTATCGTCTCTTCTGATGGTGGCATATCCGGACTTCCGATTCCTAAACTAATAATATTTTTCCCCTCAGCATTTAACTGAGCAATCTCTTTCAATTTTTTAGAAAAATAGTATTCTGACACCGAGTTTAAACGCTCGGCCGGTTTGATATTTAGAGTTGACATATTTTATTGTTTATTTGTTGTAAGTTTTGTTGAGTTCGACTACGCTCACTCAACGAGCTCTGATTAGGCTAAGATTTTCCGGTGACTGAGCGTAGCCGAAGTCACACTGTCTGTAATCCTTCTTCGTATTCACCCAAAATCTGCAAATCGTGTGTTAATGGGACTATTGCATCAATTGACTGACGATATCGTTCGTAATCATCATAACACAAATCAATATAAAATTGATATTCCCACTCTTTTCCAATAATTGGTAATGACTGAATTTTAGTCAAACTTATATTATAAAATGATAGTATTGACAATACTTTTGACAAAGCTCCAGACTCATGAGGTGTGGCAAACACTAAAGAAGCCTTATCCTTTTTCTTACCTTTTTGCAATTCAGCTTTTTGGTCTTCTGTAGTCAGAATTAAAAAGCGGGTAAAATTGCGTTTATTAGTTTCTATCCCTTCAGCCAACACTTGCATTCCATGAAGCTCTGCAGCCAAAACATTACAAATTGCAGCTGCACCAATCATATGGTTCTCAGCAATCATTTTAGCTGCACCGGCAGTATCTTCATTCTCAATAACTTTCAAATTACGATGAGCATCTAAAAAATCACCACATTGCATTAAAGCAATCGGATGAGAATGCACTTCTTTTAATTCTTCAATCTTTTGTCCGGGCAAAGCACAAATACTGTGTTTAATTCTTAGCTTTTGTTCGCCCACAATTTGCAATCCACTGTTACGAATCAAATCATAGTTGGGCAATAAGCTTCCTGCAATTGTATTTTCAATGGCACAAATACCAATTACCTTAGGGTCAGCTTTTACGGTATCAAACAATCCTCTAAAGCTAGAACATTCAATTACATCAAGCTCCTCTCCTCCAAAATATATTCGTGCAGCCATGTCGTGATACGAACCAGCAAACCCTTGTATGGCAACTTTTCTCATAAGCATATATAAAACAAAAAAAATCCCGCCTAAACAGCGGGACTTTATATTGTATTTTAGTTATTTTTCATCTTAAAAATTACATAACACATCCCGCTCTCACTTTTGGAAGTAAAAGTAAAAAAAGTAAAAGAAGTAATATGTACGAGTTGTAATCATGTATTTTGTTTTCAGTGATGCAAATGTAATATATATTTTTCATATCCAAATGAATTTTATTTGAAAAACTCACTTCTTTAATTACATTTAATATTGAACAAATGTTCGTAACATAAAAATAGCATTGTATACTTTCATCTAACAAAAACATCTACAGTTGACTTATTCAATTAACTTTGTAAACTACAACTAATAAATAAACATATGCCTTTTAGCAGCTTAGGATTATCTTCTTTTTTACTTAAATCTCTCAAACAACAAGGCTTTAAATCAGCATTCCCAATACAAGAACAAGCCATCCCAGCTATTCTAAATAAAGAGGATGTACTAGGCATTGCCAAAACCGGTTCGGGAAAAACAGCCAGTTATGTGCTACCCATTTTACATAATCTGGAACATAACAAAGCTACACCTAATCGCCATATACCTATACTAGTTCTGGTACCTACGCGAGAATTGGCTATACAGGTAGAAGAGGTATTTCAGCAGTTTTCATCGTTTCTACCTTATATGTTCAAGTCATTAGCCGTATATGGTGGTGTATCTATCAATCCGCAAATGATAAAGATGCAGAATGTAAATGCATTGGTAGCAACTCCTGGTCGTTTACTGGAACTAATAGACAATAAAGCGGTACACCTGGATTCAGTTCAAACCTTGGTATTAGATGAAGCTGATAAAATGATGAACATGGGCTTCAAGGCCGAGATGGATCGCATCATTCAGCAATTACCAAAGAAAAGACAGAACTTACTTTTCTCTGCGACGCTTAGTCCGGAGATAAAAGATATTGAGCGAGTTTTACTACATAAACCTACGGTAATAAATATTCTCCCTGAAAAAGAGGAAGAAATTCTAATTGACCAGTCTGCTTACTTAGTAGAACCTGAGAAAAAAGGACCGCTTTTACGCTACCTTATCAAGAACTACAAAATGCAGCAAGTGTTGGTATTTGTGTCTTCTGCTTATCAAGCTGACCTTGTTGCTGATAAATTGCGTAAAAATCATATTTCAGCAAAAGCCATGCATGGCAAGCGTAGTCAAGGAGCACGACTTGAGGCCTTAAACACATTTAAATCAGGAAAAACTCGTGTATTAGTGGCTACAGATTTATTAGCCCGTGGTATTGACATTGACTTTCTACCATATGTTATCAACTATGAGCTACCTCGCTCCCCAAAAGATTTCATTCATCGTATTGGCCGTACCGGTAGAGCTGAGAACCCCGGGGAAGCAATCACTTTTGTAGCAAGTGAAGACATGCACCACTTTAAAGTAATACTCAAAAAAGCAAAATTGTGGATGTCATTAACCAAGGCAGACGAAATGGATTTACAAGGATATTAAAAATTACAAGAAATGGTTTCCGAAATAAGCATACAAGAGGCTTTAGAACTTAATTTACCCATTATTGATGTACGCTCACCCGGCGAATTCGAGCGTGGGCACATTGTCGGGGCAACGAATATACCGTTATTCTCGAATGATGAGAGAGCTCATGTAGGTACAGTATACAAACAGCAATCTCGTGAAGCAGCCATTGAATTGGGATATAAATATGTTACTCCAAAGCTTCAAGATTTCATCACTGAATCATTTCAGCTTGCACCTTCAGGAACCGTTATCGTTCACTGTTGGCGGGGAGGAATGCGTAGTCGCTCTTTCGCACAACACCTGTCAGAGAATGGGTTTACCGATGTAAAAGTCATCACCAAAGGCTACAAAGCATTCAGAAACCATGTGCTAGATAGCCTTGCCTCTCTAACTAAACTGAAAGTACTAGGTGGCTATACCGGAAGCGGAAAAACTTACATTTTAAAAGAACTAGAAAAGCTGGGAAAACAAGTTATCGACTTGGAAGGTTTAGCACATCATAAAGGTTCTGCTTTTGGAGCAATCGGGCAAGCTCCACAACCAACAACTGAATATTTTGAAAACATGCTTTTTGACGAATGGCGCAAGCAAAAACATGATGAAACAATTTGGGTAGAAGACGAAAGTCTTGCTATTGGTAGAGTTCAAATACCACAAGGCTTTTTTCAACAAATGCGCTCTGCTCCGCTTTATTTCTTAGACATCCCGGCAGAAGAACGCGCCAAACATTTGATAGAAGATTACAGCAATTGCGATAAAGAAGAACTTTCAGCAGCAATTATAAGAATAGCCCAACGACTAGGTGGCTTGAATGTAAAAAATGCTCTAGACAATTTGACTGAGGGAAATTACTTTGAAACAGCATTGATAGCTCTCTCATATTACGACAGGTATTACTTAAAGGGAATGAAAAAACGAAACAAAGAAAATGTACACACAATAAGTCTTTGTTCTGTAAATCATTATAAAAATGCTTTAGCACTAGAAAAATTTCAATAAAACATATCATGCAAGAAATCAAACTTACCCAATATAGTCATGGCGCAGGCTGTGGCTGCAAAATATCACCTAAGGTTCTAACCAATATCCTTGAGACAAAACTTACTCCAGTCATTGACAAACGACTACTTGTAGGCAATGACTCTCGTGATGATGCTGCAGTCTACGACATGGGAGATGGAACAGCTATCATTAGCACAACAGACTTTTTTATGCCTATCGTGGATGATCCGTTCACTTTTGGGAAAATTGCCGCAACCAATGCCATAAGCGATGTATATGCTATGGGAGGAAAACCCTTACTTGCAATTGCAATCCTTGGTTGGCCAATAGACAAACTGGCACCTGAAATTGCTCAACAAGTTCTTGAAGGAGGCCGTCAGGCATGTATTGAAGCAGGTATTGCGCTAGCCGGGGGGCATAGTATCGACAGTCCGGAACCTATTTTTGGTTTGGCAGTGACAGGGCAAGTTGATTTGAAAAAACTGAAACGCAACGACACAGCCACAGCAGGCTGCAAACTATTCCTGACAAAACCTCTAGGAGTTGGCATTTTCACTACAGCTCAAAAACAAGGCAAACTAAAACCTGAGCATGCGTGCATTGCCCCTAACTCCATGGCTGCTCTTAATAAAATTGGTGCAGAACTAGCCGAAGTGGAAGGAATAACTGCCATGACTGATGTAACAGGATTTGGACTTCTAGGACATTTAACTGAAATGTGTGAAGGCAGTAATCTTTCTGCAAAAATAGAATACAACAAAATCCCTACATTTAATGATGTAGAAGAATATATCGCACAAGGCTGCATGCCTGGCGGAACTTTCCGAAACTGGGATAGCTATGCACAAAACATCAAACTACAAGACGATTATCAAAAAAGCATCCTTTGCGACCCGCAAACCAGTGGCGGATTGCTTATCGCAGTAGAAGAGAAAGCAATCCCTCAAGTAAAAGCAATTTTTGAAAAACACGGATTAGAGGCTGTTTCTTTTGGAGAACTTTTCTCTAAAGAAGACATATTAATCGAAGTTGTTTAATATTAAAATATTAATTTTACTCAACTAAATTTTAGACTGATTTATCTTTATGAAAAAAGAGCCTCAATTAACCGCTGCTTATAAAGTTCTCGATGACCAAAAATTAATCATCCATGTATATCAAGGAACAGCAAGTGGCGAGTCTATGCTTGCATATATTTATCACCTAATGGAACACCTTGACAAAAAAACGATTAACTATTCTGCCATTATAGATAGTCGAAAAATGAACTGGGATTTTTTAATAACAGGTGTTAATGATTATGTAGAAGGACTGGCAAAAGTTGATGGACTTATCTCTGAAGAAAGGAAGATGGCTGGGATATATGATGGCAGTTCTCCTCACCAAACATTTTACACTAAACTCTATCATCAGAAAATTATGATGAAGAATCAACCCGGAGGATATTTCACAGAAGTACAAGATGCAATAAATTGGCTTGAAAAAGACATTACTGCCAAAGAGGTTGAAGATATTGTTGCAGAAATATCTCAAGATCCACAGTTCGCTTGGTACGGAGAAGGAAGTAAATAAACAACTAGATCTTAAATTCCTCTGAGCTTATAAATTTGATTAAATTGAATACTTTGATCAAAAAATCACCTATCTAACAATAATCTTTTATTTTTGTGCCTTAGGCAGATAATTCTCACATGAATATCTGCTATAACCAATCAGGATGATAGCTTTCTCTGTATTTATGTAACATGTACAAAAAACAGAGAAGCATGTTGAACAAAGCACAAAAATTATGAGATTAAAATTTTTACTTTCGCTACTTACAATACCGCTAATAGCAAATGCACAAAGCATTGATCAGAAGATTGAAAGCATCTTCTCTCCCATTGCTGATTTTCTGGGAAGCATTGTTTTTTATCAAGTCAGTATAGCCGGAAACCAAGTTCCTTTAGTTGTAATTGCGCTACTGACTGGAGCTATCTTTTTCACCCTATATTTTAAGTTTGCAAATTTCAGATATATCATGGTTGCCATACATGCAGCCAGAGGTAAATACGATGAGATTGATCACCACAGCGTAGATGTAGTTGCCGGTGATCCTACTCCGGGTGGCGATGTATTTGAGAGTGAAATGGCGGAAGGTGTGATTGGCGAGGTCAGTCACTTTCAGGCCTTGACGGCAGCACTTTCGGCAACTGTAGGTTTAGGAAATATTGCCGGTGTAGCAGTAGCTATAGCCATTGGAGGGCCGGGCGCAACGCTTTGGATGATACTTGCCGGATTCCTGGGCATGTCAACCAAAATGGTGGAAGCCACACTTGGTGTTAAATACCGCGAAGTGGGCAACGATGGCAAAATATACGGCGGCCCTATGTACTATCTAAAGTCAGGACTGAAAGAAAAAAAACTGGGCAAACTAGGAAAAGTGCTTGCCATCCTTTTCGCTGTTTTCGTAATTGGAGGTTCATTCGGAGCTGGAAATATGTTTCAAGCCAATCAGGCCGCCTCACAGTTTGCCTTGCTGTTTAACCTAGATTCCACATTCTGGTTTGGGGTAATAATTGCCGTACTTGTGGGCATTGTAATTATTGGCGGTATTAAACGCATCGGACAAGTAGCCGAAAAAATTGTCCCTTTTATGGGGATACTATACATCGGGGCGGCACTGGTTATCATTGGGCTAAACTTCAAACTCCTACCGGATGCTTTTGTTGAGATTATGGACGGAGCTTTTAACGGCACAGCTGCCATGGGTGGACTTATCGGGGTAATGATTGTAGGACTGCAAAGAGCGGTTTTCTCCAACGAAGCCGGAATTGGTTCGGCCTCTATCGCGCACTCAGCGGTGCGAACTCGCTTCCCAGCCAGTGAGGGTATTGTTGCCTCCATCGGACCATTTATTGATACGGTAGTTATCTGTACCATGACGGCTATGGTGATTATCGTTTCAAACCTTCGACACAACCTGTTTAGCTACGCAAACCTTGACGCAAACTCTAATGTGATTCTTAATTCCGGAAAAAGCGTGGGTGGCGTTGACCTTACTTCGGTTGCCTTTGATGCAGCTATTCCGCACTTCTCTATTTTGCTGACTATTGCAGTTATTCTTTTTGCTATTTCTACCATGCTATCATGGTCGTACTACGGTCTGCAGGGCTGGAAATACTTATTCGGGAAAGGCAAAAAAGCAGATATCGTGTACAAAAGCATCTTCCTGATATTTACCGTTATTGGGGCATCTTCGAGCCTTAACTCAGTAATTGCCTTCTCTGATGCAATGATATTCGCCATGGTAGTTCCTAACCTGATTGGATTATTCCTACTGACTCCGGAAGTGAGAATGGAAATTGCCAGATATATTACTGCGATTGGTTGGGGGAAGAAGAAGTAATTATTCTATTTAAAACAATGTCTAATAAAAAGAAAATCAAATTAAGTTCTTGTATTATAAAAGCTATTATAATAGCAATTAGCAGTATAATCTTTTTTTTCATAATGAAATATATTCTTTTATGGGTTCCTACACTCGCCGAATTATTAGAATATATTAAGACGCCATTAAAAGAATCTTTTACTTGGAAAGTCATTGGACTAACCTTAGCAATAGGATTATCAATAGGATTATATCAAATTAAGAAAAAGTTTATAATAATATTTGGATTCATTGAAATTGCAGGAGGTGGTTGGAGTATTTGGGCAACTTTTTCACAAGATTTTGAAAACAACATCTTATATGCACTAGCTATTGCTGGAGGAATATTTTTATTTATCAATGGCATTGAGAATACATTGAAATATAAAGAACAAACAAAAGAACAGTAATCTATAAATAAGTTTCACAACTCTCGCAGCTGGCGCGGATATTTATCCGTGTCTTGCTTGAAAAGAAAAAAAATCAGTCTGAATACTAACGCACAGATAAATATCTGCGAGCAAAAGCCATAAACTAAAAAAAAGACGGCGCACGCACCATCTCTACTTTCCCAAAAAAATCTGCGGGAAGCTCTACGAGTGCTCGTAGAGTACCAAGTCAATCAACTTAGAGGAATTTTAGCCCTCGGCGAGCTTCAAGTTGATCAACAAGACCCAATCTGACCCCTCGGCGAGCACCATATTGATCGACAAGAACGAATCCGAGCGCTCGTAGAGCTCCGCGCACATCCGCTGGAGATATTTTTTGCTTGGCGAAACCACCGGCATCGGGTTTAAAGAAAACTACCCCTAAATCCCCTAAAGGGGACTTTGAATAGTCTAAAAAACAATTGTTTTATTAAAAAATAGGAATTAAATAAGGCGTTGGAATTACAAACAACACATATATTACAACAGTATAGTCCCCTTTAGGGGATTAGGGGTTTTAACTAATCACCGTCGCTACTAAATTCCGCTTTCCTCCATAATCACGAAACTCACAGAAGTAGATTCCTTGCCAAGTCCCCAGATTTAATCGTCCGTGCGCAATGGGAATAGTCACACTTGTACCTATCAAGCTCGATTTCACATGAGCAGGCATATCGTCAGCACCTTCCAGCGTGTGCGTATAGTAAGGTTCCAGCTCCGGCACTAGCCTGTTCATAATACTTTCAAAATCTACGCGAACACTTGGGTCTGCATTTTCGTTTATAGTTAATCCGGCCGAAGTATGCTTGATAAACAAATGCAAGACCCCAAACTGTGGCAACTTGGGCAAGTGTTGTATAATTTCGTGCGTCACTAAATGAAAGCCTCTTTTCTTGGCTGCTAGGGAAAATTCTACTTGTTCAGTCATGGTTTCACGATTTTTCAGAACTGCTAAAATAGGAATTTTTAAACTTGTGTTATCCGCCTAATTCATTAATTTTGCAAGCTTAACAGTTTTTCAAACAATCGAAATTTAAATATTTATTATGGATTTGAATCTTTTAACAGCCATCTCCCCTATCGATGGTCGCTACCGCAGCAAAGCAGACAAGTTAGCTGCTTACTTTTCAGAATTTGCCCTAATCCGCTACCGCGTTTTAGTTGAAATAGAATATTTTATCGCATTATGCGAACTTCCTCTTGAGCAAGTAAACGATATCGACGCTTCTCTTTTCCCAAAATTAAGAAAAGTGTACACTGACTTTACTGAGGAAGATGCTCAAAAAATCAAAGACATCGAGAAAGTGACTAACCACGATGTAAAAGCGGTTGAGTACTTTATCAAAGAAAAATTCGATGCACTTGGTCTTCAAGCTTACAAAGAATTTATCCACTTCGGATTAACTTCTCAAGATATCAACAATACAGCAATTCCTTTGTCAATCAAAGAAGCTTTAACGGATGTTATTTACCCTGAAGTAGAAGCAATGATTGAGAAACTTGCTGCTTTGGCTAATGACTGGAAAGATATTCCGATGTTAGCAAAAACACACGGTCAACCAGCTTCTCCTACTCGTTTAGGAAAAGAAATCCAGGTTTTCGTAAGCCGCTTACAAGAGCAAATGGAAACTATCAAAGCGGTGAAACATTCAGCTAAATTTGGTGGTGCTACAGGTAACTTCAACGCACACAATATTGCTTATCCAAAAAATGACTGGCGTGCATTCGGTAACGAATTCGTAAGCAAACACCTTGGTTTAGAGCGTGAGCAATGGACTACTCAAATCTCAAACTATGACCATTTGGCAGCTATTTTTGACGCTATGAAACGCATCAACACAATCATGATTGACTTCAACCGTGACATGTGGACATACATTTCAATGGAATACTTTAAGCAAAAAATCAAAGCCGGCGAAGTTGGCTCATCAGCCATGCCACACAAGGTTAACCCTATCGACTTTGAAAACTCTGAAGGTAACTTAGGTCTTGCAAATGCAATTCTTGAACACTTGGCAGCTAAACTTCCGATTTCTCGTTTACAACGCGACCTTACCGACAGTACTGTCTTAAGAAATGTCGGGGTGCCTTTTGCACACACCCTTATCGCTTTCCAAAGCACAATGAAAGGTTTAAGCAAATTGCTTATCAACGAAAAAGCTATTGCTGCTGACCTAGAAGGTTGTTGGGCGGTAGTGGCTGAAGGTATTCAAACTATCCTTCGTCGTGAGTCATACCCACAACCATACGAAGCTTTGAAAGCTTTAACCAGAACTAATGAAACTATAACTGAAAAATCAATCAAAGAATTCATCGAAACTTTGAATGTTAGCGACAGCGTAAAAGAAGAGCTTCGCGCTATCAGTCCGTTTAGCTACACTGGTATTTAATTTTTCACATAAAACAAATCAAGGGGCACCACTTTAATGAATAAATTCCTAGTCCTATTTCGCCGTTTTTTACCACCATACAAAAGATATGTAGTACTAAACATTACTTGCAACCTGCTGTCTACTATTTTCAGCTTGTTCTCATTCGGAACAATCATTCCTATTCTACAGATTTTGTTTGGAATGGAAACGGCTTCACATGTGCATATGGCATGGACATTTAGCGATAGCCTTAAGCATATTGCAGAGGCAATGAAGAATAACATATTTTACACGATTGAACAATTTATTGTAAACTATGGTGAAAGCAATACGCTAATGATATTAGGGGTATTCTTGATTGTGATGACTTTATTCAAAACCGGATTTCAGTTTTTGGCAGGTTACTACTTGACTCCTATCCAAAACGGAGTATTGCGTGACCTTCGCCGTAACTTATACGACAAAATCCTTGCTTTACCTATCGGCTTCTACTCTGAAGAACGCAAAGGTGACATTATGGCTCGTATGACTGGGGATGTTCAAGAGATTGGAAACTCTATCATGAGTTCCTTGGATATTATCTTCAAAAATCCGATAATGGTAATCACTTACATAGCTGTAATGATTGGCATTAGCTGGAAACTGACTCTTTTTGTTTTAATCATGCTTCCGTTTAGTGGCGGTTTAGTTGGTAGAGTTGGTAAAACGCTTAAGAAGAAATCACTACTTGGTCAAACACAAACCGGCGAACTTCTTTCTCAAATTGAGGAAACGCTTGGAGGCTTACGCATCGTTAAAGCATTCAACGCTGAGGATAAGGTAAAAAATCGCTTCTCTAAATTAAATGAAACAGTGCGCCAAACTTTCAACAGAATGAATCGCAAATACATTCTGGCTCACCCAATGAGTGAGTTCCTTGGAACCATCATCATTGTAATTGTGCTTTGGTATGGCGGAACCCTGATTCTAAATAACGAAAGTTCAATCACTGCGCCTTCATTTATTTATTACTTGATTATCTTCTATAGCCTTATTAATCCTATTAAGGATATATCAAAAGCCACTTACACCATTCAAAAAGGGCTTGCCTCTCTTGACCGTGTAGATGTTATTCTTCAAGCTGAAAATAAAATCGCCGACAAACCGGATGCGAAAGAAGCAAAAGATTTCAAAGATAAGATTGAGATCAAAGACCTTTGCTTCCAATATCAACCGGATAAGTTAGTTCTTGACAATATCAACTTGACTATCGAGAAAGGGAAAATGGTTGCATTAGTTGGGCAATCAGGTTCAGGAAAATCCACAATGGTAGACCTTCTTCCTCGCTTTTATGATATTCAAAAAGGAGAAATCTTATTGGATGGTGTAAATATAAAGGACCTTAAAATGCACGATTTGCGTGGATTAATGGGTAATGTAAATCAGGAAGCTATCTTATTCAACGATACATTCTTCAACAATATCACTTTTGGTGTTGAAGGCGCTACCCAAGAACAAGTGGAAGCCGCAGCTAAAATTGCTAACGCACATGATTTCATCATGGCAACCGAAGATGGATACAACACTAACATTGGTGATCGTGGTGGCAAACTTTCAGGAGGTCAACGCCAACGCATCAGTATTGCTCGTGCGCTATTGAAAAACCCTCCTATTTTGATTTTGGATGAAGCAACATCAGCACTAGATACTGAATCAGAAAAACTGGTACAAAACGCTATTGACCATCTGATGCAAAACAGAACTTCAATCGTTGTTGCTCACCGCCTTTCTACTATCAAAAAAGCTGACCTTATCTGCGTAATGCATGAAGGTAAGATTGTAGAACGCGGTAAACATGAGGAATTAATTTCACTAGACGGCTACTACAAACGACTTTGCGACATGCAGTCGTTTTAGTAACTAGTAACTAGAGACTAGATTTGGACTAAAGTCCATTATAATATAATTTAGAACACCGTCGGTTAAAACCGACGGCAATGAATAAACAGTATTTTCATTGCCGTTGACTTTAGTCAACGGTTCTTTTTTTACTTGACGATGTGGGTTTCAACCCAAAACTAGTTACTAACATCAAATTACTAAATACTAAAGAGACATGGACCAGTTTACAGAACTAACAGCAGATATAGCAGGATTTATGTGGGGATGGCCGCTTTTAGTTTTACTACTGGGCACGCATTTATTTCTTACTTTTCGTTTAAAATTTATCCAAAAACACATTGGCAAAGCCATTAAACTCTCTGTCACTAAAGACAAAGATTCTGACGGCGAGATTAGTCAATTCAGCGCACTTGCCACAGCCTTAGCTGCAACTATTGGTACAGGAAATATTGTCGGTGTGGCAACTGCTGTTGCCGTAGGTGGTCCGGGTGCCGTCCTTTGGACATGGCTTACCGGAGTACTTGGTATCTCTACAAAATATGCAGAAGGATTACTTGCCGTAAAATACCGTGTAAAAAATGCTGATGGAAGTTACTCTGGCGGACCTATGTACGCGCTTGAATACGGCCTAAAAAGCAAAACTCTAGCTATCTTATTTGCTATATTTACAGCGATTGCTTCGTTTGGTATAGGCTCATCTATCCAAGCCAACTCTCTTACAGCTGCCGTTCATGAAACTTTCGGTTTTGATAAACAATATATTGCTATAGTTGTACTTGTATTGGCGACAGCCGTTGTACTTGGAGGAATTAAATCAATTGCTAATGTCTGCAAAACACTAGTTCCTTTTATGGCAATATTTTATATTCTAGGTTGTATTTTTATTCTTGGAATTGGCTATGATACAATATTTGACTCAGTTGTATTAATTGTAAAATCAGCATTCACAGGACATGCAGCTTTGGGTGGTTTTGTCGGATCAACTATAATGATGGCTGCTAGATATGGCGTTGCACGCGGACTTTTTTCAAATGAATCTGGATTAGGATCTGCTCCTATCGTTGCTGCAGCTGCTCAAACTCGCAATCCGGTTCGCCAGGCTTTAGTTTCGTCTTCAGCTACTTTCTGGGATACTGTTGTGGTTTGTGCCTTAACAGGACTAGTACTTGTAAATACCGGAGCATGGCACACGGGAAAAGAAGGCATGCAAATCACCAAGCATGCATTTGATCACATTCCTATGTTTGGAGGCACATTCCTTTCTATTGCCTTAGCTACATTTACTTTCTCAACAATAATTGGCTGGTCGTACTATGCAGAAAAATCAGTTCAATATCTTTTTGGAAACAAAGCCATCATCTACTACAGAATCATCTACCTTGGAACAGTCTATCTTGGTTGTGTCCTTTCGTTAGACTTGGTATGGAATTTAGGTGATATATTCAATGGACTAATGGCAATACCTAATCTTATCGCCTTAATCTTCCTTAGCGGACTTATCGTTAAAGAAACTAGGAAATACCTGTGGGAAGATAGATTAGATGAAGCAGACAGCGAAGAAACGCTAATTAAAGACGAGAACTAATACAACAAGTATTTCTCTCGTATCTTCTTATATATATTTAAGTCTTTTTGCCAGCTTGCTCTAATTTCTTGCTCACTTTTCCCTTTGATAATTTGCCATCTAAGCGTACTATTTCCGGCAAGTTTATCAAAGAATTCCGGACGCGTAAAGAACTTTGCCCCTTGGTTTGACTTCTTATAAAAGTCAATAATATATTTCAGGCTAAATCCACTTGTTGTATCGTTTCGCAAATCATAACCGTAACACAACTTGCCTTTCTGCACTGGATTAGTATCCATCCCTTTTATTGGCTCGGGAGTGAATGTATAAGTCCCAAAGGTTTCATCCGGATAACCAATTACCTGAAATGGAAGATATGTCCCCCGACCTACACTTATAGCAGTCCCTTCAAACAAACATAAAGATGGATAAAACTGTATTGACATGTCATTAGGCAAATTTGGAGATGGCTTTACAGGCAGGGAATAGTTATCTCCATGCTTCCAGCCCTGCATCTTGATAACTTGTAAATTACATTTCACTTTTTTCTTCAACCAAGCTTCACCATTAATCATTTGAGCTAGCTCACCCACTGTACAACCATGCAACACAGGTATATTATCCACACCAACAAAAGATTTGTACTTATCATCCTTTATTACCGGACCATCAACATAATCATTCGGGTTTGGTCTATCTAGAACAATCAATTGCTTATTATTCTCTGCACAAGCTTCCATCACATAATGCATCGTACTTATGTATGTATAAAAACGCGCACCAACATCCTGAATATCAAAAATCACAACTTCTACATCTTTCAGTTGCTCTTTTGAAGGTTTCTTATTTTTTCCATAGATTGAAACTAATGGCAAACCCGTTTTTACATCAACACTTGAACTCACATGTGCTCCGGCATCAGCATCACCTCTAAACCCATGCTCAGGGGCAAATACTTTTACCACATCAATATTTAGGCTTAATAGCGTATCTAATAAATGTGTATTACAAACCACGGAAGTTTGATTTACAACCAGCGCTACTTTTTTACCTTTAATTAATGGCAAATACTCATCAAATCTTGCAGCACCAACTTTTATTGCTGCAGATAAATTAAAACATATATATAGTGATAGTAATATCAGTAAACCTTTCTTCATGACGCTTGTTTAATTTCTATGGAATAAGTTATTTTTACAACAAAAATGCAAAAAAATGGACACTATAGCAATTCTTCAAAAATACTATGACCCCAATAGCAAAATTTATCATATCCTAGTTGAGCATAGCTTAGCTGTTACAAACAAAGCTTTAAGCTTGGCAAAGAAACATCCAGAGCTCAAACTTGACTTGCAATTTATTGAAGAAGCGACCATGCTACACGATATAGGAATATTTATGACTTATGCTCCTGATATCGATTGCCATGGCGACCAACCTTATATCTGCCATGGATATTTAGGTCGAGGAATAATTGAAAAAGAGGGTTATCCCAAACATGCATTAGTCTGCGAAAGGCATACAGGCACCGGAATCAGCTTACATCACATTGAGATTGAAAATCTGCCTATTCCACACAGAGACATGTGCCCTATAAGTCTTGAGGAACAAATAATCTGTTTTGCCGACAAGTTCTTTTCTAAAAGCAAGTCTGATGAGAAAACAATCGAAGAAGCAAGAGATGGACTAAAGAAACACGGATCAGACACCCTATTTAGATTTGATTTATGGTGTGATTTATTCTTATAAAATAAAAAAGCGGTCAAGTAAAAACTTGACCGCTTTTTATATATGAATTTTAGATTATTAGTCTTGATTCAAAGTAACACGCTTAAATGCTGTTGCAGTAGCGTTGTTAGCTTTCAAATATTGAGAAACAGACACTTTGTTATCTTTGATAAATGCTTGTTCTAAAAGAGTAGATTCTTTATAGAATTTATTCAAACGACCTTGAGCAATTTTATCTAACATTTCTTCAGGTTTACCTTCTTCACGAGCTTTTTCTCTACCAATCTCAAGTTCTTTTGCAATAACATCAGCAGGAACTGAAGAACTATCTAGAGATACTGGAGCCATTGCTGCTGCTTGCATAGCAACATCTTTAGCTACTTGAGCATCAACACCAGCTTCAGCAAAAGCAACGATTGTTGCCAACATATTACCTGGATGAATATAAGCAACAGTAGTTTCACCAGTTACAGTTTCATAGAAACCTAATTCCATTTTCTCACCAGTTACACCTGAACGCTCAGCTACAAGCTCAGAAATAACCCGACCATCAATAGTTGAAGCCATTAATTCATCTGCAGTAGCAGATTTTTGAGCTAATGCTACATCTAGGATAGATTGAGCTAATGCTACGAAATCAGCATTCTTTGCAACGAAGTCCGTTTCGCATTTTAAAGCGATTACTGCTGCAAATGAACCATTAGAACCAGCTAACACACAACCTTCAGCTGCGTCTCTATCGCTTCTTTTAGCTGCTATTGCTTGTCCTCTTTTACGAATTACTTCTACTGCTTTGTCAAAATCTCCACCTGCTTCAGTTAATGCATTTTTACAATCCATCATACCTGCACCAGTCATAGTGCGCAGTTTAGAGATATCTGCCATTGAAATTGCCATAATCTTATATTTTTTAAGTTTGTATATACATTAAAAACGCTACAAACAAGTTTGATTAAAACCATATGTTTGTAGCGTTAAAAATCTTTATGCTATTTATTAAGCTTCTTGATCGTTTTCAGCTGCTACAGATGCATCAACATCTTTTTTAGCACGCTCTTTCTTTACACCAGTTCTAGGTTTCTTTTCTTTTGGTGCTTCAGAAGCTTCTGCATCAGCTTTTTCAGCTTTTCTTTCGCTTAATCCTTCATTGATTGCTGATGTCACAGCTGAAATAATTACATCAATTGATTTTGATGCGTCATCATTTGCTGGAATTAAGAAATCAACATCTTCAGGATTTGAGTTAGTATCAACAATTCCAAAAACAGGAATACCTAATCTTTGAGCTTCTTTAACTGCAATATTTTCTTTCATTACATCTACTACAAAAACAGCAGAAGGAAGACGAGTTAAATCAGCAATACTACCTAATGTTTTTTCCAATTTAGCGCGTTGACGGCTAATTTGAAGTCTTTCTCTTTTTGACAAATTATCAAAAGTACCATCTTTTGTCATTTTGTCAATAGTAGTCATTTTCTTAACTGCTTTACGGATTGTTGGGAAGTTAGTTAACATACCTCCAGCCCAACGCTCAGTAATATATGGCATTTGAACATCACCAGCTCTTTGAGCAACGATATCTTTAGCTTGTTTTTTAGTTGCAACAAAAAGGATTTTCTTTCCTGATTTAGCAATTTGCTTTGCAGCTGCTGCAGCTTCATCAATTTTCACTACAGTTTTGTGTAGATCAATAATGTGAATACCGTTACGCTCCATAAAAATATAAGGAGCCATTGCTGGGTTCCACTTTCTTTTTAAGTGTCCAAAGTGACAACCAGCTTCTAATAATTGTTCAAAATTAGTTCTTGACATTTTTTCAATTTTTTATCGTTTACATTCTTTGGTTTAAATCAATCACCAAGTAGGTTAACAACATCTTAATGATTTAGATACTAAACGCTTTATTTTCTTTATTAAAGAGAGATAGCAAGAATAATAAAATATTAACGCTTGCTGAATTGGAATCTCTTGCGTGCTTTTGGTTGACCTGGTTTCTTTCTTTCCACTTGACGAGGGTCACGAGTCATGAAACCTTCAGCTTTTAATGCAGATTTGTCTTCTGGGTTGATTTTAACTAGCGCACGAGCAATTGCTAAACGCAAAGCTTCAGCTTGTCCTTTAAAACCACCACCATCAAGATTCACTTTAATATCATACTTTTCAGAAACACCCAATGTATTCAATGGTTGTTTAACGATAAATTGCATGATAGACGATGGGAAATATACTGCAAGATCACGCTTGTTAATTGTAATCTGACCTTTTCCTTCACTTACGAAAACTCGAGCTACTGCCGATTTTCTTCTTCCTATAGCATTTGTAACTTCCATATTATTTAAGAGCGTTTAAATCAATTACTTTTGGTTTTTGAGCTTCCATATTATGTTCTGCACCTGCAAATACATAAAGGTTACCTAATAATTTTGCACCTAAACGATTTTTAGGAAGCATACCTTTAACAACTTTCTTAACAAGTTTCTCTGGGCTTTTCTCAAGTAGTCTAGCTGGAGTAATATCTCTTTGACCACCTGGGTAACCAGTGTATGAAAGATAAATACGATCGCTCCATTTTTTTCCTGTTAATTTCACTTTATCAGCATTGATAATAATTACATTATCACCACAATCAACATGAGGAGTATAACTAGGCTTGTACTTACCTCTTAATAGTTTTGCAACTTTAGACCCCATGCGACCTAAAACCATGTCTGTCGCATCAATAACAACCCACTCTTTTTGAGCAGTAGCTTTGTTAATAGAGACGCTTTTATAACTTAAAGTATCCACTGTAAATTTGTTTTTTTATTTGTTCAAAAACTGTTATTCTAAATAAATAACACTCGCGTAGGCTAATCCGCTAGAGCTAAATACCTATGAATTAATTATCTATACACAATTGGACAATAATTCGGACTGCAAAGATACTGCTATTTTTCTATTCTCAAAAAAATCATGTACTTAATTCTCAGTAAATAACTTAAATTTGCCTATTAACAAAATCTAATGAAAAGGCTAAACAAAGAATTCTACACACAAAGTGCAATTGACATTGCTCCTGTAATTCTAGGCAAGCAAATCGTCGCAAATAATAATGGTGTGATTAAAAAATACACCATCACAGAAGTTGAAGTTTATTCTGGTGAAGAAGACACTGCTTGTCACGCCTCTAAAGGAAAAACAGAACGCACAAAGGTTATGTACGAATCAGGAGGTTCTGTTTATGTATATCTAATATACGGCATGTATTGGATGTTAAACATAGTCACAGGAAAAGCGAATTACCCAGAAGCAATTTTAATTCGTGCTATAGAAGGATTTAATGGGCCTGTCAAAGTTGGAAAAGCCCTCTCCTTAGATAAATCATTTTATGGAGAAGACTTATGTACTTCATCAAGGATTTGGATTGACAACAATAATGAACCAAGTCCAACATATTATACTGAGAAAAGAGTCGGCATTGATTACGCAACAGAAAAGTGGAGAGAAATACCTTGGAGATATATAATAAAAAAAGGTTAGCAAATTGCTAACCTTTCTTCATTATTATTTTTTCTTCTTTTTCTTTCCTTTTACTTGAGGTTCATCTGACTTAGCCTTAATAATAAAAGACAACATCAGTTCATGTGTATTACTACTAATATTCGCAGTCTCTCCTGTACTTAACTCATATCCATAACCAATACGAATAAAGTTCCACTCCATTCCAATCAAAGTAGTTAAAGCAGCACCACCTCTATAACAAAAACCTCCCCAGTACAACTTTCTAAAGAAAGCCACGGCACTAATATCATAAACATTAGTCTGTCCTGAGTTCATGTATAAAATAGAAGGAATAAGATCAATATCCTTATTCAGTTTAAAATTACCTCTAGCATATCCATAATAAGTTTGCCCAGGAGTCATTGTCAATGGACCACTTGTTTGACCAATATGGCTTACAGAAGCACCAAGTAAAAACTTAGGGGTAGAATACTCCACACCAAAATCAAAATCTGGGCTTACTTGACTTTCATTTATCAGCTCATCACCATAGGCATTGCTATAAAGAGCATCAGCATAATCAGCTGACACTTGATAAACCCCAGCTGACAAACCTAGAGCAAGCAAGCTTTTATCTGAAAGGTCAATATTGTATGAGTATGGTATTTTAACATTGATAGCTTTTGTATATAAGATTTCATCATATGAGATTGCCGCACCTAAACTTGAGCGATACATCTCATTAAAATAATGTACATTAAATACAGTTGATGTTGGAGCACCATCGAATCCAACCCATTGCATTCTACTCTGACTAAAGATATTTATATCAGAACTATTACCTAAACCAGCCGGGTTATAGTTAATACGCGAGAAGATTTGTGATGACAATGCCGGGCCAATTTCATGCTGCGCAAAACCACTCACTACACCTGTTACTAAAAACGATAATATTATAGTTATTTTTTTCATGATTTCTAAAACACAGTATTAATTACTTATTTTCAGGTTCAACTGGTTCTCCAGCATTTTCAACATTAGGCTCAACTGAATCTACACCATCACTAGCAGCCTGAGGAACTTCACTATTCTCGATTGCAGATGGCAAGTTATTAACCTCATCAGAAATAATTCTGATCTCACAGCGTCTATTTTGTGCAAAATCATCATCAGATTGAGGGTCTTCAACAACAGGCATAGACTCTCCAAAACCTTTTGTTATAATCTTATCTTCAGGGAAACCTTCTTTAACTAACATCTGCTTAACAAATTCAGCACGACGCTCTGAAAGCTTTTGGTTATACTTATCCGATCCTTTTTGGTCAGTATGTCCTGCAACTTCAAATGTTTCACCCGGGAATTGCTTCATCTCTTCAACCAATTGCCCAAACTGTTGTATAAACTCATCAGTTAAAACATCTTTATCAAAGTCAAAATAGAACAACACAAAGTTCCAATTATATTTCTTCTCCAGATAGGCATCAGGTTCTGCGACCGGAGGAATCTCTATTGGAGGAGGGACTACTACAGGATCTGGTTTCTTTCTAAACAAATAAATATCATCCTTTCCTTTTGGATATCGAGTAGAAACAAAATAAATATTTCTTCGATCAACTATCATATTGAAGTCACGCATTGAAGAACTAAATGGCTTAGGAAGAGCAACACCTTTTGACCATTCACCATTTTCAAACTTTGATTTAAAAATCGCCATACCACCAGCACCAAAAGAAGAATAATACATTACTGAATCTCCTAAACAAAAAGCATAATCTTCTTTATTTCTAGAGTTTATTCCAGTACCAGCATTTTGCGGCAAAGTCCATGATACACCATCTTCCTTTAAATCAACAAACCAAATATCTGTTCCACCAACATTAGCATATTCTTTCCCACGAAGTTTTGCAGTAAAATAGATTCGTTTACCATTATTAGCAATACATGGATTTTTAAAACCACTTAAACCAACCTCTTTATAACTCCAACCTCCAGAAACCATAAATGGCTTATTATCACGCATACCCCCTGTACCTTCAATCTTCATTTTAACCGGAGCAGACCACTTCCCTCTATAAACACTAGACTCATACAGCGCATAATCTTTCTCAATTTTATTATATTTTGAAAAATACAATTTTCCATTAATGCTATCATAAGCAACAGTTCCTGAAATATCTAAACTGCTCAATTCTTTTGACAACTTAGGTTTACCTAAATCACCATTTTCCTTTATTGTAGCAGTAAATGCAACAGGCTTATTATTTTTACCTTTTGGATCAGGTTTTAATATGATAATCTGGTCGTTTCGGTACAAAGAGATACTATTTTCCTTTGCTGCAGTATTTATCGATGCAGCAAAAACATCGTATCCGTCCATAAAAACCTCATCAACATCTTTTGAGCTTGCTGTAGAAAAACTAGCTGCAACAAGAGCTAATAATAATACTAATCTAATTTTCATTTGTATATAGCTTTCTTTTTCAATTCTCACTTTATGATAACTCATCGTATAACCTCAACGCTTCCCTTTAATTGTTTAGCTCCACTTGTAGGATAGTATTCTATTACATAAAAATACACTCCGGCATCAGCAATCTCACCGTCAACGGTACAATCCCAACCCTCTCCTACAGAAGAGAATACTTGCTGACCATATCTATTAAAAATGGTCGTTTTATAATCATCACCTAAACTTGTTTTAACATCATCTCCATACTGATCTACTTTAGCAAAAGTATGATTTTTTGAATCTAAACTTCCCGGAATAAGCAATGTATGCAGCTCTACCATCTTCATTCTAACTGTTATCGAATCTTCTGACATTACGGTACAACCACTTTGGTCTGTTACTACAACATAATATGTAACATCATCTGCTTGTTCAGCTTTAAAATCCTGAGAGAAAGAACTTGCAAGTTTAGAAATAGTTGTATCAGGATACCACTCATAAAGTAGACTTGAGGAAGTATAAATTGGATCAGCAAAATCTACAACAGCCTCAATAGACACAGTACCACCAGACTGTGGTAATATATGTTTTTCTGCATTAGTAAAGTCAGGACTAGTCACTACAACTGACACCGTGAAAGGAGAAGTTGCTTCAACTTCAACTTCAGGACTAATAACTCCTGATTGACATTGACCAGAAGAGGTCAACCTAAATATTAAGGTCTCTGTAGGATTATATACATATGTATTTTCTGTTGTTGGAGTTATTGTTTTGAATGCAGCTCCTCCATCATTACTTTGCTCCCAAACAGTTGAGGTTGCATCACCGTCAATAATTGCTGATATAGTAACAGGAGTACTACCATCACCACAAACCTTTGCGGTATCAGCAATCAAACCATTAAAAATCTCAGTAGGAATATGAATATTATATGTATCTAGGTACTCACAATAACCTGTTGCACTAACATAATATTTAGCATCTTCACCATAAACATTAGGAACATCATAACTACTCGAAGTAGCTCCAGCAATAGGATTCATATCGGCATCATACCATTGATAAGTAATTGGTGCAATCAAATCAGACGAATTATAACCATCTCTATTCCAAACAATAGTATTACCGGTACATAATGTAGTATCAGAATATTGAACCCCACCCCTTGGTTTAATAGTTCCAGTATATGTTTCATAATACTTACAACCGGTAGTTAATGTTCTTGTATATTCAAATGAAGCCCCAAAATCATCAGGCAACACCAAAGTCTCTCCGTTACCAATACTATCTCCACTTGCATCATACCATACATATGTTGGTGTTCCAACTAAATCAGGATAAGCAGTCGGATCATAACTTGCAATTGTAACTCCATGACAGGTATATCCTACCACAACATCAGGCATTTCGACAGAATCCTTGATCGATATAGTATAAGGCTCTACATATTTACATCCTGTAGTCAATGTTCTTGTATATGTAGTAGAAGTATTATAATCATCTGGCAATACCAGAGTCTCTTCATTACCAACACTATCTCCACTTGCATTATACCATACATATGTCGGTGTTCCACCAGACTGCAAATCTGGATAATTTGTCTGGTTATAAGGAGTACTTGGAATTTCTTTACCATAACATAGATTGGTCAAAGAAATGGCTGTCAACAAAGTTGAATCCTTCACAGACACATTAAATGTATCAACATAGAAATAACATGGAGATGATAACAACCAACTATGTTTAATATAGATAAGTGTATCTCCATAATCATTAATAATATCAATATTTGGATGATTATATGCAGAATCTGTATCCATAACAACATCTCCTGTTTTCTCATTAAGAATAGTCCAAGTATTAACTAGTTTTGAAGGATCATATCCTGGAAAATCAACAGGTAAAATTGTATTTACTGATGTTGTTAGAATATCTCCGTAACAATGACCATATTCATTGTGGCGAGTTGGAACCGGCGTATAATCTTTCACTCGGAAGTTCGCTTCAACAGTATCTACACTAAACTTAGAAAAACAATTTACATCTTTCCAAACATACATCGTTAATTTATATTCCTGAGGCACAGAATATACATGATAAGCTTTATAGTCGTTACTAGCGAAAGTAACAGTATCAATAGTATTATCACTTTCAAAATCCCACTCAATCTGAGAAACCGTCAAATCTCCTGGAAGAACCGGAGAAAGCTCCACTGCATCAACAATACATGAATCCTTTGTTAAACTTTCAGCATTAAAGCCATTCAATGTAAATGTCGTTTTCACTGTAGCAGCTGCAGCACCTACAGAATATCCATATTCATCTTTATCAACTCCAAAACCATACAAGTATGCGTTAAAGCCACCTTTTTTAGATATCAACTTATATGTTGGGTTATAAGATACAGTTGGTGTAGTTAAGTGGTATACTACTGATGAATATTCTTGATTTGCAGGAATATCACTCCAACCAGCCAATGGGATTTCAGTCCACACTCCGCCAACTAATCTATAAAACGATAACGAGTCTACAGATTCAGTTGGTGTTGTAATTGAAACATAATGTTGGTTTGCATCTACATTATAAATTGCAGAGAACACAATACTATCTAATCTCTGCTCTATAGGAGCAATAACAATCATTGCAGCATCATTTGATTGGCTAATATTATCTCCATTTTGACCTTCATATGGTCTAGTAAACATTCCTACTTGAACAGGCTTATCCGTCTGCACATAAGCTCCGGTTGAATTAATATCAACATAATCATAAAAATCTGTTTGATTTAACACCGCAACCTCAACTCCATTAATACTGACATGAGTACATGGCTCAGATGCGCCAACACGAACTACCGAAACTCCACCGTCACCAGGTGCATCCACTAAATATTCTTTACCCCAAAGATGTCTAGGGAAAATCTGCTCGTATTCATAATCACCTGGGTTACCATGTTGAGTCCCGACAAACACAGCTATTTTTTTACATGTATTACCAGTGGCACTCATATCCCCATCATCCTTCACCCTAATCAATGTACCTGTCAAATCATTTCTACCAGCATCAGCACCAAGTGGACTTTGAGCTCGCACTTGATATGTTTGACCTTTATTTAATGTAATAGTAATCACACCGTGAATATTTTCATATTGGGTTTGATCGTCCATCAAACATGTAGGTGTAATTTCAATCACCGTATTATCCTCAGTTGCAACAACTAATGCTTCACAGTTACCATCAATATGTTCGCTATTCGTTCTATCACCTGGGTGACTTAAAACATAATACTCATTTCCTAAGGCATCAATCGGATATACATTTGCCACATCAACAGTCTTTGATCCACTTAAACCTGCATAAAGAGAAACTTTTTGAGGTGTTGTCCCATCATCTTCAAAAGTTTCTACCACATATCCTCTATCTTGAACCTGATTTGTTCTAATTGTATAACAATAAGGCAAATCGCTCAAGGGATCAGTTACTATTAAATTTTCAATTGCAGCTACTTCTGTTTCATCTCCATTCTCAGCATCGTCAGGATTACTAATACTAACAGACTTAAGATGAGCCAATGTTATATCAGTAGTACCTGCAGCAAAAGTTTTAATAGTTTCAGTCCCATAAGCATCAGTAAATTTAATTTTACCCGATTTAGCGGCAGAAACAGTTAATACCATAGTTTTTTCACGACCCGGAAGGGCACGAATAAAGCTAAAGTAAAACTCAGAACCTTGCGTACTTGGTGTTTCAATTGCTGCAAATATTTCCATCGCAGCAAAACAAGTTATTAATAAGGATAATATTATTTTTTTCATAGTCATTAAATTTCTTTTTTACACCCAAATACAGATTACTCTTCACAACTTTCATTAAGTGGAGTACTTCCTTTTACAATTGAAATAAACGGAATATACAAATTACCTACAGATGTGCTTAAATTAGTTATATAGATATCACTTGGTGATGTTGTAGTAGTTATTGTATTAGAAAAGTAGGCTCCATTATTATCATAAACCTGCAACATTCCAGTATAAAAACTAGCACTATTACCTATTGTATAAGATCTTCCAGCACCAAGTGCATAAAAAATTGCATTAACGGTAACTTGTCCAACATAATCGGTAGTAATTGTCAAGGTATCACCTGGTGCTAAAACATAAGCTCCATATTGATATTTACTCGAAGCTTTTACATCTGCTGAAGCCACATAAGCTGTAGCAGGTGAGATAAAGGCAGGAACTTCAAAGTTATCAGCATCCATTGCAGTATGATAATCAAGATCTGCTTCATGAAGAACAGCATCTGCAGTTTTAAATGTAGCTTTGACTTCCGGAGAAGGATTACCATATAAATCAATAAACATTCCTACAGGAATCGTAACTGTGTATTCAGTTAAACTTTCTAGTCCACTAAAATTAAATTTCAAAAGAGAATCAACTACAGTAACAGTTCCAATAGTAGCTGGCATAGTCCCCCCTGTTATTGTAATATTATAAGTACCTGTTTCATTCTTCTTAATTAGCTCATTGAAACCAAACTTCATAACACCTGCTAATGAGAACAAAGTATCAGATCCATCTACTGCTGGCTTACTACTAGTTAAGACCGGAGCTAAATCATCATAATATAATTTTATAGTATATATTGAATCTGATCCACCTTCAGAAGTTACAGTGTATTGAACAGGATTAGCCGCATCTTGAAAATCCAAAGCAGCAGTTTTCAATGGAGAGATAGTTGCTAAATCAGAGATTCTTATACTATCAGGAACAATAGAGGTAAGATTTGTTTTTTCACTTAAGGCAACAGTAACTCTAATGGTATCTTTATTGAACACAACAGTTTCTTTACCTGGCAACAAGCTAAAATATAATAATTCCTTTTCAGTACTTGCAGCTGCTCTAAGCACTTTTACAGCATATGTTTTTGTCTTAGTAATATCTTCAGCTGTAACGGTATATAAAATTGGAGAAGAAAAATTTTGAACCAAACTTGTATCAGGAGAAATCCCAGACACCAAGGCTGATTCCGTAGTCATAACTGGTTTTAATGCAGTATACGGATACGATGAATAAGGCATTGTTACAATTATTGAATCTAAAGCACCGCCAGAAACCGCTTTTGATTTAAATTCAGTATTCCCTACCTGTCCATCAATGATTAAGGTTTTAATATTACAATTAGTATCAGCAGGAATCTTATCTACAGTAACAATATAATCAAATGTCTTATTTCCATCTGTTACTTTATAAGTCACTGGAGAAGTAAAATTTTTTGCTGTCGTCTCATCTAAAGGATCAACAAAAGAAGTACCTACAGCCAATGTAAATGTAGGCAGAAGAGATGTTATATCTTGAGCAAATGGAACAGTTACATGTATTGTTTTTGCAGAATGATCTATTATATCTGCAGTAATACCTGCAACAGAAAAATCAATAATCTTTGGACCTGTAATTAAGTAAACATCAAAATAATGGAAGTTCATTGTTTGACCACTACCAGTATTATCTCCAGAACCTAATGTATAAGTTCCATCTCCATTATCGGTAGATTTAACCCTACGATAAATCCGAATAGACTTAGTACCAGTAGGCATTGTTAAATCAATCGGAGTACAAAAACCTGATTTATATCCATAAAAATGAAAATCAATCTTTTTTGCACTACTTACATCAAAAGGGACAGATTCTGAAGCCCATACCTGATGATCCCAACCAGTCGTGCTAGAACTATTACCAACTACCATAAAAACTACTCTATCAAAAGTTGATGATCCCCCACTAGGAACATTTACATCGAGCCATTGGGTATCGGAACTATTTAGCTGGATTGTAGTTGATTTACTAGAACTTACATCACAACCTTCACGAGAACCTTCAGAAGCACTGGTATTAGAAAAAATGACTTCATTATATGCTCCTGCATTATAAGTTGTATTCCAGTCTGCTATACTAGTATACGGGTTTCCAGTCTGAACATCAGGAGTTTGTGCCCCTACACTAGCCACTACAAAAAGCCCTACTACAAGTGTTTTCCAGTACAAAAAATGTGTTTTCATAGAAATTCTATCAGTTATTTTTAGATTTAGGTTCTTACAAAAATGTTAAAAAAAAGTTTTATGCTTTTAAACATTTTACGAGCTTACAAATATATATAAGTATATATGCTTACACAAAAAAAAGCGTTTTTTTATCTTTTTTTTTGAAATTATGTGAAAATTCTATTTCTAAAACAACTCACAAATAAATATTTCTACTCGTAATCAGCTATTTGCATAAGAAGCTCAATTTGTAAAACGAAAAGTTTATCAATATATTTTACAGTTAATAACATTAATTGTAAATCACACTAATAATAAATGCTTAATTTTGCTTCTCACAAAAACAAAAAACAACGACACAAACAACTTATTTTCAGACATAAACAATAAAAATTGCACAATCCTCATCTTTTCGTGTAATTTCTTTTTAACAATACCGTCTATTTAATTGTATGCACAATGAATTTATCCAATTTTGAAATAAAAATACTCTCATTAAAGGATAAAATATATCGTCTGAGCTTATTTATGTTCTCAAATACACTTGAAGCAGAAGATGCAACTCAAGAAGTTCTTATTAAACTTTGGAATAAAAGAATGGAGCTTAAGCATGTCGAGAATATGCAAGCTTTTGTACTTAGAACTGCAAAAAACTATTGCCTAGATAAACTCAGAGCTAACAAAAAGGACAAAGAAGATGACATATCTGATTTTGACTTTGAAGAGAAAACTGATTTATCTAAAAAAATTGAGCAACAGGATTTAATTGAACACATTAAAAACATGATCAACCTATTACCAGACACTCAACGCATTGTAATCACGCTAAGAGACATCGAGGGTCTTGAGTTTGAGGAAATAGAAGAAATCACTGGTTTAACCGACAATGCCATTAAGGTTAATTTATCTAGAGCAAGAAAAAAAATTAGAGATTCATTTCAAAATAAAAACACATTATAGAAATGAAAAACATAGACGAAATATTAAACAAATACTGGGAAGGCGAGTCAAGCTTTACAGAAGAAGACTTACTACGCAATGAACTTACGGATATTAGTTCTGAAAACGCTATAGCTTATACAACAATGAAGCAAGCATTTCATGAACTAAAAGAACTATCCATTGACAATCAATTAAATGCAGACTTCTTCATTCATCTGGAGAAACAAAAACACAAACGAAAAATATATCTGCATGCAGGATTTTCATTTGCAGCATCTGCAGCTATTGCTATTGGGCTATTTTTATTTAGTTACAATAAAGAAGCAGTTGTAGTTGAAAATGGCATTAAACATGAAAACATGGAAATGGCAGTACAATATGCAGACCAAGCCATTAACGAAGCATTATATCCTCTAAAGGCAAGCATGCAATCCCTAGAACCGATAAAGGGATTAGAAGGCTCATTGCTTCCAACCATAAAAGAAAAGATTGAGCAACAAACTAACTCTATTTTCAAATCAAACGATTCACTAAATTTTAGATAAATTTATGAGTAAAAGAATCACAAGCTTAAGCATATTCTTGGTAGCAATTTTCATACTCTCAGCACACTCATTTGGTCAAAGTGTTCCTGATTTATTTAAAAAATATCAAGATAACACTGACTTTAGGTATGTATCTATATCAAAAGAAATGATTAACCTAGCAACCCTATTTGGGAAAGAAGATCAAGGAAATAGCCAAATGATATCAAAAGTTGATGAGATGAAGCTACTCACATTAAAATCAAACCGAAAATCAGATATTTCCAGAACTTTCTTTTCAGATATTGAAAACAGCATAACTGGCAAGCCAGCATTTGCGCCACTAATGGAAGCTAGAGAAATGGGTGTACATACAAAAGTATTAAACAGAAGTTTGCCTGATAAAAAAACAACAGAAATATTAATCATCTCAAAATCTGACTCTGTCCAACACTTTATCTGGTTAAAAGGAAAGATATCAAGCGAAGAGTTACAGATGATGATAAAAAGCAAAAATTAGATTAATTAAGAATAAAATAGGCTGATAAAGCAGCGAATAATTCTTTATTGTTTTTAGATTAGTTGAATCATTTCGTAAATTTGCCGATATTTCTTTTTGAAATATCGGCATTTTTCATTTTTACAAAAAGTATCAAGAATAGATTAATGAAAGTAGTAATTATAAAATACAATGCCGGAAACATTCGCTCAGTAATTTATGCTCTAGAAAGAATTGGCGTAAATGCAGTAGTTAGCGATGATCCGGAAGTGATTAAAAATGCAGACAAAGTTATTTTCCCTGGAGTTGGGGAAGCAACCTCTGCAATGAATTATTTAAAAGAACGCGGATTGGACAATCTTATCCGTTCATTAAGCCAACCGGTATTAGGAATCTGCTTAGGATTGCAATTAATGTGTTCTCATAGTGAAGAAGGAGATGTTGACTGCTTAGGTATTTTTCCTCAAAAAGTACGATTATTCCCACCTCAAGAAAAAGTTCCTCAAATTGGCTGGAATGATATTTTTGATTTACAATCTCCATTATTTGATGGAATCAAAGAAAATTCGTTCGTGTACTTCGTTCACAGCTTCTATGCTGAGAAAGGAGAAAACACAATTGCAACGGCCAACTACATGTTAGATTATAGTGCGGCTTTACATAAAGACAATTTCTACGCAATGCAGTATCACCCTGAAAAATCAGGAGATATTGGAGAACGAATGTTGCAAAATTTCATCAACCTTTAAGAATTTCATCTTTCAAGATATGCTTACAAAAAGAATCATCCCTTGCTTGGATGTAAAAGACGGACAAACAGTAAAAGGAATTAATTTCCTTGACATTAAGGCTGTTGGTGATGCAGTAGAACTTGGAGCTCTTTACGCTAAAATGGGAGCTGACGAACTAGTTTTCCTTGATATTACTGCAACTCATGAAAAAAGAAAAACTCTATCTGAGCTTGTTACCCGAATTGCAAAACATATAAATATTCCTTTCACTGTGGGTGGAGGAATCAGTAGCGTTGAAGATGTATCGGTACTATTAAATTGCGGTGCGGATAAAATCTCAATTAACTCTGCTGCAGTAAAGAACCCTGACTTAATTAATGAGCTTGCCGGACAATTTGGAAGTCAATGTGTAGTACTTGCGGTTGACACAAAATTTGAAAATGGTGATTGGTATGTATACTTGAACGGAGGACGCATACCTACAGAAATCAAAACAATGGATTGGGTAAAAGAGGCCGTTAAAAGGGGTGCTGGAGAAATTCTTCTTACCTCTATGAACCATGACGGATGCAAAGATGGCTTTGCAATTGATATAACCAAAGCGGTATCTGAAGCAGTAAATGTTCCTGTGATTGCAAGTGGCGGTGCGGGAACGATGGAACATTTTACACATGTCTTCAATGAAGGAAAAGCTGATGCAGCACTTGCCGCAAGTATCTTCCACTATAAAGAAATTGACATTGCAGATCTTAAAGAATATTTACACAAAGAAGGTATCTCAATAAGACTATAAAAACAAAAAACGGATAGACTAAAAGTTTATCCGTTTTATTTTATGCCCTTGTTCAGTTAGCATCTTGCTAACTTTCTCTCGAAAATCTCCTTGAATCAGAATTTCACCTTCACGAGTTGAGCCCCCTACTCCACAGGTAGTTTTAATTTTACGAGCAAATTCTTTTAATTGGTCTTCCGTGCCCTCAAAGCCGGAAATCAAAGTTGCTTGTTTTCCATTTCTACCTTTTTTATCGAGCTCAATTCTCAAGTGTTGTTTTCCAAGCGCTGGCTCTAAGTTATCTTGAACAGCTTCATTTTGCAATTTCTCGAATTCTTCGTCACCAGCATACAAAGAACCTAAACTATCTTTCCAATCAATATTTTTCATAAATAAAAACTTTTCTTAAAAAATTTAAAATGCTCAAAAACAAAGAGCTACAAATAAATATATTATTTTTGCAAAAACCGATAACAAAAGTGTATTATGAGTGAACTTATTAATACTGAAAATATAAAAATCCCAGAACCGGCACTTCGTCGTTTACCATGGTATTTAGCGTACGCAAAGTTAGCAAAAGCAAATGGAGAAACCCACCTTTCTTCAACTCAAATATCTAAAGACATTGCTGTTGATTCATCTCAAGTAGCTAAAGATCTTTCCTATGTGAATATTTCAGGTAAGACTAGAGTCGGATACGATATAACATTACTAATCGATGTACTTGAAGATTTTCTAGGCTTTACTACAACGCATAAAGCATTCATTTTTGGAATTGGAAATTTAGGTGGAGCATTAATTCAGGATAATGGACTTGCCCAATACGGACTAAAGGTTTGCGCCGGATTTGATGTAAAATATGAACTTGCAGGCACTCGCATCAATCATATTCCAATACACCACACCGATCGCTTCTTTGAACTACAAAAACAAACTGATACTCGAATTGGAATTTTAACAGTACCCGTTGGAAGTGCTCAAGCTGCAGCAGATTTGATGATTGAAGGGGGCATTCAGGCAATATGGAACTTTACTCCATTTAGAATAAAGGTTCCTGACCATATCATTGTCCAAAACACATCTATTTATGCACACTTGGCAGTGATGTTTAACCGATTGAAAACCAACTTTGAATAAATAGCGACATCTTACATGAAAATTATTGCCGTCGGAATGAATTACAAAGCTCACATTGAGGAGCTTAATAACACTATACCTACTGAACCGGTTATCTTTATGAAACCAGACTCAGCTCTTTTAAAAAACAACAAGCCATTTTTTATTCCGGATTTCTCAAATGAAATTCATTACGAAACGGAACTAATTGTTCAAATAGATAGACTTGGTAAAAATATTTCAGAAAAGTTTGCACCAAGATATTATAGCACAATTGGATTAGGCATTGACTTTACTGCTCGTGACATCCAAAGAGAATATAAAGCAAAAGGACTTCCATGGGAAATTTGCAAAGCATTTGATGGCTCAGCTGTTATCAGTAATTTTCATCCCATAAGTGAATTTGGAGATATCAACAATCTAAACTTTCATCTTAACATTGATGGAAACAAAGTTCAAAAAGGAAATACTTCTGATATGATTTTCAATGTCAATCAGATTATTGCTTATGTAAGTAAATTTTTCACACTTAAGATTGGAGATATCATTTTCACAGGAACTCCTGTTGGAGTTGGCAAAATTAATATCAACAACCATCTTGAAGGTTATTTAGAAGATAAAAAATTACTGGATTTTGTAGTTAAATAAGCTTCAATTACACAACAACTTAACGAAGTTATTCGTTACATACTAATGTAATCATTCTGCATCATGGTAAAAAAGATAATACATACGATTCTTGCTTTTTGCATTGGCATACTAGGCTATTCAACAACAATTTCTAGCCACTATGTTATTGCTTGGGGAAACCCAATAGGCAGTTCAACTGAGAAATCACTCTATTTCACTGATGCTAACTATGTAAATTCAACACACCTTCCATACTTTCACACAACAATAAGTTTATCCAAAGAACAAACAATTGACAGTGTTCAAATTTCAAATATCAAATACAAAGATTTATCTGCAGAAGAAAAAACAATACTTACCAACAGCGGTGTAGATATTGAATCACAATCAGAAATATCTACCATCTACACAACTGCTAGAAAAACAAAAGAAGGAACTATTTCAATCTTACCATTTATAAAAAAAGGCTATATACTTAAAAAAATTACTTCTTTTGACTTATCTTATCAGATTACAAACAAGCCTGAACTAAGATCATCTAAAGGGCTTCACTCCTACGCAAGTAATTCAAAACTAAAATCAGGTACTTGGAAAAAAATCTCTATTGAATCAAGTGGATTTTATAAAATCACATATGAAGATCTAGTTTCATGGGGATTTAGCAATGCTGCAAATGCAAACATATTTGGTTATGGTGGAGCAATGCTTCCAGAAGATTTCTCAAAAGAAAAATTAGATGACTTACCACAGATTAGCGTTTGGAAATACAAAGGTTCTGATGGCATTTTCAACAAAGGAGATTACATATTATTTTATGCACAAGGGCCAACATCATGGGAATACAACTCTACTGCCGGCGAATTCGTTCGCACAAACAACAACTACTCAGACAAAGGTTATTACTTCATAAGTGATGATATTGGTTCTGAAAAACTCATTTCAACAGCATCAACAGTAACGGATACTCCTACTGACACAGTTGATTATTTCCTTGACCATTATCTTTACGAATCCGATAAATACAATATACTTAGCTCGGGTAAAGAATGGTATGGAGAACCATTTAATAGCACAACATATGAGTATACATTTGATTTTTCGATCCCAAATATTGACACAAATAAAGAACAGAAGATTAGAGTTGATGCCATTGCAAGCTCAAGCTCTGTCACCTACATGTCGGTATATATTAATGACAACCTTGCTGGCAACAATTTGACATTCTATAAAACCGGAGAGCACGACGCAGCTAAATCTACAACAACCACATATTCAAAAACAGTTAGTTCTTCAGACATTGAAGTCAGAACAAAATATAATAACCCTAGCTCTGGTAAAGCTTGGTTAAACTACATTGCAATCAATGCATACAGAAAGATAAACTTAAGTTCTTCCGAATTACTGTTTAGAAATCCAGATATCGTTGGAACAAACAAAGTTGCATTATTTAACTTTAGCGCTACAAACAGTCCGGTAATTCTAGACATTACTGATCCAACAAATATTGCTGAGATTTCAACTTCAAATAATGGTAGCACATATTCATTTGTCGATAATGCATCTACATTAAAAGAATATGCTGCAATTAATCCATATGGAAGTTTCCCTACTCCAACTTTAGAAAGCTCTGTTTCTAACCAAGATTTACATGGGGTTTCTCTAGTTGACATGGTCATAATAACACCCTCAGAATTTATTACTCAAGCAAATGAAATTGCACAACTACACCAAACACATGAAGGCATTTCTGTTTTAGTTTGCACACCGGAACAAGTTTACAACGAATTTTCATCTGGAACACCTGACGCCACAGCATACCGCTGGTTAATGAAGATGTTGTATGACCGCTCTACCGGTGACAATGACATGCCAAAATCATTACTTTTATTTGGCGACGGCACTTATGACAACAAAGGCTTACTAAGCAAAAATACTAGCGTAAATAAGCTGCTAACATACCAATCAGATAACTCTTTAAATGAAATCAGTTCATATGTAACAGATGACTATTTTGGATTACTAGAAGATAGCGAGGGGGCGAATATTTCATCTGAATCCCTTGATATTGGCGTTGGTCGGTTAACCGTTTCCACAACAGATCAGGCTGATATTGTTGTAGAAAAAATATCAGATTACATTGAAAACAGCAACAAAGATTATTGGAAAAATAAATTATGCTACTTAGCCGATGATGATGATAACACCTTACACATGGGGCAGTCAGATTCACTAGCAAAATACATGGAAGAATATTATCCTGCGTTTGAAACAAAACGAATCTTCTTAGATGCCTATTATCAGGAAGTCACTGCAACAGGAGAATCATATCCAACTGCAAAAGAAGAACTTTTCAACCAACTTAATTCAGGATCATTCCTTTTAAATTATACTGGACACGGTAGTACAGAAGGTCTAGCAAATGAAAAACTAATTGGCAGAAGCGATGTAGAAGATATGCACAATGAAAAACTACCTCTTTTTGTTACTGCCACATGTTCTTTCAGCAAATTTGATAATAGCGAATCCTCAACCGGTGAAGATGTTTTATTAAAAAGAAATGGAGGAGCTATTGGCTTATTCACAACTACAAGAACTGTTTATGCCAGCGAAAACTACCAGCTAAATCTTGCCTTTAACAACAATGTTTTCACCATTGAAAATGGTAGCCCTTTAACTTTTGGCGAGATAATGAGAAGGACAAAAAACAAACTTGTAAATAACACCAACAAACTAAACTTCACTCTATTAGCTGATCCAGCGATTGTTCTGCCTATTCCAATGAACAAAATAGTAACAACTGAAATTATTAGCAATTCTAATAATGGCACAGATACTATAAACGCGTTATGTACCGTTACTATTAAAGGTGAAATTCAATCTCCATCAGGAGATCTACTATCAAACTTTAACGGAACAATATCAGCAAGCGTATTTGACAAAAAAATCAAAATCACAACCTTAGCGAATAATAGTGATAGCTTATTTACATATTACGACAGAATTAACAAACTATTTGCAGGAAAAGCATATGTAACAAACGGGGAATTTACGATGACCTTTATGATACCAAAGGATATCAACTATAACTATGGTACAGGGAAATTCAACCTTTACGCCGCTGATGAAACTAATGATATTGAAGCACAAGGATATTACGAAAACATAATAATTGGAGGCACAAAAAATGACTTCACATTCGAAACCCAAGGACCTAATATCGAGCTATACTTAAATAATTCAAGGTTTAAGTCTGGCAATAATGTTGATGCAACTTCTGTTTTATATGCAAACCTTAGTGATGAAAATGGAATTAATATTGGTGGTGTTGGTATTGGTCACGATATCGTTGCGACGATTAACAATGATCCAAATTACAGCTTTGTACTTAACGACTACTATGAAACAACTATTGGGGATTATAAGTCGGGCTCTCTAGCCTATAAGCTTCCAACACTTGAAGACGGTAAATATACTTTATCACTTCGAGCATGGGACTTATTAAACAACTCAAATACAGCATCAATTTCGTTTACAGTTAATAACAATAAAAAACCTGAAATTTATTCAGTATTAGCACAACCAAACCCTGCCTCTAGTTATGTAAACTTTATTTTATCACACAACCAACCACAAAGTGACCTAACATTTAAGGTAGAAGTTTTCAGTCTATTTGGTGAATTAATTTGGACAGAATCTCAAGATGTTTATTCAAATAATAACGAAACTTCAATATCTTGGGACTTAACAGCTGGCTCAGGATCAAAAATTCCTAATGGCCTATATATCTATAGAATTACCGTGAAATCGGAGGCAGAGGGAATTGTTAATTTTAAATCAAATAAGCTCATAGTAAAATAACATTTGAAATTTTATTATTAAATCAAAATATTGTATACTTGCAATCTTTAAAAATATATTAATAAATGAAAAAATCCGTTTTCTTTAAGTTGACAGCAACTATTGCACTAGCGTGTGCAACCATTACTGCGTCTGCAGCAGATAAAGACAGATTAAATCCTATTTACACAGGAGTCCCATCTCTAAGCATTACACCTGATGCAAGAGCCGGAGGTATGGGTGATGTTGGTGCTGCAACATCAGCGGATGTCAATTCTCAATATTGGAACCCATCTAAATATGTATTTATGGAAAGCCCCGGTGGTTTCTCATTTTCATATACACCATGGATGAGTAAGATTGTAAAAGACATCAACCTAGCTTATCTAGCAGGTTACTATAAATTAAATGAGCAACAAGCAGTAAGTGCTTCCTTAAGATATTTCTCTTTAGGAGAAGTTCAACTTAATGATGAACAAGGGAGTGACCTAGGAGTTGCAAACCCTAATGAATTTGCAATTGATGTGGCATATTCAAGACTTCTTTCTGAAAGATGGTCTGCGGCAGTTGCACTTCGCTATATCTACTCAAACTTGAGTGGAAATATGGTTGAAGATATGTATCCGGGATATTCTGTAGCAGCTGACATCGCAGCAACTTATAAAATGCCAGTTAGATTAGCTACAACAGATGGATCTCTAGCATTTGGTTTAGATATATCAAACATTGGTAATAAAATTTCATATAACAATGGAGATAACAATATCTTCCTTCCAACCAATATGCGTTTAGGTACATCTTTCGAGTATCCAATTGACAATTACAACCAGTTCAACATCAACTTGGATTTCAACAAATTATTAGTTCCTAGTAAACCATATGTTGAAGATTATAAAACAACTGACCACCCTACAGGATATGATAATCCAGACTATATTAGCGATATAGATGATTATGAAAATAAATCTGTAATTGGTGGTATATTTAGCTCATTCGGAGATGCTCCTGGAGGATTCTCTGAAGAACTAAAAGAAATTGCTTGGGGATTTGGTGTAGAATATATGTATAACAAACAATTCCTTGTTCGCGGAGGTTATTTCCATGAAAGCGATACAAAAGGAAACAGAAAGTATTTCACTGCCGGTGCCGGATTTAAATTAAACATGTTCCAACTAGATGCATCGTATGTAATTTCCACAGCACAAACAAACCCTCTTGATCAAACAATCAGATTCTCTCTTGCATTTGACATGGATGGACTTAAAGACTTAGTTAAATAACCACTAAGAAAAAATTTAGATATTAGAACAAGTTGTTACTTTTGTAGCAACTTGTTTTTTTATATACATAAATGAGCTTAAAAATGAAAATTAGAGTTGGACTAGGATATGATGTGCATCGCTTTGCAGAAGGCAGAGAGCTATGGTTAGGTGGAATAAAGATTGAGTATAACAAAGGCCTACTAGGACATTCAGATGCCGATGTTCTGATCCATAGCATATGTGACGCACTACTTGGTGCAGCCAACTTAAGAGACATAGGTTATCATTTCCCTGACACGGCAGGTGAGTTTAAGAATATTGACAGCAAGATACTGCTAAAAGATACTATAAAGCTAGTTAGAGCTAAGGGTTATGAAATTGGAAATATTGATGCAACTATCTGTGCCGAAAAACCAAAATTAAATCCTCATATTCCAGCAATGCAAGAAACACTAGCTAAAACTCTATGCATTGATATTGAAGATATATCTATCAAGGCTACAACAACTGAGAAGCTAGGATTTGTTGGTCGTGAAGAAGGAATTGCAGCAAAAGCTGTTGTATTACTTTCTAAAGCAACATAAAAGCAAATATGGGTTAGAATGCAAACACTAACCCAAACATTGCATTAAATCCATTTACTTCATATCCATACCATTTTTCATATTTCTGGTGTGCGATGTTGTTTAGTTTTAAGAATGCTGACACTTTACTACTATGTGCATAGAAGAATCCTAAATTTACATCAGCAATTGTCTTTAAATCAACTATTGAACCATCAAGAGCCCTAGCTTGTCGACCAGCAGCAAAATATGAGTATAAGTTAATTGCCATTCGTCTAGTCAAATACATATCAATTCCGAAGTCAAATTCATTCTTCGGCATATACCAAGCTTCACCTTCATCAACATTCCACACGCTGTTCTTCCAAATAAATTGGAACCCTAATTTTTGATTAAAATTATAGTTCAACTTAACTGAAGTATTGAATACCGACGCATCACTATAATCAGCAGAGAAAACATTGTTTAAAACCGTTGTATTAGTTGTATAGTTGTACAATGTATCATTTACGAAGAAATATTGATCATAGATCTTCTTATAAGCAAAAGAAACATCCGTAATAAAGTTATATAGCAACTTCAGCTTCAGCCCACCATACAAATTGAATGGAGTATAGCTATTTGCAATTTTTTCATTTAAATCAATATATGTATTATACGCCAATATTTCTTTCATCGTATTTGCATCCACATCGCCTCCTATTCCGGCATACATATACATTGCATCTTCAATAAGTGTTGCCTGAGCCTTCACATCTGCTGCAGGAACAAACGATTGCCCTTGACCTGAGAAATTTATTTTAGCCCCTACATGTAAAAACCATGTATCTTGGTTAAAATCATAATATGGGTTCAACCTAAATATTGTATACGAATCTTGATTAAATGGGTTTATTGTATCACTTGAACTATAAACTAAATTCTGCATATCAACATTAAGCCCGGTATTATTCTCATCCATTTTAGTATCATACTTAAATGATGTATTGAATACATGCTCAATCAGTCCAACATTTGGAGCAAAACCGTCATATTTAAACTTCAATGAGTAACTTCTTTCTTTCTCAGCCGTTGGGATAGCGTCATATCCAATCGCAAAATCCCATGTATTTACACCAGCATTATCATAGAAATAATCACCTCCCTGAAAATTATTTACCCCATTGAAATATTGCGCATTTTTATCTAGCTTATTATCTCCGTAATAATTGAAACCTTCATATCCATAATTTCCACCAATAACAAATTGCCCAGACTCATAAAATCGACGAACAGACATTCCCAATAGGTTTTCGTGATGCATCTTATCTGCAAATGTCCCAAGGTGGTTCATATTTAAGTCCCAACGATAAGTTGAGTTATTCACTATCGGACAAAGCAAATCAGCCATAGTTCCCCAATAATTCCCCATTCCTAAGCGTAAAAAACCATCCTTATGGTCAACAAGGCTAGGCATCTTAATTCGAGCTGATTCCAGAGGTCTAATTTCATATGGAGGATCAAGAACCGTAGAATAATTTGAATATTTCACATCAATTTCTGGAAGCTCAGGTTCTACAACGGATGGCAAAACATTTATTTTTTTAGAATCCTGAATGACAGGATCATAAGCTTTTTTAATTGTAACATCTCGCTTTATAATGGCACTATCTTGTTCCTGCACCTCTTGAGCACTTAAACCAATAAAACAAAACAGTAATAATAGCCCGAAAATATATTTTAATTTATTCATCTTTTATATCGTTGAATTTTCCTTATGATGCTTACTCAATAATTGTATTATTTTCTCTCTCTTGAATTCCATCAAGACGCTCTTGAACTAAATCAAGGATTGAGTCTTTATTTGGATAGTTTGCCTGCAAGCTCAACAAATACTGCTTAGCTTGGAAATCATCTTTACGATAAATGTAAATATCTGCAAGCAATACAAATGCTCTTGCCAACCAATATTGATGAGGAGTTCCTTTTGAAATAAAGTCTGAGATAATTGCTTCAGCCTTTTCATCATCTCCTGAAACAAATTCATAATCAGCCATCAGATATTTTGATTCAGCACCAGATACTGTTCTTAAATATTTAGCAACTACAGCTAACTCAGGTTGAGCTTTTGCCTTCTCTCCTTTTTGAATATAAGCCTTAGCCAAATAATATCGAGCCTCAGTATCTAATTGTTCATCAAGCTCTTTACTACTGATAATATCATTTGCAATACCGATTGTTGTCTCTACATCATTAAGCAGATAACTACATCTTAGTACCCCAATTTTAGCTGCATTGATATTATCTTTCTCTTGAGCTACTTGTTGCAATTGTTTAAATGAAACCAATGCTGTTTCATAATCTTTTTGATCATAAGCAATTTGAGACAAACGCACTAACACTGTTTCCATAAATGGATTACCAGATAGCTCCGATAATGTTTTATATTGTTCCATAGCCTTCAACATTTTATTAGTCGAATAATAACAATCTGCTAAATAGAAACGAGCATTAATACATGAGCGCCCTCCCGGACAGAAGTTTGTCAAATAACTTTCGAAAGCAGTAGTTGCCGAAATTATGTTTGACTTCATATACAAGCGTTCAGCTGCAAGATAAGTCAACGAATCTTCTTTATTTGCATCAGCAACTTCAAGTCCTTTTGATTTTGTATAATCAAAGTATTCAGACACCGCATTTTTCTCTACATAAATTGCTTCTAAAGTTTCTAGTGCAGTTCTTGTTTCTTCACTGTTTGGATAAGTTGCAACAACATTTTTATATGCAGCAATAGCTTCATCATAATCCCCTGCGTTATAATACAACATACCAATCTCTAATGCAGCTTTTCTTGCCAAAGGAGATAATGGGAATTTTTCAATTAATGCTCTATATGTTTCAAGAGCTTTTTCACGCTTCTCTAACAATACATATGCACGCCCCATCTCATAGAATGAGTCATCTTGATAATCAGATTTAGGATATTTCGTTTGCAACTCCAGCATTCCGGTAACCTTACCATTATAGTTTTTAAGCAAACCTAACACTAAGGCTTTCTGATAAGTTGCATAATCACCATTTCTAGCACCTGTTTTTATAGATAGATTATAATACTTTTCAGCGTCTTTAAAATCTCTTCCCATAAAATACACATCAGCAATACGGTCTAACGCATCACAATAGGTTGGAGCATTCTGATTTGATTCTCCTTTTACATAATCTTTAAAATAAGGCAATGACTCTTTATACTGCTTATTGTGGAAATATGTAAACGCAAGATTATAATTTGCAAGATTGTATTCTGGGAATGATTTTGCTCCTTTTTTTGACATAAAAGTCATAAAGTCCTTTCTTGACAAATCAAACTCTTCATTCCTATAATAGCTTTCTGCTCTCCAATAATATACTTGAGCATCATTAAAATTAGGAGTAGCAAACTCCAAGGATTTATTAAAACACTCAATAGCCTTATCATAATATGCTTTTACGAACTCTTCTGTTCCTAATTGAAATAAGATATAAGCTTTAACATCTTTCATTGCAGGAGAAAGAACTTTAAATTTATCTAATGACTCACTAGCAGCGTTAAAGTTCTGACTTGACATATAAGCTGTAATCAAGTTCTCCGTAACTCGTTGTGTATATTGAGAATTTGGAAATTCATTTAGGAATGCTTCAAAAGCCTTTATTGACTCACCAAAAGGAGTAGTAGTTTCAAATGTGGTTAGGATATAATTAAACGCAGCTTCTTCTTTTATTTTTTTATCAAAATCCATTTCAGAAGCAGTTCTATATGACATACGGGCATTGTTTTTATCTCCAAGTTGCACATAACAATGACCTAAATGAAGATAAGCGTTTTGAGCTAATGTATCTTTAACTGAAGTAACCTTTGTCAAATAATTAGCTGCATCAGAGTACTCTGCATTATTAAAATATGAAACGCCTAAAATATACATATCATTACGCATAACTTTAGGATTCCCTTTTGCATAAGCCTGTAAGTATTCTATTGTCTTTGCATAATCTTTATTTTGATAAGCAATTTCACCCAAGATGCGTTTTACCTCAACATTATTAGGCGCAGATGGATTCTCTGCTAATACCTTTTCAGCATATGGAACTAAATTATCATAGTCCTTATTGTGATAGTATATCTGAATAATGTAATAAGGAACAAAAGCCGAAAACTCAACCTGATCTTTTATTGCCAGAAAACCTTCTAAAGCATCATCAAAGTGCTTCTCTGAATATTGACAATATGAATAATAATAAGCTGCAGAATTAGAATATTTTGATTTCCCTCCTTTTAAAACTTTAAAAGATGATTTTGCTTTTGAATAATCATCCGTAGCTAGATATGAATATCCTTGATTAAAATTTAACTCCTCGGCTTCTTCATCACTCAGTCTGCGTTCAGTAGTCTTGCCATACCATTCTAAAGCTTTTTTGTATTTCTTTTTTTGAAAAGACAGATTACCAAGCATAAAATAGACTTTATCCTTAAACTGCGTATACGGATAGTTTTGCAAGTAGTTCTCAAGAAGTGTTACGGCATTCTCGCGTCTCATCTCATAAGCTTCACAAGCAATATAATAGTGAGCCTCCTGGATCTTTTCCGAATCAGCAACTTTTTTCTGCTCTAAAAATCGATTAAAATATACTAGTGATGCAGCAAACTTCTTTTGAGAAAATAGTTCTTTTCCTTCAAAAAAGTTTCTATCAAGATTATCGTAAGTAAAGGTTTCTTGTCCATGAACATTTAAGACAAGCATAAGAAAGGATAAACACAGAAATAAATTCTTCATTTTTCAATAATTTAAACACAAAAATAAATTATTTTCCAAAGACTAATAACCAATAAAACAATTATATATCAACAGTTGGCCATTTACCACCATTTTCTTTTAGAAATCCCACTCCATTTCTAATTGAATCAAGGCCAAAAGCTTCAAGCTTAATATCATCTAGCTTTAAAAACACATACTCGTCAACATCATCTTGAGCCTTCATCTCAGAAAAATCAGAAACCGTACATTTATAGAACATATCTAAAGTATGCACCTCAAAACCTGAATATGGATACACATTTGGTTTTGAAAAAAGATAGGTCAAAAAATTCACTGATAGATTCAACTCCTCAAACACTTCTCTTTTTATAGCCTGCTCTGAAGTCTCATCCATATCAACAAAACCACCGGGTAAATCATAAGTTCCTTTATAAGGCTCTTTAGCTCTCTTACAAACTAACAGTTCATCATTCGGATTAAATATAAACGCAACTACCGCAGCTGAAACATTAAAATAATATTCAAAACCACAGGCTTGGCATTTCTTTGACTTCTCATTATTAACTTGAAAATGAGCACCACATTTTGGACAAAAAAGAAATGATTCAAATGGATGTTTATTCATAAGTACAATAGCTTATTACACATAAATCTTGGAAAGTTACAAATGTAGGTTTTTTAATACATATTTCTCAATCATTAATGTTTAATAGACTTAAATACGAAGCACCATAATTATTTTCATTTAAAACTTCTTTCAGGCAAAATTATTTTCTACATTTGCAGAAATGTGCTTATTAAAATAACCAAAAAACATTATAACAATGAAATCAATTCTAAAATTTGCAGGAGCATTCATCGTATTGCTAGGAGTAATCTTCCTTGCTATTTATTACACAGGAACACAATCAAACACATTACTTATGGCTAGTTTAATTACATTCGTAGCAGGTCTTATTGTACATGTGGTTTTAAACAAAAAAATCAAAGAATAATATCTACATCATACAACATAAAAAGAAAAGAGTGATTCAAATTTGAATCACTCTTTTCTTTTTATAGATAATCACTTACAATCTTAATAAGTAGACTTTACACGATCTGCCGCAGCGTAACAGATTTTCAGAGCATAAGCTCTTCTTAACGCTTGCTTAATATCTGTGATAATACCCATCTTTGTTTCTTTATCTGCTTTAATCGTCACAGTCATCAATGGCTGATCAGATTCTTTCATCGCACTTCTTTCCTGAGAAATATACTCTTCAAGCTGGCTAACATCAGCAAATGAATCATCTAACTGCATACGAGTTTCAGAACCATATTGCTTAACTAAGTGACCTAAAGGTTTACCTACATAAATATATTTAAGTAAAGACTTCTTCTCCATCTTTTGAAGTTCAGTTGCTTCTGGAACTTTAATATCAACCATATAAGTAACCTCTTTCATAGAAGTTGTTGCCATGAAGAAAAACAATAGCATGAAGATAATATCAGGTAAAGAAGCTGTACTAATTGGTGGTACACCTTTCTTTTCTTTTTTTCTAATCGTAGCCATTATTTCATCCCTCCATAGTTTTTAGGTTCTGCTTCAGAGATTTTTTGTGGATACACATCTTGTACCACTTCTTTTTTCTCATCATCAAGATCCTCAAAGTGAGTTCCAAATTTCTCTTGAGACAATTCCTCTCTCAACTCATTATATGCAGCCACTAGCTCATTTTGCACCTGAAGATAAGATTGATAATCTGTTCCGCGGTCATTTTGCAATGAGATAACATGATCTTTCGTCACATTCATAGTCCCAATAAGTGGGAAATTCTCAGGAGTTAATTCTGGCAAAGTTGATGAGTTAAACTCATTCTTAATAAACTCTTTCGCTTTAACTCTTAAATCTTGAATGTTCATTTGCTCACCTCTCACCATCAATTGGTTGTTACTGTTAATAAGAACTACAAATACATTGCGTTTATTAACTTCAACATCCGGTTGCTCTTGATTTGGTGGCAATGGTGGCGGAAGCTTTCTTGTCAACCCCTTGTTAACTGCCATAGAAGTAGTCACCAAAAAGAAGATAAGAAGCAAAAACGAAATATCGGCCATCGAGCTGGCATTAATTTCCGGTACTGCTCTTTTTGCCATATAACTAATACTTTTTTATAAATTTAATGCTAATGTTATTTTCTGATGTATCCGTAGACACTTGAACCAATTGCTGCCAATGCTGCCACTACAATTAAGAAATACATTGAGTTTAAGCACATATCAGTAAATTGAGCCCAAAAACCGCTATTGTCTGTTCCTTCATAACCAACAATAGTCATAGTTTCAGAAGTACCAACAACAAACGAGATTAATAGAATAACTACTAGCGCAGCTACTGCAATAACAGATTTAACTGCTGATTTAGTATCTTTTTTTACTTTTTCAATAAACTGTAAAACCACAGCACCTAAAGTGAAAAGTAATGTAAGACCAATTAAGATGTATGACCATACAATAAGAGTTTCCGTATATGTAGGCACATCAATTGAGTCTCCTCCCACTTCAATGCTTCCACTAGTACCACCTACATAGAAAAGGATTCCTATGATTAAGGATAAAGCACCTAGTGTTAATAAAGCTATTTTTGGAATTGATTTCATTTCAAACTTGTTTTAGTCAAATTATTATTTTGCATTTTTCACGATGATATCAAGTAATGAGATAGAAGAATCTTCCATATCATTTACAAGAGCATCAATTTTTGACAAAATAAAATTGTAGAAAATTTGAAGGATAATAGCAACGATAAGACCGAATACTGTTGTTAATAAGGCTACTTTAATACCACCTGCTACGATAGTTGCAGAGATATCACCAACTTGTTGGATTTTATCGAATGCTTGGATCATACCGATTACAGTACCCATGAATCCTAACATCGGAGCAAGAGCGATAAATAATGAAATCCAGCTCATGTTTTTCTCTAATTGGCCTAATTGAACACCACCATAAGAAGAAACTGTTTTTTCAACTACTTCAACACCTTCATCGTAACGAGAAAGACCTTGATAGAAAATAGAAGCTACAGGACCCCTTGTGTTGCGGCAAACTTCCATTGCAGCAGAAGCACCACCTTGTTTGAACGCAGTTTCAACTTCTGATAACAATTTCTTAGTATTTGTAGAAGATAAGCTTAAGTATAAAATTCTTTCAATTGCTAATGCAAGACCGAAAATCAAACAGAACGCTACTGCAGCCATAAATCCTGCACCACCCTCAATAAATTTTTGCTTTAATTCTTTGTGAATACCACCTTCTTGAACAGCTGGAGCTACTTCTTCAGTTGAAGCTACCGCTAGAGTGTCAGTTGTTGCAGCATCAACTTGTACTGAGTCTACTGCAGGAGCTGCCGCTTCTTGAGCTGCAACATTGAAAGTAATCCCAAGGGTAAACACACCTAAGATAGATAAGATTGCAAATACCTTTTTCATTGTTTTTTGTTGTTTAGATTAATAAAGATTTAATTATTATTTTAGTTATTAATTACATAAGATTTCTATAATCTTGCGGAGAGGAAGGGATTCGAACCCCCGATACCCTTTTGGGGCATACACACTTTCCAGGCGTGCCTCTTCAACCACTCGAGCACCTCTCCTTATCTTAATTCAAAATACTCAATTCACCTACCTCAAATTTGGCGTCTAAATTATAAAAAAAAAGTGAATTGCAAATTGTTTCTATTTTAAATACAAGTTAATATTCAACGCTCTGAAAACATTTTTAACATTCTTATTCATCAAATGGGTACAACATCGTAATGCGATGAATCTTGCATTTAAAGTTTTATGCTCGCAAAGTTAATATTTTTAATACTTCAAGACTGTTTTCATCCGTTTTTTTTACCACTTCTTCCTCGGGCAAACCATATACCTCCGAAAGCTTTACAATAACATATTGAAGATAAGCAGGTTCATTCCGCTTTCCTCTGAACGGAACAGGTGTCAAATATGGCGCATCAGTCTCCAAAACGAGGTGTTTTAAAGGGATTTCTTGTAACACATTTGACAAACCAGAATTCTTGAATGTAAGCACACCGTTTATACCTAATTTAAAGCCTCCAAGTGCCAATATTCTTTTAGCATCTTCTTCAGTACCACTAAAACTATGAAAAATGCCTCGTAGCTGTTCACAATTAATTCGCTCTACAACTTCCAAAGTCTCGGGAAACGCATCACGCACATGTATTATCACAGGCAAGTCATATTCAATTGCCCACTGCAACTGTTGTTCAAAAGCAATCACTTGTTCCTTTAGAAAGGATTTATCCCAATACAAGTCGATACCAATTTCACCAATCGCAATATATTTCCGTCTGTCTAGTTCTACTTTTACTAGAGCTAATTCTTTTTCATAATCTGCATTAATAGATGTCGGATGAACCCCAATTGCTGCATGAAAAAAGTTTGGGTCTTTTGCTTCCAAACTCAACATAGGTTGTAGCGTTTCACTATCTACATTTGGTAAAACAATATGCGAAACGCCAGTTTCTTTTGCTCTAGCAATTACATCATCAATATCATTTTCAAAAACCTCATCATAAATATGAGAGTGTGTATCTATCATTCCTCTAAATTTTATTCTTTGATTTTAAGTCATCAATAATTGCTTGAATACGATTCTGACAGCGACCACAATTCGTCCCGGCTTTTATCTGTTTTCCAACTTCTTCTACAGTTTTAAGTCCGTTATCAAGAATTGCAGAAACTATTTGCTGACGATTTTTATAGAAACAAAAACAAATTGTTTCCAATTCATCAGGCTCTGTACTTGAATATAAATTTCTATCTAACATAAGTTTACAATTTAGATTCCGGCAAACAAACCGTCATCCACACGGTTTATTTCATCAAAAATTGCTTGAATTTGTGGCTGACACCGATGACAGCATGTTCCGGCTTTTGTACTCTCACCGACCTCTTGAACATTATGCGTTTTTTTATCTTTTATCGTTTTTAATATCTCCTTTTTAGTGACTTGATGACATTTGCAGATTATCTCTTGATCTTTCATTTCTCAACCTCCTTTGTCATTATTAATCGAAGGGAACTATCCTTGGTAAAGAAACTCCACATCCAATTGATAAACACAATAATCTTATTGCGGACACTCAAGATCAACATCAAGTGTAAAAACATCCAAATATACCAAGCATAACGACCTCTCATTCTTACAAAAGGCAAATCCACAACAGCCTTGTATTTGCCTATGGTTGCCATGGAACCAAGATTAGTGTATGTATATACATTAACAAAACCTTTTTTACTCAGAAGATTCTTCGCAAGATTTTTTGCTTGATTAATGGCTACATTAGCAACTTGTGGATGCCCGTCGGGATATTTTTCCGTTCGCATCAAAGCTACATCACCAAGCGCATAAATATTCTCATAGCCTTGTATTTTTGAGAAACGATCAACTTTATATCTGCTATGTTCAACTATTTCGAGATTTAGACCTTTTATCACATTTCCTTTAACTCCGGCAGTCCAAATAACATTTTTACTTTTCAGTGTATTTCCATTCTCCAGGAATATAGTTGTTCCATCGTAGTTTGACACCTGTGTATCAGTCAACAGTTCTACGCCCAATTCCCTTAAATATTTATAAGAAGCTTTTTGAGACGATTCACTCATATTGGGTAAAATCACTTTATTGGCTCCAACCAAATACACTTTCATCCCGGAAAAGTCTACTTGTGGATAATCCTTTGGCAACACATTCTTTTTCATTTCGGCAAAAGAACCAGCCAATTCCACTCCCGTTGCACCTGCTCCCACAATTACAATATCTTCAAATGCTCCTTTTTCATCTGTTTGAGCTGACATCACTTTTTCAAGATGCATCAATATCTTATTACGAATAGCTATCGCTTCAATGGTATTTTTCATTGGCAAAGCTAAACTTGCCAACTTATCATTCCCATAGTAATTTGTATCACAACCGCTTGCAATAACTAAAATATCATACTGAAAATCTCCAACGGAAGTTTTAACTACATTATTTGCTGCATCAACCTCTTGCACCTCGCCCATCCTAACCTCAATATTCTTAGAATAATGAAACAGTTTCCTGAACGGGAACGAAATACTTGCAGGTTCTAATCGAGCAGTAGCCACCTGATAGAACAAAGGCTGAAATTGATGATGATTCAATTTATCGATCAGCATAACATCATAAACCGTGTTATTGAGTTTACGCAGAAAATGCAATCCGGCAAATCCACCACCAACAACTATGACCTTTTTTCTATCCATAATAATACTTACTGCATATTAACCACTGTTCTACCTTTGATCTTTCCTTGCAAGATTAGGTTTATAGCCTCATCTAAATCCTCTAGCTTAATCTCAGTATACACATCCAAAAGCGAAGAAAGTTTCCACTCCACAGCTAATTTCTTCCAAACATTTTGACGAGTTGCATAACGGGTATTTTGAGATGAAACGCCAATTAACGATACTCCTCTAAGGATAAATGGGAATACTGTCAATTCCAATTTTGGTGAAGACACATTTCCGCAGCAAGTAACCACACCGAAAGGTTTTGTCAATTTAATAAGATTCTCCAGCATTATTCCTCCAACGGAATCAATTGCACCCGCATAAGCTGCACTTAACATCGGACGAGCTTCCTTTTCCTGCAAACCATCTCTACCAATTACCTTTTTAGCACCTAACTGAAGTAAGAATTCCTTTTCAGATTCTTTACCCGAAACTGCCACCACATCATAACCCAATTTAGCTAACAGAGCCACGCTCAATGAACCAACACCACCGGTAGCTCCTGTTACTACAATCTCTCCATCCTCAGGAGTTACTTTTTCAACAATATTTTGCACCAAAATAGCAGCTGTAAAACCAGCAGTGCCGATAATCATACTTTCTTTCAGAGTCAATCCGGAAGGAAGTTTCACCACCCACTCGGCAGGCACATTGATGTATTGACCATAACCACCAGGAGTATTCATACCCAAGTCATTTCCCGTAACAATAACCTCATCACCCACTGCAAAGTCAGAATTATTTGAAAACTCTACCACACCGGCAGCATCAATCCCGGGTGTATGCGGATATTTTTTTGTTACCCCTTTATTTCCCGATGCCGATAATCCATCTTTATAATTTAACGAAGAATATTGCACACGAATCAATACTCCATTATCAGGCAAATCTGAGACACTCTTTTCTTTAATTGAACGAATAAATTCTCCGTTCTGCTCCTCTACTACAAAAGCTTTGTATTTTTTATTTGAATCCATAAACAACTTAAATTTCACATTACACACAAAACTACAAATAAATTACTAGAATAGTATATCCAAAGAAATCATCTGTCTCTAGAATAGATAAGATTTATCTGCTAATATTCTACATATTTTAAAGCCTAAATCTGCATTATTTCAAAACAACAACATCCGCTTTTTCAAAATAAAAACTCCGTTATTTCAAAGTTTAAACACCTGTCTTTCCAAAGAAACAATTGGATAATAAAAAGATTATCAATATTTTTGCATAAAAATAAGAAGATGAATTTAGCACGAAACATAATAGACCCAATCTTAAAACTAAAAAGCAAATACCCCATATTAGCCTTAACCGGACCGCGTCAATCCGGCAAAACAACACTACTCAAAGAGTGTTTTCCTGATTACGAATACATAAGTCTTGAAAATCCAGACAACAGGAACTTTGCAGAATCTGATCCAAATGGTTTTCTTGACAAATACAAACAATATGTGATTTTTGACGAAGTACAAAGAGTTCCGGCATTATTCTCATACATGCAAAATATTGTAGATAACAATAGAATTATGGGACAATTTATATTATCCGGCTCGCAAAACTTTCATTTAATGCAAAATATCACTCAAAGTCTTGCCGGACGGGTTGCTTTATTCAAACTGCTTCCATTTGATTTTCAGGAACTAAAAAACGCCTCTTTACTAGATGCTGATTTTGAAAAAAACATCGTAAAAGGTTTTTATCCTGCTATTTATGACAGGGATATACCTTCTAAAAACTTTTATGCAAACTACCTACAAACATACATACAAAGAGATGTGAGCGGATTAATTGCCATAAAAGACTTGCGTCAATTTCAAAATTTTCTGGGTTTATGCGCAACCAGAGCCGGACAACTACTAAATTTAAACGGTTTAGCAAACGAATGCGGTATTTCACAGCCAACGGCAAAAGCATGGTTATCGGCATTAGAAAACAGTTACATCACATTTCAGCTACAACCGTATTTTGAGAATTTCAGTAAAAGAATCATTAAAACGCCTAAATTATATTTCTATGACAGTGGGCTGCTATGTTACCTTTTAAAGATAAATAATGCTGACAAAATTTCCACCCATCCACTTAAAGGAGCCTTATTTGAAAATATGATGGTATCTGAATACATAAAACGGGCTTATCATAAAAATGAAGTTCCCGACACCTGGTTCTGGAGAAATGGTGACGGACATGAAATAGATCTTATTGCGGAAGATGAAGACGGGTTGCATATAATCGAATTCAAAGCATCAAAAACAATAATGACAGATGATTTCAAAGGATTAAACTACTTTGAAAAACATTCACAGAAAAAAGATTTACACAAGAAATTAGTATTCGGTGGCAATAAAGGCGAAAAAAGAACAATGGCTGAAGTTGTTGCATGGCAAGAGTTTGGTAAATAATCTATCTAAAAAAAGAAAAAGCACTATCTTTGAATCATGAGCAAAATGAGACTTACGATATTAGGCTGTGGATCAGCCATTCCTACCGAAAAACACTTTAACACATCGCAAATTCTGAATATTGGAGAAAAGGTCTTTATGATCGACTGCGGAGAGGGAGCACAAATTCGTCTTCGCCAGTACAAAATCAAAACGGCTAAACTGAATCACATCTTTATCTCCCACTTACATGGGGATCACTGTTTTGGTCTGATAGGATTTATTTCCACTATGGGAATGATGGGAAGAAAAAACAACCTATACATTCACGCTCATGCCGATTTGGAAAAAATCCTTAAACCTCAGATAGATTATTTCTGTCAGGAAATGCCGTATGAGGTTATTTTCAACCACATCAATCCAAGAAAAAATGAAGTGATATTTGAGGATAAAACCGTTAAGGTAAGCACTATTCCACTTAAACATGCGGTTCCTTGCTGTGGATTTTTATTTGAAGAAAAGGAAAGTGATAGACACCTAATACGAGAAAAGATTGACTTTTATAAAATTCCGGTAAAACAATTACAATACATCAAAAAAGGGAAAGACTTTGTCACCCCTGAAGGCACTGTCATTCCGAACTGCCAATTGACTAAACCTGGTGAACAGTCAAAGAAATATGCTTATTGCTCAGACACGGCATATTACGAAAAAATTATTCCGATAATTGAAGGAGCCGACTGTCTGTACCATGAGACCACATTTGCTGAAACAGAAGCTGAGCGTGCAAAAACAACCACACACAGTACAGCAAAACAAGCTGCAACCATCGCCTTAAAAGCAAATGTGAAGCAGCTTATCATTAGTCATTATTCAGCGCGTTATCACCATCCTGAACAAATATTACTGGAAGAAGCTAAAACTGTCTTCCCGAATACTGTTTCAAGTGAGGACGGCACTTGTTTCGAGTTCTAAATTACTTCCACTGGGTAATTCCGCCAAGCATGTTATATACTTTGGTGTAACCCATTTCTTTCATCATCTGCAGGGCTTCACCACTACGACGACCCGTTCTGCAATACAACAAAATAGGCTGTTTTTTACTCAATTTTGCCAAGTCTTGTTTGAATGTAGGAGAATAATAATCAATCATAATTGCATTATCTAAATGAAACGCTTCAAACTCACGAGGAGTACGCACATCTACAACAATTAATTTCTTCTCCTTCTTGATCAATGCTTTAGCTTCATCAACAGTCACATTCTTTTGAGCAAAAAGAACTCCCATAAAACTCAGCAATAACACCATTACACTTAACTTTTTCATACGCATTTAGTTTTAATAAAAAACACATAACAAACCCTAATTGCTCTTGATTCTCCCGACAAAGTCGGTTAAACAAAAATTCCTTATACGACAGGGTGCTGTTTGAGCGAAGTCGACCAAAGGGAGATGGAGCGAGTTCTGCCTGTCATGTTTTTCTTTGCTTCCTTTCTTTTGCGCCAAAAGAAAGGAAGAGAAATCAATACTTCCACTTATTAGCAATCGCCACCAACGAAAGCATTACCGGAACTTCCACTAGAACTCCCACAACCGTAACCAAAGCCGCAGGCGACTGCAAGCCAAACAACGCAATAGCTACCGCCACAGCCAACTCGAAAAAGTTACTCGCACCAATCATCGCTGCAGGCGAACAAATCTTGTGAGGAAGCTTCAAATATTTGCCGGCAAACCATGTGATAAAAAAGATAAGGTAAGTCTGCAACACCAACGGCACAGCAACTAACAAGATTATCAATGGTTTTTCTACAATATTATTTCCTTGAAAAGCAAATAGCAATACAAGCGTAGTCAGTAAAGCGATAATAGAAACAGGCTTAAATTTCGGCATAAACTGCTCTTTAAACCACTGCTCACCTCTTGACTTTATTAATCCTTTATGCGTAAGGTATCCTGCTAATAAAGGCACTACCACAAACACTACCACGCTGGTTACTAGAGTATCATACGGGATTTGAATATCGGTAATACCCAACAGCAATCCAACGATAGGCACAAAAGCAACCAAAAGTATCAAGTCATTTACGGAAACTTGCACCAAAGTATAGTTGGCATCACCATTAGTCAGATAACTCCACACAAATACCATTGCAGTACATGGAGCAGCTCCTAGCAAAATCGCACCCGCAATATATTCTCCGGCCATTTCAGGGTTGATAAACGCTCCGTATAACTTAGAGAAAAACAGCCAAGCAAAAAACGCCATTGTAAATGGTTTAATCAGCCAATTCACCACAACGGTAAGCACTAAGCCTTTAGGCTTTTTACCCACATGTTTAATGCTGGAAAAATCTACCTGCAACATCATTGGATAAATCATCAGCCACACCAAAATAGCCACCGGAATATTTACTCGGTAAATTTCCATGCTACTAAGAAACTCAACGCTGCTTCCCGCAAAATGCCCTATTGTGATACCAACCCCAATACAGATTGCCACCCACAGCGTTAAGTATTTCTCAAAAAATCCTATATGCTTTTCTTCAGACATTGTTCTACAATTATTTAATTAGACAATTTCCACTAAGTACATTACAAAAAATAACTTTTGTTAATTTGCTTATAATTAGATATATATTAAAGGTTCTCTCTTCATTTTTTGTCTTGACACAAAAAACGAAGCAAAAAAAGTCAAGACTCCGTTCGCTTCACTCGAAAAATTGGCGCTCGCGTGGCGAAATCGTCCAAACTCGCTCTCCCGATGAATCGGGATCACTCAAACAAGGACGATTTTATTCGCCTCACTCACTGATTTTTCGGCTCTCCGAACGAGGTCAGTCCATAGGCAAAATCATTTGTTCTTATTTGCGTTCAATTATTGTTGTATAAATCTGACGAAGTCGGTAAACAAAGAATTCCATATTCGATTCCGAAGTGTCTGGATTTGAGCGAAGTCGACCGCAAGAGAGACGGAGCGAGTTTAGCCTGTCATGCTTTTCTTTGCTTACTTTCTTTTGCGCCAAAAGAAAGTATGAATAAATATATTACAAGAATTTAGACGCATCCCGAGCTCGGGATGCGTCTCTACACTACAATTGTGGTTTAATATCCTCTACATACAGTTTATAGAAGCCTTCTTTAATTTCATCACGAACGCGTAGAAACTCACTCCATTTGAATTCTTCAGTTCCTTCCACATGCGACGGATCATCAAAGCCCATATGCAGACGGTGTTTTACTTTACCTATAAATGCAGGACAAGTTTCGTTAGCACCACCACAAACAGTGATTACATAATCCCACTCCTCATCTAAATATTTCTCTACAGCATCAGAAGTATGACTAGTGATATCAATACCAGCCTCAGCCATAGCTTTTACAGCACCTGCATTTAAGCGACCTGCTGCTTTTGTTCCTGCTGAACATACTGTAATTGACGAATCAAAAGATTGTAACCATCCATGAGCCATTTGGCTACGGCAACTGTTTCCTGTACAAAGAATTAGTACTTTCATAATTTAAATTGTTTTATTGTTGAATTGATTAATTGCTGAGTTTACGAAGTCCCGATTCATCGGGATTGAATTGATTAATTGCTATTTCATTGCCGTTGGTTTTAACCAACGGACTTTAAAAAACTAGACTAACAAATGGACTTTAGTCCAAATTATTTGCTCTCTGAGTTTATGAAGTCCCGATTCATCGGGATTCACACTCATAGTTTGATTGCTCAATGACATCAAAGAAGTTCCCAAACAACTGAAGATTTTTCTGGATAGTTTCCTTACACAGGCAGTAGTTTATTTTCAAACCATCAATCTCGCCGTGTATCAAACCCGAATCACGCAACTCCTTCAAGTGCTGCGAAACCGTAGTACGACTTAGTGGAAGCTTATCCGAAATATCTCCCGAAATACATGTCTTTGTTTCTGCCAAATATTTCAGAATAGCCAAACGAGCCGGATGCGACAGCACCTTAGCAAATTGTGCCAATTCCTGTAATTCCGCATCAAAAACTTCTTTCTTTACCATAATAAATGTTTTATGTCGCAAACATACGACATTATTTTCAAATAAAGGGAATGGAGGATGTTAAGTTTTAGTTACAAAAAGGGGATTTTAAACTTTAACAATTTCATAAGTGAACTTTAATTGAAAATCTATTGATTTGTTTGAAATGAAGATTATATTTGAATAAATTAATAAACGACACATTATGAGTAAACAAATATTCTTACCTGACGATAAAACTGAAATTAAACGACAATACAACCTTCTTAAAGTTAATAAACTAATAGAACGAGAATTTCCAAGTGAAGAATATTCAATACGAGATCCATATCAAAGAGACTTTACTCGCATTTTATATTCTTCATCTTTTAGAAGACTACAAGGGAAAATGCAAATTTTAGGCATTGAAAGTTCAGCATTCTTTAGAAACCGCTTAACTCATAGTTTAGAAGTTTCACAGATTGCAAGAAGTATTGCAAATATAATTGCAGATGAAATACCTGAAACTTACGACAATAAAGATATATATGTTATTGAAGCAGCGGCATTAGCACATGACATTGGACATCCAGCATTTGGGCATAAAGGAGAAAGAGTTTTAAATAAACTTGCATCTCAACATGATCTTCGATTTGAAGGAAATGCTCAAAATTTTAGAATTCTTAGATGTTTAGAGAAAAAAGAACCTAGTATATTAGGGCTGAATCTCACAAATAGAACTCTCCTTTCAATAAATAAATATATTGTAAAAGAGACCTTAGAAACCTCTGTAGATAAATTTTTGTATGAAAATGATTATAATTAATGCGAATTAAGGGTTGAAATTAAAATATCAAATTAATAAAAGCAGCAGCAATTCTTCCACATATAAAGGTCAATAAACCACTAGTAGAACGAACCTTGCTGGCTATTTGTATTTTTGTTTTTTCATTTAACCAGTTGAAAAGCGATTCAATTGGCTGTCTTACAGTTGAAACAGCTGAGGAATATAAATCAGCCCAAGCCTTATTTTGTTGTTTTTCCCATTCTGTTTGTCCTTTAATTGCCTTTACAGGAGTTAAAATGGACAAGTTGTTTGTTTTCTTTTTCTCAGACCAGAATTCAGCATTTGAATAAGCTTTGTCTGCAACAATAGTACGGTTATACATGTCTTGAGAAGCTTCTTTAAGCATACATAAATCATGTTTTGAAGCCTCTGTGAAAAGCATTTGTTCTGGATGAGGCAAATGTCCTTTTCGTCTAAAAGAAATGGCGTGTAACTTCAATCCATAATAGTATATACCTTTGGTAGAGCAAAAGCCCTTGTCAGTAATTTCTTGTGCCACTTTTGAATTTCTTTTTCCTGAACATATTATAATTGGCATAGAGTCTACAAGACTAATTTCTTTATCACAATCATTTGGCACAAAGTCATTAAACAAAGACAATGTAAGAGCTTTAAAGCCTTCATTGAGTCTATTTATCCTTGTGTTGAAAGCCACATATGATGTGAGTTTTGGAAACCATTCACGAAGATGCTCACTTGCAAATTCATGAATCTTTTTCACTTTGTGATGTTCTTCAACTTGCATTACATACAAGTAAATGCTCATAGCCTCTTGGTCTGTAAATTTTGGCTGATCATTGTTGCTAAAGCGTTGACAAATATATTTTATCTCTTTATCGTATTGCTCACATACATAGCAATAGATTTTTATTAGTTTTATAGCCTTATCCTTGGGTATCATAATTAGAATAAATCGTGGATGATTTTTCATCTAATTTAATGATATTCAAGGATATAACAAAATATGTACCCGCTTATTTTGCTGTATCACAGCACTTTATTTATCTTTTTTCAACCCTTAATTCGCATAATTACTTAAATGAAATTCGAAAAGAAACAAATCTTGAAAAACGAAGAACACTAGATGTGCAAATTATAGATATTGCAGATGAAATTGCATATGCTGTTCATGATTTAGAAGATGCATTAGCTCTAAGATACTTCAATGTTGATGAATTGCTCTATGAAATAGAGCAAAACAACGACCATGCTGCTAAACAACTAAAAGAAATAATTGACACAGCTCGTAAATATGCATCAACTTCTTCTTCTCACAAAACAATTCAGGAGTATTCTCAGGTTCTAAGAAAAAGTATAGTTTCAAAACTCACAAATGAACTTATCAATGACATAAAATTAAGCGAAATAACTGATAAAAGAACAATTAAAGAACATGGAACTACAGATGGACAAAAGGAATTAACATTAAATAAATATAAAGACTTAGCAAAAATCCTAAAAAAAACCATCTTTTCATGTATAAACAGAGATAAAGACATTGCAATATATGAGAAAAAAGGAGAAAAAATATTGACTGACCTGTACAATCTATTTACTAATGAAACATATAACAATAAAGGCATTTTACTTCCCCCTGACTATAGACCATACGAAGGATATGGAATAATTCAAGGCTCCATTGACTATCTAGCAGGCATGATGGACACATATGCTATTGCCAAATACGAAGAACTTTTCAACACAAAATTTTCTGAAATAAAAATAGCAAATTAAACGCTTCTCCCTCATAAAAAGGAAAACGAAGAAACTTTTCACACTTAATTATTATGGAAAACGAAATCAAAGAATACAGCAACGGAGAAGTAACCGTACTATGGAAGGCAGACTTATGTATGCATTCAGGTATTTGTTGGGGCAACTTACCTTCGGTGTTTAAACCGAAAGAGCGACCTTGGATAAAAATAAACGGCGCCAGCACTGAAGAGATTATTGCTACAGTAAATATTTGCCCTTCGGGAGCGTTGAGCATTAAGAAGGAAGACTAATGTCAAAAGAAAAGAATATCAAATGTCCCAAATGTGGTTCTTCGGAAATATCAAAACCACGCCTTTCGGGAAAAGCATTTGCGTTTTCCATTTTATTACTGGGATTTCCTATACCATTTACTAGCAGATGGTATCACTGTTTTGATTGTGGTAATGATTTTAAACAAACAAAGCAAATAAAAGATATAACTAGAAAGAATCATGAACAAAAACAAAGCTACATTATTAAGCAAAGCAATTAAAAAAGGAATCAATAGTGGTATAGCTAGTGATTTTGACCCAAAGATTCATCTTGAAAAACTAAAAAAAGAGAAACACAACGATACAACAAAACCCTGCCAATAAAATTTGACAGGGTTTGTTTTTTTTATATAAACTGGCTTCGACTCCGCTCAGCCATCAGGTTAGCAGTTTATCAAAAAGACATTATAGAGAGTATAAACTAAAACACTTCACATTTACTCATATTTTTTGTAACTTTGTAAAAACTATATAATTATGATTACCATAACAATAGACGAAAGAACCCGAGACGGCAGACACCTTTTATCTGAAGCTGAAAGATGCAAAACAGGTGTAACCATCAATAGTCCGGCTATAAATGGCACTGCACCAAAAGGATTCATGACTAGTTCTGATTTTAGAAAAAAAGCACATGACAGATTAGATAAATTCTGCAAAGACAATGGTATATTATAGCGATGATGCTTTAGATGACTTAGATGAAATATTTGTAGGATTATCTAACTGGGATAAGAAACTTGAAAAGTGGTTAATTTCTGAATATTTAGACGATATATTAGATACTTTTGACAACCTAGATAAACTTAGCACTCACAGAAAAGCATTTTACAATGAGCACAAAAAACATGGAGTATATGTGTTTCAACATAAAAAGAATAAACACTCCTCATGGTACGCATGCTATAACAAGATTGGATCAGATATTTTTATCATTCGTATTATAAGTAATTACAAAACAACATCATAAAAAACTCTTTTGATTATCTTCAAAAGAGTTTTTTTATTTATTATTCACCCCATAACCATACAAGGCAAAGTCACCTTTGCAAGGATCATTGGGGAAGATTTGTTTTAAAGCATTAGTTATTTCAATCACGGTTTTCATATCCGCCGTTTTGCGTTGGGTCAGACCAAGTTCCAGAGCAATGCGATAGACATGCGTATCAAGCGGAATCAGTAAATTCTCAGCACTGATAGTTTCCCAAATTCCAAAATCCACAGGGCTATTTTTTCTAATCATCCAGCGCAGGAACATATTTAGTCTTTTGCAGGCAGAGGTAGCATTCTTGGGTATTCCTTTTACCTCCTTAAAACCTTTTTGAATAGCTTCTAATAAAGATAGCTTCGAGTCTGAAAGAATCCATGCTTCCATATCAGCATGCTCAGTATAGATTCTCTGCAACTCATCAAAAAGCTTGTACAGCTCCTCTCGCTTATAAAAGCGATAAAGATTGATGTCGCCATCCTTTTTTGCATTCCACGCTCCAGATAGGATATACTTATACGGTTCTCCTCGGAAAAACTCAATATCAATCTTATCCAGCACAGTCAAAAACGCCTTTCGATTCCCGTACGCCAACCAAGCCGTTACAAACGCCACAATCTCAATATCCCGCTTTTCGGTATATCGTTTAGGTATTTGTATCGGGTCGTGCGCAATGAAATCGGCGGTTTCATACTGGGCAGCCCAAGAGATGATGGAATAATTACTCATAAGAACAACCCCCATTATTCCCGTTGGTCATGACCTTCGGTTCCCCTAAAGGGGAATTTGAGTTTGCGCTATGTGAAGTTTTTCCCATATAAATCCTGTTTCTAAACGGACTATATAAATTATCTAATGTTTGAGGTTCTCCTTAGCCCCCTTCAGGGGGTTGGGGGTAGTATTCTTAAAACACCCAATTAAACAGATATCCTACTAACAAAATCCCAAATGAAACCACACCAACAAAAGTCAGAATTAAAGGTAACTTCAAGACTTTTTTCAAGATAATCATTTCAGGTAAAGACAGTGCTATTACCGACATCATAAAGGCAAGCGAAGTTCCTAAGGAAGCCCCTTTTTCCATCAGTACAGAAACAATTGGGACTATTCCGGCAGCATTTGAGTACATGGGCACACCTATCAGGATAGACAAAGGCACACTATACCAAGTATCATTGCCCATTAGTGTCGCCATAAAATCTTCGGGCACAAAACCATGTGCCCCCGCTCCTACAGCAATACCGATAACAATATACACCCACACTTTTTTTACAATATCGCTCACGGCATCCAGTCCGGCATCCAGTCTTTCTGAGAATGGCTTTTTAGCCTCATCAGCAGGATTCAGTTGCGCGTTCACCTTAAACACCCAGTCTTGTATCCAACCTTCCAGCTTAAACTTCCCGATAATCCATCCGGCAAGGATAGCCACAGCCAAACCTGTTACCACATAAATCAAGGCTACTTTCCATCCAAATAAACCAAACAACAACACAATGGCAACTTCGTTCACCATAGGTGCAGCTATCAAGAACGAGAAAGTTACGCCCAAAGGCACACCTGCCTCCACAAAACCTAAAAACAAAGGAATTGCAGAACATGAGCAAAATGGCGTTACCACACCCAACATCGCCGCCAACACATTTCCTGCAAACAGGGAGCGTTTTGCAAGCAAATCACGCGTTTTCTCAGCCGAGAAATACGAACGAACGATTCCAACTACAAAAATGATTAGTGTTAACAGCAGCATCACTTTTGGCACTTCAAACAAAAAGAAGCGAATAGATTCGGTTAAGTGACTTGGCGATAATTGCAGTGCGTCATCCACCAACCAATCTACCATCGGCTGCAAGTACATATACAGAACCACCCATACCGGCAGTAGTAGAAATAGGTATATTTTTTTATATTTCATTTATAATGAATTTTAAGAGAACGGTGCGCTGCACCTTAATTTCCATATATTTTCCTCTACAAATAGAACGGGACTATGTCCCTCAAAACACAATACATCAGCCCCATATAGCTGCAGAGCAGCGTCCTATTTGTAGCCAACAATGATTCTTAAAACAGAAGGTGCAGAGCACCGCCCTATTTCTTTTGACTAAAGTCCAAGCTTTTTCTCAATCAATAACCCGTCGGTTAAAACCGACGGCAATGAAATCCGAGTCTCTGTTTCATTGCCGTTGACTTTAGTCAACTGACAACAAGCTATTTACAAATTTGGGTTTTAACCCAAGAATCAAATAAACAGTTGAACAATAGTGTACACCCCAACTACAATAAACAATACTGCAATCACTCGTCTAAACCATTTCTCAAAAGCTTTCAGATTATTGTAGAACTTTGAAATATTGGAAAAAGCATAGGCAAACAACCATGCAAAAAGCACAACAGGAATTCCCGTTGCTAAAGCAAAAAGCACAGGCAAATGCATACCGCTAGTTATCGTCATTGGGATTAGCAGTCCGAAAAACAAGACGCCACTATACGGGCAAAAAGCCAAGGCAAACACAACACCTAACAGAGTTGCATCAAAATAGCCCCAACTTTTCTTTTGCTCCATACGAGCGGTAATTTTATTCAATCCGGGGAAATTTACTCGAAATACATCCAACATTATCAAACCAACAAGAATCAGCACCGGACCTATAACTTTTTCACCATAACGCTGGAACACTTCAGACAAAGCAAACTGGTCGGCACCTAGGTAAAGAATCAATGCCAAACCGGTATAACCAACCGCTCGCCCAAGCGTGTAGAACAGGCCATTAAAAAATACACGGTTACGGTTTTCCACATCCTTACTAATAAACCCAACAGCTGTGATATTTGTTGCCAGCGGACAAGGACTTATTGCAGTCATTAAACCAAGCAATATAGCCGACAGCCATGCTGATGTAGAAACTGAGTATAACTCGAGTAAGTACTCCATTTTATTTAGACAATTTATCCATATTTGAATTCAAAACCTCTAGATATTTCTCAGGCATAGAACGAGCATAAAGAAAAGCTTCATTTGTCAAGTTTGCTTCTTTTTTACCATTCTTTACCAAAACAGTTTTACCTGAAATCTTCATTTTCTTAGCCATAGCTTCGCCTGCTTCATCATCCATATTTACCGAAGTAAACGAAACTCCTTTAGCTTCAGCAGCTTTTTTTGTTTGTGCCTCTATAGCATTACAAGTTACGCAACGAGCTGTGTAGTGGAAATAATATACTTCTAAACCAGCTTTTTCAGCAGCAGAAAGAGCAAATGCAGAAAATAAACCTGCAATAACAAGAAACAATTTTAAGTTTTTCATAGTCGATTATTTTTTAAGTAAAAACATGCTTTTCAATTCTGTCAGAGAAGGTACTTTTCCTGAGAAAATCACTTTCTCGTCAATTACCAAGGCAGGCGTACTCATTACTCCATAGCCCATAATTTGAGCAATGTCTTCTACTTTTACGACAGTAGCATCTAAGTTTAAATCTTTAACAGCTTGTTGTGCTGTTTCTGTTAGGGTTTTGCACTTTGCACACCCTGATCCTAAAATTTTAATTTCCATAATATGTATTATTAATTAATTCCAATTACCCCTAAATCCCCTAAAGGGGACTTTTAGCAAAGCACAAACTTTCTGAGTATTCCAATAGTCCCCTTCAGGGAACCGAAGGTCATGACCAACGGGAATAAAGGGGGTGGTTTTATAAATATTTCAATAGAAAAAACACGCCCACAATCTGCAATACAAAAATTACCGGGACTCCAATACTAAAAAGGTATTTCTTTGTTTTATGATGAAATAGCAACATACTCGACCATGCTCCTACGCTTCCACAAAAAACAGCTAATAGGATTAAGTACTTCTCTGGCACTCGACGCATTTCTTTTATCGCTAACCATTTATCTATCCCATAAATCATCAAAGTCAACAAATTGATAACCAAGATTACTAACAATACAATCTGTGGATTATTCATGACAACAGCTAGTTTTAAGTTTCACTTGTTCAAAGAATCCGTCAAACAGATTCTGTGCCAATTCCCAGTTTTCTTTATTGATACAATACTTCACTTTAGGAGCCTCTATCCTTCCCTGAATCAAGCCTGCTTCACGCAACTCCTTTAAGTGTTGCGACACCGTTGCCTTTGCGATTGGCAGTTCTGCATGAATGTCTCCAAAATAGCAGCCATTCAAACTCACCAAAAAATTTATTATCTGCACTCGCGTGGGGTGAGCCAAAGCTTTTGCAAAACGAGCCATTTGTTCTTCTTGTTCAACTGTCATATTATCAACTTGTTTGTTATTCGCAAAATTACGAACAATATTGTAATAGAAAAATTTTTTCAAAAAAAATATATAACAATTAAACCTTTCATAAAACCTCAAGTCATATAAGCACAAACGAAAAAGAAAATATTCACTTAAAACTTATAATCATGAGAACAAAAAATTTATTACTAGTCGCTTTGGGTTTAGTAGTTAGCTTAACAGTATCTGCTCAAGGCATGGGTTCTGGAAATGGAAAAGGTAATTGTGACGGAACCGGTAAAGGAGAAGGCAAAGGAATGCGTAAAGAACACAAAATGAAAACTCCCGAAGAAAGAGCAGCCAAACAAACCACTTGGATGGTTAAAGACCTTGGATTAACAGACGAACAAAAAACAAAAGTAGAAGCAATCAATTTGGAATATGCTAAAAAAGCGGATGCTCATCATAAAGAAATGAAAGCGGATGCCGAAAAAACAAAAGCGGATAAAAAAACGGAAAGAGAAAAATTCAGAGCTGAACAACAAGCCGGAAAAGACGCAGAACTTAAAAAAGTATTATCTCCTGATCAATTTGCCAAATTTGATTCAACAAGAACTGAGCGTCAAAAAAAACATGATGCTAAAAAATGTCACAAAGGCGAAAAAGGAAAAAAATGTTGTAATAAGTAAACACACGCAATTTAGATACACACACAATAAACCTCTACAAACGAAAAAGAGTCCTAAAATTAGGACTCTTTTTTATTTTTATCAACCTCAGCACAAGGCGGGACATCAACATCAAATGAAGAAAGTTGGCGTTTAAAAATCTCATCCAGAGAAACCTGAAATGTTTCAGTAGTTAACACTCCTTCAATGGTTCCCAATTTTTCAAGAATAATTTGCAACAAATGACGATTGTCTCTTGCATAAATCTTAATAAACATTGCATATTTACCTGTAGCATAATGACATTCAACCACTTCGGGAATTGCCTTGATGTTTTCAACAACATTCGCAAAATGACTTAGATCTTTAAGCACTAGACCAATGAATGCACATGTCTGGTATCCAATCTTATAAGTATCAACAATGAATTCTGAACCTTTAATAATCCCAAGATTCATCAATTTGTTCATACGCTGATGAATTGCTGCCCCCGACACATTACACTCTCTCGCAACTTCCAAAAAAGGGATGCGAGCATTTTTCGCGACCATTTCTAGAATTTTTCTATCTAATTTATCTATTTGATTCTGTGGCATAAGCACTTAAGTGTTTCTTAATTCTATTACAAAGTAAACAATATTTTTGTTCTTATTATTTACCTTTGACAAAAATATTAAGACTAGAAAACATGTTTGAAGATATAAAACAAATATACAAGAACGATCCGGCAGCCAAAGGAATGCAATTTTTACTTTATCCGGGTTTGCATGCCATTACTACTCACCGCTATATTTCTCACCCGCTATACAAATTAGGATTAACCTTTTTAGCACGATTTTGTTCTCAAACAAGCCGCTTTTTAACCGGCATCGAGATTCACCCGGGAGCAAAAATCGGCAAAGGATTTTTTATTGATCACGGTAGTGCTATCGTTATTGGCGAAACAGCTGAGATTGGTGAAAACTGTACCATATTCCATAATGTGACTATAGGTGGAACAGGAAAACATACCGGCAAACGCCACCCAACTATTGGCAATAATGCATTTATCGGAACAGGAGCTACTTTACTTGGTCCAATCACTGTGGGCGACAATGTAAAAATAGGTGCTGAATGCGTAGTGATCATGCATGACATTCCAGATAACTGTACAGTAGTGGATGCTCCGGGACGCATTGTAAGATTAAACGGAGGGAAAGTAGATATGCAACTAGAAAGAACTAAGGAGTAATTACTCCATTAGGTTCTTGTATACTAACCAGCTCATCACGCTAACTGAAGTCTTGAATCCTTCCATATCAATTTTAAAATTTGGACTATGAAGGTTTCCTGTATTTTGATTTGAAGCACCTTTGACTCCAAAACGATAAAACGAGCAAGGAAATTTTTGCGTAAAAAAACCAAAATCTTCACCGGTCATACGCACATCTAACTCACCTACATGCTCCTCTCCCACAAATTCTTTTGCATACGCAATAGCTTTTGCTGTCACTTCGGCATCATTATCTACTGTCGGGTAACCATCAGAAATATTTACTTCACATTTGCATCCATGAGCAAGAGCTGTCTCCTCAGCAATTCGTTTGATGTGCTGTTTCACTTCCGCACGCCATTGCTCATCCATCGTACGCATAGTTCCTGAAAGATGAACCTCCTCCGGAATCACATTAGTAGAACCGTCGGCAATAAATTTTCCAAATGAAAGCACCATTGGCGTAAACGGATAACTTAAGCGAGCACGAATTTGCTGCAAGGAAACAATTATCTGCGAAGCACAAAGCACAGTATCATTAAATAAATGTGGCATAGCTCCATGCCCACCTTTACCTTTTACAGTAAGCTGAATTTCATCTGCCGAAGCCATAATTCTACCGGCACGGAAAGCAACAGTCCCAACAGGAAAATCAACTGAGACATGTTGTGCCAATATCACTTCTGGAGTGTACTCATCAAAAATGCCATCCTGCAACATCAAACGAGCACCACCCGGATGTCTCTCCTCTCCCGGTTGAAAGATAAAAAGAACAGTTCCTTCAAATTTATCTTTCAATTGAGAAAGCACCTTAGCAACTCCTAATAATGAAGCCACATGAGCATCATGTCCACAGGCATGCATACAATGTGGCACAGTTGATTTAAATTCTAAATCCGTTTCTTCATCCACAGGCAGAGCATCCATATCTGCACGCAATGCAATTATTTTTTTCTCAGGATTAGTTCCTTTCAGCACTCCTAACACACCTGTCGTCCCAATATTCTCTCTAAACAAAATCCCCATTGCAGATAATTGCTCTTTGACAAACGCAGCCGTTTTCACTTCCTGAAAAGCTAATTCAGGATGCGCATGTAAGTGTTTGTATGCGTTACACACATAATCAAACACAGACTCCGAAAGGGATTTAATAGCAGGTTCCATATCTTTATAAGAAAAGTTCGAGTATAATTACTTTGCAAAAAACATTTTTCCGGCAACAAAGACCAAGAAAACGGCAAAGATTTTGCGCAGTATTTTAGGATTGATGCTAATGACGATTTTAGAACTTAAGTAAGCTCCTATTGTGAAGAAAATAGCTAAGATTATTGCATATTTAAGGTTCACATAACCTGCTTTATGATAATTAATTGCAGCCATAATACCAATAGGAGGAACCATCATTGCCAAACTAGTACCTTGAGCCGTTTGCTGACTAAGGCCTAACACAAAAATCAACGCGGGAATAATAACAACTCCGCCACCAATACCCAGCACACCACTTAAGATTCCGGCAGTGACACCAACTAAAATCAACATGCTCCATTCAAAAACGCTCATAGTTCTTTATTTTTTACTTAAAGTACAAAGATACAATATCTATTAACCCATTAGACAAATATCAATTGTTAATCTTCGCATTAAAAAAAGATTAGTCCAATTTAAAGGGTAATGTTTAGCATAAATTTATAAATTTGCATTTCTCATAAAACCATAATAATTAACACTAAAAACAAAACTGCTATGAAAAGACATTTATTCCTAGGTTTAATGTTACTTGTGAGTGTCTTGACAATGGCCCAAAAACCAATTGCCAAATTCAACGAGACTTCATATGATTTTGAAACAATTAATGAAGTTAATGGAAAAGTAACTCATGTTTTTGAGTTTACAAACACTGGAAATGCTCCACTTATTTTAACAAATGTTCAAGCATCTTGTGGATGTACCACTCCAATGTGGAGTAGAGAACCGGTTGCTCCAAAAGCAAAAGGAAGTGTTACAGTAACATATAATCCGAAAAACAGACCTGGCCCCTTCAACAAGTCAATTACAATCACAAATAACTCTGACGAAAACAAAATCATCCTTCACATAAAAGGAGAAGTAATGCCAGCACCTAAAGAAAAACAAGCAGAAGCAAAATAACGGACTAAAAGACTTATTTGACTATGAAAAAAAAATTATTTCTAAGTACTATCTTAATCGCTTTAACAGCTGCAGTATTTGCACAAAAGCCAGTTATTAACTTTAAAGAAACAAGTTATGACTTCGGTACTATTAGCGAAGAAGATGGGAAAGTAACTCATGTTTTTGAATTTACTAATGATGGTACATCTGACCTTGTTCTTACAAATGTAAAAGCTTCGTGTGGATGTACTACTCCACAATGGTCAAGAGAACCTATTGCACCAAAAACAAAAGGAACAATCACTGTAACTTATCGTGCAGCGGGTAGACCGGGAGCATTTACAAAATCAATCACGGTAAGTAGCAATGCCGACAGAAAAGTGCTTATCATCAAAGGTAATGTAACTCCTAAAGGCAAAAAAGTAGAAGATGTATATAAAATCCTTAAAGGAAAAGACCTAAGACTACAATCTGAAACTGTAAACTTTAGTGATGTTGCTAAAGGTGAAACTAAAACAGCAAAATTGGCGGTAGCAAATGTTTCTGACAAGGATATCACAATCGCATTTACAAATCTACCAAAATACATTACCGCAAAACCTCTTACGCTTAAAGCTGGTGAAAAAGGAAATGTTGATTTAGATATCAATACAAACTTAACTAAAGAATGGGGAGATATTTCTGAGACCCTTACTTACACTACAAGCAAAGCTAAAGATGCAGAAAAATACACTGTTACATGTACTGCAAACATCTTTGAAAAATTCACTGAGGAACAAAAGAAAAATGCTCCTAAGTTAGAGTTAGCTCCATCAATTAACCTTGGAGAAATTGTTGAAGGGACTAAAAAAGCATATAAAGTTACACTTAAAAACACAGGTGTAAGTCCATTATATATTAGAAGTACTTCTACTAGCTTTAGTGACATCAGCATTAAAGAACCTAAGAAAATTGCTCCGGGAAAATCAGCTACAATGAAAATTACAGTTGATGCAAAAAGCATGAAACCTAGTGTATATAACAAATACATTACTCTTCAAACCAATGACCCAAGCAGTGCTAAAAGAAATGTAGCACTTATATTTACTGTTAAAGGAAAATAAAGCGTTTCACATATAATGATTGAAAGAGGATAATTTAAAGTTATCCTCTTTTTTATTAAATTGCAGTACTATACAAATTCAAGATGAAACATATAGAAAACGATGAAGAATATAAAGGATTAGCGGTTAATAACGGAGTTAGTCAACCCCCAATCATTAATCCATATTTACAGAAGAGAACTAAGCGAAGAACTCTTACTGCAGATGAATATGTGAAAGGAATCCTTGATGGAAATATCTCAATCCTTAGCCAAGCAGTAACATTAGTTGAAAGTTCAAAACATGAACATCAAGTAATTGCCCAACAGGTTATTGAAAAATGCCTTCCTCATGCAGGAAAATCAAAACGAATTGGCATCACAGGTGTTCCTGGCGCAGGCAAAAGCTCTTTCATCGAAACTATGGGAATGTATATTACCAATAAAGGCCATAAACTAGCCGTTCTTGCCATCGACCCAAGTAGCGAGCGTACAAAAGGAAGTATTCTTGGTGATAAAACCCGCATGGAAGAGCTTTCAGTAAATCCCAAAGCATTTATTCGCCCTTCTCCATCAGCAGGGTCTCTAGGTGGTGTTGCTCGTAAAACGCGTGAAAGCATTATTCTTTGTGAAGCTGCCGGATTTGATACCATTTTCGTTGAAACAGTTGGCGTTGGACAATCAGAAACCGCAGTGCATTCAATGGTGGATTTCTTTTTGCTAATCCAACTTGCCGGAACGGGAGATGAACTACAAGGCATCAAACGGGGAATTATGGAAATGGCTGACGGTATCATCATCAATAAAGCCGACGGTACAAACCTAAATAAAGCTAAAATTGCCCGTTCGCAATTTGCAAATGCGCTACAATTATTTCCCTTACCAGAATCGAATTGGAAACCTCAGGTTTTAACATGTTCTTCACTTGAGAAAACTGGAATACCTGAGGTTTGGGATATGATTGAGGAATTCATTCAATTCACCGAAAAAAATAAGTCTTTTGAGCACAAACGCAGCAAACAGTCAAAATACTGGATGTATGAAAGTATTAACGAACAACTTAAATCTCACTTCTACGACGATCCAAAAATTGATGCTTTATTAAAAGAAAAGGAAAACAAAATTCTTAATGATGAACTAAGTTCCTTTATTGCTGCTAAGGATTTGCTGGATTATTACTTTGGGAAAGAATAAGCAAAAAGGGCACTCATTTGAGTAGTTATGGTCAGAAGATTTTAATGGAAAAAAAAAGTTATAGGAAGCTTTTTAATAGCACGGTGCGCTGCACCTTGTCTCTTGTTCCAAATATGACTTCTACCAATAGAACGCTGCTATGCAGCTAAAGGTGCAGCGCACCATGCTATTGGTAGAAAAAGGTTTATGTCTGGATATTTCTTTTAGGTACAGCGTACCGTGCTATTAAATTACTTATAATTTATTGGCAAATATTTTCTTCCGACTACGACTGCTATTAGAGTGTCCTTTTGAATTTATTATTTCATTACTATCTCAAACAACTCTTCCGGTTTATGTATCAAATATGCAGGATTACATGCTTTTAACTCATTCTCCGAACGAAAACCCCAAGTTACTGCAACAGCAGGAATTTGAGCATTTTTAGCTGTTTGCATATCTACAACAGTATCTCCCACATACAACACTTCGTTTTTATCTTCAATACCACAAATATCAAGGATATCAAACACTACAGCCGGATCCGGTTTAGGTTGATAGCCTTCACGATGTCCAAAAATCACATCAAACATTATTTCTGAGAAATACCCACGCACGGTTGCCAATGCACCTTCATGGTATTTATTTGATGCTACAGCTATTTTAACTCCAGCTGCTTTTAGTTTTTGTAAAAGCTCAATTATTCCGGGATAAGGTGCTGTTGCATCTCTATTATGTTCATTATAATACGGCAGAAAAATATCACGCACACGCTTCACATTATCAGCCGATTTTTCACCCTCAGGCAATGCCCGTTCAAAAAGAACATCTATCCCATTTCCCACAAATATTTTATACGCCTCTTCATCATGAGTTAGAAAGCCGAGCTGAGACAAAGCAAGGTTAGTTGCTACCGCCAAATCAGTTATCGTATTCAACAAGGTCCCATCTAAATCAAAAATCACCAGTTTTGTTGCCATAAGTCAATAATTTATACTGCAAAGATAATTGGAGTAACATCACAAAAAAAGAGACACCATACAAAGTGTCTCTTTCTAGGTATTATTATTCTATATTATTTCTTGATAATTTTTGTCAAATACAAATCCCCGTTTTTTGCAATTCCTTTAGCCAAATATACTCCCTCCGGCAATGAAGATACGCTTATTGCAGCAGATGTTCCTTTTGCTGAGATTGTTCTCTGTCCGCTTAGATTAATAATCTCAAAGGAGTCAAATTCATCAGGATTTAACAACTCCACATAATCTGTGACCAAAGTATTTTTCAAAAAGTCTGTCTTGATTTTCATGTTTTTCACCCCTGAAGTAACATCTTCCGACTCAACAAAAATCCAGCGCATACGCGTACGATCTGCATATCCGCCAAAGGTATTTACTGATGGAGGATTAGCTTGCAAGCAAATTGTAACTGCAGCACTTGTAGAAATTGCATAGGCACGATTTCCATTATCGTCCTTTTGATAAACTGGGATAATTTCTACTGCATTGGATGAAAGTGAAGATGAAACTTGCAAATATTTACCAGACACTCTATTTTTTACAGTAATAAATCCATCTTGGGTTCCTTTAGCAATAATCCACTCAGCACTAGGCTCTGTACGCATAGGGTCTGGTGTTCCGGCTGCTGCTTCAGCTGCATCACTTAAGCCATCAGCTAAAACTACACTTCCGGTTTCGCCTGTTATATATCTTTTCACATCAGTTGTAGATGCAGTAGTTTTACTACTTGAAGCAGAGATTCCATAAGTGTAAATATTGTAGTATTTTGAAGTATTAAATTCTGAAACTACAGCAATAGTTCCTTGTACAGAATCAGGTCCAGCACCACCATCTGTTTTTACAGTATAGGTATAATTACCCACATCTGCCGTAGTCGTACCTGATATTGTAAGGGTCTTAGCAGTTACATCCAAATCCGATGATAAGCCTGAAGGCAAACCACTAACAATCATACCTGTGGCATCACCTGACCATGCAAAAACAATAGTCTCAATTGTTCCGCCCGTAGCAATAGTTTGATCTTTATTAGTTGGAATCACAATGCTTTGAACCGTAAAAGTACCTGAAACAGAATCAGCAACGGCAGTTCCTCCAACAGTAGAAACAATGTAAGTATATGTTCCTGCCGGTGCAGTAATAGCACCTGAGATAGTAAGTGTTTTTGCAGTATTGTCTACAGACTGGTTTAATCCGGCAGGCAAACCACTCACGGCAAGTCCTGTAGCGGCACCTGACCATGTAAACACAATAGTAGCAATGTTTGCTTCGGCAACCACAGTTTGACTTTTGTTAGATGGATCATCAACTATACCGGGGTATTGGTCAATAACACCTTTTTCAAAACAACCTAAATCAGGAGCAGCTCCACTATATGATAATTTGGCATCAATTCCGGCATCTATCAAATCACTTCCATCTGCTAACTTTAAAAAGTCAGTTGAAGCTAAAGATCCATCTGCATTTCTTGGCGTTAATATCAATGTAGTATCAACGCTTACAAAATCACTTGCATCGCAGGTAATTCCTGTGGTATTCCAACTATTATGACTTGAAACCAATTTTGTCACATCAAAATAACTACTTGATGTGCCATCCAATTCTAGAGAGTTTTTAATCGTTAAAGTACCATAGCTGGCATTACCAAAACCATAGTTAATCTTGTTTTTGTATGAAGTACCATTATATACATACATGTTTCCGCCATTGTTATTCTTGTCAAAACCTGCCGAAACATTTGCCACTGCCAGGCAACGGTTAAGCGTAACATTGTGTGCGGTATATCCTCCACCTATTTTAAATCCGTTACCGTTACCAATATTTACATAATGTGCTACAGTGATATTTACGGAATTCCCATAACGGTCGGTTACAGTCTGCCCAGCTCCTTCAAAGCTTTTGAACCAAGTAGAGTCTATTCCTAAACGACGAGGATTTGCACTCAAGTCAAAATATTCAGGCCCATTTTGGTATGCTATACAGTTATTGATAACCGAACTCCCCACGCGTTGGTAAAAATCCCAACCATCATCAGAGTTATGCCATGAACGACATGATTCATAGATGTTTGGCGCATCATTTAAATCAGTAGGCGTAGTATATTGTTTATCAGCAAATCCATCAGCATTTCCTCCGTAATTTGCACTACCATCAGATGTTACTGTCTTATAATCAAAGTTATCATGCGAGTCACAATTTTTAATAAGATTATTCCCTCCTTTTTTCATTTGAATCCCAGTATCTCCACAACCATAAACTTCACAATTTTCAAAGATACAGTTCTTACCTTGGTTAAGAATTCCTACTTTGCCAGCATAACGAACAACTAAGCCTTTAAAATGAAGGTACTGATATCCTTCAGAAATACTTAATCCCACATTATCAGAACCGGTAATTTCTTTACCATATGGCTGATTACGAAAATCAAGAACTGGCACTTCTCCCGGATATGCTGCAATAACTTTATTGCTACCCTCAAGACCTGATACAGAAAATGTCTGTTTTGAAGAAAGGTCATATTGTCCGCCCAACAAATACAATGTATCTACAGAACTCAATGCACTTTTTCCACTTGCAAAACTTCCCGGAGTAGCATAAGAACTTCCATCACCAGTTCCGGTTGGTGAGGCATAATAATTTGTTGCAGATAGGCTTAACGCCACTACTAAAGACACAATTAAAGATGTAAGTTTTTTCATAGTATATTTAGATTATTTATTGTTTCCACATTCTCAACACATCTATTTATCAAGCATTTAAACACATTTCCAATAGAAAAAAAACAAAGATACCATATTTTCATAAAAAATCTAAACTGATATTTAAAACAAAAAAGCAACAGATCATATATTAACAATCTGTTACTTCTCAATATTATATTAAAATCGTTCTCTACAACTCCGAACTTTCAAATTTATCTATCAGTAAACCTGAAATACCAATATGAGCAGGTGGATGATTCGGCAAACTACCTCTGGTAAACCAATCAGCCTCTACAACCTCTTTTCCATCAATCAATATTGGCTGATTCTTATCGGCTACCTCTGCTGCAAAGCCAATCATCATAGATCCGGAAAGTGGCCAAGGTTGGCTACCAATATATCTAACATTTTTTACATCAAGCCCCACTTCTTCTTTCACTTCTCGGCTAACAGTTTCTTCTAGGCTTTCGCCTATATCTACATAACCTGCAACAAGAGCATACCATGCAGCCGGAAAATTTGAATTTCGAGCCAGCAATATCTTATCATCCTTAGTAATAGCCACAATTATTGCCGGAGAGATCTTTGGAAAAAATAGCGTTCCGCAATTAGGACACATCATAGCCCGTTCATCTGACTTGTGATTCATCTTTGTTCCACATTTGCCACAAAATTGATGTTCGGAATACCAATTATAAAGATGCAGTCCGACAATACTTACCCAAGCAATCTCTTGTTGTTTGATAGTACGAAAGAAGTTTATTTCTTTAAACTCCATATTGGATTGAATTTCTTGCGGTTTATCTGTCAATAAAAAACAAGAAACATCATTTAATGTGAATAAAAAAATATGTTCTCCGATTTGTTTAAAATCTCCTCTACGAGGAATCTCCAATTCTTCTCCACTCGTTTTTAGCAAAAGGTTATTAGACTGATAGTGGAGTACAAAATCATTGTCTGAGATTTGCTTATCAGGCTGATATTGATTTTCAAATTTATGCGGATAAATTTCGTTTATCATATGTTAATTTATTTTAAGAATTTTATTAAAAATCAATCCTAATGGATAGCCTTACATTATCTTATTAGATATATCTCAGATTATTTCTATTTTTTTGGCAATTACAGTTACCAGGCCTTTTTCTATCTGAGAAAAAATAATTTCAAAACCTACCGCCGATAGATAACTACACACTAGGTCTTCATTTAATCTCAATTTAAAATATGAACTTACTTTTTGAATCCACACTTTGCCCTCTTTTTCATACAGCAAATCGGTAACTCGCACTTTGTCTTCTGAATATTCCAAGAAACAAGTGAAAACTCTTTGCGAATCGCTTTTTACGGGAATAAATCGACTGGTATCGGTCAGTTCAAAGGAGTAATCCCGAAAAGAAAGAATTAGTGTGCCATTTTGAGACAAGGACTGAAAAGCATCCTTAAACAACATCTGTACTTCTTCAAATGATTCTAAATGGCTGATTGTGTCGCCACAGCAAACAATTAATTCAGGGTTCAGATCAGCATAGGCTACAACATTACGAATATCATCAAGCACAGTATTTACTGATTTACATTTAGATTTCAGTTCTTCAAGCAAATGAGCATTAAAATCTACCGCCAACACATTATACCCAAGCTTTTCCAAAGCACAGGATTGAATTCCGTTACCGGCACCAAGATCTAAAGCTACTGTCGTACTTTGAGGAATAACCTCATTCCTTAAACATATCTGTTTAAAATTCTCTGACAATGGCTCAGCATCACCAACCATCCATGAATAAAATGCTGCCAGATGGTTATCATAATGTTTTTTTACATCATTCATAAGAGAAATATTTACTTTACCGAAATACCAATCATTTTAGTTGTAGAATCTATATTATTCCAGATTGAGTGAGGAATATGACCATCCACTAAAAATGATTCGTTTGCATGCAAGATCTTTTCTGTTTTATCTAGTAAGATTTTTGCCTCACCCTCCACCACAATAAACAGGTGGGAATGTTCGTGTGTATGTTGCTCAACCGGACCGCCACCATTAGGTTCTAAATAAGCAATGGAGCCATCCATAATTTCACTCAAGTTTCCAAAAAGTTTTTTTGCTAAAAAATGAATATGATTGGGTGGAGTTATAAAATCTGTTGTCATTTTGGAAGTATGCTATAAAGATGAATATCAATAATTGTGTTATTTTTAATTGCAGCTTTTTTCAGAATAGCGTCTTTGCTATACCCTGCCTTCTCTAAGACTCTTTGAGAAGCCTTATTAAAACCAAACACCTTTGAGAAAATGCGTTTTAGTCCCAAATGATTAAAACCATACTCAGTTACAAGGCATACAGCCTTAGTTGCAATTTCCAAACCCCAATATGGTTCGCCAATCCAATAACCTATCTCGGCAGAAATCCGATACACATCTGATTCTAAAATCAAACCTATACTACCAACAAGCTCTCCATTATACTCTACGGCAAAAATGGTTTGTGTTTCTTCCTGCTGACAAGATAAGATATAGCTTCTAGCATCATCTATGGTGTAAGGATGTGGAATATAATCACGCAGATTATCCCAAACTCTTTTATTGTTACAGAGTTCTGCTAATCTAGTGCAATCAGTTTCTTTAAATTTTCTTAGTGTAAGTTCTGCTAATTGTAGTTTCATAATTCACACTCCAGTATATTTCCAGTTTAAACCTTTAATACATTTTGATTGTCAATAATTTCCGCATAATCCTGACAAGGATTCATTCCATATTTTAATGGAATATTTGTTATGATTATAATATCCCTAAAACCTTACTTTATAGCTAATACCACTCCAAACTTAAGATATTGATACACAGACTCCACATGACTAAAACCTATTTCTTTAAGCATAGCCAATGTTTCTGATATGGTATTCTCCTTATCCAGTTCCCGACGCTGTAACCACAAATTTTGCTGCTCATCTGAAATTCCACTTGTACTAATCTGAGTATACCACAAATGATTAATTTGCTTGTTCATTTCTTCTGAACCGGCATTGAATTGATCCACATTCAACAAACACCCACCGGATGGTAATTTATTATAAATGCTTGTATAAAGGGAAAATTTCTCTTGCTCATCCAAGTGATGAATAGACAGAGCTGAGCTTACTAAATCAAACTCGCCTTGTGGTAACTCTTTAGAATAATCTGCCTCACAATAACTGAAGTTACTCAAACCTTCAAACCTCAGTTTTGCAATATCCAACATCTTTTCGGCAATATCAACCAGTGTATAATTTGCAGTAGGATATGTTTCATACAGATACCGTGACAGCAAACCTGTTCCTGCACCAAGATCAAGTACCGAGTTGAATTCCTTACGCATATATGCAAGAAGTTTTATTCCGGTTTGATAATAATCATCAAAACATGGAATAAAAAATCTGCGTTGCGAATCATAAGTCTCTACACTTGTATTAAACTTTGTTTTTATGTTTACAACTTCCATTATAAAAATTCTTCTGATTTATCTTTTCGGTTTAGATATCATCATCCATTCTTCTGGATTCTCTACCTGCTTAAAGCCTAATTTTGAGTAAACTCCATGAGCATCAGCAGTTCTTAAAGTCCAGATATAGACATCGGACAATTCAGGATAATGAAGAATATATTTTAATAAATCCTGACCAATACCCTGACGACGATGTTTTTCGTCAACAATCACATCCATCAGGTAGCAAAAACGGGTTTTGTCCGATAGCACACGAGCATAAGCAATTTGCTGGTTAGTAGCATCAAACACCCCAAAAACTAATGTGGAGTTTGCGGCAGCTTTTGTAACTACATCTTTTGTTATTCCAACAGACCAATATGCCTTTGAAAGCATATCAGTAACTTTATCAAAATCCATCAGCTCATAGCCAACTTTATATGTACATTGAATCATTTCAATAACTATTTTTATTTTAAACGAAAGGCTCTAACTCTGACACATAATTTACTTGCCTCAAAATCAATAATTTTATACGAAGCAGCTCCAGTGATATTAAACGGATCTTCTTTAATTATTTCTTCGACTTGGGCTTTATTGGTAGCACGACAAAGAATAACGCCACCCGTGCGGGGATTTTGTGCTCCGGAACAAATAAAATTTCCGGTTTCGTAATACTTATCAAGGAAAGTACGGTGAGCTTCCAAGTGCTCAAGAATCGGATCTAGTCCGTGAGTATAGGTAAGTAGGACGATAAACATAAGCAGTAGTTTTTAATGTTTTATCAATGAACAAAGTTTACGATTTTTACTTAAAAAACACTCACTTTTCTTTACGAATCAACCATTATTAGGTATGAAATATTTATTACTACTTTAAATAAGCAACAACGAGGGTAGTCATGGTTGGAAGGTTTTAATGGGAATAATATAGTTAAGGGAAGCTTTTTAATAGCACGGTGCGCTGCACCTTACCTCTTGTTCTAAATATGACTTCTACCAATAGAACGCTGCTATGCAGGTAAAGTCACAGCGTACCACGCTATTAAACTATTTATAATTTATAGGCGAATAAATTAAAACACTTTTTCTCCGTCAAACCATTTTTTAAAAGCAGGTACTTTCTCTATACTTACATACACCTCCTCAGCAGATTTTGGTTGCAAATCCAATTTCAAACGACTTTTGGGGAACACAAAAATCTGATTTACACCACTTCTGGCAACCAAATATTGGCGATTTGCTCTGAAAAAACAATTCGGATTTAGCTCTCTCATTAAGTTATCTAAACTAACATCAAGCGTGTATTGACTACCAGATCTTGTCACAAAAAAAGTAATTCCTGAAGTGGAGAAGAAATAAGCAATATCCGCTACCTCTATCGATTTCATCTTTTCTCCAACAATAACAGAAAATCGCTCTCTGTATTCATTTGAGCTTTGCTTCAGAAGACCAATAAGCTCTTTATAATCAGGCAACTGCTGTACACTCCAATCGTTATGCTTTTTCAATGCCGCACATAAATCCTCTTTTGAAATAGGCTTCAACAAATAATCTATGCTCTTATGCTTGAACGCACGAATAGCATATTCATCAAAAGCAGTGGTAAAAATAATATTTGACTTTACCTCCACCTGCTCAAAAATAGAAAAACTCAAATCATCTTCCAGCTGAATATCCAAGAAGATCACATCGGGCTGTGAGTTACTTTTAAGCCATTGCACCGCCTCCTCCACCGATTGTAGTTTGCCCAAAATTTGAATGGACGAATCACATCCCAGCACTAATTTCTCCAACCTTTCAGCTGCAAAATATTCGTCTTCAATGATTAATGCTTTCATAAGCTTAGTTTTTATTCTTTTGATTAATTATTTCATCAAATATCTTTCCATCAATAACCATTGGAGTTACCGTAGTTTGTTGATATGTTTTCAGAACCAGATTCAGGTCATCTTGTATGATTGGTTTATGCAGATAGCCAATGCTATGCATTAAAAATGCCTGAGTTGCGAATTCATCTGTTGCTGTAGTAAAAATTATCGGACAAGAAATCTCTACCTCTTTAAAAATGGAAAAACTCAAATCATCATCCAGATGAATATCCAGAAAAATCAAATCCGGTTGTTCATTTTCTTTAAACCAATCCACTGACTCTTTTACAGACTCTAGCTTTGCAAGTATCTTGATTGACGAATCATATTCATGTATCATATTTTCCAACCTGCGAGCTGCAAAAAACTCATCTTCTACAATAACTATTTTCATGTAAATATTTTATTTCTCCACTAACGGAACCTTAGCCACAAACTGTGTTTCTGTTTTCTCAAACACTGGTTTTGTATTATTTAAAAGTAAATATCTGTTTTCAATATTTTTCAAGCCGACACCCGTTGAAACGATATGAGTTGGTCGTTCTTGAAGATTATTGATAATGTTCAAGAAATTATTTTTATCAATAAAAATATCTATCACCAACGGAGCAGATTTACTCATGATATTATGCTTAATTGCATTCTCAATCAATAGCTGCATAGCTAACGGAATAAGTTTGTTATTAAGCTTATTGTCCGGGATCGAAATATTCACTTTGATTTTGTCTACAAAACGAATATTTAACAAGAAAATATATGCATCTAAAAACTTTAGTTCAGTGCTTAAACTCACCAGCTCATTATCCTTATTTTCAAGCACATATCTATACACTTTAGATAAATGCTCAGAAAACTGTTCGGCCAAATCAGGTTCAATTTTTATCAACGAAGTAAGTACATTCAAACTATTGAAAAGGAAGTGTGGATTTACCTGCTGACGCAATACATCAAACTGCGATTGAAGGTTCTCTTTTTGAAGATTAACTAATTGCATATGTGTTTCAGCAAGCTTCTCAGAACTTTCTGCCACCATGTTTTCCAGATTCTTGTTAAGTTTCTCAAGTTGCTCTTTTGCCGCCTTCAATTCATTTTCTATCGCTATCCTCTCTGAAATATCCCGAATAATTATAAATGCAGCAGGTTGGTTATTAAAATATAAAGTTCGGGCATTTAATTCTACGGTAATTATTTCGCCGTCTCGTCTTATTAGACGGGCTCTATATAAAATTGTAAACTCTTCGCCGGACATTCGTCTTTGATGATATCCAAGCATTTGAGCCCTATCATCAGGAAAAATAAAATCATAAAACGGTTTATCTTTAAATTCGGCAAAATCATATTGCAATATTTTACACATTGCCTTGTTTACAAGCTTTAGTTTACCTTCTTGAGTAAGTACAATTCCATCGTTGGCATCATCTACCAACATTCGATATTTCTCTTCGCTTTCTTTAAGAGCCTGCTCTGTCTCTTTCCGCTCAGAAATATCGACAATCATCCCTCTGGCACCTTTTATTTCCCCGTCTTTTACTAAAGGAATCCCATAAATCAATACCGGAAATTTGCGACCATTTTTACCTATAGCCATATAATCAGCTACAGTTCCCTTGCGTTCCCCTTTCATTGTGAGCATTAAGTTATTAAAATTCCGATCTCTGTCTTCGGGAACAAATGATTCATGTCGAGGTTTTCCATAGTCCGCCTCTGACAAACCAAATATTTCCATACCGGTTTTATTCACATAAAGCAGATTTCCTTTAAGATCTATTTCATATATGGTTTGTGGAAGAAAATCGGCCAATTCGCGGAACCTTTCTTCACTCAAACGAAGCTCATTTTCCATTCGAACGCGTTCTGTGATATCAATAATAATCCCGCGCGAACCTCTAAAAACGCCATCTTCAAAAATTGGTGTTCCGTATATTAACACCGGAAAGGTAGTACCATCCGCACGCTTTGCTGTGTATCCTTTTGCTCTAGGGGAAGCTAATTCAAGATTAGGATTTACAGGATTAGCCCTTCTAGCAGCACCATTCAAATCCTCGTTCATTCGCTCTGCATCTTCGGGAATAAAAAAGTCATATGCTTTGTCTCCAATGAAATCAGCATCTCCCAACAGAAACATGTCTCGCCCTGTTTTATTCATAAAAGTTGGCTTATTATTCTCATCCAACTCATAAACAGCTTGTGGAAGCATTTCTGTCAGTTCCCTAAATTTTCGTTCACTTTCAGACAATGCCTTCTGCATACGATTACTTTCCGTAACATCATGCACAGTAAAAAAATTTGCCCATTCTCCACCATATTTTATCATAGTGGAACTTGACTCACATTCACGCACATCACCGGATATTGTTACCATGCGATATGACATGTTGATAGTTCCGGTATACATGGTTCTACTTCGCTCACCCATTTTAAGGAGTTTAGCCACATCATCAGGATGCAAAACATCCAAGGCATTCATTTTATAAAGTTGCTCAGGTGTATAGCCAAGCATACGACAATAGGCAGGATTTGCAAACAACACTTTATTAGCTCTGACAATTGCAAAACCATCTTGAGAATTCTCTACCAATGTTTTATAGTTCTGCTCGCTCTCGCGTAAAGCCTGAGCCAGTTTTTCCTTTTGGGTAATATCTCTAATTGCAATTATTGAGGTCAAATTTCCTTTAAACTGAATAGCTCCAACATTTAATTCCGCAGTAAAGTGGGAGCCATCTTTTCGCAGCATCTCAATTATAAAGTTGTAGTTTTTCAACTCACCGTTTAGTTGCCGTTCATAATAGTTAAAAACCTTTTCTCTATCCTTATAGGCAATCACCTCCATTGGATCTACTTGGTACAACTCCTCTTGTGTATAACCCAACAACTCAGCAAAGATTCTATTGAAATACAACACCTTAAACCCTTGCATGAGGACTACACCGTCCAATGAATTTTCAATAATGGTTTGGTATAAGGTTTCGCTTTCTCTTTCGGCTAGCTCAACCTTACGCTTGCATTCCTCTTTATATTGAGATTTTCCCTTATAAAGAATCTGTCCTATTCTAGATATCAATGATGTTGCTTTCATTAAAATTCTTTTTCAAAAACCTTTTACAAAGGTATTAAAGTTCATACCATTCAAGGCAGTACTAATATTGAACACTTATTTTTAACGCATGAAGTATTTAATATAAACCATGAATCCTTTTTTTAAAACTAAGAAAAAAGGCTGCCCACTAAGAGGCAGCCTCACTATAGAGCTTTATTATATCTTTCTTCCGATATAAAATGCATAGCCATAATACTCCTTATACTTATTGTACAACTGCATTTCATGGCGCTGATTAGCAATAAACTCCTCTGCCATTTTATTACCCTTGTTTTCTTCTAGAAATTTCTTTTGAGCCTCAACCTGTGGCGCATAAAAATCCTCAAGCCAACAACTATCCGGTAAAATAAAACTAGCTACAGGAACATATCCTGCATTTTGCATCTGAGCTAATTTATTAGGGATTGTATCTATCTGCAAATATTCATCCATCCAAAACTCTTCAATCTCAGCCGGGCGATCATTGGTAAACCACGACGCTTCCGAAACAGCAACAAAGCCGCCTTTTTTCAAGTATTTACGCCACTCACGCAAACCTTGCTCGAAACCGATATTGTAAATAGCTCCTTCTGACCAAATTAGGTCAAGCTCCTCAGCCTGAAAATGAAGGTTATGCATAGAACCAACCTCTCCTTTTACTCTATCAGCAAGATTTTCATTTGCTGCATTTTTATTAAACAAGTCTATAAAAATGGGAAACAAGTCAATTCCTGTTATTATTCCGGGGGCATGTTTAGCCAAAACCATTGTTTGACCTCCTGTACCACAACCGATATCGGCAATGCGAGAATTTTCGGTCAGATTATCAATAAAGCTTAATGCCTTCAAAGTCACTTGCGGACTACCGGGCCCTTGTCGCTTTACTGTTGCGTAATAATTACAAATTAGGTCGAAATCGAATTCGTGAATAGATTTATTATCGTTACTCATGATATTTAAATTTTATGTTAATAATGGATATAAAAATGACTCAAGCAAAACTATGCCTGAGTACAAACCAAGGGATAAGCATTGACCGGCGTCAATACCTATTTACCCAACCAAATCCTTTTTAAATTTAAACATCAACTAATTTTAGTGCTACAAATATAAAGATATCAAACAAATAGCGTATAAATACAATATTGTTTTTTGATGAATGAGGGATTTTGGGGGATGAGCAGGGCTTTGCCCAATGTCATCAAGTTAATAAGTTTTTGCGGGCAGTTGTATGTTTAAAATTTAGTTTGCGTTTACTATCACACTGTAAAACTAAAAGCACACCGGCAATGCCTTAAATTATTTTCGGTGAACGGAGGTGCTTGAAAGATGAACTGCCACAAAAAGAATTCTCACAACAAAAAACACCGCAAAAGTTCCTTATCTCCTTTTGCGGTACTGTTAATTACAAGTTTTGTTACAATGAGCGTGGTTTAAATCGGTTTTACCGGAATACAAATATCCAACACAAATTTTTGCTCCGGATGATTCTCCGGATCACAATAATAAAACTCATATGGATTTCCTTCGCTTGGTTCATAACCACTTTCTGTAAGCCATACGCACATAGTGTTCCAAGCCTGTTCAAAATGGGTAACCGCTATTTCAAAATGACCTACAGCGTACTTCCCTCCCGGTATAGTTAAACGACCGATTTCGCCTTCCACTTTTACATCACCATCTACAAGCAAACACGCACTTTGTCGCACTTTGCTCATTTCTGTTACCGAAGGGTCGTCATGATAAACCGTAATTGTGTTCGAATCCGGTTTAATTAAACCTCGAGGGCCGGCAAACTGCATCAGTTTTTCATAAGCTTTCCCAATTTGATTAAAATCACCTGTGTGGCGACAATAAATTACCTCCATCTCCGGCATTTCTTTTACAACAACATTTGTTTCCATAATAATTAATTGTTTTAAATTTACATCACAAAGGTCGTTGTTATGCGTCATGCACAGTTGATTATTCTTGCTCATCACTTTACCATTCTTGCTAAAATAAACACCATTCTTTACCATCACGGGCTGTTCTGTTTTACGAAAACTGGTTGCGCTCATGCCAAAATGTTTCTTAAATGTTCGAGCAAACAAGGCCATACTACTAAAGCCACAATCAAAAGCAATATCTGAGATTGTTTTTGATTTAGAATCCTTCAATTGTTGCGCAGCCTTTTCAGTTCGAATACGCAAAGAAAAATCTGCCGGAGTTTCACCCGTAAACATGGTGAAAATTCTATGAAAATGAAATGGTGAAAAACTAGCAATCTGAGCCAATTCCGATAAATTAGAGCACTTGTCCGGATTAGCTTCGATAAAATCCATCACTTTGTTTATGCGAGAAATATATTCCTTCCTACTGTTTTCTTTGGTATACATATATTGCGTTGGTTTTAGCGTGTAAAGAAAATAACATTCATTTATATTCTTTTTACTTATCTTGCTTATTTGCATCTTCTAAACAATAAATGGATGATTTTTGGGGGATGAATGAAGATAGAAATAATTCTATAAAATATTTTAAGTTTGAATTAATGTTTAATTTTGGAGGGAATAAAAGAGATACATAGCCACCTAATTTGGCATGTATAATCAACTTTTAATTTACATATAAATTAGTTGTGCCTCATTGTGTGAAATAAAAATAAGATTGGTTAGAACCTAAAAATGTAAATATTTATCCTAATATTTGCATAATAAAAAACAGATGTATTTATGTATAATAGCATTCCAGACCATTTTAGAAAACTTTCTGTTGAGAGTTTATTTGAAACCAATACTATTAAATCTTGTTGGAATATTTGGCAACCTAGGATCAAAGAACTACTAGGGAATAACCCAACTGAAAATGAAATACTTAATTTAGGAGATCATCTTTCTGAAATATTCAAATTAACTGGTGGTGGAGGTCGAGATCAAGGTGCATTATCTGCTGGTGGTACTGCATGGGAGTCTTTAGTTTGTTGGTATATAAATTTGTGTACAGTTGGGAGTAGAATTGTGGCTTTAAAAAAGATGAGTCTTGTACCTAAAGCTATTCAAGATGCTATAACTGTTAACTATGGGAATTTTGCCTGTAACACAGAGTCAGACATTACAATTATTATCTTCCCTAATTCGCCAGAATATAATACCAATATAAATGAATTAGTGATAAAAGATAACAATTCTATTCAAATCCCTAATTACAAGAGAAATAAGTTTAACCCAGAAGTCTCAAATTTTTTAGCCGAAAAAGATTTTCATCTGTACGAAATTGGAATTATTCAATGTAAAACAAACTGGAATGACAATGCTCAAATACCAATGTTGTGGGATATGATATATTCAGCAGGTGGATTCCGTGGGAGAAATATTACTATTGGACGAAATGGATTTAATATTCAAGATGCGCAAAGTTTTACATATTCATTTGTGACTGTCCCATCAAACCAAAATGCTGACTATAAACCAGAAAGCGTTTCTGTTAAACGCGTAACAAATCTTTCTGGTGGAAACTACTGGGGACAAGCTAGTGTTCAGAATGTAGCAAAATCTTTAAAGGAAATTTTTACAAATAATTTTCAGTCTGGCTCTAGAAATACGCTTAGAATTGATGTTCGAACTGCTATCCCAGAATTATCCCCAAACGGTCAGTTGTCATATTTTAATATTTAATCAATTTTTTCTAAAATTTCCAAAGCAATAGCTCTTGCCATTAATGGAGGAACAGCATTCCCAACAAGAGTAAATTGAGGAACCTCAAATTTGCGTTTTTCTCCTCCTGTTGACCTTTTCCCTTGAAAAACAAATGAATCATCAAACGATTGAAGCCTAGCCATCTCCCTTACGGTCAAAGCCCTTGGACTTGAGAAATGAATATAATCATCAGGAATAGTCAAAACCGTAGGACTTTGCATTGCAGGCTTTAAAACATTATAATTTCTCTTTTCAGAATCTAATCCAATTTTTTTCAACTTGTTTTTTGCAACTGTATAATCACCTTCATTTAGAATAACATCTAAGCGTTTAATAACATCTGTTTTTTGTTTACTAGTTTTATGATTCTGCAACGGAGCAACAATATGTGTAAGTGGATTTTTTAACTCATCAATATTTCTAACATAAAAGGGATTTTTTGCATTAACAAATCGACCATTTAACCTACCCTTTCTTGACCATTCTGAATAAGTTAACCCGTTATTATTTATAGAACCATTAATTTCTCTTTTCTTTATAAGGCTCATCATTTTCGTTGATGTCCCATTATATTTAGACTTCAAATCAATTGTCTCATAATTATACTTCTCTTCATCATTATCAATAAAATCAAGGTCAAATAATGCTTCAAAAACATTTACTTTTTCATTATCCTTTACTGTTGGAGGTATAGATTTTATTAATTTCTGGTCTTTTCTACAACCTATAAACAAAACTCTTTCTCTATTTTGTGGCACTCCATAATTTGATGCTAAAGCAATGAATGGACTTTCAATATTGTAAAGGCGAATTTTCTCAAGAATATTATTAAGTTCACTTATTGAATTTTTATCATTAATTAAACCAGTCAATAAATTTATGCACTCATCGAAAGAAGCATTGTAAATATTTAGTGCAGTCACAATTTCTTTAACTTCATTCTTAAAATTATTTGAAGGAGACAATAGTTCTAATGATTCGGTAATTCTTGAAATTATTGTATCTGGTTCAATTGATATTAAAAAATCGTCAAATATTTTTTCAAAATTATCATTGTCAATATTTGAATGAGCTTTTTCCAAAATGATTTTTTTCCTTATAATGGACAACTCTGTTGTTCTCTTTAACAAAGTAAAACCATGTCTAATAGTGTTTATATTTGTATCAGTTTTACTAGTCTTATAATCAACAATTTTAGGCGTAAGCGTTTTAAATTTATTCTCAATACTTTTTATATAAGAATCTTTTTCATTTTGTATATTACTTTCAGTAGTTGTTTCAAATTTCAATCGAAATAATATCATTTCCAGTAAAAACTGACATTCTGAATTTCTGCGTTTTAGCTTTTCAACATATTCTAAAAGCAAATGGAATTCTTTTAAGTCTATTATTGATTTTATTTCTTGTAAAATCATTTCTTTTACTCTTCCATTTTCCTTAGTAAGGATTCCTTTTACATTCTCCATTACAAAGTACTTTGGCCTTAAAATCTTAATTGCATTCAGATAATGAGCAAATAAATCATCTTTTTTATCAAACTTCCGCCTTCTTCCTGCAAGGCTAAAACTCTGACACGGAGGTCCTCCACAAATTACATCAACTTTTTTTCCTTCAAGCTGAAACAACAAATTATCTAGAAAATCTGGCTCTGTAATATCTTGTTTTAGAAATTTTGTATCTAAACCTAATTGATAATTATATCTGGCGATATGTGTTAACTCACAATTCTCATTAATATCACTTGCTAATAAAAAATCGTAGAAACTATTATTAGTTTCAGCTTGTAAAAAACCTTCGCTAAAACCACCTGCTCCAGCAAAAAAATCAACAAAAGTTATTTTCTTCTTCTTTTTATATTCAGCAGGCTCTTCTGCAACAATCCTAATGTCTGAATTTTCTTTTCTTGAATTCACAAGAGAGAGGATTTTCTCTTTAATCTTATTTTCAGTATAGTTCAAATGAGGTTCAGTATTAAAATATTTTTCTACTTCCTCTTTTAAAAAAACAAGGAACTTATTAATTGAATTAGATTTAATTTCACTTTCTTTGACTAACTGATTTTTATTATCCCAATCTTTTTTGAGGATTTTTTCTCCAGTAGAAACTTTCAATTGAGTTTCCTTTTGTCTAATAACTAAATGAATAGGAGATTTTTCACTTCTATCTGCTTTATCTAAGTAAAATTTAACTTTTATCATCTGCGGACATTTTTACGGACACAGACAAATTTACGGACATTTATTTAATGTGCAAATAAAAAAATATTAAAAACAACGAAGGCACAACTAAAAGCTTGTAAGAAACGGGAATTTTTTCTACAAAGAAAACGGGACGCTGTCCCTAAGATAAGGTGCTGCGCACCACTCTATTTCATGTATATATTTGCCTTAACTTGACGGCTATGGACTTAGGGTCATGCAAAAAACACAAAAAAACAGCTACATGTACTTTATATTGTATTTTTAGGACAAATAAAATAAATATGGGACAAAACACACCACATCTGGCACTCGAAACTCTTCCCAGTTAAAACCAAGCTCAAGCTTGCCCAAAATAGCAACTCCCCATTACAAGAAATGAATAGACTCGACAGACTAACCAGCATACTCATTCAACTTCAATCGAAACGACTAATAACAGCTCGTGAAATTGCTGAACGATTTGAAGTTACTATTCGAACAATTTACAGAGATATTCAAACCTTACGGCTTGCAGGTGTGCCCATTGGTGAAGAAGAAGGAAAGGGTTATTTTCTGGTTGAGGGCTATCGATTGCCTCCCGTAATGTTTACCATGGAAGAAGCTAGAGCTCTAGTTACCACAAGCAAAATATTAAACTACCATACCGAAGATTCTTTGAAACAAAATTACGAATCCGCACTTTTAAAAATCAAAGCCGTTCTATCTCTCAAAGAAAAAGACAAATTGGAGTTTTTAAGTTCAAGAATAGGCTATCAGAAACCTTGGGCTCCCGTAAGTTTGTATTTAGACACAATCCAACATTCAATTACAGAAAGCCTTAAGCTGAAAATAACATATCAGACAAGAGGCGAAGAAGAGCTAAAAGAACGAACAATCCAGCCTTATGCCGTTTACTTTAGTGGTGCTGTTTGGACTACGATTGGCTTTTGCGAGTTGCGCCAAGAAATGAGAGAGTTTCGCCTCGACAGAATAAAGGAACTCGAAATACAAGAAACTAAATTCAACCCCGACAAGTCGTTCAGCATGGAACGCTATTTAGAAGAACGATCTAAAAGATTATTTCCAAACCCCTGACAAAGGGCTGTCATACCTGCCTATTTTCTTTGCATCATAATTCAAACAAAAAATGAATATGAGAGCAATTTTAAGCATCGCCATTGCTTCACTTTTATCAAATGTAAGCATGGCACAAACACAAAAAGGCATGACAGCAAAACAAATCACAATTAGAGACAAGCAGGTTGAAATCAATTATTTTCAACAAGGACAAGGCAACAAAACGCTTCTATTTCTGCACGGTTGGTGTATAGACGCAACTTATTGGATGAATCAAGTTGAGCACTTTTCTAAAAATTACACCGTCTATGCCATAGACCTGCCCGGCTTTGGGAAATCCATAGCCAACAGAACGAACTGGACTGTTGAAGAATATGCCAATGATGTAACAGCATTTATCGACGCAATGAAGCTAAAGAATGTTGTAATTATCGGGCACTCTATGGCAGGCGAAATAATGTTACAAACGGCATTAAGCAACAATCCCAAGATTATTGGCATCGTAGGTGTCGACAATTTCAAAACTATTGATGTTGTATATACACCGGAACAGATGCAGCAAATAAGCGCCTTTATTCCAATGCTGCAAAACGACTTTAAAAATACGGCTACTTATTATGCAGATTTAATGCTTTTTTGCCCAACAACTCCCGAGGAAGTAAAAGACAGAGTAAAAACTGATTTTGCAAATAGCGATTCCGTTATTGGCTATAATACATGTTTGAACCAAATGCAATACGCTTCTACCGACCCTCAAAAACTGGAACAGCTCAATTACAAGCTATACTTAATAAACAGCGACTATTTTCCAACCAACGAAACCGGACTGAAAAACCATTGCAAAAACGGATTTCAAGTGGAAACCATCTCAGCATGCGGACATTATCCAATGATAGAAAAACCAACAGAGTTTAATTTATTATTGGAAAAAGTGCTGACAGAGATAAAATAACCTACCATTACAAAGTGCCATATATTGCACTATTAGCATCAATTACACTTAGCTAGCTATTGTTTGTAATGAATTGTGCAATATATGGCACTTTTAATTACTATTTATAAAATAAATTGTATATTTGCATAAAAAGGAGCTATATAATGCACTTCGAAGAGATAATTAAAGCAATAAAAGAACGCCGAGAAATGCTGCAAGTAACACAAGAAGGCTTGGCAGAACTATCGGGCGTAGGTTTGCGCACACTCAAGCAGTTGGAAAGTGGCAAAGGAAATCCTACGCTGCAAACGCTACAAAAAATTGCTGATGTGCTTGGTCTTGAACTAAGTTTAAAACTTAAAAATGCAGGTAATAACAAATGAGAAAAGCCTCAATTTTATATAAAGACGAAGAAGCCGGAGTATTAACCCAACATGACGATGGTTCCTTTACCTTCCGATACCATGATGCTTGGCTTACAAACAGTAGCAAGCCTAGCATCAGCCTCACGCTTCCAAAATCTACGCAAGTATTTCAGGCTGCAAATTTATTCCCTTTTTTCTTCAATATGCTACCCGAAGGCTCTAACAAACATATAATTTGTAAGCTGAATAGAATTGACGAAACAGACTATTTTGGAATCTTAGTGGCAACAGCAAAATACGACAGCATTGGCGCCGTACGAGTAATAAAAATTGAAGACAAATGAGTTTACCTGAAATAAAATATTGCCCGGGCACACTGGCCAAAAGTTTTAACGGCTATAGCAGAACCGCACTAAATCGTGTTTTTCAAGGTAAATCGGTAAATCATATTTTACCCTACAACTCCCCTGCTACGGATGCCGAAACAGAAGAATTCTTCGAACAAAATCTCAATCGGATATCAATATCGGGGGTGCAAGAAAAGTTTTCTGTATTACTCGAAAAAAATAAACTAAGACTTACTAAAGAAGGTGAACGCGGAACGCATATTTTAAAGCCAATACCAAATTTTGGTAAAAAAGCTGACCAAATGCCCGCAAACGAACATCTGAGTATGCAAATTGCTCGTCAGGTTTACGGCATCGAAACTGCCGAAAATGCGCTTATTTTCTTCAATGACGGTATGCCTGCCTACATAACAAAACGCTTTGACACCAAAGACGACGGCACAAAACTGGCTCAAGATGATTTTGCTTCATTGGCTGGAAGAACACCTCAAACGCATGGCGAACATTATAAATACTTGGGAAACTATTTAGAGTTATTTGAATTGATGCAAACTCATTTGTCTACCTATAAAATAGAAGCTCCAAAACTACTTAAAATACTTATTTTTAATTATCTGTTTTCTAATGGTGACGCTCACTTTAAAAACTTCTCCATACTGGAAACAGCCATGGGCGACTATAAATTAAGCCCTGCCTACGACCTCTTAAATAGCCGTATTCATATTCAAGATAAAGACTTTGCTTTAGACGATGGCCTCTTACCCCGAAATCTTGCTCAAGGAAAAATCTATAGCCAGTTTGCTAAACTTGCTGAACTTACAGAAATTAAGGATAGTGTTTTTAATAATATTATGAACCTTATGCTTTCTAAAACTGATAAGGTTGAATATCTAATCTCAGCTTCATTCCTCAACGATTCGACTAAAAGACAGTACCAGCAATTGTATTTGGAAAGATTAAAACAGCTACAGAAAATTTAAAACTAAACAAGGGAGTCCAAAACGAACTCCCTTGTCAACTTACATTGCAAAAGGTACTTAAAACATCTTATCGCCACTCACATGATTGAATGCAGGGTGAAGGTCGAAGCGCACGGCACCTACCACGGCTTTATCGCCGACTGCTTTTGCCACTCGGGCAGTACCTTCGTTACCAAATCCGGCGCAAAATCCTATGGCAACTACCCCCTGCCACTAGCTCTTTGGTTTAATGGACACACAAAATCTATCAAAAAATCATTGATTCCGTTGACACTTTCTTCTTGCTAAATATCTTATTTTTCATTTCGCCTAAAATATCCCATTAGCTCCTTCGTCTGAATCTGCATCTTTAGGCTTGTTACTTTTTTCCAGCTTATTCCCTTTATTAAATGTGTAAGTGAGTTTTGCATTAACTAGCCAACTTACATCCGCAGTGGTCTTGACTTCTCTTTTGAACGAATTGCCATAAATAGTTTGATCGTTGAAATAAAAATCTGTTGCAAAAGGATTAATCCAGAAAAGACCTAATGACAATGACTTACCAAATTTCTTATCAACAGACAAGCCGTAAAATGCATTTCGACGAGAAGTTGTTTGTCCGTATAAAGTTGGTGAATTCAACATTCCCATACCCGAGATAGTAAACGAATTTGGCAAAGAAAACACTGCCGACAAATTTGCACGATAACCCATATTTGAATGTGATTCTACACTATAAGCTGGTGCTGCATACATTTCCTGTTGGAACAAGCTTCCATACACATTCAAATTAAGCCATTTCTGCAAAGGCAAAGATGTCCCAAGACTTGCACCATATTCACAACCACTAGCTGCATTAGCTGTATATGATTGATAAACTCCATCTGGTCTTAATTCAGTAACTTCTGTAATCATATCTGAGAACGCACGATAATATACTGATGTTCTGAATAACCACATGTGTGAAAGTTCTACCTTATCTTCATAAGCCGGTTGCAAAGCAGGGTTACCCACAGAAACATGCAAGGAATCTTTCTCTTCAACAAAAGGATTCATCCGATCCACCATCGGTCGTCTTATTGATCGACGATAACTAAGTTTTAATTTTTGCTTATCAGCTATACTATATTGCAGGGATGTTTGTGGCAAAAGAGAATAATAGGATTGAGGAGTAGCAGCAGTAATTTTAACTTCAGCTTGCTCATATCTTAGTCCTGCTTGAAAGCTAAGCTTACTCCAATTTTTATCAAAGCTTCCATACACTGAAGTTTTAGATTCCTCATAATCAAAAGCCCCATCCACATTAAAAGTATTGTCAAACCACTGATAGTTAAAGTTTCCTCCCAACTTTAATGAAGCGGAAGACGATAAAGGCAACGAGTAATCTACTGAAACTGAAACATTATTCTTCTTATTCTCGGTTGCATAACTACGCAGCAAATTCTGATAGATATAATCACTATTGATATTTTGCAAACGATAACTATGGTCGGCAGTAATTGCAATATCATGTTCAGGAGTAACAAAACGATGTTTGTAATAGATGTAATTCTTTATTAGAGAACTGTAGTCTTCACTTTCAATTTCATAATTTTCAAATGAAGATTCACCTAACAATGACCGATATTCGGTAAAAACATCACCGTCTGCCTCATCTCCGTATTTAGGCTTATACTGAACCTGATAAAAAAGAGTATTTTGCTTATTGATTTTCCAATCAATACCAGATTTTACACTATTATACATGGACTTTATTCCTCCATCAGATGTTTTTAAAGACGCATCACCACTATCCTTGTAACTATTATCTGTTTCATTATAATTCATGCTTAAATAATGATTCCGACCTTCAACAAATACTCGCCAATTTTTACCGCCATATTCCAATTGCAAGTTTGAGTTACTCAACACTTTATCTGTATAATGAGTCTGTGTATCCACTTTTCCTGAAAAACCAAATTCAATCCCTGATTTCAAAATAATATTGATAACAGCAGTAACATCTGCATCATATTTTGAAGATGGATTATGTACTAATTCCACTTTGTCAATTTTTCTTGAGTCCAAACTTTTCACTTCCTCATCAGTCACTTTTCGCCCATCAATAAGATACTGAATTTCGCTACTACCATCTATCATAATATCCTCGTTCAAATTAGTTTGAACAGAGGGAATATATTTAAGCACTTCTATTCCACTTGGAGCTATCGAAATCAGCTTATCCGTAATCTTGTATACCGACTTATCACCAGCACCCACAGAACCAGATTCAGCCACGACCAGAAGCTCTTTCATTTCCTTTGCATCCATCTCCATTTGAATGTTGCCAATATTAACTGCGGCATTGGCATCGGCAACCTGTACGGGTTCTTTCTGAGCAGTTGCATAACCCAACATACTGCACTTTACACAATATGTCCCTTTATCTAAATCATTCAAAACAAAATTTCCTGTTGAATCAGCTATACTAGATGCAACAATTGCAGAATCAGGCAAACTATAACAAGCAACTGTAACATAAGAAACCGCTACATTTTCTTTATCATGCGCTTTACCTTTTATGGTAGCACTATAAGCTATAACTGTAGATATGATAAAAAGAAATGAGAGAAAGACTCTTCTGTTTTTCATGTGTTTATAGTTTAAAGTTTTTCAAAAGCAATCATCGATTACAAAATCTCTGCCACAAAAATCATTGAATAGTCTTTCTCAATATTTAAGAAACCAAGTAATTACTCATAACTCATTTTTTGAGGGCTAAGTAAAGCTGTTAGAAATTTGTTGGATATATTTACGGTTAGAAATCGCCACAAGCAAAACCGTAATATGATTCGAAAACTCAACTCTATCCTTCGCCTTTTGTTTTTACTTACTGCAATTACTGCTTTTTACAATTGTAGCTCTACACGCAAACTTGAAAATAGAAATAACAAACATATTTATAAGAAATTAGGGTTAGAAGAAAATAAAAAAGATAATCTTAAACTCTATAAAGAAGCAGCTTCGTGGTTAGGGGTTCCCCATCGTGAGGGAGGTATGGATAAAAATGGTGTAGATTGCTCCGGTTTAGTTCTAAACATTTACAAAACAGTTTACAACAAAACTTTGGAACGCACCTCTAGATCCCAATGCCAAACAAATTGCAAACGCATAGATAAAACAAAACTGCAAGAAGGCGATCTGGTCTTTTTCAATACCCGCCTTAAAGGCAACAAAGTAAATCATGTCGGCATATATCTAAAAGACAATAAATTTCTGCACACCTCCTCATCCAAAGGAGTTATGGTTAGTAGTCTGGATGAGAACTTCTTCATAAAAGCATGGCTTTGTGGGGGACGAGTCGTAAATTATAAATAGCAGATAGTAATATCTAGATGCTATATTAATTTCTTCTCTCATAAATAGTTTCATCTCCATTCCAATAAATCAATACTAAAAACTCAGTCATGGTTCAAAGAAAATATTTGCCTATAAATTATAAGTAATTTAATAGCGCAGTACGCTGTGACTTTAGCTGCATAGCAGCGTTCTATTGGTAGAAGTCATATTTGGAACAAGAGACAAGGTACAGCGCACCGTGCTATTAAAAAGCTTCCTTTAACTTTATTTTCCCATTAAAATCTTCCGACCACGACTGGACTAAAAATTTCTTTTTCAAGAATCATCTCACACTTAATTTAACCATCCGGTTAAAAAATCAATTAACCATTTGGTTAAATCAAAAACATCCTTTTACTTTGCCAAACGGTTTAACCATTTAGTTAAAAATGAAAAAGGATATAAATACAGAGGAAAAAATCCTACTTGCAGCTCACAAAGTATTCATTCAAAAGGGAATGGATGGAGCTCGAATGCAAGAAATTGCAGATGAAGCCGGGATAAATAAAGCATTATTACACTACTACTTTCGCAGTAAAGACAAACTATTTGAAGCAGTTTTCACTGAAATCTTCAAAACCTTCTTTGGCAAAGTTGGTTTAGTATTAATGTCTGATGCACCAATTAAAGAAAAAATAATGCTTTTCACAGACACATATATTAACACAATTGCTGCCAACCCTTTCGTACCTCAGTTTATCATCAATGAGATAAACCGTGACCCAGCTATCATGCAAAACATTATGAACAATGCAGGTTTTGACCCTGGGATGTTAGTTTCATTATTTAAAGATCAGATTAAAAATACCGAATTTGACATCCGTCATTTCATAGTAAGTATTTTAGGTCTATGCATATTCCCATTTGCAGCACGCCCTCTTATGGAAAAAATCTATTTTAATGATGACAAAAATGCATACAACAGATTTCTACATGAACGAAAAGCTTTTGTAAGTGCCTTACTAATGAAATTTATTGAAGAATAACAACTATAGAAAATATGAAAAAGATCTTAGTAATAACCGGAATGTTGTTAATTGCTTTTTCAAGCATTAGCCATCTAGTGTTGCTAAGTGAGACTCAGAAAAAATCAAAAAATAATATGAGAAAATTATTCACAGTAATTGGAGTATTACTCATTTCGATAGGCAGCTTTGGACAAACCTTGACATTGAGTGAATGCCAACAAAAAGCAAGAGAAAATCACCCCCTGCTAAAACAAGCAGGAGTAATAAATGAGCTGTATAGCCTTCGTGTAAAAAGTGTAGGTTCATCCAACTTACCACAAATAGATTTGAATGCAAAAGCTAGCTATCAATCCGATGTGACTTCGATAAGCATACCTATGCTTGGTATTGAGAATGAACAATCAAAAGATCAATACAAGGTCTATTTAGATATTAAACAAAAGATCTATGATTTTGGAGTTACAAGCGGTCGTAAAGATGTTGAAAAAGCCGATTACGAGATAAATCAACAACAAAACGAAGTTGATTTATACAAAATCAAAGAAACAGTTAATTCTCTATTTTTCAACATTATGGCTTTACAAGAAAACAACTTTATCCTTAATCTAAAGCGACAAAGCTTAAATGAGAGAATGAAGATTGTAGAATCAGCCGTAAAAAATGGGATGAGCCTTCCAAATGAGTTTGATAACCTTAAAGCAGAATCATTAACTACCGACCAGCAGCAAATGGAGTTACTAATGAGCAAACAAACTGCTCTTTCACTGCTTGGAATTTTAATTGGTACAGAACTAAATGAAAATACAGTACTTGAGAAACCTTTAGTTGAAAATATCTCTGAAAGTGACAGTCTTTTCCGCCCTGAAGAAAAACTCTTTGATGCTCAAATTATAAAACTGGAACAACAACGCAAAACGCTTGGGAGAACAAATCTCCCAATGCTTTACGCATTCGGACAAGCCGGTTATGGCCGCCCGGGATTAAACATGCTTAACAATGACTTTGCAGATTGGTATATTGGTGGAGTTGGGCTTTCGTGGAATCTATGGGATGGAAACAAAACCAAACGAGACAAAGCCGTTCTTCAAACTCAAAAAAGAAGTATCAACATTGCTCGCGAAAACTTTGAACGCAATATAAATATAGCTTTAAAGCAAGAAAAAGACAACGAGCGAAAATTGGAAAACTTATTAACAATTGACAGAGAGCTAGTATTAATCAAAGAGAACATAGCCAAACGCTCAGCCTCTGGACTTGATAATGGAGTAATTACTTCGGCAGATTACATTCGTGACCTAAACTCAGCCCTGCAAGCAAAGGCAGCAAAAAACATTCACCAATTAAAGTTAATTCAAAGCAAAGTAAATTATCAAACAATACTAGGCAAGTAATTAATAGTGAATAATTAAAAATTAAAGAATACACATCATCTTAGCCCCCTTTAGGGGGTTGGGGGTAATAAAAAGACATATGAAAAAAATCATTTTCGCACTAGGAACCATCGCTCTATTGGTAAGTTGCAATGGCAAAAACGGACAAGCTGATGCTTATGGAAATTTTGAGTCGGACGAGACAATCATCTCAGCCGAGAATAACGGTAAAATAATCGAGGTAAGTGCAACGGATGGCGATGTGGTAAAAGAAGGCATTCTTCTGGCAATCACAGATACAGCAAACCTAAGTCTGCAAATAAACCAATTAGAAGCACAAAAAGCATCTATAGAAGCACAAAAAACAACAGTTTCAGCACAAATCGAAATCAGCAATCAACAGATAGCGAACATCAATAAAGATTTAGCGCGTATCTCAAAAATGATAAAAGACGGTGCCGCTACTCAAAAACAATTGGATGATATAAATGGACAAATAGCTTTAGCAGAAAAACAAAAAACAGCTAGTCGCAGCCAATTATCATCAATTGACAAACAAGCTGATGCTATGAGTGCACAAATCAATGTGCTGAAAGATCGTTTAAACAGCTCGTATATCAAAGCTCCAATAAACGGAACTATTTTAGAAAAATACATTGAAAAAGGCGAATTGGCTGTTCCAGGCAAAGCACTCTTTAAAATAGCCGATTTAGAAACATTGACTCTTAGGGTATATATTAGCGAAACTCAACTCCCATCTGTAAAAATTGGCAATGAAGTAACGGTGAAAATTGACAGCGAATCTGAATCAAAAGAAATGAAAGGAAAAATATCCTGGATTTCGGCCCAAGCTGAATTTACACCTAAAACCATTCAAACTAAAGAAGAACGCGTAAAACTGGTTTATGCTGTAAAAGTGCGTGTAAAAAATGATGGCAGCTTGAAAATAGGCATGCCGGGAGAAATAATTTTTAATTAAAAATTAATAATTAAAAATCGCCACTAAATCCCAGTCGTGGTCGGAAGAAAATATTTGCCAATAAATTATAAGTAATTTAATAGCACGGTACGCTGTACCTAAAAGAAATATCTATACATAAACCCGTTTCTACCAATAGCATGGTGCGCTGCACCTTTAGCTGCATAGCAGCGTTCTATTAGTAGAAGTCGTATTTAGAACAAGAGAAAAGGTGCAGCGCACCGTGCTATTAAAAAAGCTTGCTTTGACTTTATTATTTCCATTAAAATCTTCCGACCATGACTGACTAAATCCCCTAAATGGGACATTTCAAAGTCGACAAATTTCCATTACTCTCCACAGAGCCCCCTTTAGGGGGTTTGGGGGTAAACACGATTTATATGATTGAAATCAACAACATAACAAAATCTTACGGTGAAACACAAGCTCTTAAAGGCATTTCGTTAAGTGTGCAAAAAGGGGAACTATTTGGGCTAATAGGTCCGGATGGGTCCGGAAAAACAACCTTGATGCGCATCCTTATGTCATTGCTTTTACCAGATGGAGGAACAGCATCAATGAACAACTACGATGTAGTGAATGAGTACAAACAAGTACGCCTACACACAGGTTATATGCCGGGAAGGTTTTCATTATATCAGGACTTAACAGTGCAGGAAAACATGGAGTTTTTTGCTACTGTTTTTGGCACTACTATCGAAGAAAACTATGAATTAGTAAAAGATATCTACAGCCAAATAGAACCTTTTAAAGATCGTCGTGCAGGGAAACTATCCGGGGGAATGAAACAAAAACTGGCACTTTCATGCGCCATGATACATAAACCGGAAATTCTTATTCTTGATGAACCAACAACAGGTGTTGACGCAGTATCGCGAAAAGAATTTTGGGAAATGCTTAAACGCCTGAAAAAGCAAGGTATTACCATCATGGTATCTACACCATACATGGACGAAGCTACACTTTGCGATCGCATTGCATTGATACAACACGGAGAAATTTTCAATGTAGATAATCCTCATAATATGATGGAAAAATTTTCGGAAGATATTTGGAGTATAAAAACTGCTTCTAGTTTGTATAACACTTCCAAAATAATAAAAAAAATGCCGAATGCTATTTCGGTAAATAGCTTTGGACAGAATCTGCATTTAGTTACTCCAAAAGGGAAAATCCAAATAAAAGACATCAAAGATTTTCTTGAAAAAGAAGGAGAAAAAGAAATCTCAGTAGAAGCCATTACGGCAACTATTGAAGATATATTTATGCACTATGCATTAAATAAAGAATAACACCCCTAAAGGAGACTAGGTCACAAACAACAAATCTGCCTGAGCTAGAAAGCGTTAAGAAAATTGATGCAGAGTAGCGTTAAAAAATCATCCCTGTTTGACGATCCCGATTCATCGGGAAAGGAGTTTGGATGATTTTAGCGAAACGAAATCAGTTTTTAGATTTCTAGATGCAGCGGCGGCGTTTTTTGCTTACTTTTTTGAGCTGTAGCAAAAAAGTACGAGCCTGTCCGGCTAGAGGACATTTAAGAATAAAAAGATATAGATGCATGAAAGCCATTATCGTTAAAAATTTGGTCAAAAAATTTGGGGATTTTGTCGCAAATGACAATCTGAATTTTGAAGTAGAACAAGGAGAAATTTTTGGGTTCCTAGGAGCTAATGGTGCAGGAAAAACCACAGCCATACGCATCCTTTGCGGGCTTTCCACTCCTACCTCAGGCGAAATGACTGTTGCCGGATATGACATTTACAAAGAAACGGAGCATATTAAGAAAAACATTGGATATATGAGCCAGAAATTCTCTCTTTATGAGGACTTAACTGTAAATGAGAATATCCGTTTCTATGGAAGCATTTACGGCATACCTACAAAAGAAAGAAAAGAACGAGCAGATCAAATGCTTAACCGCTTAGGGCTTACAGAATATGCAAATAGAAAGATTGGAGACTTACCACTAGGTTGGAAACAAAAACTAGCTTTCTCAATTGCAATTCTACATAATCCGGATATTGTTTTCTTAGACGAACCAACAGGAGGTGTTGACCCTGTTACTCGTCGTCAATTTTGGGATTTAATATACGAAGCATCAGAAAAGGGAATCACTGTTTTTGTTACTACACACTATATGGACGAGGCAGAATATTGCAACCGAGTATCCATCATGTCTGAAGGAAAAATCGTTGCTCTGGACACTCCGGCTAATCTTAAGCTTCAATTCAAAGCAAAAAATATGGACGAAGTATTCCTTCGGATTGCAAGAAACAAAGAAGACTAGTATAATTAATAATTTACAATGAACAATTAATAATGAAGACTGATAACATCGTAAAACAGAAATCATACGAATTTGCATTACGAATGATAAAAGCTTACAAGTTTTTAACTTCTGAACAAAGAGAGTTTGTTTTATCTAAGCAAATGTTGAGAAGTGGAACTGCAATTGGAGCTCTAATAAGAGAATCAGATTATGCTCAATCAAAAGCTGACTTTATTCATAAATTAAGCATTGCATTAAAAGAAGCTAATGAAACAGAATATTGGCTAAACTTATTAAATGACAGCGATTACATTGATAAAAAAGCTTTTTCATCTACATGTAATAACTGCCAAGAACTAATTAAATTATTAACTGCAATAATTAAAACTGCGAAAGGTGTTAAGTGATGAGAAAATTATTCACTATTAATTATTCATTATTAATTAGACGAAGTCGATTTATGGCTTTCGTAAGAAAGGAGTTTCTACACATCTTTCGAGATAAACGAACGCTCATAATCCTGTTTGTGATTCCATTAGTGCAATTACTTCTTTTCGGATATGCCATGACCAATGAAGTGAAAAATATCAAGGTAGCAATTGCGGATTATTCAAAAGACGAGGTTAGTAGACAAATCACGCAACAAATAGCTTCTTCTACCTACTTCAATATCGCTGAAGTTCTTCATTCACCATCAGAATACGAAGAAGTACTGCGAAGTGGAGCAGCTAAAGAAATAATCATTTTTGAACCAAATTTTGGCAAGAAATTCATCAAAGAAGGAGAAGTAGACCTTCAGCTTTTAGCCGATGCTTCAGAACCGAACACAGCCCAACTCGTTGTAAACTATACTACAGCGATTGTAAACAATTACTTACAGTCTCAAGCAACAAGCGATGGCAACCCATCAAATATTGATGTTAAAACACGCATGCTATATAATGAAGACATGAAAGAAGCTTACAACTTTGTACCTGGACTATTTGCAATGATTCTGATGCTTATTTCAGCAATGATGACAGCAATCACCATTACACGCGAGAAAGAATCCGGCACAATGGAAATCCTGTTAGCATCACCACTTAAGCCTTTACAGATTATTTTAGGAAAAGTTACACCATACCTATTCCTTTCTATAGTTAATGCTGTAATGATTTTAGTAATCGGCACACAATTATTTGGCGTTCCAATCATCGGAAGTACATCTTTGTTAATGGCAGAAATCATGCTGTTTATTTTCTTGGCATTAAGCATAGGGATTATGATTTCATCAGTAGTATCAAATCAAATGGCAGCCATGTCAATTTCGGGCTTTGGCCTAATGATGCCTACCATCCTGCTCTCAGGATTTATTTTCCCAATAAAAAATATGCCGTTACCACTTCAGATACTATCTAACATTATGCCTCCACGCTGGTTTATAGAAATCAACAGAGGAATTATGCTAAAAGGAGCAGACATCACAGTCCTTTGGCTTCAAACATTAATTCTAATTGGACTGTCATTAGTCTTTTTATTTATAAGCTTAAAGAAATTCAAGATTCGCCTTGAGTAAAATAGCTATTAACTGTTAATTATTAACTATTAATTTAATGAAGATTCTATTATACATACTACAAAAGGAATTTATACAGATATTTCGTAACAAAGGAATGTTACCAATCATATTTGTGCTTCCAATATTTCAACTATTAGTACTTGTTTTTGCTGCTACTTTTGAGGTAAAAAGAATCGATATGGCAGTAGTGGATTATGACAAATCCCAAGCCTCTATTGAATTGATTAATCGCATTGATAATAACAATATTTTTCATGTCAATTATTTACCGGCGAATCAAGATCAGGCTGAAGAACTAATCCGCGAAAGTAAAATTGACCTTGCACTATGTATTCCTAAAGATTTTGATAAAAACTTGTACACCAACAATCATCCTGAACTACAAATACTGGCAGATGCAATTGTTGGAAACTCGGCACAATTAGGTTCTGCATATTTATCTCAAATTATTAGAGATTATAATCATGAGATTAATATAAAAACGAATGCACAAAAAGCGCCACGGACAATAAATATTGTGAGTAGTTTCTGGTACAATGCAGAACTGAATTACAAGATTTACATGGCTCCCGGAATCCTTGTCGTACTGATTACTATTATTGGAATGATGCTAGGAGGAATGAATCTCGTGCGCGAGAAAGAACTGGGAACTATAGAACAAATCAATGTTACACCCATAAAAAATTGGCAACTAATTGCCGGTAAACTACTTCCATTTCTAATAATTGGGCTTTTTGAGCTAAGCTTCGGACTAATCATTGCCCATTTACTTTTCGGAATGCCTGTTAGAGGGAATCTTGGACTGTTATACAGTGCAACAGCAATTTACCTATTACTAGTCCTTTCTATTGGTCTATTTCTTTCCACAATAAGTGAAACTCAGCAACAGGTTACTTTTGCTGTTTATTTCTTTTTGATGGTATTTATTATGATGAGTGGACTTTTTACTCCTGTAGAAAGTATGCCAAGTTGGGCACAAGCGATTGACCACATTAACCCGTTATTTTATTTTGTAAAAATAATGAGAGGGATTATTCTTAAAGGAGCCACTGTAACAGACATATGGACTGAATATATCACAGTAAGCGTATTTGCAGTTTCAGCATTCACACTAGCCATATTAAAATATAGAAAAACTACATAAAAAAATCCCGCTCGATAAAGCGGGATTTACTTTTTTATTCTTTTATGATATGGGCTTCAGTTCTTCGGTTATGAGCTCTTCCTTCAGGAGTTTCATTCGTGTCAATTGGTTTAGTTAAACCATAACCAACAGCTTTTAATCTGTTTGCTTCAACACCTTTTTTCACCAAATAAGCCTTAACTGAATTTGCTCTGTTTTGAGATAGCTTCAAGTTAGGAGCAGCACCACCAACATCATCAGTATGTCCGGCAATTTCAAGCTCTAAAGTTTTCTTAAACCTAAGCAATTCAGCTAGGTTATCAAGAGTTTCAAATGAACTAGACTTCAAAGTTGCCTTATTGGTGTCAAAATACACATTATCTAAAGTAATTGTTTTTGGCAACTCATATCTAAGCGTGTAATTAATTGTAATACCACCCGGTTGATCTGGAACGGTCAAAGTGCGTAAAGTAGAATCCTTACCTAGAGATAAGAAACGAATCTCCAATAATTCACCCTTTGGAATCAAGATATCAAATCGACCTTGCGCATCAGAAATGCCTGAATATTCTGTTTGCGTTTCAGGATTTATAAACTTAATCCTATCTCCTTCAGAAGGAATATCTTTAATATTTGTCACCAAAACTTTAAACAATGCCATGCTATCATTCGGCATTAGCCCTTGCTCTTCTTCTTGAGCATTTGCACTAAAAATTAGCACAAATAAGGCTATCAGAAATAAATTTATCTTTTTCATAATCGTTGTCGTTTTTCGTTAAACCGCTTGAACAAGGCATAAAATTAACAGATTTTATTTAATAAAAGCTATTATATGTTTAAAAACAATCAGAACGATAAAGCAAAAAAAATACGAACTCGACAAATAGAGTTCGTATTTTTTGAATTTCAATAATATTCTATCGTGGAGCTGACGGGAGTCGAACCCGTGTCCAAACGAGGAATTAACCTGCTTTCTACATGCTTATCTCCGCCTTCAATTTTCGTGGAGAGGCAAGACCGAAGCCACCAACCACCCCCTTATCCTCTTAAGTTTCACAAAAGCAGCGAGGCATACTTAAGCTATCCCCGATTTTCCTACACCACTTGATCGGACGCTTCAGGGCGTAGCTTCCGAGCGATGTCTTGTTCCGACACATGTGCCGGAATTATGCTAATCTACTATACTTCGATTAAGCTGCAAGAGCGTAATTATTTTCGCCAGTTATAATTTGCCGACTATGATTTAAGTGCTATCCGACAACGCACTGCATGCTTACACATCACTTCTACCCGCTGTCAAAACCAAACAGCCCCTTAGAAAACCACCCCTCCCAACCTCCCCTAAAGGGGAGGAGAAAGCCCCTTTAGGGGTTTGGGGTAGATTTATTTTGCAAAACTTACCGCACGAGTTTCACGAATAACCGTGATTTTCACTTGTCCCGGATAAGTCATTTCATCTTGAATTTTCTTAGCAATATCGAATGATAATGTTTCTGTATCCTTATCATCAATCTTATCTGCTCCAACGATTACGCGTAATTCACGACCAGCTTGGATAGCATAAGTTTTGATAACACCTGGGTAAGAAAGCGCTAAGTTCTCTAGGTCATTCAAACGCTTGATGTATGCCTCAACAATTTCACGACGAGCACCCGGACGAGCACCAGAGATAGCATCACACACTTGAACGATAGGTGACAATAAACTTGTCATTTCCGTTTCATCATGGTGAGCACCAATAGCATTACAAATATCCGGTTTCTCTTTAAATTTCTCAGCTAACTTCATACCTAAGATTGCGTGTGGCAATTCTGGCTCATCATCAGGCACTTTACCTATATCGTGTAAAAGACCTGCGCGTTTTGCTTTCTTAGGATTTAAACCAAGCTCAGAAGCCATAACCGCACAAAGGTTAGCAGTTTCACGAGCATGTTGCAACAAGTTTTGACCGTAAGATGAACGGTATTTCATTTTACCAATCATACGAATCAATTCAGGATGTAAACCATGTACACCTAAATCAATTGCTGTACGCTTACCTGTTTCAATGATTTCTTCTTCAATTTGCTTACGCACTTTAGCAACCACTTCTTCAATACGAGCAGGGTGAATACGACCATCAGTTACTAATTGGTGAAGTGCTAAACGAGCTACCTCACGACGAACTGGGTCAAAACCTGAAAGAACGATAGCTTCTGGAGTATCATCAACGATGATTTCAATTCCTGTAGCAGCTTCCAAGGCACGGATATTACGACCTTCACGACCGATAATACGACCCTTCATCTCATCAGACTCAATATGGAATACTGTTACTGAGTTTTCGATTGCTGCTTCAGTCGCCACGCGTTGAATAGTTTGAACAACAATACGCTTAGCTTCTTTGTTAGCAGTCATTTTAGCCTCATCCATAATCTCGTTGATATAAGACATCGCATCTGTTTTTGCCTCTTCTTTCAACGATTCAACAAGTTTTTCTTTAGCTTGTTCAGCTGACAAACCTGAAATTTGCTCTAACTGAACTAACTCTTGCTTATGAAGTTTATCTAATTCATTTTTCTTATGCTCAACTACTTCTAGTTGGTTATCTAAGTTTACACGAATAGCATCAATTTCTTGACTTTTTCTATTGATATCAGCTTGTATCTGATTATGTTGCATTTCGCGTTGTTGCAATTTAGCCTCAGCTTGTTGCATTTTCTGATTGCGTTGAGCAACTTGCTTCTCGTACTCCTCTTTCAGATTTAGATATTTTTCCTTGACTTCTATAAGCTTGTTCTTTTTAAGAACTTCAGCTTCGGCTTCAGCCTCTTTCAGCAGGTTGCTGTAGCGTGATTTTACGATGAATTTCATCGTAATAAATGTACCTACACCACCTATCATTAAGGCTATTGCACCTATTACAATTTCCATGAGTTAATTATGTATTAAAGGTTAAAAAAAACGCATCACTTCACCAATAGACCACTGTCTTTCAGTAAAATAATGCGGGATAATATATTGAAATATTTTGTTTATTCGGAAACGCCGGTATCCAAGTATGTCTTTAAGTTTGCCTCTAAAGCTTCTAATTCTTTCATCAATGGATTAATATCCTGTTCATCTGCTACATGTAAGCTTTTCACTGCAAAATTCAACAACACCATAGAGAGGATTTTCTCCAAAGGTGTAAGTGGAAACTTTTGTCTATATAACTTGATCGCTGAGTTTATTTGCGCACCTGCAGTGCGATAAACCTGTTCTTGATCTTTCCTCACATCCAACCTCAAAGGCTCTTGTAACTCAAGAATTTTTAAATTTATTTTCAGCGAATCATTCTTTTCCATTGCTCTATTATTGATTTAAAAGAGCTAAACATTTATCTATTTCCCGCACCATTTTTGTCAATCTGTATTTTGCTTTTTGGCGTTCTTCTTCAGTTACCGAAAGCAAACCTTTTGTTACCAGATTGTCATACTTGGCTTGTAAGTCCAACAGATTCTTGTGCGCAAACATCAATTCCTTCTTCTCTCGTTCAAGCTCATTTACCAAAGCCTGATTCTTCGCTTTTTCATCTTCATACAGAGACTTTAATCGCTCTATATTTTCTTGTAAGCCTTTCAGTAATTGTCGTTGCTCTTCTGTCATGTTGGGCAAAAAATTCTCACAAAAATAACGAATGAGACCCGAATGTGAAAATTTTGTTGAAAGTTTTTATGAAAGTTAAAAATGATTTATGAAAAACACAACCAAAATTAACGGACAGTTACCATGGTTGCGCCGAATCCATATTCCTTAAAAGAAGCATCTTGCACATAAAAATTACCATATTTCTGCTTCAACTCTTTCATGATTTCATTACGCAAAACACCTTCACCTTTTCCATGAATAAAGACAATTTTTTGTCCTTTTTTTCCTCTATTCTCCTGAAGCACCTTATGAAATTCTTCTAATTGATATTGCAAAATATCAGCATTACTCATTCCAACAGTTGAGTCAAGCAGTTCATCAATATGCAAATCAACTTCAATGACTTCATTTACCTTAACCGCCTTTCTCTCAATTCGTGCACGACGAGGCTGATCATTCTTCATCGCCATTTGCTCTTTCAACTGCTTTGGGTCGATCTTCATTTCCTGAGCAAAACTGTCTTTCTCAATAACTGTATACATCAACGCATTTTCATAGAAAAAATCATTTTCCACAAAACTATGTAACTTATAAAACTTCACTGTATTGATTTTCAGCTCAACATCAACAGCGGGCTTTTGAGCATACGCTTTTTTCTTGAAAGCAGTAAACTGAACCGACAATCGCTCCCAATCATTTAACTGATCTTTATCCAACTTAGCAAATTGATATTTTGTATTTGGCTCAATCACACCTTGACCAACACAGTTTGCCTCTAGGCCAAGAGTTGCAATATTGTAATGTAAAAAATAATTGCAATCGTTGATTAAATAAACATCGTATGAGGTAGTTTGCAATTGCTTTTCATCCTGTGGTAAGAAAGCTAAATACACGCTTAGCACATCACCACCTTTGGTCTCCTCGACCTCAATTTCCTCTTCCGGCTCTTCTCTAATAATTATTGGATTTGATGAAGGTACACTTGAAGTATTCGCTTGAGGTTTACTCACGCTTTCAATCACCACACATTCACGAACAAGAACCGGCGTTTCAAAACCATCCTCTTCCTCTACCAATACAATTTCTTTGTTCTGAAAACTACGAACGATACCACCGCCCACACTATTTAAAAAACGAACTCTATCACCTATTTTTAACATAATCCATTGTTATTTATTGATATTTGCCCTACGGGCGATATTTGTAGATATTTGTTGCATTAAAATAAATATCGTGACCGAAGGGAACAAATATCGGCGTAGCAAATATCCCCCTCGGCTAATTAGTTTACAAATTTCACTATTTTTGCGTTCCAAAACAAACAGAATGTTTCAAGAAGTAAAACAAATACGAATTGAAGATTACAACTACAATCTTCCTGATGAACGAATTGCCAAATTCCCTTTGGAAAATAGAGATGCCTCAAAACTATTAGTTTACCAAAACGGAGAAATTTCTGAATCAAAATTCAATACCCTTCCTGTGTTTTTACCAGAAGATAGCTTATTGGTTTTTAATAACACCAAAGTAATTCAGGCAAGAATGCAATTTGCAAAAGCAACAGGAGCTCAAATTGAAATATTCTGTCTAGAGCCTCATCAACCTAATGATTACGCATTGGCATTTCAACAAACAGAAAGCTGCGAATGGAAATGCATGGTGGGGAATTCTAAAAAATGGAAAGAAGAGAAACTTACTCTTGAAGTACAGATGCACGACCGTGCGTCTCTAACTGTAACCGCAGAACGAATCTCAACTGAAGGCAATACACATATTATCCGCTTCTCTTGGAATAATCCTGAAATCAACTTTGCTGAATTACTTGACCTGATTGGTGAATTACCAATTCCGCCATACTTACACCGTGACACTACAGAAAAAGATAAAACAACTTACCAAACCGTTTACTCAAAAATAAAAGGTTCAGTTGCTGCGCCAACTGCGGGGTTACACTTTACACCAACTGTCTTTGAAGCATTACAGAAAAAAGGCATTGAAACCGAAGAACTGACTTTACATGTGGGTGCAGGCACTTTTCAGCCGGTAAAATCTGAAGAGATAAAAGATCACACGATGCACTCAGAAGTCATTTCAATAACCCAAAGCACTATCGAACATTTACTACAAAAACTAGGTAAAATTACGGCTGTGGGCACAACCTCTGTACGCACACTAGAGAGCTTGTATTACATGGGGTTACATTTAGAATCCAATCCTGATGCTACAGCAAAAGATTTAACCATTACTCAGTGGACTCCCTATAACACTGAAGCAAACATCAGTACAGAGAAAACTCTGCAAAATATTTTAGCATACATAAAAAAAAATAAGCTACATAGCCTGCAAGCCTCAACTCAAATTATGATTGCACCAGGTTATCAGTTCAAAGTGGTAAAAAACATTATCACCAATTTCCACCAACCCAAAAGCACATTATTACTACTAATTTCTGCTTACTTAAAAGGCGATTGGAAACGTATGTATGATTATGCGCTTGAGAATGATTTCCGTTTTTTAAGTTATGGGGATAGTTCTCTGCTAATTAATTAAGAGCATAACCGCTGAGGTTACATTCAAGGAAAATCCGTTTCTTCTCTGCGTTAAATAAATCTTCTACACCAACAACAAGTTAGTCAGGATAATATTAGCCAATAAAATAAATACTGAACTGTGAACTACAGCTTTGGTACTGGCTTTACCGAGTTCAATAGAACCTCCTTCAACTGTATAACCATAATAAGAAGACACCGAAGCTATAATGAAACCAAAAACCAAGGATTTTATTATGGAATAAGTGATGTAGTACGGATTAAAATCATGTTGGATACCATAAAGATATTCTGAGGTGGAAATAATATTTGAAAAAACGCCAACGAGATAACCGCCAAACAATCCGCTACAAATACTAATAACAACTATTACGGGCATCATCAACACTAAAGCAATAATCTTTGGCAAGATCAAGTAATTAGCTGAATTCACACCCATAATTTCCAACGCATCTATTTGTTCTGACAACTTCATTGGCCCAATCTCAGAAGCGATAAACGACCCCACCTTTCCGGCTAGTATAATACAAAGAATAGTTGCTGAAAACTCTAACAACAAAGAATCACGCGTAACAAATCCGGTAATAAATTTTGGAACCCATGGGTTTTCCATATTCAGTTTTGTCTGCATAGTCATAATTACACCCATAAACAAGGAAATAATCATAACAATCTTAAGTGACTTCACGCCAAGTTTTTCCATCTCAACCGGAAGCTGATAAAAAAATTTCTTCCAGTTATCAGGGCGTGAAAAAACCTTGTACATTAAACGGCAATAACTGCCTACATTAAATAAAAATTGCGTAAAAATCATAGCTGCGCAAGTTAGTAGCTTTATATTGCAATCCCATAAAAAAACTGTTTCATTTTATTAGGAATCCCATTCTTAACTTTTAACTAGCAACTCTTAACTAAAATTCTTACTTTTGCAGCTTAAAATTCAAGACATACATTTTTCCTATGCACGAAAAAATTATCATTCTCGATTTTGGGTCACAAACTACCCAACTGATTGCACGAAGAGTGCGTGAGTTAAACACTTATTGTGAGATTTTACCTTACAATAAATTCCCTAAAGAAGATAATAACATCAAAGGGGTTATCCTTTCAGGAAGTCCTTTTTCAGTATATGATAAATCCGCTTTTAAAGCTGATCTTTCTGAAATCCGCAGCAAATATCCCGTATTAGGAATTTGTTATGGTGCACAATTTATTTCTCACACTTCTGGTGGAAAAGTGGAACCTGCAAACACTCGTGAATATGGTCGCGCTCACTTGACTGAAATCAACAATCAAGATGCGTTATTGAAACACATCGAGAAAGATGCGCAAGTATGGATGTCACACGGCGATACAATTACTCAAATCCCTGAAAGCTTTGAAGTAATTGCCAGCACACCACAAGTAAAAATTGCAGCTTACCGCGTGAATGGTGAAAAAACTTGGGGCGTACAATTCCACCCTGAAGTTTTCCACAGCGAATGCGGAACACAATTATTAGATAACTTCCTTACTATTTGCGATTGCAAAAAAGACTGGTCTCCGGCTTCTTTCATTGAAGAAACTGTTGCGAAACTTAAAGAACAATTAGGAAACGATAAAGTAATCCTTGCCCTTTCCGGAGGTGTGGATTCTTCAGTAGTAGCTGTTTTATTAAACAAAGCTATCGGTAAAAACCTAACATGTATTTTCGTTGACAACGGTTTATTACGCAAAAACGAGTTTGAGAAAGTACTAGAAGATTACGATCACCTTGGACTTAATGTTATTGGCATAAACGCTAAAGATAAATTCTATAAAGAACTGGCAGGCGTAAAAGACCCTGAGGCAAAACGCAAAATCATTGGTAAAGGATTTATCGATGTATTTAACGAAGAAGCTAAAAAGCTAGATGGCATTAAGTGGTTAGGTCAAGGAACTATTTATCCGGATATCATTGAATCACTTTCTATCACAGGTCATGTAATTAAGTCGCACCACAATGTAGGTGGACTTCCTAAAGAAATGAACCTAAAATTGGTAGAGCCACTTCGCCTATTATTTAAAGACGAAGTTCGTAGCGTAGGTATTGAGTTAGGTATGATGCCTCACTTAATCAAACGCCATCCATTCCCGGGTCCCGGTTTAGGTATCCGTATTTTGGGTGATATCACTGCTGAGAAAGTACGCATCCTACAAGAAGCTGACGATATTTATATCCAAGGGCTTCGTGACTGGGACTTATACGACAAGGTATGGCAAGCAGGAACGATCCTTCTTCCAGTACAGTCTGTAGGTGTGATGGGTGACGAAAGAACATACGAAAACACAGTTGCTCTGCGCGCTGTAACTTCTAGCGACGCCATGACTGCCGACTGGGCTCACCTTCCTTATGATTTCTTAGCAAAAATCTCTAACGAAATCATCAATAAGGTTAAAGGCATCAACCGCGTAGTGTACGACATCAGCTCTAAACCACCTGCAACTATTGAGTGGGAATAAGAACACAGATAGTGAGATAGTGAGTATCTCAGTAAAATAGTAAAAGCCGGATCTTTTGATTCGGCTTTTTTATAAACAAGACAATACTAATCAATTTCTTCATTATATTTGCTGGTATTAAAAAGCCGCTTATGAAAAAAACAGCATCTATAATTCTGATTACTATAGCATTATTGCAAAGCACTTTTGCTATCGACTTTCAACCAATTTATGAGAATCAGCTATTAGAGTTCCAAGACAATAGTGCAACATTCTACTTTTCATCAGGAAAAAGGCTTTGGATAGACTCCACAAAGATTAATACAAATGGATCTCTAAGCATATATCCAAGTAAGGATATTATCAAAGGAACACATAACTGCTATACTTCAGAAGGCTCATTACTCGGGAAAGAAATAATTATGAGTGGTGATAGCATTCTTTTTAGAAATATAAACGACAGCTCAATTATCATAAAACCGAATTACACTAACGACATATATTGGCAAGCATATAAAGACAGTAATATCATAGTGCAAGCTAGAATTGAAGGAACACTTAGTGATGCTGTCAATAAAACAATCTCTTTCAAAACCTTTGATAAAACAATGAGCCCACTTGGGAGTTTTTTGGATACTTGCAAAATAAAGCTAAACAAAACTAATGGAATTGAGAAAGCAGTAGATTTTTTACACTTCCCATTTGAAGGAATAACAACGATTAGTGATTTTGGATTCGATAAGGATAATAATTTCTCACTTAATAATGTCAAAAACAACAATCTTACATGGGCTCAGGTTTATGATTTTCAAGCAGGTGATGAAATAGACATTAATGAAGTTACTTCAATTCTCAATCAATCATCACTAATTACGACATACAATAAAACAATTAAACGATATCTAGAAAGAACAACCATCGCTGACACCATCTTTTATAGAGTTGACAGAGAATATCTTAATAATACATCTTATATCCATGATACTATTATTGAAAAAATAACTCCGAATCCATACTTTGACAATTTATCTTATCAAGCTATTACTATCGATTACGGAGGCTATTTAGAAGCTCATGTTATTGAAGGAAATGACACACTTAAAACTATTCCAAGTATAATAGAAACTGTAGGAGGCTCAGATAGCAAATGCTTAAATGAACCAATTGCTGATGGATGCTTTTCTAGGGGTATTTATAAAAAAGGTCTTGGTGGCCCATATTATGAAAAATGCGAAGGCACTATTACATTAATGTCTAGGTCAACAAGTCTTGTCTACTATAAAAAAGGCTCAACAGAATGGGGAACTCCATTAACCCTAGACTCCAAAGAAGAGATAAATTCTAACGCAAGTATTATTTATCCCAATCCGGTTAAATCGGAACTAAATATTAAAGCTGAAGCAACAAGATTCTTACTTTACAACTTAACCGGAGATTTAGTCTTAAACAAAGACCTTAATTGTTTTGAAGAAACGATCTCTTTGGATGGATTAATTCCTGGAACATATCTTTACAAACTAATTAACAAAGACAACAGTTTTAACAGTGGGAAATTGATAAAAGAATAAACAAGAAAGCCGGATTTTTTGATTCGGCTTTTTCAGCCCCCGTTGAGCGTAGGCTCCGCCCAATGTCATTAAGTTAAGAAGTTGATGGGCTGTAAGCCCAATCTATTTTAGCCCAAGGCAAAGTAAAACGACGCCTTGGGTAAGTTATGTTTTTTTGTATTTTACGCCCTGAATTGAAAATCAGCGTTAGCTAAAGGGCAATTTAATATATTTAACCTGTCCTTACAGGACGCAAATATCAATTCATTCATCAACCCAAGGCGTTGCCTTGGGCTAGATAAATTAGCCTTTCAGGCTAAAATACCCTTAACTTAATGACATTGAGGCTCCGCCTGCGTTCAAGCTGAAACCTAGTTTCTAACTTGCCAAAAGCAGGAGCTTTTGTTTTAACAATGACGAAGCGAGACGCTTCGCCAAACCTATGGGGATCAGGGCTTATGTGTTCGTCATGATATGATTTTCCGCAAACATTCAAATGCATTCGTCACAAATTTGTTTGACAAAGATTTCACTAATAACAATAGCCCAAGTAAAGCAATTGCAGAAACATTGAGAAAAATACAAAACAATTAAACAAATTTTTAAATTTAAAAAAATCTCTACTATTTCAAAAAAATAAGTACCTTTGAAAATCCTTATTATAAACATAATAATTAAGAAAAAATGAAAAAAGTAATCCAAATTTCGTTTACTCTAATTGTAATTTTGCTAACAACATCATGCTCGAACAAAAAACAAGAGAGTAATAATAAAACAAAGACTCTAAGCGAGATTGCAGCCGATGCATTTGTATACGGAAGACCTCTATTAGAAAGCTATGATAATATTTATCGCTTCGCTATTGACAGTACAAATGCTCAATACGCACCACTTAACAAATTATATATCATCCGCAAGCCATCAACACCAAAAGACACTTGGGTGGTTACTCCCAATGTCGACACTCCATATATGCGAGCATGGATGGATTTATCAAAAGATGCTGTAGTTATTATTGTTCCCCCAATTGAAGACAAACGCTATTGGGTATTTCAATTAATGGATGTTTACTCAAATAATTTTGCCTACCTAGGATCAAGAACTACCGGATGGGGTGGAGGAAAATATTTACTGACTGGGCCAAACTGGGAAGGCAAAATTCCTGACGGATTTGAACAAGTTAAAAGTACTACTGATTTATGTGCTGTTTTAGGGAGAATCTATGTAAAAGGTGAAGATGACATCCCAACCTTAAACAAAATTCAAGACAATTTTAAAATGATGACCCTAAGCGAATATAATGGAGAAAAGGCTATTCCAACCAACACTGATTGGTTAAAACCTGTTGACATTAAAAAAAATCCACTGGCTATGTTCTCTATCATCAACGAAATGACACAAAAAAATCCCCCGGTTGAAGAAGAAATTGCTGATGTAAAAGCATTTGAAGCTTTAGGATTTGGAGAAGATTTCGATCTAGCAAAGATCTCAGAAGAACAAAAGACAGCTTTAGTTGAAGGCCTTAAAATTGCTAAAGCTCGCCTAGAAAAACATCTTTCACCTGGTGCTGAAGGCATTACAATAAAGAATGGATGGCTTCTACCTAATGAGTATGTCGGAAATTTTGGAAGACAATATTTAGGTCGAGCAGCTGTTACTATTCAAGGCTATATGGCAAACTCTCCTGAAGAAGCAGTATATTACTATGCTGCTGTTGATGCACAGAAAAAACCTCTTACAGGAGAAAATAACTATATATTACATTTCGCCAAAGATCAAACACCTGATGTGAAATTCTTTTGGTCTACTACACTATATGATAGCAAAAACAAATTACTGGTTGAAAATAAAATTAACCGCTATGCTATTGGCGACAGAACCGAAGGCTTAAAATATAATGAAGATGGCTCGCTAGATATATATGTACAAGCTGAAAAACCAGAAGGCGACAAAGCTGCTAACTGGTTACCGGCTCCGAAAGAACCTTTTTATGTGATTTTAAGAATGTATGGTCCATCACAAGAAATATTAGAACAAAAATACGAACTTCCAGGATTCATTATTAATCAATAATCCTTTGCTCGAAAGGAATAAAGTATAAATAATGTGATTATTAAAAACAAGATAGAAAAAGAGGCTGTCCAAAAAGGTGGCAATTCCTCAATGAGAATTGAATATTTGAAATTTTTCTTTGATTGACCTCGAATAAAAACAGTAAAAAAGGGACTATCCGATACTTTTTGGACAGCCCCTTTTTCTATTTTTGTACCTAGAGATATATTATTACTTTTGAGTTAGATTTATAAGATACATGTGAAGAAACAATCAATTCAAATAGACAATTCAAACATTACACTTATTTCAAATGGTCTAGAAGATTAGATTTCCCTAACCGACATTGCTCACAGCCAAATGGAGCAACATATCATTATTAAATGGCTAAGCCTAAAAAGTACAATTGAATATCTTGGTGAATAGGAGACCCCCGTTGAGCGTAGGCTCCGCCTGCGTTCAAGCTAAAAGCAAGTTTCTAACTTGCCAAAAGCAGGAGCTTTTGTTTTAACTATGACGAAGCGAGACGCTTCGCCAAACCTATAGCTATCAGGGTTGTCGGTGACAATAAAAAAGGGCGGATTACCAAATCCGCCCCAAACATAGACACATTCTTACTTATTTCTCCATTTGCTCTACAGCCTCAACCAAGCGAACAAACTCACGGCGATAACCTTGTTTATCCTTTCCTAAACCTTGTTCGGCTAAGCTCACAACTTTTTTATACGAAGCATCTCCTTTAAAGTCAGAATCTTTTAGCAATTGCCCAAACATGGCTACTGATGCCGCAAAGTTAAAGTCTGTACTAGCTTTTGGCATTTCATCAGCCTCAACAGGCACTTCCAGTTTCAGGCTTCGGTCACTATCTATCGGTTTATAGCGAAGTTTCACAGTCATTAGTTCTGATGAAGCATTAGCCGTTTTTGGAGCTTCCGTTTTTTGATATTTCAAAGCATCTACACCTCCGTAACGATTCTCAACTCCTACAGGAATGATTTCATAAAATGCCGTTACAGTATGCCCGGCTCCAAGCTCTCCGGCATCTTTGGTATCATCATTAAAGTCTTCCTTGTTTAGCAAGCGGCTTTCATACCCCACTAAGCGATAAGCACTCACTTGTGCCGGATTAAATTCCACTTGAATTTTCACATCCTTAGCAACAGCATACATGGTTGACCCAAACTCATTTACAAGCACCTTATTCGCTTCTTGCAAGTTATCAATATAAGCATGGTTTCCGTTTCCTTTTTCACTCAAAACCTGCATTTTATTATCCTTGTAATTCCCCATACCAAAACCAAGCACAGTTAAATACACACCCGTTTTGCGTTTCTCTTCCACAAGCTCTTCCAAACCTTGTTCGGATGAAACACCTACATTGAAATCACCATCAGTACAAAGGATTATACGGTTATTGCCGCCTTTAATAAAATTCTTTTGTGCTATGTTATATGCTAATTCTATTCCTGCTCCACCAGCTGTCGAGCCACCTGCTTTTAAGTTCCCCAAGGCTTCAAAGATTTTTTGTTTATCAGCTCCACTTGTAGATGGCAGCACTTCACCGGCAGCTCCTGCATATACAACTATTGCCACACGGTCTTTTTCGCGCAAATTATTGGTCAACAATTTCAAAGATGACTTTACCAATGGCAATTTATTTGGCAAACTCATTGACCCCGACACATCTAGCAGGAACACAAAATTAGAAGCAGGCAGATTATCGGTTGGGATTTCTTTTGCCTTCACGCCAATGCGCACTAGTTTATGATCTTTTGCCCAAGGACACTCATGCATTTCTGTATTAATTTTTACAGGATGCTTATCTGTTGGTTGAGGATAATCATACGAAAAATAATTCACGAATTCCTCCACACGCACGGCATCTTTTTCCGGCATTTGTCCATTATTGATTTTGCGTCGCACATTGCTATACGATGCTGCATCTACATCAAGTGAAAAGGTAGAAAGCGGATCAGACTTTGCATCCAAAAATCTATTTTCAGCATGTTTGCTATATTCTTCTGTATTTTGTTCTACAGGGAAAGGGCTTGGAGCAAAATACGCATTCTGACTTTGCACTGCCCCCATTGCCATCCTTTTTTCAGCTTTATACATTTGAGGAACATTAGGTATATACATTGCAACATCAGCTACAACAATCTCTTTTTCAACCTTTACTGATTGGGCTTTTAAAACAATATTAAGTTTTGGCTTATCTGCTTTCACTTCTTTTGTTTCATAACCAACGGCAGAAACTTTCAAAACAACTCCCTTTTTTACCTGCAATTTAAACTGACCTTTAATATCCGTAATTGCACTTTGATTAGCATCTTTTACCCTAACTTTAGCTCCAACAATTGGAGCATTCTGCATATCAGTTACTGTTCCCAAAACATGTAACATTTCTTGCTTTGCAAATACCGGTGCTGCTAATAAAATAGCAAGCAGGACTGTAAGAATTTGATTTCTTTGCGCTTTCATAATTTCTAGTTTTTTTTGTTTAACATTTTCACAGAAAACTCTGTTTTTTATGTTATTGATGCAAATAGAACAGATATTCCATAAATATATTTTCTTTTTTTTCGAGTTTTTTGTTTCTTAGGGGAAAATGTTTTCTTTGTAATAATATACCACCTACTATCGATAAAACAAATGGGCTATAGTTTTAAGAAAGATGTAAGAAAATCGGATGAGGAATTATTGAGTTTATATGTCATATCTTCTAATCAAGAGGCATTAGGCAAATTATTCTCTCGATATACTCCGCTGGTATACGGCTTATGCCTAAAATACCTACAGCACCAACAAGATGCTGAAGATGCTGTGATGCACATTTATGTAGAATTAATTGAAAAATGTCTACATCATGAAATCACCAACTTTAAAAGCTGGCTATATAGCGTTTCCAAAAATCACTGCCTACAAATTATCCGAAGTACTAAACCGAAATTTTTCCAAGAAATTTGCACTCAGGATGTGGAATCTGAACCTTTTTTGTATCTAATAGATGAGGAGGCAAATGACCATGAGAAAAATCATGCACTAAACATTTGCCTAGAAACGCTACCTAAAGAACAACATAGGTGCATCAAGAGTTTCTTCTTTGACAAATGCTCTTATGCTGATATAGTACTCCTTACAGGCTATAACCTTAAAAAGGTAAAAAGCCATATTCAAAACGGGAAACGAAATTTAAAATCTTGTATCGTAAAAACACTGAAAATATAATATGAAACTAACGGAATACATAAAAGGGAAACGCTATGGAGCAGACGCGAATGAATTAGAGCGTCAAGCCATGGAGGATGCTTTTTTGCAAGAAGCCTTAGATGGGTATGATTCAGTGTTTAGCAATCACTTGGATTCAATTGACCGTATAAACAATCAAATTGAGGAACAATCATCAAGAAAAAATCATCGTAAAATGATGGTGTACTATTCTGTTGCAGCCTCATTTATTGTACTTATAACAGTTGGTTCAGTAGTATTCTTCAATAATTCAGACCAACAAATGCCGGAGATGGCTAAAAACGAAATTATTGAAGACGAAATCATCCCAGAAGAAGTCACTCCTGTTGCTGAAGTAGAAGAAATTTTATCTGAAGATATTACTACAAAAGAAAGCGAAGACGAACAAGCTAAAAAAGAGGAAGCAAAGAAAAAGCGTCTGGAACAAGAAAAAGCGGAAAAGGAAAAGATTCAAAAACAAGAAGAGACTAAAAAACTAAAAGAGGAAAAAGACAGTACAAAAAAACTTAAAAAAGACGATAAGCTTATGCTCGCTCAAGCTGAAGAAGCTCCGGCACCAAAAGAAGCAAAAGCAAAAGCTATGGCAGCAGCTCCAACAAAGGAGAAAAAACCATTATACATTGTCAATGGATCTCCGGTAAAGGATATTTCCAGCATTCCCCAAGATCAAATTGAGTCGAAGCAAGTGATTAAAGATGCTTCAGCTGAGGTAATATATGGAGCGGATGGTGCAAATGGAGTGGTTATTATAAAAACAAAGACTGCAAAAAAAGATTCAGTAAAAGAATCAGCACCATTTAAAGAAAAAGAGTTTAAACAATTCTTTAAGAAAAAGGCGAATAAAACTCCGGAAGAGAACTCTGTTAAAGTTGAATTCACTATTGGTAAAGGCAAACGACCATATGACATCAAGTTCAAAAAAACAAGTTCTGATGCAGCTAAAGCAGAGGCTCTAAGAGTCATACTTAGCTCTCCAAAATGGACAGAAGAATCTGGAACAAAAGTCACAATGAAACTTAAGTGGTAAAACCATATTCTATAAAATTAAAAGCCGAATTCATTTCGGCTTTTTTTATTAATTTCACCTAATAAACATTCAATCTAGACTGCCATGAGAATCGCTTTCTTTAGCACTAAATCATACGATAAAGAGTTTTTTAAGAAAACAGATAGTTCACACAAAATTGTTTTCTACGAAACAGCACTTAACAAAGACACCGCAAACCTAACCAAGGATTTTGATTGCGTGTGTGCTTTTGTCAACGACAAGATAAACAAAGAAGTTATTAAAGAACTCAAAGAAAACGGAGTAAAATTAATTGCACTACGCTGTGCCGGATTCAACAATGTAGATTTGCAAGCAGCTAAAGAAGCAAATATCAAAGTAGTGCGTGTACCGGCATATTCTCCACATGCAGTAGCGGAACATGCAGTTTCGATGTTGCTAACTCTAAACCGCAAAACACACAAGGCTTATAACCGCATCCGTGAAAACAATTTCTCATTGGAACGCTTAACCGGATTTGACCTTTATGAAAAAACAGTTGGAGTTATTGGCACAGGTTTAATAGGAAGCATCTTCTGCAAAATTATGCTTGGCTTTGGATGTAAGGTAATAGCTCATGATTTGTTTCCTAATGCAGAATTGGCGAAAGCAGGCGTAATTTACACCGAGTTAGACTCATTATTAAGTAGCTCAAATATCATCTCGCTTCATTGCCCGCTAATGCCTGAAACAAAATACATCATCAATAAATCCAACTTTGATAAGATGAAAAATGGCGTAATGCTGATTAATACCAGTCGTGGAGGTTTGATAAATACCAAAGATGCCATCGCAGCTTTAAAATCTAAAAAACTGGGTTACCTTGGTATTGATGTGTACGAACAAGAAGAAAAGCTTTTCTTCAATGACCTTTCTGAAGTTATTATTGAAGACGACTTAATTGCTCGCTTGATGTCATTCCCTAATGTACTGATTACCTCACATCAAGGATTTTTCACCAAAGAAGCACTACAGCAAATCGCTAGCATTACTTTACAAAACATTAGCGATATTGAAAACGGAAAAGCTTGTGATAATGAGATAGCATAGCTTAAGTAGCAATTATTCTAAAAAAATTATCTTTGTAAAAAACAAATAATATGGCTCAACAAGACATTCGTTGGCAACAACGATTTAATAACTTCACTAAAGCACTATCTCAACTAAGTAAGTTCGTTCAAAAAGAAGACTTAAATGAGATGGAAGAACAAGGTTTGATTAAGGCTTTTGAGTATACTTACGAGCTTGCGTGGAAAACCTTACAAGATTTGTTGCGCGAAAAAGGATATGAGGGCATTGCCGGACCAAAACCTGTAATTGAACAAGCATTTCAGGATGGTTATATCTCTAACGGAAAAGGTTGGGTTAATATGCATATAAGCCGTAATCTAGCCAGCCATACCTATAACGAAGAAACTGCTGAAGAAATCATTGTGGCAATCATTAATGAATATCACACACTTCTGAATGAGTTACACACTCGTCTGCAACAAGAAATAAATAATAACTCCTCGTTATTTAACTAATATGCCCTACGGACTTAGCCAAGAAGAATTGGAAAGCATCAAAAAAGTAATTGCTAGTGAGAAAAAAATCTCGCAAGCCATTCTTTTTGGTTCTCGTGCTAAAAGCAATTTTCGTCCGGGCTCAGACATTGACATTGCCTTAAAAGGCGAAAACCTTGGCTTATCCGAGTTAAACACTCTTTACGCTGCTCTTGACGAACTCCCTCTTATCTACAAATTTGATTTAGTGATTTTTGACCGCATTACTGAACCGGCTTTGGTGGAACATATCGAGAGGATTGGGGTGGCGATATTAGAAAAAAGATAAATCTAAATAGAAACAATGAGTGATAAAGACAACAATAATGACATCATTGATAAAAGTGAATCTTTGTTTGAAAAGAACATTGTTTATTTAAGTGCTGGAGCATTATCTATATCAATGATTTTTATTGAGAAGATAGTAAAAATTGAAAAGCAATTTATATTTGGATATTAATACTTGGTTGGTCATTATTAGGACTCTCTTTATTGCTAAATCTAATTTCTCATCAAATAGCAATTTACCAAGCCAGAAAAACACAATATGAGAATATTCATCTGAAATATGGATATAAAAAGCAAATGCTAAGCTATTTAAAGAAAAGATGTATAATGGATACCATAAACTATTTAAATATTGGATTGTTAATTCTGGGCGTTTTTTCTATTGTAATTTTTTCAAGTATTAATCTTTATAATAATTCAAACATGAGTGCAAATCAAATTAAAATGGAATCTGACTCTAAACCTGTTGTAACAACAGAAGAAAAAGGGCTTGGCCCCAAAATGCCAGGTACACAACAAGTTTTGAATGAAGGTCTTGGTCCTAAAATGCCAAAACCAGACAAAAAGGCTAAATAAAAATTTCCCAAAGACTAAAAACAAATCCGATGATTATATGGTCATCGGATTATTTATTTCTTTAAAAACTCTACAACATCACAGCTCGCTTTCAGTACATCGTACATCAGTAATTTACCAGAAAGCACCTCTCCTATTCCAAGTACAATCTTAATTACCTCTGCAGCTTGCATGCTTCCAATGATTCCAGGTAAAACTCCCATTACTCCAAGAGGTAATAAGTTTTCATTCGGTTGGTCTGGGAAAAGGTCAGTATATGAATAACCGCCTTTGTAATTAAACACTGAAACCTGTCCGCTAAATTCACAAATGGAACCATGAACAAAAGGTTTACTCATTTGCTTGCTGTATTTATCAATTAGTAAACGAGAAGCGAAATTATCCGTAGCTCCAACCACAATATCATATTTGCTGATAATCTGTTCGGCATTCTCTTCTGTTAGGTGGTATGGGTATGTATCCAATTGACATTCGCTATTCAATTGGCTTAACATCAGTTTTGCCTTGTCAACCTTTGGCATTCCAATTTGGTCTTCACGATACAGGATTTGGCGTTGCAAGTTAGACAGGCTAACCACATCCGCATCCATAATGCCGATAGCACCAATACCTGCTGCTACCAAATATTGCAAGATTGGCGCACCTAAACCACCGGCTCCTACAACTAGCACTTTTGCGGATGCTAACTCCTCCTGACCTGCTTCACCTATTTCAGGAAGGATAATATGGCGGGCATACCTATCTAATTGTTGTTTATTCATTTGATTCTTGGTTTTCGATATTTGCCTTCGGCGATATTTATTGATATTGGTTCGACAAGCTCACGAGATTTTCTTTAATATCACGAACGAAGTGAGTAAATATCGCGTAGCAAATATCAATAAATATCTACTGCAATACTACATCCCAATCTTTCCAAACAACTTCGTAGCCGTTTTCATGGATTTCAGCTTCTACATCTCTTGGATTTCGGGGATCACTTACTACAAATTGTTCCAATTCTTGTTTGTACACAGCATAGCCTCCCGGATCAGTTCTAGAACCTGCACTCATTGAGGTTACACCTAATTGCAGAATATTTTTTCTAAATTCAGGCTCCTCGCGTGTAGATACTGAAATATCCACATCATGATCAAACAAACGAAAGGCTAACATCAACTGCACATATTCCTTATCGTTCATAATTACATTCGGTTGGAAGTGATCATTTTCAGAAGGGCGCATACGAGGGAAATTCACGCTAAAACGCGTTTTCCAATAATTGCGTTGAAGGTAGCGTAAATGATGTGCCATCATCGTAACATCCGTACGCCAATCTTCCAAGCCTATTAACACACCCATACCAATTTTGTGTACACCGGCTTGTCCCATGCGGTCAAAGCCATTTACACGCCATTCAAAATTCGACTTCATCCCAACCGGGTGATAAGTCTTATAGTTGGCTCTGTTATAAGTTTCTTGAAAACAGACAACGCCATACAATCCAGCCTCAGTCAATTGACGATAACCATCTGTATCCAAAGGCATCACCTCAACTGATAAGTTATTGAACATTGGCTGTGCCATTTTCAGAGCATTAGCAATATAATCAACTCCGGCTGCTTTCGGATTTTCGCCTGTCACTAATAACAAGTTCTGAAATGGTCCAATTTCCTTAATTGCCTTCAACTCCTGCATGATTTCTTCATCATTTAGGATAATGCGTTTGATTTTGTTTTTGCTTTGAAAACCACAATACACGCATGAGTTTTGACATGAGTTGGTCAAATAAAGCGGCACATACATAGAGATAGTTTTCCCAAAACGCATTTGGGTATATGCACGGCTTTTTTGCGCCATTTGCTCCAAATATGGTTCGGCAGCCGGCGAAATCAAAGCCATAAAATCATCTACTGTCAATTCTTCTTGCGTTCTTGCTAAAGCACGCTCAACATCAACAGCTGTTTTAGCCATGATAGTTTGGGTGGTTTGAACCCAAGATATTTTTTCTAATTCTTCTGAAAACATAATTATAAATATTACCCCTAAATCCCCTAAAGGGGACTTGAGAGAATCCAAAAAGTCTCTGTTATTCCAAAGCCCCCTTTAGGGGGTTGGGGGTCATTTTACATCAAAAACGATGTAAGTGGGCTGCTGGCATGTGCGCCCATTGACTTTTCAGCAAGTTTTGCTTCATAAGCCATACGACCAGCCTGAACAGCTAATTTAAAAGCTTCAGCCATTTGCACCGGATTTGGAGAAATAGCAATTGCAGTATTTACTAACACCGCAGCAGCTCCCATCTCCATAGCTTCAGCAGCATGTGATGGAGCTCCAATTCCTGCATCTACAACTACAGGCACATTACTTTGCTCGATGATAATGCGTAAGAAATCTTTTGTACGCAAACCATTATTTGAGCCAATAGGAGAACCTAAAGGCATTACAGCAACACTACCAACTTCTTCCAACTTTTTACAAAGCACAGGGTCAGCTTGTACATAAGGATACACTTCAAATCCTAGTTTCACCAATTCCTCAGCCGCTTTCAATGTCTCTTCCCCATCAGGTAAAAGATAACGCGGATCTGGATGAATTTCCAGTTTCAATAAGTTTGTCTCCAAGGCCTCACGAGCTAATTGAGCTGCAAACACAGCTTCTTTTGCATTACGCACACCCGAAGTATTTGGCAATAAGTTTACATGTGGCAAAGCAATATGATTCAACATCTGATCATTCTTGTCTTCCACATCTACACGCTTTAATGCCACAGTTACTAATTCTGAACCCGAAGCTGCAATAGCTTCTTGCATTAGCGCATTGGAACAAAATTTTCCTGTACCCGTAAACAAACGAGAATTAAAGGTTTTACCTCCTATTATTAATTTTTCCATGATAATATATAATTTCAGATTCCAAGTTTCAAATTTTCAGATTCACTCCAAAATTTGAAATTTGAAATTATTAATTTGAAATAAATTTATTTAGTAATGCACTTGAAATCGCTACCCCATATAAACCAGTTGCTTGAATGTCGGCAATATCATCCATCGTAATTCCACCAACAGCTACAACAGGAATATTGATATTACGGTCTTTCATTTCCTCCACTAACTTTTTATATCCATCAAGACCAATAATTGGGCTTAGGTTTTTCTTGGTAGAGGTAAAACGAAATGGCCCTAGACCTACATAGTCAGCACCATTTTTCAAATGCCATTCAATATCTTCAATCGTATTAGCAGTTCCTCCAATAATAGCATCTTCGCCAAGTACACTGCGAGCTTCTGCAATTGCCATATCCGACAAACCAACATGAACGCCATGTGCTCCTACTTGCTTGCAGATATCAACATGGTCATTGATTAACAAAATCCCATCAAACTCACGAGCAAACGCCATCGCCTTTTCTGCTTCAGCTATAAACTCTTCTTTCGATGCATTCTTCATGCGAATTTGCACCCAGTTGATTCCGTTTTCATACATCAACTTGGCTTGCTCTGCATGCGAAACTTGCGGATGGTCTTGCGTAATATATTGTATGTTTGATATTTGTTTCATTATAAATTCCCTAATCTTGTTTCGTTAGAAAGAATCAGTTTCTCAACGATGGCCTTCCCTTCATTACAAGCCTCTAGTTCAGATAAACCTAAAGCTTTATATCCAACAATAGCAGCCGAAAGCACACAACCGGTTCCGTGTTTATCATGCTTCACTTTAAACTCAGCACCAAGAATTTCCGTTTCTGTACCATTGGCAATCAACACATCAATTCCTTTTTTATCTTCTCGGTGTCCACCTTTCAAAAGTACAGCACAAGCCGGTCGTTGTTCATCCAAATGCAATTGCTGATATTCCTCAAAATTGGGCGTTATCAAATCTATCTTTCTACTTAAGCCTTCGGCAAAAGATGTTTCGTTATGAAATTCAAATCCGGCACTAGCTTTTAGAATTGGATCCCAAACCAGATAGGCATCAGGAAAATAAAGTCGAACTAAGTCCACAACTTTTGCTAAAATTTCAAAGCTTTCAATCAATCCAATTTTAACAGCCTTCACTGCATATTTACGCAATGGTTTTAACTGATTATCAATTTCTTCTAAGCTACACCATTTAACTCCTTCAAATTCGCTATCATTCTGAAAGGTCAATGCAGAAACTACAGCTAAACCTGACAGCTCCAGATGCTCATACACCTTGACATCTGCCAACACTCCAGCACCTCCACATGGGTCATGACCTGCTATTGATAATACAAATGGTCGATTCATTGTTTGATTTTCATTAATTTAACCCCTCCGCCTTTGGCTCATCCCCTTAAAATAAGGGGACATTTCTTGCACAAGCTTATCTTTAATTCCAAAAGATTGAATAAAACAACCATAAATAAATTAACTCAATGATTGTGCATGCAATCTTCCCTTTTGTAAAGGGAAGTACCCGAAGGGGGATGGGTTAGATTAAACAACCCAAATATTCCCAAGCATTGCATATCCATCAAATCCCCATTGTTGTAATTGTGCAATTTTTGAATCATCAATTCCACCCAAAGCAATTACTTTCGTTTTATGTGACTTCAGCAAATATGTTTGAACAGCTGTCATATCTAGGTTTCCTTCATATCCTTGTTTTGAAATACTCGGAAAAATCGGACTCAAAAATGCATAATCAAACTCATTATTCAAATTAATCAATTCTTCAATTGAGTGAGTGGAAGTGCTCAAACTTAATTTGCTAATTCTCAAATCTGCTAATTTGCTAATTTGACTTCGCTTTTGGGTTGAGAAATGCAGTCCTCCAACGGTATATTTTTCTGCCAAATGAAAATAATCATGCAACACAATCCGACTGTGATACTTTGCCGGAATAGATTGCAGCAAGGCTTCATATTCCATTTCAGAATATTCGGGCTTACGCAAATGCAAGCGACAATCTTCCTTTTCTAGAACTTGAACAGTTTGTTCTAATTCTGAGGGAAAAGCAGTTGGATATGTAATGATTATTTTTTGCATATAAGATTGTACACTAAGACTCAAAGACGCCAAGTTGATTTAATCTTTGCGTCATAGCGTCTTTGCATACCTAATTTATTACGAATAAATCTCCACCTCTTTTACTTCGCCATCTTTATCAGCCTTTGCTGCTAAATCGCGAACCTCCATCGATGCTTTCATTGAACAGAAATGCTCCCCACACATTGAACAGTAGTGAGTTGATTTATATCCTTCATCCGGCAATGTTTCATCGTGGAATTCCATTGCTTTTTCACTATCTAAACATAAAGCGAATTGATCTTTCCAGCGGAATTCAAAACGCGCTTTACTCATGGCATTGTCGCGATATTGTGCTCCAGGGAATCCTTTAGCCAAGTCAGCTGCATGCGCTGCCAATTTGAAAGTAATTACCCCTTCTTTTACATCTTGTTTTTCAGGTAAACCTAAATGCTCTTTCTGTGTAACATAACAAAGCATCGCAGTTCCCATCCAACCAATCATAGCTGCACCAATCGCAGAAGTAATATGGTCATATCCGGCTGCAATATCAGTCACCAAAGGCCCTAGTGTGTAGAATGGAGCTTCATCACAAACCTCTAGTTGTTTCTCCATATTCTCTTGGATTTTGTGCATTGGCACATGTCCGGGACCCTCGATAAATACTTGCACATTTTTCTTACGCGCAATCTTTGTCAATTCTCCTAACACTTCCAACTCGCCAAATTGAGCGCGGTCATTTGCATCAGCAATAGAACCCGGACGCAAGCCATCTCCTAAAGAAACTGCCACATCATAAGAAGCTAGGATATCACAGATTTCCTCAAAGTGAGTATATAGGAAGTTTTCTTTTTTATGAGTCAAAATCCATTTTGCAAGGATAGCTCCACCACGCGAAACGATACCTGTTACACGATGAATCGTATGAGGAATGTGTTTCCACAGTAATCCGGCATGGATAGTGAAATAATCCACCCCTTGCTCGCATTGCTCAATAAGCGTGTCTTTATAAATTTCCCAAGTCAGCTTAGTTACATCACCATTGATTTTCTCTAATGCTTGATACAAAGGCACCGTACCTACCGGAACCGGACTGTTACGGATAATCCATTCGCGCGTTTCGTGGATATTTTTACCCGTAGATAAATCCATGATTGTATCAGCTCCCCAACGGAATGCCCAAACTGCTTTTTCCACTTCTTCTTCAATACTTGAAGTTGTTGGTGAGTTACCAATATTGGCATTGATTTTCACCAAGAAATTACGACCAATAATCATTGGTTCTGATTCAGGGTGATTCACATTAGCAGCAATCACAGCACGACCTTTTGCTATCTCATCACGCACAAACTCTGGCGTTACATGCGTTTCAGGAATATTTGCCCCAAGCGGACAACCAGGATGCTGCTTGTATTTTTCTTTAATCTCGTCAATGCGTTGATTCTCGCGAATTGCCACATATTCCATTTCCGGAGTGATAATTCCTTGTTTTGCATAGTAGTATTGCGTAATACATTTACCTTCTTTTGCACGAAGCGGTTTTGTGCTTACATGCTCAAAACGCAAGTGGTCAAGCGACGCATCCGCATGACGCATACGACCATATTCAGAAGACAAACCTTCTAATTGCTCAACATCTTCACGATCTAAAATCCATTGCGCACGCAATTTTGGAAGACCTTTCTCTAGGTCAATTGTATGATTCTCATCTGTATAAGGACCGGATGTATCATAAACAGTTACAGGTTCGTTTTTAAATACATTTCCATCTTTGTCAAGCGTGTCTGACAATGTCACTTCACGCATAGCCACAGAAATATTATGCATTTTACCTTTTACAAAAATCTTTTTCGAATTCGGGAAACTCCCGGTTGTTATATTTTTCTTCATTATCAGCCTCCCCAACCCCTCCAAAGGAGGGGCTTTAAAGTCATTAAGTTTATTATTTATTTATCATTTTGTATAAGCTCCCCACAAAGTCCCCCTTCGGGGATTAGGGGGCTTTCACCCTCCTTTGGTAGCTGTAATTACTAACACCTTATCATTTTCTTGAAGCACACAGCTTTCCCATTGCGCACGAGGCACAACTTTATTATTGACAGCAACAGCAATACCTTTCTGGCTTGCGTGATCTGTTTTTTCTAACACTGATTGCAACGATGATTGAGGAGAAACTTCTACCCCGCTCTCATTTAAAATTATTTGCATAAACTAAAATTTACGAGAAGGGGAGATTGCGGGTAGGACGAATCCTGTATGAAATCCCTTAGCAGCATTACCTGCTCAGGTTCATAGGGTATAATCTCAGCCGAATGGCACCCCTTTTCTATTAAAAAAGTATGACAAAGATAAGTTTTTTGAAATAGGAACTACGATACTTGATTATTTTTTCACTTATAATTAAGATTTTTTACACAAGAAAATGGCGAACTAATGTTAGCTCGCCATTATAGATAAGATATTAATATTTAAGCATCAGTCTTTATCAACATTCTTTGACGCATACTCTTTCAGCAATTTATCTTGAACATCAGCTGGAACAAGTTCATAATTAGCAAAATTCATTTTAAAATACGAACGACCTCCGGTAATTGAACTTAAAGATGTTGCGAAATTATACAACTCTTTCAAAGGTACTTTTGCTGTAATTAGTTCATTCCCTTTATCACTATGCATTCCCATAATTAAACCTCTTCGGTTTTGAATCTCACTCATGGTGTCACCTAGACAATCTGTTGGCACCTGAACTTCTAAATCATATATAGGTTCAAGGATTTTTGGAGCTGCATTCTTAAAGGCTTCACTGAAAGCATTTCGCCCAGCTAACTTAAAGGAAATTTCATTACTATCTACAGTATGCATTTTACCATCATACACAATCACACGAACATCACGAGCGTATGAACCGGTTAGAGGGCCTTCTTCCATTTTTTCAATAACACCTTTTAATATGGCTGGTAGAAAACGCGCATCAATTGCCCCTCCAACTATACTACTGATAAACTCCAGCTTTCCACCCCAACTAAGGTCGACAGTCTGCTTATCACGCACATTCACTTTAAATTCCTGTCCGTCAAACTTATATGAAGACTGTACAGGCACACCTTCTACATAAGGCTCAATAATCATGTGCACCTCACCAAATTGACCTGCTCCACCAGATTGTTTTTTATGTCTATAATCAGCACGAGATGCTTTAGTAATTGTCTCTCTGTATGGAATTTTCGGCTCATCAAATACGATATTAACTTTATCAATATGTTCTATACGCCATTTCAAAGTACGCAAGTGAAATTCTCCTTGTCCATAAACAATGGTTTGTTTCAGCTCTTTTGAATACTCCACAATCCAAGTTGGATCTTCCTCATGCATACGAGATAGAGCCACAGCCAGTTTTTCTTCGTCGGACTCTTTCTCAGCTCTCACCCCACGACGGAATTTGTAATCAGGATATGCTACTTCTTTAAATTGAAACTCAGCTCCCTTTCCATTTAATGTATTTCCGGTATGGACATCTTTTAATTTTACAGTCACACCTATATCACCGGCAACCAACTCATCAACCTTCGTCTTTGTTTGCCCAGCAACAACAAAGAGTTGAGCAATCCGTTCTTTTGATCCACGATTAGCGTTAATCACATCATCTCCTTCATGAATCTTACCTGACATTACTTTAAAATAGTTTACATCACCAATATGTGGCTCTACATTAGTCTTAAACACAAATATGCTTGATGCTTCATTACTATCTGGTGCGACCTCTCTCTCATCTACAGTTACTGCTTTTGGCATATCTGATACAAAAGGAACTACATTCCCCAAAAACTCCATTAATCGGCGAGTCCCCATATCTCTTCCTGCACACACGCAGAAAACGGGGAAAATATCTCTATGAATTAAGCCTTTTCGAATACCAAAACGCATATCATCTTCAGACAGATTTCCTTCAGAAAAATACTTGTCCATCAAACCTTCATCATGCTCTGCTGCAGCTTCGACAAGCTTATTATGTAAATCGTTAGCTTTTTCTAGTTCACTTTCAGGAATATCTAATACTTCAGGAACTCCTCCTTCAGATTTCCATTTATACATTTTCATCAACAGTACATCAATAACTGCATCAAAAGAATCTCCAACATTTAATGGATATTGGACTTGTACAACTTTATTTCCAAAAAAATCACGCAGACTTTCAAGCGAAGCATCATAATTTGCTTTTTCCACATCAAGCTTATTCATCAAAAAGATGACCGGTTTTTGCATCTTCTCAGTAAAACGAAAATGATTTTGCGTACCTGCTTCAACACCGTATTGAGCATTAATTAGCATTAAAACCGTATCAGTAACTTGCATGGATGAAATCACTCCACCAATAAAATCTTCTGCTCCGGGACAATCAATAATATTCAATTTCTTATTCAGCCATTCAGCTTGAATTACACTAGGAAATACCGAGTAACCATACTCTTGCTCTACTTGAAAGAAATCTGACACAGTATTTTTAGAATCAACGCTACCTCTACGCTTAATTAAACCTGCCTCATATGCCATTGCTTCTAACAAAGTAGTTTTACCAGAACCTGAGCTTCCAATTAGTGATATATTTTTAATTTCATTTGATTGATAAACTTTCATATAACCTCCTGTTTTTAACTAATTCCACGATTAATTCATGAATTGCAATTTAACTAAATTAACAATTAACACCTACCAAACAATTAGTTATAATTTCTGCTATACGGCACAAAAAAAGGTCGAAGATTTCTCTTCGACCTTTTTATTAAAATATTATTAGATTATTCAGCTGCATCTACAGCTTCACTTTCCTCAACATCTAAAACACTTTTTCTAGCTTGAACTAATTTCTCATATTCATCTAGAGAACCTACAGTAAGTTTGTCAAAATCTCTTTGACCTGTACCAGCAGGAATCAAGTGTCCGCAAATTACATTTTCTTTCAATCCTTCAAGTTTATCAACTTTACCATTGATTGCCGCTTCATTCAACACTTTTGTTGTTTCCTGAAACGACGCAGCTGACATAAAGCTTGAAGTTTGAAGAGCTGCTCTTGTAATACCTTGAAGAATTTGACTAGAAGTAGCAGGAATTGCATCACGCACTTCAACTAATTTTAAGTCTTTTCTCTTCAACATTGAATTCTCATCACGCAACTTACGAGTAGTTACAATCTGACCTGGATGGAATACTTGAGAATCACCGGCTTCAACAACAACTTTTTTGCCCCAGATTCTATCGTTTTCTTCCATGAACTCATGTTTGTCAACAATTTGCTTTTCAAGGAATCTTGTATCACCACCTTCAAGTATTTCTACTTTACGCATCATTTGGCGAACAATTACTTCAAAGTGTTTATCATTGATTTTCACCCCTTGTAAACGATATACATCTTGTACCTCATTTACAATATATTCTTGAACTGCAGTAGGCCCTTTAATTGCAAGAATATCAGATGGAGTTGTTGCACCATCAGAAAGAGGAGTACCAGCACGCACATAGTCATTCTCTTGAACAAGAATTTGTTTTGACAATGGCACTAAGTATTTCTTAGTTTCACCAGTTTTTGAAGTAACAGCAACCTCGCGATTACCACGCTTAATTTTACCAAAGCTTACTTCACCATCAATCTCAGCAACAACAGCAGGGTTAGATGGATTACGAGCCTCAAATAACTCAGTTACACGAGGAAGACCTCCCGTGATATCGCCGGCTTTACCAACGGCACGAGGAATCTTAACAAGTAATTCACCTGTAGCTAGCTTATCGCCTTCATCTAGAACTAAGTGAGCTCCTACTGGCAAACTGTATGATTTTAAGATATTACCTTTACTATCTACAATGTGAGCAGAAGGAATCTTAGTTTTATCTTTAGTTTCGATGATAACTTTTTCGCGTAAACCTGTTGCTTCATCAGATTCTGTTTTAAATGTAATACCTTCTATTACATCTTCAAACTTAACCTTACCACTCATCTCTGCAACGATAACAGCATTAAATGGATCCCAATCACAAATCTTAGTTCCTTTTTCAACTGTAGAACCATTCTTAACATATAGTTTAGAACCATAAGGAATGTTTTGAGTTGTAAGGATAATTTGTGTATGAGGGTCGATGATTTTCATTTCAGCTAAACGACCTACAACTACTTGATGTGAAGCACCTTCAACATCAACTGTACGAAGTTCTTCAATATCAATAATACCATCATATCTTGCAACAATACCTGATTGCGCTCCAACATTCGAAGCAACCCCACCGACATGGAATGTACGAAGTGTCAACTGAGTTCCCGGCTCACCAATTGATTGAGCTGCAATAACACCAACAGTCTCTCCTTTTTGAACCATTCTACCGGTAGCAAGGTTTCTACCATAACATTTAGCACAAACTCCTTGTTTAGATTCACAAGTTAATACTGAACGAATTTCAACACGCTCAATAGGTGAGTTTTGAATTGCTTTTGCTTGGTCTTCTTTTATTTCTTCTCCTGAAGAGACAATTAAGTCACCAGTTTGTGGATGGAATACATCATGTACAGAAACACGACCAAGAATTCTTTCATAAAGAGATGCTACAACATCTTCGTTGTTTTTCAACTCAGTTGCAACAAGACCTCTTAATGTACCACAATCTTCTTCAGAGATAATAACATCTTGAGATACATCCACCAAACGACGAGTCAAATATCCTGCATCTGCAGTTTTCAAAGCCGTATCCGCCAAACCTTTACGAGCACCGTGAGTAGAGATAAAGTACTCTAACACAGAAAGACCTTCTTTAAAGTTAGAAAGGATAGGATTTTCAATAATTTGTCCACCTTCTGCACCTGATTTCTGAGGTTTTGCCATCAGACCACGCATACCAGAAAGCTGACGAATCTGCTCTTTAGAACCACGGGCACCAGAATCAAGCATCATGTATACAGCATTAAATCCTTGATTGTCGGTAGATAACTGATTCATTAAGATATTTGATAGACGAGCATTGACATGCGTCCAAGTATCAATAATTTGGTTATAGCGTTCGTTGTTAGTAATGAATCCCATGTTATAGTTATTCATAATCTCTTCAACTTCTGCATAACCTTCAGCAACTAAAGTTTCTTTTTCATCAGGAATAATAACATCACCTAAGTTAAACGAAAGTCCACCTTTGAAGGCCATCTTATATCCTAAGTCTTTAATATCATCCAAGAATTGAGCAGTACGAGCTACACCACATTCTTTAATAATATTACCAATGATATCGCGTAAAGACTTTTTAGAAAGAACCTCATTGATAAATCCAACTTCTTTAGGCACAAACTTGTTAACAAGCACACGACCTACAGTAGTTTCAATCATTGTATCAACTAATTCCTTCTTATCATTTAAGTCTTTAGTTTTAATTTTAATATTTGCATGAAGAGCTACTTTACCTTCATTATATGCAATCTCCGCTTCCTCAGTTCCATAGAAGATAATACCTTCTCCTTTTGCACCTGTACGAGGCTTAGTGATATAATAAAGACCTAACACCATATCCTGAGAAGGCACCGTAATAGGAGCACCATTTGCAGGGTTAAGGATATTATGAGAAGCCAACATCAATAATTGAGCTTCCAAAATAGCTTCATTACCTAATGGTAAGTGAACCGCCATCTGGTCACCGTCAAAGTCCGCATTGAAGGCAGTACATGAAAGTGGGTGTAATTGAATCGCTTTCCCTTCAATCATTTTTGGCTGGAAAGCTTGAATACCTAAACGGTGAAGAGTTGGGGCACGGTTTAGTAACACGGGATGTCCTTTCATCACATGCTCTAAAATATCCCATACCACAGGGTCTTTACGGTCAATGATCTTCTTAGCTGATTTTACAGTTTTTACAATTCCACGCTCAATTAACTTACGAATTACGAATGGTTTGTAAAGCTCTGCAGCCATTCCTTTAGGAAGACCACACTCATGCATTTTAAGTTCTGGTCCAACTACGATTACAGAACGAGCAGAGTAGTCAACACGCTTACCAAGCAAGTTTTGACGGAAACGACCTTGTTTACCTTTCAATGAATCTGAAAGAGATTTTAAAGGACGATTAGCATCAGTCTTAACTGCACTTGACTTACGAGAGTTATCAAATAATGAATCAACAGACTCTTGAAGCATACGCTTTTCGTTACGCAAAATAACTTCTGGAGCTTTGATTTCAATAAGTCTTTTTAGACGGTTATTACGGATAATAACACGACGATATAAGTCATTCAAATCCGAAGTTGCAAAACGACCTCCATCTAGAGGAACTAACGGACGCAACTCAGGTGGAATAACAGGAACAATCTTAACAATCATCCATTCCGGATTGTTACGATTTTTTGAAGCTCTAAATGATTCAACTACTTGTAATCTTTTTAATGCTTCATTTTTTCTTTGTTGAGATGTATCTGTATCTGCTTTATGACGCAACTCATATGATAATGTATCTAAATCAATACGAGCTAACATATCATAAACAGCTTCAGCACCCATTTTAGCAATAAACTTATTTGGGTCTGTATCTTCTAACATCTGGTTCTCACGAGGAAGTGCCTCTAAGATATCCAAATATTCATCTTCAGAAAGTAATGATCCTTCTTCAATTCCATCTTGCTCAGCAAGAATACCAGATTGAATAACTACATATTTTTCATAATATATAATTGTATCCAATTTTTTACTTGGCATACCTAATAAATAACCAATTTTATTAGGTAAAGAACGGAAGTACCAAATATGAGCTACTGGAACAACCAACTGAATATGTCCCATACGCTCACGACGAACTTTTTTCTCAGTAACTTCAACACCACAACGGTCACAAACAATTCCTTTATATCGGATACGCTTGTACTTACCACAATGGCATTCATAGTCTTTTACTGGACCAAAGATTCTCTCACAAAACAAACCATCTCTTTCTGGTTTGTATGTACGGTAGTTAATTGTTTCCGGTTTTAAAACCTCACCACTTGATAACTCAAGAATTTCTTCTGGTGAAGCTAAACCAATGGAAATTTTACTAAAATTACTTTTAGCCTTGTTCTCTTTTCTAAAAGCCATATTATATTGACAGCTTTAGCACGAAGAAAAGTATTGAAGAAAATTCCCTCAATACTTTCTTTATGCAAGTTTATTAATCTAAATTAATACTTAATCCCAAACCTCTCAACTCATGTAATAATACATTAAGTGATTCAGGGATACCTGGAGTTGGCATTGGCTCTCCTTTTACAATTGCCTCATATGCACGAGCTCTACCCATAACATCATCAGACTTAATTGTAAGGATTTCTTGCAAGATATGAGCAGCACCAAATGCTTCAAGAGCCCAAACCTCCATCTCTCCAAAACGCTGACCACCAAACTGAGCTTTACCTCCAAGTGGTTGTTGAGTAATAAGAGAGTATGGTCCGATAGAACGAGCATGCATTTTATCCTCAACCATGTGACCTAATTTCAACATATAGATAACACCTACAGTTGCAGGTTGGTCAAATGGTTCACCTGTTCCACCATCACATAAGAATGTTCTACCATATTGAGGGACTCCAGCTTTTGCAGTCCAAGCATTTAAATCATCCATGCTTGCTCCGTCAAAGATAGGAGTTGCAAACTTAACTCCAAGGTTCTTACCTGCCCATCCTAAAACAGTTTCGAAAATCTGTCCAAGGTTCATACGAGAAGGTACCCCAAGCGGGTTAAGTACAATATCTACTGGTGTTCCATCCTCAAGGAATGGCATATCTTCTTGACGAACAATTCTTGACACGATACCTTTGTTACCGTGACGACCTGCCATCTTATCTCCCACACGAACTTTACGCTTTTTAGCAATATAAACTTTTGCTAATTGGATAGTTCCTGCTGGAAGTTCATCACCAATAGTTAAATTGAACTTTTTGCGTTTTAATTGTGCGTCAAGTTCCTTATATTTTTTCAAGAAGTTTACAATAACATCTCTGATTAACTCATTTTTATGAGCATCAGTTGTCCATTTTGTAACATGAACAGCTGTAAAGTCAATCTCATTTAATGCTTTTTGAGTAAACTTACTTCCTTTAGGGATAATTTCATTACCTAAGTAATCTTTTACTCCTTGAGAAGTTTTACCACTAGTTAAAACCATTAATTTTTCAATTAAAACTGATTTTAACGCAGCAACTTGTACATCAAATTCTTCATCTAACTTAGGAAGAATAGCTTTATCTGATAATTTAGATTTTCTATTCTTAATAGCTTTTGAGAATAATTTTTTATCAATTACCACACCTGCTAACGATGGAGATGCTTTAAGTGATGCATCTTTAACATCACCAGCTTTATCACCAAAGATTGCACGCAATAATTTTTCTTCTGGAGAAGGATCTGATTCTCCTTTTGGAGTAATCTTACCGATTAGGATATCTCCAGGATTAACCTGAGCACCTACACGGATAATACCATTCTCGTCGAGATCTTTAGTTGCTTCTTCACTAACATTAGGAATATCAGAAGTAAGCTCTTCCATTCCGCGTTTAGTTTCACGAACTTCTAAAGAATATTCATCGACATGAACTGAAGTAAAAATATCTTCTTTAACTACACGCTCATTAATTACGATCGCATCCTCAAAGTTATACCCTTTCCAAGGCATGAAGGCTACAAGTAAGTTTTTACCAATAGCTAATTCTCCATCTTGAGTAGAATAACCCTCTGTTAAAATCTGACCTGGTACAACTTTATCCCCTCTTTTCACAATAGGACGAAGGTCAATTGTAGTACTTTGGTTAGTTTTCTGGAATTTAGGAATATTATAAGTTATAACACTATCATCAAAACTTACAAATTCCTCATCCTCAGATCTCTCATATCTAACTTTAATACAAGTTGCATCAACAAACTCAATAACACCGTCTTTTTCAGCAGCAATTTGAGTTCTAGAATCACTTACAAGTTGATGTTCAATACCTGTACCAACTATTGGAGAATCACAACGCAATAAAGGCACTGCCTGACGCATCATGTTTGATCCCATTAAGGCACGGTTCGCATCATCATGCTCCAAGAAAGGAATTAACGAAGCTGCAATAGATGCAATCTGAGTTGGAGATACATCCATTAACTGAACTTCTGAAGGATCTACAACCGGGAAGTCAGCCTCTTGACGAGACTTAACTTTATCTCTGATAAATGAACCATCTTCTGTTAATGGGGCATTTCCTTGAGCAATAATTTTCCCTTCTTCTTCTTCAGCAGTTAAATATTCGATTCCATTTTCAGAAACATCAACTTTTGAATTTTCAACCTTACGATAAGGTGTTTCAATAAATCCAAGGTCATTGATTTTTGCATATACACAAAGAGAAGAAATCAAACCAATGTTTGGACCCTCTGGTGTTTCAATTGGACATAAACGACCATAGTGAGTATAGTGAACATCACGCACCTCAAAACCTGCACGCTCACGAGAAAGACCACCAGGCCCTAACGCAGACATACGACGCTTGTGAGTAATCTCAGCCAATGGATTCGTTTGATCCATAAACTGTGATAATGCATTTGTTCCAAAGAATGAATTGATAACTGACGATATAGTCTTAGCGTTAATCAAATCAACTGGAGTAAAGACTTCGTTATCGCGAACATTCATACGCTCACGAATAGTTCTAGCCATACGAGCTAGACCTACACCAAATTGATTATTTAATTGCTCACCTACTGTTCTAACACGACGGTTACTTAAGTGGTCAATATCATCAACATCAGCTTTAGAGTTTATTAATTGGATCAAATATCTAATGATCTCAATCATATCTTCTTTAGTTAAAACTCTTACATCCATATCGGTAGAAAGGTTCAACTTTTTGTTGATTCTATAACGACCTACATCACCTAAATCATAACGCTTCTCTGAGAAGAATAATCCATTAATTACCTCTCTCGCAGTAGCATCATCAGCAGGCTCTGCATTACGAAGCTGACGATAAATATAAAGCACAGCTTCTTTTTCCGAGTTACTTGGGTCTTTTTGAAGGGTATTATAAATGATTGCATAATCACTTAAACCTTGGTCTTCTTTATGTAAAAGAATAGTTTGAGCACCAGACTCAAGAATATCTTCAACATGAGAGTTTTCGATTACAATTTCACGATCAATAATTACCTCGTTACGCTCAATTGTAGTTACCTCACCAGTATCCTCATCTACAAAATCCTCAACCCATGTTTTCAAAACACGAGCTGCAAGTTTTCTACCAACTACTTTTTTCAAGTTGGTTTTATTCACTTTGAATTCTTCAGCTAATCCAAAGATTTCTAATATATCTTTATCGCTTTCAAAACCAATTGCACGCAAAAGAGTTGTAACCGGAAGTTTTTTCTTACGGTCAATGTAGGCATACATAACACTATTAATGTCAGTTGCAAACTCAATCCATGAACCTTTGAAAGGTATAATTCTAGCAGAGTAAAGTTTGGTACCATTGGCATGTAAACTTTGTCCAAAGAACACACCTGGAGAACGGTGAAGTTGAGATACAACAACACGCTCAGCACCGTTGATTACAAAAGTTCCTTTTGGAGTCATATAAGGAATAGGCCCCAAGTAAACATCTTGTATTACTGTATCGAAGTCCTCATGCTCAGGATCAGTACAGTATAGTTTTAGTTTTGCTTTTAGTGGAACACTATAAGTTAGACCTCTTTCAATACACTCATCGATAGAATAACGAGGAGGATCTACATAGTAGTCTAAAAACTCAAGTATAAAGTTATTACGAGTATCTGCAATAGGAAAGTTCTCTGCAAATACTTTATACAGGCCTTCGTTCTTACGACGCTCAGCCGGTGTATCTAATTGAAAGAAATCCTTAAAGGATTTTAATTGAATCTCAAGAAAGTCCGGATATTGTAACGGGCTTTTAATTGAGGCAAAGTTAATTCTTTGATTTACAGCAGTTGAAGACATTTGTCAAAGATATTAATTGAACTTAGTTATTTAATACATAAAAAGGTTTAGAGCCCCACAACCGTGGGACTCTAAACCGTATCTCCTTTTCAGGAGGGAAGTTTCTTATTTAAGTTCAACTTCAGCTCCGCCTTCTTCAAGCGCTTTTTTCAAGCCTTCAGCTTCGTCTTTAGAAACGCCTTCTTTAATTGCTGAAGGAGCTCCGTCTACTAAATCTTTAGCTTCTTTCAAACCAAGACCTGTAAGTTCTTTCACTGCTTTAACAATTGCAAGTTTGTTCGCACCAGCTGATTTCAAAATAACATCAAAAGATGTTTTTTCTTCAGCAGCCTCACCAGCACCAGCAGCAGCTGGACCAGCTACAGCTACAGCTGCAGCAGCAGGTTCGATACCATATTCGTCTTTTAAAATTTGAGCTAACTCGTTTACTTCTTTAACTGTCAAGTTAACTAATTGTTCTGCAAAAGCTTTCAATTCTGCCATTTTACTTATTTTTTAAATTAAGTTTATACTATTAAAATTTATTATATTATCTCTCAGCAAGAGTTTGCAATACACCGTGAATAGTTGAACCACCTGATTGTAATGCAGAAACAACATTTTTCGCTGGAGATTGAAGTAAGCTAACGATATCTCCGATAAGCTCATTCTTACTCTTGATGCTAACAAGAGTTTCTAGTTGATTAGCTCCAATATAGAAACTTTCTTCTACATAAGCAGCTTTTAATACAGGTTTCTCATTTCCTTTACTAAACTCTTTAATGATCTTTGCAGGCTCATTTCCTGAGTTTGAGAACATAATTGATGTTTCACCTTTTAAAACATCAAATAATTGAGAATAATCTGATTCTAATGACTCTAATGCTTTACGCAATAAAGTATTTTTAACGACAACTAGCTTAACATCTTTTTTGTCACACAATCTTCTTAAATTACTTGATTTAGCAGAATTTAATCCACCTATATCAGCAATGTAGAAGTGTGCATAAGCACCAATAGTTTCTTTTATTTGTTCTATGATTAGGCTTTTATCTTCTTTTTTCATAAGTTCAAATTATTAAATTTCTTCTACCGTTTTAGGGTCTATTTTAATACCCGGACTCATTGTACTTGAAAGATAAATGCTTTTTACATAGGTACCTTTTGCTGAAGAAGGCTTCATCTTGATCAAAGTAGAAATAAATTCTTTTGCATTATCTGCAATTTGATCAGGAGAGAAAGAAACTTTCCCAATTGATGTATGTACGATACCAAATTTGTCTACTTTAAAATCAATCTTACCTGATTTTACTTCAGATACCGCCTTACCTACTTCGTTAGTAACAGTACCGCTTTTAGGGTTAGGCATTAAACCACGAGGACCTAATACTCTACCTAAAGCACCTATTTTACCCATAATTGAAGGCATTGTGATAATCACATCGATATCAGTCCAACCACCTTTAATTTTCTCAATAAATTCATCTAGACCAACATAATCAGCACCAGCTTCTTTTGCCTCAGCTTCTTTGTCTGGAGTACATAATGCTAGAACTTTTACTTGCTTTCCTGTTCCGTGTGGTAATGAAACAACCCCACGAATCATTTGATTAGCTTTGCGAGGGTCCACGCCTAAACGCACATCAACATCCACAGAAGCATCAAATTTAGATGTAGTAATTTCTTTTACTAAATTAGACGCATCTTTTAATGAATAGCTTTTCCCTTCTTCAATTTTTGCAAAAGCTAACTTTTGATTTTTTGTAAGTTTACTCATCTGTTCAATTGAAGTTTTAATTAATTATTATCGGGAAATGTGCCTTTGATAGCAATACCCATACTTCTCGCTGTACCAGCCACCATTCTCATTGCTGACTCTACTGTAAAGCAGTTTAAATCTGCCATTTTGTCTTCTGCAATAGTTTTAACTTGTTCCCAAGTTAATTCAGCAACTTTTTTACGGTTAGGCTCAGCACTACCTCCCTTAAGTTTTGCAACTTCCATTAACTGAATAGCTACAGGAGGTGTTTTTACGATAAAATCAAAGGATTTATCAGCATAGTAAGTGATAACAACAGGTAATACTTTACCTGCTTTATCCTGAGTTCTGGCATTGAATTGTTTGCAAAACTCCATAATATTGATCCCTTTAGCACCTAATGCAGGCCCTACTGGTGGGGATGGATTTGCAGCACCACCCTTAATCTGTAATTTTATAAGTCCAGCAACTTCTTTAGCCATAATAATTTTGATTTTGTTTTAAAAGTAAATAGTCGTGCGTAACAACTTAAAAACTATTCCTTTTCAACTTGAGTGAAACCTAATTCAAGCGGTGTTTTCCGCCCAAAAATCTTAACCATAACTTTAAGCTTTTTCTTCTCATTGTTTACTTCCTCAATTATTCCACTAAAACCTGAAAATGGACCAAAGATCACTTTTACAGGCTCACCTTCATAATAAGGAATGTTCAGTTCTTCTTCATTATTTTGAAGCTCATCCATAGAACCTAAGATTCTATTTACTTCAGACTGACGAAGAGGCGTAGGCTCGTTAGAGCTTCCTCCTAAAAAGCCAATCACATTAGGAATAGACTTCAAACGATGAGGAACTTCACCAACAAGAGCTGCCTCGATTAATACATAACCAGGTAAATAACTTCTTTCTTTAGTTATTTTCTTTCCGTTACGAATTTGATACACTTTTTCAGTTGGAATTAAAACCTGAGAAACATATCGACCAAGATCAGTATTCTTGATTTCTGCATCAAGATATTCCTTAACCTTGTTCTCTTTTCCACTAATGGCACGCAAAACATACCATTTTTTTACTGTTTCAGACATTATTTACCTCCAGATTAGAGTACCTTGTAAACCAAGGACATAAGATTTTCAAAACTTTTATCCATCACCCAAACAACCATTGCAATAATAAGGGAAGCTACTAAAACTACAACTGCGCTGTTCATTAACTCTTGACGAGTAGGCCATGAAACTTTATTTAAAAGCTCCGAATAAGACTCTTTGATATAGTTAATAATTTTTTTCATCTTTTAAAAAAGAATTTGCACGGGTCGAGAGGCTCGAACTCCCGACACCCGGTTTTGGAGACCGGTGCTCTACCAACTGAGCTAGACCCGTAGGTTTATCGACAGAACTAACATTCTGCCGATAATATTATACAGAGTGTATTACTCGATAATTTCAGTGATTTGTCCTGCACCTACTGTACGACCACCTTCGCGGATAGCAAAACGAAGACCTACTGAACATGCTACTGGATAGATTAATTCTACATTGATAGTTAAGTTATCACCTGGCATTACCATCTCAGTTCCTTCTGGAAGAGTGATTTCACCTGTAACATCTAATGTGCGAATATAGAATTGAGGACGATATTTATTGTGGAATGGAGTGTGACGACCACCTTCTTCTTTTTTCAAGATATACACCTCAGCTTTGAATTTAGTGTGAGGAGTTACTTTTCCAGGGTGAGTGATTACCATACCGCGTTTGATTTCTTCTTTATCGATACCACGAAGTAATAAACCAACATTATCACCTGCTTGACCTTCGTCAAGAATTTTGCGGAACATTTCCACACCTGTAATAACAGATTTTTTAGCTTCAGAACCTAAACCGATAATTTGAACTTCTTCACCAGTTTTGATGATACCAGTTTCAATACGACCAGTTGCTACAGTACCACGACCAGTAATAGAGAATACATCTTCAACTGGCATCAAGAATGGTTTGTCAACTTCGCGTGGAGGAAGTGGAATCCAAGTATCAACAGCCTCCATCAACTCCATAACTTTATCTTCCCACTCAGCGACACCGTTTAATGCACCTAGAGCAGAACCACGGATAACTGGAGTATTATCACCATCAAACTCATAGAAAGAAAGCAATTCACGCATTTCCATTTCTACTAAGTCTAACATTTCAGCATCGTCAACCATATCACATTTGTTCATGAAAACAACGATACGAGGTACATTTACCTGACGAGCTAAAAGGATGTGCTCACGAGTTTGAGGCATAGGACCATCAGTTGCAGCAACTACGATAATAGCACCGTCCATTTGAGCAGCACCAGTAACCATGTTTTTCACATAATCCGCGTGACCTGGACAGTCAACATGCGCATAGTGACGGTTAGCTGTAGAATACTCAACATGTGATGTGTTGATTGTAATACCTCTTTCTTTTTCTTCTGGAGCGTTATCGATAGAGTCGAATGAACGCAATTCAGAAAGACCTTTTTTGCCTAACACTGTAGTGATAGCAGCAGTCAATGTAGTTTTACCGTGGTCAACATGGCCAATTGTACCAATGTTAACATGGGGTTTGGATCTGTCAAAATGTTCTTTTGCCATAACTCAAAGATTATTAATTTAGTAGTTTATAATGTTTTCTAAGAAACTTTTTTACAACAAATTCAAGAGCTGTTGACGGGACTTGAACCCGTGACCTCTTCCTTACCAAGGAAGTGCTCTACCGCTGAGCTACAACAGCAGAATTCTTCTTCACTTATTTGAGCGGGAGACGGGGCTCAAACCCGCGACCCTCAGCTTGGAAGGCTGATGCTCTATCAACTGAGCTACTCCCGCAAATTCCATCTACTTTACAATAAAAAAGTAAATGTGGGCAGTGGTGGATTCGAACCACCGAAGGCGTAAGCCAGCAGAGTTACAGTCTGCCCCATTTGGCCACTCTGGTAACTACCCGTTAAAAAATCGAGCCTCTTGTCGGATTCGAACCAACGACCCCGAGATTACAAATCACGTGCTCTGGCCAACTGAGCTAAAGAGGCAATAAACCTGCAAAAACTGCATTCAAAAGCCGTTTCAACAACTGCTGCTAAAACGGCTTGCAAATGTAGAAGATTTATTTTAATATCAAAAACAATTTCTTAAAAAAATTATTTTGTTCTTGCTTTTTCTTTTGATTTGATAAGCTGCTTCTCGATTGCATCAACTGAATTATCTACAGATTCTTCAAATGTATCGCTTATTTTTGAAGCAAAAAACTCACCAGCAGGTGCCATTACTTTAACTTCAACCTCTTTATTAGCTACAGCTTCCTTTTTAACAACTTTCAAGAAAACATCAACACTTGTAATATCATCTGAAAATTTCGACAACTTTGACACCTTTTTATTAATATGATCTTCTAAATGACTTGATACATCAAAGTGTATTGCATGAACTTTAATATCCATAATATTTCTCCTTAGATTTATGCTCTCGGATGAGCTTGTTTGTATATTTTTCGTAAAAGATCAAACGAAGTATGCGTATACATCTCCGTAGCTGCAAGATTACTATGACCAAGCAATGCTTTAACTGCATTTATATCGGCTCCATTATTCAATAAAGTCGATGCAAATGTGTGCCTCAAAACATGGGGGCTTCTTTTAGTCAAAGAGCTTACTTGCGACATGTGTTTTCGAACAATTTCATATACTAAGCGAGAATACATTTTTCGACCGTCTTTCTTTAAGAAAAGATATCCATCAAGAACAACAACTTTTTTTGTTCTTAATTCAATGTATCCATCAAGTGCCTCCAGTATATTCTTTCCAATCGGTATTTGCCTTTCCTTATTTCTCTTTCCTAAAACTCGCAGAGTAGATTTATACTTATCAATATCAGTATCCTTAATATTGACAAGTTCCGAAACACGAACTCCAGTTTCATAAAACAAGACAATTATCAATCGATTTCGACAATCTTCAAAAGAACTTCCAGCAATTACCTCAGACAAAACTGCCTCAACCTCTTTTTCTTTAAAAAACAATGGTAGCGGCTTGTTTGTTTTTGGCAAAACAAGGTTTCTAACAGGGCTTTTTTTTACAATTCCATCCCGCATCAAAAACTTGTAGAATGACTTTAAAGCTGAAATCTTTCGATTTACGCTTCTTGCAGACATCCCTTCTCCACCCAATTGAACTACCCACTGCCGAATGTGATCCGAGGTTAAACTCAAGAAATCAACAGAGTTATCAATTGTCTTCAAAAAAGAATCGAACTGACTTAAGTCATTCTTATAAGAAAGAACAGTATGGGAAGAATAATTTCTCTCATACTGCAAATATTGCAGAAATCGATCAACCATAAAACAGGCTTTTAGTCTCTACAACGAAGTTAACAAAAAGCTATTAGTTTTAGAACTAATTTCGAAAATTATTCAGCCGTTTGTTGCATTTTTTGCACATAAACAGCGTGCAATTTAGCTTCACGATTAACCACAGATGGTTTATCGAAGCATTGGCGTCTTCTTAATTCTTTTACAACACCTGTTTTTTCAAATTTTCTTTTGAATTTTTTAAGTGCTTTTTCAATGTTCTCGCCTTCTTTTACAGGAACTACGATCATAATAATTTTATTTTTATAATATGTTTGACTATATTTTCTCAACAAAAATTCGGGATGCAAAAATAGATATTCATTTTGGAACTACAAAACAATTACCTAAATTTATTATCTAATCATCTTTTTAACAGCAGAATGAATATTTAACAGAATAAGCTAATGGGTTTTTAATATTTTTGTTGAAAATATAAACTATGAATACGAAACAAATAATCAAACTCTTTGTTGAATCGTACAATAAAGAGACTCAATTCCTTAAAAGTTTCACACAAGAAGGAGAAAAAGGAATCGGCACTTTTATTATAAATAGTGATTTTTATATGAAAGCAGACACCCCGCTACACTACCTATCTGCCGTAGAAATGATAATTTGCTTAAACCAATTACTATATGTTTATTTGGCACATACTGGATTAATTCAAGTAGATGAAAACAGAGAACCGGACTTAAACTATATGCATGAATTAATTTACAACAAATATATCATTAGTCAAACATATAGGTTTCGAAAAAAGATAGACATTACGAATGGAACTACCGGAAGCATAGAAGTAATCTCTTCCAAAAAGATAAAAGAACAAAGAATGGTTATTTGCAAGTACAACTTTGACGACAAATGTTTTGGAGAAGTTAAAATCATGCTAAGAGATTAACACACTCTCCTAAAATTCACACACTATTCTACATATGAATAATATAAAAAACAGAATTAATGCTATTCGAGAAACCCTTAAAGCAAAAAAATTATCTGCTTGTGTCATTCCAACTACAGATCCACATGCTAGCGAATATGTTACTGATTTTTGGAAAGACAGAGAATGCTTTTCAGGATTTACAGGATCGGCTGGAACTTTAGTAATAACTACATCAGATGCCGGCTTGTGGACTGATTCTCGATATTTCATTCAAGCTGAAAAGGAACTTAATGGCTCAAATATTAAACTATTCAAATATGGAGAACCTGAAATTCCCTCATACACAGAATGGCTCTGCAACAACATCAAGAAAGGAGAATCAGTACTGATGAACGAACTCAGATTCTCAGCAAACGAACTCATTTCCTTAAAAAATAGGTTTAAAAACAATGAAATAAGCCTTATCACTGATTTTGACATTACTGCTACAACATGGGAAAACAGACCAAAATTACCAGACAACCCTATTCTTATCCACAAAGAAATTTATGCCGGACTATCCTATAAAGACAAAATAAGATTGGTTAGGGCTGAGATGAAACAAAAAAACATTGACTACTTAATTATAAATACCCTTGACGAAATCTCTTGGCTACTAAACATCAGAGGAAACGACATTGAGTATAATCCGGTTGTAATTTCATACCTTATTATTTCTAACGACACAACATCATTATTTATTGACAAGAAGAAAATCACTACAGAAGCTGAAGTCTATTTCATCCAAAATGAGATTACAACTTTTGAATATGATGATTTTTTTAAAAAAAATAAGATTCATAACAAATAAGAAAATATGGATAGACCAAAAAAAAATGAACTTTGGGACATATAGAATTCTAGCTAAACAAAACGATATATACCTCGAAGAATCCCCTATCTTACATTTCAAAAGCAAAAAGAATAAAACAGAGCTTAGCTGCATAAAAAATGCAATGTTAAAAGATGGCATTGCTTTATGTAAGTTCATGATTTGGTTTGAAAATTGCTTGAAAAATAAGATTGAATTAGATGAAATATCTGTCGGTAAAAAACTTAAAGAATTCCGATCACAACAAGAATTATTTTTTGGAGAAAGCTTTGCTCCTATTGTTGGGTTTAATGAGCATGGAGCAATTGTACATTACAGCGCAACCAAAGAAAGTAACTCTACCATAAAAAAAGACGGATTTTTACTTATTGATTCCGGAGCACAGTTTTTTGATGGAACTACTGATATTACAAGAACAATCGCTACAGGAGAACCTTCTGAGGAACAAAAAAGAGACTACACATTAGTTTTAAAAGGACATATTGCATTAGCTCAAGCAAAATTCCCTGTCGGGACATGTGGATACCAGCTTGACTCCCTTGCAAGACAATTTTTATGGCAAGAAGGGTTAAACTATGGACATGGAACCGGACATGGTGTCGGATTTTTCCTTTGTGTGCATGAAGGCCCTCAAGGAATAAGACCCGACACAAACAAGACAGAACTAAAAGAAGGCATGGTTATTTCTAATGAGCCTGGACTATATAAAGAAGGTAAATATGGAATTAGAATAGAAAATCTTATCCAAGTCAAAGAATACAAAAAAACAGATTTTGGAAGCTACTTATGCTTCGAAACATTAACTTTGTTTCCTTTTGAAAAAGTTGCTATAGAAACTCCTCTTCTCACAAAAGAAGAAAAAAACTGGATTAACTTATATCATCAAAATATTGTAGATCAATTCTCTCAACATTTAAGCCCAAATGAAAACAAATGGCTTAAAGAGAAATGCGAAACTGTTGAATAAAACTAAATACTAATAATACAAACCAATTAAGTATGAAAAAAACGACACTTCTATTAGGCTTATTTTTTTGCTTGTCAGTTAGCCTGTTCAGTAAAGGAGGCTATAAAATAGACATTGCTGCTCATCAATATGCAAATGATTCTATTTATCTAGCAGGTTATTATAATGGAAGAATTTATGCTTTTGACACTCTAAGACTTGACTCAAAAGGAAAAGGATCATTCATTGATAAAAAAGCACTAGATGAAGGAATGTACATGGTATATATTTCTGGCAACAGATATTACGAATTCCTACTTGGAGCAGATCAAAACTTAAAAGCTAAAATAGACACAACCGACAAAGAGCAACCTTTTAATATCAGCGGGAGCGAACAAACCGATGCCTTCTCTAATTTCGGGAAATACATGACTGAAAAAAGAAGGGTTCAACAAGATCTAAAGGCTCAAGAAAAAGAAGCAGGAAATGACAGCACTAAAATTAAGACTATTCAAGATAAAATTAAAGAACTAGATGACGAAGTTGTTGCTTATCAAGATAAGGTTATTAAAGAAAATAATGGTAAAATAACCGGTCTATTTATAAAGGCATTACAAGCACCAAAATTCCCTGACAATTTACTAAATGGAGACCCAAAAGATAAATACAATGCAATGGCACGATATCAGTATGCAAAAAAGCATTACTGGGACAATATTGATCTTTCAGACAAACGAATCTGGAGACTAAACATTATTCACAAAAAACTCAACGACTTCACACAACATATGCTAATTCAAACTCCGGATAGCATCACCCCTGAAGTAATCAACCTTATTGAAAAATCGAAAGCTGACTCCTTATCATATAATTTAATGACAAACTACATGATAAACTACTCAGTTACAAGCAAAGTAATGGGGATAGACAAATTATTTGTTGAGATTGCTGATAGATATTATTTCACAGGGCAAGCACCATGGGCTGATTCAACTTTAATGAGTACAATTACAAAAGAAGTGAGAAAAGTCAGACATAACCTAATTGGAATGACTGCAAGGAATCTTCCTCTACAAAATTATGATGGAACTAAGTTTAATACAAACGAACTAAAAAGCGACTTCACATTACTATTCTTTTACGAGCCAACTTGTGGGCACTGCAAAGAAACAACTCCAAAGATATATAAGATATATCAAAAGTTCAAAGACAAAGGATTTAATGCAATTGCAATATACATAATGACAGATAGAAAAGAATGGTCAGAATTTATTGACAAAAATAATATCCATGATTGGATAAATGCTTGGGATCCAGATAGAGAATCTTATTACTGGCAATTCTTTGATACATCAACAACCCCAGGAGTTTATTTATTAGATAAAGACAAAAAAATCATTGCTAAAAAAATCGATGCAGAATCATTAGAAAAAATTCTTGATTTTGAAATCAATGACAAACCATTTGAAACTGAAAAGAAAGAAAAATAAGATATGGGATTAATTAGAGAAGTTAGAGGTTTTTATCCAGAATTTGGAGAAGACTGTTTTGTTGCAGACAATGCAACAATAGTAGGTGATGTAAAAATGGGTAATGGTTGTAGCATTTGGTTTAACGCTGTGCTTCGTGGCGATGTTAATTCTATTCGCATTGGTAACAATGTAAACATTCAGGATGGAGCTGTACTACACACTCTTTATCAAAAATCAACGGTTGAGATTGGCGATTTCGTTTCAGTAGGACATAATGTTACTATACATGGAGCAAAGATTGACAACTATGCTTTAATAGGGATGGGAGCTACAGTTCTAGACCATGCTGTTGTAGGAGAAGGTGCAATTGTTGCCGCAAACGCACTTATTTTGAGCAACACTATAATTGAACCCTATACAATTTGGGCAGGAGTCCCTGCTAAGTTTGTAAAAAAGGTAGAACCGGAACAATCAAAAGAAATAAACCAGCGAATTGCCCATAACTACGGAATGTACGCTAGTTGGTATAAAGATTAGATGCCAGGAGTGAGAAATGAGAAAAAGATGAAGCTCTATCAAATTGAATTTAATTTGGAGTTTGAAATCTAAAATTTGAAATAATTAAATGCTAGATATCCTCTACCAAGACGACTACCTAATCGCAATCAATAAACCATGCGGATTGCTGGTTCACAAAACAAATATTGCTGAAGAAACGGAGCTATTCGCTTTAGATATGCTTAAACAGCAATTAAACAAGGAGGTTTATTTACTTCACCGAATTGACAGACCTACAAGTGGCATATTAATGTTCTCTTTCACAAAAAACATTGCTGCCACAATGGGACAAATGTTTGCTAATAGAGAAATCAAAAAGAAATATGTTGCATTAGTTAGAGGATGGATGAACGAGGATATTAAACTTAATCATCCAGTAAAAAATGAAGACAAAACAAAAGAATTCGAAGCACACACTGACTTTTATCCAAAAAAACAATTTGAATTACCCTACCCTGTCAGACCGTTTAATACAGCACGATACACTCTTGTTGAATGCCATCCACATCATGGAAGATGGCACCAAATTAGGCTTCACCTTGCACACTTAAGAAATTATATCGTAAACGACAGAACACATGGAGATGGGCACCACAATCGTTTGTTTACTGAAACATTAAATATTCCATCCCTATTCCTTCATGCTAAAGAAGTAAGTTTTATTCATCCTATTACAAAAAAAGAACTTCATATTGAAGCTCCTTTTCCTGCACACTGGGAACAATTCCTTTAAGATGAACACCTAGAAGCAGACTCTAGCTGTTTATTCTGAAACTTTGATAAAGTAAGTAAAGCGACTATTGCTCCTATTGTACACATGAGCATATCTATTTGTGCATCCCTCTCATTACCTTGGGGTTCTAGAAGAGCATCGGCGGATGCACCTTGCAAAGCTGATTTCCACCACTCAATAAATTCATATCCAGCACTATTTGCCAAACAAATAGCAACTACAATATAATTAAGCAACTTTCCTGGCCGCAAGTCCGAAGTCCTCAATAAAAGCTCTCTAGCAATAAGAGCAGGAACAAATCCTTGAAGAAAATTGTCCGATTCTATCAAAATGATTCCGTTCAAAACCAAACCAATCTTGCATCCAAAATTTTAATGGCACCTTTACACAAGTATATGTTCCACCAACTGCCAGAATAAAATAATGAAATAATATGACCCAATAAATCATTGGCAAAAACGGAATCACTTGTATGTGAAAAAATATTGGCAAACTGATATATGTAGGAAACTCCTCCATTAACCAAGTAAACTTACCTACAACATAACGCCCTAAAATAAAGAGAAATAATATTATTATTCCTGGAAATATTATAGAATAATTATTTACACTTTTAATAAACAATCTTTTGAGTTTATCACAAAAATAGAAATATTTCGTACATTTAGTTTTAAGTCACCCCAGAGATTTATCGACAAAAAAGAGGAGTTCTTCTATTATCTTATGCAAAAGATAACCAGTTTAGTATTTTTACATTTTGATTACAACCAATATGACTAATTCAAGACTTAAAACATTCTCCAAAGAGATCTTCGTACATTTATCCGTATGGCTATTTCTGATATCTGTACCTTTTCTTCTTAGCATCAACAGTTTTGATGACTTCCCACATTTATTCGAGAAAGCATGGCTCCCACTAGTATTATTTGCTATCAGTTTTTATCTAAACTATTTCTGGATTAGTGAAAAAGCCTTTAATAAAGACAAAAAATTGTCATTCATTATCTTAAACATTCTTATTATCATCATATTTATTGCAATAAATATCATATTCAGAGCTTTCCTTTTTCACGGAGATCACCCGCCAATGCATGATCTATCAGAACCAATAAAACACTTACCTCCTCCAAATAATAAAACCCCAAATGAAATGATCTCTATATTTATGTACAGAGACATTATTTCATATTTGGCTCCAATTATTTTTGCAGTAGCCATTAGTGCCATCAAAAGATGGAATAAGTCTGAGCTACAACAAAAGGAACTCGAACAAGAGCACCTGAAGTCTGAATTACAACAACTTAAGTTTCAACTCCACCCACATTTTTTCTTTAATTCTTTGAATAATATATATGCAATGATAGATAGCTATCCTGAAGATGCTAAGAAAAACATACATACTCTTGCAAAATTGATGAGATATCTGCTATACGAATCTGATCATAACTCAGTCAACCTAAAGCAAGAAATTGTATTCTTAGAACAATACATTGAACTCATGAAGGTTAGATGCCCTGAAAACATTCAGGTACAATATAAATTTGAAGACAAACATCTCAATGTAAAAATTCCGCCATTATTATTTATTTCCATAATTGAAAATGCATTTAAGCATGGTGTTTCTACAAAAAAAGAAGCAGACATATTTTTCTCCCTCGCTATTTTAGACAAAACCTTAATATTCACATCAAAAAATGAAAACTTTGCTAAAAACGATACTGATCAGAGCGGTTCAGGAATAGGGCTTATTAACCTTCAAAAAAGACTTAACATATTGTATCCTAACTCACACAAACTAAATATTAACACTGAGAATGGCATTTACAATTTAGTCTTAAAAATTAATTTAGATTAAGATGAAAAAATTAACTTGTATTATAGTTGAAGATGAGCCATTTGCTCAACAACTATTATCTGATTACATAAAAAAAACTGACTTTCTTGAATTATCGGCTACATTCAACAATGGAATCAGTGCTTTGAGTTTTTTAGAAGAAAACTATGTAAACCTAATTTTCCTTGACATTCAGATGCCTGATATTACAGGAATTGAACTCTCGAAACTAATCGACTCAAAGACAAAAATAATATTCACAACTGCCTTTAGCGAATATGCTCTAGAAGGTTTTAAAGTCAACGCAATTGGCTATTTATTAAAACCGTTTGACTTTAATGAATTTTATTCAGCAGCTTCTAAAGCTAAAGAATGGTTCATTTTATCAGAGAACAAAAAAACTGATAAAAACGAATCGAATTACATCTTTGTAAAATCAGAATACAAACAAATCAAAATTGAATTAGACAGCATATTATACATTGAGGGACTAAAGGATTATGTAAAAATATGGATTGAAGGACAAGTAAACCCAACATTAAGCCTCATTAGCCTCAAACATCTTGAAGCAGAATTACCCAATGACAGATTCATGAGAGTACATCGCTCCTTCATTGTGGCTTTAGATAAAATTCAAGCAATAGAAAGAGGTCAAATCCTGATTAATAAGGAAAGAATCACCGTTGCAGAACAATACAAAGAAAATTTCAATTCCTTCATAAAAGGAAGATCGATCTAGCTTTTACAAGTAATTCACTAATTCGTCTATAATTACAAGCAGTTTATCTATTTCATTTCTACACCTAATATTTCTACAATAGATTTGTGTTGAACAAATGAGTTACCAACATGAATCATATTTCATATTTATCTCTAAAAAAAAGCTTATTATATCTTGGAGTCTGCATGACACTTCTTACAGGATGTAGCTCAAAAGTATACCAAAGCATGAAAAAAGTTGACACTCCAATATCTATTGATGGCAATAGAGAAGAATGGGGATTACCTTTAAGATATTACGACAAAGACAGCAAGTTATTTTTCGAACTTAGAAATGATACCGAGAACTTATACTTTGCCTTTAGTGCAAATGATCCGGAAAGCATAATGAGGATTTCAACGGCAGGAATAAACTTATCCATTGATACAACTGATGGAAAAAACAACCCTCCATTTAATCTAACATTTCCTTTCTTCATAGATGAAGCAACACCTGAAGGAGCAATGTACAAAATACCTGACACACCTGCACCTCAGCCAAAGGAAATGAGAAATGATGGACCTAGACCAGAATTCCATCATCCACACAAACCTAAGTTAACTCAAATTAGATTAGCTAAACCTAATGATAAGTTAGAAGAAGTTATTAATCCGGATAGTAATGCATACAATATCTCCTATAGTCAAAAAATTGCACATCAAGAATTCTTCTGTGAAATTAAAATTCCTTTCAAAGACTTCTACAAAGAATCATTAGCAAAAAAAGACTCTAATAAAGTTATTGTGTTTAATTGCACATTATTACCAATAAAGGGCAATACCTTAAGGATGGAAGATAAACGAAATGACGAACCTGCCCCACAAGTAAGAGGCGGACATCAAGGACCACCCATGGGAGGTGGAATGACTGGAGGCATGCAAGGCGGGGAACCTAGTGGATCTGGTGGAGGCAAACCAATGGGTGATACGCCTAAAAGGGATTCCATGAAAGATAATATGAGCCAGGAAGCCATCTCATTTGAGTTTATGCTGAAACCTCATACAGAGAATTAATTCTTTTTCATAAAATAATAGTGTGTTTATTTAGTTTTTTTCATGTTCATTGCTAGCACTACATTTCTTTAGAATAAGAAACCTGTGTTAGCAATAACAAACCGATGGTTAGAGATGTATGGTTAAAAGCGTTTAACCATACTCTCTTATCTTCGAAAAACTAAAAGCAAAAAAGGCGAGATGATTAATCTCGCCTTTTTGCTTTTTATCCACACAAGATAATTCTAATCTAAATTCGTGCTTTATAATATATAAACACTAAATATTTCCAAAATAGCAGAAAATTAAAAAACCTCCCTAATTTCTTAGGAAGGCTTTATCTTCAGTGGGCGTTGACGGATTCGAACCGCCGACCCTTCCGATTGAAGTCGGAATGATCTGAACCAACTGAGCTAAACGACAAGAGATATGAGCTCTTTTATTTTCACCTTACTTTTCCAAGACTTCAATTCAAGTTCTCTCTTATATGCTTCAGATTTTGTCTCATAATTCTCGTTATAAACTAGATTCCAAGGCATACCCCTTTTGGTATATGTAGATTTTCCTCTATTATGTTCACGAAGTCTCCTATCGATATCTTTTGTCGAACCGATATAATATGAGTCTAAGCTTTCACTATATAATATATAAACACTAAATATCTCCAAAATAGCAGAAAATTAGAAAGCCTCCCTAATTTCTTAGGAAGGCTTTATCTTCGGTGGGCGTTGACGGATTCGAACCGCCGACCCTTCCGATTGAAGTCGGAATGATCTGAACCAACTGAGCTAAACGACAAGAGATATGAGCTCTTTTATTTTCACCTTACTTTTCCAAGACTTCAATTCAAGTTCTCTCTTATATGCTTCAGATTTTGTCTCATAATTCTCGTTATAAACTAGATTCCAAGGCATACCCCTTTTGGTATATGTAGATTTTCCTCTATTATGTTCACGAAGTCTCCTATCGATATCTTTTGTCGAACCGATATAATATGAGTCTAAGCTTTCACTATATAATATATAAACACTAAATATCTCCAAAATAGCAGAAAATTAGAAAGCCTCCCTAATTTCTTAGGAAGGCTTTATCTTCGGTGGGCGTTGACGGATTCGAACCGCCGACCCTTCCGATTGAAGTCGGAATGATCTGAACCAACTGAGCTAAACGACAAGAGATATGAGCTCTTTTATTTTCACCTTACTTTTCCAAGACTTCAATTCAAGTTCTCTCTTATATGCTTCAGATTTTGTCTCATAATTCTCGTTATAAACTAGATTCCAAGGCATACCCCTTTTGGTATATGTAGATTTTCCTCTATTATGTTCACGAAGTCTCCTATCGATATCTTTTGTCGAACCGATATAATATGAGTCTAAGCTTTCACTATATAATATATAAACACTAAATATCTCCAAAATAGCAGAAAATTAGAAAGCCTCCCTAATTTCTTAGGAAGGCTTTATCTTCGGTGGGCGTTGACGGATTCGAACCGCCGACCCTCTGCTTGTAAGGCAGATGCTCTGAACCAACTGAGCTAAACGCCCGAAGGCAATTTCATTTAGAATGTAGATTGTTTTTAAAAAAGTGGGCGTTGACGGATTCGAACCGCCGACCCTCTGCTTGTAAGGCAGATGCTCTGAACCAACTGAGCTAAACGCCCCTACATTCCTTTGAAAGCGGTTGCAAAGATAGTTGTTGTTTTTGAATTTACAAATCCAGAACTATCTTTTTTCAAAAAAGTTTCAAATTAAATTTCCAAACTCACTGGACAATGGTCTGAATGCACTGCATCTACCAAAATAGCACCTGATTTTAGTTGCGACTTAAGCCCCTCAGTTGCATATAAATAATCGATTCTCCAACCCACATTTCTTGCTCTAGCCCCCGCTCTATAACTCCACCAGCTATATCGCTCTGCACTGCTATCAAATTCACGGAAAGTATCTATCATACCATTATCAACCCATTTATCAACCCAAGCTCTTTCTTCCGGTAAAAAACCAGACACACCAACTTGTCTCTGAGGATTATTAATATCAATAGGCTTATGGCAAATATTGAAATCACCACAAACGATTAAATTAGGACGCTCTTTACGCACGCCATCAACAAAGCTATAGAAAGCATCAAGAAAATCCATTTTAAAGTCCTGACGCACATCTCCGGTAGTTCCCGAAGGCACATACACACACATAATAGATAAATCACCATAATCAGCACGAATCACACGACCTTCTGCATCATAACGAGGATTATTCATTCCCACTACAATATTATCCGGCTCATCTTTTGAGAAGATGGCAACGCCACTATATCCTTTCTTCTGAGCTGAGTGCAAATAAGCTTTATATCCTAGCTCCGAAAACAACATGGTATCTATCTGATCCGGCTGTGCTTTTGTTTCCTGAATACATAAAACATCAGGGTTTTCCTCCTTCACCCAATCAGCCAATCCTTTACTGATTGCGGCTCTAATTCCATTTACATTATATGATACTATTTTCATCTAAATATTATTTTTGAATTTCACCAAAAATAAATATTTCGGCATTGCAATGCAAATTTATTCAACCATACTAATTGTAGATACAGACAAATTCCTTTTCAAAAGAAAAAGGCATAAAGGAACTAATCCTCTATGCCTTTTAAATAAATTATTTTTCTTCTAAAAATTACTTTTTAGACATGCGTTTTCTTTCATTCTCATCTAGATAAATTTTACGCAATCTGATTGATTTTGGAGTCAATTCAACATACTCATCTTCACGAATATATTCCAGTGCCTCTTCCAAGCTAAATTCAATTGGAGGAACGATACGCACCTTATCATCAGAACCTGATGCACGCATGTTTGTTAATTTCTTAGACTTAGTCACATTTACAACTAGGTCATTTTCTTTAGCATGCTCACCTACAACCTGACCAGCATAAATCTCATCTTGAGGGTGAATAAAGAACTTACCACGATCTTGTAATTTATCAATTGCGTAAGCAAAAGCAGTTCCACTTTCCATTGCAATGATAGCCCCATTATCGCGTTTTTCAATCTCACCTTTATATGGTTGATATTCTAGGAAACGGTGCGCCATCACTGCTTCACCAGCAGTAGCGGTAAGAACATTTGTACGCAAACCAATAATTCCACGAGATGGAATCACAAATTCCATTTGCACACGCTCACCTTTACTCTCCATTGAAAGCATCTCTCCTTTACGGATTGACACCATTTCAATTACCTTACCTGAAGTTTCCTCAGGCACATTGATAGATAATTGCTCAACTGGCTCACACTTCACGCCATCAATTTGTTTGTAAATAACTTGTGGCTGCCCTACCTGAAGTTCATATCCTTCACGACGCATAGTTTCAATCAATACAGATAAGTGAAGTACACCTCGACCAAAAACAGTCCAAACATCAGCATCATCAGATTTCTGAACACGAAGAGCTAAGTTTTTATCTAATTCTTTTACCAAACGATCATTGATGTGACGAGAAGTTACAAACTTACCTTCTTTACCAAAGAATGGAGAATCATTAATAGTAAACACCATACTCATTGTTGGCTCATCAACAGCGATGGGTTCAAGAGGTTCTGGATTTAACGCATCACAAACACTATCACCAATATCAAAGTTTTCAATACCTACTAATGCACAAATATCACCAGACTTAACTGAATCAACCTTTGCACGACCTAGACCTTCGAAAACATGTACTTCTTTGATACGAGACTTCTTAACAGTACCATCGCGTTTCACTAAAGACACATCTTGACCAGTTTTCAATTCACCACGATGAACACGACCTACAGCAATACGACCAACATATGATGAATAATCTAATGATGTAATCAATAACTGAGGTGTTCCTTCTAATTGAACTGGAGCAGGAATATGCTCGATAATAGAATCTAAAACATAGTTAATGTTATCAGCTGGAGTTTTCCAGTCTGCTGCCATCCAGTTATTTTTTGCTGAACCATATACAGTATGGAAATCCAACTGCTCTTCTGTAGCATCTAACTGGAACATCAAATCAAATACTGCCTCATGAACAATATCAGGAGTACAGTTTGGCTTATCAACTTTATTAATAACAACAATTGGTTTCAATCCCATTTGAATTGCTTTTTGCAACACAAAACGAGTTTGTGGCATTGGGCCTTCAAATGCATCAACCAAAAGCAACACTCCATCAGCCATGTTCAACACACGCTCTACCTCACCACCAAAATCGGCGTGCCCTGGAGTATCAATAATATTAATCTTATATCCGTTATAATTTATAGACACATTCTTTGAAAGAATGGTAATGCCTCGTTCGCGTTCAAGGTCATTGTTATCCATAACTAAATCTTCATGCTCTTCATTTTCGCGGAATAATTTTCCTGCTAAAAGCATCTTATCTACTAGCGTAGTTTTACCATGATCGACATGGGCAATAATCGCGATGTTGCGGATTTTTTGCATCTTTTCTATTATCAATTAAAATTTTAGGGTGCAAAGATACGGAAATAAATGCCATTTCTGCCACACAACATATTATCAAACGATTAAAAATAAAAAAATGGCGTAAATCTCACTTCTGATTTACACCATTTGATATTTTAAACTCATTGTTTAATCAATGAATACCCTCTCTGCTGATATTATTTCATTCAAAAAAATAGATGCTGAAGAAGCAAATTTATCAGGTGATTCAGTTGTATAATAAGTCACATTTCCCTTTTTAGTACATTTATCATCCATCTCCACATGTCTTTTAAAATAATCTACTAATGAACTTGCCACATATTTTCCTTGAGAAACAACCTTAATATTCGATGGCAAATATTTCTTTATTTTATTTTCAAGAAGTGGATAATGTGTACATCCAAGAATTACACTATCAATTTCCTTATCCTGCTTAATCAAATTATCGATGTACTTCTGCACAAAGTAATCTGCACCTTCATCCTCATGCTCATTATTTTCAATTAATGGCACCCACATCGGACAAGCCTCACTTATAACAGTTAGTTCCGGAAAAAGCTTTCTTATTTCCATTGGATAAGATTCAGATTGAACTGTCCCAACCGTACCTAACAAACCAACATGATTTGTTTTTGTAATATTGCCTATTACTTCAACTGTAGGACGAATAACTCCTAACACTCTCCTATCTGGGTCTAAATTCACTAAATCATTTTGCTGGATATTCCTCAAAGCCTTAGCAGAGGCAGTATTACACGCAAGAATCACTAGATGACACCCCATCTCAAAGAGTTTAGTTACGGCCTGCAAGGTATATTCATATACTACATCAAAAGAACGAGTTCCATATGGAGTTCTAGCATTATCTCCCAAATAGATAAAATCATATTCAGGCAATTGCTTTCTAATCTCATTGAGAATAGTAAGACCTCCATAACCGGAATCAAAAATCCCTATTGGAGCAGGAAGCTTAGAATAATTTGACATATTTCACTTATGAAATTAGACATAAAAAAAGGATGGCAGAGCCATCCTTAATATTATTTTGTTGCTGCTGCAGCAGGCATTAACGGTTTGGCATTCGCCGGTATATTCAATTTCTTCTTCAATAAAGGTGTTACATCTACACTCTTTGGAGATTGATATACAGTTGCTGGCACACTTAAATCAAAGATATACAGGAATCCATTTTCATCACCCACTTCTTTGATTGCTTTTTTCACCTGTTCGACAACCGGAGCTAACAATGCTTCTTGTTTCTTTTGAATTTGCTCGTTTGCAGTTTGCTTTACTAAAGTAATTCTTTGCTCTAAATTCTGAATCTCTGCTTGACGACTTTTCTTGATACCATCTTCAACATCTTTTAAAGCTAAATAATCAGTAACTTTTTTCTCATACTCAGTATTGATTTTCGCCAACTCATCTTCATATTGTTTTGCCATTGCTTCCAATTGAGTTTGAGCATCTTTCATTTGAGGCATTATCATCATGATTTCTTGAGAATTTACATGACCAAATTTGATTTCAGCATTTTGAGCAAATGCACTTACAGCTACTAAACTCAAAACAAAAATTGCAATTTTCTTTAACATAAAATTTTATATTTAATACCGATTAATATTCGCGCAAATGTAAACAATTATTTCGAATAACCTAACTTTGCCAAAACCTCATCACTGATGTCAATTTTGGTAGAAACATAAATGATATTCTGACCTGAAGTTTTATCTATAACCATCACATAACCTTTCTCATCCGACAAAGTTTTTATTGCATTATATACTTCATCTTGAATTGGCTTCATCAAACTTTCTCTTTTCTTAAACAACTCTCCTTCTGAACCAAAATATTTGCGTTTCAAATCCTGAGCTTGCTTTTCTTTCTCAACAATCTCATTTTCGCGTTTTGTTTTCATTTCAGCAGAAAGAAACACTAATTCTGTTTGATAATTTTTATACAAAGTTTCAGCCTGTTTTGTCAAGTCCTCAACTTCTTTTTGCCATTTCTTTGAAATCTGATTTAATTGCTCTGAAGCTGTTTCATAAGCAGGAATATTTTTCAAAACATATTCCATATCTACCACTCCAACCTTTTGTGCATTAGCAGCTACAAATGAAATAAACAATAAACTTAATACAAATAATAATTTTTTCATGTTCTTTATCTTTAAGTTCTTATTAGTTAGAATAACACTCTCACAGCTTGAGAAACTAATTTCAAATATAATGGTTTTTAGAATTCTTGACCTAATACAAATGTAAAGTGACTTCCACTATATGATGAATATTTCACACCACCAACATACACATCATCAAATCCATAACCCCAGTCAACACCCATCAAGCCAAACATTGGTAAGAATAAACGAATACCCACACCTGCAGATCTCTTCAAGTCAAACGGATTAAACTCTTTAAATTCTGCCCAACAGTTTCCTGCCTCAGCAAAACCAAGCACATATATATTTGTAGATGCTTCTAACATCAATGGGAATCTCAACTCCATACTTAAACGAGTATACACATTACCATTATACCCACCATTATCAGAATCGTATGGAGTAAGTGCTCCATTTGAATACCCACGAAGTGCAATAACTTCTGTCGAATATGATGTAGAAGTACCACTCATCCCATCACCACCAAGATAGAATGTACCAAAAGGAGATTTTCTATATTTATTATAATACCCTAAGAATCCATATTCAGCTCTTGTCATCAACACAAGTTTTTTATTCTCGGTAAGTGGTGTAAACACTTTTGATTTAAATTTCAACTTATAATACTCAAGCCATTCATATCTCTCAGCATCTGAAGAATTCTCATCATATGTTTTATCCGACAATAATGAATATGGCAATGTGCTCTCTGCTGAAACGCTAAAGCTAGAACCTTGACGAGTAAATATTGGATTATCAATAGAATTTCTACTCAAAGTTAAGCCCAAGCTCAAGTCATTAGAAATACCATCAGACATAATAAAATACGACCAGTTTTTCAACGAATATCTTTGATAAGACAATGCTGCATTAAACATAAAATAATCATCAGGCCATTGTAAACGGGTACCCCAACCTAAAGATGTACCAAAAATATGGATATATTTATCAGGGTCAACTTCATAAGCATATGACGAACCATACATCTGAGAATAATAACTCGTTTGATAAGAGCTATAAGTACTAGTATAACGATCACTAATACCTGTTTGTCTAGAATAGAATGCAGACAAAGACAGTGAATTTGGTCGTTTTTTACCAAACCAAGGATCAAGGAAGGATGCGCTTACTGAACTATAATAACTACCGTTAGTAGTTGCTTTTAAGCTTAGAGTCTGTCCTTCTCCCTGTGGGACAATCTTATAAGTCTCAGGTTTAAAGATATTTTGAATAGCAAAATTTGTAAATTTCAAACCTAACGAGCCCGTAACACCAGTAGCACCATAACCGGCTGATAATTCAATCTGGTCACTCGATTTTGTTTGAAGCTGATAATTAATATCAACAGTACCATTCTCAGGATCTGGAGAAATATCTGGAACCATACTCTCAGGATCAAAATGGCCCATCTGAGCAATTTCACGAAGCGTACGCATAATATCAGATTTATTGTACAACTGACCTGGCTTCGTTCTTAACTCTCTTCTTACAACATGGTCATAAACACGAGTATTACCTGAAATACCAATTTTATTAATAGTAGCCTGTTTCCCCTCATAGATTCGCATTTCAAAATCAATTGAATCCCCATTCACTTTCACCTCAACAGGATCTATATTAGAAAACAAATAACCATTATCTTGATAAAGATTTGCCACAGCATCCTCATCCATTACTAATCTTTCATTAAGCAATGTGGAATTATAGACATCTCCTTTTTTTATACGCAAAAGATCATTTAATACATCACTAGGATAAACTGTATTTCCTACCCATTTAATATCCCCAAAGTAATATTTCTTCCCTTCCTCAATTTCAATATAAACATCAACCAGCTTAGTATCTTTTACTACTTTAACCGTATCATAAATATATTTAGGTGCACCAGGCTGAACTTCTTTATTTTTCATACGCTTAACCTTATAATCAGACACATAAGCCACTGTATCAAAAACAATCTTCGCATCTCTATATCCAGCTTCATTATATCTTTGAATCAAAGCAACTTTATCTGCTTCATATAAAGACTCAACATATTTCTTAGACTTAAATATATTAAGCAACTTCCCTTTCTCATTTGTCTTTTTCATTGCCTTATTAAGCTTTGATCTCGACAAATTTTCATTCCCTTTGTATGTTATCTTATGAACTTTTACTTTAGTCTTTTTATCAATATCAATGTGAACAATGACAGCATTAGTCATTGATATATCTTTCTCTGTTGTAATATCAACTTCAGCATTATGATACCCTTTTTCAGCATAAAAATCTAGAACCGCTTTTTTAGCCTGCCCCTCAAGATTCTTAGTAAACTGTCCACCTTTTGTCAAACCTATTGAAGCTTCAAAATCTTCAATATGAGATTTTTTTGCTCCACTATACTTAATTTCAGAAATCTTTGGCTGTTGTTTCAAGCTAATCTTCAACCAAATCTTGCCATCTTCAATCTTATCTGCAATTATCTTAACATCAGAAAACATTCCTTGTTTCCAAAATCGCTTTACAACTTTTGTAATATCATCACCAGGAACTTTTATTTTATATCCAACTGACAACTCTGAAAAACCAACAATCACTGATTTATCATAACTCTCAGCACCTTCTACCTCAATCCCAGCAATCTCATACTCTCGTGGAGATAAGGAATAGTCTATTTCCACTCCTTTTTGAGCAAAAACAAATTGAGAAATTAGAAAAAGAAATGGGATTAGATATTGTTTCTTGTACATACTTTATATTGATTACTATTTAGCGAGTTGTTCTGTAGTTTTTCCAAACCTACGCTCTCTTGCTTGATATGATAATATTGCCTCTAAGAAGTCTTTTTTACGAAAATCAGGCCAATTTACATCCGTAAAATATAATTCTGAATATGCTAATTGCCACATAAGAAAGTTACTGATTCTCAACTCTCCACTTGTTCTGATTAACAAGTCAGGATCGGGCATAAACGAAGTTACTAATTCGGATGAGATAAGCGTCTCTGTCACATCCGATGCGCTTATTTCACCTTTTTCTATTTTGCCAGCAATTTGTTGCATTGCATTAGTCATTTCCCAACGAGAAGAATAACTAAGTGCTACAACCATTGACATACCTGTATTTACCGAGGTTTCCTTAATACAAGCTTGCAGTCTATTATAAACTGATTTCGGCAAACGAGAAAGATCTCCAATAACTTTCAATTGAATATTATTTTTATTCAATGTTGGAGTTTCATTCTCTAATGACCTTACTAACAAATCCATTAAAGCATCAACTTCAGCTTGAGGTCTCCCCCAATTTTCTGTAGAAAATGCATATAGAGTCAGATATTTGACTCCAATCTCAGCAGCAGCTTCAGTTACATCTCTAACTGACTGAACAGCATGCTGATGGCCAAAAATACGCTCTAATCCGCGATTCTTTGCCCATCGGCCATTCCCATCCATAATTATTGCCACATGAGCAGGAATTCTATCTTTATTTATTTTCTCTTTTAACGAGTCACTCATAATTAATCTTAATTCTTATCGGCAGAAACGGTTTCTTTTTCCCCAATCAATACCTACAAACAATGTTAGTGTAGAATACCAGTCATTATTCACACTACCAGAAGCATTTATTCCATAAGGGTCATCTACAAAATCAAATTTATCATTAAATAATTTATGCATTGACCACTCTAAACCAACATTTACAATGCGATATACTTTGCACTTCACTCCCAATCCGAAAGGTAAGTTAGGAGCTAAAATCGCACTTTGCTGAATACTATTATATGCCGCTGTAGAGAAACCTGTGAAAATATATGGCGAGAAATACTTTGTCCAGCTACTACTATTCATAAGCCCAAACTCATAAAAATTGAATTCTACTTGTAATGTAGCATCAACAAATGTACGCTCCATAGGAGCCGTAATTTCCCCTCCCCCAAACATTCCTGTTAGTGAATAATGAGGATTAAAATTATGGCGAATATAAAAAGCCCCAGCAGGCTGAAACTCATTAAAGATGGTAGTATTCATATCTCCCAAATAAAATGCAGTTCCACCTCTACCACCAATTTCCCACAATGCTTGTGATTTTACTGAAACCATACAAACAAACATAAGAAATAGACCCAAGATATATCTTCTTATAGCAACCAAAACCTCTCTATTCTCTTAATTTTTTAGCCAAAATTTTGATTTAAGCTAGCGCCTAAACCCCAAAATGGAACAAAAGTAACGATATTCTTTTAAATACCCTATTTTATAAACTAATCGATATGGCATTTAACAAAATATCACAACCATAATTCATGATTTACTTTAATCCCAAGAGCGACAACGCCTCATCCTCTTTTCTAGTCATTTCTGCTTTATCATCAGGTGCTTTATCATCCTGACCACACAAATGCAAAATCCCATGAATAATTATTCGGCGTAATTCCATATCAAAAGCTACGCCAAACTGCTCAGAATTTGAAGAAACTGTATCCACACTGATAAAAATATCACCATTAACAATTCCATCCTCAGTATAATCAAAAGTGATAATATCTGTATAATAATCATGCTGAAGGTATTGATTATTTACCTCCAAGATTTTAGCATCTGAGCAAAAAATATAGTTTACACCACCTACCTGATAACCCTCCTTTTGAGCCACTTGCTTAATCCAAGCATTCATCTCTCTTCTGGCAAATTTAGGGACTGTTGTATCCTCAGCAAAATATGAAATCATAAAATTATTGTTTATCCAAAAAATAAGTATCCAAAACCAATAGCCGCAATCACTCCAGCCAAATCAGCTATCAAACCGGCAGTTACCGCATAACGCGTATGCTTAATACCTACTAAACCAAAATATAACGCAACTATATAAAATGTAGTATCAGCAGCTCCTTGAAATAAGCACGACAAACGCCCTGCAAAACTATCCGGACCAAAAGTGCTCATACTTTCCACCATCATTGCTTTTGCTCCACTTCCACTCAAAGGTTTCATAAGGGCAGTTGGAATAGCATCCACAAAACGAGTATCCATATCAAATAACCCAAAGAATCCTCGCAAACCATCCATCAGCAATTCCATTGCACCTGAAGCACGAAACACACCAATAGCTACAAGCATACCAACCATAAATGGAATAATCTTAAGCGTAACTTTAAATCCATCTTTGGCTCCATCAATAAAAGCATCATACACATTTACCTTTTTATAAAGTGCACCACCCATAAAAAGAACAATTACCGACAACAAAATAAAATTACTTGCAATACTTGAAGCCATTTCCATTTGTGATTTATCTAATTGCATAAATCCATAAACAATCGTCGCAAGTAAGAGTGCAATTCCACCTAGCCAACTTACTACAGTTGCATTCCACAACTTTAAGCGTTGACGAATACCAACATACAATATTGCTGTCATCGTAGAAACTGCTGTCGCAAGCAAAATAGGGATAAAAACATCTGTAGGATTCATGGCTGATTCGCCATTTGGGCCAATAACAGTCGCTCTCAAAGCCAACACTGAAATAGGCAATATGGTAAGCCCCGAAGTATTTAAAGCTAAAAACATAATTTGGGCATCCGAAGCGGTATCTTTTTTTGGATTCAAATCCTGCAAACTTTGCATAGCCTTTAAGCCCATTGGTGTAGCGGCATTATCAAGCCCAAGCATATTGGCTGAGAAGTTCATCAACAACTGTCCATTTACCGGGTGATTCTTAGGTAGCTCCGGAAAAAGTTTGGCAAAGAATGGACCGACAATACGCCCCATAAAATTAATGGCACCGGCTTTTTCTCCAATATTCATAAAGCCCATCCAAAGGGTCATTACACCAGCCAATGGAAGTGCAATATTCATCACCCCTAACTCAGCCATATCAAAAGTACTTTGGATAACTCTCTCAAAAACGGCGTAATCCTGAAAAAATAAAAATTGCACAACAGCAACCACAAAACCGATTAAGAAAAAACCCACCCAAATATAGTTCAATGCCATAAGCTTGTATTTGTATTAAAGCAGTCAAAAGTACATATTTTTTCTTGTGGAAACAATTCGACAAAAAGCACACCTGAATCCCTTAAAGGGGACTTTAAAACCACACTAATAATAGAAAAAGATTAGAGTATATTTCCACTGAGATAAAAGCAGAAAAAACAACTAGTTATATTCTCTCAAGTCCACTTTAGGGTATTTAGGTGTAATTCCTTTATTTTTACAACAAAAAAATTCACAAACATGAAAAAGATTTTAATCACCACACGCCTTCTACCTGAAGGATTAACCGAACTTCAAAAACAATTTGAGGTCACTCAGCCTGAAAAAGATCTTTTCTCTAGAGAAGAACTTATCCAGCTAATCCCAGAATACGACGCATTGATTCCAACTTTTATTTTCAAAATTGACAAAGAAATTATTGATGTGGCGAAGAATCTTAAAATCATTGCCAATTACGGAGTTGGCTATAATAATATTGATGTGGATTATGCGACTAAAAAAGGAATCATTGTTTGCAACACCCCTCATGCTGTAACTGAACCTACTGCTGAAATGGCTATGGCTCTGATGTATGGTGTTGCAAGGAAGATTGCCGAATGCGACCGCAAACTCCGTATCCCAAACGGACTTGAATGGGGATTATTGAAAAACCTTGGCGTGGGCATGTACGGAAAGACTTTGGGAGTTATTGGCATGGGGCGAATAGGAAAAGCAATTGCTAGAAGAGCAATCGCCAGTGGCATGAATATCATTTATCACAATCGCCATCAGCTAGCAAAAGAAGATGAGCTACAATATCAAACTCAATATGTTTCACTAGAAGAATTACTTAAAACTTCCGACTTCATTTCACTAAGCACTCCGCTTACAGATGAAACTACACATCTGATTGACACGGCTGAATTTGATTTAATGAAGCCTAGTGCTATTCTTATCAATACAGCTCGTGGTGCTGTGATTAAAGAATCAGCCTTAGTTAAAGCTCTGCAAGAAGAAAAAATATTAGGAGCTGGGCTTGATGTCTACGAATTTGAGCCTAAAATCACAGCAGATTTACTTAAAATGGATAATGTAATTTTAGCTCCACATAACGGAACTGCAACTATCGATGCTCGCAATAACATTGCCCGTGAAGCTTCGAAAAATGTGATTAATTATTTTAATGGAAGTAAGGATATTGCGATTGTGAATCCGGAGATGTTAAAATAATTAGACCACTTCCGCCACAACAAAAGTGCTTCCACCCACAAAAACTAAGTCTTCATTTGAGGCAGCTAACTTTGCAGCGCTTAATGCATCAGCTACAGTTGGGAAAGCTTCTCCTTTTAAATTATATTCTGCTGCTTTTTGTTTCATTTCCTCTGAAGAAAGTGCTCGAGGGATATTTGCTTTGCAGAAATAATATGTGGCAAACTGTGGCAGAAGGCTTAATACTTTGCGTACATCTTTATCGCTTACCATGCCTAGAACTATATGCAGTTTGGTGTATTTCATGGAAGAGAGTTGCTGTACGATGTAACGAATCCCGGCTTCGTTATGTCCGGTGTCGCAAATTACGGTTGGGTTGGTTTGGAGTGTTTGCCAACGACCTAATAACCCTGTTGTTTCAACTACGGTTGAGATTCCATCACGAATAGATTTTTCGGACAGTTTAAAGCCTTGCTTGTTTAATTCCTTGATAGCTGTTAGTGTTGTTGCTATATTTTTTTGCTGATAAGTACCTCCTAAACCAATAATCAATTTAGGGTATCCGGTACAATCGAATAACTGTTTACCATTTTCAGCACCAATAAGTTGAACATCAATTTCGTTTTCTGCAAAAAGAATTGGCGCATCTTCTTTAGAGGCTTTTGCTTCGAAAACAGCTTTCACCTCCCCCTCAGCTTCCCCAATTACTACAGGTATACCCGGCTTAATGATCCCGGCTTTTTCTCCGGCTATTGAGCTTAGTGTATTTCCTAAAAATTGTTGGTGATCGAAACTGATATTTGTTATCACGCACAATTCGGGTGTGATTATATTCGTGCTATCTAAACGACCTCCTAATCCTACTTCTATCAGCGCAACATCAATTTCTTCTTCAGCAAAATACTGAAATGCCATACTCATGGTTGCTTCAAAGAATGATGGATAGATTTCTTCAAATAGTGACTGATATTTTTCTGTAAAATTAATCACATATTCTTCCGCAACAGGTTTCCCATTTACACGGATTCGTTCTCGAAAATCTTTTAAATGAGGCGAAGTATACAAACCGACCTTGTACCCTGCATGCTGCAATACAGAAGCTAGCATATGCGAACAAGAACCTTTTCCATTTGTCCCTCCTACATGAATCGTTTTATATTTCTTATGCGGAGAACCTAAAGCTTTATCTAGCTTCAGTGTATTTTCTAATCCTGGTTTATAGGCCACCTGTCCTTCTTTTTGAAAAACCGGCAAGCGGCTATATAAATAGTCTAGCGTTTCTTGGTAAGTCATTATTGGTATTGCGAAAATAGTAAAATGTTATGAAACACCCTGTTTGTTGATAAATATCGATATTAACTCTTTTTTAACTCACAAAAATAATCTTACATTTACAGAAAGCATAAAACAGATGCTTTTGTAGATTATTTTTTAAACCGAGGTTGAACCCACTTAAAACAAGACACCATGGGAGCTAAAAAGAATTTCGTGTTAGACACCAATGTGATTCTACACGACCACAAATGTATCTATAAATTTGAAGAAAACGACATTTACATCCCCATCGTTGTTCTAGAAGAATTAGATAAATTCAAAAAGGGAAATGAGCAAATCAACTTCAATGCTCGTGAATTTGCTCGTGAAATGGACATCATTGTCGACAATGACTTATTTACAAAAGGAGCTGATTTAGGCGATACGCTTGGAAAACTATTTGTAGTAACCTCAGAGGAATTTCCAGAAGAAATCAGCAACGCTTTTGCTGAAAGAATTCCAGATCACCGCATCCTTGCTACGGCTTTAAATCTCAAAAAGAAATCAAAAAACAAAACAGTCTTAGTAACCAAAGACATTAACTTACGATTAAAAGCTCGATCATTAGGAATCTTGACTGAAGATTATATTAATGATAAGGTAACTAACATGGATATCTTCGAAAAGGAATTCACAACCTTTGAGAATATTGAAGCTGAGATCATTGATCGTTTATATTCTGGTCAAGATGGCATCTCAATTGACGAATTTGACTTCAACTCTGACATTGAACCTAACGAATGTTTCGTTCTAAAAAGCAATCGTGCTAGCGTAATGTGTCGCTACAACCCTTTTGAAGGGAAGGTTGTTCGTGTTGAGAAAGAAAAAGTATTCGGAATAGAGCCTCGAAATGCAGAACAAACATTTGCCCTAAATGTTTTACTTGATGATGATATAAAACTAGTTGCCCTAACAGGTCGATCAGGTACAGGTAAAACACTTTTAGCTCTTGCTACTGCTCTTTATAAAAATGAGACTTACAAACAAGTTTTACTTTCTCGCCCAATTGTGGCTTTAGGAAATAAAGACCTAGGATTCCTTCCGGGGGATGCTATTGAAAAAGTAGCTCCTTATATGCAACCACTATTTGACAACTTGAATGTAATTAAACACAACCTAAGCTATCAAGGTAAGGAAGTACGAATTATAGATGAAATGCAGCAAAACAACCAGCTAGTGATTGAGGCTCTCGCATACATTCGCGGACGAAGCTTAAGCGAAACTTTCTTTATTGTGGATGAAGCGCAAAACCTTACGCCTCACGAAGTGAAAACTATTATCACTCGTGCCGGTGAAGGAACCAAGGTGGTGTTTACAGGAGATATCCAACAAATTGACTCTCCTTATCTGGATCATCAATCTAACGGTCTTGTGTATATGATCGACCGCATGAAAGGTCAGGACATCTTCGCTCATGTTAACCTTATTAAAGGTGAACGAAGTTACTTGTCGGAGTTGGCAGCGAATTTATTGTAAAACAGACTACTAAACAAATAGTAAAAAAGGAGTAACAATTTAGTTACTCCTTTTTTTTGATATCAGCTACAATAAAAAAAAACTCTGCCCGTTTGTTAAAAGAAATAATACAATTTTATATTTATGAGAAAAGAAATAATTCTAGTATTACTACTAGCAGCAACTAACATCTACAGTCAATTTGAGGTTTCATTAAAAAACGGCATCTCAATCACTCAATTTCACAAGGAAGGTTCCGAAAACCCTGTTGTAAAAAACAAAACCTTTTATTACCCAGAAGTTGATTTCACATACTACTACAAACAAATTGGCATAAACTTAGGTCTTAGCTACAAAACTCTAGGAGTTGGGTCTGATTTTTCTAAGAGTAGTGACCCATCCACTGACGGCTTAGAACTTTCTACAAGATACTCATACATAAGCATCCCCTTATACTTATCTTATAAAAAGAATATAAACAACTTCTACATAATTCCTCAGGCTGGTATTAGTTTGAATATTCTAAATAAAGCTAAAGATATAGCCTATCAGGATGGATCTAAAATAGCTGAAGAGGAAGTTACTTATGGAAAAGATTTAACCAAAGATATCTTACTTGGTATTGGAGTCGGCTATAAGTTTACTGAACATTTATCTGCCGACATACACTACCGATACAACATAGCTCTAGATGAATTTGTAGACTATGATGATGTTTCAATACAGCCTGAACCAGACAAAATATCTTTTAACTCAATGAACATATTACTAGGTGTAAATTACACCTTCTAAAATATATAAGGCGATATTCTTAATTGAATATCGCCTTTTTCTTTATAAATCATGTTTTGCAATGATAATACAAACATAAGTTGGTCTCACTGGATCATCAGTTCTTACGAAACCTATACCACAATCATAACAATTTGCCCAAAAATCAGTCATTCCCAATAAATGCTTCCTATGATTAGGTGGATTTATTCCTTTATCTATAATTAAAGCCTTTACAGTTTCTTCACCAGTCGCCATTCCCATCGCAATAGATTCAAAAGAGTTCATCTTTTTCTTTTTATAAAGGACTTCATTCAATTCATATCCGGCCTTATAGATTAAGATATTTACCCCTTGCCCTTTTTTATTTACATGACCAAAATATTTTTTCTCGGCCATATCCATTGCTCTTGCCTCCGCAACTTCAGCTAGTGTATCGTTCCACACTAGAGCCGGCATAGAATCAATCCGCTTCATAAACCACCCAATCTCCTTGCTATATTCTTTAGGTGATTGCCGCACTTTATTCAAATATTCATAAGCTGCCTTAGCCTCTTCCTTATCAACTGTACAAGTAAGTTTTCCACTTGTAAAAAATGCAATTGCAATTATCGACAAGCTTATATATTTAAATTTGTTCCTCATATTTTTTTTAGATAAGCAATAAAGATGTAAAACTATATTTTAATTCTAAAAAACAAAAAAAGCTATTGCAATATATGCAATAGCTTTTCATATTCTTATATTGAAAATATTATTCTGAAAAATTCAATAATTGTCCTTTCTTAGGACCTTCAGCATACTCTAATACAAAACGCTGACCAATCACATCCTTCTTTGTATATGAAATCAACTTAGCACCATTTACATTAACTGAATTATCCTCAACCTGAATAGCCTTATTTGTATAAACATTAATAAACTCTACAACTGTAGAATTTACAACAACAAGCCTCCATTGCTGCCATTCCTTTGCACCCTCATCGATTGTCCAAGTTTGAATTTGTGCCCCATTATCTTTTTTCATTTTAAACTTCTTTCCAGTTTTTTGCTGAACAATTTCTTTGGCATTTAGTTCTCTTTTCCCTGAAACATCAACAATAAAACCAGCTTTATTTGTAATACCAAAATTGGCTACAGTGCCATTGATTTTTGGAAATGTAAATGTTCTTTCATAAGCATCACCATCTTGAGCCCAAATTTGAAACTGTACATCTTTTTTTGCAGTTGCAGGGTGAGTTCCTGGTAAATCCCAATACAACCCCTTCCCATCAGCAGTTTTTATATAGAAATAATTTGAACTTATTTCTTTTTTCCAATTTTCCCCAGCACTAACTGAAACTACTGAGATTGCTGCGACAAGTAACAATAATAATTTTTTCATTTTTAATTGTGTTTTTTTGATTTATAATTCTTTTTGAGAAAGAAAGACAAATATAAAAAAATACACAAATTAATTGATATCGTTGATAATTATATTTTCAACAACATAAAATATTAAAACACAAATAAATAATAAAACTTAACTCTTTAATCAATTCTTCCAAAACAAAAAATGATTAATCAATAGCCTTACAACTATTGATTAATCATTCCTTTTATTGTGTATCAGTACTACAATTGAACTTCTCGAGTCTTGCGTTTCAATTCAAAATCTCGTCCAAGATACTTTTCTCGTACAATAGGATTTGCTGCCAATTCTTCAGCAGTGCCTTGAAACAATATCCGTCCTTCAAAAAGCAAATACGCTCGATCTGTTATTGAAAGTGTTTCATCCACATTATGGTCAGTAATCAAGATTCCAATATTTTTATCTTTCAATTGCCAAACAATATCTTGAATATCCTGTACTGCAATTGGGTCAACTCCTGCAAACGGCTCATCAAGCATAATAAACTTAGGCTCTATAGCTAAACAACGAGCAATCTCCGTGCGCCGGCGCTCTCCTCCAGAAAGACGATCTCCATAATTTTTACGCACATGATCCAAATTAAATTCTTGAATCAAGTTTTCTAGTTTCTCTTTTTGCTCTTCCTTAGTGAACTTAGTCATCTCTAACACTGCTTTGATATTCTCTTCCACAGTCATCTTTCTAAAGACAGAAGCTTCCTGAGCTAAATAACCAATTCCAATCTGAGCTCTTTTATAAACTGGCAAATCAGTAATATCTTTTTCATTCAAATAAATTTTACCTTCATTTGGAATCACAAGACCCACTGTCATATAGAATGTTGTTGTTTTACCGGCACCATTAGGCCCAAGCAAACCAACAATTTCACCTTGCTTTACATCAATTGAAACATGATTAGCTACAGTTCTTTTCCCATAGCGTTTCACTAAATCATTGGTGCGTAACACCATATTTTCGTTTTCCATAATTGAAATTTCAAATTTCATGTTTCAAATTTCATGTTTCAGATTCTCCAATAATTTGGAATCTGGAACATGAAATCTGGGATTCTATATTATTTCACCACTACCTAAGCAAATTTCTGCCTTAGTATCATAAATCACACCAAACTGACCGGCAGCAATCCCTTGCTGTTTTTCTTCTGAACGAATGCGATAAATGTCTCCAATCTTTTCAACAGTTGCTTTTGTAAAATCCGGTGTATGTCTGATTTTATACAAACAATCCATTGTTTCACCGTTTTCTAGTCCCTGAAATGTATATGGATCAGTAATATAGTCAAACCCTTTCAAGTTAATTACATTTCCATATTGAGTCTCCGGGTCATAACCTTGGGAAACAAAGATAATATTTTGCTCAATATCTTTTTTAACCACAAACCAAGGACCTCCACTTAAACCAAGCCCTTTACGCTGACCAATCGTGTGAAACCAGAACCCTTTATGTTCACCCATTATTTTCCCTGTCTCAAGACAAACAATCTTTCCGGGTTTCTCACCTAAATAGCGTTTGATAAAATCATTGTAGTGCACCTTGCCTAAAAAGCAAATTCCTTGGCTATCCTTTCTTGTAGCCGAAGGCAATTTAGCCTCCAAGGCAATTCGGCGAATTTCACTTTTTGGCAAATGCCCGATAGGAAACATCGAGCGACTGATTTGCATATTATTGATTTGTGCCAAAAAATAAGTCTGATCTTTTACTTTATCAGCAGAAGTAGAAAGATAAGTTTTGTCACCAATCTCAGTAGTAGTTGCATAATGACCTGTTGCAATCTTATCAAAGTCATGCCCCCATTTCTGGTCAAAATAGCCGAACTTGATCATTTTATTACACATCATATCCGGATTTGGCGTAAGTCCTCGCTTTACCTGCTCAATCGTATATGCAACAACATTGTCCCAATATTCTTCATGCAAAGAAACCATTTCTACCTTCAAACCATAATGACGACCTAGCCATTTTACAATGGTCATATCATCCTCAGCAGGACAATCGATGTAGCCATGCTCATCTTCCATCCCAATTTTGATGTAAAAAATAGTTGGGTCATAACCCTGCTCCTTCAACAAGTGTATTGCTACGGAACTGTCAACCCCACCGGAAACTAATGCTGCAATATTCATGATTCTTCTAAAAATAAAATACAATTGAGATACGAAACTGGATCTCAATAAATAAATTCGAACTGCAAAGATAAAAAAAATAGAGGTGAATGATTTTTCACCTCTATTTAATTATATCTATTTATAATTTAGTCCAATGGATAACCTTCAAAGTCGTAAAGTACTGTCGACAAATAACGCTCACCAGTATCAGGCAATAACGCAACAATCTTTTTCCCTTTATTCTCAGGTCGTTTTGCTAATTCTGTTGCTGCATATACAGCAGCTCCTGATGAAATGCCAACAAGTAAACCTTCAGTTGAAGCCAACTCACGACTAGTTTTAATTGCATCATCACCTTTCACTTGAATTACTTCATCCACCACATTACCATGGTAATTTTGAGGAATAAACCCTGCCCCAATACCCTGAATTTTATGAGGTCCGGGAGCTCCACCTGAAATTACAGGAGACTCAGCGGGTTCGACAGCTACAATTTTCACATTGGGATTGTGTTTTTTCAAAGTTTCACCAACTCCACTCACAGTACCTCCTGTACCAACACCGGCAACAAAAATATCAACTTCACCATCTGTATCTTTCCAAATCTCTTCTCCAGTAGTTCTAGTATGGACTTCAGGGTTAGCTGCATTATTAAACTGCTGCAAAATCACAGAACCCGGATTTGAAGCATTTAACTCTTCTGCTTTTGAAATTGCCCCTTTCATTCCTTGAGCTCCTGGAGTCAATTCAATTTTTGCACCTAAAGCTTTTAGCAAATTTCGACGCTCTACACTCATCGTTTCAGGCATAGTTAATATTAGAGTATAACCTTTTGCCGCAGCCACTAAAGCTAATCCAACACCAGTATTTCCACTAGTTGGTTCAATTATTAGGGCTCCAGGTTTAAGCAAACCTTTTGCTTCTGCATCCTCAATCATAGCAAGAGCAATTCGATCTTTTACACTTCCTCCCGGATTAAAACATTCAACCTTTGCAATAATTGTGGCTCCGATGCCTTTTTCTGCATTATAGTTTGATAACTCTAACAATGGAGTATTCCCAATTAGGTCAGTTAATTTTTTTACAATAGCAGCCATATTCGTTAATTTTTGATTCTACAATAAATTTGATATTACAAAGATAGAATCTATCTACAAAGCACAAAATCGCCATGTCATGGCATATGCATACCACGAACATGGTATAAACACTAAAAACATTATAAGATGCAAAATTAGTCAACACGGTTTTAACAACTAAGTCAAAAGAAAGCAGCATTTTTTATGGATAACTTCCATTTTTAACTACTTTTGTTTATTCAAAAAATCTAGAATCATGGAAAACAAAAAAGAACTTAGCATAGAACTTTCGGCTGAGGTTGCTGAAGGTGTGTACTCTAACCTCGCAATTATTTCACATTCTACATCTGAATTTGTAATTGACTTTGTCCGCATCATGCCGGGAACTCCTAAAGCAAATGTCAAATCACGCATCATTCTTACTCCGGAACATGCAAAAAGACTTCTATTTGCACTTCAAGATAACATCTCTAAATTTGAACAACATAACGGAAAAATTACTGTTGGAGAACAATCTCCAATTCCACCTATGTCATTTGGTGGAGGAGAAGCGTAATTGAGATATGTTTTACAACCTTTTCAATAAAGTTTTCACACATTCTTCGTCTGAATTTATTTTATAAAATTTAAATTTGTTTTTCACTCAAACACAATGAAACATACAGAAGAACAATTCGATCAAATAAAAAATATTTGCAAAGAGATTTTCTCAAAGAAACTTAAAGATTACGGTGCAGCTTGGCGTATTCTAAGACCTGCATCAGTTACAGACCAAATTTTCATCAAAGCGAATAGAATTCGCAGCATTGAAACTAAAGGTATCTCTAAAGTTGAAGAAGGAGAAAAGTCTGAATTAATAGGAATCATTAATTATTCGATAATTGGACTTATCCAACTTGAACTTGGATACTCTGAAAAGGATGATCTTTCAATAGAAAAGGCGCTTGAGTTATACGATAAATATATTCAAACAGCAAAAGACTTAATGCTTGCCAAAAATCATGATTATGATGAAGCATGGCGATCTATGAGAATTCAATCGTACACAGATTTAATTCTAATGAAATTGTATAGAACAAAACAGATAGAAGATAATAATGGAAAAACCTTAATTTCAGAAGGAATTGACGCAAACTATTTAGATATGATTAATTACGCTGTTTTTGGTTTAATTAAAATTGAATTTGGAGACTAACATGATGATAAAAAGATTACTATTACTTATTTCAAGAATTATTGTTGGAACAGTTTTCTGTTTCTCAGGATATGTTAAAGTTGTAGACCCTCTTGGATTTACATACAAGGTTGAAGACTACCTTGCTTCAATGGGCACATTTATGGCGCAGTTAACTCCATTAGCATTCACAGTAGCATTAATAATTCCTGCAATTGAATTTATAATAGGAATCTCATTATTATTTGGCATAAGATTAAAAGAAGGAAGTTGGGCTGCCGCATTAATGATGGTGTTTATGGCCCCACTAACTCTTTGGATTGCTATCTTCAACCCAGTACATGATTGCGGTTGTTTTGGTGATGCTCTTGTAATATCTAATTGGGAAACATTTTGGAAAAATGTCATTCTGTCTGGATTAATTGCAATCATCTTTATCTTTTTAAAAGAACATAGATCTAAAATTAGCATTAAAGGTCAATGGCTTTCTATTATTTATGCTTTTATTTTCTCTGTTGGACTCTCTTTTTATTGCTACAAAAATTTACCTATAATTGATTTTCGACCATATGCAATCGGAACTGACATCATTAAAAGCATGGAAATTCCAGATGGTGCAGAACCAGACTTATATGATATAAAATTGGTTTATGAGAAAGACGGTATTCAAAAGGAATTTACTCTTGAAAACTATCCAAAAACTCAAGATTGGACATTTGTAGATCAACACTCCGTGTTAGTTAAGAAGGGTTACGAGCCCCCTATTCATGATTTTTCAATGGATACAGATGAAGGTGATTTAACTGAAATGGTATTGACTGACACATCATATACTTTTCTTTTCATATCATACGACTTAAAACTTGCTGACAAATCAAAAAGCAAAGAATTTAATGATATTTATAACTATGCAGAAAAACACAACTATGGCTTTTACGCAATGACCTCTTCGGTGCAAGAAGATATTGATAAATACATTAAAAAAGATAAAGCTGAATTCCCATTCGTCCTTTCTGACAAAATCACTTTAAAAACAATTGTCAGATCAAACCCTGGACTTGTCCTTATTAAAGATGGAAAAATTTTAAACAAATGGCACTATCGCAACTTACCTAAGTTCAACGCTCCTTTAGAAAACTCTGAACTGGGAAAAACAAAAGAAGACAACACATCAAAAACTATAATCATATCTCTTTTATTAATTGGAATACCTTTATTAATATTTTTTATTACAGATAAATTCCTTTTAAACAGAAGAGATTAAGCACAATTTATTTATGAGAAAGAATATCGTTGCTGGAAATTGGAAAATGAACAAAACGCTTCAAGAAGGTCTTGACTTTGCAAAAGAACTTAACGAAAAACTGAAGCTCCAAACAAACAATTGTTTTGTCATACTAGCTACGCCACACATTCACTTAGCAAGTATTGCGCAAGCAGTAGACTTTAATCTAATAAAAGTTGCTGCTCAAAACTGTTCCGACAAAGATCATGGAGCTTACACTGGAGAAACTAGTGCAATGATGATTAAGTCAACTGGAGCTAGCTATGTCTTAATTGGTCACTCAGAGAGAAGACAATATCACTGTGAAACAAATGAGTTACTAAATAAAAAAATAAAAAAAGCGCTAGAAAATGATCTATCTCCAATCTTTTGCTTCGGAGAAAGACTTGAAGAAAGAGAAAACAATTTACACTTTGATATAGTAAAAAAACAACTATCTGATGTTCTATTTAATCTTGATGTAGAAGATTTCTCAAAAATAGTACTTGCTTACGAACCTGTTTGGGCAATTGGGACAGGAAAAACTGCATCGGTAGAACAAGTAGAAGAAATGCATGAATTTGTAAGAAACACTCTTACAAATCAATTTAATGCAGATATTTCTAATAATGTTACAATTTTATATGGAGGAAGTTGTAAACCCTCTAATGCTAAAGAATTATTTGCAAATAATGATGTTGACGGAGGCCTAATAGGAGGTGCGTCTCTGGATGTTGATGATTTCTTGGCAATTATTAATGCTTTTTAAGTTTAACAATTATTTTCATGTTATTAAAATTTCTTGAGACTACAGGACGATATTGCTCTCTCATGTACCGAGTTTTTTCTCGTCCTGATAACTGGAAGATGTTTTTCAAACAGCTCCCTAAGGAAATGGAAAAACTAGGTTTAAACTCTTTAAGTATTGTTGTAATTATATCCATCTTTATTGGAGCAATTATGACTATACAAACTAAACTTAACACAAACGACCCATTACTTCCTACATACACAACTGGATTAGTTACAAGAGACACACTTTTACTTGAATTCTCGTCGACAATATTATGTCTAATCCTTGCTGGAAAAGTTGGCTCAAATGTAGCTTCTGAGATTGGCACAATGAGAATTACTGAGCAAATTGATGCCTTAGAAATAATGGGTATTAATTCAGCTAGCTACCTAATCCTACCTAAAATAATAGCATTTGTACTTATGATTCCTTGCTTGGTAATCATAAGTATGAGTCTTGGCCTACTTGGAGGGTATTTTGTTGGGCTTTTTTCAGACATCATTACCCCTGCCGACTACATTGTTGGAATACAATATTACTTTATTCCATTTTACATATTCTATTCTATAGTTAAGTCTCTCTTTTTTGCATTCATTATTGCTTCTGTAGCATCTTTTTATGGTTACTTCTCTTTCGGAGGAGCACTTGATGTTGGTAAAGCAAGTACAAATGCTGTAGTAAATAGCAGTATCTTAATCTTATTATCAAATATTGTTATAACTAACTTTATGCTAAACTAGTCAAGAAACTATGATTGAGATTATAAACATCAACAAAACATTTGAAGATAAAAATCATGTTCTAAAAAACATTTCTGCAAAATTAGAATCTGGCAAAACAAATCTAATTATTGGACAGAGTGGATCTGGAAAGACTGTATTAATGAAAAGCATTATTGGTCTCCACCATATAGATAATGGACAAATATTATATGACGGAAGAGATATCACATGTATGAAATTCAAGCAAATAAAGAACATTAGAAAAGAAGTTGGTATGCTATTTCAAGGCTCAGCCTTATTTGACTCACAAACAGTACTTGAGAATGTTTTATTCCCCCTTGAGATGTTTAGCAATCTGACCCGAATAAAACTACTTAAAAGAGCAAAATTTTGTCTAGAAAGAGTTAATCTAGATAGAAAAGCCTTTGGCTTATATCCTTCAGAGATTAGTGGTGGTATGCAAAAAAGAGCTGCAATTGCAAGAGCAATTTCGCTTAATCCCAAATACCTTTTCTGTGATGAACCAAACTCAGGTCTTGACCCATATACATCGCTTGTAATTGATAGACTGATTAGAGAAATTACTGAAGAGTTTAATATCACAACTGTTGTAAATACACACGACATGAACTCTGTAATGGAAATAGGTGATAATATTATTTTTATAAAAAAGGGCGAAAAAACATGGCAAGGCAATAGACATCAGATATTTGAGACTGACAATAAAGATATTAATGACTTTGTTTTTGCATCTGAATTATTTAAAAAGATTAAGGAACGAAATATATAATCTACTATCATAGAAAATGGGAAGGTAAAAATACACCTTCCCATTATTATAAATTAATAACGCAAACACATTAAAATAAAAAAGGCTAGCAATCTAACTACTAGCCTTTTTTATATTTATATTAATACTCCCACAGGTCTTGTTCTTGATTAATAATATCAGTCTTGATTCTCATTTGCTCTCTCTTAACATCTTCAGGAGAAGCATTGTAATCTAAGATCATACGATTTTGGATATTTGATTCCTTATAAATATTACTTGCAAATCTTCTTTTAATAAATAAATCATCAAAAGACATACGAGCACCATTATTTTTATCAGTAATCATAATCTCTTCTTGAACTAGATAAGGTCTTAAGTTATCGTAAGGAATCCAGCATAATGGAAAGTTTTGAATACCTACACCTCTATCCGTTACAATAACTGGACATAAAGAAACAATTTTAACATTGAATGTAGATGAATGTTTATCAAAGAACCAAACCTCTTTCATAAAATATTTAATTACTTCACGATTAGGTATATCACTTTCCTCTACATCAAAAGTTTTCACTTTAGTTGTTGGATCTACTTGTGTTTTATAGATAATCTCAAACTTCTTAAGTATATCTTCCTCAAAATCAATTAAATTATCCTTATTGAATTTTTCATAAGCAAATTCAAATCTAAATGCAGGAACTTTTTGATCTTTAACCAACTTAAAAATAACTGAGAACAATGACTCTCTTCCATTATTTGGCTCTTCAGGATAATACATAGGATAGTTCATTTTCTCTCTCAAATCTATAACCCTATAGACTACCTTTTGCCAGTAGATATCATCAGCTCTTGGGCTCTGAAACTCAATTGGAGCTAAATCTTCCATATCATAGCTAGTAGGAAGATTTGAAGGAATTTCCCCAAATTCATTAAAGAAATCATTTGTGGTTGAACTCTGAGAGTATGCATTTAACCCCAAAAAGAAACTCACTATTAAAGTGAATAAAATACGACCTGTTTTCATAATTATCTGTATTTAAACAATATTTAATCTACAATAACTTCCATTGGTGGCAGTTTCTTATCAACACCATCAGGACCCCTAGCAATAATACCAGAGATAAAGAACTTTTTCCCTTTTGAAAGTTTTTTAATATAAGCTAGCTGTCTATCAGTAAAGTTAGCACCTGAAGATGCTTCAACACTTGTACCCATAGCCTCTGTTATATTTAACTCAAAAGCTTTAACATCAAATTTAGCTTCAATATCTGCATCATTTAACTCAGCTTTAAGACTTGAAATATCTAATAAGAATTTTTTCTTAATCTTATCACTTCCCTTATATTTCTGAGGAGTACCTGCTTCATCCCTAAATGGAATAAATGCAACTGGTGGTGGTAAAGGCTTCACACGGAAGTTCTTAGACCCCATCGGCAAATTTTTATCCTCAATTTTGGCAGTAACAGATATAACACATTCTTGTCCTACTTTAGCTGGTTTAGCAATATATCCACCTTTCGGTGACTTAACTAAAGATCCTCCAGTCATAGTCGCAGTAATAGCAGATGCTGGAACTCCAGGAACAGAGACACTTACATCATTCTCAATACCCGCATAAAATACATTCATTTTATCAGCTGAAACAATTGCAGTTGGCTCTCCAACATTATATTCATCACTAAAAGAATATATTTTCACACCAGTTGGACTCTGAACCTTAATGTAACCAGCAAATTTCTGATCACCAATAGAAGGTGCACCTCTTTCAAAAAGGCCATCCTCAACTAAAGTACCACCTTCACCAGTTTCAGAATTACCACCAATATAAACTTCTGGTTTTTGAGTAGAGTCACTAGCTGCTAAAACAATCTTAGCAGAATATTTACCTCCTTTAATTACATATTTTGAGTTAGGAATAACTAATGCTTCAATCTTGTTAACTCGAAAGTCATCAGCATCAACCATGCTTTTCAAATAAGTAACAACCTCGCCTTCTGTTGCACGAACATCTGACTGAATTTTAGATAGAATTGTTGTTACAGCAGCTAATGGCATCATCTCAAATGTTCCAACTTCCCATTTGCGCATTTCACCACCATGACCTTCAACCTCACCAGTATTAAAAGTTTTCTCAATTTGTGTAACCTTAGCAGGATCGGCTTTGACCAAACTAATAAGATAATCCTTATAATTATTAATTGCCTCTTTAATTATTTTACCTTGCCCAAGACCACCTTGACTTTTATCTAAAGCAACATATCCGGCAGCATCAAGGTTATCCTTAGCAATATAATGTTCTAATGTACCATCCTTTCCATCTGGACCTGCTTGAATCATTATCAGCTTTAAATCATCTAATTGCTTATATAACTTTGTTGAACGCTCGTGAACTTCTTTAGCTTTATTCAACCATTCACCCACTTTAGCTGGGTTTTGCGAATTTAAGTCATCAAACTTAAGATATAAAACTTTATTTCTTTTTTCAGCACTTTCAGTATTAACTTTAAGACTTTCTTCCACCATAGTAAACCCTTCAAGTATACTAGCAGAAACATTCATAGCTAATAATGCAGTTAGTACGATATACATCATACCAATCATCTTCTGTCTCGGCGTTTCCGGACAATTGACAGCACCACCCATACTTTATTACTTTCTTTTAATAAATTAATAATTAGAGTACACCACCAAGATTAATTGGAAGAAACTGCATTTAACATGCTACCGTACACACTATTTAAGTTTGAAACTTGATCTTTAAGCTTACTAGTTTCAGCTTTATATGCATCAATTTCGGAAGAAATAGATGACACAGAAGAAGTTACTTTATTCCACTCATTAGAAACTGCATTTACTGCATTTGATTGATTTTCAACAACCTTAAGTTGCATCTCATAAACTGCATTAATTGAAGATAAATTCTTATTAATACTGTCCATTGATGAAATAAAACCATCAGTAGATTGAGATGCTGTGGCAATATTACCAGAAATTCTTTGATATGAATCAACTAAACTAGTTGTTGATTCATTAATTTGGCTTTGAATAATATTAAAAGAAGATATACTTTCATTTGCTTCAGACATATTATTTACAAACTTCTCTGTAACAGACTTCACTGATGATATCTCTGCTAATTGTGAAGCTGTATCAGATAATTTAGCAATACCTGCAGACAATTTCTTAACATCCTCATCAGACAATGAAGCAACTCCCTCTAGTGCATCAGCACTAATTGAAGTTCCACTTGCTGAAGAAGAACCATGACCTCCACCAAAAGAAGTTATCCCTTCTAAATCAGAATCTTCATTCAACTGAGGAAAAACATGTTCCCAGTGATATACTGGATGCGGCTTACCAAATGCAGACAAAGCAAAAAGAAGTGCTTCAACCCCCATACCACCTGTTAATACATATGAAGCTCCTGGCCAGTGTTGAATTTTAAAAAGCGCTCCTACAATTACTATAGATGCACCAAATCCAAAAGCATATCCTAATATTTTAGACCCACTTGGGGTTTCCATCCAATCACCAATAGTCATAGCAATAATTTAAATTTAAGGTTAGATATAATATTTGTGTGTTTTTACTGTTGTCCTTCAATGAAACTTCTAATACATCTGAATCCGATGTAAGATTTGCTTTCTTGTTGGTATTCGTAAGTTCTAGATCCACATTGAAGATATGCACCTATATCTTTCCAAGAACCACCTTTAATTACTTTTCTTCTTTTTACATCTGGATCAGAAGTCTTAGCATTAAACTGATAATCTGGATTCATATCATGAACAAAGCTTAAAGTTGACTCCGTAAAAACTGAAGAAGTCCACTCTGAAACATTACCTGCCATATCATATAAACCATAATCATTTGGTGGATATGCTGCAACAAAGGCTGTAATCATATAACCATCATCAGTATAGTTTCCTCTTAACGGTTTAAAATTAGCCAAGAAACATCCTTTAGCAGTTCTAATATAATTCCCACCCCATGGATACATAGCTAAGTCTCTACCACCTCTAGCTGCATACTCCCATTCAGCTTCAGTTGGAAGTCTCCAATCTTGAACTACAGGACCATTCGTTTTAACTTGAAATGTATTAAACAATCTTGTTCTCCAATGACAGAATGCCACTGCTTGTTCCCAAGTTACACCAACAACAGGATATTCCCCATAACCAGGATGAGACAAATACATCTTCATATAAGGTTCATTATATGCATATGTAAAGTCACGAATCCAACATAAAGTATCTGGATAAATATTCAATATTTTTGTAGAAATAAAGTCTGATCTTCTTCTTAATGGTCTATAAATAGTTTTATTAACCATAAATCCATTTGCATCTCTATATGTTGTATCTTTTTTGATCATAACATCAGCACTATCTTTAGTCACACCAAGACCTTCCATGCTTCTATCATAACCGTTCTTCAACGCATTAAACTTATTAACCTTTAAAGATGCTTGTTTATAATCAACAAACTCATATCTATAATTTAATTTAGAACCATCTAACTGAGGAACTAACTCAGTTGCATCTTCACCAACATAGAACATACTATCCAATGCTCTTTTTTGATCTTCATTTGGTTTCTCCCAAGGAATTGGCTTTTTCCAATCTAAACGAGGAGGAACCTCATTACCTTCTTTATCTTGAGTGATTTTATATGTATCATCACCACCAATTGCAGGGTCAGCTAATCGCTCACGAGCAACAGAGTCTTTTACATAATTAATAAACTGACGATACTCCCCGTTAGTAATTTCAGTTTCATCCATCCAAAAGGCATCTACAGAAACCGTTTTAGACTGAGAATTCATTGCCCAGTTTGCATCTTGGTCATTAGTACCTGTTGTAAATGAACCGCGATTAATAAACACCATACCAAATGGAGTTGGATCTGCCCAAGCTCTAGAATAAACACCTACAAGCTCAGCACTTCCTTGATTACTTCCACAGCTTACTAAAGCCAGTAGAAAAGCAGAATAGATCAGTAACTTTTTCATATACTTATTTAAAATATGTGTACAACACTATAAAATCCTTACACTTTTATATTTATTATTTTTTTTCTTTCCAACACTAAATTTATATCTCAAGAATACATCATAGGAACCTGCTGTATTCGAAAACATTTGAGTTGTCTGCAAATCATAGGAACAACCCAAATTCAATCCTTGAAGCATATTAACTCCAAAAAAGAAAACCACTGCTTCTTGATATCTCCAACTCAAACCACCCCAATAGCGTTCATCCCTCTCTAGTTTCAATGAAACATCAGTTTGCCAAACAATAAAATCAGTTTTAGCTAATACTGATGGAGTTAGTTTATAGCGAGAGTTGGTCATCGTCATTTCATATGCTGAATAAAGATATGCAACTCGACCAACAAAAGTTTCAGCATAATCATCCAAAACAATGGTTGGCTGAAACAAATGTTTTACAGAAAGGCCTAGGTCAAATGTACGATATCTGTATAACGCACCTAAACTCATATCAAATGCCACCCCATTAACCATTTGTTTTGGGATAAAAACATCACCTTCAATATCATGATACTCACTTTCGCTAGTAATCTGACGAACACTATCGCCATTTATTGTTTGATTAATAAATCCAAGGTCTCCTCCTACACTAAGCTTACCATCATACAATGGAAAATCATAAGCCAACTGGGCATTTACAGACTGTGTGGAAAAAATCCCTGCATTATCATTATAAAAAATCAAACCGACACCATAGGTTTTATTTAAAACCCTCAGAGGAGCACTTCCACTAAAGTATGTCGTTTGAGGAGCATTTGGCATTCCCATCCATTGCTGACGATGCAATCCAAATAGGTTTATCTCCTTAATAACACCAACATAAGCTGAATTATACGACTCCAAACTAAACATATACTGACTAATTTGAGCCTCTGACTGCCCTCTAACAGCCAAACTTGACATGAGTAAAACTAAGAATATTAATATTTTAAACCTCATCATAGTTGTACCACATGCTATCCAATCCTCACACCTTCAATGAAAGCAATCAAAAAAAGGTTTTTACTTTATAAACAACAAAAGTAATAAAATATTGTATATTCAAATACGAATGGATAAAAAACATGTACAAAAACGGCCATTTTGAAGCGTCCTATGCCACAAAACAGTTTTTAATACTCTTCTTCATTAAAGAAAAAATCTTCTTTACTCGGATAATCAGGCCAGATATCTTCAATACTTTCGTACATCTCACCTTCATCTTCCATTTCTTGAAGATTCTCAATAACCTCCAAGGGCGCACCAGAACGCATAGCGTAATCAATCAACTCATCTTTTGTTGCTGGCCATGGTGCATCTTCTAATTTTGAAGCTAATTCAAGCGTCCAATACATAAAATTATAGGTTTAATATTTGTTACACGAACCCTTTAATTGCGTGCAAAAATAAAATAAATTCCAATATGAACAATTATTGTTTAAAAAAAACTTCTTCCATTGCTCTTCTGAAAGCATATCTCTTTATAAAAAACAAAGAAAAAACGATCAAAATTACACAGATTGATTTTACATCTTTCAAAACTGACAATTCCAATAAACATAATCTTGTTTCTGTAGCTTGGGATAGAAATAAACAATCCCCATTGAAAAAAGCTCAATAGACACTTTTACATGAGAACATCTAATTATCTCATTCCAAGCATCAAACATATCTTTTGAAAGATGGATATCATCAAAAACAAATACAGATGTTTGAGAAATCTTCTTTAAACAAGCTTTGAAATAATTCAAGGTTGCTTCTTTAGTGTGATTTGCATCAAAAAAAACAAAATCAAGAGTTTCAATCTCATTTAACACAGAATCAAGAGTTTTATTTATATCTCCTTTAATAAAGGTGACATTTGACAAACCTAAATCCTCAATATTTTTTTTAGCAACATCAATCAATGCTTCTGACCCTTCAAAAGAATAACACTTGCTATTTGAATTTACAGATGCTAAATATGATGTAGTAATCCCAAGAGAAGTTCCTAGCTCAAAAATAACTCTAGGATTTGTCTGGTTTGCCAACTTAAACAACAACTGTGATTGAGTCTTTTTCTTAACACTAACTTTAGCAATTTTAGATATCTTTCTCTTCCTTGAAGTTCCTGTTCCAAAATCCTCCACAAAGATACTCCTATCATCTCTAAGCATCTTTGCTCTAAGAGACTCTATTTTATCAAAACAATAAAAATCATTTTTACCTTCAATCACATTTGTGATTAGATCAAATGCAAATGGAGAATGAACACCATGTCCCTTATAATATTTTGCTCTGTATAAATATGATGCGAGCAATTTAAAACGCCAAATCCATTCATTCATATGGATACAAAAATAAAAAAGTTAACAACATAAACTTTAGAAAAACAAAAAAAACCCTTGAGAGACTAGATGCTCTCAAGGGTTTTTGTACCCAGAGCCGGGATCGAACCGGCATGGAAATGAATCCACTGGTGTTTGAGACCAGCGCGTCTACCAATTCCGCCATCTGGGCAAATGCGGATGCAAAAGTAATGTTTTTTTTCTTTTCCCAAACAAATCAAGACTAAATTACTTAAAAGATTTAATAAACTTGTGGGACTTAAAAAATCACCATACCTTAGTGCTCCTAAATTTTCTAACAAAAAAACATCATAACTACTTAATTAGATGAAGAATAACTTTTGCGTAATTATGGCTGGAGGAATCGGAAGTCGATTTTGGCCATCTAGCAGAAACAACAAACCAAAACAATTTCTTGACTTTTTTGGAACAGGTCGCTCTTTACTTCAAATGACATTTGATAGGTTTTCAAAAATAGTTCCAACAGAAAACATCTTAATCGTTTCAAACCAACTTTATAAAGACTTAATTCTGGCGCAGTTACCTCAAATAAAAGACAGCCAAGTGCTTCTTGAGCCAATGAGACGAAATACTGCTCCATGTATTGCTTATGCAGTAAACAGAATCAAGGCTATAAATATGGATGCAAACATAGTTGTAGCTCCATCGGACCACCTTATCTTAAAAGAAGATGAATTTATCAATACGATAAAAAATGGTCTTCAATACACAGCAAACAATGATTGTTTATTGACTCTAGGAATCAAACCTAGCAGACCAGAAACTGGCTATGGGTATATCCAAATTTCCGATAGCGAAACGGACATTAGTAAAGTAAAAACTTTCACTGAAAAGCCAAACATTGACTTAGCTAAGGTATTTGTAGAAAGCGGGGAATTTTTATGGAACTCAGGCATCTTCCTTTGGAATGTAAAATCTATTGATAATGCATTCACATCTCTTCTTCCTGAGGTAGCCTCAAAATTTGAATTAGGTAAAGACATATATAATACGGATAAAGAAAATGATTTCATCAACGAAATTTATCCTTCTTGCCAAAACATCTCTATTGACTATGGAGTTTTAGAAAAGGCATCAAATGTGTATGTACTTCGTTCAGATTTCGGATGGTCTGATTTAGGAACATGGGGTTCTCTATATGAATTATCAGAAAAAGACGAAAATCAAAATGCCACTTTAAAGTGTCATGCACAATATTATAATAGCAACAATAACATTGTTACCTTACCAGAAGGGAAGCTAGCGGTTATTGAAGGACTTGACGACTATATTGTCACAGAATCTGACGATGTATTATTGATTTGCAGAAAATCAGAAGAACAAAAAATCAGACAAATAGTTAATGATGTCACTGTTCGTTTTAACGGAGATTATATTTAATAGCTATGGGATTATTCTCTTTTAAACAAACACAGAAACCACGGAGGTTCAACCACATTCCAATTTACTGGGATCCTGAAAAAGAAAAAATAAAAGAACTTGAAGATAAACATCAGGTAAAAAATGATGGTGAATACAAAATCGGGATTCAACGAGGTTCTTTTAGAAAACTTGCAGATCGCTCTCATTTAGATGAGAGATATCGTAAACAACGCAAGTTAATGTACAAACTTGTGTTTGCTTTAATTCTTTTAGTGTTACTTGCAGCTTACTTAATTATCAATGGAAATACAATCTTCTCATTGTATTTTGATAATGGGTTTTAATTTTCATATATGAGCGATATCATTCATCTTCTTCCTGATTCGGTAGCAAACCAAATTGCTGCCGGAGAAGTTATTCAACGCCCAGCTTCAGTGGTTAAAGAATTGGTTGAAAATGCACTTGACGCAGGTGCGGATTCTATTCAAGTTAACATTAAAGACGCAGGAAGAACTTTAATTCAAGTTATTGACAACGGGAAGGGCATGTCAGAAACAGATGCTAGAATGGCATTTGAGAGACATGCTACATCTAAAATCAAAGAGGCTAATGACTTATTTGCATTAACAACCATGGGCTTCCGTGGTGAAGCCTTAGCCTCTATTGCTGCCGTTGCTCATGTTGAATTAAAAACAAAAAGAACAGAAGATGAATTAGGTACAGTGATAGAAATTGCCGGATCTAATGTTGAAAAGCAAGAGCCAATAGCATGTAGTAACGGAACTATTTTTTCTATAAAGAATTTATTTTTCAATGTACCTGCTCGCAGAAAATTTCTTAAAACCAATGCGACTGAGTTTAATCACATTATTAATGAATTCAACCGTATTGCTATTATTTACCCTCAGATTTCATTCACTCTAACTCATAATGATGATGAAATCTATAATCTTCCTGAAGGTAGTTTAAGACAACGAATCGTTAATATTTTTGGAAAAAACATTAATCCGCAACTTCTAACCATTGACACAGAGACAAGTCTTCTAAAAATCAGTGGATTTGTTGGAAAACCAGAAACGGCCCGCAAACAAATGCACAATCAGTACTTTTTTGTGAATGGGAGATACATGCGACATCCATATTTCCACAAGGCAGTTATGAAAGCATTTGACAGAATGCTTGCTCCTGAAACTTCTCCAAGTTATTTTATCTGTTTTGATATTGACCCTGCAAATATTGATGTAAATATACACCCAACAAAAACTGAGATTAAGTTTGAAAACGAACAAGCAATCTGGTCGATACTAATGGCTTCAGTCAGAGAAGCTCTAGGTAAATTTAATGTTGTACCTGGACTTGATTTTGACCAAGAGGGTGCGACAGAAATGCCAGTATTAAGCACAGACACATCAATCAAAATGCCTGACACAGGGTTTAACACAGACTACAATCCATTTAATGAAGATTCGGAAAAGATTCCTAGCTCTAGATCTGGAAACTACAGTTCAGGTTCTTCTCATCATAAAAAAGAACATTTCGACTGGGAAAAACTGTACGAAGGATTTGAAAACGAATCTGTTGTGGATAAAGAAAATGATTTCATCCAAACAGAGATGATTTTAGAGTCTAATACTTCAACTAGTTCTAGCAATATCGCTGTTGACACAAACAACTCAAACGACATCTTACAATTTAAAGGAAGATATCTACTAACTTCCATCAAATCAGGAATGATGTTAATAGACCAACATAGAGCTCACACTAGAATTTTATTTGATCAATACCTGAGAAACATCAAAGACAATAAAATTCTATCTCAAAAATCACTTTTCCCTGATTTAATAGAACTATCTACTGAAGACAGCCTCATCATGGAAGAACTTATTCCCGAATTTGACAGCATCGGATTTGACATAGATTGCTTTACAAAAAACACATACCGAATAAATGGAGCACCTGCAGTACTCGATGGCAAAAACTGCAACTCAATTATTGAAGAAATGATTGCTGGTCATAAAGATAAAACCATATCTGGGAAAGACGCCTTTCACGAGAAGATTGCTTTATCTCTAGCTAAGACTGCAGCAATAAACTACGGAAAAAGACTAAGTATCGAAGAAGCAAGAAATCTAATAGATATGCTATTTGCTTGTGAGAATCACAATTTCTCTCCAGATGGTAAACCAATTATCAATATCTTATCTGATGATGAAATACAAGCTCGATTTTAATAAAATAAAAATGCCACTTTTTCATAAGCGGCATTTTTATTTTAATATGTAATAATTCTACATCGGAGAATATACTACGGCTAAAACTTTAGCTCCAATTTCACAGTCACATTCCACATGATGCTCTACTATTGAATCGTAATATATACTATCACCAGCAAATAATGTATATGTATTTTCGCCATATGTAATTACAATAGCGCCTTCAAGTACAAATATAAATTCCTCACCTTCGTGAGATGACATAATGAAATCTTTTTCAGTACAGGCCTCAAAGTTAATAATATATGGCTCCATATGACGACCAGACTTTGTTTTTGCCAATGAAAAATAGTTCATATGCTTTTTAGATTTCGCAGAAGAAAGATTTACTTGTTCATCAGATTCATCTCTTCTACATACTACAGGACCTAATGAGTTATCATCATCAAAGAACACCCCCAGATGCACCTCAAGAACCTTAGCAATATTGATTAATGGTGCTACTGATGGTAAAACTTCACTTTCTTCAAGAGTAACTAATTGCTCTTCACTAATTTTAGCTTTTTGAGAAAGTTCTTTCACAGACAACCCTTTAGCTTCTCTTAGTGTTTTTATTTTGTTACCAATTAATTTTCCTTTAGTCATAACATTCTTTTTGTTTCTTATATCAAATATATAAATAATTGGATGAAATAGACCATATTACTTTAAGCTTTTTACAAAAAAAGACAACCCAATAGGATTGTCTTTTCATTTTATATCTCGACCAAAATTATTTTATATTTAATATCGCCTTCTTAATTCTATCTATTATTTCTTGCTTCCCTACAATGGCTGCAATGTCAAACATATGAGGACCTTGAGGAGCGCCTACAACTGACAAACGAAATGCATTCATAACTGCACCCATATTTAATTCTTTTTCAGCAATCCAAGTCTTCACAATTTCTTCCATGTTATGAGAAGAAAAATCTTCAATTGCGTCTAGGACAGAAATAAGATCTTGCATCAAAGCTGGAGTATCTTCTTTCCAACGCTTCTTCACAGTCTTTTCATCATATTCAGTTGGAGCTTCAAAGAAAAATGAGGTTTGTTCCCAAAGTTCAGAAACGAAATTCACTCGTTCTTTTACCAACCCAACTATTGTTGCCAATTTAGCCTCATCAACGCTAATTCCTTTTACTTCAAGTTCTTTTGCAAAAAGTGAAGCCAATTCTTCATTTGATTTCAGTTGAAGATAATTATGGTTAAACCACTTCCCTTTTTCATAGTCAAACTTAGCCCCAGATTTACTTACTCTTTCAAGACTAAATGCATCAACAAGTTCCTGCATACTAAACATTTCCTGTTCTGTGCCAGGATTCCATCCAAGTAAAGCTAAGAAATTTACAACCGCTTCAGGAAAATATCCTGACTCGCGATAACCTGAAGATTTCTCACCTGATTTAGGATCATTCCATTCAAGTGGGAAAACAGGGAAACCAAGTTTGTCTCCATCACGCTTACTAAGTTTACCGTTTCCTTGTGGTTTCAATAACAAAGGCAAGTGTGCAAATTGAGGCATTGTATCTGCCCAACCAAGATATTTATACAATAACACATGTAAAGGAGCTGAAGGTAACCACTCTTCTCCACGAATAACATGTGTTATTCCCATCAAATGGTCATCAACAATATTTGCCAAGTGGTATGTCGGAAGTCCATCTGAAGACTTATACAGAACTTTATCATCTAAAATAGATGAATTAATAATCACTTCACCACGAATAAGGTCATTAATTACGACATTTTCTCCAGGTTCAAGTTTAATACGAACAACATAAGGCTCACCTGCTGCAATCTTCGCTTCAACTTCAGACTCGCTTAATAAAAGAGAGTTATTCATTTGTGCACGAGTGCTTGCATCATATTGAAAATTTTCAATCTCTGCACGCTTAGCATCCAACTCTTCTGGTGTATCAAATGCTTTATATGCTAAACCAGCATCCAGAAGTTGATTTACATATTGCAAGTAAATATCTTTTCGCTCGCTTTGGCGGTATGGACCATAGTCCCCTCCTGCACCAACACCTTCATCAATTTTTATTCCCAGCCAGTTTAAGGATTCAACAATGTAATCCTCAGCACCGGGAACAAAACGATTAGAATCTGTATCCTCAATACGCAACAGCATATCACCGCCATGTTTTTTTGCAAACAGATAATTGTACAAAGCTGTACGAACCCCACCTATATGTAATGGTCCCGTTGGGCTAGGAGCAAAACGAACTCTTACTTTTTCCATAATTCAAGTTGACAAGTTGACGAGTAAACAAGTTTACATCGTATGAAATATTTATTTTAGGCTGCAAAGATAGCAAAAAAAGAAGCCTTTTCAAGCAGCATAACACATACTTAAAAAGGCTTTCCCCATTATGAAAAAGCAATTTATTTTTCTTTTATCATTGTCAATAACATTTTAAACTGTTCCACTGCATTTAATGCATGGGGAATTCCGGCTGGCATGATAATACTTTCACCTGCAACAAGGACAAATGGCTGTCCTCCAATCAGAATCTCCGCTTTACCATCTACAATTTGAACCATAGCATCAAAAGGAGCTGTATGCTCACTTAATCCTTCACCTTTATCAAACGCAAACAAAGTAACATTACCTGTTTCTCGTTTAATAATTTGTTTACTCACTACAGCACCAGACGCATAAGCTATTAACTCATTAAAGTTTAGCTTTTCTGCCTGAGCATTTTTTGCATATTTTAGTTCCATATTTTTATAATTTATAAGGTAGTATTCATTTTTATTTAAGACTAAAAAACATCAACATTTACAAAACCGAAAGACTCGCGTGAATCCTAGATTTGACAATGAATATTAAGCATAACCTTGGACAGGATTTACATGATTTACATGAAATTAAAAGAAAGAGATAATCTTGTTAATCCAGTCTGATTCTTATCAATCGTAAATAAGTTAAACCCATTTTTCTTCTAACACATTACCTTCAATAGAGATAATAGCCGCTTTAACCGGAACTTTTCTACTTGCTCTGGCTACAGCATCTTTGGCAACTTGTAATAATCCACCACAACATGGCACTTGCATAATAACCACAGTTAATGTGTTGATATTTGCCTGATCCACCAATGCAGTAATTTTATCTCTATAGATATCCATTCCGCTATCTAATTTTGGACAAGCAATTGCCAAGCTTTTACCTTTCAAGAATCTTGCATGAAAGTCACCCATAGCAAAAGCAACACAATCAGCTGCAATCACTACATCTGAATTTTGAAAATAAGATGCCTGCGGATTTACCAAATGCAGTTGCACCGGCCACTGACGAAGTTCAGATTGGGCAGATACACTTGAAGTAGATGCTACAGAATCAGTTGGACGAGAAATTATTCTTGCCTGAGAACCTGGACAACCTCCTCCACCATGAGCATGCGCTATTCCTGCTATTTTAAATGGTTTTGGTTTGTCTTCTATCTCAGATAAAACTTCCACAAGACTAAATGGTAAATCAGCAGCACCTTTCAACACCTCAATCCCTTCATTCAAAAATCCTGTTTCATTATGATCTTTTAAATGCTTAAGGTGAGCGACAACAGTGTTCTTTCCTTTTTCAATCATTAGCTGCATAACTTTTTTCTCATCATAAGCTTCAGCTTCTCGGGTTTCAATTTCAATTGCGCCTACAGGACAATGACCAATACATGCACCAAGACCATCACACATTAAGTCACTAATCAAGCGGGCTTTCCCATCGATGATCTGCAAGGCTCCTTCATGACAATTTGGGACACACTCTCCGCAACCATTACACAAATCTTCGTCTATTTTTACCACTTCTCTTTTCATATTGATATATTTTGGTACTTATTTTCTTAATTATATTTTAAAAATAAACTGAATTTCTTCAGTTTATTTTTTTATCTTCTATAAGTAGCTATCTAAAGTCCTACTCTTCAAGTAGTCACGCACTTGCAAGGTCATTGTTTGAGTAACATTACTCATTAAACATTTCTCAAATGCACATATCGTATGATCTAGCGGGCAATCAGAAACCTCAATTTTTCCTTCAATACATTCATATATATCTAAAAGGGAAATCTCATTTGGTTGTTTCTTCAACACAAAACCACCACTTGGACCGCGAGTAGAGGATAAAAAGTTATCCTTAGCTAATCGTTGCATAACCTTAGCAATGTGGTGACGAGATGAACCTGTTTTCTCTGAGATCGTTTGAACATTCATCCCTTCTCCTGCTCTAGCTATCAAAACCATGGCGTGTAAACCAATAGTAGCAGCCTCTGAGAGAGAAACTATTTTTGACATAGTAATTAAATATTTAAGTATTCAAGTGCTAAAATTACAGTTAAAATACGATATAACAAAATTTTATTTGTTTTTTAACTAAAAAACCACCTAAGAATAATTCTCAAGTGGTTCTAAAATATTTAGGATAAATTTATCTTAATCTTTCACCTTTACTGTTTATAAAATAAGTAGCACCATAACGAATAACTTTTGCCTTACCTTGAAAGAAACTATTAGCTTCATCTAAATCACAAGGCAGAATCTCTTTCCCCGTTTTGTCAATAAAAGTAAACTTAAGAGGTTTACCTCTACCTACAACTGCTAAGCCTTCAGTAAACGGGTAAATATAATCATACTTAAATTCAGTTAAGACTTTCCCTGTCTTATCTATCAAAGCCTTTTTACCTTTTAATTCAACGGCAGCAAACCCTTCACTAAATGCATCTGCACTTTCATATTTGATAGGAATAATTACAGCACCTGTTGTATCAATATAACCCCATTTGCCTCCTTTACAAACATAATCCATAGCATACATATCATCAAAAATGACTTTCCCACCAATATTTACGGCTCCTAAACCTTCTGCAAGTGCAATTGCAAACTGATATTTACACGGCACTACTAGTTCATTCGTTTTAGTATTCATATAACCATAAAGACCGGTGTTTTCATCTCGGTAAGCCTCAACTACTGGTCTAGCATTTTTTGCTAAAATATCTTTTAAAGACATTTGCTGTGAAAAGGCCTGAGAGGCAAATAATAAAAGAGAAAGAAGTACAAATGTTTTTATATTTTTCATATTGTTAGTTTTAATTCAGCACAAATATAATGATTGTCATTAGCAAGAAAAATACCAAGTATAGATTTAGCAAAAAAGCCAGACTAAATTAGTCTGGCTTTTTTATAATATTTAAGACTAGAATTTAATCCCAATATACACTCTTGAATTATTAATTTTGAAAGGATCAATTTTGTTAATCGCACCAACTACAGGTGCACCTAACTCACCAGCTACAACTTCTGTAACACTTGAACCCACTTCTGCAACATCAGACTTACCCCATACTGTCTCAAATCCAAGATCAACCATTCTATATCTTAACTCTAAGCCCCAAACTCCAGCAATACAAAAACCACCTCGACCAACAAATCCTGATTCTGTATAACTTGGCAAACTACCATCTTGATATGTATATATAATATCCTCTTCGCCTCCACTAAAAGCAAAAGTTGGAAGTGCCTTAACATAAGAATTAATAACAAAATGTTTAACCGGTGCAAAGCTTACCATAGGGCCCACTCCAAATGCAGAAGCTAAACCGGAATAACCATTAGTACCATTCGCCATCTCTAATTCAACATAAGAAAAATCATACCATGTCACATCTAAACCAAAACGCATAAAATTTGCTATAGTAGTTCCAATATAAAACTGAGAACCCATTTGGAAGCTATATCCTTGATCTTTAGCATTACAAGTCATATAATCTGAAGATGGCAACACTAAGCCAACTCGCAAATATAAACCTCCATCAAAAGTAGAACTCATGTCAGCTCTTTCCTTTGCCGGTTTTGTTTCCTCTAGTGTTGTTGGTGCAGGCGTAGCTTTCTCAACTGGAGCAACCACTGCAGGGGTAGAGACACTCTGAGGGGCAATAACACTATCATTTACAACAGCAGCTGTATCCACAGTAGCCATATATACTTGTGCAAAGGCAGAAAACCCGATAGTAACTAGTACTGAAACAAGAAGTAATCTCATTCTCATAATTTGTCTTATTTTAGGTAAATATTAATTTGATTAGTAAATGCAAATATATGTGAAAACATCAAATAGCAAGCTTTGATTTATATATTTATTCCCCGAAGACTATTCAGATTAAAATAAATTCAAAACATAATAATTAATTACCGTTAATTACTATGTATAAATATGTTTTTGTTATTTTTGAAACGATATTATTAGAGACCAGCAACCAATCAAACGGGGCGAAACCGAAAAGCCTAATGAGTAGGGATATATTTTATGTTATGGTAATTGGTATTATTCTTTCACTAGCAATTGCATTTGTTTTTATTGCAGCTCAATGGAAAATTTACTCAAAAGCACAAAAACCAGGATAGACTTCACTTGTACCTATCTACAATATGATAGTCCTAATGCAAATTATTGGAAAACCTTGGTGGTGGATTCTACTTATGTGCATTCCAGGTGTTAACATCGTATTTTCAATTTGGGCAACAAATCTACTATCAAAAAGCTTTGGTAAGGACACTGGCTTTACGATAGGATTACTATTACTATCTCCTATTTTTATGCTTATTTTAGCTTTTGGCGGAATATCTTATGTTGGCCCTGCGGGCATTTCATCTGAAGCATAACTCATATTTGAGATAATTTTCATAAAATTGCAAGAAGAGATATCTATCAAGATATTTTCTTCTTGCTTTTTTTATGCAATTAAATATTAGATACTATTATGAAAGTTTACAATCCAACAAAAGAACAAATAGATGCAACTCAAGGCTGGGGCACTTGGAGTAAAGAACCATCAACATTCCCATGGTTTTATGACGAAAAAGAAACATGTTACATCCTTGAAGGAGAAGCAGCTGTAAAAGACAACGCAGGAAATAGCATCCAATTTAAAGCTGGAGATATGGTTGAATTCCCTCAAGGTCTAGAATGCGAGTGGAATATCACAAAAACAATTCGAAAGAAATATCTATTTGGTTAATATACAATAGCTCTACTTAATATAGAGCTATTTCTTTATAAGTCGTTGTTAATCTACCATATTATAGTTAAATTTGATAATCTGAATCAAAAAAAAAAAAAAACTACCATGAATACTTTAAAGGATGGGTTATTTGACGCTTACTTGGTACTACTAGCCTCACAACAGTCACATATATCAGCATTAATGAGCGTTCTTGACAATCGTATTAATGCAAATGATACTAAAGAAGTATTAGAAGACTTAGTCTGCAAAATTTCTACTGAATTTAAATCATACTTTAATTCTGAAGATGAATTAATGTCAGTTTTTCTTTATGATAAGATTATTGAGAAAAGGTACAATCACAGCCAGTTTATTGGAAGCATCACGGTTTTTACAAATGAATATAAAAACAACAGAAATCTTAAATCAATTCAGGAAAATCTAGATGGATGGCTAGAATACTTTAATAATGAAATTAATGAAGTAGAAAATATTTTTGATAAAATAGAGCCTCAACTTGAAGACCTGCAAGATAAATTTACCGAAGGGAATAATTTGAGCGTAAGAGTGAGCGTTTTTGACATTCAACACAGAAACATTGACTTTCTACTTGAAACAATCATTTATAACCTCGAAAACAATGTAGAAAACACAGAAACCATAAACTTAATAAATAACCTATACGAGAAGTTTGAAATTCATTTTGCACTAGAAGAGAGCTTGATGATTAAACATAAATTCCCAGAATTAGAAGAACACATCCAAGAGCACAAAAGGTTTCTTTCATTACTAAAAGAAACCTCTGAAAAATATTTAAACGACACTCTACCTGCTACTGCAACAAGCATATTCGAAATTATTAAACTAGAAGTAGATAATCACATTCTCAACACTGATAAGAAATATTCAGAATTCTTTAACAGCATTGGAATTATCTGATTAAAGTGGCTATGATAATATCGTCCTAGCTAAATCAGACCTTTGCAATTTTACCCAACGCATTATATCAATCACAAGATAATGGAGATTAATAAATCGAAGGTTCATTGCATAATCCTTTCTACAATCTTTTAGCTGTGATAAAAAAGCATTATGCATGCGTTTATATTTTTCAAGGCTTTTATTTTTTTGCTTTTTCAAGAGAGTCTCTTCTGCATGAAATCTAAAGTTAGCCCTGTCTATCAACTTATCAAATAATTCTAAAATATGCTCCTTTTTCTCCTTTTGAGCAATTTTCTCTTTTAATAAATTTAATAAATCGTTCAACTCATTATTAGTCGCTTCAAATAGACTAAACTGATTATCACTTTTAACAATAGCCATAATTACCTCCATTCTAATTTTAACACAATTGTAAAATAAACAAAAAAGAAGTAAATACACAAGAAGCAATTGCTGTTCTATAAACAAAAAACTCCTCAACATTTCTGATGAGGAGCTTTTTATATAATTAAAATAGATTTTTAGTCTTTCAACTTAGCACATAAGAACTCACGGTTAAGGCGAGCAATATGTGAGATTGAAATATTTTTAGGACACTCAGCTTCACAAGCACCTGTATTAGTACAGTTACCAAAACCAAGCTCATCCATTTTAGCAACCATTGCTTTTGCACGAGCTGTTCTTTCAACTTTACCTTGAGGTAATAATGCTAACTGGCTAACTTTAGCAGCAACAAATAACATTGCTGAACCATTCTTACATGCAGCAGCACAAGCACCACATCCAATACATGACGCAGCATCCATAGCCTCATCAGCAATTGGTTTAGCAATTGGCATTGCATTTCCATCAGGAATACCACCAGTGTTTACAGAAACATATCCACCAGCTTGAATGATTTGATCGTAAGCATTACGATTCACCATTAAGTCCTTAATTACGGGGAAAGCTGCTGAACGCCATGGTTCAATAGTGATTGTTTCACCATCTTTGAACTTACGCATATGCAACTGACATGTAGTTACATCTTCATCTGGTCCGTGAGGGTGTCCATTAATGTAAAGAGAACACATACCACAAATACCTTCACGACAATCGTGGTCGAAAGTTACAGGCTCTTTGCGTTCAGAGATTAATTTCTCGTTAAGGATATCCAACATCTCCAAAAATGAACAGTCAGTCGAAATCCCATCCAATTTATATGTTTCAAATGCTCCTTTTGTTTTAGCATTCTTTTGACGCCAAACTTTTAGCGTAATGTTTATAGATTTTTCCATTGTATTTTTTAGTAAACGAGTAAACAGGTAAACAAGTAAACAAGATGATTACTCTAAAATCTATTACTCATGGTTTATTTATTAATAACTATTAATCAAATGTCCATTGTTCTTATTCCGAATTAAAGCTGAAAGCATTTTCATGACTTCAGTATTTAACTCATGTAATAAGTTGAAGTCTACTTCTATTAGAAAACCTAAATTCTTTGAAAGAATAAGTTGTGTTTCTAATTCAGCAGCAGAACCCAACGAGATAAACAAAAACCGAATCAATTCTTTATCAGAGAATCTACCATGTCCTTCTGCAATATTTGAAGGAATAGAAACTGTAACCCTCCGCATTTGGGAAGTCAATCCATAGATTTCATCTTTAAGAAACTGACTTGTTTTCTGATAAACTAGCGTAACTAAGTTCATAGATTTTTGCCAAACGATTAAATCTTTGTGCGTCATCATATTTTTCTTGTTTACTTGTTTACCTGTTTACTCGTCTACTTTCTAAGATTTGTAATTTCTTTGTTGACGATGAACAAACTCATATTCTAAAGACTCTTTCAATAATTCAGGATCAGTTTCATCACCGGTATATTTCCAGCAAGCTGCGTACGAGAATTTGTCATCTTGACGAAGAGCTTCACCTTCTTCAGTTTGGTATTCTTCACGGAAATGACCACCACAAGATTCCTCGCGATTTAATCCGTCCATTGCCATCAAATAACCAATCTCAATGAAATCAGCAACACGAAGCGCTTTTTCTAATTCTGTATTCATCTCAGCAGTTTCTCCCGGAACATAAACATTACTCCAGAACTCTTTGCGAATTTCTTTGATACGACCTAAAGCAGTTTCTAAGCTTTCTTTTGTACGAGCCATACCTACAAAATCCCACATTACAAGACCTAGTTCTTTATGAATAGAGTCAACAGAACGCTTACCTTTGATAGACATAATCTTCTTAATTCTATCTTCAACTTCGTTCTCAGCTGCAACAAATTCAGGAGCATCAGTACTAATACGAGGCACACGAATTTGATCTGCTAAATAGTTTTGAATTGTATAAGGAAGAACGAAATATCCATCAGCTAAACCTTGCATCAATGCAGAAGCACCAAGACGGTTAGCTCCGTGATCAGAGAAGTTAGCTTCTCCAATTGCAAATAATCCAGGAACAGAAGTTTGTAATTCATAATCAACCCAGATACCACCCATTGTATAGTGAATAGCTGGATAAATCATCATTGGAGTTTTGTATGGATTCTCATCAACGATTTTGTCATACATTTGGAATAAGTTACCATAACGAGCTCTCACTGTATCTTCGCCAAGACGGTTGATTGCATCAGAGAAATCTAGATAAACTGCAAGACCGGTTGCTCCAACACCAAAACCGGCATCACAACGCTCTTTAGCAGCACGAGAAGCAACATCACGAGGAACAAGGTTACCAAATGCAGGATAACGACGCTCCAAATAGTAATCTCTATCTTCTTCTTTAATATCCGTTGGTTTCAATTTACCAGCACGAATAGCTTCAGAATCTTCTTTCTTTTTAGGAACCCAAATACGACCATCATTACGAAGAGACTCTGACATCAAAGTTAATTTTGATTGGAATTCTCCGTGAACTGGAATACATGTTGGGTGAATTTGTGCGTAACAAGGGTTAGCAAAGTATGCTCCTTTTTTATATGCTTGGATTGCAGCTGAACCATTAGATCCCATTGCATTTGTAGATAAGAAGAATGTATTTCCGTATCCACCAGTTGCAATAACAACTGCATGTCCGAAGAAACGCTCAATTTTACCAGTAACCAAGTTACGAGCAATAATACCACGAGCACGACCTTCAACCATTACTAGGTCTAACATTTCGTAACGACTGTACATTTTCACACTACCTTTACTGATTTGGCGACTCAAAGCAGAGTAAGCACCTAACAGTAATTGTTGACCAGTTTGGCCTTTAGCATAGAATGTACGAGACACCTGAGCTCCACCAAAAGAGCGGTTATCTAACATACCACCATATTCGCGAGCAAAAGGAACACCTTGAGCTACACATTGGTCAATAATAGAACCTGAAACCTCAGCTAAGCGGTGAACATTTGCCTCACGAGCACGATAGTCACCACCTTTTAATGTATCGTAGAAAAGACGGAAAACAGAGTCACCGTCATTAGGATAGTTTTTTGCAGCATTGATACCTCCTTGTGCTGCAATAGAGTGTGCGCGACGAGGTGAATCTTGAATACAGAAGTTAAGCACATTGAAACCCATTTCGCCAAGAGAAGCAGCAGCAGATGCACCAGCTAAACCAGTTCCTACTACAATGATATCCAAACGGCGTTTATTCGCAGGGTTTACAAGCTTTTGATGAGCTTTATAGTTAGCCCATTTTTCTGACAAAATTCCTTTAGGGATTTTTGAATCTATAGTTGTATTAGCCATATCTAGAATTTTATTTTATTATACAAAGGATTAACATGCACATTGATCAAGTCCAAGAAGGAAGAATGCTGTAATAACAGTGAAACCAACAGCAATGATAGTTGCTAAAATTGTAGAAACACATTTTAGACGAGTGTACCAAATTTGATTATTGAATCCAATTGTATGAAGCGCACTCCAAAAACCGTGAACTAAGTGGAACCATAAAGCCCAGTACCACACAATGTACACAACACCAATCACAGGATTACGGAATGTTTTTACAACTAAGTCATAAGGATCAACAGTTTCTCCAGCCCCTAATAAATTTTGCAACTGCATTTCAGCCCAGAAGTGAGAAAGGTGCAACGCAATAAATCCTAACACGATAGCTCCTAAGACTAACATATTCTTAGCAGCCCATGATGTTGTCTCTGATTTTTTCCCTGAAGCGTAACCAACAGAACCACGAGCTTTCATGTTTTGATAAGAAAGCCACATTGCATAAATAATGTGAATAACAAATCCTGCTGCTAACACAGGAACCATTAATAAGACAATAGGAGTCTCCATAAATTCACAACCAGCGTCGAAAGCCTCAGGACCAACAAGCAACAAGGAATTTACAGTTAAGTGAACTAACAGGAATACTATCAAAAATAATCCTGACAAACTCATAATGAGTTTTCGCCCAATAGACGAGTTTACAATAAATAACTTCATAAAATTTGGATATTGAATTATGATTTTGAATGATTAAAAATTTCTTTCTACACTTTAAAAATAAGGAAGCAAATTTAGATTAAAAGCATTTTTGAAACAAACAATTAAGGAAATTTTTCTTTAATTTTTTATTACAAATCAAACGATAAGTTACAACATTCAAAATCAGATAATTAAAAATCAAAAAAACAGTCTTCAAATAGTTAAATTAAGAACATTACACACTAACACTTTAAATGCATTCGCATAACTTTCTTAATTTTACACTTCCAACGCCAAGGGCTATAGCCTAGAAGTTCATTACAAAACACTTATGCAATTCAAAAAAATATACATTTTACTTCCCCTGATCATCTTAGCCTTCCAAGTTAGGATAACAATTGTAGCTCAAGAAACATTAGTTAATCCAAGCTGCGGCTGTCCTTACACAGAAACAGAACTCAGGTTTGCCAAAGAAGAAGAGTTAATGCTAAAAGTTGACTCTCCAGCCTCATATCTTGGTGGAGAAAAAGCCTATAATAGATTTATCAGTTACCTAATGCAAAATCCAGCTCAAAATAAAAACGACAGTGATAGTTACAGCCTTATCTGTAGATTTATTATTGAAAGAGACGGAACCATTACTCATATTGAGTACCTAAACCATACTGAAGAAAAATTTGAAAATGAAGCTACCAAGATAATCAACGCAATGCCAAAATGGAATCCTGCTCAAAAAGACGGCAAAGCAGTAAGATCATGGCACAACATAAAGCTATTTTTTGGGAAAGGCGACTAAAAACCCTGAATACAAAGTTTTAACATTTTAATTTTTCATCACAAACAGGTAGACACAGCAAATAAGACCATTTTGCACAAGGTCGGCAAAATATTAATCATTGAAATTAACAAATCTAAATAGTATATTTACAAAATGAAAACGATTAAAATTGATGAAATTGAAGAGATTGGAGAAATAATCAAATCATGCCAAACATGCTACTTGGGTGTAGCAAATACAGATGGAACGCCATATGTACTTCCAATGAATTTTGGATACCGAGATGAAATCATCTATTTACACTCTGCTCCTGAAGGAGAACTAATAGACATCATTAACAGCAACAACAAAGTCTGCATTACTTTTTGTACTGAGAGCGAATTAGTTTTTCAACACCCACAAGTAGCATGTAGCTATCGAATGAGATCTAAGAGCGTTGTTGCATGGGGCAGTGTAGAGTTCCCAGATAACCTTAAAGAAAAAGAAGAAGCTTTGAATATTTTAATGGCTCAATATTCTGATAAAGATTTTACTTATTCAACTCCGGCACTGAAGAATGTAAAGATTTGGAAAATAAAACCCACTAATATAACCTGCAAATCATTTGCAGAACCACATAAAAAAAACTACTAACCCTACTAAGTTATGGAAGTTGATGAGATCCGTCAAAGACTAAAAGATTACGGCTTAAAAGTTACCCCTCAAAGACTTGTGGTCTATGAAGCGTTAAACGAATTATGTCATCCTTACGCAGAGGACATCATAAATTATGTCCATGAGAAAAATCCAAACATTTCAATTGCGACAATCTACAATACACTTGAACACTTTGAGAATAAAAGACTTATATTCAAGCTAGAAACTTGTCATGACAAAATGAGGTATGACTGCAGGATGGACAAACATTATCATGTATGTGATCCGGAACACGACAAGATTGAAGACTTCCATGACCCAGAGCTACATAATCTAATTGCAGATTATCTAGAAAAAAAACAATCAAATTCAATAAATGTTAGAGATATTCGCCTTTTAATTGTTGGAAATTACACGAATTAAAATTAGATTTGCGTACTTCTATGCAGGATTAAATTTCAACAATTAAATAAAATAAAACGACTATGGAAAAATCAGTAAAAGGAACACAAACGGAGAAAAATCTATTAACATCATTTGCAGGTGAATCTCAAGCTCGTAATCGCTACACCTTCTTTGCTAGCATTGCAAAAAAAGAAGGATACGAACAAATTGCTGCAATCTTTGAAGAAACAGCAAATCAAGAAAAAGAACATGCTAAACAAATGTTCAAACACCTAGAAGGGGGAATGGTAGAGATTACAGCTTCATATCCTGCTGGTGTAATTGCTACAACACTTGAAAACCTAAAAGCCGCTGCTGAAGGAGAACACGAAGAATGGGAACTTGACTACCCAAAATTTGCTGAAATTGCTGCAGAAGAAGGATTCAAAGAAATTGCAACTATGTACAAAATGATTGCTAAAGTTGAATACGAGCATGAAATGCGTTACAAAAAATTAATTGCAAACATTGAGTCAAATACTGTATTTGAAAAAGAAGAAGAAGTTGAATGGCAATGTAGAAACTGTGGATATGTTCATACTGGCAAAAAAGCTTTAGAAAACTGTCCAGCATGCAAGCATCCAAAAGCTCATTTTGAAGTGAAAAAATCTAACTATTAATAAGAATAGTAACAGATAAAAGAAAAGCCATAATCACTAATGATTATGGCTTTTTATATTTATACATAAAATTCAAATATTAAAATTAAACAGATCTTTCACCGAAATATTCAAAGCCTTTGAGACCTCAAAAAGAGTAAAAAGCGTGGGGTTTACTTTTCCATTCTCCAATTTCTCAATTGCTTGCCTATCTTTATAACAAGCTCTGGCTAAATCAGACTGACTCCATCCAATTTCAGTTCGCAATTCAATAATGCGCTGACCTATCTTAAAATTAAGCTCGTCTTTTGTCATAAACACAAATGTCAACCAATTATACGACAGATTTGTCATATTAAAATTTGACAAATTGAAATCTATTTATACTTTTGTCATATTTAAATACGACAGAAACAAAACAAAAAACATCATAAATTATTAACCTATCTAAACAGAATCTTATGAAAAAACTTTTAGCTATTATTCTTTTTGCACTATTTACAGGAATTTCCATTAGTGCTCAAACGGCTTCCTATCCTTGGAGTATTGGTTTTTATGGAGTAAAAACTGAATATTTAGGAGATCTGCGTAATTACTCCAGCAGATACACTACAGGAAACCTATTTAACTATACAAAAAACACTATTTATAACTTTGACATGCTTTATGGTGGAGGGGCTTTATCTTTAAACCGATACCTTAATCGTTACTTTGATGCTGGAATTTATGTTTCTTATGGAACAATAGGATTTGAAAATAAAGATGAAAACAATTTATCCTACCGAAACTTTAAGGTTAACTCACTAATAAACACAAACTTAAACTTACAAATTAAATTTCTTGGAAATGAAGAATATATTTTTGTTCCATATATTACTATAGCAGCAGGAACTTTATTTTATTCTGACATATCAACACAAGTAAATGCCTCTACTGGTGATGATTATTTTCCTTCTAAACAAAATGAAAGTGCCACAGAAAATTATATTACTATAAAACAAAATCATAAGCCGAATAATGTTATAGCCGGAATTGGTTCTATTGGATTAGGTCTTGAATATAAAATGACTAAAAGATGGAGCCTCCGTTATCAAATAGAATGTGGTTTAACAACAAAAGACAATATTGACTTTTATGAGACAGGAACAAATAATGATTGGCAACTACAACACAGCCTAGGTATTGTATACTGTTTTGGCAAGAAAAAAACAGATACACCTAAATTCGTTAAACCAACTAATATAAAAGAACCAACAAAAGCATCTGATAAAAAGCCTTTTGTAAAAGAACAACCAAAAAACGAAGAAAAAACTTTAGCCAAAGAAATCACTAAAAAAGAAAAAACGGTAATAGCTCCTACTCCTGTGATAGAAAAGAAAAAAGAAATAGTCAGAAAACAATTCTGTAAAATCTATTTTGCAATAGGGAAAGCATCATTACAAACAAAGTCATATACAGATTTGGATAACTCGGTTGCTTTATTAAAAGAAAACCCTGATTATTTAATTGAAATAATCGGACATGCAGATAATACTGGTTCTGAAAGGTTTAATCAAAAATTATCTATTGATAGAGCTATAGCTACAGAAAATTATTTCGAAATGATGGGAATATCTAGAGCTCGTATTAAAACAACAGGTATCGGATCTAAAGAACCAATTGCAGATAATAAAACGGAGGATGGGCGTTCTCAAAATAGACGAGTAGAAATATTTATTCTTCAAGAAGAATAAGCTTTCTTTTTTAACGGAATAACTCACTATCAAAAATAGAAAAGTTTAGGCTTGGATTTTAAGCTGAGCCTTAATTTTTCTATTTACTCATTTTTACTAGATAGTGCCTAAATCAGCGAATTAAGGCTTTTTATATTGATTCAAATCTAAATTTGTTAAATTCTTCACACTTAATATCCCTTCCCGATTCAACTCTATCAAATATCTATGAAATTCCTTTTTGCCATTGTCATCCAGCTCAAGAATAATATTTAAGAAGTAAACCTTTCCTCCATTTACTACCTCTACTTTATCATTATTCTCAGAATTTATATAATACAATGGCACCTCTGGGTTATCCATCTTTTGAAGAAATGATTTAAGATTTAACCGAATGATACGATTTATACCTTCAATCTTATAATGTTTACTCTTATTGATTAAATCATTATCGGTTTTTATCATTGATCGATACAGAATAACCTCTTCCTTATTGTATTTATTATTTAACTCAAGTAATGATGACCTAGCTCTTTTCTTGGAAACTTCCTGAGGTATTTTCTCTTGAGGTATAAAATCAACACCATCTTTACACCATCCTATTGACTCATCGTTTATTGCCAATTCTGTTTTTAAATCATAATACTTATCACTAAACTTATGAGCAAAATAATATCGTCCAAGCTCCTTCATTCTATCTTTAAGCATGTATCCAACTACTAATGCCGTAAAAAATGGCATAGTGAAATTCCCATACTTTTGTTGGAAAGAAAACGCAACAACTGTAGCAAAAATCATTGAAATACCTGCTGCAAAGCTGTAAATAAACTGTTTTAGAATAAACGCATCTTCTTTCTTTTGTGTCAATAAAAACAACTCACTCTCAATATACTTCTTAAGTACCCCTCGTCTAAAAATCAAATGCCTATTATTATCTAAACTGTCTTTCTCAACAAGCAAATATCCTTTTTCTGACTTATAATTATTTTCAGATTTAATTAAGCCAACTAAGAGATTTCTTGCACTTTCCAACTTAATATTTTTTGCATCAAATGCGTTTATAAGTTTAAAACAATGCATCACTATAAAGAAACTTAAAAACTCATCTCCAAACAAGTACAACTCTGAAATCAGATCATTAAACTTATTCTTTTCAACCTTCACTTCTAAGTCTCGATACTTAACACTAATCTTTTTACATAAAGCAACAAACCACTCTATCTCCTCAGTTATCTTTATATGATCATTAAGTTCAAGAATATCATTTATCGTCTCCCTAAGAGAACTTTTCAAGATTGAATTGAACATCTTTATTTGATATTCATATTGATCCTGTGAACTATGTTTAGACTTAGAAAGAGCATCAATGGCATTCTCTAGATGCACAAGTGGAGATTTCTTTGAATGAACAATTTCTTCTAGTGAATATACCGGAGTAGTAAGGCGTGTATTAACTTTTAAATCACGATAAAACACTTCCTTTGAATATGTATGGCGATTTATATCCAAACTGGAAGGCACAAATATCCAAGCTTTAAGATTAAAGCTATTTTTACCCCTAGGATTATTTGCTATAAAAGCTGTTTTAACCTCAATGGTAAATTGATCATGTATTTTGACTAATTCCTCAATCATTTTTCTACTTATTCGCTTATAACAAAGTTAAAAAAACTATCACAAAAAGAAAGCTTATCCTCCTATTTCACTAAGTTCTAGCCACCTCATGGTTTTTTCATCAAGCTCATCAATCAACTCACCCATTCTAGCTGACAATTCTACAATCTTTTCAGAATCGGCTTCTCCACCTGAAAGTTGAGCTTCAATATTAGACTTTTCCTCTTCAAGCTCGAAAATATCATTTTCCAGCTGATCAAACTCACGCTTTTCATTAAAGCTTAGTTTTTTGGGCTTGTCTTGAGTATTCTTATTCGACTTTAGAGTGGCTGTTTCTTTTGCCTTTACCTGCTGCTTTTCAAGTTCTTTTTGCTCTTGCTCTTCCTCATCTTTCAACCTCTTCCAATCTCTATAATCAGTATAGTTACCAGGGTAATCTTTTACCTTACCTCCACCCTCAAAAGCTAAGATATGGTCTACCACCTTATCCATAAAGAAACGGTCGTGAGACACCACAATTACACAGCCTTTAAAACCAATCAAATATTCTTCCAGCACATTTAGCGTTGCAATATCTAGATCATTAGTTGGTTCATCCAGCACTAAGAAATTTGGGTTGCGCATCAACACTGTACACAAATACAAGCGCCGACGCTCTCCTCCACTTAGTTTATACACATAATTATGTTGAACTTCAGGGGCAAATAAGAATAGTTGCAGGAATTGAGATGCACTCAGTTTCTTTCCATTTCCTAATGATATCTCTTCCGCAATTTCTTGAACAACATCAATCACTTTCATCTGCTCATCAAAATGCAAACCATCCTGACTGTAATAACCAAACACAACAGTCTCTCCAATATCAAAAGTACCTGAATCAGGCTTCACCTGCCCCATCAACATCTTTAGGAAAGTAGATTTACCAGTTCCATTCTTCCCAACAATACCTAATTTCTCATAGCGCGAGAAATTATAGTAGAAGTTATCAAGTATCTTTAAGTCCCCATACGCTTTTGATATGTATTGTGCCTCGAATATCTTCGAACCTAAATATTGTGCTTTTACTTCTAATTCAACCTGCTTATCTTCTCTTCTTTGATTTGCTCGTTTTTCTATATCTGAGAAAGCTTCTGTACGAGACTTTGATTTATGGGTACGAGCTTTCGGCTGTCTTCGCATCCAATCAAGCTCCTTTCGATAAAGATTATTTACCTTTTCAAGTTCAGCATTGAAATTATCAATCCTATCCTGACGCTTATCTAAGTAGTAACTATAATTCCCTTTATAGACATACATTTTCTCGTGATCTATTTCTAAAATATCAGAACAAACTCGATCTAAGAAATATCTATCGTGCGTAACCATTAGAAGAGCCATTTTGCTGTTACGCAGAAATTCCTCCAACCACTCTACCATTTCTAAATCCAAGTGATTAGTTGGCTCATCCAGAATCAATAAATCAGGTTCTGAAATCAGCACATTTGCCAAAGCAACTCGTTTCAACTGTCCTCCGGATAACTCTTTTATCTTTTGCTCAAAATTATGAATCTTAAGTTTTCCTAGAATTTGCTTAATTCTTGTTTCATATTCCCAAGCTTTTAGTTCATCCATTCTAGCCAACACATGCTCATATCTGTCATTATTCACTGACTTTCCTTGAACAATTCGTTCGGTCAAATCCTCATACTCACGAATAACAACAGTAGCCTCATTATCTGTACTAAAACAAGCCTCAAGTACATTTAGCTCCTCATTAAATCCGGGATCTTGACGCAAATACCCAACTCTCAAACCTCTTCTGAAAGAGATTGTTCCACTTTGATAATCCTCATCACCAGCCAGAATAGAAAGCAAGGTTGTTTTTCCAGCTCCATTCTTTGCAATCAAAGCTATGCGTTGACCATCAGCAATCCCAAATGAAATGTTTTCAAAAAGGTATTTATCACCAAATGTCTTTGTTAAATTCTCTACTTGTAAACAGCTTGCCATTTTTCTTATATTTTGCGCAAAGATACATAAAATAAAATGCCCCATTCAAGCATGAATGGGGCACCACGATATCAATATATTTTTAAGATAATTTACTCACTAAATTTTCTAACGAACACAATTCTTGCTCACCAGATTCCATATTCTTTAACATCACCTTATTTTGATTCATCTCATCAGAACCAACAATTGCAACATAAGGAATATTCTTACTATCAGCATAACTCATCTGCTTTTTCATTTTCGCTACCGAAGGATATATCTCTGCAGAAATACCTGATTTACGCAGTTCTTTTAACCAAGGCAATGAATATGTAATCTCTGCATCACCAAAGCATACGAATAACACTTGAGTTGTTTCAATAGATTCGGCAGGATACAAGTCAAGTTGATTTAGCACATCATAAATTCTATCTGCACCAAAAGATATTCCCACACCAGAAACCCCTTGCAAACCAAAAACTCCAGTCAGATTATCATAACGACCACCTCCAGAAATACTTCCCATTTCTACACCTTTTGCTTTCACTTCAAAGATAGCTCCGGTGTAATAGTTTAACCCACGAGCAAGAGTCAAATCAAGTTCAACTTCGGTTGCTACCTGCAATGCATTTGTCATTGAGAAGATAGTTTCTAGCTCCTCAATTCCTTTTAAACCTATCTCAGATGCTGATAAAACTTCTTTTAGCGTTTGCAGCTTTTCGTCATTAGTACCAGACAATTGAATAATTGGCTGCAATTTATTGATTGCTTCATCTGGAATTCCTTTTTCACTCAATTCCTTATTGACATTCTCTAAACCAATTTTGTCTAGTTTATCTATCGCAACCGTAATATCTACAATCTTTTCTGACTCACCAATAACTTCAGCAATTCCACTTAACACCTTACGGTTATTTATCTTCAACACAACTTCAATCCCAAAGCGACGATAAACTTCATCTACAATTTGAATCAACTCTACTTCATTCAAAAGAGAATCACTACCCACAACATCAGCATCGCATTGATAGAATTCACGATAACGACCCTTTTGAGGTCTATCAGCACGCCAAACAGGTTGAATCTGATAGCGTTTAAATGGAAAACTTATTTCGTTTTGATGTTGAACTACATACCTTGCAAATGGCACTGTTAGGTCATAACGCAAACCTTTTTCAGATATTGATGTAGTTAGTTTTGCACTATTCTTTTCTGCTAATGAAGTCTCATCTGCTTTTTGTAAAAAATCTCCAGAATTAAGAATCTTAAACAACAGCTTATCACCTTCCTCACCATATTTCCCCATCAATGTAGACAGGTTTTCCATGGCTGGAGTTTCAATCTGTTGAAATCCAAATAACTTAAATACAGACTTAATTGTGTCAAATATATAATTTCGCTTCGCCATTTCTACTGGCGAAAAATCACGAGTACCTTTTGGAATTGATGGTTTCATTTTTACTAATATAATATCACGAAAATATCTGCTTTAAAATTTCATCTGTTGCTCCTTTGTTAATATGAACATAATCATAGCTAGCTTTACCAGCTACTGCACCATCCATTAACAACCAATCAAATGTAGATTGCAACTGCCAATATTCACGAACAGAGAAAGCTCCTCCTTTTGCAACAAGTTCTCTTGCCTCTCTAAACTTCTCATAATTTGGTCCAAATACAACAGGAATACCATACACTGCTGCTTCTAGAATATTATGAATGCCTACACCAAAACCTCCACCTATGTATGCAACATCGGCATATTGATAAAGTGATGACAATAATCCAATTGAGTCAACAATCAGACATCTGCTTTTTGAAATGGAATTTACATCTGCATTGGAGTATCTTACAGCAGGCACATTTAATTTTGACTCAATCTCAGAAATATGTGATTCATGAATTTCATGTGGGGCAATCAATAGCTTCACTTCCTTATTCTCTTGCAGATACTCCACAAGTAAGTCTTCATCTTTGGGCCAAGAACTACCAGCTATAACCAATCTACCTTTTGCTTTAAAAGCATCAATTAATGGCAAATCTTTTTTAGCTTCGGCAATCTCAATAACTCGATCAAACCTAGTATCACCAGCAACAACAACTTTTTTAACACCAATAGTTGAAAGCAATTTTCGAGACACTTCATCTTGTACAAAAATTTGCTCAAAGCCTTTTAAAATCTTAGCATATTTTGCCCCATACCATTTAAAAAAGACTTGATCCTCTCTAAAGTTGGCAGAAACAACATATGTTGGGATTTTATGCTTCGTACAATACATCAAGAAATTTGGCCAGAACTCATATTTAATAAAAATTGCCTTAACGGGCTTTACTAAATTCAAGAAACGCTTTACATTAGATGGAGTATCCAAAGGAAGATAACAAACTAAATCTGCGCCTTCGTAGTTTTTTCTAACCTCATATCCTGACGGAGAAAAGAAGGTAAGCAATATCTTGTATTCAGGATGAAGAGTCTTTAATTTCTCGATAATTGGCCTTCCTTGCTCAAATTCACCTAATGATGCTGCATGAAACCAAAGATACTTTGCCCCCCCATCAACATTCTTTTTAAGAAAAGAAAAAACCTGACGCTGTCCTTCAAATCTTTTTTTAGCTTTCAAATTAAAAAATGAAGCTAAAAAGATTAATAAGCCATAGGTTTTAATACCTATTAAATATGGAATTTTCATAAATGGCTATTTCGCTAAAAAAGCAAATCCCTTAAATATTAAGGGATTTGTACTATAATGATATTAAAAAAAATAAATTATCGACAGAACTCTTTTGGAATACAGAAGCTATATGCTAACATCAGTTCATGCGTTCCATAGTTATACTTTACAACCTCGCTTAATGATAAGTTAAACGCATATGCAATTTGGAACTTGCTTAGACGAAGTCCAATCATAGGAATTAAACTTAATGGCTGACCTGCACCTTCATCTAGGTTATGTCTATATGACAATTGAGTCCATAAACCAATATCACTAACTGGGTTATTTGTAGAATATTTAAGGTTTAATTCTAACTGCTTATTGCTATTCTCATCAAAATTTAAGTTGATTGATGGCTCAACCTTAGCATCTTGATTTACTTGGAAACCATAACCGGTAAAAAAGAACACAGTCATTGGCGCCGGAGGTTCTTGCAAACCATAATTAACCATTTCAAATGGAATTATGTTTGTTGCTGATAAACCTGCAAAAAATCCATAATCAACATAATAAACACCAATATTTGCATTAGGAACTAACTCACTGAAAGAAACATCGGCAGGGTCAGATGTATTATGACTTTCATATGATGCTTGATGAATTTTTGCAGAAACACCAAAAGACAACTGTCTATCTAATTTCACATCTTTCATATATCTAGCCCCATCACTCATTGGAATATGATATGCAAATGACAATTGAGCTCCAATATTTTGAAAGTTTGGAGTTTGATCATTGAAAACATACCCTCCGATACCAACTGGCTTAGAATTCAAACGAGTTCTATAAGTCAAAGCTTGAGTTTGCGGTCCCTCAAATCCAACCCAGTTATTCTTAGTCGTAAGCATAATGTGCGAACATCTATCTGCTCCAGCGACTGCTGGATTTATCAAATAATAGTTAAAATGATATTGATCATAAATAACCTGTTCTTGTCCTTTCACTTTAGCACCAATAAATACAAGGGCTATCAATAAAATCAAAGGCAGTTTCTTCATGTTTATTTATATTAGACTTCTTCAAGAGATTTTCTCTCAAAGGGTTATATTAGCTAGGTTTTTGTGTATTTCTCCAAATGAAACAGCTCGCAAAGTTAAAAGATTTTATGAAATTAACATGCTAATAGTCAAGAAAAACTACTCTTCATCGTTTTTTTAAAGTTCTTATACAAATTTAAAAAAAAATTAATCTTCATGAGGTCTTTTTAACTATTCTCCATTTCCTCTTTTTATTGAGAAATGACCTATCTTAGGTTTTATCTCCAAAAATTTAATTTGATACCAATAGTCTGCAGATGGCAACTTGTGTCCTAGGTATGTACCATCCCAACCATTGGGAGCTGTTAATTCATATTTCCCACCTCTAAAAACAATAACACCTTGTTTATTAAACACAATAACTTCAGGATTATTGTATTCTTCCAACCCAGGCATTCTAAATAAATCGTTTAAACCATCACCATCAGGAGAAAAAAACTCCGGAACCTCAATGGGATAACAATCATCCATTTCTTTTATAAGGATATCTATTGAATCAATCGTATAACACTGATTATTAACGGACATCCTTGCATATACCTTCTGAGGCAATGTTATCTTATAATTTTCTTCTTGAATAATTGAGGAGTTATCTAAGGCTGTCTTTGGTTTTAATCTATGTAAACTTAAGTCATAACCAATAACTCCGTTTTCTTCTTTTATTGGCAAATTATGCAAATCATATTCATAACATGCTGAATCTACAAAAGACAAACTAACCATTGGGGTCAATAAACTTGAGAACTTCAATATATTACTATAAGGACAAGAACATTCCCCTACATTGAGTTTTGCTCTAAGATACTCTTCTCCTTCAACAAAAAATGACAATGCCCTTGAAGTTGAAGAATCAAAAAACTCCCATGAAATTGCATCTTTTGACTTTTCCCAAATATACATTCTATCTCCTATCGGAGGTGTACCATTTATTTTTAAATACGCACTTGTTTTTTCACCATCACAAACTGTAGTACTTGAAGAATTTAGAACTAAAGAGTACACTTGCTTATCCAACAAAGAAATTGTCATAATCTCAGATTCTAATGTACTATTTAAGGGAACTACAAACAAAGTATAATCACCAGAACAAAGAGTATCTATATCAATCACCGTAATATAATCTTGTGAATTTGCAGAATAGCTTACCTGCTCTACAAAATTAATTTCATCTATAATAGATAAATCAGAAACATCAGAATACTCTCCTTTGAGCAAAGAAACAACATATAATGAATCATACCTTCCGCCTTTAATACCAACTGTTATTATTCCATTACCATAAGCATAACAACTAGGAGATTGTTTTACGACATCTATAAGTAATGGATTAACTAAAACCACATTCATTATATATGTTTCAGAACAATCAACTACTGAATCAGTATAATTAGCATAATAACGCTGAACAATTGAATCAAGACTAAAAACATCCGTTTCAATAATCTCATCCCCACTTTCATATGTAAAGTCATATAAATCAACATCAAAATCAATCACTCCTTTTGTCCGAACTCTATCTGCCAAAATAGATTTCAAGGAAGACAAAATTCGTAAATTAGGATTTTGCACAATCTTATCACTAAAATCGACAGTCAAAACATATTGTTTATCATATTCTTTAAAAACTTCACTGGTAACACCCACTGGTGTAATTTGCATAACAGCTCCACAAGCATCAAGATTTGCACCACTAACATTGTCTTCCCCATAATACACCCAAGCTTCATTTTTAATATTTCTTCTACATTTTAAATTCCAATTCGGATTATCAACGCCAGAAACTCTTAGTGTAAAATCAATAATTAATGTATCAATAGAGCCAACACCACTTACAGCATCTGCCGCAGGCAATGAGTCTTGCAAAATAAATTTCAAATACTTCCGACCTGAAATCTGGTTAACTTGAATTCCATTGTTTTCTAAAATTGCACTTATTCCATTTGATTGCGACAATACGGCATAATCAACAAGTCCTTCTATAGAAGAGTCAAGACTATCAACAACATAAGCCCCAGAAGCCACAGACTCTCCTCCTGTATTATATACTTTTATTTTATAAGTTAACTTTCCTTCAGATAGGTCTACCGAAGATTCTAGACTAGTCATTTCAAGATGCAAGTGTGGCTCAACCGTTTCTATTGCCAAATAAGCTAAGAAAGGGAAAACAGCACCTTGTCTTCCTGAATTTATTATCATCTGCGCTGAAGCAGCACCTGAAGAGATAGCTCCTTTTGGTAATTTTAAATGATGTAAATCTAAACCTAAAGTGTTTTTTAGATTAGGCATCCGTTGCACCTGAACACCATTTTTATTTAATAATTTATCATAAGTAGTTATTTGCGAACTCAAAATTCCATCATAACCTTTCACAAGACGGTCTTCCGAAAAAGAATCTATTAGACAAACCTCATCAACATGATAAATTGGGTGTGCATATGGAACGCCATATGAGTTTGAGAAATAATACCCACTTTGGTCAGTCACAAATGGATTTATATATACTGAATCTTTATCAGTATAAAAATTCAATGTCTCAAAATCACACTTTGATGAAAAAGCATTTGTCTGCCCATCAATAGCTGTCACCTTATTATTAAAAGCTTTAAGGGTATCTCCATTTTGAACAACTATTTCCGCAGCCTTATTTTCCCCATCCAAAACGCCTATGCCCAGATATGAAACAAAATCACCAGATGATGGAACCTTAATACTATCAATGGAGATTTCTCTTGATGAACCAGAATTATGCATAGCATCAAACCCATCATACAAAACAATATTTCTAGCAGCATTTTCCGAACTAGAAAAAACAACAACTAAGGCCCAACCAGCTCCTGTTGCATAATTAGTTGGGGAGGATCTAATATTGGCAACCCAATAATTTCCACTTTGTGGATTTTTCAACAAATTTGTAACATCAGCAACACAAACATAACCAGGCAAGACTGTAGTCTCGACTGTTCCAATATATTTATCAAATGCAGAAACATAAAAATATTCATCTGAATTTGGCACCTTAAACAATACAGTATCATAACCTAAGCCACCTCCCCCAACTCCACCTTCGTTAAAAGACCTCATTGTACTTGTACCCGGATAACTCGAATAAGCTATAGTATTATCCCCAAATCCACCTATCCAATACAAGTATGCGGCTTCAACATGAACACATTCAGGATCATCACCAAAATCTAGTCTAGCCCAAGATGATTGAAAAGTAGAATAATCGTCATCACAATCAGCGTAAACAAGAGCTGTATTAACTTCGCGGGTTTTATAGCTCAATTGTTCATTAGACAATGGATTACATCTAACATTTAAAAATTGCGGACAAACATTAAGGATATCACAACCATTTACCACATTTTCACCTACTCTATTATGACTAGGAAAGCCTGTATACATATTATTTGAGGTAAAAAGTTTACCTCCTCTATTCATAATATCATCTGTTAAGAAGCCTGTTACAGTTACAGGGTTTGTAGAACTAACAAAAGCTGGCTGTAAAGCAACAGAACCAACCATACGAATATCATACTTACCCACCCACGAATTTCTTAAAGATAGTGGTTGCGCAAATAACGATGTAAACCCTTGAATAAACACAAGTGCGAGTACAAATAACAAATATCTCCTTTGCTTTAACATAAACAGTGACACAAGAAAAAAGGTTTGAGTTAAAAACCCAAACCTTTTTACAAATATAGAGAGTCTTACTCTTTTCTTCGTTTAATTGAGAAGTGACCTACTTTAGGTTTTAACTCTGTAAAGGTCATTTCATACCAGTAATCTCCTGATGGAAGATCCTTTCCAACATATTTACCATCCCAACCATTAGGAGCTAATAAATCTTCTTTAGACCCATCAAACACTTTCTTACCATAACGATCAAATATCTTAATTTTTGGACTATCATATTCATCTAAACCATCAATTTGGAATAAATCATTGATACCATCACCATCTGGAGAGAAGAACTCTGGAATTGTAATTGGGTAACAATCTTCCATTTTTCTAATTTTAATACTTGCAGCAGCAGATGTAGCACAAATACCACCTAAAGATAATCTAGCATAAACCGTCATCGGCTTCTTAACAAAATAATCAGCCTCATCAATTAAGGTAGAATTATCTGACGCATCAGTTCCCGGATCTTCATAGTGAAGAGACACATCATAAGCTGTTAGGCCTTTTTGCTCATAAACTGGTAAGTTATGTAAATCATACTTATAACATCCTGTAATTAAATCTGCTGTTGACCTTACTGCAGCTATTGGCGTTGGTAAAGCCTCAATATAATGATCATCGCTAGTTACCGCACAAGCTTCAGAACCAATCTCGTAAGCAACTACTCTATAATATGCATCTTTAGTCAACTTACCAGTAGAGTATATATAAGAGTTTGCATTAACTTTATCATAAGGTGCTTCTCCTGTGTAAGATCTCTCCCAATACCACTGATAATTAGAAGGATCCCCTTTACCTCCACTAATACTTGTAGTTAATTCAACAGATATAGTATTCATACATACTTTATCTGCACCTGAAACAACTGCATTCATTGGCTCAGGCGAAACCACATTAAAATGTTTAATAGTAGGATCATAGCTAGTAGTACCAATTGGCTCTACTATTAAAGTATATGCTCCGGCAGAAAGCGTATCCGGAGTATTATATGTCACTGCACTAGTACTAAACACATAATTTGTAGGACTTGAATAAACTATGGGTGCGCCATTAACAGTTGCTTCATTTACAGAAGAATAATTGCCTGCATACATCTTTACAGAATAAGATAAACCTGGTTGATCTCCGGCAGAAAGACTAAAGTTAAATTCACCATCACTAACGCCCGGACAAGAAGTATAAATACTCCACTCATCAAGCCCATCTACACCCTTGATTAAATCAACTGCAACACCCTTAACCACATGTAATTTACTTACATTTGACACAACCGGGTTACAGACACCATCAGAAACAGTTACTTTATAAACATAACCATCCATAATTGTATCAATAGCACTTATAATATAAGTCGAATCATTAATTTTTGTATGTATACCATAAGACGCCGAACCAATAGGTTTATAAGCTGAACTAGTCGACTCTGCCATTTCCCACACCCATGATTTCAACTCTTCACCAGCTTTTTGAGTCAATTTTAGAGGTACAGTTGGAGTTACCGAAATAGACACAGTTGTATCCACTGGATGTAATTCCACCACTGGTTTTGTATTTACAGTTACCACTGTCGAATCTTTTTCCTGACAATAACCATTACAAGTAAATACTTTATATTTAGTTGTTTTTGTCAAGCTAGGCACAACAAGTGTTGCTGAGTTATTCGTAATTGTATCATATGCCCCCCAAGTTGAAAGAACTTCATTCCATTCTGCTTTTACCCACACAAAGGCTGTTCCTAAAGCTCCAGAAGCAGTCAAAGTTGTTCCATTTCCTTCACAAATAGTAGGATTTTTTGGACTTAAAGACACAGACATTGGGCTTGCATTAGGCACTACAACAGTCCCGGTAGCAGGCATTGAACCAACATCTCCTGCCACAACAGAGTATGTACCTTGTTTTAATCCCTCTACTCTAAATAGTGCAGGATCACCGGTTGCCCAAGCATAGTATGCAGTATCAGCAGCAGAATTTCTCAAAAGCAAACTATACGATGATGAACTCCCATTCTTAACCTCAATTGTAACTACACCATCACTCGAACTTGAACATGAAGGTGCTACAGCTCCAATAAGTTCAAAAGATGGAATGCTTGCTAAGAAATAGGTTATATAGAATGTTTCGTCTAAACCATTCCCATAATCAGCTATTGCATAATATTTTTGAATAAAGTTATCATCAGTAAAATAATCTGTACTTGAAACTTTAGCATAGGTATCGTGATTATATATTGTATACATACTTGCCTCAGCTGGATCTAAACCAAGAAGCGACAGTTGTGCTGCAATTTCGGCTCTAAATGTTGCTTCAATATACATTTTTTGACCAGCTTGAGTTGCAGCTAAAAGCTCTTCAGTAATAGTATCTGATAATATATGAGTTGCTTTATAAATTGAATCAATCTCTGCATCAACAATAGGAGTTAAATAATATGCACTTGCACCATCACAGCTAGCGCCAGAGTTACTTCCAGCAACAATCTGATCACCATTATCTGCTGTATAAGTTAAAGATGCTCTATTTTTAACCTGTCTATTAAATCCATACCCCCAAATATCCATTCTATCTTTACCTTTAACCTTTACTTGGAATTTAATAGTTACAGAATCATTGGCATTTATTCCATCACCAGCTTGAATCTGAGGCAAATTAAATCTTAGTACTTCATTTACATCAGCACCTTGATTTTGAATAGTATAATCTACATTTAATACTGAAGACAAAGCTGCTCCATTTTTATCAAGAATCTGAACGGATGAAGGAACAAAATCTATTGTTTTATCTAATGTATCCAATATATATGCTCCAAGTTTTGAAACCAAAGAACCAATATTCTTAGTAGATAATTGATATGTTAATATATTATCCGGAGCAGTTGTTAATGATTGTGCTGATTTTGTTAACACCAAATTTGATTGCAAAGTCTGAATTGCAACATAAGCCATTGGACTAGAAAGTGTACCAGAACTAATATCTTGAGGTAAGGTCAATGTTGCTTGTGATGCTCCTGGCGCAATAGCACCATATGGTAATCTTAAATGGTGTGCATCATATCCACACAAGATTCGGTTGTCAGGCAAACGAGTGATTTGATTTCCATTCGTTTGTTTTTCGTCATCCCAAGTTGTAGTTTGAGATGAACAAATCCCCCAATATGCTTCATCCAAACAAACTCCTGCATCTGAGCAAGCATGACTTGTTGGCTGACTTCCATCAACAAAAGGTTGAACAGTAAGCACACCTGTTCCTCCATCAAACTTCAATGCTCCTTCTAATGCTTTTGCTTTTTGTTGAATCGGATCCGGGTAATCTTGAGTTAAACCTGCAGCATCATCCTCAGCATCTAAAGCTATAAACCCAACATATGAAATTGAATTTCCAGTTGCAGGAACCTCTCCATTATCAAAAGTAAACTGTATAGGCTCACCTTCTCCATAAGGTATTTGCACCCCATAATTTCCGCCATCAGTATCCCATATTTTAATAGTACGATATGGGCAATTTGGTGGCTGAAAGATTACAAGTAATGTCCATGCACCACTTGCACCACCTGAGGTTCCAAGAGCAGAAGCAGAACGAACATTTGCTACCCAATATAGACCGTTACCTTTTCCCTTTACCAAATCTGTAACATCTGCTTTATATGCATAACGGTGGTCAGCACTAACTAATCTAACATCATAACCTTGACTTGCCGAAACCTCAGAGTAACTAGTCATACCGGGAGCTTTAAACAACACTTTTTGATTAACACCACCAGCAGTTGTTCCGGTAGCTCCTCCATTATGAGATTTCATGGTAGGCATTCCGTTATACGGAGCATAAGATGTAGTTCCTCCATTACCATCCACACCAGACCAATATAAATATGCCTTATAAATTTTAGTACATCCATTATACGAACCAAAGTCCAAATAAGCTGCCGAAGACTGGAAAGTACTCATATCATCATCACAATCTGCATATACCAATGCGGTTCCCTGAGTTCCAGCAGGTCGAGTTGCTATGGCATCTAGCCATGGCTGCTTATTAGAAACCTCACTTGCTGTTGTTATCCCATTGCAATTAGTATTATCTCCATATCTATTATTTTGAGACAATTTATCACCAGCACACAACATAAGTGAATCTGTAATAATTGTATCAACCACATATGGCGCCCCTTCTGCCGACTTTATCCAAACAGGATGCAATACAGGTGCAGATATCATTTTTACATCATAAGCACCAAAAGCACACATATTCCACTTTCCATCTGCACCATTTTGAAGTACTCCTGATGACATTAATGGAGCAGTAATAAAAACTAAACACAAAGCAATAATGAATCTAGTTTTAAGTATTATATTATTATCAAACTTTCTCATATCTTATTATATTAATTTTTATTCTTTACCACATTTAAAGCCATCGGTAGGAGTTCCAGTTGTTATAAAGGGACCTACTTTTCCAGTATCATAAGTTTCTGTTACAGAATTTACAACAGCAGTTGTGGTTACGCGGTACTTGTAATATGCACCTGGAGCTAACGAACTAACTGTAAGCGATGTAGCATTTGTTACCGTTTGTGATGCACCAACTTCATTTCCAGACATATCATAAACAGTAACAACATAGTCTGTTGTTGTATTATCATTAGGCACAGAAGACCAAGTTAACACCAACTCACCATCAACACCTGTATATGTAGGCACATATCCCACTAAACCTAACTCACCAACGACATATGTCGTTGTATCCTGTACACCTAGCACCATTTTAATGGTAATTGGAACACCATTATCTGTATTTACCAAATCACTCACATAGAATGATCTCTTTACACTTGTTGTACCTACTGCATCACTCCATGAGTCTATTTTATATCCTGTTTCCGGAGTAACTTTCACACTAACTAGTGTTCCTTGCTTAAAGTATGTCCCCCCTGGTGATGTATTTACATATGCCTGACCTGGTGCATCTACAGCAAAATCTAACTTATAAATTACCGGCTTCGTCTCTTGAGTATACCCCTTCAATGGAACTGTTACCATTTGAGCCCCCGCAGATGTTATTACAAGCACAGCATCTAATTCACCGAAAACAATATCTCCTAAAAATGAGATATCTACAGAAACACCTGATTGCGCCAAGCTAGAAGAAATAGTCGACTGAGACAATGAAAATCGAGAAGCTCCTGCACCAGTAATACTTAATTGAAGGTCTCCAGTAAGATTCAACCCTGTAACATTAAGCGTCTGCGAGGCTTTCGTAATTGGAATAGTCCAAAATGGCAAACTGGCTGTGTCTGCAACAATCTGAGGCGCCCCCCCCCCTGTTATACCAGTAAGGGTTACATAATAAGGATTAGCAACCCCAGAAGACATAATTTTCATAACAGCACTCGAAACACCAGCCTTAACAGACGGTGTAAAATTAACATCAATCTGTTTCTCTAAATTCTTAATTTGTGCATTAGGTATTGTAAGTGTCCCGTCCGTAGCTGCACCAACAAGACTAAATTTTGAAGCATCTGTGCCTTCAATAGACACAACAACATCATTATTACTATTCCACAATTGAGCTAAAACTGGAGAATTTGAAACTACACCAGAATTTGCAGCACCACCAACGGCTCCAGTCATAACTAAACCACTAGCAGGTGATTTTGGATAGTTTGTTGAAGCTACATATGGAGTAGTTCCGACAGAAGTATAAACCTTAAGCCCAGCAATAGCAATATCTTTATGCCAATCAGACTTCCCAATAGTTATAGTTTGAGTCCCAGTAAAAGTTGCAGGCAATCTATATGAAACAGTGAAAGGCCCTTGTGATGGGTCTCCTCCAATTGCAAAATAATTACCTGAAAGATATGTATCAACTTTTGCTGGATCTAAAACAGTAGTACTAGCACCTGCTAAACTAGTTGAAGAAGTCCCTACAAGAACTCTATCATATCTTGAGCTTGCGGGAACAGGAACAGGACTTTCTACCATAACAGCATCTGCGGGAGACACAATAACTTGGCGTGTATTACTTGTTGTCGTTGGACAAATCAAAAGCTCAACTACCCCCCCAGATATAAAGTCTAATGGTTTAAAAGTTAATTTAACATCACTATCTGAATTATTACGAATAAACCCTTTAACACCGCAGACAGTACCTGTCGGATCTACAGTTGGCCTACTACCAATAATAAAACCCTCCCCACCTAAAGTTACATTAAATGTTGCATCAGAACCTGCAGCAGTATTATTCATTGCACCCCAATCCGTAAAATCAGTAGAATACAACAAGACATCTTTTTGAGCACTTACACTAAATGTAAACAGGCTCAAAAAGACTAACAAGGAAAACTTAATATTCCTTGAAAAAGAATAAGTTTTAAAATTTCTCATATTTATAGATTTAGATTATATCTTTTATCAAAACTGACAACAGAAACGGCACAAATATATAAAGACTTGTTTGCTTTTACTCTTAAAATCCATTAAGAAAAACAAACAGATCTACCTTAATAACGAATTCTTTGTTAAAATATTGCAAATATTTTAGGTTAGAAAAGCAAATATACTTAAAGAATTTAACAAAACAAGCAGAATTGACCATCATTTTATCAATTTAACTATCTGGCAGTTAGTGATGTTAAAAAAACAAACACCTATACATTCAATAGAAATGCTCAAATAAATTTAACAAAAGAAAAGAATTCCTTGCTAAGGAGTTGAATATTTTATATTTTGCATAATATTTCATCAATACAATATTGAACACAATGAAAACTATTACTTACATATTAACCATTGGGATTACTTTAAGTCTATTATTTTCATGTGCGTCAACTAACCATGGAGCTAAAAAAATCAATCTTGTTCCATTTTCAACTGATGCAACACAACTATATGGATATAAAGACAGCAACACGGGGAAAATATACATTAAACCAAAGTACGACTATGCGGCTAAGTTGAGAGAAGGCATGGCTGTAGTTTCAAAAGGAAACAGATGGGGTTTTGTAAATGATAAAGGAAAAGAAAAAATAAACTTAATATTTGACGAGGCATTAGACTTTAAAAATGGCCTTGCAGCCGTCAATTATGGCGGACGATGGGGATATTTAAACACAAAAGGGCAATTTGTCATCAGACCTCAATATGATAACGCTGCACCATTATCAGATGGTCTTGCAGCAGTTCAAATTAATGACAAATGGGGATACATTAACTCTAAAGGAGAAAAAGTAATTGATTACATCTATGACAATGCTTGGGATTTCTCAGACAGCATAGCAATGGTAAGACAAGGCAAAAAAATTGGTTTTATTGACACCAAAGGCAAGCTGTTAATTAAACCTAAATTTGATGAAGTTTGGGCATTTCATAATGGCATTGCAAAAGTTGTAAGTAATTTTGCTTACGGATATATCAACAACAAAGGAGAAGAAATTACTCCTTGTAAATACGATGAAGTAAGAAACTTCAAAGACCAAATGTCAAGAGTTGAAATAAACTACCGCTATGGATTTATCAATGATAAAGGAGTAGAGGTTATTTCACCAAAATACGATGATGCTTTTGATTTCAATGAAGACCTTGCCGGAGTGAGCTACAATGGGAAGTGGGGTTATGTTGACAAAACAGGAAAAGAAATTATCCCACTTGTATATGACCTTGTCACTGATTTTGAAAACGGTATAGCTTTAGTTGGTCTTGGAGAACACACATTTTACATTAACAAAGAAGGAATTAGGATAAAATAAACTCTCTTCATGAATACAAAGGCTCCAATCACTCTCATCTCAATTTTCACTCTCAGCTCCATATTTTTCAGTTTATCTGCAAATAACAAGATTGCACCTATTATATACAAAAAAGGCGATTTTTATGGATATAAAGACTCTATCAGTGGTAGCAGAATTACTTCTGCGAAGTTTGATGTAGCATTTCCATTTAAAAATGACACAGCAAGAGTACTAAGAAACAAAAAGATTGGAATCATTAAAATTGATGGAAATCCATTAATCTCTCCAAAATACGACAAAATTTTCTCATATAAAGAAAATGCAGTGAGGGTTGTATTTAATAAAAAGTATGGATTTGTAGACGAGAAGGGAATTAAATTTTGCTCAACAAAATATGATGAAGCAAGAGATTTCAGAGAAGGATATGCAGCTGTAAAGCTAAATAAGAAATGGGGATTTATTGATAAAAAAGGTAACCTAGTCATTAAATGCAAATACAACGAAGTGTCAGATTTTATTGGAGGCATGGCAGCAGTAAGCACTGATGACGAAGATTTCACCATAAATTACCAAGAAGAGAGGGTTGTTCCAAAATACTAACTTCAAGCCATTCATAAATGAAAAAAGCAATATTTCCAGGTTCATTTGATCCATTTACGATAGGACATTATTCTATTGTAAAAAGAGCACTATCTCTATTTGATGAAATCATCATTGCTGTTGGAGTTAATCAAACAAAGAAACCTCTTTTTGATATTGATAAACGCATTGACATTATCAAACAATCTTTTTCTGGAAATGAAAAAGTAAAAGTATATGCTTATAATTGCCTAACTGTAGATCTTGCTCAGGAACACCAAGCACAATACATACTAAGAGGACTTAGAAGCGTAAGTGATTTTGAGTACGAAAGAACTGTAGCAGATGCAAACAAAAAACTAACTGGAATTGAAACCGTTATGTTATTTACCGATACACAGTATTCATTTGTTTCATCAACAGTTGTCCGCGACCTACTAACATATAACAAAGACATCAGTATGTTTTTACCTCCTAATGTAAACATCTAAACTCTACTTACCATTAGGAACTACTATCAAATATTAGGTGTAAAACAAGATGCCACTGAAATTGAAATCAGAAAGGCATTTAAGTTGAAAGCAAAGCAACTGCATCCTGATATAAACCCTTCACCAAATGCCCACGAGGAATTTCTACTATTATATGAAGCTTTTGATACATTAATTAACAAAAAGAATGTATCAAAACCAGCTAATAACAAAAGCAAAAACACCTATAATAAGAAACAAGAATATACTAGACAAGCTGCTGAGAAAGCAGCCCAAATGAGGTACAATGAATGGATAAATTCAGAAGAGTATCAAAATCTAATAAATGTCACAAATATTGGAGACTCATGTGGCGTAACCCTAATATATCTAGTATGCCTAATAGTACCCTCATTTCAAGGATATGTTAGTGGCGAAATAATTGGAGCACTGATAGGATTATCTATTGGAATCACCATTATTTTCTTCCTAAGAAAATACACTGTAATAAAAGGAAAGCTTCAGCCTTTAAAGGCATATAAATCATTCATTAAGTTAGCACACATCTCTGGAATACTATATTTTCTGCTCTTTACAGGAAATTTTGTTATATTTTTTGCAATAGGACTATCTACTGCAATATGGCTTTCTCTTCTACTAAGCAGTTATTTGATAAGCTTTGCAATCTTTTTTCTTTTACATAAAAGAAAGATAATTCATCAAAATATATTCAAACAACTATCATTAGCCGGAAGTATAATAAGTCTGTTTTTAACAATCAATTATTTCACCTCAAATAATAGATGGGAAGAAACACATTACTTTGAGTTAATAAAACAAGACGACACACTTATTGAGTTTAAAGACAACGACTTAAATAATTACTTGGGAGTTCGATTATTCAGAGCAGTTAATTTTGGAGAAAGACCTTATGCAGTAAAATACACATTCGAAAAAGGCGGATTGGGTTTTGATGTAGTTAAAAGTTATGAGTTTATTGCTGAAGAAAATTAAACTAGCAACTATAAACCTCTAAGGTCTGCTTTGTGATTGTACCCCAATTATATGCTTCTAAATTATATGCAATTCCAGAAGTAGCATTACTATACTTATTGTTTAAAGCATGAACCAAACTATCCTTATTCCTATTTCTAAAATAATTTTCATCAACAAGTCCTACTGCTTTATTTGCAGGGATATCACTCACCAAGACATCTAGATGATAGCTCATAGCTTCCAGCAAAGCAATTGGCAATCCTTCATGATATGATGGCAACACAAACAAACGAGCATTAGTCAATAATTGATTCAATGACTCTCCTTTAATAAATCCAGGCAAAACCACCCCGTTATCTTTTGCAAGTTGTTTTAATGACTTTGAATAATCATCTTCATGATCAGCATCCCCCGCAATAACCAATTTGTATTCTGAAAAATATTTTGAAGCTTTAAAAGCATTTACCAATAAGTCAAAGCCTTTCTCAGGAACAAAACGCCCCATTGCAAAAACATATTTCTTTGGCTCTACTCCTACTTGAGTTAAATAATCAATCTTAGTTGATTTTTCTGGAAGAACAACCCCATTATAAATCAAATGTGAATCTTTACGACCATATTTTTTTGCAATCAGTTCTCTAATTGGTTCTGAAATCACAATCACTTCATTTGCATACTTCACACCAAGCTTTTCGCCCAGTTTTAAAATAGTCTTGGCTAACTTACCCCACTTATCTCTATCATAGTCTGGGCCATGATGTGTAAATACAACCTTCAATCCTAATAATCTAGCAAACGGAGTAAATAAAGCCGGTCCAATAGCATGAATATGCAATACATCAGCCTTAAGAAAAAGAGCCTTAATAACAGCAAGAAATGTGTGAAGAAAAGCTTCAATAGACTTTTTCTTTGGAGCAAACACATCTAACAGTTTCACTCCCTTGTATTCAGTCTGCTTTTCTGCTTCATGAACATAACAAGTTCTACGAATAAGAATTACTTCATGCCCCAATTTCACCAAACGAGGATATAACTCTTCACAGTGAGTTTCTACTCCTCCCATAATATTGGGAATTCCTCTTGTTCCTGTTACAACAATACGCACAATTAATCTTCTATTAAAGGTAAGTTTTTATCTGGTTTTACTCCTGAATTATCATTAAATGCCTCCATCCTTACTACATTCAAGTCTCCCTGTAAAGAATTTTGCCCTACATTGAACCAAGGGACATTTGAAGTACAAACATCTTGACCCAATATGGAACGCAGTTTATTCTTTGCCACCCACATTGCAGGATGTTTAATATATTTCTTCATTACAGGCGCCGCAGTTCCCACCATCCAGCAATTTTTTGGACATTGGGCTACGCGTTCTCGAACCTCTTGTGCTCTTTGGCTTTGCCATATCTCATCAAAATGAGAAACCTCACGAATATTCCCCATGCTTTGTTTCCATACCCCGTCTTCTAATCCATTACAAGGAAAAACATCTCCATAAGGTTCTACAAAGAAATTTGCACTTCCAGCCTCACAAGGCAACATGCGCTTACCACCATTAATATAGTTTATCAGGCCTAAATTAAAGAATGCTCTAAACCAAGATTTAGGATTATTCTCTTTTAACAAGGCATTGATTAACTTCTCAATATCAGCATTCACAGCCTCTTTATTGCTAATCATATTATCTTCTTTGTGAAAATAAAATGAGTTATGAAAAGCTGCTGTAGCGAACTCCATTCCAAGCTCTTTTGAAATCTCATACAATGGCAGTATATCTTGATGATTCATATTAGAAATAGTCATTCCAAAACCAATATCCTTGACACCCATTTCTTTTAACTCTTTCAGCAAGCCATAACCTTTATCGTATCCACCATTACGACCTCTAAGATCATCGTTTGTGGCTTTAAGTCCCTCAATACTAACACGAATCCCAATATTTGGATACTTCTCTGCTAACTTAATGATTCTATCCTTATGCCAACCCGATGTAGATATTACAATACGAGGTGCTTTCTTAAACATCACCTCTACAATATCCTCCAAATCTACTCTTTGAAATGGTTCTCCTCCAGTAAGGTTTGCAAATTTCAATGTATCAGGTAAGATTTCTAAATCCTTCGCTGTAATCTCTTTTTTCACATCTGTCGGAGACTTCCAAATATCACACATCTTACAGCGCATTTGACATCTGTAAGTAGTGATGATTGAAACATCTGTAGGCACAGGGGCTATTATATCTTTATTCGGCATAAACTAATTCTTATATATTTTTATTAACTCTTTATAATACAATTCACCAGAAAATTTCTTTTGAGATGAATGCATGATTGATTCAAAATCAAAATCATCAGTATAAGTCCCCCAAGCTTTCTCAATTTTTTCTTTTAAGTCTTCAACATCTCTTGACTCAAACAAATATCCAGTTTCTGGCTCTGATATCAATTCTGAAATTCCACCAATATTAGCTCCAACAACAGGAGTTCCTAGACACAAAGATTCAATAACACTCAATGGATTATTTTCATACCACTCTGATGGAGTCACAATAAAACGAGCTTTACTTACAATTGACTTTATCTCATCCCAATTTTTATATCCAACAAACTCAATCTTATCAGAAGCATATCTTTGACATTCATCTGCAAGAGGCCCACCTCCAATTACAATTAATTTATATAATAATTTTGAAGCCACCTCCAATAAAGTTTTCACACCCTTCTCATGACTTAGTCGGCCAATATAACAATAGTAATCCTCTTTCTCAGATATCAAAGAATCAAATTTAGATAACTCAACAAAGTTTGACAAGTGATTTAATTTCTCCGATGGAAAACCACCTTGAAGCATTTTGTTTTTCATAAAAACACTTGGACAGATATATCTGTCTACATTTTTATTCAAAATGTCTTTATCCCATTTTACAGCTTCTAGATATGCTATTACACTTGCAACTAAACTATTTTTCATGCACTTATATTTAAGCACATTTGTTTTATTTTCAAAACACAGTTCACAAACCTGCTCATCATTTCTTAAACAGTCATACCTTGGACATAAGAGCTTGTAATCATGTAAAGTCCAAACCACTTTTACCCCACTATCATGAGCTAATTTTGCCACAACAGGCGATATTTGTGTATGTATATTATTTAAATGAACTACATCAGGCTGAAAATCATTCAACAATTTATTAAACTTCTTTTTTACCTCACTAGTCCCAAACGGTCTAATAAAAGATTCAACTAGATTGGGATTATTAGAAATAGAAAATGATATCTCAGAAGGGAAATATGCTTTATACAGAGAATTAATATTCTCAGGGTAATCCATAGCAAAAACAGCAACTTCATGTCCTTGGCTTTTCAATAAAGATTCAAGGTTTAAAGTATATACACAGTCTCCACCGCGAGGATAATAAAACTTATTTACAAGAAGGATTTTCATTCACAAAGGCATTAATTAAATTCTGTGCAGTACTTTCAACAGAAAGAGCATCTCGAAATTCAACACATTTTTTCACATAAAAATTATTGTTCTCAACAATCTCTTTTAATTCTTCCACACCCCAATCTTTTCGCACTAAACCTAAGCCATTAGTCTTAATCATAGGAGCATTTGTTGGAACATCATTTGTCAAAACAGGAGTTCCGGAGACAATTGCCTCAGGAATAGAAACCATATTATTATCCTGAACTGTATTAATCAATAAGGCAATCGATTCTGACATCAATTTATTCAACTCGCTATGAGGCTTATATCCTAACAGCTCAACCCGATCCCCTAACCCTAACATCTGAATTTGCGCCTTAAGTTCATCTTGCAAATCGCCTTGACCAACAATTAATAGTTTATAATCATTAAGCGAAAAATCATCTATAAACTCCTTATATATTGAAATAATACTACAAATATTTTTTCTCTTAATTAACTGAGAAACTATGATAAACTGTTTTTTCTTTAATATTGAATAATTAAACTTAGTCAAGTTTACGCCATGCTCAACAGGAGCTAGAACAGCAAGCAACTTATATCTTTTAATAAACTCTGAGGCCTCAACTGAACGAGGTACAACATTTATCTTCCTAAAAAAAACTGGCACAATAATGTTATACCAAATTTTTGAAGGTAGATACTTAAATTTTTTATTATGAACTGCCAATTCATGCCAAACTAAAGTTTTGTTAGGACAAAAAATCGCAGCAAAAAGTGATGAGAACGAAAACAACTCACTTGAGACAATCAAATCATACTTACCTCTATTTATCTTCAAAAAACTTAATAGACCAAGCATTAATGGCAATACACTAGGAAGAAATATCGTTGAAAGATTTGACTTGAAAAACAAAACTGGGTATTCATATTCTTCTAAAGTTGTCGGTCTATAATCTTCAGCAGCAATTAGGGTTACCTCATGCCCTAGTTTTTTAAATCCTAACCCAAGATTATATATCATACAATCCTTTATGCTACCAAACTTTGGAATAACATTATTATCTGCAGTATATAAGATTGGATTTATTAATAAAACTCGCATAACTGTTACTTGTCAAAAACTTCATTTAACTTATTTACAATAAGAAGCCTGTTGTCTGTCTCTATCTCTTTCAACTGCTCTAGGTATGTTTTTTTATTCAAAACAATTTCCTGTAACTGACTACTAAAACCAGCATTAGAGTTGACATCAAAAATCAATTCATCAATACCAGCATCCTCAAATGTCGCTGTAATCTTAACATGCTCTTTCTTATCAATAAGTGCAATCGGTAACGAATTATATTTATAGGCAAACAACAGAGAATGCATTCTATTACTTATTGTAACAAATGATTTTCCATAATATTCATGTGCTGTGCTTAGTCGCAATTGCTCATTCACAAAACTGGCATTATAGATTGAACTAATCTCATTATAAATAAACTCGGCAAACAACTTATCTTCAGCCACTTGATAAACCACCCGAACTTCTAACTTTTCTCCAAGTTTATTTGACAACTCTTCTAAAATATTTTTTAACCCACCTACAAGTTTAGTAATATAAGAATCAAATACATATTCGTCAAGAGTAGAGTTTCTTAAGTTAACAACAACAATAGGCTTAACTACATCTTGACTATCAACAACATAAGCCCAAGATAAATCAGGGCATATTTCTGCTTTTTTAATACCAATAGAATGACACAACTCTAACGATTTAGTATCACGCACTAAGTAGTTTGAAATAAACAACGATCTAAACCACTCAGTCAGCCCTAGAAGCTTTGTGATTGGCCCAATTGAAATACCAATTCTAACAATCCGAACGCCACACAGTCTTAAAATTGGAAATAAAAAACCTGAAATAATGTTTCTTATTACTTTTTTGTATGACCCACCATAATTATGTCCTAAGCCAGAGAAAATAAAAATTTTATTACCATTAAAAATTGCTTTTATGGCAAAACACAAAACAGTGATTGAAAAACCTCTATTCGAATGAGATTTTAACCGTTCAGACTCAACAACACCCAAATCTTTAAGGAACTCAAATGGAATTCTATCATTAGCAATTATTTCTCCGAACTTTCTTAAGGTTTCAATAAGTCCACGGTTAATTAAAGCATCACCTGTGTTTGAAAACTTAGTCTTTGTCTGGTAAAAAATTATATTTTTCATACAATTATTCTTTAATAAAGTCTTCACAGACTTTCTCCAAATGAGTCTTTAAAGACATATAATCCAATCTATTGTGCACATTAACATCTGAGGTCAACAATCCTTTAAAACCAAAGTTAGACTTAACATTGCCTTCATGATTAATCTCAATAGTATTAAACAGCTGTTTTAAACCACTTAAACGATGTTGATCTAACTCACTATCAACAAATATAACAGGTGTATTCATTGCCAAACAAGGCAAAGCACAATGTATCCTTGATGTGATTACCAATTTCGCCGAAGCTAATCGTTTAAGATATTCATCTGTAATTTTAAGATGATCTTGATTATTATTTAATGGTTGAATTTGGCTATATGAGTTAGATTTCTCAAGCATTTCTTTTGAAAAGATTCTTTTGTAGAAAATCTTTTTCTTTTGAGTATCCCTGAACATCTTTTTAATTTCTTTAAAACCACCGGCCAATATTCTGGATTTAATAACCCCTGGCGCATGGGTAATATCAAAAATCAGCTCCTTAAAAGTTCTGTAATTGTACATCACATCTACAAACAATATCTCTGCCCCGTCGCCTTTATTCTGATAGGTTTTCCCCAAGGTCAAAGTTAGACATCCGGAAAAATAAGCTTGAATCCCATTAGCAGATAATAATTCTGCAGTTTCTTTATCTCGACAGCCAATGGGTTCATATTTCTTTAAATAATTCTTACCAGAATCACTGATCAAAACAGGAATCATTCTATCATTGAAATGAGAAGATACGAATAACGGATAAATATCACTTGACGGTGGCCAATGATTAGGGTACTTATTAAACCAACTGTTCATAATTAGTTTTAACTGTTCTCCTTTATATTCATCAAGTTTTTCTCTATCTACAAAAACAGCAGAATCTTTTGGAAAATACTGAAGAGTTGCAATTGTTTGAACATAATCTCCTAAATTTTTCCCTCTTGCGGGTGTTGCAAACTGATTTATTACCCCGAATTTTGACATAAATATTTTATTATTTAACAATGAATTTAGTTGCATCATATGATAATTTATTTAAATAAATTATTCCTAACAGAACATATATTGCAGCAGATCCTGAATTAAAGAAGATAGATGTACCAGTTGAGTTTACAAATAACAATAAAAAGCACAAAATAAGCTGATTTCTAAGATAATATTTATCTCCAGCATAATAAATCAACTTAAATATTGAAAAAAACACTAGCAAATACAAAACTAACCCAATAAAACCAGTTTCAGCTAAAATTGGGGGCCACTGAGTATCATTTATAAAACTATTTTGATCTTTTGACAAACCAAAAACTCCAGATAAGCCATAATTATCATACAAAGGCGAATATCTTACGCTTGAAAAGTGTGTACCATAAGTCCCAAAACCTGCCCCAAAGGGAAAATGATCATAAGCAACATCAAAGGATTTAAGGTATAACATCGATCTGGCAGTACTATAATCCTCAGTTGTACTAGTAAATGCATCTGTAAACTTCCTTTGAAATAAATTAACTAAAGTATCACTTGTACTAATCCCTATCAAAATTATGACGAACACTAAAACAACTCTTATACTTAACATTTTCTTTTTAACATATAGAAACGCAATAAGAATTGCGGTTAAAACAATGGCCTTAACTCGAAATGAAAAGAATAACAAAAACATTGGAATTAAAAAGGCTCTTACCTTGATATAATTATTTCCATACAAATAAAATAAAACAACAGTTAAAAAGGAAGCAACAATCCCATATGAGGATTTCGGGCTAAAAAAACTTGAAAATCGTGGTAGAATCCCAATATAATCAGTCATTTGCAGCTTAAAGACTAACTGATAGAACACACCAAGAATAATTAGGAACAATGAAATTTTAAAATGCTGATATATTTTTCTATTTAGAAGATCAAAGTCTAAATCAGACGAATTACAACATAATACGATATAAATAAAAGGTATAAAATTTTTATAATAAACAACACTTCCCTTGCAGGAGATAATATTGGGCTGATATAAATATAGAAAAGAACTAAATAAACCTAAACATGTAAATAGAACTAGCAGTTTAATTATTGAATAAATTTCCTTTTTTACTTTAAAGGTTCGAATTCTACCTAAAATTGGAAAAACAAGAAATAAAATTAGGAGTTCATCAAATATCTTTGCCCCACCTAAGAAAGAAGTTATAAGATAATAATATACCCCAAAGAAAAATAAAATAAACGCTATAAACTTTTCTCTCATTTTAAATTCATTATCTAGAATTTATGAATGGAATCATATTAATTCCAGTCTTTTTCCTAACAAAAATTAGCCTTGTAATATTCTCACCTGCAATAATTATAGCAGTAGCAATACATGCACCTAATCCATTATACAAGTAAATCAAAATTGGATTTAAAATTAATGTTAACAACATAAATGCGAAAGATATTTGACTTAAGATCTTCTCATTATTAGTCATTACTAATACTGTATTTACAGCTCCAGTTGAAATATTCACCATTTGCCCAATCATTATTATTACTAAATAATAATAAGCATCAGCAAAGCCTTCGCCCCATAATTTTAAAATACTCACCCCCTCAAAATAAACTACAAGAAAGGTAATTACACTAAGAAAACTCAATACGGATGTTACTCTTGTTAAGATCTTCTGCAACTGCCTCCCTTCCCTATTATGATAAAAAGAGGCAATCTTTGGCGCTAGAGCAGAATTTGTAATTTGCAGGAAAACGATTGTCAGTAAAGCTAACCTTGAGGAAATATTATATAATCCAACTTCCTTTACAGTAGACATTGCACCTAAAAATATTGTAGATGCACTTGCCGAAACCATTGATGAGGTAGACGACACTAGCAGCTTGGAGGCGGGCTTCAACAACTCTTTTTTAAATACACGCATTTTCTCGCGATCAAACCCAAACTCTTTGGGAATGAGGCTAGACCAGTAGGACTTCATTACTAGCACAACACCTATTCTTGCTGTCAGATACGCAAAAGAAACATTGTATATATCTAATGGCACAAATAATTGGATAACAAAAACAATGAGAAGAACAAGAATCATACTTAGAGTTTGATCCCCAAAACTACTTTGCCAAATTTTCCCCAAGCCATTTATCCCTGCGGTATATGTCTTTGACAGTGACAAGAAGAAAGCTGCGATTGTAATTACTCGCAAAGGAAATATCAAGCTCTCCTCGTTAAATACCTTCAACGAAATAAATGGAGCAAAAAGAATTATTATTGAAATAATAATTAAAACTAAGATACCTGAAAAACGAGTTGATGTATATATACAATTCTTAATATTGACCCAATCATTTTTTGCACTTGAAATTGCTATCTCCTTTAATATAATATCAGGCAATCCAAATACACCAAAAATAAATACAAATGTAGCTACCCTATTTGCTAATTCTATTGTACCATACCCACTAACACCAAGTTCTCTTCCTAAAATTAGGCTAACACCAAAAGCACCTAACATTCCAAAAACCTTCACTATCAAAGACAAAGAAGACGCTTTTAGAACATCTGCCACATGCACATCAGATCTTGTGATTCGATTTAAAATTGACTTATACTTTAAGAGTATTGATGAAAATAATTTACCCACAGACTAACCCTCAAACCCCTCTAGATAGTTTACACAAAATATTTAAATTCTATTTCCCAATACAATGATAATCCACTCCTAAAGCCTTCAAGTCTTCACTCTCATATATATTTCTTCCATCAAACACAACTGGAGTCGACATCGATTTTTTAACAACCTCCCAGTTTGGTAAACGAAACTCTTTCCATTCAGTTACAACAAGCAATGCATCTGAATCATTCACAGCATCATACATATCTGATGCAAAATAGACCTCAGAGCTATATGCAGTCTGTGATATTCTTTTCTGAGTTTCATGCACTGCAACCGGATCAAAAGCTTTCACTTTGCATCCTGCAGCTACTAATTTTTCAATAAGAACTAAAGAGGGAGCTTCACGAATATCATCTGTCTCAGGTTTAAATGCCAAACCCCACAAGGCAATTGTCTTACCAGCAAGACTTCCATTATTATATTTCAAAAGTTTTTCAAACAAGATTTCCTTTTGCTTGTCATTAACACCTTCCACAGCTTTTAGAACTTGCATATCATAACCATGTTCTTGCGCTGTTTTAATCAATGCTTTTACATCTTTTGGAAAACAGGATCCACCATAGCCACAACCCGGATACAAAAATTTCGTTCCAATACGAGAATCGCTTCCAATACCTTTACGAACCATATTTACATCAGCTCCTACAATTTCACACAAATTTGCCACATCATTCATAAAACTGATACGAGTTGCAAGCATGGCATTAGCAGCATATTTTGTCATTTCTGCCGATGGAATATCCATAAAAATAACACGGAAGTTATTTAACAAGAATGGACGATATAGCTTTGTTAAAAGCTCTTTTGCTCTTTCACTTTCAACACCAACCACAACTCGATCCGGGCTCATAAAGTCCTTAATTGCAGCCCCTTCTTTCAAAAATTCCGGATTAGATGCAACATCAAAATCAATTTGAACACCGCGTATATTTAGTTCTTCTTGAATTGCTTCTTTAACCAGTTTAGCAGTACCAACCGGCACAGTACTTTTGGTAACAACCAAAGTATAACTATTCATATTGCGACCTATTGTGCGAGCTACCTCCAATACATATCTCAAATCAGCACTTCCATCCTCATCTGGCGGAGTACCTACTGCACTAAAAACAACAGAAACATCATCAAGACAATCTGTAAGCTTCGTCGAAAAATGAAGTCTACCGGCTTTATAGTTCCTAATCACCATTTCTTCAAGCCCTGGCTCATATATTGGAATACCACCATTTAGTAATGATAAAATCTTCGTTTCATCAATATCAATACAAGTTACATCCACACCCATTTCTGCGAAACAAGTTCCCGTAACTAGGCCCACATAGCCAGTGCCAACAACAGCTATTTTCATATTCAGTTTTCTTTGTAAAATATCTACATTATCTATAGAACTGCAAATATATACAAAACGAAGGTTTTTTTTACATTTTTCTAAGTATCAGACATTGATTAACTACACCAAACTTATTTTTTCTTGAAACAACATTCACTAATTGCTAATTTTAACAGAAAAAGACACTTTTACTCCCCTTAATTTGAAGTTTTTTCGTTTATTTGCAAGTTAATCGTTTAAAAAAAACCTAATAAAATAATTCATGGGAAAAGTTGCACTTATTACAGGAATCACAGGCCAAGATGGAGCCTATTTAGCAGAATTTTTAATTAAAAAAGGATATACTGTCCACGGTATAAAAAGAAGATCTTCATTATTTAACACTGATAGAATTGATCATTTATATCAAGATCCACATGAATCTAGCAGAAACTTGATTCTTCATTATGGCGACTTAACTGACAGCATGAACTTAACCAGAATAATTGGAGAGGTTCAGCCTGATGAGATATACAACCTTGCTGCAATGAGCCATGTAAAGGTTAGTTTTGACACTCCAGAATATACAGCCAATGCAGATGGTATTGGAACACTAAGAATATTAGAAGCAGTGCGTCTTCTAAACTTAACAAAAAAGACAAGAATTTATCAAGCTTCTACTTCTGAATTATATGGTCTTGTACAAGAAATCCCTCAAAAAGAAACTACACCATTTTACCCACGAAGCCCGTATGCTGTAGCAAAACTTTATGGATATTGGATTACTGTGAACTACAGAGAAGCATATGGAATGCATGCATCAAATGGGATTCTTTTCAACCATGAATCTCCCCTTCGTGGAGAAACTTTTGTAACTAGAAAAGTAACTCGTGCAGTATCTAAAATTGCTTTAGGGTTACAAAAAGAAGTATTCATGGGGAACCTTTCCTCAAAACGAGACTGGGGTCATGCTAAAGATTACATCAAAGCCATGTACTTAATTCTTCAACAAGATGAACCAGATGATTATGTAATTGCAACTGGAATTACAACAACGATTAGAGATTTCATCAAAATGGCTTTCAACGAAGCTGGAATCACTATTGAGTTCAAAGGAACTGACGAAAAAGAAATTGGAATAATCTCATCTGTTAATGAAACAATATTTACTGAAAGAGTTGGAGCAAATCATCTTGATGCCATAAAGAAACGCATTGGAGAAACAGTAGTTGGAGTAGATCCAAAATACTTCCGTCCAACTGAGGTTGACATCTTAATTGGAGATGCAACAAAAGCAAGAACAAAACTTAACTGGGAGCCAGAATATGATTTAGATGGATTAGTAAAAGACATGATGCATAGCGACTTAAAACTTATGCAAAAAGACTCATACCTTAAAGAAGGTGGGTATAAAATCATGAACTACTTTGAATAATTCCCTAAGTCAACAATATTACAATGAATAAAGACAGTAAAATATACATTGCAGGACACAGAGGATTAGTTGGTTCTGCAATTTGGAAAAATCTTCAGAATAAAGGATACACAAACTTGATTGGGAGAACTCACGCAGAGCTTGACTTGACCAATGAGATTGCCGTTGCTGATTTTTTCAAAACAGAAAAACCGGAGTATGTTTTCCTTGCAGCTGCAAAAGTTGGAGGAATCGTTGCAAACAACACATACAGAGCTGATTTTATTTATCAAAATCTACAAATACAAAACAATGTCATTCACTCTGCATATCTAAATAATGTAAAAAAACTTTGCTTCCTTGGGAGCACATGCATTTACCCAAGAGATGCTGAGCAACCAATAAAGGAACAAAGTTTACTTACGGACACTTTAGAATACACTAATGAGCCATATGCGATTGCAAAGATTGCCGGCATAAAAATGTGTGAAAGCTATAACCTACAATATGGGACAAACTACATCTCAGTAATGCCCACAAACCTGTATGGCCCAAATGACAATTTCAACTTAGAAACTTCTCATGTCTTACCTGCATTAATTAGAAAAATTCACCTTGGAAAATGTCTTGAATCAAACAACTGGGATGCAATCTCTATGGATTTAAACAAAAGACCAATCGAAGGTATTAGTGGAGGAAGCTCTAAAGAAGAAATTATTTCAACATTGGGAAAATATGGAATAAAAAAAGAAGGAGACTCATATAAGGTTGAAATCTGGGGTTCAGGAAACCCAATGAGAGAATTCCTTTGGAGTGAAGACATGGCTGATGCAACAGTGTTTGTAATGGAAAACATCAATTTTGAAGACACATATTCAAAAGACATTAAAGAAGTTAGAAATACACACATCAATATTGGTACAGGAAGTGATATCTCAATAAAAGACCTAGCAGGTTTAATAAAATCAATAGTCAATTTCTCAGGAGATCTTTATTTCAACTCATCCAAACCTGATGGGACTATGAAAAAGCTAACTGATGTTAGTAAATTAAACAAACTGGGATGGAAACATTCTGTGGAGATAAATGAAGGAATTAAAACTATATACAATTGGTATATTGACAACTAAACATATTTCATAAAAAATTATGAAACAATTCATTAAATATCTAAGTATTACAACTGCTATTATTACATTCTCAGCTTGTACTGCAAGCAAAAAAATACCATATTTTAAAGATGTGGAAAGTGGAATAATAGAGTCTACAGGCATCCCAGAACCTAGGATTTATAAAAACGATCAAATAACAATCTTGATCAACACACCTACACCTGAGGCTTCTGCAAGTTTTAATATGATGCTTACTCCAAAGCAATTTACAGGAACTTCATTATCAATGACTCAAAACATTCCAACTTATCTGGTGGATGCTAATGGGTATATTAATTTCCCAATACTTGGGAAGATTTATATAAATGGAAAGACAAGAAACGAAGTTGAACAAATAATTAAGGATAGTATTTATCCAAAATATATAAAAGAAGAACCCATAATTACTATCCGATTCGTAAATTTCAACATATCAGTTTTAGGTGAAGTAAATCACCCAGGCTCTTTTAATGTGATTAATGATAAAATCACAATACTTGAAGCCTTAGCAGAAGCTGGCGATTTAACCATATACGGGCAAAGAGAGAATCTTTTATTAATCAGAGAAGATGAGAATGGCCAAAAAGAAACTGTTAGGCTAAACCTTCAGGACAAAAACCTTCTTAGATCTAAGTACTATTATTTAAAACAAAATGATGTTCTTTATGTCCAAACAAATAAAACAAAGGCAAGAGCCTCTGCTGTAAGCAGTGTTGAATCTCTATCAGTATCAATTACATCTACCTTAATCAGCTTAACATCTTTACTTGTTACTATATATAAATAAACTACACAATGAGTTTTGAAAAAAAGAACAATATTAATAGTGATGAAATAAACATACGAGAACTTGTTTCCAAATATTTAATATATTGGAAATGGCTGCTTATCTCAATGTTTGTTTTTGTAGGGATTGCAAGTATCTATTTGGCTATCACCAATAACCAATACGAGATTTCAACTTCTGTATTAATAAAAGATGAAGAATCTGGAGTTTCTGAATTAGCAATCTTAGATGATTTGGGATTTAATGGTGGGAAAAACAATATTGACAACGAAATTCAGATTTTCAAATCTGCGGACTTAATTAAAAGCACAATCAATGCAACAAAGTATAATATCATTTGTACTAAAAAACAAGGATTAAAAGACGCAATAATCTACCCTAATCCGTTTGATATACTGATTAAAGATATAAACTTAGATACGATTACAGCCCCAATCAGCATCTATATTACAAAAGAAAAAAACTTTTATCACTTTAACATCTCATATAAAGAAAAAACACTTGAGATAAAGAAAAAACACTTACCCGTTGAATTAAAACTAACTGATGGAACTATTCAAATTGAAAATCTAGCTCCAATATCAGAAATTGAAGATGGATATCTAATCCAGATATTTAATCCAGAATCAATGGCTGTAGAAATCTCTAATAAAATTAATGTAACACCAACATCCAAGAACTCAAGTGTATTAACTATTTCCTATATAACTCAAAACATCAAAGAAGGGAAAGACTTCTTAAATAAATATGTTGAACTATATAATGAACAGGCAGTTGAAGACAAAAATCAAATTGCATTCAATACTGCTATGTTTATTGACGATAGATTAAAATCATTAACTGTTGAACTATCAACAGTTGAGAAAAATGTTGAGGATTTTAAGACTAAGCATAAAATTACGGATATATCTTCGGAAACAGAACTATTCATTAATCAAACAGGAATAAATGAAGAAAAAGCAAAAGAAATAGAAACACAACTTAATATTATCAAATATGTTGAATCATTTATAAATGATGAAAACAACAAAAATAGATTAATTCCTATTCTTGGGATTACGGATCAGAGTCTTGCAGAACTCATTAACAAATACAACCAGCTTTTATTAGAGAAAGATAGAATTGAAAGAGCATCAACATCTGCAAACCCAATTCTAGAATCAATGATTAACCAACTTTCTAGCATGAGATATGGCATTAAGCATAGTATTGTTAATATTAGAAAGACCCTTTCAATTGCTAAAACGGATATTGATTTTGAAAATGCACAAACAAGTGGCAAAATAAGACAAATCCCAAAAATTGAAAGAGAACTTATTGAGATTAAAAGACAACAACAAATTAAAGAGACATTATATGTATTTCTACTACAAAAAAGAGAGGAAACTAACCTAACATTAGCTGCAACAACACCTAAAGCTAAAACTGTTTCAACAGCTCGAGCAAATTACATCCCTGTAGCACCAAGAAAAAAAATCACTCTTTTAATTTCTTTAATCTTTGGACTCGCTTTTCCTATTGCAATAATCTATATTGTTGATTTATTTAAAACAGAAATTTCAAGCAGAGAAGAACTCGAAAAACTTTCAAGAGTTCCAATTATCGGAGAGATACCTATCAACCAAACCGACAAGAAAATCATTGTTTCTCCAACTGACACCTCTAGCGGAACGGAACTATTTAGATTACTACGAAACAATCTGCTGTTTATTCTAAAAAGTGACACTGAACCTAAAAAAATAATCACAGTTACTTCGACTGTATCTGGTGAAGGAAAATCATTTATCTGCGTAAATCTTGCATGTACTTTTGCTTTAACAGACAATAAAGTCCTTATAATTGGATTAGATATTAGAAATCCAAGTATAGGAAAGTATTTAGGTATAAACGAAAGACATGGTATTACTAGTTACTTAGCGATGGGGGAAGATCTTGAATCCCTAATTACTACTTCAACACAATATCCTAATCTTGATATTTTACCTACAGGGATTATCCCACCAAATCCAAATGAGTTATTAAATAAGCCTAACTTAGACAAGGCTATTGAAGAACTAAAGGAAAAATATGACTATATAATTATTGACACTGCTCCTGTAGGCGTTATTTCTGACACATTCTTAATAAATAGAGTATCTGACTTAACCTTATATATAACTAGAGAAAAAGTAACAAATAAAGACAGTATACTACTTATAAATGATTTACACGAAGAAGGTCGATTAACAAAACCTTATTTAGTACTTAATGGATCAAAAATTGGCAAAAAACATAGAGGATATAGAACTGGGTACTATTATGAATACTACAAAAGAAACGAACAAAAGAAATCTAAATTCAAACAATTATTTAGCTCCTTAAAATAACTAACCATGCGCACTGGGAAAGACTTTTCTCTCATAAAATCAACTGTTATTCTAGGAGAACTAATGCTCTTAAATATCGGATTTTATATATGTTATTTCTTGTATAAAGAAGAATTATCATATACTTTCTTTCTAAGAGAAAAGAACCTCATTTTATACTATAATATTTCTTACTTATTTAGTATTAGCTTATGGGGAGTTATTTTGCACAAAAGAAATGTTAGAGTTGAAGAGATTCTTGATAAGGTATTTAAAACTCTTCTAACTCAGTTCATCATTTTATTCGTAACAATTTCAATTACAAATAACTTATCAGAACTCAATTTAAAATATAGCATTACACTTTTTATTATTGCTTTCTGGGTTAGCACAACCTGGAGAATACTAATGAGGCAAATAATAAAAAATGAAAGGCTAAAGAAAAAAAATATTCGAAATATAATAATTTTAGGATCTGGGAATGTTGCAAAAGAAGTTTACAATAAGATTGTTTTAAATATCCACAATAGCTACAATCTACTTGGATGTTTTGACGATAGAAAAGAAATCCAGATTGATAAGGAGCTAGTTATTGGAAACATTAATGATTCTATTGAATTTCTACAAAACAATCATGTAGATGAAATATTTTGTGCACTTCCGGCTGGAGATGACAGAAAGGCTATTCCAATCTTAAATTATGCTGAAAATAATCTTATCAGATTCTATTTTGTACCTGATTTTAAACGATTCCTTAGCAAGAAAGTAAACCTTCAATTTATTAGTGACATACCTGTTGTTTCATTAAGAGAAGAACCTCTAGAGTATTTTCCAAATAGATTCATTAAAAGAGCTTTTGACATTATTGTAGCCTCAATATTTCTTTTCACAGTATTCCCTGTACTATTATTATTTATTGGACTTGCTATCAGAATAGAATCAAACGGCTCAATATTCTTCAAACAAAAAAGAACTGGAAAAAAAGGCGAAGATTTTTATTGCTATAAATTCCGCTCAATGAATCAAAATAATGATGCAGACGAAAAACAAGCTACAAAAAATGACGATAGAATTACAAAGATTGGTTCATTCCTACGCAAAACAAGTCTTGATGAGCTACCCCAATTCTGGAATGTATTAATTGGCGATATGTCTATTGTTGGTCCTAGACCACACATGTTAAAACACACCGACAAGTATTCAGAACTGATTGATAAATATATGCTAAGACATTTAGCTCTCCCAGGCATAACAGGCTGGGCACAAGTAAATGGATGTAGAGGTGAAACAAAAGATATTAGAGAAATGGAAAGGAGAGTTAAACTTGATGTATGGTATTTAGAAAACTGGACTTTCTGGCTTGATCTAAAAATAATGTTTCAAACAGCATACTTAGCAATAACTGGAGACGAAAAAGCATACTAATTATAAATAAGAAAGGCTAGAAATAAATATCTAGCCTTTCTTATTTATGTATGATTTATTAAATAATCTTCTTAAACAATTCTTTCATTGAAACCTTAGAGTTAATAATCGAAGATAGCCCAGATATTGCAACTCTCTCCTGCTCCATTGTATCTCGATAACGAATTGTCACTGTATTATCTTTTAATGAATCGTGATCAACTGTAATACAGAATGGAGTACCAACAGCATCTTGTCTTCTGTAACGCTTACCAATTGAATCTTTTTCATCATAAGCACACTTTACATCAAACTTAAGCTCATTGATAATCTCACGAGCTTTTTCCGGCATACCATCTTTTTTAGTCAATGGCATAACACAAACCTTAATTGGAGCGATTGCAGGTGGTAAGTTCAACACTACTCTTGATTCTCCATTTTCGAGTTCTTCTTCATTATATGCCGCTGCCATTACGCTTAAGAACATACGGTCAACACCGATAGAAGTCTCAATTACATAAGGCACATATGATTGATTTAACTCAGGATCGAAATACTTGATATTCTTTCCTGAATATTTCTCATGACTACTTAAGTCAAAATCAGTTCTTGAGTGAATACCTTCAACCTCTTTAAATCCAAATGGCATTTTGAACTCAATGTCAGTTGCAGCATTAGCATAGTGAGCTAATTTATCATGGTCATGGAAACGATATTTTTCATCACCTAAACCAAGAGCTTTATGCCACTTTAAGCGTGTCGCTTTCCATTTTTCAAACCATTCTAATTCTGTTCCTGGTTTTACAAAAAATTGCATTTCCATTTGCTCAAATTCACGCATACGGAAAATGAACTGTCGAGCAACAATCTCATTACGGAATGCTTTACCAATCTGAGCAATTCCAAAAGGAATACGCATACGACCTGTTTTCTGTACATTCAAATAGTTTACAAAAATACCTTGCGCAGTTTCCGGACGAAGATAAATTTTTGAGGATCCATCAGCAGTAGAACCCATTTCTGTACTAAACATCAAGTTAAATTGACGAACATCAGTCCAGTTTTTAGTTCCACTAATTGGACAAACAACATCATAATCTTCAATAATTTGCTTTAATTCAGCAAGATCACTATCATTTAATGCTTTTACAAAGCGATTATGTATTTCTTCTTTTTTAACCAAATACTCTTGTACACGAGGATTTGTTTGAATATACATTTCTTTATCAAAAGACTCTCCAAATTTCTTTGCAGCTTTAGCACATTCTTTCTCAACCTTTTCATCTTGCTTAGCCATCAAGTCCTCGATTAAAACATCAGCACGATAACGCTTCTTAGAATCTTTATTGTCAATCAGCGGATCATTGAATGCATCCACATGTCCTGATGCTTTCCAAGTTGTTGGGTGCATAAAGATTGCAGCATCAATTCCGACAACATTCTCATTTAAAAGAACCATGCTATCCCACCAATATTTTTTAATGTTGTTTTTCAACTCAACACCCATTTGTCCGTAATCATAAACGGCACCTAGTCCATCATAAATTTCACTTGAAGGAAAAACAAAACCGTACTCTTTACAGTGTGCGACTAGTTTCTTAAAAACATCATCTTGTGAAGCCATATTCTAAAATTAATTATCTGTTAATCAACTTATTTATTTAAAGAAGCGCAAAGGTAAGAAAAAGTTACTAGCTAAAGTAAATCATTAGGGAAAATTCAGGAATATATCTAAGACAAACTAATCGTTCATCATCAAACTCATATAAGCCTTTTGCAAAATATCATAACCTACTGATTTAGTATCAAATATCTTTGCCATACCTAAATATTGTTTTGATGATTCTTCACAATGCATCGAAATATTTACAAATTCATTTCCATAAATATTTCTCAATCCACCTAGAAACTTGTCTTGATATTTATTTGGACATAAAAAATCTAACAACAATAAATCTGAGTCTTTCTTTACTACATAACCCAAAGCAAGAATATCAGCACCCTCTTTATAAGCTAAAACAGCACCACCATCAGCATATATCGTTTCAAAAATAAACTTATAATATTCAAAGCTTGGGTGAATAAAAATTGCTTCTGAATAGTAATTCATATGAAAATCAAAAGACTTCTTCAGATCAATTTCAACTAAACTTACATTATTTATAGGAAGAGATTTTTTTTGTTTAGAAACAGCGAATGCCTTTTCAAAGCCGAGCTTTCTATAAACATCAAACAAATAGTCTTCTTGAGGAATAAGAAATGTGAAAGCATAAGCGCGATTCTTTATCACATCGAATACGAAATTAAACAAGTTACGCATATGACCTTTTTGCCTCTCATTTGGAGCAGTCAGTACAGCAAAAATATATGCTGCAGGTAACTCTTTTGAACCTGTAGAAAAAGTAAATGGAATAAGCTGTAAAGCAGCAATAACTTCATCTCCTTCCGAAATAACAAAACAATTATTTTTCGAAAAATGATTGGAAAAATATGAATCAAGATATTCATTGGAATCTTGAAACACAATCCTCCAAAGAGATTTTACTTGCTCAATTTGCGTACTATTTGCAATACCAACCATTTATCAAATTATGCTAAATAAACACTTCCTCTTTTCAGTAACCTAACTGGATTATACGACATCTTTGCTTTTCTCAATGGCTCAATTCCTAAATCTTCCTCCCGGTTGATATATATAAAGCTACTTGCTTCGTGAGCAGCAAAAAGATTATTAATCATAGTAAAAGCCCCGTGTACATGGGTCAATGCCTTCTCTGCATGAATTGCAAAGGTATCTTCAGTAATCTGCTCGCCAAAGGTAAATGCAACAAGCTCATTCCCGACAAACAATGCTCCACCTTTCAACTTAAGTTCTTCAAAATATTTAAATGCCAAATGAACTGACACTTCTTCTCCTTGCAAATCTTCATCTGGGTTTCTTAACAAATATGCCACCTTCCATTTCTCATATAAACCCAAACACAAAGGGAACAAATCATTCGTAAGTGGTAAATAAGAATAATTTGGATTTTCTCTTTTAAAGCGATTAATGTGATTGCGTTTAGGTTGATATTTCTTTCCTTGCAAATGTATCAGATCTTCGGCTAAATATAAGTACTCAAAATAATCACGATGCTCTGTAAAACTAAAAGTATTTGGTAAAGCTTCATCAAGAACAGAAAACATTTGAGCCGTTATTGCATGAATTCTAAATCGCTCATTTCCGGCTTCGGCCTCATTCATCATCAAGCGGAGAATATTTGCTATATCCCCATTACCAATTGGCATCATAAAGCATGGAAGTCCATCATCACAAATAAATCGCACAACCATAAAACCATCAATGATAGCATAAGAGGTCTTATACTTATGACTCCAAGTAAATATGGTGGCAAATGAGAAATCGCAATTTCTATAATTGACCTTAGAAAAGTATTCCGTCATCACTACGCTATCCTCTATTGAAACATCTTTAAAATCAATCATTATTTATTTTATTTAAGTACAAAAATAACCATTTAATAAGGAGCAACAAATTAAATTAAGACTGATATAAAAACAAAAAGAGGAACCCAAAACTGAGTTCCTCTTCTATATAAAATACTGTTATTATCTACAGAATCTACGAGTATAACATAATGTATATCCAAGCATAATCTCATGCGAACCGTAGTTGTATCTCACTAATCTATTTAAGTCTAAATCATAGGCATAGGCAAAGTGAAACTTATCATACTGAAACCCAATCATTGGCATCATATTCAGAGTTTGATAAGATCCTTCATCAATATTTTGTCTGACTGTTAACTGCGCCCAATAAGAAAATTTATCTCTAGGCACATTACGCATATATTTTAAGTTTAAATCAAGAGCCATCTCTGCTCTAGCCGAAAATTTATACATAAGTGAAGGCTCAAGAGTCTCATCTTCTGTTACTTGAAATTCATTTCCAAGCAGAAAGAAACCATTAAATGGTAAGTTTGGCTCAGTGGTTTCGTCATATGCAGGCATCTTCGTCGTAATCAAGTTAGTTGCACTAAACCCGGTAAAAAAGCCATAAGAAGTAAAGTAAGCTCCAACATTTGCATTGATTGCAGCGACGCTACCTAGATCTTGAGTAGCAGGATCATTGCCCGTTACTATTTGGTACAACTCACTATCAAATCCATAATTATAGAATTTCATAGATACTGCAAAAGACAACTGGCGATCTCTAGCAACTGCTTTTCTATATCTAGCACCATCTGAGAGAGCAATATGATATGCAGCTGTTAATTGACCTCCTTGTTGAGTAGAATAACCATTCTTATCATTATAAACATAAGCACCTACACCGACATTTCCTTTTAATCTACTTTGAAAACTAAAAGAACTAGTATAAGGAGCATCTTCTATCCCAACCCATTGTTGCTTATGGGTCAACATAAAGTAGGAACAATCATTTGCACCTGCTACTGCAGGGTTTACTAAATAATAATTGAAATGATATTGATTATAAATAGGGTACTCTTGCGCTTGTAATGAGAATCCACTACAAAAAACGAAGAAAATCAATAAATAATAGAGGTAGAGTATGCGGTGTTTCATACGCAATATTAGGGTTATATCTTATTAAACTTAAGGTTTAAATTCAATTTGACAAATCTAGTTTTTTTTTTTTTAACAGCCCCTATCTAAGGGGCTGTTTTTTACCATAATTATCTCTTTAATAGGAAGTGCCCTACAAGGCGTTTTCCTGTTTCTCTGATATAAATAACATACCAATAGTCATTACCCGGCAGAGGATTGCCAATATATGTTCCATCCCAGCCCTTGAAATCTTTACCACTGTACTTGGCAATTTCTTTTCCAAATCTATCATGAATATAAATTTCAGTATTTGGATAGAATTCAAGATTACCAATCTCCCAAAGATCATTTACACCATCACCATTAGGAGTAAAGTATTTAAATGGTTCCAGTTCTACAGATTCAATCTCAAATGTGACTGATGTTGAACATTGATTAGAATCAACAACTAATATTTCATGCTTACCAAATGAAAGCATACCTAGACTAATATATCCATCAAGACTATTACCTATTTCGCTTTCAACTGAATAATCATATGGAGCCACTCCTTTATCAACAGTCACCTGAATATCCATCAAATTAGATTTATCGACATTAGTTACAATTGGATTTTCGAACACAGCATAGCTTACATATGATGTATCAGACATACATCCATAAGAATCGGATACACGAACGCCATATACACTCACACCAACGACAGATTTATCCACATCATTTGGAACTGTATCTAACAACACTCCATTTGAGTACCAATAAACATCAGAGTATTTAGTTGAAATCAATGAATTCCAAGCAACCGACCCTACTTTTTCACAATTAAACTTATTAGTAACAGATGGTGCTTGCGGTGAAGTTCTTACTCTTACTGATTCTTTTGATGATGCATCTGTAAGTTTAGAAAGACATCCGTTAATATTTCTAACTTGAACTTGAACTGTAAATATATCTGCATCACTAGTATTACCATCTCCTGTTATGGTATACTTACTTTCAGTAGAGTTCTTATCATCAACGACACTTACTCCATTTTTCGTAATATACCAATTATAGAACTGAGCAGACGGAACCGGATTAGCAACTATTTCAATTGCTGTTCCAGGACAGATAGAGTCTTTATGTAAAATATCTACATCCACAGTCGGAACTGTCAATCTGGTAATTGACCCTGTGATATTTAATCCAGTACAGAACCCTTCTACTTCAACTGTATAATTACAATTGGTCTCTGGATTACCTGTAATCGTAACAACTTTAGATGTAGTGTTATAAAGAGATTTCAGTCCATTAGATAAACCAGTCACTTTAACATCAGTAGCCTCTCCAGTAACATTAATTTTAATTGGCTCAATTAGGTCATCACCACAAACATCTTGGTCAATATCACCACTTGAAACATCATGAGATAACATAGCTTTCTTATGTACTGTAACAGTATCTAATAATGACACAGCCCCACACTGACCTTTTTGACCAATTGTTTTAATCTCATAGTTAAATGTACTTGATGTAGCACCTGTTAAAGTCAATGTTTTCAGTGCCGTACGCACGGTGTCAACACCAGATGAAAGATTTGAAGAAATAATCTCAATACCTGTAGCACCTCCACCATAAGTATAAGCTACATCATTCAACACTACTGTACTATTTACTAAACAAAGGTCTTGACTTAAACTCACCGGATTTACTTGTAAAGTTGGCATAGTATCAATTCTAGCCACAACTGCCTCACGAGTTACCGAAGTACATGTTCCAGCAGTTGCATCTACATAATATGTTTTAGTTGCTGACAACACTGGTGTTGAATATGTAGTTCCTGTAGCTATAGCTGTACCTCCGGTTGCAGTTTCGTACCAAGAAATTGTACCATCAGAGGCTGTTGCCTGAAGTAATAATGCGGCATCACCACAATGATCGGCATTAACAACTCCAGAGATATAAGGCGTTGCAACGACTTTTACTTTTCCATACAATTCCACATTTCCACATGGGCTAGTAGCTCCTGTAGTAACAACAGTATAGTTGTATGATGTAATAACACTATCTAATGTACCCGAGATTGTAACTGTTTTAGCTACCGGATCAATCGCTTTACTCAATCCTGCAGGTAAATCTTGAACATCAACACCCGTAGCGCCACCACCATAAGTATACACAATGCTTTCTACCATTCTACCAGTAGCACATAGTAACTGATCATCAGAACCTGATGTATGTACAAGTGTTGGCGGTGTATAAATCTCTACATCAACAGTCGTATCAGAAACGGTACAGTTGTTAGCATCCAAAATGCTTACAGTATAACTACCATGAGTTAATCCTGTAATAGAATCTCCATCAGCAAATGAAGTCCAACTACCTGTTCCATATTTATATTGATACTCACCGCTTGCATACGCAGTTCCACCACTTACTGATAAGTCAATCTTACTTGTTCCTGTAGAACAAATTGGAGCTGCTGGGGTAACTGTTCTAACTAATAGCGTTGGCTCCTTAACAGTATCGCTAGCAGTAACTGAACATGAATTATCATCAGTTATTGTTACTGTATATTTTCTTGCAGGAAGAACAGTTGCTTTAGCGACTGATTGTGCACTAGCATCATCCCATAAATAATGTAGAGTTCCTGTTCCACCTTTTGCAAATACTTCAACACTACCAGTATTACCACCATTACATAGAACATTAGTTACTGTAATACTATCAACTGTAATTGTATCAGGCTCTGTTATTACAACCTTAGTTGTATCAGTACACGATAAGCTATCAGTTACGGTTAGTATATATGTACCAACTTTTAATCCGGTTGCATCTTCAACTGTTTGTCCGTTATCCCATAAGTATGAATATCCACTAAGTACTGAAGGTGTTCCGCCTGTGACGCTCACATCTACTGAACCTGTTGAAGCTCCATGACATTTCACATTAGTCTGACTTGTTACACTTGCTAGTAACTTAGTTGGTTCTGCAATTGTTACCATTGCCGTATCGGTACACAAACTATCATCTGTTACTGTTACAATATATGCTCCAGCTGGTAAGCCTACTGCGATAGAATCTGTTTGAGCTGGGGTACTATTCCATGCAAATTGATAGTTAGATGCGACACTTCCGCCTGAGACTACTACTGTTGCAGTTCCTGTAGAATCTCCTTTACATGAAACATTTGCAAATGAACCGATAGTTGCATTCAAGCTATCTGGACGAGTAATTGTAACCATAGCAGTATCTACACATAAGTTAGCATCCGTTACAGTCACTACATAATCTCCAGCCAATAAACCAGTCACTGAAGCTACAGTCTGTGCCGGAATAGAGTTCCATGAGTAGTTATAATCACCTACCTTAGTTCCACCTTGCACACTTACTGTTGCCTTACCATTAGCAGAAGCCCAACATGTTAAGTTAGCATGACTACTTATTATTGCTACCAAACTATCAGGTTGAGAGATAACTATACCGCTCTTAACTTCAGCTTCATTTGGAGTTAGAGTATTCTTATCCTTAGCAACTACCTGATAAGTACCTGCCGGCAAACCACTAAATTTATAAGTTGAGTCTGATGAAGAAACAGCATAATCAATATATAGACCATATGCACCTAAACCTGCATCAAATTTATTCAATTGGTAATAGAACTCATGAGGTGTATTTCCTCCAGTTATGCTATCTACATAAATAGTTGCTGTTGCAGCTCCATAACATTTAATAGAATCTGTTCGAATACTTCCTTTTATAGAACCTGGAGCTGTAATAGTTATCTGACCTAAATTAAACTTACAACTGCGAGTTGCATTTCGTGCATAAACTGTATAGGTATTAGCTGATAAGCCTGTCAAAATTGTTGCTGAATCTCCATAAGTAAGCCCGCCATCAACAGAGAACTCTACTACATTAATAGAATCTCCTCCTACTAAGTTCGTATAAGTAATTGCTCCATCTGTATTGCCCACTACCGTGATGTCAACTTTTGCTAAGGTAGCTGAGATTGGATCTGGAACTTCTATTGTGATTGTAGTATCGGTTGCATAACAGCCATTGCCATCAGCCACATGAACAGTGTAGGTACTATCTACTAGATTAGAAATAGCATCTCCTGCTACAAAGCTTGTTAAAGATAAACTATCTCCTGCTATGCTGTATTGATATCCTGTTCCTACGGTTCCTCCACTAACTGAACTTAATGTAATTAATCCTAATTCTCCATAACAGTATTGTTCACTTCTTACTGCTGTAAATACTGGTTGAGTTGGCTCTTTTATCGTATCAGTTGCTGTTGCTGTACATAAATTAGCATCTGTGACTGATACTGTATAGATTCCTGCTGGCAAAGCTGTTGCTAAAGAATCCGTTTGAGTTGGAGTACTATTCCATGAATATGAATTAGATCCTGAACCTCCAGTAGCTACGGCTCTGATAGAGCCTGTACTGGCTCCATTACAATCTACATTTTGTATCGCAACAATATCAACAGTTAAAGTGTCTGGCTCTGTTATTATTACTTGAGTTGTATCTGTACATGATAAACTATCCGTTACGGTTAGTATATATGTACCTACTTTTAATCCGGTTGCATCTTCTACCGTTTGTCCATTATCCCATAAGTATGAATATCCACTAAGTACTGATGGTGTTCCGCCTGTGACACTCACATCTACTGAACCTGTTGAAGCTCCATGACATTTCACATTAGTCTGACTTGTTACACTTGCTAGTAACTTAGTAGGTTCTGCAATTGTTACCATTGCCGTATCGGTACACAAACTATCATCAGTTACGGTTACAATATATGCTCCGGCTGGTAAACCTATTGCTATTGAGTCAGTCTGTACTGGGTTACTATTCCATTCAAATTGATAGTTAGATGCGACACTTCCACCTGAGACTACGACTGTTGCTGTTCCTGTAGAATCTCCTTTACATGAAATATTTGCAAATGAGCCGATAGTTGCATTCAAGCTATCTGGACGAGTAATGGTTACTTTTGCTGTATCTGTACAGCCATAGATGTCTGTTACTGTTACCACATAATCTCCGGCTAATAAACCAGTTGCTACTGAATCTATTTGAGCTGAGGCATCATTCCATAAGTAAGAATATGCTTCCGTTCCTCCTGTTACAGCAACCTCTGCTGATCCATTTGTTGATGCGAAACATGTTAAGTTACGAGACTTACTTATTGTTGCCACCAAACTATCTGGCTGATAGATAACAATACCGCTCTTAATCTCTGCAATATTTGGAGATGCATTATCATCCTTAGCAACTACTTGGTAAATACCAGCAGGCAAATTCTCAAACTTATATGTTGAGTCTGCAGGAGTTGTGTCATAATCCGTAAGCAAGACATATGCATTAGAGGTCGTATCCCATTTATTCAACTTATAATAGAATTGATGAGGTGTATTTCCTCCAGTTACACTATCAATAGAAATGGTTGCTGTGCTATCGCCATAACATTTAATAGAATCTGTCGTAATACTTCCTTTGATTGATCCAGGCTCATTAATAGTTTCAGTACCTAATAAATAATCACAAGTTTGATCTGTATTACGAGCAAATACTTTATAAGTTCCTGAAGGAAGATTTGTTAAGCTAGCATTATAATTCCTAATAGTTGCCCCTGTTACAGTATCTATTCTATACTCAACTCCTCCACCAGAACCACCAGTAAGAGAAGAAATAGTTAATGAGCCATCAGTTCCGTTAACAGTAGTCACATCATTATGACCAACAGTTGCCGTAATACCGGTGTAAACAGTAATATCTACAGAATCACTAGTAGAAACGCAACCTGTTGCTGTATCTGTTCCAATTACATAGTAAGCTGTATTATCTCCTATAGATTTCCATGTTAATCCAATACCTGTTCCCACAACTACTGTATCTTTTGCAGTTCCTGTATTGTCATATAATTGATAGTTCACACCAATTTGTGAGCCATCTGAAATAATGCTATCTGCTAATGTCGAACAAACACTGCTTCCGGTTAAGTTTAACGAGGTAGGCAATGCATTAATTACAACATCTACGGAATCACTTGTTGAAACACATGTTGTAGTTGCATTGGTACCTATTACATAGTAAGCTGATCCTGCTCCAACAGAAGACCATTTCAAAGCAGCACCTGTTCCGGCAAACACAGTACCTTTTGCAGTGCCTGTATTGTCATATAATTGATAATTTACACCAAGCTCTGAAGTACTTGAAGTGATACTGTCTGTTACTCCAGAACAAACCTCACTACCAGTTAAGATTAAAGGCGTTGGTAAGGTGTTAATTACAACATCTACAGAATCACTGGTTGAAACACATGTTGTAGTTGCATTGGTTCCGATTACATAGTAACCAGTTCCGTTGCTAACAGATGTCCATTTCAAAGCGCTTCCTGTTCCGGCAACCACACTTCCTTTTGCGGCTCCTGTATTGTCATATAATTGATAATTTACTCCTAACTCTGAAGTGCTTGAAGTGATACTATCTGTTATACCAGAACACACTACACTTCCTGTTAAATCTAAGCTTACTGGTAAGGCATTGATAACAACATCTACTGAATCACTTGTTGAAACACATGTTGTAGTTGCATTGGTTCCGATCACATAGTAACCAGTTCCATTACCAACTGATGTCCATTTTAAAGCAGCACCTGTTCCGGCAACCAAACTACCTTTTGCAGTTCCTGTATTGTCATATAATTGATAATTTACACCAAGTTCTGAAGTACTTGAAGTAATACTATCTGTGACGCCAGCACAAACTACACTTCCTGTTAAATCTAAGCTTACTGGTAAGGCATTGATAACAACATCTACGGAATCACTTGTTGAAACACATGTTGTAGTTGCATTGGTTCCTATTACATAGTAACCAGTTCCATTGCCAACTGATGTCCATTTTAAGGCACTACCAGTTCCTGCTACAACACCACCTTTTGCAGTTCCTGTATTATCGTATAATTGATAATTCACACCAAGTTCTGAGGTACTTGAAGTAATACTATCTGTTACTCCATAACAAACTGTACTTCCTGTTAAATCTAACGATACCGGTAAAGCATATATCTCAACAACAGTAGAATCACTCATTGATGGGTCTACATCTGTATAAGCTGAGTAGGTATTTCCATTCTCCTCAGATACATATGATTCATTTAAGATTGATGCACCAGCCGTTGTTGCAATTGTTTTAATTGTCAATTTAACTGACTCTGTCGATAAAATTGTTCCAACATCCCATACTCCTGCACTATATGTCCCTTGAGTCGGAGTTGATGAAACATATGTAACAGATGCCGGTAATACATCAGAAACTTTAATTCCTGTAGAAGATACCGCAGAAGGATTTACAAGATTTATTGTATATGTAATTGTATCACCTTGACATGTAGAGCCAGTTGTTGACTGGTCTAAAGTTAATGCTGTACAAGTGTTAACAGTTACTGTTACTGTATCAGTACATCCATTATTATCTGTATATGTAATTAGACTTGTTCCTTGAGCAACACCAGAAACTTGACCACCGGCAGTTATTGTGGCAACTGATAAAGTTTGAGAATCCCATGGCTTAGTTGCATCTCCAACTCCAGAAACTGAATCTAAATTAATTGTCAAACCTTCACAAACATCAAAAGTAGTTGGTAAAATTGAAGGCAAGGCATTTACAACACCTTCAACAGCAGTTCTTGATGCTGTAGTACAACCATTAGCGGTTGCATCTACATAATATGTAGTTGTTGCAGTTACACTTTGGCTATAAGTTGTGCCTGATTGAATACTAGTTCCTCCAGTAGAAGCACTGTACCAATTTACTGTTCCGGCACTTGCTGTAGCACCCAAATTCACAGTTCCAGTACCACATATTGTGTCAAGTGTCACATCTGTGATTGTTGGAATCGGATTAACAGTAATTACCCACGAATTTGTAGATAATGTAAATGAGGAATTACAAGTCGCATCTTTCGCTTTTCTTGTATATGTAATTGTGATTGAGGAACTTCCTGCATTTACTATATCTAAAGTTGACGGAGTAAAGCTAACTGAATCACTATTTGCGATAGCTACACCATCTTTATACCATTCGTAAGTAATATTTCCATCTCCACCTGTTGCTAATGTTGTATTACTTATTCTCGATGGAGTAGCTCCAGGACATAATGTTTCTCCTGTAGCATCTATTTCTCCTGCATCAAAAGCAGGATACACTGTTAATACATAAACGCTATCTGATAATGTAAAGCTTGTATTACATGCACCATCTTTGGCTTTACGAGTATATTCAATCTCTAAGTTAGTTGTACCTGCATTTACTTTATCGGCATTAGGTATTGTATATGTGGCAGCATTACTACTTGTAATAGCTGCTCCATCTTTATACCATTCATATGCGATTGTAGCATCACCGCCTGTAGCAGCTTCATCACTTCCAATTGTAATTGCTGTTGTTGTACCTGAACATACAAAATTAGAATCAGCAGTAATTGTTCCTGCATCAAATGCCGGACGGATCGTTAACACCCATGAACCTGTGCTTGCGGTTAAACTAGCACATGTACCATCTTTTGCTTTACGAGTATATGTATAACTTGTATCTGCAGTTAATGCATCTGCGGTAGGTGGAGTGTAAGTTGCAGTGTTAGTACTTGCAATTGCTACGCCATCTTTATACCATTCGTAAGTAATTGTTCCGTCACCACCACTTGCAGCTGTTGTACTTCCTATTACGGTAGGAGTTCCACCTACACACAAAGTTTCGCCCGTAGTTGCTATGGCACCTTTATTAAAGGCTGGATACACGGTTAACACATAAACACTATCTGACTGTGTAAAGCTTGTATTACATGCACCATCTTTGGCTTTACGAGTATAAGTAATTACGGAATTACTTGTTGTGGCATTTACTTTATCTGCATTCGGAATTGTATAAGTTGCAGCATCACTACTTGCAATAGCTACACCATCTTTGTACCATTCATATGTGATTGAGTTATCACCACCACTTGCAGCTGTTGTACTTCCTATTACTATAGCTGTAGTTGATCCTGTACAAACAGAATCAGCTCCGGCTGTAATTGTTCCAGCATCAAAGGCCGGACGAATTGTTAACACCCAAGAACCTGTACTTGTTGTTAGACTAGCACACGAGCCATCTTTGGCTTTACGAGTATAAGTATGAGTTGTATTTGCTACAGATGCATCTGCAGTAGGTGGAGTATAAGTTGCAGTGTTAGTACTTGCAATTGCTACGCCATCTTTATACCATTCGTAAGTAATTGTTCCGTCACCACCACTTGCGGCTGTTGTACTTCCTATTACGGTAGGAGTTCCACCTACACACAAAGTTTCACCCGTAGTGGCAATTGCTCCTTCATCGAAGGCAGGATAAACTGTTAATTTATAATCATTAGCGGATAATGTATAAGTAGTATTACATGTACCATCTTTCGCTTTACGAGTATAAGTAATCACAGAATTACTTGTACCTGCATTTACTTTATCGGCATTAGGAATTGTATATGTGGCAGCATTACTACCTGCAATAGCTACACCATCTTTGTACCATTCATATGTAATTACACTATCACCTCCAATTGCAGCTTGAGTATTTCCTATTATTATAGCCGTTGTTGATCCTGAACAAACAGAATCAGTTCCTGCAGTAATTGCTCCGGCATCAAAGGCAGGGCGCACATACAAGTTATATCTAGCAGTATCAGTTCCACAAGCTAAAGTTGTATTGCTAGTTACAACCATAGTAAGAACTACCGTTGTATCTGCATCTCCAGCAACTGAATTATATGTTGCATTAGCGCTTGTGCCATTCGTAAATGACCCTAAACCATCAGAAAACCATTCTACTGTTCCGGCAGTTGCTGTTGCGGTTAATGCATAAGTATCTTCGGAACAAATTGAATCACCAGCCGTATTACTTATTGTTGCAGTTGGTAATGGATTAACTTTTACCGTTACGGTAAATGGAGTTCCTGAGCAGTCTCCTGTTTTTGGTGTTACTGTATAAACAACATCAATAGCTGAAGTTGTTGTGTTCGTTAAAGTATCGCTAATTGAATCTACAGCAGTACCGGCAGTAGTTCCGGTTATTCCTGCATAAGAAGGTGCAGTCCAAGTATAGGTAGTTCCTGAAGGAACAGTTCCGTCAGTTACATTAACTGGTTTCACAATAAATTCTGTTCCACTACAAATGGTATCCAATAAATTATTGATAACAGGTTTTGGATTAACAGTAACTGTCACATTAAAACTTGCACCCTCACAACCATCAACAGTTGGAGTTACAATATAAACCACATCAACAGCTGTTGAATTAGAATTAACTAATGATGTAGCACTCACATCGGCTTCATCTGTTCCAGCAGCTAATCCAGTTACACCAGCAAATACAGGAGCACTCCAAGAATAAGTCAGTGTAGTTGGAGTCATTGCAGGAGCCACAATGCTATCATAAGGAGTCATTGCAAATCCATCTCCAGAACAAATTGTATCAGTCAAATTAGGGAAAGTTAATGACTGAGTTGGAAGAACTGTATATACATCTTTTACACTACAGATAGTATTACATGCATAAGCCCAATAATATATAGTATCAGTAATACCAGAGCTAACATCTAATTCATTTGAAGTTTCCGCTAAAGTAGTCCATGTAATGCTATCTGGAGATGATTTCCATACATAATCTAAACCAGTTAAGGCTCCAACATCTTGTGTTAATTTAAATGCAGTATTTCTACAAATATTACCAACACTATCGTTAATAACCGTAATGTCTGTAGAAGGAGTCAATGACATTAACAATGGAGTTGGATCTGTAAGAGTAATTTGAACACTATCAATAATTTCTCCTAAAACATCAAGCACTGCGGTATAACTTCCAGAAGGAATATTTTCCATAAGGTAATCTTGATCTACCACACCCATTTCAGAGCGAGAACTCCATATTACTTTATCATCAGAGTCATCGATTAATCTTACACCAAAGCCACTTCCTCCACCACGCAATTCTGCTGTAATCTTACCTGTTTCAGTACCTGCACATAGAGGATCATTTACTTTCACTAAAGTCATTGTAGGTATTTTTGCTACCTTAAAAGTAAATGTATAAGTTTCTGAACAGTCATAATCACCGCCTTCAATTACGCGTATTGCATAATATGTTTGATATATTTTATCTATTGAAAAATACTCAGAACCAGTTAACTCTTCAAACACTTCATCATAGAATGTATATTCAGGAAGCATCGCATCAATCTCAGAAGTATGAGTTCCTTCAGTCCATCCATTTGCTCTACAGATGGCATTTCTTAATGAATCTGTGACAATATCTTTGACAAGAATAGCAGTTGGATCCAAGGATGTCAAATCAGCTTCAACGCTAAATATTCCATTTAACAATGCAGATAACTGATCATCAACTACTGTTACAGCAGTATTTTCAGCTCCGCCACACCCATTTTCAGTATTACTTCCGGCAATAAAGGAATCTCCTGATGAACTTACATAATAAACATTCGCTTTATTTTGTATGACAGATTTACATCCCTTAGTCCAAATATCTTCTCGTGAAATAGATAAAACTTCTGCTTTAAACACAATACGAATTGAGTCACTAGCTGATCCATCAGCATTACATGCTGCAATAGCTGCGGGTATTTTAAACTTAAGATATTCAACTTCCGCATCTGTTCCAGCATTGGTTTGTGTTAACCACATATCTGTATTCATTACAAAACTATGAGAAACACCATTTTTATCAATCCACTGCGGAGTATAACCTGAATTATAATCTATTCCTAAGTCCAAAGTATCCATAACATAGTTATCGGCACCAGTTAAAGATGCTTGACCACCAACATTTCGAAGCGTCAATGTGTATGTAATATCAGTTGAGGTTGCAGCTTGAGTAATATCACTCACCTTTGTTAACAACAAATTTGGCTGCAAAGTCTCAATTGCGATGTATGATAGAAACGGAATTGTACCTCCTTGTTCACCCGCATAATATGTCATAGTAACATCTTGAGTACCGGACAATATACAACCTGTAGGCATCCTCATATGGTGAACATCAAGGCCTAATGTATTTCTATTATATGGAATACGAGCAGTTTCGTTACCATTTAATCCATTATCATCTAAATAAGTAGTAATTCTTGAAGATGAAATACCATCCTGAGCCATATACCAAGGACCATTATTACACATATCTCCATAAGTAGCTTTATTATTATCTTCATCAATTATGAGAACTCCTGAAGAAGCATATGGATAACCCGGTTGATCTGTGTAAAAAGGATTCAAATGTATTACACTACCATTATCAGGCGTAACATCAAGACATTCAGCCGGAGTATTTACAGTTACTGACTGTTGCATCCCAGTGATTGTCTTTGATGTAGAAGTTTCACCATAAATCTGACTCCATATATTCTCTCCATCTAAAGATCCAATCCCTAGATAAGATTTAAAGTTACTTGTTGCAGGAGTCATTCCGGCTAATGATAGAGTTATATTTTTCTTATTTCCAGCAGTAACCTCAGCCATCCCGTCCCATAATTTAATCACACGGGGAGGACAATTTGGTGGCGTCGCAATAACAATTAAAACCCATCCTGAAGCAGCTCCTCCCGAATTCTTAGAAGAAGATGAGCGCAAATTGGCAACCCAAAACAAGCCACCCTTTTTACCTTGAACTTCAGATGTTACATCTGCCACACACACATATCTTTCAGTTCCAGATCCTGCTATAGGGGTTCCGGTAATTGATGTATATGACGCATCATCCTGATGTTTAAATAATACAGTTTTATATGAGTTTGAATTGGGAACCTGAGCCCCTCCAATATTACTGCTTGTTGTTCCTCCAGGGTTATAACTCTTCATAGACGGAAGCCCTGGATATGGAAGAGTATATTTTGTGTCATATGTATCATAATTTCCAGCCCAGTATAAATATGCAGCCTGGATTGTGGTACATTCCATATTTTGTCCATAATCAACATAGGCTGCTGAAGATTGGAATGTTGTATAATCATCATCGCAGTCAGCATAAACCATAGCTACATTTTTTGTAACAGAAGGATAATTTGAGGCTGTAGATGTAGATGTCTGGGAACAAACATCTTTTCCATAATTAGCTAAATCCAGATCTGTCACAGATAATCCATTGTATGCCTTTTCCGGAAAGCTCATTGAAACTGCAGGATTAGCTTTATTTGTAGTCCAATCATTATTTAACGCCGCACCATTCTGGTCAATCATATCTTGAGTAGCAATCTTATCCACAGCATAAGCGCTACCATCTGAAGATGTAACAATTGCAGGTTGTAATGCAACAGATCCAACCATTTTAATATCATAATTCCCTTGCCAGGTATCTCTTACTGTCCCCCATTGTGCAAATACAGCTGTAGTTGTCAATAAAAACACAATTATTGACAACAAAGACTTGTTTTTATTTATGGTCAAGAAACCTATTTTGTTATTATATCTTATATTTTTCATAGTTCTGATTTTTACAAGTTTGGTTTATATTTATTCTTGACCACAAGTGAATGTTGGATTTTGTAAAAGATATGGTCCTGATTTATCAGATGCATCACCTGTATTTGCAACAACACGATAAGAATACACACCTGATGCATCTGCAACATTAAATGTATAGTTTGTAGTTGTTACAGTTTGGGATTCGACAACGGCTCCATCCTGATCATATAATGTAACGACATATGAACTTGCTCCCGTCACTGAAGACCAATGTGCTGCAAGTGAGTTTGAGGTAATTGCAGTTGGATAATAAGCCTCAAGATCACCAACAGCACCACCTTCTGGGCTTTCTTCAAAATATGCAATAACCGAACGATCCATTGTCATAGTTACTTGACGAGTAGGTGTAATAGTTGAAACATCACCCCATTTTTGGAATTTATATCCTCTCTCCGGGATAGCTGTAATAGTAACAACTGTTCCTGAAGGATAAGTTGGACCGACAGGGTCAAGTCTAACAAACCCACTACCAACAGGACTTACATCAGTCGTCAATGTATAATATATAGGTTCTGCATAAAAAGTTTTACCAACTAAAGGAATAACAACATCCTCAGCACCTGTACTTGATAATGTCAATATTGCATTATGAGTATCAGGAGCAGTATAACCTCCCGTATATTCAATTGTAACCGTTTGTCCAACGACATTAGCAGTAGAATAATCTACAGAAGAATTTAGAACTCTAAATTGACTTGCATCAGTTCCAGATATTGTCAGAGTAACATCTGATGTTAGATTTAATCCCGTTACATCTATTGTTGTAGTAGTTGTTGTAATAAGCGTGCTAGCCATTAAAATTGTAGAACTAGGTGTAGTTATTATTGGACTTGTAGTACCTGTAACACCATTTAATGTCACAAAAACAGTATCTGCATTTGTACTTGTTAGCTGCAACACCGCACAATGAGAGCTTATTAAAGAAGAAGGGGTATATGTAATCGGCAAAGTAATTCCAGAAAGAGCCTGTGCTTGAGGGATAATTATTGGTGACGATGTCATCGAAAAGCGTGAAACATCATCACAGCCAGATTTAGAAACAATTTCCGCTTTAACATCCCCTACAAGATTAAATCCTTTTACAGTATTATTTTGAACTATTGGATCCCCATTTACCAGACCACTATAGCTTCGATCGTCATCTGCAGGTGGATTAATTGTTATTATTGGATTAGCACCTACTCCTGAACAGATAGTTAATCTTGTAAAGGTCAAACCTGTTAAACTACCACCAATAATTTCAATCGTGTGTTCTCCTGTCAATGTTGATGGCAGAGTAAATGTCACTTTGTACAGAATTTTTCTCTTGTCTGATGAACCATTTTGACCAGTTTTAAAATTATTTGCTGAAATAACTGCAGCCGTAGTTTCCGGGTATGCCTGAGGTTCAAGATAATCATAAACTGCCGTAATTCCAGTTCCAGAGCCATCTACCGTTAAACTAAAATTTCTATCAGAAGTACTTGTATTATATACATATGCTACAACAGAACCTCCTTCAACAAATGTTAATGATTTTGATTTTAGCAGTGTCCCTGAACTATTACTTGAAACAAGATATCCGGTTTCACCCAATCCAGTTAGATCTGTACTCGGATACACTGATGGTTTTGCCGAAAGGATAAAACCTTCTCCTCCTCCACTAGCATTAAAGGTATCTCCGGAACTTGCACTAGACTGATCTAAAGCATTCCAATCAGTAAAATCAGTAGAATATAATGCATAATCACAAACTGATGCTATTGGTTCATCTAAAGTTGTTACGGAACTAGACGATGATGACTCTGATGAATTACAATAAGAAGAACCATTACCAATTGCAGTTACAGTAAATGTATACGATGTACTGGCAGATAAATCAGAAAAGGTAGTTGAAGTTGTTGTCAATCCGGTTACTGTCTTAGCTAAGGTAGCCCCTTCATACACTTTTACAGTATAACTTGATGCATTTGAAACCGCACTCCATGATGCATCGAATCCGGAAGTAGTTTCATTACTACCTGCCAAACTTATTGGAGTAGAAAGAGTTGTCCCTGTACAAATATATGCGATAGTACTTGTTGTTAATGTTTCTGAGGTTGAGCCACAATCATCAGTTCCATTACCATTTGCTATTACTTTTACAGTATATTGAGTAGATTCATCTAAACCGGAAAATGATGCACTCGCAGAAGATAATCCGGTTTGACTTTGAACGGGCGTTCCTGTGGCAGATGAACCTAAATACAGCTCGACATCATATGTCAATGCTGCAACGGATGTTGGAGCTGTCCAAGTTACAGTAAAACCTGAAGAACTTATAGATCCGGCAGATAAAGATGTAGGACTCTCAGTTAAGGTTGTTCCTGAGCAAGATCCACCTGAAACAGTTACAATTACATAATACACCCTTGCCTCTGCATTTGTAGAAGGAGAAACTCCCCCAATTGCTCCACGACCAAAAGAGAAATATTGATAGTTCGTAGCTGAAGGTGTTATTGTTATTTCATCACAATAATCATATCCATCAGCTGAAACATTAGAATATTCAGTCCAAGTAGAACCATCAGCACTAAAGGCAGCATGACCAATTTGAGAGACTGTTGTTCCAGTACTATTTCTTGAAAGTAAAATAGTAATATTTGAAATAGTGCTACCAGCACCTGCATCAATATTTACTAACCCGCCAGAACCAAGGGATAAGATATATGTTTTACCTAAAGATGAAACCTCCCAAGACTCATTTGAACAAGGAGGTGTGGAATTTTTACTTCCAGTACTCCCTGAAGTTGAGAGAGTTACCCCGTCTTGAGTCATTGGCACTGTTACTGTAAATGAAGACCCTTCGTTATAAAGATCAAATTTAGTTTGACTATAACTACTAATGGTATTCAATATAAACATTGTCAAAAAGACACCTAATCCTTTTTGCCAGTTATTACATTGTTTCTTCATATGTCTAATTGTTTTTGAGTTTTAATAATCTAAAGACTTATTCCCATCAAAACAGAACAAGCACTCCGAATCTAAACATTTTTTCACAAAAAAAAGCCTACTTACTAAAAAAAATTAAACACACCTTTAAGCTAGACTAACAAGGAATACTACTCTAATAATAAAATTTTCAAGTGCAATGTTTTAACAAAAACATATTGCATGGTTTTAAATTTAACACTTGATAAGTTAATTTTTTAACATTTATAAAATAAAAAAGGACATCAAAACTGATGTCCTTTTTTAAAAAATATAACTATTTACTATCTCTTCAACAAGAAGTGTCCTACTAGTCGTTTACCAGTTTCACGAACTTGAATTACATACCAGTAATCTGTAGAAGGAAGTGGATTTCCTAAGTAAGAACCATCCCAACCTCGGAATTGCTCACCTTTATACTTCGCCACTTCTTTACCAAATCTATCATGGATATAAATCTCAGTATTTGGATACAACTCTAGATTACCAATATCCCAAGTATCGTTAATACCATCACCATTTGGTGTAAAGTATTTCTCAGGCTCTAATGGAATTGCTTCTATTGTAAAGGTTGCCGATGTTTTACAGGTATTATCATCGTAAACAATTACTTCATGAGTGCCAAAGGTCAACTGACCTAAATCTGTTACTTGGTAACCGGTAAATTCACCTGAGATGCCGGTACTTAACTCATAAGTAAATGGTGCTTCCCCTTGAACTTCAACTCTTACATTTGTAAGGTCTGACTTATCTATATTAACTATTCGAGGATTAGCATATACTGTAGCCGAAACGGTATCTCTATCTGATTTACAAACCAGTGTTGTATTAACAGAATCGATGGCTTCAATATAGTAATACAGGGTACCAACATCAGATTTATCAAAGACTCCTGGATCAATTTCTTGAGTTGAGCTCATAGATTCATACCACTTAAGTATGCCTTGAGTTCCACTAACCAAAGACTCCCACTCTGCTGTACCTACCTTCTCACATTTAGCATAATTTGCAATAACCGGCTTAGTTGGATTTGCATATACCTTAACAGTAGTACTTGCTGATGCCTTACAGTTTTTAGATGTAATTCCAACAGCCTTAATACTAAAGCTACGATCAGAAGCTGTCTCTGTATCAGAATAACTAAATGAACTTGTTGCGGCTAATGTATCTTGGTCAACTCCACCAACACTCCATTGAATTGTACTAGCAATATCTGTTGAAGGAACTACTGTAATAGTTTGTCCCGAACAAACATCATCTCCAGCGATAGAAATCTGTGGTAATGGATTAACTGTTATCTGAACTAATAATCCACCATCGCAATTTGCAAGCGGACCTTTTGCCAAAATCTGGAATTTATATATTCCTGTACTATCCGGAGGAGTAGTTCCATCTATCTTATATTTATAACTACCTAATGAAGTAATTGATAATGTACTTGGCAATGCACCTGAAGCAATCTCATATCCTGTTGCATTTACTAACTGTATAACAATTGGAGTAAATTTATCTTCAGCACAATATGTCTTATTAATATCTCCAGAAACTAGAGTAATATAAGGTATTGGCACTGATTTAATTGTTCCAATACTATCAACTACTCCACAAGGATTTGATTGACCTGTAGTAGATATCTTATAAGTAAATGTACTAATATCCACACCTGAAGTAGACGAAATCGTTACTGTTTTAGCAGTATTATCCACAAAATAATTAATACCTGCTGGCAATGGTGTTCCATCTAATTTAGTTACAGTTGCCCCTGTTGCTCCTCCACCGTATGTATAAACAATATTTACAATTGTATCTCCTTGACTACATACAGACTGACTCTGAGTCGTATCTGCACTTGTCAATACTAAAGTTGCAGGTTCATTCACTGTCACAATAACATTATCAGTATCACGACAACCAAATGCAGTCTCTACTAATACAAAGTATGTTCCACTTGTGTCAACAGCAGTAGCTTTTGAATAGATTTCACTCAGATTTGCATCACGATAATAAGAAATTGAGCCAGCAATACTACTACTTGTACCAGTTGTAATATCAACCACATCTGGTCTACAAACTGGCGATGGTGAAGCATTTAGAGTTAACTCAGGTTTTGCATTTACCATTACACTAACTGCAGCTGTATCATAACAAAGAGCTGAAGTAACACCTACGATATAATAAGTACCTGTTGTAGGTACAGATGTAGGGTCTGTCAACGCAGTTGTCGCACTTGCATCAGAATAGTAACTATATGCTAACCCTGCTGTTGAACCAACTGTCACATTTGCAGCTGTAATATCCACAGTGCTAGGGAAACAAACCGAGTCTGGTTTAGTTATTACTATTGTTGGCTTTGGATTCACAGTTACCTTCACAGTTCCACTTTGCACTTGTTCACAAGCAGTACTACTAGCATCTTTAACACTTACTAATTCATATACATAATCTCCTGCAATATTAGTTGGTTGTGACACTGTTACACTATTACCCGATATGGTTGTTACTGTTTGGGCTACACCACTATTTACTGTATAAGTAAAGGTATATGGTGCAGTTCCATCAGCTCCTGTAAAGGTTACCTCTGGAGAAGTAGTCACATATTGACAAATAGTTGCATTACCACTTATGCTTGCACTTGGCAATGGATTAACAGTAATGGTTGCACTACCTGTTTGTGATTGTACACATGCGGTACTACTTGCATCCTGAACACTTACTAACTCATAAACATAGCTTCCGGCTGTACCAGTTGCTTGAGATACAGTCACACTATTGCCTGAGGTAGTGGTTACTGTTTGCGTTGTTCCATTTAATGTATATGTAAAGGTATATGGTGCAGTTCCGTTGGCACCGGTGAAAGTTATATCCGGTGCTGCTGCATATTTACAGACAGATGTTGTTCCACTTATGCTTGCACTTGGCAATGGATTAACAGTAATGGTTGCACTACCTGTTTGTGATTGTACACATGCGGTACTACTTGCATCCTGAACACTTACTAACTCATAAACATAGCTTCCGGCTGTACCAGTTGCTTGAGATACAGTCACACTATTGCCTGAGGTAGTAGTTACAGTTTGCGTTGTTCCATTTAATGTATATGTAAAGGTATATGGTGCAGTTCCGTTGGCACCGGTGAAAGTTACATCCAGTGCTGCTGCATCTTTACATACAGCTGCTGTTCCACTTATGCTTGCCGTTGGCAATGGATTAACAGTAATGGTTGCACTACCTGTTTGTGATTGTACACATGCGGTACTACTTGCATCCTGAACACTTACTAACTCATAAACATAGCTTCCAGCTGTACCAGTTGCTTGAGATACTGTTACACTATTACCTGAGGTAGTGGTTACTGTTTGCGTTGTTCCATTTAATGTATATGTAAAGGTATATGGTGCAGTTCCGTTGGCACCGGTGAAAGTTACATCCGGTGAGGCTGCATCTTTACATACAGATGTTGTTCCACTTATGCTTGCACTTGGCAATGGATTAACAGTAATGGTTGCACTACCTGTTTGTGATTGTACACATGCGGTACTACTTGCATCCTGAACACTTACTAACTCATAAACATAGCTTCCGGCTGTACCAGTTGCTTGAGATACTGTTACACTATTACCTGAGGTAGTAGTTACAGTTTGCGTTGTTCCATTTAATGTATATGTAAAGGTATATGGTGCAGTTCCGTTGGCACCGGTGAAAGTTACATCCGGTGAGGCTGCATCTTTACATACAGCTGTTGTTCCACTTATGCTTGCACTTGGCAATGGATTAACAGTAATGGTTGCACTACCTGTTTGTGATTGCACACATGCAGTACTACTTGCATCCTGAACACTTACTAACTCATAAACATAGCTTCCGGCTGTACCAGTTGCTTGAGATACTGTTACACTATTACCTGAGGTAGTAGTTACAGTTTGCGTTGTTCCATTTAATGTATATGTAAAGGTATATGGTGCAGTTCCGTTGGCACCGGTGAAAGTTACATCCGGTGAGGCTGCATCTTTACAGACAGATGTTGTTCCACTTATGCTTGCACTTGGCAATGGATTAACGGTAATGGTTGCACTACCTGTTTGTGATTGTACACATGCGGTACTACTTGCATCCTGAACACTTACTAACTCATAAACATAGATTCCGGCTGTACCAGTTGCTTGAGATACTGTTACACTATTACCTGAGGTAGTAGTTACAGTTTGCGTTGTTCCATTTAATGTATATGTAAAGGTATATGGTGCAGTTCCGTTGGCACCGGTGAAAGTTATATCCGGTGCTGCTGCATCTTTACAGACAGATGTTGTTCCACTTATGCTTGCACTTGGCAATGGATTAACGGTAATGGTTGCACTACCTGTTTGTGATTGCACACATGCAGTACTACTTGCATCCTGAACACTTACTAACTCATAAACATAGCTTCCGGCTGTACCAGTTGCTTGAGATACAGTCACACTATTGCCTGAGGTAGTAGTTACAGTTTGCGTTGTTCCATTTAATGTATATGTAAAGGTATATGGCGCAGTTCCGTTGGCACCGGTGAAAGTTACATCCGGTGCTGCTGCATCTTTACATACAGCTGCTGTTCCACTTATGCTTGCCGTTGGCAATGGATTAACAGTAATGGTTGCACTACCTGTTTGTGATTGTACACATGCGGTACTACTTGCATCCTGAACACTTACTAACTCATAAACATAGCTTCCAGCTGTACCAGTTGCTTGAGATACTGTTACACTATTACCTGAGGTAGTGGTTACTGTTTGCGTTGTTCCATTTAATGTATATGTAAAGGTATATGGTGCAGTTCCGTTGGCACCGGTGAAAGTTACATCCGGTGAGGCTGCATCTTTACATACAGCTGTTGTTCCACTTATGCTTGCACTTGGCAATGGATTAACAGTAATGGTTGCACTACCTGTTTGTGATTGTACACATGCGGTACTACTTGCATCCTGAACACTTACTAACTCATAAACATAGCTTCCGGCTGTACCAGTTGCTTGAGATACTGTTACACTATTACCTGAGGTAGTAGTTACAGTTTGCGTTGTTCCATTTAATGTATATGTAAAGGTATATGGTGCAGTTCCGTTGGCACCGGTGAAAGTTACATCCGGTGAGGCTGCATCTTTACATACAGATGTTGTTCCACTTATGCTTGCAATTGGCAATGGATTAACGGTAATGGTTGCACTACCTGTTTGTGATTGTACACATGCGGTACTACTTGCATCCTGAACACTTACTAACTCATAAACATAGCTTCCGGCTGTACCAGTTGCTTGAGATACTGTTACACTATTACCTGAGGTAGTAGTTACAGTTTGCGTTGTTCCATTTAATGTATATGTAAAGGTATATGGTGCAGTTCCGTTGGCACCGGTGAAAGTTACATCCGGTGAGGCTGCATCTTTACATACAGCTGTTGTTCCACTTATGCTTGCACTTGGCAATGGATTAACGGTAATGGTTGCACTACCTGTTTGTGATTGCACACATGCAGTACTACTTGCATCCTGAACACTTACTAACTCATAAACATAGCTTCCGGCTGTACCAGTTGCTTGAGACACAGTCACACTATTGCCTGAGGTAGTAGTTACAGTTTGCGTTGTTCCATTTAATGTATATGTAAAGGTATATGGCGCAGTTCCGTTGGCACCGGTGAAAGTTACATCCGGTGAGGCTGCATCTTTACATACAGATGTTGTTCCACTTATGCTTGCAATTGGCAATGGATTAATCACAACAGTAACCAAAGTGCGTGCAGCACTTATACAATTAGTTGTAGTATTTCTTGCCTCTGCATAAGCAGTATAGGTTCCTGCAGTTGTTCCACTTGGTACTGTTGTTGACACTCCTCCTGTAGATGCATCATACCAATCGACTACCTCATCAGCATTTACTGTTGCACTTCCTGTATGCACTGCTCCGTCATAGCATACGGTAATATTTCCTGCTACTGGGGCATCTATTGATGGACAACTACAATCTGGGGCTGTAATATTTAAGTCTGCTGTACATCCATCTGCAGCTGTTACTGTGGCTGTAATATTTGTTCCTGTTGCGATTGAACTAATAGACCAGACATCTGAACCTTCATCGGCTACGGTTCCTGAAGTACTTGTTACTGTGCCACCTGAACTTACTGCTACTTTTAATGAGTATGTTAATAAGTCTACTGAACATGATGGAGCTACGCTCTCTACAATTGTTGGTGCACTTGGCACTGTTATATTTACTGGAGTTGTTGCATCATTACCACAGGCATCAGCTACGGTTACTGTTACCGAAGTACTTGATGCGATTACGCTTCCGGCTGCTGGTGATTGTGTAATAACTAAAGCTCCATTGGCTGTACAATTATCACTTGAAATTGTGCGTACCAATCCCGTTACATCCGGTACTTGGAATGTACAACTTCCCATCGATGTTGCAGCTTGATCGGCTACACTTCCTGTAATAACTGGATCTGTGGTATCTTCAATGGTGATTGTTTGGGTTACATCTGTTGTATTACCACACTCATCACCAATTCTATAGGTACGAGTGATGACCTCTGGACAGCTATTACCATCTGAAACATCGCCTACATGAGTCACCGTTGGTACGGCTGTACAATTATCAGCTTCATCAGTAATAACTGTTATATCTGCGGCTGGCACATCGCCACTACATTGTACTGTAATTGGGGCTGGTGAACTTCCAGTCGGTGCTGTTGTATCATCTATTGTGATTGCTTGGGTTACATCAATTGAGTTACCACATGCATCGGCAATTCTATAGGTACGAGTGATGACCTCTGGACAGCTATTACCATCTGAAACATCGCCTACATGACTCACCGTTGGTACGGCTGTACAATTATCGGCTTCATCGGTAATGGCTGTGATATCTACAGCTGGAACATCTACACTACATTGAACACTTACTGCTGCTGGAGCTGTTCCTGTTGGGTTTACATCATCTTTGGATAGAATATTTTTTGTATCTGAAGCCAAACAGCCATTGCCATCTTCTACCTCTACAGTTACTGCTACCGTTGCATTACAGGATACTCCGGCTGTGTAATCTGCATTTCCGGCTGTACTTGCTACGGCATTAGTCCAAGTATATGTATATGCACCTACTGTAGAGGTGGTTAAACTTGTACTTAAGCTTGCTGTTGAGCCTGGACATATTGAACTACTTGGAACGGTTAATTCAATTACTGGATTTATATTTTCTGTCACACTAATTGCGGTGCGTGAACTTACACAACCGGTTGCGCTTTCTCTAGCTTCGGCATAATAAGTCGCTGTACCTGCGGATGGACTATATGTTGTACTATTGCTTAACAACAAGTTTCCACCTGTGGCTGCATCATACCAGTCGATCTCAAAGCCTGATCCTACACTTGCACTTAAGCTTGGAACGGTTCCGCCTGCACAATAAGTCTTATTTCCACCACTTACCGGAGCTGCAATTACACCACAACTACAATCTGGGGCTGTAATATTTAAGTCTGCTGTACATCCATCTGCAGCTGTTACTGTGGCTGTAATATTTGTTCCTGTTGCGATTGAACTAATAGACCAGACATCTGAACCTTCATCGGCTACGGTTCCTGAAGTACTTGTTACTGTGCCACCTGAACTTACTGCTACTTTTAATGAGTATGTTAATAAGTCTACTGAACATGATGGAGCTACGCTCTCTACAATTGTTGGTGCACTTGGCACTGTTATATTTACTGGAGTTGTTGCATCATTACCACAGGCATCAGCTACGGTTACTGTTACCGAAGTACTTGATGCGATTACGCTTCCGGCTGCTGGTGATTGTGTAATAACTAAAGCTCCATTGGCTGTACAATTATCACTTGAAATTGTGCGTACCAATCCCGTTACATCCGGTACTTGGAATGTACAACTTCCCATCGATGTTGCAGCTTGATCGGCTACACTTCCTGTAATAACTGGATCTGTGGTATCTTCAATGGTGATTGTTTGGGTTACATCTGTTGTATTACCACACTCATCACCAATTCTATAGGTACGAGTGATGACCTCTGGACAGCTATTACCATCTGAAACATCGCCTACATGAGTCACCGTTGGTACGGCTGTACAATTATCAGCTTCATCAGTAATAACTGTTATATCTGCGGCTGGCACATCGCCACTACATTGTACTGTAATTGGGGCTGGTGAACTTCCAGTCGGTGCTGTTGTATCATCTATTGTGATTGCTTGGGTTACATCAATTGAGTTACCACATGCATCGGCAATTCTATAGGTACGAGTGATGACCTCTGGACAGCTATTACCATCTGAAACATCGCCTACATGACTCACCGTTGGTACGGCTGTACAATTATCGGCTTCATCGGTAATGGCTGTGATATCTACAGCTGGAACATCTACACTACATTGAACACTTACTGCTGCTGGAGCTGTTCCTGTTGGGTTTACATCATCTTTGGATAGAATATTTTTTGTATCTGAAGCCAAACAGCCATTGCCATCTTCTACCTCTACAGTTACTGCTACCGTTGCATTACAGGATACTCCGGCTGTGTAATCTGCATTTCCGGCTGTACTTGCTACGGCATTAGTCCAAGTATATGTATATGCACCTACTGTAGAGGTGGTTAAACTTGTACTTAAGCTTGCTGTTGAGCCTGGACATATTGAACTACTTGGAACGGTTAATTCAATTACTGGATTTATATTTTCTGTCACACTAATTGCGGTGCGTGAACTTACACAACCGGTTGCGCTTTCTCTAGCTTCGGCATAATAAGTCGCTGTACCTGCGGATGGACTATATGTTGTACTATTGCTTAACAACAAGTTTCCACCTGTGGCTGCATCATACCAGTCGATCTCAAAGCCTGATCCTACACTTGCACTTAAGCTTGGAACGGTTCCGCCTGCACAATAAGTCTTATTTCCACCACTTACCGGAGCTGCAATTACACCACAACTACAATCTGGGGCTGTAATATTTAAGTCTGCTGTACATCCATCTGCAGCTGTTACTGTGGCTGTAATATTTGTTCCTGTTGCGATTGAACTAATAGACCAGACATCTGAACCTTCATCGGCTACGGTTCCTGAAGTACTTGTTACTGTGCCACCTGAACTTACTGCTACTTTTAATGAGTATGTTAATAAGTCTACTGAACATGATGGAGCTACGCTCTCTACAATTGTTGGTGCACTTGGCACTGTTATATTTACTGGAGTTGTTGCATCATTACCACAGGCATCAGCTACGGTTACTGTTACCGAAGTACTTGATGCGATTACGCTTCCGGCTGCTGGTGATTGTGTAATAACTAAAGCTCCATTGGCTGTACAATTATCACTTGAAATTGTGCGTACCAATCCCGTTACATCCGGTACTTGGAATGTACAACTTCCCATCGATGTTGCAGCTTGATCGGCTACACTTCCTGTAATAACTGGATCTGTGGTATCTTCAATGGTGATTGTTTGGGTTACATCTGTTGTATTACCACACTCATCACCAATTCTATAGGTACGAGTGATGACCTCTGGACAGCTATTACCATCTGAAACATCGCCTACATGAGTCACCGTTGGTACGGCTGTACAATTATCAGCTTCATCAGTAATAACTGTTATATCTGCGGCTGGCACATCGCCACTACATTGTACTGTAATTGGGGCTGGTGAACTTCCAGTCGGTGCTGTTGTATCATCTATTGTGATTGCTTGGGTTACATCAATTGAGTTACCACATGCATCGGCAATTCTATAGGTACGAGTGATGACCTCTGGACAGCTATTACCATCTGAAACATCGCCTACATGACTCACCGTTGGTACGGCTGTACAATTATCGGCTTCATCGGTAATGGCTGTGATATCTACAGCTGGAACATCTACACTACATTGAACACTTACTGCTGCTGGAGCTGTTCCTGTTGGGTTTACATCATCTTTGGATAGAATATTTTTTGTATCTGAAGCCAAACAGCCATTGCCATCTTCTACCTCTACAGTTACTGCTACCGTTGCATTACAGGATACTCCGGCTGTGTAATCTGCATTTCCGGCTGTACTTGCTACGGCATTAGTCCAAGTATATGTATATGCACCTACTGTAGAGGTGGTTAAACTTGTACTTAAGCTTGCTGTTGAGCCTGGACATATTGAACTACTTGGAACGGTTAATTCAATTACTGGATTTATATTTTCTGTCACACTAATTGCGGTGCGTGAACTTACACAACCGGTTGCGCTTTCTCTAGCTTCGGCATAATAAGTCGCTGTACCTGCGGATGGACTATATGTTGTACTATTGCTTAACAACAAGTTTCCACCTGTGGCTGCATCATACCAGTCGATCTCAAAGCCTGATCCTACACTTGCACTTAAGCTTGGAACGGTTCCGCCTGCACAATAAGTCTTATTTCCACCACTTACCGGAGCTGCAATTACACCACAACTACAATCTGGGGCTGTAATATTTAAGTCTGCTGTACATCCATCTGCAGCTGTTACTGTGGCTGTAATATTTGTTCCTGTTGCGATTGAACTAATAGACCAGACATCTGAACCTTCATCGGCTACGGTTCCTGAAGTACTTGTTACTGTGCCACCTGAACTTACTGCTACTTTTAATGAGTATGTTAATAAGTCTACTGAACATGATGGAGCTACGCTCTCTACAATTGTTGGTGCACTTGGCACTGTTATATTTACTGGAGTTGTTGCATCATTACCACAGGCATCAGCTACGGTTACTGTTACCGAAGTACTTGATGCGATTACGCTTCCGGCTGCTGGTGATTGTGTAATAACTAAAGCTCCATTGGCTGTACAATTATCACTTGAAATTGTGCGTACCAATCCCGTTACATCCGGTACTTGGAATGTACAACTTCCCATCGATGTTGCAGCTTGATCGGCTACACTTCCTGTAATAACTGGATCTGTGGTATCTTCAATGGTGATTGTTTGGGTTACATCTGTTGTATTACCACACTCATCACCAATTCTATAGGTACGAGTGATGACCTCTGGACAGCTATTACCATCTGAAACATCGCCTACATGAGTCACCGTTGGTACGGCTGTACAATTATCAGCTTCATCAGTAATAACTGTTATATCTGCGGCTGGCACATCGCCACTACATTGTACTGTAATTGGGGCTGGTGAACTTCCAGTCGGTGCTGTTGTATCATCTATTGTGATTGCTTGGGTTACATCAATTGAGTTACCACATGCATCGGCAATTCTATAGGTACGAGTGATGACCTCTGGACAGCTATTACCATCTGAAACATCGCCTACATGACTCACCGTTGGTACGGCTGTACAATTATCGGCTTCATCGGTAATGGCTGTGATATCTACAGCTGGAACATCTACACTACATTGAACACTTACTGCTGCTGGAGCTGTTCCTGTTGGGTTTACATCATCTTTGGATAGAATATTTTTTGTATCTGAAGCCAAACAGCCATTGCCATCTTCTACCTCTACAGTTACTGCTACCGTTGCATTACAGGATACTCCGGCTGTGTAATCTGCATTTCCGGCTGTACTTGCTACGGCATTAGTCCAAGTATATGTATATGCACCTACTGTAGAGGTGGTTAAACTTGTACTTAAGCTTGCTGTTGAGCCTGGACATATTGAACTACTTGGAACGGTTAATTCAATTACTGGATTTATATTTTCTGTCACACTAATTGCGGTGCGTGAACTTACACAACCGGTTGCGCTTTCTCTAGCTTCGGCATAATAAGTCGCTGTACCTGCGGATGGACTATATGTTGTACTATTGCTTAACAACAAGTTTCCACCTGTGGCTGCATCATACCAGTCGATCTCAAAGCCTGATCCTACACTTGCACTTAAGCTTGGAACGGTTCCGCCTGCACAATAAGTCTTATTTCCACCACTTACCGGAGCTGCAATTACACCACAACTACAATCTGGGGCTGTAATATTTAAGTCTGCTGTACATCCATCTGCAGCTGTTACTGTGGCTGTAATATTTGTTCCTGTTGCGATTGAACTAATAGACCAGACATCTGAACCTTCATCGGCTACGGTTCCTGAAGTACTTGTTACTGTGCCACCTGAACTTACTGCTACTTTTAATGAGTATGTTAATAAGTCTACTGAACATGATGGAGCTACGCTCTCTACAATTGTTGGTGCACTTGGCACTGTTATATTTACTGGAGTTGTTGCATCATTACCACAGGCATCAGCTACGGTTACTGTTACCGAAGTACTTGATGCGATTACGCTTCCGGCTGCTGGTGATTGTGTAATAACTAAAGCTCCATTGGCTGTACAATTATCACTTGAAATTGTGCGTACCAATCCCGTTACATCCGGTACTTGGAATGTACAACTTCCCATCGATGTTGCAGCTTGATCGGCTAAACTTCCTGTAATAACTGGATCTGTGGTATCTTCAATGGTGATTGTTTGGGTTACATCTGTTGTATTACCACACTCATCACCAATTCTATAGGTACGAGTGATGATCTCTGGACAGCTATTGCCATCTGAAACATCGCCTACATGAGTCACCGTTGGTACGGCTGTACAATTATCAGCTTCATCAGTAATAACTGTTATATCTGCGGCTGGCACATCGCCACTACATTGTACTGTAATTGGGGCTGGTGAACTTCCAGTCGGTGCTGTTGTATCATCTATTGTGATTGCTTGGGTTACATCTGTTGAGTTACCACATGCATCGGCAATTCTATAGGTACGAGTAAAGCTGATTGGACATGTTCCACTTGCTGATCCATCCGCTGAACTTACAGTGATATCTCCATCTGCTGAACATACATCTAATACGCCGATTCCCATTGCTTCCAAGGCAGCTACTGTTGTTACAGCTGCTGGTGCTGCACTGATATCACATCCTTCTACTGTTTGTGTAGTCAATGTTCCTGTTACCGTTGGAGCAGTTGTATCGTCAATAGTAATAACATGATCAATAGTAGTACTATTTAAACATGCATCCTTTACTGTATATGTACGGGTAATAGTTAATGGGCAGGTACCTGAACTTGCATCACTGTATGTGACTGCTAAGTCTGCATTTGCTGTACAGTTATCTGAAATGGTTGCGCCTAATGTTACTAACTCAGCAGCAGTAGTCGCTGCAGCTGGTGCTGAACTGGCATCACATCCTTCAATTGTACTGGTTAATGTTCCTGTTACCGTTGGAGCAGTTGTATCGTCAATAGTAATAACATGATCAATAGTAGTACTATTTAAACATGCATCCTTTACTGTATATGTACGAGTAATAGTTAATGGGCAGGTACCTGAACTTGCATCACTGTATGTGACTGCTAAGTCTGCATTTGCTGTACAGTTATCTGAAATGGTTGCGCCTAATGTTACTAACTCAGCAGCAGTAGTCGCTGCAGCTGGTGCTGAACTGGCATCACATCCTTCAATTGTACTGGTTAATGTTCCTGTTACCGTTGGAGCAGTTGTATCGTCAATAGTAATAACATGATCAATAGTAGTACTATTTAAACATGCATCCTTTACTGTATATGTACGGGTAATAGTTAATGGGCAGGTACCTGAACTTGCATCACTGTATGTGACTGCTAAGTCTGCATTTGCTGTACAGTTATCTGAAATGGTTGCGCCTAATGTTACTAACTCAGCAGCAGTAGTCGCTGCAGCTGGTGCTGAACTGGCATCACATCCTTCAATTGTACTGGTTAATGTTCCTGTTACCGTTGGAGCAGTTGTATCGTCAATAGTAATAACATGATCAATAGTAGTACTATTTAAACATGCATCCTTTACTGTATATGTACGAGTAATAGTTAATGGGCAGGTACCTGAACTTGCATCACTGTATGTGACTGCTAAGTCTGCATTTGCTGTACAGTTATCTGAAATGGTTGCGCCTAATGTTACTAACTCAGCAGCAGTAGTCGCTGCAGCTGGTGCTGAACTGGCATCACATCCTTCAATTGTACTGGTTAATGTTCCTGTTACCGTTGGAGCAGTTGTATCGTCAATAGTAATAACATGATCAATAGTAGTACTATTTAAACATGCATCCTTTACTGTATATGTACGAGTAATAGTTAATGGGCAGGTACCTGAACTTGCATCACTGTATGTGACTGCTAAGTCTGCATTTGCTGTACAGTTATCTGAAATGGTTGCGCCTAATGTTACTAACTCAGCAGCAGTAGTCGCTGCAGCTGGTGCTGAACTGGCATCACATCCTTCAATTGTACTGGTTAATGTTCCTGTTACCGTTGGAGCAGTTGTATCGTCAATAGTAATAACATGATCAATAGTAGTACTATTTAAACATGCATCCTTTACTGTATATGTACGAGTAATAGTTAATGGGCAGGTACCTGAACTTGCATCACTGTATGTGACTGCTAAGTCTGCATTTGCTGTACAGTTATCTGAAATGGTTGCGCCTAATGTTACTAACTCAGCAGCAGTAGTCGCTGCAGCTGGTGCTGAACTGGCATCACATCCTTCAATTGTACTGGTTAATGTTCCTGTTACCGTTGGAGCAGTTGTATCGTCAATAGTAATAACATGATCAATAGTAGTACTATTTAAACATGCATCCTTTACTGTATATGTACGGGTAATAGTTAATGGGCAGGTACCTGAACTTGCATCACTGTATGTGACTGCTAAGTCTGCATTTGCTGTACAGTTATCTGAAATGGTTGCGCCTAATGTTACTAACTCAGCAGCAGTAGTCGCTGCAGCTGGTGCTGAACTGGCATCACATCCTTCAATTGTACTGGTTAATGTTCCTGTTACCGTTGGAGCAGTTGTATCGTCAATAGTAATAACATGATCAATAGTAGTACTATTTAAACATGCATCCTTTACTGTATATGTACGGGTAATAGTTAATGGGCAGGTACCTGAACTTGCATCACTGTATGTGACTGCTAAGTCTGCATTTGCTGTACAGTTATCTGAAATGGTTGCGCCTAATGTTACTAACTCAGCAGCAGTAGTCGCTGCAGCTGGTGCTGAACTGGCATCACATCCTTCAATTGTACTGGTTAATGTTCCTGTTACCGTTGGAGCAGTTGTATCGTCAATAGTAATAACATGATCAATAGTAGTACTATTTAAACATGCATCCTTTACTGTATATGTACGAGTAATAGTTAATGGGCAGGTACCTGAACTTGCATCACTGTATGTGACTGCTAAGTCTGCATTTGCTGTACAGTTATCTGAAATGGTTGCGCCTAATGTTACTAACTCAGCAGCAGTAGTCGCTGCAGCTGGTGCTGAACTGGCATCACATCCTTCAATTGTACTGGTTAATGTTCCTGTTACCGTTGGAGCAGTTGTATCGTCAATAGTAATAACATGATCAATAGTAGTACTATTTAAACATGCATCCTTTACTGTATATGTACGAGTAATAGTTAATGGGCAGGTACCTGAACTTGCATCACTGTATGCGACTGCTAAGTCTGCATTTGCTGTACAGTTATCTGAAATGGTTGCGCCTAATGTTACTAACTCAGCAGCAGTAGTCGCTGCAGCTGGTGCTGAACTGGCATCACATCCTTCAATTGTACTGGTTAATGTTCCTGTTACCGTTGGAGCAGTTGTATCGTCAATAGTAATAACATGATCAATAGTAGTACCATTTAAACATGCATCCTTTACTGTATATGTACGAGTAATAGTTAATGGGCAGGTACCTGAACTTGCATCACTGTATGTGACTGCTAAGTCTGCATTTGCTGTACAGTTATCTGAAATGGTTGCGCCTAATGTTACTAACTCAGCAGCAGTAGTCGCTGCAGCTGGTGCTGAACTGGCATCACATCCTTCAATTGTACTGGTTAATGTTCCTGTTACCGTTGGAGCAGTTGTATCGTCAATAGTAATAACATGATCAATAGTAGTACTATTTAAACATGCATCCTTTACTGTATATGTACGGGTAATAGTTAATGGGCAGGTACCTGAACTTGCATCACTGTATGTGACTGCTAAGTCTGCATTTGCTGTACAGTTATCTGAAATGGTTGCGCCTAATGTTACTAACTCAGCAGCAGTAGTCGCTGCAGCTGGTGCTGAACTGGCATCACATCCTTCAATTGTACTGGTTAATGTTCCTGTTACCGTTGGAGCAGTTGTATCTCCTGATGAAACGCTTTTAGTATCTGAAGCAATACATCCATTACCATCGGTAACCTGTACTGTTACATTTTTAGAATCAGTGCATAAAGCACTTGCAGTAAAATCTGCGCTTCCTGCTGTAGTTGCAGATGCATTTGTCCATAAATAAGTATAAGTTGCAACTGTTGCAGTTGTTAAACTTGTTGTTAAAGCGGTTGTTGAGCTAGGACAAATGGCACTTGCTGGAACACTTAATTCAATTACAGGATTTGCATTCACTGTCACATCTGCTGTAACAGAACATCCACTTACCGTATATGTTATTGTACTTGTTCCTGCAGATACTCCAGTTACAACACCAGAAGCATTTACAGTTGCTACAGCTGTATTTGAACTTGACCAAGTTCCACCTGCAGTTGTACTAGCTAAAGTTGTTGTTAAACCTTGACAAACTGTTAAAGTTCCAGTAATAGCTGCAGGAATTGGATTTACATTAATTGTAACTGTTTCTATTGCTGGAGCACAACCAGCATTAGCTGTAATCGTGAAAGAACCAGAGTCAGCTGGAGTCCCAGCAATAGTAAGAACACCAGCAACTGTACTACTATATAAGCCAGAAGGCATTGATGAAACAACTGCTGTAGTTGCACCTCCACCAATATTATATATAATGTCGTCGATTGCATCTCCTGCACAAATAGTTTGTGTTGCAGCACCTGAAGCTCCATCTAATGTTAATGTTGCAGCTTGTTCAACAGAAATACTTACAGCAACTCTGTCACTCACACAAGCACCTGAAACTTGAGACACATATTTTGTAAATGTCCCTGCAGTTGTTGTAGCCTGAGTTGGCGTCGTTGTTGTATATGTTGTTGTGACATCATCATCATACCATCTTAAACTTGCTCCCAACACATTTGTCGATGCATTATAATCTAATGTCGGCGCAGACATACAAACGATAGAATCACTAACGGTTGGCAAATCTACTGGAGCAGTGACCTCAATTAACACTGGTACTCTAGTAGTCTCACAACCTTCCGGAGTTAACTCAGAAACGAAATAATAGAATGCTCCCGGGTTAGCAGTAGTTTGAGCAGCCGGCTCACTGGCTAGAGCAGTTGTGGCAGGAGAATTATCTATATACCATTTTAATGTACTACCAGCATCTGTCTTTGTTACTAAATCAGACCAAGTAATAGTTCCGGCCATTGCACATGTCGATGTATCTGTAACAGTAGGAGGCGTTGGCGGAACAATATCTATTTGGAAAACCTGATCCGCTCGACAAGCGGCATCATCATCATCAGCCCAACCATAGAAATACACATAACCAGCACCTGTTATAGGATAAGAAATAGTTTTACTTGACACTCCTGATCTTGCCTGTAAATCAACAAAAGTATTTTCACCAAAGGACCAATAAGAAGCATCTGTAGTTCCTGTTAAAGATACCGTTTCACCAATACATGCTGAAACAAACACAGTATCTCCCATTGTAATAGGAGGATTTTTTGTGATGATTGTCGTATTAGTTAATCCAAAAGTCTCACAAGAAGATAAATTTGCTGCTGTACTTCCGGTATTATCAAGAAGGGAGTCACTAACTGCTGTTACTACACTAGAAGTTGGCCCAACCACACAACGATAATATCTAGGCTGTTCAGGAACGGTATCAATAGCTACAGTATAAGTATTTGATCCATCAATAGGACTACCAAACTCAAACCAATTTGTTCCATTATCACTATACTGCCACTGATACCAAGGGGTAGGATAGAATGTAGTAATATCATAATAAGTATAAGCTGTTAATTCAAGTGGAGCATCCTCACAAACGGTAGTATCAGTAATTTCATTAGGCACAGAACTATATACCAGTGGATTTGGAGCACAAGTTTTAAATGTAATATCATCAATTGCAAAGTCATTACCTCCACCATCTTCTTTATTACTAACAATCTCCAACATTATATCACTATTAGCTCCAGAGTTAAATGAAATACCTCTTTCATACCAAGCACCTCCAAAAGGAATATCTCCAGTATTCACTTCATCAAAGGTTGTACTTCCATCAGCACTTTTAATCTTAAAGGTTAAGTTTGGAAGATTCGTAGTTGTAGACTTATGAATATTTGCAATAAATGCAGAGAAGTCATAAATAGTATTTTCACACATACCTGTATATGTTCTACGATAAGCAACTTGTCCAGCAGCACTACCATTTATTGCTAACATTCCACCATAAGTATCTCCAGATGTATGGTCTGGCATATCACGCCAATAAGTATTGGATGAATTATAAGCATTTGCAACTACAGCATATTTTCCGTCTGAAATTTCACCAGAAGATGCATAACTATAACTAGAAGTTATATAGGAGTTAGAAGTTCTAGCTGTTTCTGAGGCAAGAGTTTCAAAATCATCTGTAAACACAATCTTCTGATCAGTCAGAGCAGAACAACAAATTACCGCTCTTACACTTTTTAAGACAGAAACGCCATCAACCGTAACACGATATTGAGTATCTTCATATGGATTTACAGTTATCGTTTGAGTAGTTTGTCCAATAGTAGTCCAAGCTCCTGACGAACCAGAAGGTCTTGATTCCCATAAGTAGCTTGACCCTGATGTTAAATCTACGGTCAATTGTACAGGTTCACCTTGACATGTTTTATCACCAGGTTGATCTGTTGTAATTTCATAAACATCAGCTAAAGTAGACAATACCTCTCCTTGAACTGAAAGTTTAACAGCATCAGCGACATCGATACCACCACCATATACAATAATTGAGTCGGCATAAGTTCCAACACTTAAACCACCCTTCAGACGAACATATATTGAACTTAAATCTTCAAATTGATCAAGAGATAATGAAGTTGTCCATGTAGCATCATCAATAGAAATCTCAAAATTAGTAGATGAGGCATCAATAACAATTTGACCAGGAAGTAGATTTGCTTTTGTAATTGCAAATGTTTTTAACTGTGCCGAAGGACCATAATCAACAACATATGTCATACCAGACAAGTCAGGAGCAACAGATAATTCCGGAGCAGGTAAAGTTACCTCACCTGACACTGTTACAGTTTGAGAGATACCATCAGTAGTCGCAGTAAAAGTAATTGTTTCTGAATATGTACCTGAAGATAATCCTGAACTTAAACGCACCAAAACCGGGAACTCGGGATCAGTAGATCCTGATGTATATGTAGTTGAAGTTACCCATGTACTTCCACCATCAAATGATACTTCAAAATTACTTAAACCAGAAACAGCGATATCACCATTTGTAAGGTTCCATCCTTTAACTGTAATACTTTCAGTTGCAGATGGACCTGTATTAATTAAGTAATCTAAACCTGTAATAGGAGTTGGCAAAGCTTCTAGCGCAGGCACTGTTGGCAAACCAACACCTGTTAATATTATAGGACAATTAGTTTCATCAACATTATCCGTATTATCATCATTTACAATTGTCATAGTTGCTGTTTTAGTACCAAAAGAACTCGGACTAAATCGAACAGTGACTGCAGCCACACTACTAGCTCCAATAGTTGACGGAACAACAGATACTATAGAGAAATCTGTAGTTGGACTAACAGAAAGACTACTAATAGTCATATCTTCTCCACCCACATTTTGAACAGAGAAAGTTTTTTCTAATGTACTACCAAGGGTTAAATCTCCATAATCAACTGTATTTCCACATGCTACATCAGAACCATCAACTTTTACATTTAACTCTGGCGCACAAGTGACAGATGCATTATCTAGGAAATATTCTGAATTGGAATTATCTGCAGTCTCTAGTGCAATTGTTGCTGATGGGTATGCAGTAAGATCATATTCAATCAGCACCCATGAACTACCGGTATGAATATATTTAGTATCCGACTCGTAAAATGCTGTACTATAATTACTTCCATCTGCAACTAGAGCTATTCCATTGGCAAGAACTCCATTGGTAACAGCTGTTCCATTTATTAATAATTTAAATCCTTTTCCATCGGAATTTGACGGACTCTTTGCATATATATAAAAAGATAATTTCTTAGCATTTGCAGCTGTCGGGAAATTAAAGACCCCGTCTCTAGCAACATAAATAGATTGAGAACCGCCATTAACAATATATCCACTAGCAGCAAACTCTGAACTTGAACCACCCCAGTCTCCGTTAGCAGTAGTAACGGTTAAACCAGAACATTTTGTTGTACTACTTCCAGATGTATAGTAAACCCCCAAGGGATTAGTTGCATTTGAAGCACAAGTTTGAAAACCTGAAGGAGCAACACTTTCAAAGTCCTCAGAATAACAAGATGCTGAACCAGCAACAGCTTCTACAAAGATTGCAGTTACTGATTTATCTGCATTCATTGTGATAGTCTCACTTGCATTTGTACTAGTTAAATCCCCTGTCCATTGGTAAAATTGGTAGCCTGGATTTGGATTTGCTGTTAAGGTAACTGATGTTCCACTTACATATGTAGCCTGATTAGGACTAGCTGTCACAGTACCTCCACCTGCAGGACTTACACTTGTAGATAATGTGTAGCAAGCAGCAGTTGTCCCAGATAAATTTATTACAACATCAGCAGCACCTGTACTTGACAATGTTAAGACAGCAGCATGAGTTGCAGCTGTTGCTGTACCGGTATATGTAATAGTTACTGATTGTCCTGCACCATTCGCAGTTGCAGCAGTAACAGATGAAGTAGATAAAGAATATTGAGCAGCACCAGCACCTGACAATACTAAAGTAACTGGATTTACTAGATCTGTGCCAGTCACTGAGATTGTTTCTGTATCTGTACCAGATAAACATGCTGCAAAAGTTTTTGCTGAATTAGCAGTTGTAATAATTGGCATTGTAACTGTTATCGAATTTGAATTTTGATAACAAGCGCCATGTACAATAGCATAATATTCACCCACAGAATTGGCATTATATGTAAATGCGGTTGCCCCAGAAATTGCAACACTATCTTTATACCACTGTACAGTAAATCCAGATTGAGTTCCACCCAATGTTAAGGTAGTAGATCCTCCTGATGTTATATAAGCTGTACCTGAGATTGTTCTAGTCTCATCAGTACACGCAATCACCGTTTTCACAGCATCATCAGACATTGCTGCTTCACAATAACCATTAGCAGTTGTACTTTTTACAGTATAAGTAGTAGTTGCTGATGGAGCAACAGTCCAAGTTAAATCAGCACCTGTCCCTGTTTGAGCCGAACCACTCACCAATGTTCCATTTGCATATAATTCATAGCTTACACCACATTGCGCTGAAGCCAATGTTACATCAGAAGACTGATAGGCAAAAATATTTTGATCTCCGGTTACTATTTTTGACACCGGGTCATTACATGTTTTAAAGTTAAATGTAATATTTCTAAACCAATACCCAGATGTTCCATTCACCTCTAATCTAAGTTTATTTGTTGGAGAAGTTGGCGTAAGAATATATTCAGCGTTTCCTCCTGTATTAGTACTCACTAAAGCTACTGCTACCTGACCTCCAAATTGATACAACATGTTTGCATCTTGAATCTTACCATACAAACGAACACTAGTAATTACAGAATTACTGGTAAACTCCCAATAATTCCCAACAGTATTACCAGCATTTAAAGATGATGCCGTGATTGCGACTCCGGAATTAGTAGCATATGTTACTCCGGCAGCAGCAAAAGCAGCAGCTTTATCTGAGGTTACAGTTAAACCTTCATCTGTTGTCCAAGCAATTTGATGAGAACTTGATGCTGTTGTTGCTGAGTTCGTAACATTTACTGTATATGTACATACATTCGCTCCATTTGTAGAAGTATATGTTACAGCACCACAAGAAAAATCAGTTGCTACACCTGAAGCAGGACTAGGCACAGCTCCATCTAAAGTAGTTATTGTTGGACTTAAACTAGCTAAATCCACACCTGCAGGCAATGTTAAATTAATATTGTTTCCTGAGATTGTTGCATCAATACCATAAATTGAAAAACCATCAATTTCACATGAAGTTCCTGCAACATAAGCAGCCACATCAACAGTCACATCATCTGTTGCATCAGAACAAGGAGAGTTACTTACTGTCCAACGCAAAATATAAGATGCAGGATAAGAACCAGCAGTTGGAGTAAATGTCGAAGTTGGTGAAGTTGCGTCTGAGAAAGTTCCGGTACCACCAGAAACTATAGTCCAAGCTCCTGTTGCCGGAGCAGTAGGAGCGTCTGCAGCTAATGTTGTAGAAGCATCACTAGTTGCATTTTGAGTAAAGGAAATAGCAGAACCAGCTTCTGCTGTTGGTGCTGTACTAATTGTTACTGTTTCTAAAGCTGCTGTACCCCAACAAGAACCTGAAGCATTGTATGCTCTTAAATAATATGTACCACTAGTAGTAACAGGATAAGTTGAAGTTGAAGGATATGTTGTTGACTCACCTGTAGCTGAAGTCTGCCAATACCAAGCATCACCAACAGCTGCGGAACCATTTGCCGTTAAATTAATTGTGCCACCACACTGAGCAGATGTTGCCACAATAGCAGGTGTACCTGCGGCGCAAGCAGGAGTAGTACCCTCTCCTGTTAGATTTATTGTACATGAACCCTCATCCGAATCATCACTTACTATAACAATAGTACCTGTACGAGTTCCTGTTGCTGTTGGAGCAAATTCTACATCAATAGTTGTAGAACCTCCCGCAGCAATAGATAGACTAGGAGTATTTGTTATTGAATAATCACCAGAAGGTGTGATTGAGCTTATTGTTAAAACATCTGTTCCTGTATTTTGAATAGTAAATGTTGTAGAACCCGTAGCATTTGTCGCTACAGTTCCAAAATCATATGTAGAACCACAAGCAAAATCAGTTGCACTTTCTTGAATGTTTAATTCGGGGCCTGATACTGAAGTAAGCCATACGCGAACAGCAAAAAGCCAATGTTCTCCACCTGTAGTACCTTGTCCCCCCATGGCACCTCTACCAAATATTACAGAGCGAGTCCCTGTTGGTGGAGTTATTGTAACTGCACCACAAGCATTATATCCAGCTACATCATATTTTGCCCCATAAGTATAATCTGCTGCTGCATCTGTTGGATCATCACTAGATGCCCATTGTCCTTTAGCCGAACCTGCACTCGAACTATTGTTAGACATATCAAGTTCTATTTTAGAAATAGCATATGAACTACCTGCAGGCAACGATATTCTACCAATATCTCCAGATTCAATCTTAACAAAATACCATTTATCAGAAGCGGAACAATAAGTTCCATTCTTTGCACCTAAATCTGGAAACTCATCAATAGTTATTTGCGAATCACCCGTGCCAAGAGTTATAGCAGTGCCACTACCAAGAGCTCCAATACCAGTCCCAGTCAATTCTGGACCTGTAGTATAATCCTGTGCGGTTACTTGACTTACACTTACAAATAGCACAAATGATGTAATAAACAGTTGAAAGAGTGTTTTTTTGAACACATTAGCAAAATGTTTCATAACAATATATTAAGTAGGGTTTATACAAAAAAAGAAGGAATTAGCACAAGACACGCTAACCACAGATAAGTCAAAGGGTGATTGACTATTAGGAGGTTGATAAAAGCTATAAGTAGCTATAAATGTGTAGAGTGTAAATTTGCTTCTATAAAATATCTATTTAAAAATTAACTATTTAAATACTCATACAATTTCCGATTTTAACATTTCACAACCTTTGATACCCAAATTGATGTGTTAAACGACATCAATCTATAAGGGATGCAGGGATATAATGTTAAATAATACAAAAACTAGTAAGCGCAACAAATATATAACTTTCATTTAATATACAATGTTAAATACTAAAATATTTAAAATTGCTTCTCAACATGTTTTCAACGAGTTATCAATATTTTATCAACAAGTTCTTAACAAAAAGGCATAAAAAAAGCACCCTTAAAATTTAAGGATGCTTTAAATAGAGACTTACGCTCTAATTTCTTACTTTCTAATACCAAGCTCTTTGATAATAGCACGATATCTTTCGATATCTTTCTTTTTTAAGTAATCTAAACGCTGACGGCGTTTACCTACTAACATTTTCAAAGCTCTTTCAGTACTATAATCTTTTCTGTTTGACTTTAAGTGTTCAGTCAAATGGCTAATACGATACGAAAACAATGCTATCTGAGATTCTGATGACCCAGTATCAGTGTTAGACTTTCCGTATTTACCAAAGATTTCTTGCTTTTTCTCAGCAGTTAAATACATAATAATTAATATTTTAGTTTTTAAACGAGGCGCAAAGATAACTAATTAATTAAGAACAACCAATATTTTAATCATTTTCTAAATACTGATACAATTGATTTATCCATCCATGGCTTATGGTATCTTCTTTGAAACACAACATAAGCAAAGGCAAAGAGCACACCAATAAGACTGCCACAAAATACATCTCCAGCAAAATGCTGAGACAAATAAACTCTAGAGTAACCAACTAACATAGCTAAAACAAAAAACAAGAATTTCAGAAAAGGGTTCTTAACTATAAAGATCAGACTCAAAAACATTGCAAATGCAGCTGTGGTATGTCCGGAAGGAAAACTATTAGTACAATGAAAATCTACCCCTGGAACCTTAGGAAATACCTTATTGAGTTGTTGGAAATATGCACTTGGTCTTGGAGCATCATAAAATTGCTTAATCACATAAATTGGGATAGCGACCAATAACTGTGGCACTAAAACTAACAAGGCAGCACCAAAACGATAAAACAACAGCAGAAAAACAACTAAGAAAGGGAACCAACCTCCCACATTAGTATAAAAAGTAAAAAATCCATCTAAAAGACTGGTATGATATGAGTTTAACAATAAATGTAGTTCGGGTTTTGAATAGGAAAATAACAAAACTACAAATACCACCCAAAGAACAACCAAGGGTATAAAAAACCATTTATTTTTTTTAATCAACTCAAACATTTCGCTTATAATTTAGTTGCTCTCAGCATTTCTCTCTTGCCTACCGGTCCGGGAATTCGCTCTACAGAGTATCCTGCAGCCTGCATAGCTCTACGAACAGCTCCTTTAGCACAATAAGTTGTCAATACTCCACCACTTGCTGTTAAAGCAAACAATTCCTCAAATACAGCTTCTGTCCACAACTCAGGTTGCTTATCAGGAGAAAATGCATCATAATAAATAACATCAAACTCTCTTTGCAAAAATAATGCAGTAAAATCAGATTCAATCTTTTCTATACAAAACAATGATGTTAAATTTTTCATTACTCCCCATTGGGCATCATGAAGCATCTGAAAAAGAGTCTTATTTCCTAAAGGAAGATTGCCAAAATTCAGATTCCCATAAACATCAGCTGTCAATGGAAACTTCTCTATGCTTACATAATCTATTACAACATTTCGTTTCTCTGCTTCTAAAGCTGTCAAATAAGCATTTAACCCAGTTCCGAAACCCACCTCAAGCACTCTAATAGAAGTCTTCATACACATATCCAGACCTGCACGCAAAAACACATGAGTGGATTCATTTACCGCACCATGTATAGAGTGATAGGTTTCATCAATATCAGGCAGATACAAAGTATGCGAACCATCCTCCGTATCCCTTAACTCGACTTTTCTTTTTTCTATTAACATTGTATAAAAAATAAAGACGCAAATATATAACATATTGCGTCTTTACTAATATTATCACCCCTCCATAGAGGATAATGTTATTTTACCACTCCTGAGAATCCCATAAATGCCATAGCCAAAATTCCGGCTACTAACAATGCAATTGGAGTTCCATTCATTCCTTTTGGCAATTTAACTAATGCCAATTGTTCTCTTAAACCTGAGAATAATACCAATGCTAAACCAAATCCGATTGCATTAGAGAATGCAAACACAACGCTCTCAAGCAAGTTTAATTTATTTTGAATAACCAACAATGCAACACCAAGGATGGCACAGTTAGTTGTAATCAATGGTAAGAACACACCCAAAGCTTGATACAATGCCGGAGATACTTTTTTCAAGATAATCTCAACTAACTGCACCAATGATGCAATAATCAAAATAAATACAATTGTTTGCATATATCCCAAACCGCTAGGTTCAAGCACATACACTTGCACTAAGTAAGTCACAATAGTTGCAATGGTCAACACAAAAGCAACAGCTCCAGACATACCTAATGCGGTATCAACTTTCTTAGACACTCCCAAAAATGGACAAATACCTAAGAACTTAGACAACACAATATTATTTACAAATACTGCTGATATAAAAATCAATACATATTCCATAACTAATAATTTTTTATGCTTACGCTATTACGCTTTTCTTAGTTTATTTACAACAGCAATCAGGAATCCTAAAGCTATAAATGCTCCCGGAGCTAATACAAAAATCAACATACCATAGTTTTCTGGGTAAATTGTAAGATCAAAGATTTTACCAGTTCCTAACAACTCACGAATACCTCCAAGCATTGTTAATGCAAGAGAAAACCCAAGACCCATTCCTAAACCATCAAACATTGACATCATAACATTGTTTTTAGCAGCGAATGATTCTGCACGACCTAATACAATACAGTTTACAACAATAAGTGGGATAAATAATCCTAAGCTATCATATAATGCAGGCACATAAGCTTGCATACTCATTTCAACAATAGTTACAAAAGCTGCAATCACGACAATAAATGAAGGAATACGAACTTTATCTGGAATAAAATTTTTGATCAACGAAATTACAATGTTTGAACAAATCAACACAAATGTAGTTGCTAGCCCCATCCCTAAACCATTGATAGCAGATGAAGTTGTTCCTAAAGTAGGACACATTCCCAGCAAAAGAACCAATACAGGATTCTCTTTTATTAACCCATTGGTTAAGACTTTAATTCCATTACTCATTATCACCTCCTTCCTGAGCCTTTTCAGTAGCTCCTGATTTCATATCTACTTGTTTATCATTTGCTGATGCATATGCTTTGTATCCATTAGCAATTGCATCTAAAAACGCTCTCGAACTAATAGTCGAAGCAGTAATTGCATCTACCTCACCACCATCTTTCGAAACTGTTAAGTTATTTTTCTCCGGATTCTTCCCTAAAATACTTTGGTTCCCTTTATCAGTTTTAAACCAATCAACCATTTTAGTTCCAAGTCCCGGAGTTTCTTTTTGGTCAAGTACTGAATAATTTACGATGTTACCATCTTTATCAAAACCAACCATTACTTTAACCTCACCACTAAATCCTTTTTCAGATTTAGTTTCAACGGCAGCACCAACAAACTCACCAGAAGCATCATATGCTTTGTGAATTAATAATCCTTCTTGAGAAGTCACCTCCTCTAACTTATCAAAAGCAGGTAAAACTTCCTTAATAGCATCCTGGGTTTTTTTAGCTTTCGCCAACTCAATAGGAGTCTTTGTTAAAGAGTACATCGCAGCCAATGAACCAGCAGCAATAAATGAGATCACTGTAAGCACAATGAACATATTTTTAAATGTAGATTCTAATTTTGCCATTATTTTACTACCTCCCCATATAATTTAGGTTTAACATAGGTATTAATAAGCGGAGTAAATGCATTCATAATAAGAATAGCAAATGAAACTCCTTCCGGATATGCACCAAAATTACGAATCACTATCGTTAAAATACCGATACCAACACCATAGATAATCATTCCTGCTTTACTCATTGGAGAAGTAACATAATCAGTTGCCATGAAAATAGCACCTAACATTAAACCTCCTGTAAATAAATGAGTAACAGGACAAGCAAATGCATCAGGGTTTGCCATATTTAATATCCATGCAAAAACAGCCACAGTAGCAAAGATACTTACCGGAATATGCCAAGTGATAATCTTTTTATAAAGCAACCAGCCTAATCCTAATAATAAAGCTAGAGCCGAAACCTCACCTAAACTACCTCCCATTTGCCCAAAGAACAAATCAGCAGTAGAAGGCATTGTTCCAAAATTATTTTTCATCATTGATAATGCAGTTGCTCCTGTCTCAGCATCTAGATAAGATGTTGTGATACCGTGAGGAACCGGCCAAGTCGTCATTGCAACAGGGAAAGAGATTAACAAGAACACGCGACCTACTAAAGCCGGGTTAAACAAGTTATTTCCTAATCCACCAAATGACATCTTACCAATACCAATAGCCACTAACGAACCAATAATAATCATCCAAATAGGAAGATTTGAAGGCAAGTTAAATGCTAATAATAAACCGGTAAGAGCAGCAGAACCGTCAGTAATGCATACTGATTTTTTTAATAAATATTTCTGAATTAAAAATTCAAAACCAACACAAGAAATCACAGAAACTAATGTTACGACTAATGCTCCAATACCAAAGAAGTAAAGTGAAGCCAACAAAGCCGGAACCATAGCTATGATCACACCGTACATATTCTTTTCAATGGAATCACCACTATGAATATGAGGCGATGGAGAAACTATAAATTTACTCATAATTTATATAATGATTTTTTATTTTCTACTTCTGATAATTGCACCTACGCGTCCTTTTCCTAAACGGATATAGTCTAACAACGGACGAGAAGAAGGACAAGTATAGCTACATGATCCACACTCAATACAATCCATAACATGCTCTTTCTCTGAGCGATCCCAAATTGTATTTTCAGCCAAACTCATTAATAAGAAAGGTTGTAATCCCATTGGACAAACGCTTACACATTTACCGCAACGAATACAGTTTCTCATACTTGCGCGTTGAGCTTCAAAGCTAGGCATAATCAACAAACCTGAACTTCCTTTTGTCATTGGCACATTCAATGAAGTCAAGGCTTTACCCATCATTGGACCACCACCAATCACTTTACCTGTATCTGCAGGAAGACCACCACATAAATCAATTAACTCTGACATTGGTGTTCCAATACGAGCTTGGAAGTTTGATGGTTTCTTAACTGATTTACCAGTAACAGAAATGATACGCTCAAATAATGGTTTATTTTTTTGAACTGCTTCATAGATTGCATATGCAGTTCCAACATTTTGAACAACAGCACCTACTTCGATAGGAAGAGTTCCGCTTGGCACTTGACGACCAATAGCAGCATCAATTAGTTGTTTCTCTCCACCTTGTGGATATTGAACTTTTAATGGACAAATTTCAATGCCTTTATAATTAGCAGCAAGCTTTGTCAATAATTCAATTGCATCAGGCTTATTATTCTCAATACCAATAACAGCACGAGAAACGCCAATGCCTTTCATTAAGATACTTACCCCAGTTAAAATCTGCTCAGGTCTTTCAAGCATCAATTGATGGTCAGCAGTTAAATACGGCTCACACTCAACAGCATTGATTAATAAAACCTCTGCAACTTTTCCCGGAGGAGGAGATAATTTGATATGAGTTGGGAAAGTAGCTCCACCCAAACCAACAATACCTGCCTCAGCTATTTTAGCTGTAATTTCTTCTTTTGTAGCAGTAATGTCTTTTACTAAATCTGCACTTCTATCAATAGTTGGCTCCCATTCGTCACCTTCTACATCAATAAGAACAGACATTCTTTTGTAACCACTTGCATCAACTACTTCTTCAATTTTAGCAACTTTACCAGAAACTGAAGAGTGTACATTTGCAGAAACAAAGCCGTTTGCCTTAGCAATTAAAGTCCCCACTTTCACTTCATCACCTTTTGAAACCAAAACGGCTGAAGGTGCACCCAAACTTTGCCCAAGCATAATCACCGCTTGCTTAGGAAGCGGAGCTACTTGAATTGCTTGATGTGCTGAGAATTTATTTTCAGGTGGATGAATACCACCTATTCTAAATGTCTTCATATATTCAATTTTCCAATTGTCAAATATTCCAAATTAATTAGCTAGCAGGAGCTTCGTCTGCTTTTTCCACTTTTGGTTTGCGTGGAGGGAAGTTAAGCTCTTTGATTGCGCTTGTAGGACAAACTTCAACACACTTGCGACACAAACGACATTTTGTTGGATCAATATATGCTAAGTTGTGCTCAATAGTAATTGCTTCAAATTCACAAGCTTTTTGACATTTCCCACAACCAATACAAGCAACATCACAAGCTTTCTTAGCCACAGCTCCTTTATCTTTATTTACGCACTCAACATAAATTCTACGAGACTTAGGTCCTTTTTTACGAAGTTCAATAATTAATTTTGGACAAGCTTTAACACAAGCTCCACAAGCAGTACATTTATCTTCATCTACTTCAGGAAGTCCTGTTTCAGGATTCACATGTATTGCATCAAAAGGACAAGACACTTCACAATCACCTAAACCTAGGCAACCAAACGAACATCCGGTTTCTCCCCCATATAAATTTGCTGCTACAGCACAATTTGCAGCTCCATCATATTGATTTACACGAGGACGATTTTCACAGGTTCCATTACAACGAACTACAGCAATCATTGGGTCAGCAGCAGATGCTTCCAAACCTAAAATACCAGCTACTTTCGCCATAACTTCAGCACCTCCTACAGGACAATTCAGCCCATCTAATGTATCTGCTTTAACACAAGCGTCGGCAAAACCTCTACATCCAGGAAAACCACATCCACCACAGTTAGCTGCAGGAAGAGACTCTTCCACTTCATCAATGCGAGGATCTTCGTACACTTTAAACTTTTGAGCTGCAAAATATAGAATTACAGCAGCCAAAGCTCCAATTGTACCTAAAACAATAACAGAAGTAAAATCCATAGTATTAATAGTAATTATAAAAAGTTATTCGATTGGCTTTATTTGAAAAACGAATGCTTTGCGGAAGGATTTTCTAAAAAAGAATAGCACAACATAATACGGAAGTAATGATAACAAAGCATATAATCCACTTTCTAACTCAGTGAAATATGCCATACTTACAAATAGCACAACTACCATAATAAAAAAAGGAATCAAAAACGCATAAAAAACCGCTTTCATTCCTAATGAGCTTGCTCCATACAAATGAACCAATTGCCCAACATGATAGTCCCCATTATCAAAAACTTCAATAACTTTATCTGCTGTATCAGCAGCACTACAAGCACCATTTGCATGACATGCTGCACAAGCTGAATTTTGCTGAATTTGAACCTTAATATGTCCGTTATCAGCACTTAAAATGATACCTGTATGTTCTATTGTTTCCCCCATTTTGCAAAGTCGAGATTACAATTGCGGGGCAAATGTAAACAATTTGCAATATAAAAAATCACATTTTATGTAAAAAATAAGAAAACAACAGTCACTTTTCTGCAAGTGTGCAAAGCTCAGACAGATAGCGATTGCTAAAGACTTATTCGCGACTAACAAATATCTACAATAGCTAAGTTTATTAATTATCTTTGCACCGTAATTTAAATATATATCATATGAAAAAATCAAATGACAGAGCGGACTTTAAATCCGTGCAAGTCGGGAAAAAGTTATTTATTGAGACTTATGGCTGCCAAATGAACTCAGCCGACAGCGAAGTCGTAGCTTCAATCATGGAAATGGATGGATTTACCATTACAAATGACATCAAAGAAGCTGACGCAATTTTTGTAAACACCTGCTCTGTTCGCGACAATGCAGAACAGAAGGTTATTTCACGCCTACAGGTATTTCAGTCAATGAAACGCAAAAACAAGCCAAACTTAATTATTGGTGTTATAGGCTGCATGGCTGAAAGAGTAAAAGAAGAATTAATCACTGAACACAAAGTAGATGTAGTTGTAGGACCTGACGCTTACATGGACATACCTAACTTAGTTGGTGCAGTTGAAAAAGGAGAAAAAGCCATCAATGTAGAACTATCTACAACCGAGACTTATAAAGATATAATTCCTTCAAGAATAGGGAATCCTCTTTCTGGCTTTATCTCAATTATGCGTGGGTGCAATAACTTCTGCACTTACTGCATCGTTCCTTACACTAGAGGTAGAGAACGCAGTCGCGATGTGGAAAGCATTCTTAACGAGCTTAAAGACTTAGAAGCAAAAGGATATAAAGAGGTTACTTTATTAGGTCAAAATGTAAACTCATACGAGTTTAAAGGAGAAGCTGAGACCATTAACTTCCCTGAATTATTAAAACGAGTTGCAGAAACAGCTCCGGGGATGCGCATCCGTTTCACAACCTCACACCCAAAAGACATGAGCGACGAAACCCTACAGGTAATAGCAGATCATCCAAACTTATGTCGCAGTATACACTTACCGGTACAATCAGGAAGCAGCCGCATTCTTGAACTAATGAAGCGCAAATACACTCGCGAGTGGTATTTAGATAGAATCGCAGCCATCAGACGCTATTTGCCAGATTGTAGCATAAGCACAGATATTTTTGCCGGCTTCTGCTCAGAAACTGAAGAAGACCATCAAGACAGCCTCTCACTTATGCGAGAAGTTGGTTACGATATGTCATTTATGTTTAAGTACAGTGAACGCCCAGGCACATTTGCCGCAAACAATATTCCGGATGATGTACCTGAAGAAACAAAAATCCGTCGCCTAAACGAAATCATTAAACTTCAAGGAGAGCTCTCTCTAAAAAGTAACCAAAATGATATTGGAAAAGAATTTGAAGTCCTTGTAGAAGGATTTTCAAAACGATCAAAAGAAGACTTCTATGGTCGCACTTCTCAAAACAAAGTAGTCATCTTCCCTCGAGAAGGTCTAAAAATTGGCGAATTTGTAAAAGTAAAAATCACAGAAGCCTCATCAGCAACACTGAAAGGCATTTGCATATAAACACAAAAAACGCCCGTCAAAATTGACGGGCGTTTTTTATTCCAAATTAATAAATTATAAATCTTTCTCTGGAGTAATTAGTTTGTATCCTTTACCGTGAATATTAATAATTCCCACAGTAGGATCTTCTTTCAAATGCTTACGAAGCTTAGTGATGTAAACATCCATACTTCTTGCATTAAAGTAGTTGTCATCAATCCAAATTGTTTTTAAAGCATAGTTACGCTCTAAAATGTTGTTTGCATTAGATGCTAACAATGTAAGCAATTCAGATTCCTTAGTTGTAAGCTTAGTGTCTTTTCCATCAATGCTAAGCATTTGTTTCTGAGTATCAAAAACAAAACGACCAATGTTATAAACACTTACTTCTTTAGCCTTTTTACCTTTCACACGACGAAGAATAGCTTCCATACGGAACATCAATTCTTCCATGCTAAATGGCTTAGAAATGTAATCATCAGCGCCTAACTTAAAGCCTTCCAGAATATCTTCTTTCATTGTTTTTGCAGTTAAGAAGATAATTGGCATATCAGCATTTAAGTTTCTGATGTCCTGAGCTAAAGTAAAGCCATCTTTTTTAGGCATCATAACATCTAACACACACAAGTCGTACTTGTCTTTTGCAAATGCTTTTAACCCAGCCTCACCATCTGGCATCAAGTCTACATTCAAACCTTTTGCTTGAAGGTATTCGCGAAGCAACATCCCAAGGTTTTCATCATCCTCACATAGGAGGATTTTTGTTTGTTGATCCATAATTCTAAAATTTTAGGGTTGGTATAGATATAATAAATTTGGTTCCAACATTTGGTTCACTTTCTACTCGAATTGAACCTTTATGATCTATGATAATCTTTTTTACATATGATAGACCTAATCCAAAGCCTTTTACATTATGCACATTTCCTGTTGGCACTCTGTAAAATTTCTCAAAAATACGCTTCTGGTGTTCCTTACTAATTCCAACACCATTATCCTGAATTAAGATAAGAAGCTTATCCTTTTCATTCCATGTACTAACATTAAGAACCAACTCATCTCTTCTGTATTTCAGGGCATTCTCCATGAGATTAAAAATCACATTAGTAAAATGCACCTCGTCAACCATTGCCCAAGCATTGTCAGCTCTTAAATGCGAAAAAATCCTTCCGTCTGTACTTTCAACTTTTAACGAGAAATTTGCAATACTATTTTTGATAAGCTCATTCACATTCACTTCAACAAAACGCATCATCTGTTTTTCCTTCTCGAAGATACTCATTTGCAACACCTTATCCACCAGAAATCTAAGTCGTTTTGTTTCGTCTCCAATTACGCCCGAAATATATTTCAATTTCTCCGGCGTTTTCCCCAAATTCTCATCATGCAACATCTGCGATGCTAAAGAAATTGTAGAAATCGGTGTTTTCAGCTCATGAGTCATATTATTCATAAAATCATTCTTAATCAAAGACAGGTTTGTTTGTCTGAAAATAATGTAGATTGTATAAATAAAAATGATTGACAAAATCACAATCATCACTAAAGAAGGCAATAACAAGGATAATGACTTGATAATAAAGCTTCTTTTCGTTGGAAATGTAATCTTTATAAAGTACGGTTTTTCTTTTCCCTCACTTGGGAAAAGCTCTTGGTAATAAAACGCCAATGAATTCTTCTTTACTATGCTTAAATCACCTATTTGTGCCTCGTAAATTAACTCATCATTTGCATCTACAACCTTATAGTAATAAGGCAGAAAAATTTCATTATTGTTTAATTCTACCTTCAGTAAACTATCTAAATCTTGATATCTAAGTCTTTTCTCAATTGGCAGTCTAACAGATTCTTTCATCCATCTTAGCGCAACTTGATCTAAAAGTACCTTTGAGTCATAAAATCGATCCTTATATTCCTCGTACAACACTTCATTGTTTGACTGAATAGATGCTTGACCATGTTTGTCAGACAATACAACTTTGGGACCAAAAAAAGATTGAGTTATATCAATCGTATCTCCAAGAGTAATTGCATCTGACATTGAGATTGTATCTGAGGCAAAAATTTGTGTTTGCAAAGCATTCTTAACTTTGCGCCTTGTATACTTAGTTACATTCTCATTCAAATAATGCTTTACTTCTATTTCCTCTAAAGACTTGGCTACTTGATATATGCTTCTATTTACATTCTCATCAAAATCTCGCTCGATTCTTTGAGATGTCTGAAGCAGATAATTAGCCTGCAAAACAACTAGACCTAAAAAGGCCATAGTCATCAAAAACGCCAACAACCAAATCCTTGACTTCTTCATAATAGAAACGCAAATTTAACCTAAATTGTTTAACACTTGATATTTATTTAACTTTCATTAACTACGCAAACCATTGATTTATGGGATAATAGTTATTTAACAAATCAAATGTTAATATTTTTATTAATATTTGTTAAGGAATAAACTGTAAAATCAGATTTAACACTCTAATTCTAGCTTTAGGAATGGGGCAGTAAAACCTTTTCCGAACTCAACTAACCCCTTGGGAGTTCCAGAAAAGAGCATTTCACCTCCTCCTTTTCCTCCTTCATAACCCATATCAATAATATGATCTGCAACCTTAATCACATCCATATTATGTTCTATCACAATCACAGTATTACCCTTATCTACCAGACGATTCAACACTTTCATCAACACTCTGATATCCTCAAAATGCAAGCCAGTAGTAGGCTCATCCAATATATATAGCGTTTTTCCGGTATCTCTTTTTGCCAATTCCGTTGCCAACTTAACACGCTGACTCTCGCCACCAGACAATGTTGTTGACGACTGCCCAACTTTAATATATCCCAACCCAACATCTTGCAATGTTTTTAGTTTATGGACAATATTGGGCACATTCTCAAAAAACTCAACAGCTTGATTAATAGTCAAATCCAACACATCTGCGATTGATTTCCCTTTATATCTCACCTCAAGCGTTTCCCGATTATACCTTTTCCCATGACAATCTTCACATGGAACATAAACATCGGGCAAGAAGTTCATTTCAATTGTCTTATAACCATTACCTGAACAGGTTTCACAACGACCTCCTTTTGTATTAAAAGAGAAACGCCCCGGCTTATAGCCTCTAATTTTCGACTCCGGCAAACCAACAAAAACATTACGAATATCGCTAAAGACACCTGTATATGTAGCTGGATTTGAACGAGGTGTTCTTCCGATTGGAGCTTGATCTACAACAACTACTTTATCTATATTTTCAACACCCTCAATCTTATCATAAGCAAGAGGGTCTTTTAATGAACGATAAAAATGCTGACTAAGGATTGGCTGAAGGGTTTCATTAATCAATGTTGACTTCCCACTACCTGACACACCTGTCACGCAAATAAGCTTCCCCAATGGAAAAGAAACACTAACATCCTTTAAATTATTGCCTTTAGCCCCAAAAAGCGTTAAAAACAGACCATTCCCTTCTCTCAAAGTTTCTGGAATTTCAATCCTTTTTTTACCATTTAAATACGATGATGTCAATGTATCTACTTGGAGCATTTCTTTAGGAGTACCTGAAAAAATCACCTCTCCTCCATGCACTCCGGCTCTTGGACCAAGGTCAAGCACATAATCAGCAGCCATCATCATATCCTTATCGTGCTCCACAACAACAACTGAATTTCCGGTATCTCTTAATTTTTGCAAGGAAGTAATTAACCTATCATTATCCCGTTGATGCAAACCAATACTAGGCTCATCTAAAATATAAAGCACATTTACTAACTGAGAACCAATCTGAGTAGCCAAACGAATTCGTTGACTCTCTCCACCTGACAATGAACGAGAACTCCTATTTAACGACAGATAATCTAAGCCAACATCTAGCAAAAATTGTAATCGTGTGCGAATTTCTTTCAATATTTCTGAAGCAATTTTAACTTGCTTCTCACTCAAATACTGCTCAACATTTGCAAGCCACTCAGCCAACTCAGCAATATCCATTTCTGCCAAAGCAGCAATATTCTTATCATGAATTCGAAAATGCAACGCCTCAACATTCAACCTAGCACCATTACATGCAGGACAAGCAATTTCTTTTATAAATTGGGTTGCCCATTTTTGCTCAGTTGCAGAAGCCGAACTATCTTGCTGAAGGTTAATATACTTAATTACTCCCTCGTAAGTAGAAAAATAATTTGAATTCCCTAATGAGGCATTTTTAATCTGCACTCGCTCGTCAGATCCATTTAAAACCTCATCTAAAGCTTCATCGCTTATTTTTTCAATTGGGGTTTTTAATGTAAAACCATACTTCTCACCAATTGCCTCTATTTGCCAAAAAACAAGAGAGTTCTTACTTTTTCCTAATGGAACAATTCCCCCTTGCGAAATACTTAATTTCTTATCTGGAATAATTTTATCAATATCAATCTCATTTACCACCCCGAGCCCTTTACACTTGGGACAAGCACCTTGTGGAGAGTTAAAAGAGAAATTATGTGGAGCCGGCTCCGAATAAGACAAACCGGTAGTTGGACACATAAGCTGACGACTAAAAAACCTCACTTCTTCAGAATCCTTATCCATTAACATAATTACCCCAGACCCTTGTTTCATAGCGGTTTGCATAGATGCACGCAAGCGCTTTTCATCTTCATCACGAGAAATTGGCAGCTTATCAATCACAACCTCTATATCGTGATTCTTATATCGATCCAATTTCATTCCATGACGAATTTCCTGCAATTCTCCATCTACACGAACATTCAAATATCCCCGCTTTAATATCTGTTCAAAAAGCTCTTTATAATGTCCTTTTCTAGCTTTTACCAATGGAGCTAATATCAGCACTCTTTTACCCTCGTAATGCTCATAAATCAGGTTTAAGATTTCATCTTCCGAATACTTAACCATCTTCTCCCCGGTTTTGTATGAATAAGCATCACCGGCACGCGCAAATAACAGACGCAAGAAGTCATAAATTTCAGTAGTGGTTCCTACCGTAGATCGTGGATTCTTATTTGTAGTTTTTTGTTCGATTGAAATCACAGGACTTAAACCGGTAATTTTATCCACATCGGGTCTCTCAAGGTTTCCTAGAAAATTTCTGGCATACGCAGAAAAAGTTTCAATATAGCGGCGCTGGCCTTCAGCAAAAATGGTATCAAAAGCCAATGAAGACTTCCCACTTCCACTAAGACCAGTTATCACAGTAAGTTTATCACGAGGAATTGTAACATCAATGTTTTTCAAATTGTGCACTCTGGCTCCATACACCTCGATTAAACCATCATCTTCAAGTTGTGCCTCAACATCAATATTTTTCTTATACATAAATACAAAAAAATTAAGCTTTGATACAAAAAATAGCAATCGCCGAAGTTACGAAAATATACGCAAACTTTACAGCTACTCTCCCAAACGGATTTATACAAAAAGAAAAAGCCACAATACTCTACTGACAGAAGTCAAAGAACATTGCGGCATTTAAAACTTAACAGAAAACCTTAAGTCTATATTTCTTCTCCCAATACTTTATTTACATATTGATCAATTTCATCAGCCACAATCTTCGACAGACGAACAGCCTCAACAACTGTCTTAGCTCCTGTTACAACATCACCCGAGGCAAAAACACCCTCACGAGTCGTCCTTCCATGGTCATCTGTCGCAAGCAAACCTCTACTATTCATCTCTATACCTTTTGTACTCTTAATCAGGGTATTTCTTGGCCCTTGACCTACTGCCACAATAATAGAATCGCACTCAAATAATTCTTGCGAGCCTTCTACCTCCTCAAAATAAAGACGACCTTCTTCACCTTCATATGAAGTTGTTGAAACATACTGAACTCCTTCCTCAGTAAACTCAACCGGCTGTTTATAATACTCAAACTGAACCCCATCAATTTTTGCATATTCTACTTCAATTGCATCTGCCTCAACATGCTCCTCTCCGCCTCTAAACATTACGGTAACATCATGCACATTGTGACGCAAAACAGAACGAGCAACATCCATAGCAACATTTCCGGCACCAACCACACACACTTTTTTACCTAAACTATAAACAGAAGGATTCTTCAAATAGTCAATTGCATAATGAACATTCCCAAGAGATTCACCCTTCATTGTCAAACCGTTAGGGCGCCACACACCAGTTCCAATAAATACAGCCTTATATCCATCTCTAAACAAATCATCAATAGTAATTACAGGGCCAATATTGGTATTTGGACGAATTTTAACCCCCATTGCTAAAAGCTTATCATGAATCTTATCCAGAATGGATTTTGACAATCGAAATTCAGGAATGCCATAACGCAAAACTCCACCAATTTTATCATGACCATCAAATAGCGTTATATCATAACCCTTCATTGCAAGGATAAAAGCAATTGTAATTCCGGCAGGACCTGAACCAATAATTGCCACTTTCCTTTTTTTATCTTTGGGCTTTTGAGTTGTCACATAATTAAAATAGTAGTCAGATATATAATGCTCTACAACCCCCACTTCAATTGGTGTTCCTTTTTTATTTAAAACACAGTGCCCTTCACACTGTTTTGCATGAGGACAGATTAATGAACAAACAATTGACAGCGGATTATTTTCAAACAACATCTGCCCTGCTTCATGCATTTTTCCATCCAAGAAATACTCCATCATTTCAGGCACTGAAGTCCCAACAGGACAGCCCTTCTTACACAATGGGTTCTTACATTTCAAACATCTTTTTGCTTCTTTTATTACAGCTGCGCTCATAAATCTATTTTTTATTTTAAGCCTTTTAGTACCGATTAACTTTTTTGATTTCAAAAAAGAAGGAAAACAACTTGTTTCCCTCCGCAAAGATAGAGTTATTTTTTCAAATATTTTTTTATCACCAAGTACTTTAGTTCCGTATCTCCAGCGTTAGCAATACCATGTTTCACATTAGCCGGACAATAAAAACTCGTATATTTACCTGAAACTACAGAATCATTTTTTAAATAAAATTTAGCTGTACCCTCAAGCACAAAAAAGAATTCATCTTCAGCATGCACATGAGGTGGATGGGTTGCCGAATTCGGCTTAACAACACTCAACTTAAGGGTCTGTCCATCTAAAAAATCCTTATCTGCAAACCAATATTGATAACCAACTTTAGTTGGGATAACGCTATCTACATCAAAAGCATTCACACAATTATCAATTGTCCATACCTTATCAGTCTGTGCGCGAGCAGAGCTTAACGCAGCAAAAAAAAACAACAGCAGAGCAAACTTTTTCATAAGCAATTATTTTACAGCCCAATTAGCTTGATACAATTTCAGTTCATCTTCACAAACTTTGGACCCATCCATTACTGGAATCATAATTTCATAGGTTTCCCCATTTCTAACAGTCAACTGTCTATCTCGTAACCACGGATTTAATTCTTTAACCTGAACATACGGCACACCTACTTTACTTGCAAATTCAGCTAAATCGGCTATCGTAGTATCCACTTCTAATTTCTCCATCTTAACTGCCGGATAGAATTCCGCTTTATCCAAATAATACCCATATTTCTTTGGTTCTTCCAAGAAGCTCTTAATTGCCAAAATCCGATATACATAACGCCCTGTTTCTGTATTTAACCACATATCAAAAAAGCTTGACGCCTTTTGCCTTTCCATCTCTCGGCTAATACGCCCCATTCCGGCATTATATGAAGCGGCAACCAATAACCAATCACCATACTTTTCATATGCTCTTTTGAAATATTTACATGCTGCTACAGTTGATTTCTCAATATCATAGCGCTCATCTACTTCCTCATCCACTTTTAATCCTAATTCCTTAGCCGTAGAGGGCATTATTTGCCAAATACCGGCAGCTTTAACCGGAGAAATTGCTCTTGGATCAAAATTACTTTCCGTTAATGCCAAAAACTTAAAATCCTCAGGCACTCCATTCGCCTTCAAAATGGGCTCAATTATTGGAAAATATCTATTTGCTCGCTTAATACTCAGCAGAGTATAAGAATGACGATAAGTAATTGAAAGAATCTCCCTATCAAACTTCTCTTTTACATCATATCTAGTCAAATCAACCAAATCGCCACCAAAAGACACAGTATCAGATATTTTGAACGACTGAACTGTTTGTGGCCCCATCTTCCAAGCATCACCTTTTGCATCTACATTAGTAAACGAATACAAGCAAAAAACAAACAAGACAAGAGCAGCTCCAGCTGCTCCTCCAAGCAAATATTTTAAACGGTCATTTTTCATATAAAGAAACATTTTTCACAAAGATACTTATTTAACTCATCTAAAAGCTACAGAAGAAAACTTTCACAACTATTAAACTCAAATATCTCTTTGTTAATAACTTCCATCAAACAAGATTGACTTATAATCAAGTTTTATCTAATTTTACGGGTTAAAATAAAACACCACCAATAGATGATACCGGAAGAACTTCAAGAAGGCGAAAATCAAGAACTAGAGAACGACTCTGAATCTCAACAATCAGGCAAACACTCTAATTACGAAATCCCCGACAGAAAAAGCGAAGTGGTAAAACACCACCTTTCGGGAATGTACCAAACTTGGTTTTTGGACTACGCCTCATATGTAAACCTTGAGCGTGCCGTCCCTCACATCAATGACGGACTTAAGCCCGTGCAACGACGCATCATGCACTCCATGAAAAGATTGGATGACGGTCGTTACAACAAGGTTGCAAACATAGTTGGTCATACCATGCAGTTTCACCCTCACGGGGATGCTTCTATTGGAGATGCTTTAGTAAACCTTGGACAAAAAGAACTATTAGTTGATTGTCAAGGAAACTGGGGAAACATACTTACAGGTGATGGCGCAGCAGCTCCTCGTTACATTGAGGCTCGCCTTTCTAAATTTGCGCTTGAGGTTTTATTTAACCCCAAAACTACACCATGGAAACTTTCATACGATGGTAGAAATAAAGAACCAATAACCCTTCCGGTTAAATTCCCGCTTTTATTAACATTGGGAACTGAAGGCATCGGTGTTGGTCTTAACTCAAAGATTCTCCCACACAACTTCAACGAAATACTTGATGCCGCTGTTGCTTATTTGCAAGAAGAAGACTTTTGCCTTCTGCCTGATTTCCTAACAGGAGGATCAGTAGATGTAAGTAAATACAATGATGGAGCCAGAGGTGGATCAGTTAAAATCCGTGCTAAGATTAGCAAACTAGATAACAAAACATTAGTTATCACTGAAATCCCTTATGGGACAAATACCAGCTCATTAATAGAATCTATCATCAAAGCAAATGAGCGCGGAAAAATCAAGATTAAAAAAGTAGATGACAATACAGCTCAGAATGTTGAAATTCTGGTTCACCTACTACCCGGGACATCTTCAGACAAAACAATTGATGCCCTATATGCATTTACTCATTGCGAAGTAAGCGTTTCACCGAACTGTTGCGTAATCAAGAACAACAAACCGGAATTCCTTGCTGTAAGCGATGTGCTAAAACACAATGTAGATTTCACCAAAGCACTACTACAAGAAGAACTTGAAATCCAAAAAAGAGAATTACTGGAACAACTTCATTTCGCTTCTTTAGAAAAAATATTCATCGAAGAACGAATCTATAAGGATAAGAAATTTGAAGAAAGTAAGACTCTGGATGACGCTATCGCCCATATCAACACACGATTAGAGCCATTTAAAAAGGACTTCATCAGAGAAATCATGCGTGAAGACATTGCCAAACTGATGGAAATCAAAATGGGTCGTATCTTGCGCTTTAACTCGGATAAGGCTGACGAACAAATTACATTAATCAAAGACAATATTGAGGAAATAGACTACCATCTAGGCCACATAGTTGAGTTCACTATCACATGGTTTAACGGACTAAAATCTCGTTATGGCAAGAACTTCCCTCGCCGTACTGAGCTAAGAAGTTTTGAAACTATTGTTGCAACCAAAGTTGTTGAAGCAAACGAAAAACTATACATCAATCAAGAGGAAGGCTTTATCGGAACTAGCTTACGCCGCGATGAGTTTGTATGCAACTGTTCTGACATTGACGACATCATTGTATTCTTCAAGGATGGAAAATATAAAGTCGTAAAAGTCGCCGACAAATTATATGTGGGTAAAAACATACTACACCTAGCCGTATTTAAAAAGAATGATAAACGCACTATCTACAATGCCGTTTACAGAGATGGCAAAGATGGAGCATATTACATAAAACGATTCTCTGTTACAGGCGTAACCCGTGATAAAGAATACGACATCACTCAAGGCACAAACGGATCTAAACTAATGTACTTCACTGCGAATCCAAACGGAGAAGCTGAAGTAATAAAAATTACGCTTAAGCCAAAACCAAGACTGAAGGTGCTTGTTTTTGAAAAAGATTTTAGTGAGATTGCCATCAAAGGGCGTCAATCCATGGGAAATATCTTAAGCAAAAATGATATTGCTAAAATTGCCTTGAAACAAAAAGGCGGATCAACCCTTGGTGGTAGAAAAATCTGGTTTGACAAAGATGTACTACGACTCAACCATGATGGAAGAGGTGATTTCTTAGGCGAATTCCATAGCGATGATTCTATACTTGTAATCACAAAAACAGGTGAATATTACACTACAAATTTCGACTTAAACAATCACTATGACACTGATTTATTAAAAATTGAAAAGCTGGATACTGAAAAAGTATGGTCAGTAGCATTATTTGATGCCGACCAAAGATTCCCATACCTAAAACGCTTCCAGTTTGAAGAATCTCAAAAAAGAGCAAACTTCCTAGGTGAAAACCCTGAAAGCAAAACAATATTAATTTCAGATCAAGCTTACCCAAGATTTGAAATCGAATTTGGAGGAAAAGATGCACACCGAGAATCAACAGAGATTGATGTAGAAGAATTTATTGGCGTAAAAAGTTACAAAGCTAAAGGGAAACGCATTAGCACATATGAGGTTAAAAACATTATTGAACTTGAACCCCTAAAATTCCCAGAGCCAAAAGAAGAAGTTCCTACAGAAGAAATTAATGAGGTAAATGATGAAGCAAAAAAAATCACAAAAACCTCAACTCAAATAGCAAAAAAAACTGAACAAGAAGAAGAGATTCTCACAAAGGTAATTGCAGAAAATAAATATAAACCTGAAGTTATCACTATCGAAAAGACAGAACCACAAGACGAGAAACAAACTACACAAAAAAAGGAATTAGACAACAGCAAGCCAATTTCTGATTTGAAAGAAGAGAAAAATGAGGCTCTTCCTCAAAAAACAGAGATAGCCCCAAATGAAAAAGCTATTAAGAAAACTCTCAAAGTAAATAAAAAAGAAGCTAAGAAAGACAACAATGACGACAAAGGACAAATGAGTTTGTTTTAATCTAAATACCTTATGAGCAAACTATTATTCAACAAAAACCATTTCCCAGACCTCAATCTCATTCTAGAATACTTTGGCGGAGACATGACCTTAGGAAACTACACTCATTGTTCCACATCAATAGCGAAAGACCCAATATTTACTCTTGAATGTAATACCCTTAGCGACATACGAGAATTAACTGTAACGGGACTAACTAGCCATATAAATGAATTCGTCCAGTTCTCTGCTAAAGGTGGTGTTGTCGAAATAAATAAAAAATCAGCCCTTCTTGTCAGCAATGCTAATCAACAAGTTTATGGGCAACTATACGCAAACCTTTGCGAAGAGCACAATCTAGATGTTGAAATTTTCTTCGACTTAAAAACAGCCTTAGAATGGCTAGAAGGAAGCACTGATACAGTAAGAGTTGAATTAGAATTACAAAAACTAAAAGAGGAGCCACAAATATTTCAAGGCAAATAAACTTTTTTAAATGTTAATATTGTTAACTTTTATTTATATCTTTGATATTCGTGCAATTACCAACCTATAAATAATCCTTAAGTTTAATTAAAGCTAGATTATTTATGGAAGCAATATCAAAAAAACTTTTCTTTAATTATGAAATCTTAAAAGAAGAAAAACTAATTATTGAATCATTCAGAGGAACAATGACCCTCGATTTCATGAAACAGTACAAAGCCGGCGAAGTTGAAAACAAAGATTTCACTCCGGAAATGAATGTATTATCAGATGTAAGAAGCTTAAGCTTTGACGGGACCACTCAGGAGATTGAGGACTATTTTAGTTTTACGATAGAAAGCGGCAACATACTTGGCAAAAGACGATCAGCAGTGCTATATTCAACACCAAGCCAACACGCTTACTCTTTTATTTATAAAAAAATAAACAGAGATCAGCCTATCGAAATCGAGGTATTTAATGATATTGAAAAGGCACTATTTTGGTTAAACCAGAGCATTGACCCTCTAGTAGTTGAATCAAAATTAAACAAACTCAAACAACATTCCTTAATTATGGAAAGCAAGTAAATTATGGATGCAGGAGACTTAATATATTTTGGAATAATCGCTATTGTAATTATATCAAGCATAGTACGAAAAGCGAAAAAAGCCCAAGCAACTGAATCAAAAGAATACACTCCTCCCAAAAACCCTTGGGAAGAGATTATGCGTGAGTTAACTCAAACTGAAGAACCCTTTTCTGACATTGAGCCAAAATCACCTAACCCTAATCAGGAAAGCCAGGAAATAATATTGGACGACGAGGAACAGTACTACATCAAACAATCTGACATTAAAGAAGAAAATAAAGAGGCAGAAAGACCTATCATTGTTTCAGCACAAAATAAAACATATAGAAACACCCCTGCCTATACTTTTAAAAGTAGAAAACAAGTACGAAAAGCATTAATTTACAGCGAAATAATAAACAAAAAGAACCTATAGCAAATAACACCTGCTATAAAGCAGAAAAGATTTCTTTTTAAGAAATAAAAATTATATATATTTGCATTAACATTCACAAGTTAAGGAGTTCCAGCCTAGGCTGGAATTCTTTTGTTTTATGTAAGAACCAAATTTTAGAAAAACACAATTTGATATGGCAGCAGTTTATTTGACCGAAGAAGGGTATAAAAAGTTAATGGATGAGCTAAACCGTCTGGAAGGGGTTGAAAGACCAGAAATTTCAAGACAAATAGCAGAAGCGCGCGACAAAGGAGACCTTTCAGAAAATGCAGAATACGATGCAGCTAAAGAAGCGCAAGGTCTTCTTGAGATGAAAATTTCTCAATTAAAAACAACAATCGCAAACGCTAGACTTATTGACGAAAGCAAATTGAACACTGACTCAGTTCAAATACTTACCAAAGTAAAAATCCGCAACACTAAAACGAAACAAGAAATGACATACATGATTGTTTCAGAAAGTGAAGCAAACCTAAAGGAAAAGAAACTTTCAATTACCACTCCAATAGCAAAAGGACTGCTTGGCAAGAAAGTAGGTGATATTGCAGAAGTTACAGCTCCAAATGGGAAAATGGAATTTGAAATTATAGATATTTCTATATAAAAAGCTATGCCAAGTATCTTCACAAGAATCATCAACGGAGAAATCCCTTGTTATAAAGTTGCAGAGGATGATAAATACTTTGCTTTTTTAGATATCAATCCGCTTAATGCTGGACACACACTAGTTATCCCTAAGCAAGAGATTGATTATATCTTCGATATAGACGACGAAGTATATATTGGATTACAACTGTTTGCTAAAAAAGTTGCTTTAGCAATAAAACAAGCTATCCCATGCAAACGAATAGGAGTTGCGGTACTAGGAATGGAAGTTCCACACGCACACATACATCTTGTACCATTATTAAAGGAATCAGATTTATCTTTCTCTAACCCAAAAAAAAGTTTCTCTAAAGAAGAAATGGAAGAAATCTTAAAGAAAATCCAACAACACTTATAAAAAAAGGCTGCTCAAATGAGCAGTCATGGTCGGAAGATTTTATCTTCCGACTTTTTTTATGTTTTAAACATTAAGTTTGGGTCTCCTCCGCATTGTTGAACTATCATTGCCATTCCAAGATTTCTAATTTCCATGGACAGTCTTCTTTTTGCCGTAGTGTAACTTATGTTGTTTATTTTCTTGTAGATAAGAATAAGCATTGCAACAATTAAGGTCATGTATAAAATCACTTCAATTCCATTCTTATTTAACGAGACTAAATGGCTGACACTAAGTTCTTGCTTTATAAAACGGAAAAAAACTTCAATGTCCCATCTTTGTCTATAAGCATCTGCAATTTCTTGTGGAGTTAGTTTAAAATCATTAGAGATAAACCAAAATTGTTTTTGAGAATCATCTTTTCTTTGCCCTATGATTAGCCGAAAAGGCTGATCAAGGAGTTCTTCGCGATAGTGAGTATTACCTTTTGTATTATTAATTTTCACTCCAGTATACAGAAACACTTTACTGTCCTTGAGTAGCGTTAATTCGCCTAAATCCAACGAGGTATTATCATTAATTAATGATTCTAGTTCTTCGTATTTTCGGTTTTCTTTTAATCTGGCCACAAAGCTTATTTCTTGCTTAGAAAAGTCTTTCATGGTTCTAGAGGATTGCAGTCCTCTATCTATCACATATAAATTGGTGTGACCTACTTGCTGCTTTATATGAGAGAAAACCACTTTAGGTAATGCAACATCTTCGCTGCAATGGCTTTGTTCAGTAAACACTTGCGCTTCACAAGGAAATAATCCATCAAAAGCAAGACTGTACTTAACAGCTTTCTTTCCACATGAATTATGATTTAAACCTTCAATGAGTTTACCCGACAAATCATAAACCATAGAGCTGTCAACTCGTATTAGATTATACTTGTCTCTTTCAGTTGAGCTATATAAATCTGAGAACTGAGTATAAATGCATTGATAAATTTCTTTAAAGTAATTAGAATCAATCTTTGAGAGTCTCTCTGAAATAGAGCTTCGTCGAACTTTATCTTCTTGATCAAGATTGAACAGAAGTTTAAAAACAGAATCGTTAAATGTGTCTTCTAGACTTCTTTGACTTAGCCTCTCATTATTTAAAAGCCCATAGAGTAAAAGATAAAACATCTTTTTACCATGTAATACTTTTGAATAATGGTCAACCTTAGTGGTTTCTGACAAATGACTTAATAATGCTTCAGGGATTACATTAAGTATCTCTGATGCGGTTACTTTGTGATCTTTAAATACTGACATAACTATTTGATTATCAGACACAAAGATAGTGAAAATATATTGAATATGCAGATTAATTCATTGATATTCAATTAATTAAACACATTTTTATAAACAAAAAAATGGTCGGAATTTCTTCCGACCATGACTGCTCAAATGAGCAGCCTTTTTTGGTTAATATTTAAATCATATTATTCTGGAAGAATAGTACGACCATATTTTTCATTAAGCACACCAGCCATAGCTAAATACAAAGCAGAACCACCACAGAAGATTCCTTCAATACCAGCGATATTTTCAATTGTCTCACTACCAGTTGACTTTCCAAGTACTAATAGAGCAAAAAGAAGCACCAATGATCCAAATACAACCTGCAAACCTTTATTTCCCTTTAATGTTCCAACAAACAAGAAAGCTGAGAAAATCCCCCAAATTGCTAAATATACAGCAACAGCTTCTGAAGAAGCAGCCTTAACCGGACCTATTTCCGGTAAATACCAAATAGCAACTAATGAAATCCAGAAGAACCCGTAGCTAATAAAGGCTATAGTTCCAAATGTATTATTTTTCTTCCACTCCATAATTCCAGCAATAATTTGAGCAATACCTCCGTAAAATACTCCCATTGCTACGATTACTGTTGTTAAAGGAAGAATACCTGCATTGTGAATGTTCAACAAGATTGTTGTCATTCCAAAACCAGCCAAACCTAATGGAGCAGGATTAGCTGTAATTTCCGTAAATTTCGTTTCGTTTTGCGACATTTTTTTAATTATTAATTGATTATTCGGGCGCAAAAATAATAAAAGATTATACACTATGAACTATTCAAGATAGCATTCACAATGCAAATCTTAAAATCTAATAACTTTTTTACTTTACTCTGATTAATAAATTAATATCTTTGCTCGGTAACATATAAAACATATAATCATGAAAAAACTATTCTTACTATCATTCTTAGGCCTAAGCATACTTGCTAATGCTCAAGAATCATCAAATTTTGGCATTAAATTCTCAGGTTTTGTAAAAACAGACTTTTTCTATGACACTCATGAAACAACAAATTCTCGTGAAGGACACTTTTTACTTTACCCAAGTGCTGAAAGCAAAGATGCAAATGGCGATGACATTAATGCTCACCCAAGCACAAACTTCTTATCTATTCAATCTCGCTTAACAGGTAAAATCACAGGGCCAGATGCCTTTGGGGCAAAAACCTCTGGAGTTTTAGAAGCAGATTTCTTTGGAAACGCAAATGATGAAAACGGGTTCCGTTTGCGTCATGCCTTTACTAAACTTAGCTGGACTAAAACCGAATTATTAATGGGACAAACATGGAGTCCAATGTTCGTTGCAGAATGTTTTCCAGGAGTGATTTCTTTTAACACTGGAGCTCCATTCCAACCATTTTCTCGCAATCCGCAAATAAGATTAAGCCAAAAAATGGGTGATGTAAAAGCAATTTTAGTTGCCGCTACACAAAGAGATTTTACAAGCACAGGTCCTAGTGGAGCAAGTTCAACATACCTTCGCAACTCAGCAATTCCAGAACTTCATGCTCAGCTTCAATACAACCCAGATTCTACAAATCATGTGTTTGGAGCAGGAGTTGACTATAAATCATTAGTGCCAAGAACAAGCACAACAGTAGCAGATGCTAAATATGCAAGTGACGAAAGAATCAATAGCCTTTCAGCTATTGCATACGCAAAACTTGACGGCAAAAAGTTTACTGTAAAAATGGAAGGTGTGTATGCTCAAAATGCAACTGACCTTACTATGATTGGTGGTTATGCAGAGAAAACTGTAGCTGACCCAACAACAGGTGCAGTAGAATACACAAACCTTCAAACCGCAGCTGCATGGATTGACATGAACACTAAGGGTAAAAAAGTACAATACGGACTATTTGCAGGTTATACTGAAAATCTAGGTGCAGAAGATGATATCAAAGGTGCAACATACGCTAGAAGCAGCAATATTGATTATGCATATAGAATAGCTCCTAGAGTAACATTTATTGCAGGTAAATTAGACTTAGCAGTGGAACTTGAATACACAGCAGCAGCATATGGTACTCCGGACACTGATGGCACTGTGAAAGATTCTAAAGAAGTAGCAAATACTAGAGCATTATTCTCTTGCATTTACAAGTTCTAAAACGGAATGATTACATACAAAAAAGGCTCGCAAGAAATTTTGCGAGCCTTTTTATGCTATTTCAATTACCTCAAGATCTTTAATCTCAGCTCCATCTATCGCAAACCGCAACACAGTTCTTACTTTATGAAATCCATATTTCCCTTCTGCACCAGGATTCATGTGCAATAAATTTAATTTATTGTCAAACTGAACCTTAAGTATATGAGAATGCCCTGCAATGAACAATTTTGGAGGATTCTGTGTTATTTCATTTATAATCTCTCTCGCATATTTCCCGGGATAACCTCCAATATGAGTTATCCACACATCAACTTCCTCACACATAAAGCGATTGTGAACGGGGAACATTGATCTAAGCACATGCCCATCGATATTTCCAATCACTGCTTTTAACGGTTTAAACGCCTGAAGTTTATCAGCCACCTCTACGGAACCAATATCCCCGGCATGCCATATCTCATCGCAATCTTTGAAATAGTCGTACAATTTGGGGTCAAAACACCCATGAGAGTCTGATAATAAACCTATTTTAGTCATCTTATATTAATCTGTATTAAAAATTGTTACAATAAAATATAGCTAAAGTTTTAATCTATAATAAAATCAGGCTTTTTAGAAACAAATCGTAATTGTTAAAATAATAACTTTTTTTGCAAATTTATTTGGAAAGTCGAAAATATCGCTAATTTTGAAGGGTCTTTTTATTTTTTGAAACGGAAAAATAAGTAACGAAAGTAAAATTACAAAAAATTAAACATATTTCTTATGACAGAAACAATTGGTCATATCGTTCAAGTTATTGGTCCTGTAGTGGATGTAGCATTCCCTAAAGGATGTACAGAGATGCCTAAAATACATGATGCTCTAGAAATAGTGCGTGAAAATGCAGCACCTCTTATTATTGAATGTCAACAACACATTGGGGAAGACACAGTTAGAACAATTGCAATGGACGCAACCGATGGCTTAGTGCGTGGCATGAAAGTAAAAGCTCTAGGAGCTCCTATCACAATGCCTGCGGGAGATCAAATTAAAGGGCGTTCAATGAATGTAATTGGGGCTCCTATTGATGGGATGGCAGAATTAGATAAAACCGGAGGATATCCTATTCACCGCGAACCGCCTAAATATGAAGATTTATCAACTAGCCAAGAAATCCTTTTCACAGGCATTAAAGTAATTGACTTACTTGAGCCATATGTAAAGGGAGGTAAAATTGGTTTATTTGGGGGTGCCGGTGTTGGAAAAACGGTCCTTATCATGGAGTTAATCAATAACATTGCAAAGAACTATAATGGATATTCCGTATTTGCCGGTGTTGGAGAGCGTACTCGTGAAGGTAACGACTTACTTCGTGAGATGATTGAAACAGGTGTAATCCGTTATGGAGATGCATTTAAAGAAAGCCTTGAAAAAGGAGAATGGGATTTATCAAAGATTGATTATAAGGAACTTGAGAAATCTCAAGCGACATTAGTATTTGGTCAGATGAATGAACCACCGGGAGCTCGTGCTTCTGTTGCACTTTCAGGACTAACTATTGCGGAATCATTCCGTGATGCTGGCGGTGAAGGAGGAGGTAAAGATATCTTATTCTTTATCGATAACATTTTCCGTTTTACACAAGCAGGTTCTGAGGTATCAGCTCTTCTTGGTCGTATGCCATCTGCAGTAGGATATCAACCTACATTAGCTACAGAAATGGGGCTTATGCAAGAGCGCATTACTTCTACTAAAAACGGTTCTATCACATCAGTACAAGCAGTATATGTTCCTGCAGATGACTTAACTGACCCGGCTCCGGCAACAACTTTTGCCCACTTGGATGCCACTACAGTATTAAGTCGTAAAATTGCAGAGTTAGGTATTTATCCAGCAGTAGACCCACTTGAATCTACATCAAGAATTCTTGATCCAAATATCATTGGAGATGATCACTATACAACAGCTCAAAGAATTAAAGAGTTATTGCAACGCTATAAAGAATTACAAGATATCATTGCCATTCTTGGTATGGAAGAATTAAGTGATGACGATAAGTTAACAGTATCACGCGCTCGTCGTGTTCAACGCTTCTTATCTCAACCATTCTTTGTTGCAGAACAGTTTACAGGTATTCCGGGAGCATTCGTCCCAATTGAAGAAACTATTCGTGGATTTAACATGATTATGGATGGTGAAGTAGATGAATATCCTGAAGCAGCATTTAACCTTGTTGGAACTATTGATGAAGCAATAGAAAAAGGCAAAAAAATGCTGAATGAAGCAAAATAAAACACTAGTTTCAATTTTGCTATAAAACACAAAAATAGAATTAAGAAAGACCTGAAAAATTATTAACTTGATGGAACTTTTATTATTAACTCCTGAAAAGACTTTGTTTGACGGCGAAGTAGAATCTGTGACTATCCCGGGAACAAAAGGGCAGTTTACCGTATGGAAAAAACATGCCTCATTAATTACAACTCTAGCTAAAGGAGAAGTGTATTTTAAATCTGTACAAGGAGAGAACCACAAGTTTCATATTGAAGGTGGTTTTGCAGAAATAAAAGACAACATTATCTCTATTTGTGTTGAGAAAATATATCATCCGGAAATTCAATGACAAAATACATAATAAAGCTGACAGCCTTAATGGCAATTATTCTTGGAATAGAGGAAATCCTAATACTAACTGTATTACCTTCATTTAGTTTTACATTATTACCGGCAATTCCTATTTTCTTCGCAATATTTGGAGCAATTGTATTTACGCTGATTTTTAAGAATAAAAACATCTCAGTATCAGCAGTCATGGGCGCAAAAATGCTTAAAATACTACTATCATTAGTAATCATTTTGGCATATATCTTTTTAATAAAAGAAAATAGCAAAGCGTTTTTAGCAGCTTATTTCATTGCGTTTTTAGCATACCTGTTATTTGAAACATGGGTACTTTCATCAATCAACAAGAAAAAAGAATAACAATATGAGCAAAAGAATAAATAAAAGCCTACAGTTCATCTTTTTGCTACTATTCATGCTTTCACAAGCAACTTTTGCAAATGAACCTATTCATGAGGAACATGAAGAATCAGCAAAAGAAGAAAAGTTTGATCCGGGCAGCTTCATTTTTGGACATATTAGAGATGGATACAGTTGGCATGTTACTTCTATTGGCGAACATGAGATTTCGATTCCACTTCTTGTTATTTTAAAAGGCAACAATGGTGATTGGCACATATTTTCATCTTCAAAGTTTGAACACGGACATGCTAGCTATGAAGGATTCAAAATATCGAAATCAGAAAAATATTTAGATAAAGTTGTTGAGATTGTTGATGGTGAAGAAGTTCGCCCATTTGATATCTCAATAACTAAGAATGTTGCATCATTACTTATTTCTGCAATCATATTATGCTGGATATTCCTTAGCATGTCGAAAGTATACAAGCAAGAACCTTTAAAGGCTCCTGGTGGCTTTAGAGCAGTAATGGAGGTGCTAGTATTATTTATTCTAGATGAAGTTATTAAACCATGTATTGGAAAAGGGTATGAACGCTATACGCCATATCTACTTACGGTATTCTTCTTCATCTTCCTAAATAACCTACTAGGCATTATTCCTTTTTTTCCGGGAGGAGCAAATGTTACTGGCAACATTGCCATTACATTAGTTTTAGCAGTTTGTACATTTGTCGCAGTAAATGTATTTGCAACAAAAGAGTACTGGAGAGAAATATTCTTAGTACCAGGGGTTCCTAGCTGGTTAAAATTACCTATTCCACTTATGCCTATGCTTGAGTTTATGGGAATTCTAACAAAACCAGTAGCCTTAATGATTCGTCTTTTTGCAAATATGCTGGCAGGACACATGATTGCAATGGTATTTATGGCACTGATCTTTATTTTTGGAAGTGTTAGTCCATATGTAGGTACAGGGGTAGGCGTTTTCTCAGTAATATTTGCAGTTGCAATGAATATTCTTGAATTATTAGTAATCTTTATTCAAGCTTATGTATTTACACTTCTTTCAGCTGTATTTATAGGTTTATCAAGAGTAGAACCACATGGAGAACACCATTAAAAATAAAATAGACAACAAATTCAAACTAATAAAATAAATTTTTAATTAACATTTTAAAAACTACAATTATGTTAACAGCAATTATTCTTCAAGCTGCAGCCGCTGGTGCTAGTTTCGCAGCATTCGCAAAATTTGGTGCAGCACTTGGTGCAGGTCTAGCAGCTATTGGTGCTGGTATTGGTATTGGACGCATTGGTGGTTCAGCAGTAGAAGGTATCGCCCGTCAACCTGAAGCAGTTAATGATATTAGAACTAATATGATTATTGCTGCAGCCTTAGTTGAAGGTGTATCTCTATTTGCAATTATCATTGCCGTGCTTGCAATCGTAATGTAAGAAAATAAACTATTGCTAGGTGTAAAAACAAAACTTTACACTTAGCGATTTTGTGCTTGAATAAAATAAACAGTACACTATGGAACTATTTAATCCCGAAACAGGCCTCTTAATATGGATGCTGATTGTTTTCCTTTCGGTACTAGCTATCTTAGGAAAATTTGCTTGGCCTGCAATTACGCAAGCCATAGCTAAGCGTGAACAGCACATTGCAAATGCCATTCGCATTGCAAATGAAGCCAACGACAGATTTGAGCGCATTAAAGGAGAAAGAGATGCAATTATTGCAGCTGCTCGTGAAGAGCAAAACAATATCCTTAAAGAAGTACATGCGCTAAAAGAAAAACTTATCGAAGAAGCAAAAAATCAAGCAAAAGCTGAAGCTGCTAAGATAATTGAAGAAGCTCGAATCACTATTAAAGGTGAAAAAGAACAAGCTTTGAAAGACATTAAAAACCAAGTTGCTATCATTTCAGTTGGTGTTGCAACAAAAGTATTACGCAAGAATCTAGAATCTGACGAATCTCAATTAGAATTAGTCAACAAAATTCTTGACGGTGTAAAATCTCTTAACTAAAAGTAATAAAGCATGAACTTAGGGAAAATATCAATCCGCTACGCAAGCGCACTATATGCTTTGGCTGTTGAAAAAAAGGAACAAGATAAAGTGTACGAACAAATGAAAGTTCTTTCACAAGCATTTATCTGTGTTCCCAACTTAACAGATGCATTATCAAACCCAATGTATAGCCAGGAGAATAAAATTATTCTTTTAGAAACTGCATGTGGTGGTGGAAAAGAAATTAACCCTCTTGTTAAGACTTTTATTGAGTTTGTAGTTAGAAAGGGACGAGAAGAGTACATGCTTTTTATGGCTATGTCCTTTCTTAAAATCTATCGTAAAGAAGAAAAAATTGTTCTTGGCAACATTATTTCAACGGTAGAACTACCAGAAGAGACTATCAATAAGATAAAAAGATTTATTACTATAAAATATCGTCAACATCTTGAGCTTCACACTGAAATAGACAAAAATATAATTGGTGGTTTTATCATGGAAGTCAATAATTATCGATTTGACACCAGCTTGAGAACTAAATTAGAGTCTATTAAGAGAAGCCTAATAGCTGATTAGGAGACGCATTTAAAAGAAATTTAATATAAACAAAAACATAAAATCACTATGTCCGATATCAAACCAAGTGAAGTTTTTGACATTCTTAAACAACAGTTAGCAGGCCTAGAAGATAGCTTGAAACTGGAAGAAGTCGGCAAGGTATTACAAGTGAGCGATGGTGTAGCCCGCATTTATGGACTAGATAATGTTCAAGCAAATGAACTTATTGAATTCCAAAACGGAATGATGGGTGTTGTGCTTAACTTGGAAGAAGATAATGTAGGTGCTGTATTATTTGGGTCTACAGATAAAATTAAAGAAGGATACTCTGTAAAAAGAACAGGGCGTATTGCATCCGTAAAAGTAGGGGAAGGCTTACTGGGTCGTGTTGTTGACACATTAGGAAATCCTATTGACGGCAAAGGACCTATTCAAGGTGACTTATACGAAATGCCTCTTGAGCGTAAAGCTCCGGGTGTTATTTATCGTCAACCTGTTAACGAACCTTTACAAACGGGTATTAAAGCGATTGATGCTCAAATTCCAATTGGTCGTGGTCAGCGCGAGTTAATTATTGGTGACCGCCAAACTGGTAAAACTGCAATTGCTATTGACACTATTATCAACCAACGCGAAGCCTTTTTACGCGGTGAACCTGTTTACTGTATCTATGTTGGTATCGGACAAAAAGGATCAACTATTGCCAACTTGGTAAATACTTTAGAAAAACATGGAGCTCTAGAATATACTACAATTGTTGCATCTTCAGCTTCTGATCCTGCAGCAATGCAGTTCTATGCTCCTTATACAGGTGCTGCAATTGGTGAATTCTTCCGAGATACTGGTCGTCATGCACTTGTTGTATACGATGATTTATCAAAACAAGCGGTAGCTTATCGTGAAGTATCTTTAATTCTTCGTCGCCCACCGGGTCGTGAAGCATATCCTGGAGATATCTTCTATCTTCACTCACGCTTATTAGAGCGTTCTGCTAAAATCATCAAATCTAATGAGGTAGCAAAACAAATGAATGATTTACCAGATGTATTAAAACCAATGGTTAAAGGTGGAGGTTCATTAACTGCACTTCCAATCATTGAAACACAAGCAGGTGATGTATCAGCATATATCCCAACCAATGTGATTTCGATTACAGATGGTCAGATTTTCTTGGATTCAGACTTATTCAACTCAGGTATTCGTCCTGCAATCAATGTTGGTATTTCTGTATCGCGTGTGGGTGGTAACGCTCAAAGTAAAGCGATGAAGAAAGTAGCCGGTACATTAAAACTTGACCAAGCTCAGTTCCGCGAATTAGAGGCTTTCTCTAAATTCGGTTCAGACCTTGACCCAGTAACAAAAGCTGTACTTGATAAGGGTGCTAAGAATGTTGAAATCCTAAAACAAGGACAATATTCACCAGTACCAGTAGAAAAGCAAATCGTAATGATTTACTTAGGAACAAAAGGCTTATTGGCAAATGTTCCTTTATTAGAAGTTAGAAACTTCGAAAAGCTTTTCCTTGAAATGTTGGAAATGAAACATCAAGCAGATGTACTTGATATCCTTAAAACTGGGGTAATCACAGAAGACATTATGACAACCTTAACGAAAGAAGCTAAACAGCTTATTGAAGTTGAGTATCATAAAAGATAAAACAAGAACTTACCCTGTGAAATCCACAGGGTAAACCTTGACTTTATTCTGATTTATTAATATTAATGATTAGTTAATATATGGCTTCATTAAAAGAGGTTAGAGGTAGAATTGTATCAGTTACATCCACTAGAAAAATTACTAGTGCTATGAAACTTGTTTCGGCTGCAAAATTACGCCGTGCTCAAGATAGAATTACTAACTACTTACCATTCCAAGAGAAACTTACAAAGATTTTGGAAGATTTCATCTCAAACTCATCTGGTTTGGATATTCCATTAACAAAACAACGAGAAGTAAAACGCGTTGCTATTGTTGCCATTGCAGGAAATGGAAGTCTTTGTGGTGCATTCAATACTAATGTTTTTAAAAAAATAGAAAGTGTCGTTCAAGAAAAATACTCACACATACCTGCTGAAGACATTATTTATTACCCTATTGGAAAAAAAACAAAAGAATATTTCGAAAAAAGAAAGTATAAAACTCAATACAAATATGATCCATTTGAATTAATTCCAAATCCGGATTATGGAGTAATTGCAGAACTTGCAAATGAGTTGATGGATATGTTTCTTAAGAAAGAAGTTGATTGCGTTGAGTTAGTATATAATCACTTTAAAAATGCAGCGAACCAACAAATTACATACGAAATGTATTTACCAATGGTTCCTAGTGCTACAGACACAAAAGAATTAAAAGTTGTAGATTACATTTTAGAACCTGACAAAGAGGCTCTAATTGGCAAACTAGTTCCAACAGTAATGCACTTAAGACTGTACAGTGCTCTACTTGATTCAATTGCGGCAGTACATGGAGCTCGTATGACAGCAATGCAAACTGCATCCGATAATGCAGAAGAACTAATCAATGAGCTAAAAATCAAATACAACAAGGCCCGCCAAGAAGCAATTACAAAAGAGATTTTGGATATTGTAGGTGGTGCAGAAGGTTTAAAATAATCAGAATCACAATTCATAAAAAAGCGGGGTGTATTTACATCCCGCTTTTTCATTTCTATGAAACGGACAAAAAGAGCAGTCAGAAATCCTAAATAAATTAAACCACCATACATTCTTTTAGTATATTTGTGTACAGACAAAAACTCAATATTTATGAGCACTTCACTTCAAGAACTTACCGAAAAAATATATCAAGATGGCGTAGTTAAAGCTCAATCAGAAGCCGATTCAATCATTGACCAGGCAAATGAAAAAGCAAAGCAAATTATTGCTGATGCTAACGCTCTAGCTGAGAAGACTGCTAAACAGGCTGAAGCAGACGCCATCAAAACAAAAAACAATATGCAAGCTGAATTGCAGCTCTACACTAAACAGGCTGTAGCTGCATTGCAAACAGAAATCACCAACTTCCTTACCGGAGAAATAAGCTCATCAACAGTCAAAGCTGCTACCTCGGACAAGGATTTTATGCAAAAGATAATTGTGGAGCTTGTGAGATCTTGGGCAACTAACAACAAACTCACTATCAAAACAGCTGAAGCAGAAGAGCTAAAGAAATACTTCACCGCTAATGCTAAAGAATTACTGGATAAAAAGGTAATGATTGAAGAAGTAAATGGCATCAAAACTAAGTTTGAGATTCAACCCGAAGGCGAAGCTTACAAACTAGTGTTTGGAGAAGAAGAGCTAATTGCCTACTTCAAAGAGTTTTTGCGTCCGCAATTAATCAAAACCTTATTTGCATAAGCATGAGTTATCACTGTCTTGTAGCATCTTTGCCCGATATTCAGCTCGAAAGTCATAAACTGACTCTTGGAAGCCAGGATTTTGTTGCTGAATTACGAGAAACTTTGAGTCAACATGATTCAGAGCTTCTAAAGCTATTGTTACAAGCTGAAGACAACAAATATTTTATAAAAGCTCTACAAAAAGAGCAATTACCCACTAGTCTTTCGGGAAATCTTATTGAAGCCGATTTCACAGAAATCATTCAAATACTTAGCGAGCAGGATAAGCCAAAGGACAAACGCATTTTAGCTTATCATCAAAAAATAGCTCAAGCGTATTGGGAAGAAAAACCCTTAATCACAGAATTGAGTTGGGAAGACCAACTTTTGGGAGAATATTACGAACACGCTCGTGGCACGAAAAACGAATTTCTAGCAGCTTGGTTTGAGTTCAACCTCAACCTTCACAATATACTGGCAGCACAAATCTGCCGCAAATATAACTGGGACATAAAATCTGCCGTAATTGGCAATAACGAAATAGCTCAAGCATTGCGCAGCTCAAATGCTCGCGATTACGGCCTAAGCGGAACTTTGGATGAATTACCGCAACTAATGGCTTTGGCAGATGAAGAAGATTTGCTCGAACGCGAACAGAAAATTGAAATTCTAAAATGGACTTGGCTAGAAGAACATAGCTTTTTTCATTATTTCAGCATAGAAAAACTGTTGAGTTATTTGCTCAAACTACAAATCATTGAACGGCGCATTGAACTACAAAAAGAAAAAGGCAAAGAGAAGTTTGATACGGTAGTTAATAGCCTAATTACAGTTTCTTGATAAATAAAAAAGAGTTTCATTGCCGTCGGTTTGACCCTAATCTTTATAAACAAGTTTTGAAAATAGGTTAAGCAAACAATGAACTCCGCCTCAGCTAGAAGAGGAGTTTGATGATTCTAGCGAAATGAAGACAATTTTTAGATTTCTAGGTGCAGCGGCGGCTTTTTTTGCTTACTTTTTTGAGCTGTAGCAAAAAAGTAAGAGCCGTCTAACTTAAAGATATAAAAATAGAATTTAGATATTTTTTCCTAAAAAAGACAGAAAAACAAAATATGACAACAGGGATAGTTAAAGGAATTATAGCCAATTTGGTGCTTGTGGAAGCATCAGGTCCGGTTTTACAAAACGAAATCTGCTACATCATCGACAACGATACGCGTTTGATGGCGGAGGTGATAAAAGTAAACGGGAAGATTGCTTACACGCAGGTTTTTGAAAGTACTCGCGGACTGAAAGTTGGTGCAGAAGTAGAATTTCAAGGACATATGTTGGAAGTAACACTCGGCCCGGGACTGCTGATGCATAAATACGACGGCCTCCAAAACGACCTCGATGCTATGGAAGGCGTATTCCTAAATCGTGGCGAATATAATTTTGCGTTAGATAAAGAACAGGCTTGGGCTTTTACTCCTCTGGCAAAAGAAGGAGATAAGGTTCAGGCAGCCGGTTGGCTAGGCGAAGTACCGGAAAACGGCAAGCCGCATAAAATTATGGTGCCATTTACTTTTGAAGGCACTTACACGGTAAAATCCATTGCCAAACAAGGCGAATATAAAATTACCAATACCATTGCCGTACTCACCAACGAAGCCGGTGAAGATATTTCTGTAAATATGATACAAAAATGGCCGGTAAAAAAAGCCATTAAAGCATATACAAGCAAACCGCGTCCATTCAAACTTTTAGAAACCGGCGTTCGCATTATCGACACAGCCAACCCGATAGTGGAAGGCGGAACTGGATTTATTCCGGGGCCTTTCGGGACCGGAAAAACCGTGTTGCAACATGCCATTTCCAAACAAGCCGAAGCTGATATTGTAATTATAGCAGCTTGTGGTGAGCGTGCCAACGAGGTGGTGGAAATCTTCGTAGAGTTCCCGGAACTGGAAGACCCTCGCACAGGCAAAAAACTAATGGAGCGTACCATTATCGTAGCAAACACATCAAACATGCCCGTTGCTGCTCGTGAAGCTTCAGTGTACACAGCGATGACTATGGCGGAATACTATCGTGCCATGGGATTACGCGTATTATTGATGGCAGATTCAACTTCGCGTTGGGCACAAGCATTGCGTGAAATGAGTAACCGCTTGGAAGAGCTTCCGGGACAGGATGCGTTCCCGATGGACTTATCAGCAATTATCTCGAACTTCTATGGTCGTGCAGGATTCGTTTACCTAAACAATGGCGAAAGCGGTTCTATTACCTTTATCGGAACAGTATCACCTACGGGTGGTAACTTGAAAGAGCCGGTAACGGAAGGAACGAAAAAAGCGGCTCGCTGCTTCTACGCATTGGAGCAAGCTCGTGCCGACCGTAAACGCTATCCTGCCATCAATCCGATTGACAGTTACTCGAAATACATCGAATATCCTGAATTTGAAGAATATATCTCAACACGCATTTCGCCTGAATGGACAACGAAAGTAAGCGAAATGAAAACCTTGCTGTTGCGTGGTAAAGAGGCGCAAGACCAAATTAATATTTTGGGGGATGATGGAGTGCCCTTGAGTTACCACATCTCGTTTTGGAAATCGGAAGTGATCGACTTTGCCATTTTACAACAAGATGCTTTTGATAAGATTGATGCCGTTTGTCCGATTGAGCGTCAAGAATATATGCTTAATTTGGTGATGGGAATTTGCAAAGCCGAATATGATTTCACTGACTTCTTGGAGGTTGCCGATTATTTCAAGAAAATAGTAAACACCTGCAAGCAAATGAACTACGAAGAGTTTAAATCGGATAAATTCTTAGCTTATCAAAAAGAGATAGAGACGAGTTTGGTGGTAGCGGAGTAAGAGTACAGCCACCCCTAAATCCCCTAAAGGGGACTTTGGGCATTACGCAAGCCCCCTTTAGGGGGTTGGGGGTAGAAATAATAATATAATTTGCATCTTATTTGCGCAATTAGCGTTCAAAAAACACAGAGAACAATGACACACGCATTTCAAAAAATATACACACAAATCACTGCCATTACCAAGGCCACTTGTTCGCTCAAAGCAAATAATGTTGGCAATGAAGAATTAGCTTTGGTAAATGGAAAACTGGCTCAGGTGGTGAAAATCATGGGCGATGAAATCACCCTGCAAGTGTTTGAAGGAACTGAAGGAATCCCAACTAATGCCGAAGTGGTTTTCTTGGGCAAAGCACCGAGCTTGAAAGTGAGCGACCAATTGTGCGGACGCATCTTCAACGCTTACGGAAATCCTATCGACGGTGGTTCGACCATCGAAGGCGAAGAGCGAGAAATTGGCGGACCATCAGTAAATCCGGTGCGCCGTAAGCAACCTTCGGAGCTGATTGCAACAGGAATTGCGGGCATCGACCTAAATAACACGCTGGTGTCTGGGCAAAAAATCCCCTTCTTTGCCGACCCCGACCAACCGTATAACCAAGTGATGGCCAATGTGGCTTTGCGTGCAAAAACAGATAAGATTATCCTTGGTGGTATGGGACTAACCAACGATGATTACCTGTATTTTAAAAATGTATTTGATAATGCCGGCGTGCTCGACCGCATTGTGTTTTTCGTGAATACTACAGAAAATCCTGCCGTAGAGCGTTTGCTGGTACCGGATATGGCTTTGACAGCTGCCGAATATTTTGCCATAGACAAAAACGAAAAAGTGCTGGTGCTGCTTACCGATATGACTTCCTACGCCGATGCGCTTTCTATCGTATCCAACCGTATGGATCAAATCCCGTCGAAAGATTCCATGCCGGGCTCTTTGTATTCGGATTTGGCGAAGATTTACGAGAAAGCCGTGCAGTTTCCAAGTGGAGGTTCCATCACCATTATTGCGGTAACAACGCTTTCGGGTGGCGATATCACCCACTCTATTCCTGATAATACGGGATATATCACCGAGGGGCAATTATTCCTTCGTAAGGACTCTGATGTGGGCAAAGTGATTGTTGACCCATTCCGTTCGCTTTCGCGCTTAAAACAGCTTGTAATTGGCAAAAAAACGCGCGAAGACCATCCGCAGGTGATGAATGCCGGCGTACGACTATTTGCTGCTGCAGCCGATGCTAAAACAAAAATGGAAAACGGTTTCGACCTGACTGATTATGACGAGCGTTGCCTCGACTTTGCCAAAGACTACTCAAAAGAGCTGTTGGCGATAGATGTCAACCTTGGCACAGACGAAATGCTAGATGTAGCTTGGAAGCTATTTGCAAAATATTTCAAAGAAGAAGAGCTAAATATCAAACAAGTGATGGTGGATAAATATCTACCCCAAACCCCTAAAGGGGCTTAAAGAGGGAACGCAAATTACGGGAATTTTCGCAAAAAAATTTGGACTAAAGTCCACCATTATGTACCTAACAATAAACCGTCGGTTGAAACCGACGGCAATAAAATTGCAATCTTATTCATTGCCGTTGACTTTAGTCAACGGATTAAAAGACAAACAAAACTGGGCTTTAGCCGAATAAAAAGATAATGACAAGTTTCACAACTAACTATCCGCCTTGGCTGGAAACCGTGAAGAAAATTGTCGAAACGAAGCGTAAAAATCATCGCTGTTTGACGAACGAAGAGAGGAGTTTGATGATTTTAGAGTAGAGCAGACAATTTTTAGGTTTGCAGACACAGCGGCGGCGTTTTTTGCATACTTTTTTAAGCTGTAGTAAAAAAGTATGAGGCCGTCCGGCTTAAGGACAAAAAGAAAAAAGAATATGGCAATAACATTCCAATACAATAAAACCGCTTTGCAAAATCTTGAGAAAGCTCTCAAGCAGCGAGTGCGTGCGTTGCCTACCATCAAAAACAAGGAAAGTGCCTTGCGCTTGGAGGTAAAAAAGGCAAAAGACGAACTGCGCGAGCTTGAAAGCAAGATGCAGCAACGCCAAGCCGCGATGGAAAAGATGATGCCCCTATGGGTAGAATACGATCCGGAATTGCTGTGCGTAAAAGATGTGCTGCTCAATGAAAAGAAAATTGCCGGTGTGCGTGTACCGCTGTTTGAAGATGTGCTGTTTGAGCAAAAACGCTTTAGCCTGTTTAGCTCTCCCGTGTGGCTTGCCGATGGCTTGGAGCTGCTAAAAAACCAAGCTCGCATTGGATTGCAACTAGCTACTTGCCAACAACGCTTGGAACTGCTAGAGTACGCCCGCAAGAAAACCACCCAAAAGGTGAATCTATTTGAGAAAGTGCAAATACCCGGCTACCAAGAAGCCATCTTAAAAATAAAACGCTTCATGGAAGACGAAGAAAACCTCTTTAAATCGGCTCAAAAAATTGTGAAAGCGAAGAAAGAAAAGGAAAATCTGTAGTTATAAACAGAAAAAACATATCTTTGATAGTATCATATGATACTATCAAAGAATGAAATATGAAACCACCTTATCAAATAACGAGTAAAACATTAAACTTAATCAGCTCAATATCAGAGAAGATTGGAGAAATAAAGTCAGCTCGGCTAACAAAACCGCCGGCAGAATTAAGGAAACGAAATCGGATTAGAACGATTCAATCCTCACTCGAAATAGAAGGCAATACACTAACGGTAGAACAAATTACCGATTTAATCAACAACAAGCGAGTTGTTGCACCGCAAAAGGACATACTGGAGGTACAAAATGCCATTAAAGTTTACGCAAAGCTAGATAAACTAAAGGCTTACGAACTTGATTCTCTTTGCGAAGCGCATAAAATACTGATGAACAAATTGGTGGATAATGCTGGAAAACTGAGAAGCACTAGCGTAGGCATCGTTAAAGGGAATAATATTACGCATATTGCGCCTCCCAGCGAAATGGTTTATCCCTTGTTAAAGGATTTGTTTCAGTATCTAAATGACGATTCGGATATTCTACTGATAAAAAGTTGTGTGTTTCACTATGAGTTTGAATTTATACATCCCTTTGTGGATGGTAATGGCAGAATGGGACGACTTTGGCAAACCATGATTCTGAAAGAATATTCTCCCGTTTTTGAATTCTTGCCCATAGAAACATTGGTAAAGGAGCGACAACAAGAATATTACGCTGTTTTAGGAAAATCGGATAGTCAAGGAGAATCGAACTTGTTTATTGAATTTATGTTGGAAATTATTGATACAGCCTTGGAAGATTTGCTAAAAACACAAAGAGCTGTTATCACAAATAATGACAGGATTGAGATTTTTAAAGACATCATAAAATCAACAGAGTTTTCTCGACAAGATTATATGCGCCAAAACAAAGACATCTCCTCGGCAACAGCAAGCCGTGACTTGAAGAATGCCTTTGACAATGGCATCTTAAGCAAATCGGGAGACAAACGATTGACGCTATATAAGTTTAAAAATTAAGAAAATATTTTCACTAAATAAAACCCTCTGTCCCCTTTCGGGGAAGCAAATCCCACCCAATAAGAAAACGGGATTAGACAGGGGTAAAATAAAACGCTTTATGGAGAACGAAGAAAACCTCTTTAAATCGGCTCAGAAAATTGTGAAAGCAAAAAAGGAAAAAGAAATTCTGTAATATAATAAGTCAATGCAAAAACTAGAGATACCCAAATTTCATGAAACTTTTAACCCAATATTAGAAGTACTTAGTGACGGTAAAATTATTCATCACAGAGAATTACTTAAAAAAGTTATCGATGGTTATTATTCTAATTTACCAAAAGAACTTTTAGAAGAAAAAACAAAAACTGGGGATGTTCTAATTTTAAATAGAATAGCTTGGGGAAAATCCTATCTAAAGAAAGGAGGATATATTTTATATCCAGAAAGAGGAATGGTTCAAATAACTGATAAAGGGAAATCTCAGAAAAGCAGACTTAAACTAAGTGATATTGAGAATGATCTTAATTTCCACACAGACGAAAAGTCAAAAGAAAGAATTAATAATATAGAAATAAAAAATGAATCTCCTCAAGATTTAATTGATACTGGTTTTTCTGAAATTGAATCTCAAACTAAAATAGAACTATTAGAAAAATTAAAAAGCATAGACCCATTTTACTTTGAAAAAGTCATTTTAATCTTATTAAAAAAGATGGGTTACGGAGATTTCATTGAAACTAGCAAAACTGGAGATGGTGGTATTGATGGAATTATAAATGAAGATAAACTTGGGTTAGATAAAATTTATATTCAAGCGAAAAGATATGGTGAAAATAAAGTGAGAGAAAAAGACATTAGAAACTTTATTGGAGCTATGAGTGGCGATACTAGCAAAGGAGTCTTTGTCACAACATCAACATTTGATGAAGGAGCTATAAAAAAAGCACATGATGCACATCATAATATAATTTTAATAAATGGTAGCAAATTAGTAGACCTAATGCATACATATAATGTTGGTGTACAGATAAAAGCTACTTATGAGATAAAAGAACTTGATGAAGATTTCTTCGAAGGTCAATAACTAAAAACTGATATTACAACACTCATCCAATAGTCCCCTTTAGGGGATTTAGGGGTGAATAAAAACCAAACTCCCATGCAAACCCCCATGCTAAAATATTCCTTCTTGGTGTATTATAAAGAATATGCCGACTTCCTTACAGAGCTAAGGGAGCTAGGCCTGTTGCATGTAGTGGAGAAACAGGGTGTGAGCTTGGATGAAGCCTTGCTGGAAAAAAGCATGCGCTATAAAAAGCTGCTAAAAGAGTTTGAAGCGCAACTAGACAAGCGAGAAGCAGCAAAAGCAAGCGGTAAAACGGGTGAGGAAATCATCAGCGGCTACGAGGCTGTCAAAGCCGAACGAGAAAGTCTGCAGCACGAGTTGGCGACTTTACAAAAGGAAGTAGAAAAACTACAACCTTGGGGCGATATGAATGCCGAAACTATGCACAAACTGAATGAAGCCAGCTTGTATGTGCATTTGTATAAATGTCCGCTGCGTGAGCTGCAAAAATCGTGGAGCGAAACCTACCAACTTTTGGAAGTAAACCAAGTGGGCAGCACGCTGTATTTTGCAGTGATAAGCACCGAAGCGCAACTGGCTATAGAAGCCGAGCGCGTACAACTTTCTGCCAAAAGTATGAGCCAGCTACAAAGCGAAATGCAAGCTACTGAAACAGCTTTGACCGCCAACGAGCAAACTCGCATAGATTATATACAAGCAAACACCAACAACTTGCGCGAGGCATACCACCAACTGATGCAGGAACTTAACCTGCAAAAGGTAATGCTAAACACAGAAGCGGCTGCCGAGAGTCGCGTAATGTTATTGGAAGGTTGGTGTCCACAAGATGTGCAGGCTCAACTAGATGCATTCTTGGAAACACAAAGCGTGTACTTTGAAACTGCCGAACCTACTGCCGAAGAGCGTGTTCCGGTGAAACTAAAAAACAACGCTTTTGGCAAACTGTACGAGTTTATTGGCGAGCTTTACGACTTGCCTAATTATCACGAAATAGACCTTACTCCGTTTTTTGCGCCTTTCTTCTTGTTGTTTTTCGGCATTTGCTTGGGCGATGCCGGTTACGGATTATTGGTAATTGCGGCCGCCTTGATATTCAGAAAAAAAGTAGCCGATTATATCAAACCCATAATGAACTTGCTTATTTGGCTTGGAGCCTCAACAGTGCTCATGGGCATTGTGAGCGGCACATTTATGGGCATTAACCTCTTTGATGTGGATATGCCTTGGCTTAACACAATGAAAGCCTACATGCTGGATAGTAACAAGCTGTTTTACACCTCATTGATAATTGGCGTGGTACAAATTATTTTCGGCATGGTGGTAAAAGCCATCGGCTTAGGAATCCGCTATGGCTTCGCCGCAGCACTTTCTACCTGGGGTTGGTTGAGTCTGCTGGTAGGTGTGGGCGGATCGTATGTGCTTACCGAGGTGGCACATGTTATCTCTCCTGCCCTTGCACAAATTCTGTATTATATCTTTGGTGGAATTGGGGTGCTGTTCGTATTTATCCTGAATAACATTAAGCGTAATCCGCTAATAAATATCGGTGCCGGACTGTGGGACAGCTACAACATGGCTACCGGCTTGCTGGGCGATGTGCTGTCGTATATCCGCTTGTTTGCCTTGAGTATTTCGGGTGCTGTAATGGGCTTGGTGTTTAACGACTTGGCAATCAATATTTCGAGCGGACTTCCGGTAGTGGTAGCACAATTGGTAATGCTGCTAATCCTGCTTTTTGGTCACGGACTAAATATCTTTATGTCAGCCATCGGCGCATTTGTACACCCTATGCGTTTGACCTTTGTGGAGTTTTATAAAAACGCAGGCTTTGAAGGTGGCGGTCGAAAATATAAGCCGTTTGCTAATTATGTGGAAGAGAAGAAAATTCTTTAAATGAAGAATTAAGAGTGAATAATTAAGAATGCAGAGAGGCGAGAAATAATATCAGAGCGGTGCGCTGCACCTTTAATACTTGACCTAGAAACATTTGCTACAAATAGCTCGGTGCGCTGCACCTCAATAAATAAATAAAAAAACTCAAACAAGGTGCAGAGCACCATACTATTGGTAGAATAAGAACAAAAGAAAATTCAGGTACAGAGTACCGTACTATAAAAAAGAGGGAACGCGAATCACGCAAATTAACGCAAAGAAATTATTGAACCCCTTCAGGGTTCACTCAGTAATCAGTCAACTACCACGGGTTGCACCCGCGGTTAATATTAGTTTAGCCCTTCGGGCATATGATTCAGAAAGAACTTCATCGGAGTGACATATATTGTAACCCTAAGTTTTAACTTTGGGTATAAAAGTGAGAAGCAAAAACTCCGAAGGAGTATTACATTAATAACCCCGAGTGTCAACTCGGGGACAAAAAACAATAAAAACCAGAACCCTGAAGTGGGTTCAATAAAAAGACAGGATAATACAGAATCAAAACTTGTTAATCATGTCAATCATGTCAAAAATAAATATTCGCAATAATTAGCGTCATTTGCGCAATTCGCGTTCATAGAATAAACTAAAAACAAATAAAAATTATGGAACCAATTATTTTAGCGTATATCGGAATTGGATTAATGGTAGGACTAGCTGGCGTAGGAAGTGCCTATGGGGTAACCATCACAGGAAATGCGGCCATTGGCGCACTGAAAAAGAATGCCGATGCTTTCGGTAATTACATGGTATTAAGTGCTCTTCCCGGCACACAAGGTTTGTACGGATTCTTAGGATTCTTCTTGCTACAAACGCACCTTACGGCAGACATTACTTGGTACAAGGCTGCTGCTATTTTCGGAGCCGGAATTGCATTAGGATTGACTGGTTTGATTTCTGCCATCCGCCAAGGACAAGTTTGTGCCAATGGTATTGCCGGAATTGGTTCGGGTTACGATGTGTTTGGTAAAACCATGATTCTTGCCGTATTCCCGGAACTTTACGCCATCGTATCATTAGCGGCGACCTTCTTGATTGGACAATCATTGATTTAAGATATCCCTTTTGCAAAAAAAAGCTCGTCTTCACGAAAGACGAGCTTTTCATTTTTAATAGAAAATATTTTGTATCGATGCGATGGTGTATGCATCATTAATATTATTAGCATCCAGTTCTTTAAGAATATTCTTTTTATCGGACAACAGTGATTCTTTATAAGAAGGTCAACAAGATTACACTATTTTTTATATTGTAATAAATCTTTCAACACTTTTACGCCGTCTACAGCTGTGTTTTTTATAAAATGAGCATCCCTACGGGCATTATTTTCATGAGGATCGATTAAATAAATAGGAACATCCTGCTTTACAAAATTCAGCAAACCAGCTGCAGGGTATACATTTAGCGAAGTCCCAATTACGACAAAAGCATCTGCTTGCTCTACAATATCAATGGCCTCACCCATTGCAGGAACATCTTCGCCAAACCAAACAATGTAAGGACGAGCTTGGGTATTCCCAATTTTATCACCCATTTTAATTGGTTCATAAGCTATTTCCTTAACTATAGATTTATTCTCATTACAAGCCTTTGTTAACTCACCGTGCAAATGAAGCACTTTTGTACTTCCAGCTCTTTCATGCAAATTATCCACATTTTGAGTAATTATATGCACATCAAAGTCCTGCTCCAAGTCAGATAAACCAGAATGCCCTGCATTAGGCTTAACATTTTCTAACTGAGCTCTTCTTGCATTATAAAAATCCAAAACTAACTGAGGATTTCTAATCCAGGCATCGGGAGTACATACATCCTCAATTTTGTACTGTTCCCACAAGCCTCCACTATCTCTAAATATACTAATACCGCTTTCGGCACTCATTCCGGCACCTGTAAGCACAACTAATTTTTTCATGCTTGTAATTTAACAAATATTGTTTCCTAATAATTCTGAATGTCACAAAATCACAGATTGCACAATGTTTTTTAACAGAAAACATCAATTAAAATGTTAATTCTAAAATAAAGTTATATTTTTGATATAAAATATACCCTTGCTCAAAAACATATGAAAAACTTCCCACACAGAATATACACTGATCAACTTGTTTTTATTATCATACTTTTGATAAATACGGGTTGCACCTATACAGATAAGTCAAATGATTTATCTGTACATAGAACAGAAATTCTGGAAAACATACAAGCTCCGGAAATACCTTCATACACAATTCGGGTAACTGATTTTGGAGCTATTGGAAACGCTGCTCACAATTCAAAAAAAGCATTTGACAAAGCCTTAGAAAACGCAAAAGAGCATGGCGGGGCAAGAATAATTATCCCAGAAGGAACTTATTTTATTGGAGGACCACTACATTTAGTTGACAATATTTGTTTAGACTTCGAACCTGGTGCTAGATTAAAATTCAGCTGCATTGCAGATAATTACCTGCCTGTTGTAAAAACAAGTTGGGAAGGGACATTTTTATATAATTACAGTCCATATATTTATGGTTACGACTTAAAAAACATCACGATTCGTGGTAAAGGAATAATTGATGGAAATGCGAAGCAGACTTTTGCACAATGGAGTTTAAAGGAGCTAAAAGCTCAATTACTTAGCAGGGAAATGAATAACAATTTCACACCTGAAGAAGAGCGTATTTTTGGTAAAGGACATTTTCTTAGGCCACAATTTATTCAACTTTACAACTGCAAGAATATCTTAATCGAAGATATTACAATTACAGATTCTCCTTTTTGGTGTATTCACCTTTTAAACTCGAGTAATGCTATCATACAAAACATCACTTTTGACTCAAACAACCTCAATAGTGACGGTATTGTTATGGAATACTCTCAAAACATACTTGTTCAAAACAATATTTTTAAAGATGCTTATGATAATATCTCCATCAAATCTGGCAGAGATGCCGATGGTCGAAAATTTGAACATCCCTCAAAAAACATTTTAGTAAAAAACTGCAAGTTAAAAGGAGAAAATGGAATTGCTTTTGGAAGTGAAATGTCTAGTGGTATTGAAAATGTAATAATAGAAAACTGCTCTGATTATGGACATCTTCAACGAGGCGTATTTATAAAAACAAATCCTGATAGAGGTGGTTACATCCAAAATATTTTCATAAACAACCTAAAATTCGGACAAGTAGAAGAATGTATAAATATTTCTACATTTTTTAAAGGAGAAGGTCATGATAATGTCTCAAATATTCATGATATTTATATTGAAAATATCGAATGCAAAAAAGCTAATCGCTCGGGCATTACAATACATGGATTCCCTGAAGAACCAATTAGAAACATCAGTCTTAAAGACATTAGAATAATAGGTGCAAAAATGGATGTCAACTTTATTAATGCTGAAAACATTAAACTAACCAATGTTAGCATTGGAACAATAATAGATACTGTAAGAGCCATTACTCGCTAATGAAATTCTACTCTTCCTAAACATCAAAACTTGAGCAAAAATGAAAACTCTACTTAAAATAGTTCTACGATATTTTCTACTCATAACACTATTTATGGGATTCAATGCATGTAACAACATGGATAGGTCACATACATTAGCTATGGATAGAGAAGAAATCTTGCAAAACATTCAAGTTCCAACAATATCTGACTACACGATTAACATAAAAGATTTTGGAGCTATTGGAGATTCAATTCACAACTGCAAAAAAGCATTTGACGAAGCAATGGCTGATGCAGAAAAACATGGTGGAGCAAGAATTATTATTCCTGAAGGAACATTCTTTATCGGTGGGCCAATTCATTTGATAAGCAATGTATGCTTAGATTTTCAAAATGGTTCAGTAATAAAATTCAGTAATATTCCGAGCAATTACTTACCTGTAGTAAAAACAAGCTGGGAAGGCACTTTCTTATATAACTACTCTCCGTATATTTATGGTTATGACCTCAACAACATTGTTATCAAAGGGAATGGAACAATTTATGGGAACAACTCCGGATCATTTAAAGACTGGTATGGAAAACAAGAAGAATCTCAAACTAGAAGTCGTAAGATGAATAACGACCAAGTTCCCATTGAAGAAAGAATATTTGGAGAAGGATATTTTTTAAGACCTCAATTAATACAATTATTCAACTGTAAGAATATTTTTATTGATGGTGTAACTATTAAAGAATCTTCGTTCTGGGGTTTACACATTCTGAAAGGAGAAAATGTTATTATACAGAATCTGACTTTAGATCTCCCACACAGAAATAATGACGGAATCGTATTAGAGTATGCAAAAAATGTTTTAGTGCAGAAAATTACCTTCATACATGGATATGACAATATTTGCATCAAATCAGGTAGAGATGCTGATGGTAGAAAAGAGAATATCCCATCAAAAAATATAATTGTAAAAGACTGTAAACTTACAGGACAAAATGGAATCTCTTTAGGTAGTGAAATGTCTGGCGGTATAGAAAAAGTAATTATTGAAGATTGTACATATAATGGACATTTAGAAAGAGGAATTTTTATTAAAACTAATCCAAATAGAGGTGGCTATATCAAAGACATTTACATGAATAATCTTCACTTTGGAGAAGTAGAAGAATGTATGAATATCTCCAGCTTTTACAAGGGAGAAGGTTCTGAATTTGTATCAGACATCCACGACATATATCTTGAAAATATCGTTTGTGAAAAGGCAAACATGGCAGGAATTGTCATTCATGGATTTCCTCAAAAACCCGTTACAAACATTAAGTTTAAGAACATTCGAATAAAAAATGCTAGAATGGGATTAAATTTACTTTTTGCTGAGAAAATTATTTTTAGCAATGTTACCATAGGCAGCATTATTGACACTACACGCAGAATCACATACTAACACTATAAAACATGAAAAATCCATTTTTAACAATTCTGGTAATTTTCAGCCTATTATGCTCTTCTGTGTCAGCAGGAACCAATGATATTAAAAGAGAAAGCCAAAAAGATAGTATTCTCAAAAACATCAAAGCACCTAGCATCCCTGTATACACTGTTAACATTATGGACTTGGGGGCAAAGAATGATTCTACAAAAGACTCCCGGAGAGCATTTATCAAAGCTATAAAACTTGCTAAGAAAAACGGTGGTGTTCATATCGTTGTTCCTGCCGGAGTGTATTTTATTGATGGGTCTTTGCATCTCGAAAGCAATATCTGCATTGATTTAAGAGCAGGTGCTAGATTAAAATTCTCTGACAACCCAAAGAGCTATTTACCTGTTGTACTTACTAGCTGGGAAGGAACATTCTTATACAACTACTCACCTTTTATTTACGCCTATCAGAAAGAAAATATCTCAATTATAGGAAAAGGAACCATTGACGGAAATGCTCAAAAAACATTTGCAACTTGGAAAAAAACACAGCTTGAATCACAAATGTTAAGTCGTGAGTACAACCATAATTCAACACCAATTAAAGAACGCATTTTTGGTGACGGCCATTACTTGCGCCCTCATTTCATTCAGTTTTTCGAATGCAAAAACATTTTAGTTGAAGATGTTACAGTAACAAATTCACCTTTCTGGTGCATCCACTTAGTTAAATCTGAGAATGCGACTTTCCGTGCTATTAACTTTATTGCAAAACTGATTAACAATGACGGCATCGATCCTGAATATTCAAAGAACATCCTGATAGAGAATATCAATTTTGATAATGGAGATGACAATATTGCAATCAAAGCCGGACGAGACACTGAAGGTCGTACAACAGCTATCCCATCTGAAAACATAATTATCCGCAACTGTAAGTTCAAAGGCTTGCATGGAGTTGTCATGGGAAGTGAAATGTCTGCCGGAGTACAAAATGTATTTGTTGAAAATTGCAGTTATGGTGGTTACCTGAAAAGAGGAATTTATATCAAATCAAACTCTGATCGTGGGGGCTTTATCAGAAACATTTATGTTAACAATGTCAGCTTCGGAGAAGTGGAAGACTGTTTCTATATCACTTCCAATTACCACAACGAGGGTTCTGCCGGATTAATTACAGATATAAGCAACATCTTTATTGAAAATGTCACTTGCGAAAAAGCTAATCAAGGAGGTATTATCGTTCAAGGATTTCCTGAAAAACCTATCAAAGATGTCTATCTGAAAAATGTCAGAATCAATGAAGCTAAAATTCCTCTTAGCTTAAGCAACACTGAAACAATTTGTATGAGTAATGTTATCATCGGGGATGCTGTTACAGAAGCGCCGAGCGTCGGTCACTAATTTCTATTCAATATATTTTGTTTTGTCAAGGTCATTCATACATTTGGATGACCTTGACTTTTCTTTATCAACAAATAATATATTTGTATCACAACTGATAATCAAGCACAAACATGAAAAAGATAGCTTTACACTGGCAGATATTAATTGCATTAGGTCTTTCCATTCCGTTGGGAATATTCTTTGGCGCAGACGGAATCATGGACTTAACCGGCGTTTTTGATTTCATGGGAAATATTTTCCTAAACGCATTAAAGATGATTGTTGTCCCATTGATTATTGCAGCCATCATCACTGGTGTTTCAAATATCAAATCTGAAAAAGGCTTAGCTCGTATGGGTATAAAAACAATCCTGTATTACGCAATCACCAGCTTAATTGCCATACTGACCGGACTTGTACTAATCAACATTTTTAAACCGGGAATTATTGATGGTGCCCCGGCAAAAGATTTGTTGGCACTAGCCCCTCTATCCGATGGTCAAATGCAAGCTATTAGTGGCAAAGGAACTATTGAAATTTTCTCAATATTCCTACGCATGGTTCCTCCAAACATCTTTAAGGCAGCAATGGAAGGGGAAATGCTTGGACTAATTACTTTCAGCTTAGTTTTTGGATTCTTTATCCGCAAATTGAGTGAGAACTACAAAACAGTTCAACTAAACTTCTGGAATGGAGTTTATGACATTATGCTTGGCATCACTCACATGGTAATGCGTATTGCGCCACTTGGAGTTTTAGGCTTAGTAGCACTCACTATTAGTGAAACCGGATTTGACTCAATAACCCCTTTATTACAATTTGCTTTAATAGTTATTATTGGGTTAGTACTGCATGTATTTGGTTCGATTTCATTTATCCTTTATGGAGTTGGAAAAGTAAACCCATTCGTGTTTATGAAAACCATGTCAAGAGCATTGCTTACAGCATTCTCCACAAGTTCTTCATCAGCAACACTACCGGAAACTATTGAGGGCGTTACAAATGCAGGAGTGCCAAAAAGAGTTTCGAGCTTTGTGTTACCTCTTGGAGCAACCATTAACATGGATGGCACTGCCTTATACGAATGTGCTGCAGCAATGTTTATTGCTCAAGCCTATGGTCTGGATATTAGTTTTGGGATGCAACTAACCATAGTCGTCGTGGCACTATTAACTTCCATTGGCGTGGCCGGAATTCCTTCGGCAAGTCTTGTTGCTATAGTTATTATATTAAAAGCTATTGGGTTACCGGACACTGCTTTGGGGCTGATACTTGTAGTTGACCGTCCTCTTGATATGTTAAGAACCGCTGTCAATGTTTGGAGTGACAGTTGTGGAGCTGCAATTATTGCCGCTACTGAAAAGAATTAAACTTCAAACCCAATTAACCACAAGCCATTCAACTAATTGAGTGGCTTTTTTGTTATCTTTATAAGTAAATAATATTGAATAATAATTTCCCTGAAAAACATAACTATTATGAGTAAATTTATTTCAAACATAAGACAGCTAGGTTTTCTGTGGGAAACAAGAAATCCATTCTTGTTTTGTGCCCACCACTTAGATAAATTCCCTGCTGGAAATGATGAAATGGAACCAGATGTTCATACTTTGGAGGGACGAAACATCGGCATGGACTTTACAGATATAGATGGTTGGAAAATGTATCATGGAGATATCGTTCCCGGATTTCCAATGCACCCACATAGAGGTTTTGAAACAGTAACTATCGTTTTGCAAGGTTTTGTCGACCACTCCGATTCTCATGGTGCAGGAGGAAGATATGGACAAGGCGATGTTCAATGGATGACTGCCGGAAGTGGCTTACAACACTCGGAAATGTTTCCTCTACTGAATAAAGATAAACCAAACACAACTGAGCTTTTTCAAGTATGGCTTAATTTACCAAAAGACAAAAAAATGTGTGAACCACATTATAAGATGTTGTGGGCTGAGGATATTCCAATCTTTACTGAAAAAGATAAAAACGGCAAAAAAACAGATGTGCGCGTTATTGCAGGAAAAATTGCCAATGTGAATGCACTTGCTCCAGCACCTGATTCTTGGGCTGAAAATTCTGAAAACGAAGTTGGCATCTGGGTTATCAATATGGAAGCCGGTGCTGAATGGACTTTACCAAAAGCCTCTGGCGATATAAATAGGACTCTCTACTTCTACCATGGAGGAACTCTAAATATTGCCGGTGAGAGCTTCACTTCAGGCTATTCTATGGAACTTAATCCAGAAGAACCTGTCGAACTAAAGAATGGAGAGATGGAAACTCATTGTCTTGTTCTACAAGGCAAACCCATAAACGAACCTGTGGTTCAGCATGGACCATTTGTAATGAACAATGAAGCTGAAATTCACCAAGCTATTACAGATTATCAACATACACTATTTGGAGGATGGCCATGGGACATGCCCGGAAATGTTTTTCCACGCAATAAAGGTCGTTTTGCAAGATACGCAGATGGAAAAGAAGAAATTAAATAACACTTTCAATTCTTCAAAAAAGGAGCAAGCTATCAAGATAGTTTGCTCCTTTTGCTCCCCCCCTTTTGTTAATAAGAGTTACAAAGACAGTAATCTCATATCAAAAAAGAGCTAGAAAGCCATCAAGAACAGAACAGCTATAGACTAGCACAAGCACTGACCCAATCTTCTGATTTACAATCAAAAACATACTTCAAAAAACACAAATGTTAAATTTCAGACTGATTTACTACCATCCGAATCATTTAACATTTACGCTTTGCATTTTTCAATACTTTTACAGCATTAAACAAAAATTAAGAAAATAGCATTAAATATCCTTGTGGTTTAAAAACAATGAATATTAAATCAATACTATTTTTCAAAACATAACCTTAAACTAATTTCTCTATGAAAAAGAATATCTTATTCTCTTTCCTATTTAGCTTATTCTTTTGGCTAATTGCATCCAGTGCATTTGCATTGACCATTACAAAATCCGGCGGTTGGTTAGAAACAGCATATGTTGAATGGACTCCTGTCTCAGGAGCCAGCAGTTATACTGTCACATACACTGGTGGTGGTTTTACAAATAAAGCAATTGACTCAGAACTTATTCGTGAATACAGCAGTGCCGGACATTGGCGTGCCGATGTTCTTGGACTAGCAGCAGGAACTTATAGCATCACAGTTACTGGTGGTGGAGAATCTGCAACTGTTAGTGGCATTACCGTATCAGCTCATGACCGCAGCGGTTTTGCGCATTCTTCTGCTTCTTTTTGGGGAACGGCATCTGGAGCATACAATGAAAACGGAACATTAAAATCAGATGCAAAGGTCATCTATGTTACGGCAACTAATGGAGCTGCAACAAATAGCTACACATTAACTAGACCTGATGGTTCATCTGCAACTTACACCGGAATTGCAAATGCCCTATTAAGTGCTTACCAAAAAGCAGGAACTTCAGCACAACCTCTAGCAGTGCGTATTATTGGAAAAGTAACGAATGCCCAAATTGGAGTTGGAACTGGAACAGACGCATTGTTACAAATTAAAGGGAAAACTGACTCTACCACATTATGTGAGGTGACAATTGAAGGAGTTGGAAATGACGCAACAGCATATGGCTGGGGGATTAAAATTGTAAAGTGTGGAAATGTGGAAGTCAGAAACCTTGGGATAATGGGATTTGGTGATGATGGCACTCAAGTACAAGACGGAAACTACAATATCTGGGTACACAATAATGACTATTTCTATGGTACTGAAGGAAGTGCCTCCGATCAAGTAAAAGGTGATGGTTCTCTAGATAGTAAAGAATCCGGATACTGTACTTACTCTTACAACCACTTCTGGGACTCAGGAAAATGTAACCTACTAGGGATGCATGACCCTGTAAGAAAATATTTAAGTTATCACCACAACTGGTATGACCACTCTGATAGTCGTCACCCGCGTGCTCGTGTACACTGGGCTCATGTCTACAACAACTACTATGATGGCGTTGCTGAATATGGTGCTGGTGCAGCAGAATGTTCTAACCTTTTCTGTGAAGGAAACTACTTCCTGAACACTGACCGCCCGATGGTAATTTCTATGCAAGGAAATGGGGGAACTACTTTTTCAGAAGAAGATGGAGGTATGATCAAATCTTGGAATAATACAATGATAAATTGTACTCGATACATTCCATACAGCACTAGCGATGGTGTTGACTTTGACTATTACGATGCTTCAAGCCGTACAGAAACGGTACCCTCAAGCGTAACCGCAAAACAAGGAGCATGTACATTTACTAATCTAACTTTAAGTGACTTAAACGCAACTGCAGATGATCCTTAAACAGCTAAAACTAATGTACAAGCATGGGCTGGGCGTTGTGAAGGTGGAGATTTAAAATTTGCATTTGATGATGATGACAATAGTCTTTCTCATGATCGTATCACTGGTATTTCTGATGTATTAGCTGCCTATGAAACTACTGGTGAAATTTTAACCTACGACCCTAATACAGGAGAATTAATTACCGCAGCAGCTCCTAGCCTAGCACTTACATCAGGAGACCCTGCTCAAACAGTAGACATTAACACTACAATTACTAACATTGTGTATACAGCTAGTGGAACGGCAACAGGCATTTCTGTTACAGGATTACCTACTGGTGTTACGGCAACTATCTCAAGTTTAGTAGCCACTATCAGCGGAACACCAACTGTAGGTGGACCATTCACCTATTCAGTAGTAGCAACTAATGGAACGACAGCTCAAGATGTAACTATGAATGGCTCTATTACCGTTGACACAATAGCTGACCCAACATTGACTATTACTTCGGGTGATACAACTCAGTCAGTAAATGTCAATACAGCCATAACTAATATTGTAATCACTGCTAGCGGAACAGCTACAGGAATTACCGTTACAGGTTTACCAACTGGCGTAACTGTAACTTACTCAGGTTTAGTAGCAACTATCAGTGGAACACCAACTGTAGTTGGCACATCTTCATACACAATTACAGCAACTAATGGAACAACGGCTCAAGATGTTGTTTACACAGGAACACTTACAGCAATTAACCCTCCGTTAGCTTGCATTAGTACGGTTACTATCGAACTTACAGGATTATCTGCCGGAACTTATGCATTAAAACTATATGATGCTACAGGAACAACGCTAGTAAAAACATTGGCAAACGGAGCTTTCGCTGCCGGAAATACAGACTTCCAATTCCCTGCCGATGCTGTAAGTTCAGGAACATACACATACAAATTACTTAACGGAACTACGATTATTCAAACTGGCTCTGTGACAGTGCCATAATTTTTCATAGGTATAGATTGAAAAGGGCGAAAGACTTCTGTTTTTTGCCCTTTTTTTTAGTTAAAAACCAGCCTGTTTTTTTAACTAAAAAAAGTACATATAAGCAGAACAATGGATTCGTTTTGCATATACATTTGCATCGTTTTTTTGTGTTCTCTACTTAGTGTTTTTTGAGCATAATAATTTATCAATGCAAATAGAAAAAGAAGTGCAAGCGGTGCGCAAAATTTTCAACGAAATTGAAAAAGAAAGACAGAAGTTTTTCGAAAAAGCACCACTCCATTGCCCGTCAGACTGCACTGCATGCTGTCAAGGCAAAAACATTGCTGCTACTGCGCTTGAGTTCTTCCCTTACGCTTGGGAAATGTTCCGCGAAGGAAAAATTGAAGACAAATATTGGGAATTTAAATCCCAAGAAAAAGAAGGTTGCTTATTGCTAGAAAGCGATAGCACAAGTTCAAAAACATTCTGCTCTCAGTACGAAAACAGAGGCGTCATTTGTCGCCTGTTTGGGAATAGTGCCATGATAGACAAAAATGGCACGAAACAATACAGTGGTTGCAAAACGCTAAAGGAAAAAATCACCGACCTAGAGCAATTCAACATAGACCTGCAAAAAACGGCTCCGGTCTACTCCAACTATTACTATAAACTACGGGGAATTGATATCCAATATGGAGCATTATTACTGCCAATTAATATCGCCATTCTAAAATCCTTGGAAGTGGTGTATTACAATACCCGAAACAAACGACCAAGACGGAAATTGATTTCGTAATCCGAGCTATAAAACTAAATCCGACCTCCCCCTAGCCCAATGTCATTAAGTTAAGGTGATTTCAGCCTGAAAGGCTAATTTAATCTAGCCCAAGGCAACGCCTTGGGTTGATAAATGGATTGATGTTTGCGTCCTGTAAGGACAGCTTAAATACATTAAATTGCCCTTACAGGTAGGGTGTCCAATTTGATGTTCTAATTTTCACCCAGTATTTTTCAATTTTTCCATACGCAAATGAACCAGATTTGGCGATAAGTTTTTGTTTGACCAAACCTTTATTTGATTCATTCGCTTGTCTTCCAAAGCAGCCTTAAAGTTAAAGTTCAGAGCTTGTTCTTGGTTAATTAGTTTTGTGTAAATCGGTATAAACAATACATACGGTGTCACTCCATTTAATTTATTTGCTGACTTGCGAGCCTTATATCTACCAAATATAGTTTCAATAATATCGGAGGAGTTGTTGTGTGCAGTCATTTTTTCGTCTATCAACAATACTTCTTTTCTAAGAAATTCAGCAATGCATTCTCCTAATGTTATCATTCGTCTATTCCCAGAGAGTAGATATTTTCCTATTTCTCTTTGACATTGGCTCATTGTTGCCTGCGACAATCCTTTGTGCTTACAAATAGATTCAATGCTCTCTACACACTTCATCACATCGCCTAATTCATCAATTAAGGATGCATTTGCGGGTATAAAAGAGAACGCTTTTCGCTCTTCTTCGTTTAGCTTAAAGTAAATCTCAAGCATTTTCGACGACCATTTAACCCAACTAGACAAGTTAATGAAACGAGCCACAGTTCGCTGTGTGGGTGGAAGCAAGTATGCTATCTTTTTCATATTGTACTTAAATTTCGAATCGGACATTGACTTAGTATATTCAACAAAGTCAGGTGATTTACTGTATGTCCTTTCTAGATACATGCCTAAAGAATGGCTAATATCATACTGATGATTCATCTCTGCACACCTTACCCCCTTGGTCATAATCGAAGCATTATCACTTATTACATAAAGTGGATTATGACCCACTTTTCGGCTAACTTGTGCAAGCTGTGATGCAATACCATCGCCATTCCAAATGTTTGCAATTGCTATATCGAGCACAGATACATCAGAGCAATTTAGTGGGCGCCCTTGATGTTCTGCTGGCACCCCAAGGGTCAGAAGCAACTTTTCACTTCCTATCATCATGCTTTCATCAATTACTCCTGCATAATCTTTATTTTTCAAAGAAGCACCTGCCGTTTCGTAAACTTGAAGCCCACATTTTTTCACCCAGTTTTCAATCGTATTATAACAAGGAACTGCCCCTAAAAGACCATCAAAAGTATCGTTTATAACACTTAAAATATCGACCACTGAACGAAAACCACAATCAACACGACTATAAAGCATGGTGCTCAATCTTACAATAAGTTCAGAATATTTATGTCTGTCAATTGGCTCGAAAGTGATCGTTCTTGTTCTTTCGTGAGTACGATGATTCGATCGTCGTTTTTTTTTTAATTCTTGCTGTAATTTAACCTTCTTACTTTTAGAATTATCTAATTTGCGAGAAAGATTTTTATTCTCCTTTTTTAAAGCAGCGTTTTCTGCTTTTAATCGTGCATTTTCAATATCAGCATTTGTCTTTTTCATACTTCAAATATCTTATAAATAAGATATAAATATACTGATTATCAATTATATATAAAAATGATTCCAAATGTTTTATTCGATAAAAAAGCATAATATAAGCTTAGCTACAAATGAGAAATTACATGTCTTTTCAGAACATCAAATTGGACACCCTACCTTACAGGGCGCAAAACACAATAACATAACTTACCCAAGGCGTCGTTTCACTTTGACTTGGGCTAAAATAAATTGGGCTTGCAGCCCATCAACTTCTTAACTTAATGACATTGCCCCCTAGCCCTTCCGATGCTCGGAACAGGCTCTCCACTTAGAGGGAGAACAGAAGAGCCCTCGAATTCCAAGCTAAAATTTGGGGAGGTCTCTTAAATAAAACACAAGAGCGATGGACTATTGTCTTTCGCTCTTTTTCAATAATTTCAGTGAGAAGGAGAACTTAAAAATCAACTTATTCTCTTCTAGGGACACATATGATATATCCCCCTGATTTCCATTTTGTTATTATTGTGTCATTACACAATACCCCAGAATCAATTAAATTGCTCACTCCATAAAGAGTTCCAGATTTTTCTTTTAAGAAAGAAGGATCATGAATGGCATTAGTACTTCCACCATTAAAAGCCTTTAAAATAGATAGGTCATTGTCTAGATAAGCATAAACAAGATTAAAAATATCTGGACTATTACTAATGGAGTCTATTTTTAAATTACCAAAAACACATCCATCTCTAGGAGCTGTAAAGGTTAAAAGAAGATTTCCATCATTTCCGTTATATAAATGATTGTTGAAAAAAGCTGCTGGAATAATCCGATGATTTAAATAATTCCCTTTTTTGTCCAAACTGATTAACATTAAGTTAAATTTTAATGAATCAGGGTCTAGTTTAAAGGACTTATACATAAAAGGAGCTGGGCTTCCCGTTACATATGAGGTGTTTGTATTTCTAGTTGATAGAATAATATTGTAATTGTCTTTGTTAATAGGATTCAATATTAATTGAGAAACTTCACCATATGCCGGAGGTGAAAACGAGGTCTCTACTGTAAACTCTGTTAATGATAAATCTGTTTTTAAAATATAATAAGTTTGAGGCGCTAGCTGAATATTTTCAAATACGGTAACATCAGTTCGTGCTCTTTTATTTAAACTAAGTAACATTAACACTTCTTTGTTTACCACACATAACGAATGAAACAGAATATTCTCAGGTAACTCGGTTTGCTTTATCATCTGTCCATTAATATCAATTATCCCAATCCTGTTTTTCGTATGTGAAGCTAATGTGTTATGTGTATACATTAAAACATTTCCATTATTGTCCTCTTCTGAAAATCTAAAATCACCAGCTTCAAAATTCTTGGTCCACATCACTTTGCCTTCTGAATTTAATCTTACCAATGCATTCGGAGAATTAGTTCTTTTAATTATTGTTTTAGTTCCGGTTCCGTCTTTTATATAAAAATTATCTTTAAACCAAAGACTTATTAGAACATCTCCATTTACCATGCATTTTACATCCTGAAAATCCATTAGATCCTGATTAGAATATATTGATTTCATATCAATAGCAAAAACAACTTTCCCCTGTGCATTATATTTCACTATAAATAGTTTTCTCCAAGATTCTTCGGCATATTTCCGAATAATTGTATCAGAAGGTTGTACCGAATTGAAAGCTATTTCTCCGGAAAAGCGTCCATAAACAATACAATCACCGGATTGATCCACATCCATTCCGTCAATATTCATGTATCCTCCACAATCTATCAACGACAACCAGTTACACTGTTGGGAAAAACAAATCTGGCTAAATAGAAAAAGAAATAGAGTGATTTTAAATCCAAAAATTTTCATGATTCATTTTTACGGGCATTTTTAATTACATTTATCTCCTCAAAAATAACTAATTAATTGTTTTCTGCCATGAAAAGGAAATATTCTGTTCTGTTTATACTGATTTTATTATTTGAAACATTGCTTACCACCTTATTAGCTCAAAAAAACATTCCACAGAATACACCACAGGGATGGACAGTAACATCTAAGGACATGAATACTGCTCCCAAATTCTACGAAAATCTGAGAGCTACACCCAAAGAAATATTTTTTGTTGAAAAAAATAATTTATGGGGTGCTGTTAACGGAGAATCCGGTCTGGAAATTATTTCTCCGAAATACAATTCTATAGAACTGTTTAATAATAAAACTATTTTAGTTTCACAAAATGACTTATCTGGTATTATCGATTTTAGCGGGAAGCAAATAATACAGCCTTTATACAACAGTTTAGTTATTTATAAGAATGATTCAAGCTTAATTATAGCACAAAAAGAAAATAAATTTGGGTTAATCGACTTTTCTGGGAAGACTGTTGTAGATTTTGTTTATTCTACAGTTCCTATTCAACTTAGCGATAATACTTTGAAAATAGCTAAAATAAAAAACAACTCTTATCAATTGGGGGTAGTAAATAATCTTTTTAAGGAAATTATTCCTTTTTCTTTCATGGAAATTAATCTGTTTCAAAATAATTATATTAAAAGCCAAGATTTTAAGGGAAACTACTTTTTATATGATTTATCAGGGAAATTGCTTCTCAAAAGTGAAAAAGATATTAAGTTCGTTCCCAATGAAAATACTATAATAAATGAGACTGACATAAAAACAGATCTTGAAGATAAAAAAACAGTAATTACACGATTGGTTACAGAAGAATATATTACAAATGACAAAGGCCGGAAAACAAAAAAATACAGTGTGATTGATTTAAAGTCAAAAAAGCTATTGTCTCCTTACATTTATGATGACATAATTCTTTTTAACAAAACCAACTATATGGCTATAAGAAAAGGAAAAACATATCAAATTTATTCGGATAAGTTTATGCCGGTTTCGCAAGCTACTTATAGTAAAATTGATTATAATGACGAAAAAAAAACAGGCATGCAAATAATTCGGAATTTTTACAATTATTATGCAAGCCCTTATATCAAAGTAGAAGAAGTTGACACCGTGGAAAATAAGGCGGTAAAAAAAATTGGATTATTAGATTGTTTTGGAAATCCTGTGATTCCTGTTTCACAAAAGTCGATTCGCTTAATTGATCTTCAGGCTGATAACTCGCAGAAAAGGAAATTATTGTCATGCACAGATTTCAATACAGGCAACACCGCATTATACGAAGAAAATGGCAAAATAGTTGTGCCATATATCTATACGAAAATATATGAATATGTAGGATATGGAATGATTGGTGTCCATGGGGTAGAACTTATTGATGATGAAAGGCGGGATTTAATGGGACTTATCGATACGCTTGGTCACGAAATTATTAAACCATCTTTCGACAAGTTGATTTCAGTAAGTAATCATAGTATCATTGTTGAAAAAAATGGGCGAATAGGTTTATACAACATTAATGGACAAGAGCTTTTACCTATAGAATATAATAATATAGAAATGATAAACGATTCTATTTCAATTGTAACAAAACTATATAAAAAGGGATTGTTTAATATTAAGGGAACATGGTTAACTGCAATAGATTATGATGATATTGACAAGCAGCTGTTTTATGATGGTAGTATAGCAAAAACTACAAATAACAAAAAAATAAATTATATTTCACTCAAAAATAAGAAATAATGAAACGAATCCTTCTTGCCTCCATATTACTTTGTGTTGTACTAAATATTTTTCCCCAGGCTTTCGAATGGATAAGCTCCTCTCCAGACAGTAAATTTAAATTCCCAGTAATAAATGATAACCAAACTATTTCCATTGTAATAGAACAAGAACAGTTCAATAAAAAACTATACGATGCAAAAGGAGAAATGCATCGCATTTTTCCCCAATATAGTATTGCTAACTATGCTATACACGGAGATTTTAACTATATGATTACTGTCTCCGAAACAGAAAATGTAGAAATTATTGGTATGACAAGTATCCCCCATAATGGAGTGGCTTTTCTTTCAAAGGCTGACTCTATAGTGTTAAACTATACAGATACTTTGGGAAATATTACGAAAAAATATTCATGCGACCTGTCAACAACTGTTGAGGTTCATAATTTTGTAAGAACACCAGATGGGGATTTTATCATTACAGGTAATGTTCGTGGAGAACTGTCAAAAAACATCAGTCAAAAAACATCAGATGACGGTGGAGATTTTATTGTCAACATAGACAAAGAAGGCAATATTATTTGGGCTGATGTTATTCCTTATCAGGGTGCTCGCTATAAGATAACTTCAGGCTCGACTAAAATATCTGTCAGCCCTAGTGGAACAATCTATTTAGCCGGAAATTACAGAAACGGAGGTTTTTTTGGTGGAAAGACATTAAAATTAGCATCAAAAGAATACGATAGTAAAAAAAACAATGACATTTTTGAAACATATCTTGCCTGTTACTCCAAATCAGGTAAACTAAAATGGGTAACAACTGCTCAATGTGGAATGTCCAATGTATCCTGCCTGTTTGCAACAGAAGACAGAGTATTTTTATCCTATAATATATTCAACAAAAAAGCTAGAAAATCTTTTGGTTGTGAAATTGATTCTATTTATTCCGGTGGAAATGTAATTATGGAATTTAATAACAAGGGGACGGTTAAATCCTGCAAACCACTAAAAACAGGGAAAATTAGAGGCCTTTGTGTAGACCAGGAGAATACATTATATGTATTTGGCGACGAAATTCCTAATGGATATATAGAAAAATATGAGTTTAAAAAGAATAGTGGCATTTATGTAGCTACTTTTCATGAAAATAAAAAGGCTACAGGCTTCTGGTCTGCTCCTTTATCAGTAAAAGACGATAATAATTATTTGCTTTTTGATCCTTCTGGCAATTTATATATTGCTGGAGAAATTTGGTGTGCTTTCCCCCTTGACTTGTCATTAATAGATAAAGCATTTAAGAATGTCTCTGGTCATGGGGGCGTTTCTTTTATTGGAAAATTAGTCTACTAAAGATATTGACTCTGATCTTGTTTTTCTGTATTACAATATCCGAAACAAACGACCAAGACGAAAATTGATTTCGTAATCCGAGCTATAAAACTAAATCCGACCTCCCCCTAGCCCAATGTCATTAAGTTAAGGTGATTTCAGCCTGAAAGGCTAATTTAATCTAGCCCAAGGCAACGCCTTGGGTTGATAAATGGATTGATGTTTGCGTCCTGTAAGGACAGCTTAAATACATTAAATTGCCCTTACAGGGCGCAAAACACAATAACATAACTTACCCAAGGCGTCGTTTCACTTTGACTTGGGCTAAAATAAATTGGGCTTGCAGCCCATCAACTTCTTAACTTAATGACATTGCCCCCTAGCCCTTCCGATGCTCGGAACAGGCTCTCCACTTAGAGGGAGAACAGAAGAGCCCTCGAATTCCAAGCTAAAATTTGGGGAGGTCTCTTAAATAAAACACAAGAGCGATGGACTATTGTCTTTCGCTCTTTTTTATCTCTCCAAACTATTAACTCTTCACTATTAACTTTTAATTTGTAATTTTTTCCGTTCTTTGTCAGAAATTTAAGCTTTGATGAAGATACTGCTACTAATACCACCACTAACTCAGTTAAACACTCCCTACCCTTCTACTGCTGTGCTAAAAGGTTTTTTGCAGGAGCAAGGACATGAGGTGGCACATACTGATTTAGGTATAGAACTAATTCACAAAGTATTTTCAAAAGATTTTATCCGTCAGGTTTTCCTAACTCCACCTCAGAATGCAACAAAAAAACTACTTCGCATTTATGATGAGCGTGAAGCATATATCAATAGCATTGAGCAAGTACTTCTATTCCTACAAGGCAAGGACAACACACTGGCAACTCGTATTATCAATCGTTCGCTTTTGCCCGAAGGACCTCGCTTTGATGAAACAGCCGATATGGAATGGGCTTTCGGTGCTGTGGGAACTGATGATAAAGCACGCCACTTTGCTACGCTGTATTTGGAAGACTTAGCCGACTATATCCGCGAAGCCGTTTCACCGCATTTTGATTTGATTCGCTATGCGGAACATTTAGCGATTTCAGCACCTTCATTTGACAATATCGAGCAAGCTTTGCAGGCTCCGCTTGATGAAGTGGATAAATTGATTCTGGATTTATTTACCCAACAAATAGAAGAAACTAAACCTGAGCTAATTGGCTTTAGCGTGCCTTTTCCGGGTTGCTTGTATGCAGCTTTGCGTTGTGCACAATATGCAAAACAACACTTCCCCGAAATTCCGATTGTAATTGGTGGCGGATATCCTAACACCGAACTTCGCAGCCTAACGGATACTCAAATATTCAAGTACACCGATTATATTTTACTAGATGATGGCGAAATTGCCATGCAGCGCTTGTGTGAATTCCTGCAAGGGAAATGCACAAAAGAAAATCTGATTCGCTGCTATTATCTGGATAATGACAAAATAATTTACAGCGGAAACGAGCAAGAGAATTTGCCGTTTTCTGAGACAGGCACACCGGATTTCTCAGGGCTACCGCTGGACAAATATATCTCGCTAACAGAACTGACCAACCCAATGCACAAACTTTGGAGCAATGGGCGTTGGAATAAAATGACCGTAGCGCATGGTTGCTATTGGGCAAAATGTGCTTTCTGCGATTGCTCGTTGGATTACATCAGGCGTTATGATGCGCCATCAGCCAAAGTAGTGGTCGACCGCATGGAAGCCATCATGGCACAAACAGCACAGAGTGGGTTTCACTTTACCGATGAAGCACTACCTCCGAAATTGCTAAAAGAAATAGCACACGAAATCCTTGAGCGCAAACTCACTGTGAGCTTTTGGGGCAATATCCGCTTCGAAAAGTCATTTACAGCCGATTTATGCTATTTACTATCCGAAGCCGGATGCGTGGCTGTATCAGGCGGACTGGAAGTCGCTAGCGACCGCTTATTAAAAATGATGAACAAGGGCGTAAGTTTGGAACAAGCAACTCAATCCTGCCTAAACTTTACCCAAGCGGGAATTATGGTGCATACTTACCTGATGTACGGATTCCCAACAGAAACAGAACAAGAAACAGTAGATGCGCTTGAAGTAGTTCGTCAGATGTTTGACGAAGGCTTAATACAATCAGCCTTCTGGCATCGCTTTACCATGACAGCTCATAGTCCTACGGGCTTGAATCCGGAGAAATATAACGCAGACATTTTGCCTCCAAAAGAGCAACCAAGTTTTGCTGAAAACGGCATCGAATTCACCGACCATCAGCTAATTGACCTAGATATGCTAGGCGATGCGCTTCGCGTAGCAACCTACAACTATATGCACGGAGTAACTTTAGACGCTCCTGCACACGAATGGTTTGAAAAGAAACTCGCTCCTGCAAAAGTGAAACGCAATTTCATTCGTAGAATAATCAAGAATTCGTAAATTCTTTTTGACAAGATTTACATGATTAACATGTTTTGATTCTGTATTATCCTGTAAATCTTGTTAATCCTGTCTTATTATTTTATTGAACCCACTTCGGGGTTCTGGTTTCGTATTTCTTTCTGTCCACGGGTTTAGCTTTCTCCGATTCCACCTCTTTGCATTCTTAATTCTTCATTTTTAATTATTAATTTTAAAAAGCCTACTTTTGTACTCAAATCACATCACATTACAATGAATACTTTCAACGACTTCAACCTTAAGAAACAACTGTATAACGCCATTGAGGAACTTGGTTTCACAGAACCAACGCCCATTCAAACTGAATCATTCCCGATTATTTCATCAGGGAAAGATATGGTAGGTATTGCGCAAACCGGAACCGGGAAAACCATGGCTTACTTGCTTCCATTGTTGCAAGAGCTAGCATTCCGCAAGTCGCCAAACCCACGCATTTTGATTCTGGTTCCTACACGCGAACTAGTAGTGCAAGTGGTGAAGATGACACAAGAGTTGTGCAAATACCAAAGCGTACATGTGCTGGGTGTGTATGGTGGAACAAACATCAACACGCAAAAGCAAGCCGTAATGGAAGGCATGGATATTCTGGTTGGAACTCCGGGTCGTGTATTTGATTTAGCAGTTAGTAAAGCTTTAATGCTTGCTGAGGTTAAAAAGTTAGTGATAGACGAGGTGGATGTGATGCTGGACGAAGGGTTCCGCCGTCAGTTGGAGGATATCTTTGATATTATGCCTGAAAAACGCCAAAATATCATGTTCTCAGCTACGATGACCGAGGAAGTGAGCGATTTAATCGACGACTTCTTTATCACTCCTGAGCGCGTTAATATTGCCGTGAGCGGAACTCGTTTGGAGAATATCGTTCAACGCTGCTTTAATGTTCCGAACTTCTACACAAAACAAAACCTGTTGGTAAACCTTTTGAAAGACCGTGTAGAATTTAACAAGGTGATTATTTTTATCTCAACCAAGCGATTGGCAGATTTGCTTTTCAGCAATTTGGAAGATGATTTCGGACATGAAATGGAGGTTATTCACTCTAATAAATCACAGAACTACCGTTTGGAATCTGTCAAGCGATTTGAAGAAGGCGAAGTGCGCCTGCTAATTGCTACCGACTTGATGGCAAGGGGTATCGACTTGGATAGCGTTTCGCATGTTATCAACTTTGATGTGCCATCATATCCTGAAAACTACTTACACCGTATCGGTCGTTCTGGGCGTGCAGCTAAGAAAGGGAAAACAATCCTGTTCTTTACTGACAAAGAGCGTGAGGCAAAAGAGGAAATCGAAGCCTTGATGAATTACAAGATTCCGCAAGTTCGTTTCCCGAAAGATGTGCCTGTATCACAACAGCTAATTGAAGAAGAACGCACAAACACTAACAGAGGCGGAAACAGCAATAAATCGGTTTCTAAAAAACTAAATAACGACGAAGCAGGAGCTGCCTTCCACGAAAAGAAAGCCAAAAACCAAAAGGTAAACCTTGGTGGTCCTTACAAACGCAACCCTCCGAAATACAAGAAACCTCAAAAGCGAGGCGACAAAATTCAAAATATGGCTTCGAAGAAGAGAAAAGGGAAATAGAATGCGCCAACGGTAAAGAAAAGGGAAATAAAAAGATAGGCTGCTCGGTTCGGTTGGGCAGCCTATCTTTTTAATTTATTGCGCTAATAACTCTTTCAAGTTGTTTGATATACTTTTGAGAGCTAGCTATAGTATCTTTACCTTCTTCATTTCCCCTTCTAATATGCGATATTAACCCCCTTTCAATACCAAGGATTTGAGCATTTAAAGTCTTTGCTTGATCTTCATAAGATAATTCTTCAAATGAAAGTTCATTTAATCCGTGCGTTCCTTTTTTCATAAAATAGTTTGTAAATGTTGTCTAATATTTTTATTTGATTTATTATTAATCACATTCGTCAGTTTCAAAGTCATATTTATTCAAAAAGAAATCAAGATAAATATGACACCCACCACTTCCACAAGACCATGTTTGGTGCATCCAAAATTCTCGTTTATTTTTAAACTTAATTGAATAATAACGATGACCATAAGATGCTTCGTCACATTCCTTAATTAGCTTACTTTCGATATTTTCATTTGAGAACATTTCTTCAATTGTCATGCTTGCATTCACCTCAAAATGAGTGATATCTAAGTGAAAACTTGAATACCCACCTTTATTACCAATAAGCTTAAGATTCCATTCACATGGTTCCACATATTTATCTAAACACTCTAATGATTCACCATTTATTGTAATACAAACTGCACCTTCTCGGAAATAATATGTCTCAAAGTAATCAATACCATTAGTTTTCCAGTTTATAGGACTGTTTTTATTTGCACCTGTAGACCAACGAAGGTTTGTGTAATCATCATTCTTGTCAGGGATAAACATATTGACTAAGTCAAATAATTCAATAACATTTTGTGTACTTGTATCTACTACAGGTTCTACATCTGAAACAGATATTTCTTTTTGGGGCTTCCCTTCTTGATTCTTTCCTTTACAAGAAACAGAAAACATTACTGATAACAATACAACTCCAAAAACTTTTAATTTTTTCATGATAATAAAAATTTTACTTGCCCTAGCTCCAAAAGCATTTAATAGATAAAAAAGAAGCGTGGAACTGTAACTTAATTTGCAGTTGAGGTATCGCCAAACACCTACGCATACAAACAAGTACAGCCCACGCCATAGCGTGAGCGTATCACTTGTTATTCCTGTATGCGTTTTAAAATTGGCGATTTTCAACTGCAAGAATAAAAGCTAACGCTTCATATTTTTAATATGTCTATAACCTTTTTAAATCAAATTCATTGGTTTTTATTTAATGCAAAGATATTAATTTCAAATAAATCTTAACAATTAAAATATCCTCGCTGGCGCATTCTATGATAAAAACCAAACATTTTTCAAAAATTATGCTGCAAATTTTCTCACATCAACACCCGCTGGCAGATATCTATCTGTGCCTTGCTTGCAAAGCAAACAAAAATAATTTACTCTATCAAAATAATATCCGTCGGGGCGGATTTGCAATCCGATTATCATTTCACAACAATTACATCCAAAACCCTTAGCACCAGCATAATCAATAGTAAAATCGGGCTGAAAGCCCAGTTTATGATAGCCCAAGGCAAGGGAAGCGACACCTTGGGAAAATCAACGCAAAGATTTATGCGTCCTGTTAGGACAATTTATTTTTAAGCTGGGCTTTCAGCCCGAACCATTTACTCTGCTCACTAACCCAAGGCGTAGCCATTACTTCCCTTTGGTCAGTGACCTTCGGTTGGGCTAAATTAAGCTAGCCCTTCGGGCTGATGAATACTATCCCCTCCCAAAAATACTTTTTAATTACACACAAACAAAAAAACCAGCCCGATACCGAGCTGGTTTTTCATTTATAATAAGCTTAAATTATTCTGCTTTTGGAGCTTCATCAGCTGGTTTGTCTTCTTTTGGAGGACGAGGAAGAAGCGCTTTACGAGAAAGTTTGAACTTACCGGTTTTCTTATCGATATCCAATAATTTCACATCTATGATTTCGCCTTCTTTTAATCCTGTTTCTTCCATTGTTTCGAAGCGTTTCCAGTCGATTTCAGAAATATGAAGTAAACCTTCTTTACCTGGCATAAACTCAACAAATGCCCCGTAAGACATGATTGACTTAACCTTTGAAGGATAAACCTCACCAACCTCAGGAATAGCTACAATCGCTTTAATACGATTTACAGCACCATCTAAAGCTTCTTTATTAGTAGCTGCAATTTCCACACGACCCCTCTCGCGCGCGGATATCTATCCGTGCGTTGTTCAATGAACAAATCAAATTGCTTTTCAGCAAAGCACAAATATATATTTGCGCTAGCGAGGATAGTGTCTTTTATTTTATTATTTACCAGCCTTTTTTCTTTCTTTCTTAATAATTCCAACAAGCATTTTAGCTGATTTAGCATAACTCTCTCTCAAACGAGAACTAACATCATAATCAAATCCTGCGGCCTGTTGACCAATTGCATTTTTAATATAGAATGCACACAACTCTTTACCTTCTTTATCTTTGAAAATACATTCCACATCAATATATGCAGGTTTCTTCATAATACCAATATTCATTCCTGGCTCAACAAATGTTGTTTTTATAAGAAGTGTATAGTCATTCTTTGTTGAATAGTTTTCACCAGTCATGCTAATTTTCTTTTCAGCTGTTTTGTTAAACATTGTTTCAAACAATGGCTCAAACTTATCTTTTCTTGCTGAATACCATCCACTTTTGAATTTCTCGGCCTTCTCTTTATCCTTTTTAGCATATTCTTCGTACTTTTTATTTATGTAGTCTTCTTCATTTCTGAAAGCACCTACTCCAACTTCTGAGTAATCATAAATAATATTTACTTTTTTCACATTGCTGATTGATGAAATATCACCAGAATTCAATGCAGCCATAGGCATTACTTGTGCAACAGAAACAATGCTGATAGTAATTGCAGATAAGAATAGAAATAACTTTTTCATAATTGAATAATTTAATTGGTTAACAGTTTATATCCGAATAATAAATTTTAATCGTTGCGAATATATAATAAAATCCAACAAATAGTATTGATTAACATTCGTTTTTATTTTCGATTTAAAATAATCTTATACTCACCCCACTGGCAGATATCTATCTGTGCGTTGTTCAATGAACAAATCAAATTGCTTTTCAGCAAAGCACAAATATATATTTGTACTAGCGAGGACTCATGTCTGCGCCAGCGGGGAAGCAGGAGCTGCCTTCCACGAAAAGAAAGCCAAAAACCAAAAGGTTAATCTTGGTGGTCCTTACAAACGCAACCCTCCGAAATACAAGAAACCTCAAAAACGAGGCGACAAAATTCAAAATATGGCTTCGAAGAAAAGAAAGGGGAAATAAAAAAAACCATTCCGATATTCGGAATGGTTTTTCTTCGGCTACCGCGCGAATCCTTTCGTGTGGCATTATCTATCATCACGCGAAAGGATTCGCGCAATAGCGGGGGCTCCTGCCTTCTGCAAGTTGGAAACTTGCTTTTAGCTTGAACACAGTCGGAGCCTACGCTCAACAGGTTTAACTTCGACATATGCTACGCCTAATTATAGGGTATCCTTGTTCAGCATACTCACAGGGAATACTAGGTATTAGTTTCTCAAAATTCTGCACTAAAATCCTAGTGATATATTGATGGCTATTGTCTTTAAAATCAATCCTGTAGTAATAGAATAATCTCCAAGATATTGAGCTAGTATATCGACTAAGTTTTGATGAAGTCGCTTCAATTTTCGTAACTTTAATAATTTCATTATAATAAAATATTTTCTCATTTCCGTTTTTAGTGATTTTTATAATTTCATTCTCAGAATCAATTAATATTTTCTTTCTCTTGTCTTCTTTGTAATAATTTACATGTAGGACTAAGTTTGATACAATATTTAATAACGCTATAACTACTGTTATCCCAATTAATGGAATCGGAACAAATTTTTCATAATAAAAAAAGTATATCATTAACATAAACATTAATGATAAAAAAAGTATTAAAAACAGCATAGTACTTATGCTTGGTTTTATACATTTCCAAAATGTGACCCTATACTCTTTCAAAACCCAGTATAAATTTTACTCCAAAAACCACTCTTATTTTTTGGAGATGTATAATGATTTAATTGCCCCCGCTACCGCACGAATCCCTTCGTGTGGCGCTTATCGACCATCACACGAATCGCAAAATTTATCTTCGAAGCAAAAGTAATAATTTTATATTTATAAATATCTATCTTTGAGATATGAGTCGTAATTATAAATTTCATAACCCCTCCGCATTCTAAGACATAAGCAAGAAAAAATGCCCCGCTGGCGCAGATATCTATCTGTGCCTTGCTTGCAAAGCAAACAAAAATAATTTACTCTATCAAAATAATATCCGTCGGGGCGGATTTACAATCCGATTATCATTTCACAACAATTACATCCAAAAAACCTTACCACCAGCATAATCAATAACGAAACGGGCTGAAAGCCCAGTTTATCTTAGCCCAAGGCAAGTGAAACGACACCTTGGGAAAATCAACGCAAAGATTTATGCGTCCTGTAAGGACAATTTATTTTTAAGCTGGGCTTTCAGCCCGAACCTTTACCTTTGCTCACTACCCCAAGGCGTTGCCATTACTTCCCTTTGGTCAGTGACCTTCGGTTGGGCTAAATTAAGCTAGCCCTTCGGGCTGATAATTACTTATCTTCTCCAAAAATACTTTATAATTACACACAAACAAAAAAACCATCCCGAACTCGGAATGGTTTTTCATTTATAATAAGCTTAAATTATTCTGCTTTTGGAGCTTCATCAGCTGGTTTGTCTTCTTTAGGAGGACGAGGGATTAATGCTTTACGAGAAAGTTTGAATTTACCGGTTTTCTTATCGATATCCAATAATTTCACATCTATGATTTCTCCTTCTTTCAATCCTGTTTCTTCCATTGTTTCGAAGCGTTTCCAGTCGATTTCAGAAATATGAAGTAAACCTTCTTTACCTGGCATAAACTCAACAAATGCCCCGTAAGACATGATTGACTTAACCTTTGAAGGATAAACCTCACCAACCTCAGGAATAGCTACAATCGCTTTAATACGATTTACAGCACCATCTAAAGCTTCTTTATTAGTAGCTGCAATTTCCACACGACCACCATCTTCTACTTCTTCAATAGCGATAGTTGCTCCTGTTTCAGCTTGGATAGTTTGAATGATTTTACCACCAGGGCCAATTACTGCACCAATAAACTCTTTAGGGATCAACATTACATCGATACGAGGAGCATGTGGTTTCAAGTCAGCGCGAGGCTCTGTAATTGTTTCTTGGATTTTTCCTAAGATATGCTCACGACCTGCTTTTGCTTGTTTAAGAGCTGTCTCAAGAATTTCGTATGATAAACCGTCAACTTTGATATCCATTTGCGTAGCAGTGATACCGTCTTTTGTTCCGGTTACTTTAAAGTCCATATCACCTAAGTGATCTTCATCACCTAAGATATCAGAAAGCACAGCGAAGTTTTTCCCTTTGTTTTCTGAGATAAGACCCATTGCGATACCTGAAACCGGTTTAGCGATTTTCACACCTGCATCCATTAATGCTAATGTTCCTGCACATACAGTTGCCATTGATGAAGAACCGTTAGATTCCAAGATATCAGAAACAACACGCACTACATAAGGACAGTCAGCCGGGATCATTGGTTTCAAAGCACGGAATGCTAAGTTACCGTGACCAACCTCACGACGACCAACTCCACGAGAAGGACGAGCCTCTCCTGTAGAGAATGGAGGGAAGTTATAGTGTAATAAGAAACGCTCTTTTCCGCTAATTAAAGCTTCGTCAACGATTTTCTCATCCATTTTTGTACCTAAAGTAACGGTAGTTAATGATTGAGTTTCACCACGAGTAAAGATAGCTGAACCGTGTGCTCCCGGAAGGTAATCGATTTCAGACCAAATAGGACGGATTTCAGTTGTTTTACGACCATCAAGGCGTTTTCCTTCATCAAGGATAGAACGACGCATTGCTTCTTTCTCAACAGCGTGATAGTAACGACCGATCAATTCCGCTTTTTCAGCAGCATATTCAGGATCAAGGCTTTCGATATATTCTTTCTTAACTGCACCAAAGTTCACAGCTCTGCTGTTTTTGTTTGCATCACAAGCAGTAGCAACTTTGTACACTTTGTCATAAGTTTTTTCCCAAATATCTTTTTTAAGATCTTCGTCATTTTCTTCATGACAGTATTCGCGTTTAACTGTTTTGCCTACCGCTTCCATCAATTCCATTTGTACTTGACAATGTTTCTTGATTTCTTCGTGTGCAACTTTCATTGCGTTAAGTAAATCATCTTCGCTTACTTCTTTCATTTCACCCTCTACCATCATGATGTTGTCCATCGTTGCAGCAACGATAATTTCCATATCAGCTTCTGCTAGTTGAGCAAAAGTTGGATTCACAACAAATTCACCATTGATACGAGCAACACGCACCTCAGAAATAGGTCCGTTGAAAGGAATATCAGACACTGCTAAACAAGCAGAAGCTGCCAAACCTGCTAATGCATCCGGCATATCTTCTCCGTCAGCAGAGAAAAGTGTAACATTCACAAAAGTATCTGCATGATAATCATCCGGGAATAGTGGGCGCAATGCACGGTCAACTAAACGAGACACAAGGATTTCATAATCAGATGGGCGACCCTCACGGCGTAAGAATCCACCCGGGAAACGACCGTTTGACGCAAATTTCTCTTTGTAATCAACCGAAAGCGGCATAAAATCCGTTCCAGGTTTAACCTCTGTTGCGGAACAAACTGTTGCTAACAACATTGTTTTTCCCATTTTCACCATAACAGAACCATCAGCTTGTTTCGCCAATTTCCCTGTTTCGATTTCAATGGTACGACCATCACCCAATGTGATAGTTTTAGTAACTACATTCATCTTTAATAGTTTAAATTTTTATAATTCTTTTTTATCGGGGGCAAATGTACGAAAAAAATCACAAGTTAAACCTCGAATATATTCTAAGCAAAAGATTTACAATCAAATGCCCTACAACTGGAGTAATCCTTCACGAATTTTACTATTTTTGGGCTAAAATCTTCAACTGTATTTAACTATGACTTTAGAAGACTTTAACTACAAAACCATTCCCCTAAAGAATGACTATGAAGGCGCTGTTACAGCGACAATAATCTCGGCCAAAAGCAATAAAGCCGGAAGAGGAGCTGTCTTATATTTACACGGATTTAGCGACTACTTCTTTCATCCTCACATGACCGAGGCTTTTCTAAATGCCGGATTTAATTTCTACGCTTTAGAGCTTCGTAAATACGGGCACTCTCTCCTACCTCATCAGCATGTACACTACTGCAAACAGATGGAGGAATATTTCGAAGAGATTGACTATGCCATGGAGCATATTGCTCATGAAAGTGAAACAATAGCTTTACTAGGTCATTCTACAGGCGGCTTATTGGCATGTTTGTATGCACAAAAGGGAGTTTATAAATCAAGAATTAACAGACTGGTACTAAACTCTCCTTTTTTAGAGTTTTACAAACCTGCTATCAAAAGAAGTTTAGGGAAATTTATTGCCGGGCCAATGGCTAAACTATTTCCATATTCGGCTGTTAAGGAGGCTCTTTCGCCACATTACACAAAAACGGTACACAAGGATTATAATGGAGAATGGGATTTTAACTTAGACTGGAAACCTGTTAGTGGTATTCCTGCTTACTACGCATGGATACACGCCATTGATAAAGCTCAAAAAGAAACTCGCAAACATCAACTATCAGTACCAGTATTGATACAAACCTCAGAAGAATCTGCATCACCAAGAAAATACTCAAAAGAAGTAGAGGAAAAAGACATTGTGCTCAATGTAAAACACATTAAGAAATATGGAGAACAGCTTTCATACAGGGTTAGTTTTAAGACATACAACAAAGCAATCCATGACATCTATCTTTCAAAGAAAGAGATACGGGACAAAGCTTTAGCAGACACTATCAATTGGATAAAATAAAAAAGGCTTCTCAATTTTTGAGAAGCCTTTTTTATGAAATATCTATTAAAGATTATTCTTCAATTTTCCCTTCTTTCTTTCTCATAATATCATGAGCTACCGGAACAGCTACGAATAATGATGAATAAGTACCCACAACGATACCGATTAACAAGGCAAATACGAATCCTTTAATACTTTCACCACCAAAGATAAAGATTGCTAATAATACAATAGCAGTAGTGAATGAAGTATTAAATGTACGAGCCAATGTAGAGTTCAATGCGTTGTTTGAGTTCTCAGTAGCTTTGCGTTTTGGATACAAAGTACGATACTCACGCACACGGTCAAAAATAATCACCGTATCATTGATAGAGTAACCTACTACTGTAAGGATAGCTGCAATAAATGCTTGGTCAATCTCCATAGAGAATGGCATGATGCTATACAATAATGAGTAAGCTCCTAATACAATCACAGTATCGTGAATCAAAGCAACAATACCACCCACTGAGAATGCTACATTGCGGAAACGAATTAAGATATATAAACCAATTGCAATGATTGCAAATAATACTGCCCAAACAGCAGAAGCTTTGATATCATCAGCAACAGTAGGTCCTACTTTTTGAGAACTCATAATGTTTTGGTTGGTAAATTGCTCTAAAGTAGTTCCTTCAGCTAATAGCGGAGTTAAACCTTTATACAAGCGTTCTACGATTTCACCGTCAACAGATGTAGAGCTATCTTTAATCTTAAAGTTTGTAGAAATTCTAACACGGTTATCAGAGTTATCTACATTGCTAGATTTAATTGTAATAACATTTGGTGTTTGACCATCAAAAGCATCTGTCAATAAACCTTTTACTTCTTCAGTTTTTACACTCTTATCAAAGCTAACTACATAGTTACGACCACCACTAAAGTCAATACCTTGATCTAAACCTCTAGTTGCAAATGAAATGAAAGAAATTACAATAAGAGATCCAGAAATGATATAACCCGTTTTTCTCATACCTACGAAGTTCAGTTTCATATTTTGAAACCAATTCTCTGTAATTTTAGTAGAGAAAGTAAGGTCTTTCAATTTATCTTTTGCAATCAATAATTCGTAAGTTAATCTTGAAAGAACAAATCCTGTGATTAACGAAGTAACGATACCGATAATCAATGTAGTAGCAAAACCTTTGATAGGACCTGTACCAAATACAAATAAGATAATACCGGTAATGATTGTTGTTAAGTTGGCATCAATAATTGCAGATGAAGCATGTTGGTAACCTTCAGCAACTGCTTTAGCTAAACCTTTACCTGCTTTTAACTCTTCACGAATACGCTCATAGATAAGGACATTCGTATCTACAGCCATACCTAGTGTTAACACGATACCGGCAATACCAGGTAATGTCAATACAGCTTTGAATGAAGCTAGAATACCAAATAAGAAGAACACATTTAAGAACAACACTCCATCAGCAATTAACCCTGGTACAAGTCCGTAGAAGAATACCATGTAGATTAATACTAAGATAAATGCGATAATAAACGAGTAAAGACCATGAGTAATAGCTTCATGTCCTAAAGATGGACCAACTACATCCTCCTGAACGATACGAGCTGGAGCCGGCATTTTACCCGACTTCAACACATTGGCTAAGTCTTTCGCCTCTTCTACAGTAAAGTTACCTGTGATTTGAGAACGACCTCCTGAGATTTTATCATTAACGCGTGGAGCAGAATATACATATCCATCCAATACGATTGCAATACATCTTCCAATATTTTCTTCAGTCATGCGAGCCCAAACATTAGCACCGTCAGGGTTCATTTGCATGTTTACAGAAGCATAAGCAGAGTGTTGAGCAAAATCAGTAGAAGCATCAGTAATTACATCACCTTCAAGAGTTGCTTTTTGATCTCTGTTAGATTTGATTGCATATAATTGGTAATAAGTATCTTTTTCGTCAATTGCTTTTACACCCCATTTGAAGTCAAGATCACGAGGGAATAACTCTTTCACTTGTTTCATTTGGAAGTAAGCATTGATTTTAGCTGTATCAGCATAGTGAGCTACCCCTACGATAGGACCAGGAACAACTTGTCCGCTTTGTGAAACAGATAATTGAAGAATGCTATAAATAGGATTTTCTTTTTCCATTTGAGCTTTTGTCTTTTCAGACTTAGCATTATTCTCTTTTGAAGCGCCCATTACAGCAGCAAGGCTATCCATTGCAGATTGTTTTGAATCTACAGCGGCAACAGCAGCAGTATCTGCAGCAACTTCTGCTACAGCAGTAGTATCTTCTCCGGCAACAACAACTTTCAAAGCAGCATTTGCAGCTTCAATACCTTGAACTATTTCTGATAGCTCATATGTTTGCCAGAACTCTAGGTTTGCAGTTCCTTGAAGTAATTTACGAACACGAGCAGGTTCTTTAATACCTGGAAGTTCTACAAGAATACGACCTGAGTTTTCAAGGCGTTGAATATTTGGTTGTACCACACCAAAACGGTCGATACGAGTACGCAACACATTAAATGAGTTAGAAACAGCATCATCAACCTCAGTTCTCAAAACCTCCATTACTTCTTCATTCGTAGAGCTTAAAGAGATTTTATCTTTTAATTCAAATGTGCTGAAAATTGTAGATAAACGGACATTTGGATCCAGTTCATAAATAGATTGTTCAAATAATGTCAAGAAGTTTTCTTGGCTATTTGTTTGTTTTGCAATTGCATTAGCAAGTGCTTTGTTAAATACTTCTGATTTGTTGTCGTTTGATAAAGCTTTAACGATATCCGGAACAGAAATCTCAAGGATAACATTCATACCCCCTTTAAGGTCAAGACCTAAGTTGATCTCTTTCTCACGGCAGTCTTTTAATGTGTAACCAAACCAAACTTTCTCAGTAGAAACTGAATCTAAATAATTGTAATACTTTTCGCTATCACCTTGCGCATATTCTTTTGCTGCTTTGCTGTAATGATTAGTTACAAAGCTGAATGAAAGGTAAAAAGAACATACCAAAATCAAGGCTACTGCAATAACTCTTACAAATCCTTTGTTTTGCATTTGAAATATTATTTTTTGAGGTTAATTATTTCGTTATTTTTTTATTTAGCGTGCAAATATATATCTTTTTTTTTACTTTAATCGTTGATGAGTAATATTTAAGCTTTACACAGCAGGCTTGCGCCTTCCCATCAACATTTCTAGCATATTACATATTCATTACAGCTAAATATTACCCGGAACATTTTCTAAAACTTCGACTAGGAAATCCCAGAATTTTGCAACAGATGCAATCTCAACTTTCTCATTAGGTGAGTGTGGAAAACGGATAGTTGGACCAAAAGAAATCATATCTAAGTTTGACTCTACAGCCCCAATTATACCGCATTCAAGACCGGCATGAATAACCTTTACAACAGGCTCTACACCATTCTTATTCTTGTATATCTGACGCATCACACCAAGAATTGGCGAATCGAAATTTGGCTGCCAGCCTGGATAAGCTCCTCCAAATTTCACTTCTGCTCCTGCCATTGAATACAGACTTTCCAATAATGAACACAGCTCATATTTCTTTGATTCTAAGGAGCTACGAACCAAGCAACGAACCAACACCTTTTCACCATCAGTATGAACGATTGCCAAATTATTAGAGGATTCAACCACTTCCGGCATTTCCGGAATATGACGATAAACTCCATCGGGAGTTGCAAAAAGTGAATTAATAAGATTCTCTTGAACAACTTGAGGTAAACAATATGATGGCAACGCAACTTTCTCGCCTTTTAAGCTTATCCCCTCTTCTTTCCCTTTGTATTCAAAGTTGAACATATCTTCAGTTTCATCAATTAGTTCCATTAGCTCAGACTCATTCTCTGCCGGAATAACTAATTTCACAAAAGCCTCACGAGGAATTGCGTTTCGCAAACTGCCACCATTAAATGACACCAAACATGCATCGTAGTTTATAGTAGCAATTTTCAAGAAACGCACCATTAACTTATTTGCATTAGCTCTTTCTAGATGTATATCTACCCCCGAATGGCCTCCATGCAATCCTTTTAATGACACTTTAATTGCGATAGGATTCTCAATATTTATCTTTTCCTTTTTATATTTGAAACTAAAATCAGCGTCAATACCTCCGGCACATCCTACAAACAGCTCTCCTTCATCTTCCGAATCCAGATTCATCATAATTTCCCCTTTCACAAAGTTCTTTGATAAGCCAAAAGCACCAAACATCCCTGTTTCCTCATCATTAGTAATCAAAACCTCCAATGGCCCGTGCTTAATTCTTTTTGATTCTAAAACGGCTAAAGCTGCTGCCACACCTATTCCGTTATCAGAACCCAAAGTGGTATCTTTTGCTTTTACCCAACCATCTTCCACAAAGACTGAAAGTGGATCTTTTTCAAAGTCATGACTTATTCCTTCATTTTTCTGCGGCACCATATCCATATGCGCTTGCAAAATCACAGGCTTCAGATCATCACATCCTGAATAGGCTTTTTTAGAAATCAGAACATTGCCGGCTTTATCCGTTTTTACTTTTAAATGATTTTTTTGTGCAAATTCTATTAAAAACTGTCTAATTTGTTCGGTATAAGCTGAGGGGTGAGGAATCTGAGTGAGTTTATAAAAATTTTTCCATAATGCTTTTGGCTCAAGCATTTCCAAGGTGTTTTCCATGATTCAATAAGTTTTAAAACAAACAAAAATGAGGTACACACAAAGTAACTGAAAAAAATTGAGTCAGAATAATTGAATCATAAATTTGTACAAGCTGTTCAGATAATGTAATTTTGCATGGTTTATTCAAAAGTCAATAAATGTATAAGATTGTAAAGAAAGAACAATATTCGGAGCATGTATTCCGCTTGGATGTAGAAGCTCCCCTTATTGCAAAGGCTCGCAGAGCAGGGCATTTCGTGATTGTAAAAATCGACGAAAAAGCAGAGAGAATTCCTCTTACCATTGTTAATTCTGACCTTGAAAAAGGTACAATTACTCTAGTTGTCCAAGCTGTTGGAAACTCATCTCGTAAATTATGCGAACTAAATGAAGGTGATAACATTGCCCATTTAGTTGGTCCTTTAGGAAAAGCTACTCATATTGAAAACTTCGGCACTGTAGTTTGTGCTAGCGGTGGTGTTGGAACTGCTCCAATGTTACCTATTGCTGCAGCTATGAAAAAAGCAGGCAACAGAGTTATCTCTGTTTTAGCTGCTCGCACGAAAGACTTAATTATCCTTGAAGAACAAATGCGTGAAGTATCTGATGAAGTTATCATCATGACTGATGATGGTTCTTACGGAACAAAAGGACTAGTTACTGAAGGCGTTGAAAGCATCATCAAAAGAGAAAAAGTAAATCTTTGTGTTACTATCGGCCCTGCGGTAATGATGAAATTCGTTACGCTAACCACTAAAAAATTTGATGTACCAACGGTTGCCTCTCTTAATACCATTATGGTTGACGGAACAGGAATGTGTGGCGCATGTCGTGTTACTGTTGGGGGAGAAACTAAGTTTGTATGCGTAGACGGACCTGAATTTGATGCACACCAAGTAGACTTTGATCAAATGATCAATCGTCTTGGTGCTTACAAAGGCATCGAATAATCCTCCCATTTTTTTGAATCTATTAAATCACAAAATAAATGTCAGAAGATAGAAATAGCTCATGGCGCGAAGAATTACGCAAAGCGGTTAAGCCAAAAGACCGTATGCAAATTGAACGCGTACAAATGCCTGAGTTGGATAGCGAATATCGCAGACACAATAAAGAAGAAGTAAACCAAGGACTTTCTGCTGAAGCTGCAATGCTAGAAGCACAACGCTGTATTGACTGTGCAAACCCAACATGTATGCAAGGCTGCCCGGTTAGTATCAACATTCCGGGATTTATAAAAAATATTGAACGCGGAGAATTCCTTGAAGCTGCTAAAGTTTTAAAAGAGACAAGTGCATTACCTGCAGTTTGTGGTCGTGTTTGCCCTCAAGAGAAACAATGCGAAGCACAATGCGTACACCTTCGTTCAGGCAAAAAACCGGTTGCCATTGGTTACCTTGAGCGTTTTGCAGCAGACTATGAACGCGAAAGCGGTAAAATAGCCATCCCAGAATGCGCTCCGGCTAACGGAATTAAAGTTGGCGTGGTAGGTGCTGGTCCGGCCGGATTAGCTTGCGCCGGCGACTTAGCTAAGCTTGGTTATGATGTTACAGTATTTGAAGCACTACACGAAATTGGTGGTGTATTAAAATATGGAATTCCTGAATTCCGCTTACCTAATAATATTGTAAATGTAGAAATTGAAAACCTTAAGAAAACAGGTGTGAAATTCATTACTGACTGCGTTATTGGTAAAACTATCACTACTGAAGAATTAAAAGAAGAAGGCTTCAAATGCTTCTTCGTAGCCAGTGGTGCAGGACTTCCTCGCTTTATGAATATTCCTGGTGAGAACCTTATCAATGTACTTTCGGCTAACGAATACTTGACTCGTGTCAACCTTATGGACGCAGCCAATCCTGAATCTGATACGCCAATTTATAAAGGTAAAAATGTTGCCATCATAGGTGGTGGAAACACGGCTATGGACTCAGTAAGAACAGCCGTTCGTTTGGGTGCAGAAAGAGCAATGATTGTTTATCGCCGTTCAGAAAATGAATTACCGGCTCGCGCTGAAGAAGTTCACCATGCTAAAGACGAAGGCGTGGAATTCCTTACCCTTCACAACCCTATCGAATACATTGGCGACGAAAAAGGCCGCATCAAACAAATGAAGCTTCAGAAAATGGAACTTGGAGAACCTGATGCATCAGGAAGAAGAAGTCCAGTTGAAATCCCTGGTGCTATCGAAACTATTGATGTGGATACTGTTGTTGTTGCTATTGGCGTTTCTCCTAACCCATTGGTGCCAAGTTCTATTGATGGATTACAAATCAGCAAATGGGGAACAATCATTGTAAATGATTCTATGCAGTCAGATGAAATCCCGACTATCTTTGCCGGTGGAGATATCGTTCGCGGTGGTGCTACAGTAATCCTTGCTATGGGTGACGGACGAAAAGCGGCAGCGGCAATTGACGAATATCTCCAAAAGGATAAATAACTTTCACTCACACTACTATACTAAGCGAATCTCTTAAGGTTCGCTTTTTTATTTTTAATACTGCTCATCCATCTTACGCTAGTCTTTCCTATAAACTATTCTCAACACAAATCTTATCTACTGCAAAAAACTGTTAATTACATTGTTTTAACAACTAAAAAGTGTTTTATCAATAGAAGTCAAGGAATTAGTAATTTTTTATTCTTTACTTTGTTATTCATATGTGAAAAGAATAAAATAAAAACAAAAAATACCCTAAAAGTCGCATACATAGATTATGGATTACAAGTTCCTATATCTAAAGAGTCACATCAAAATATATTAATCTAGAAAACTAGAAATATGAAAAATCCTTATTTAGGACAAATTAGTATGGTCACATTTGATTTTATACTTGAAAGGTATGCTCTCTGCAATGGAGAAACAATTGCTAAGAAGGATAATCCAGCATTATTTTCATTACTCGGGAATAAATATGGTGGAGATGGCCGAAACCCTTTCGCGTATTCGTAAATAAATCAGTATCTACTTTTTAAATTTCTTTTCGAAATATAAACAAATTTAACAAATTAACATAATTTAACTCTACTTAGGGTTTGCTCTTGACAAATATCAAGATTTAAGAATCTACGATTTTGTTTCTTTGTAACACTTACCTTAAAATAATCTTGAGAAAGATGGATTTATCTATTAAGTTGTAGTCCGAGCCTTGAATATTATTATATAATTCTATTCAAAAACTACTCATGCGAATTAAGGGTTGAAATTAAAATATCAAATTAATAAAAGCAGCAGCAATTCTTCCACATATAAAGGTCAATAAACCACTAGTAGAACGAACCTTGCTGGCTATTTGTATTTTTGTTTTTTCATTTAACCAGTTGAAAAGCGATTCAATTGGCTGTCTTACAGTTGAAACAGCTGAGGAATATAAATCAGCCCAAGCCTTATTTTGTTGTTTTTCCCATTCTGTTTGTCCTTTAATTGCCTTTACAGGAGTTAAAATGGACAAGTTGTTTGTTTTCTTTTTCTCAGACCAGAATTCAGCATTTGAATAAGCTTTGTCTGCAACAATAGTACGGTTATACATGTCTTGAGAAGCTTCTTTAAGCATACATAAATCATGTTTTGAAGCCTCTGTGAAAAGCATTTGTTCTGGATGAGGCAAATGTCCTTTTCGTCTAAAAGAAATGGCGTGTAACTTCAATCCATAATAGTATATACCTTTGGTAGAGCAAAAGCCCTTGTCAGTAATTTCTTGTGCCACTTTTGAATTTCTTTTTCCTGAACATATTATAATTGGCATAGAGTCTACAAGACTAATTTCTTTATCACAATCATTTGGCACAAAGTCATTAAACAAAGACAATGTAAGAGCTTTAAAGCCTTCATTGAGTCTATTTATCCTTGTGTTGAAAGCCACATATGATGTGAGTTTTGGAAACCATTCACGAAGATGCTCACTTGCAAATTCATGAATCTTTTTCACTTTGTGATGTTCTTCAACTTGCATTACATACAAGTAAATGCTCATAGCCTCTTGGTCTGTAAATTTTGGCTGATCATTGTTGCTAAAGCGTTGACAAATATATTTTATCTCTTTATCGTATTGCTCACATACATAGCAATAGATTTTTATTAGTTTTATAGCCTTATCCTTGGGTATCATAATTAGAATAAATCGTGGATGATTTTTCATCTAATTTAATGATATTCAAGGATATAACAAAATATGTACCCGCTTATTTTGCTGTATCACAGCACTTTATTTATCTTTTTTCAACCCTTAATTCGCATTACTCATTATTCAGTAAATAAATTTCACAATTAATAAACTAAAATTATAAGTATATGAAAAATTTATTTACAAGATTAACATTGACGGTTTTCTTGCTATTAGGCGGTGGCGTGACAAATATGGCGCAAACTACACTTGCAGTTGGAGATATTGCTATAGTGATGCTAAACAACAATAAATCCTGTTGCCTAAGACATAATAATTAGAATTATACAATTAAATTATATAATCATGAAACAAATAATCTTTTTTAGAAATCCAATTCGAATATGGATTTTTCTGGTTAGCATTCTGCTAACATTTAATGCGAATGCCGTTACTACAGGTACAACAAATGGCACCTATGATTTTGGTTCCTTAGGTGTTTCAGATGGTGGTGGTTCGGGATTTAAAATACAAGGTGATAAATTTAAGGTCAGTAATACTTTTCTTTCAGGAGGTACAACGATTTATCTTAATTCTACAAGCTCTGCGTCTGTAGTGATAAAGGCAGAAGGTGGTAGTACCATGAAAATGGCAACCGTTGAAGACTTAGCTGTTGGAGATTATGGGTCAGGTTTGATGTTAACTCAATTTAACATTACGCTTAAGAATTATTCAGGAGCCATAATTGCAACCCATTCTCTTTCAGGTAACCAATCGGTGACTCACGCTGATATGCTTATTAGTAGTCTTAGTTTTTCTACTGGATGGCCAGCAGGAGGTTATGACAATGTATCTGAGATTGATATTTCTTATACACTTTCGTCTAGTACTTCAAATTTTGAATTTAGGAGTATTAAACTTTCTAATATTACAGCAACATTAACTGTTGCACCAACCGTAACTACCCAAGCAGTTTCAAGCATCACTGCAACAACAGCTACAGGCAATGGAACTGTAACTGCCACCGGTGGAGCAGATATTACTGAACGAGGCGTATATTACAGTACCACCAATGGTTTTGCCGATGGTGCTGGCACAAAAGTTTCGACAACAGGTACATGGAGTACTACAGGTGCTTTCACGCAGGCAATTACAGGCTTAACTGCTGGTACTACTTATTATGTAAAAGCGTTTGCAACAAATAGTGCTGGCACAAGCTATGGGGCACAAGAGAGTTTTACAACTACAGCACCAAGCAATACCGCACCTACTGCTTCTAGTTTTTCAACATCTTCGGGACCTTATACAAATAATGTATATACATTTTCAACAAGTGATTTTGGTTATTCCGATGGAGACAGCGATGCGTTGGATCATGTTCGTGTGACCGCAGTGCCTGGAAGTGGAACTTTGTATGTTGATGCCAATAGTAACGATTCCTACGACAGTGGTGAGGAACTGGCTAATAACGATCAAATTTCAAAAGCCAATTTAGATGCTGGCAACTTACAGTTTTATACAACCAGTGCTTCCAGTACATCATTTACTTTTGATGTAAATGATGGTACCGATTATAGTGCGTCGACCTATACTGCAACTGTTTCTGTTTCCGATTTGGCAACAACAACATATAGTGGAACCGGCAACTGGACTACCAATAGTAGCAATTGGAATCCTGGAATTCCGGGCTCTACTACCGATGTTACTATTTTATCTGGTACTATCACTGTTGATGCTGATATAGAATGTGCCGATCTTACTATTAATACAGGTGCGGTGGTTTCCGTCGATCCGGGGAATGTTTTAACTGTGACTGGCACTTTGACAAATAGTGCAGGTACAGGTGGTTTATTGTTTCAATCTGATGCAACAGGAACCGGTATGTTAATGAATAACTCAACAGGAGTACAAGCCACATTCGAGCAATATTTGGTGAAAGACCAGTGGCACTATATGGGGCTCCCTGTAGTGAATATTAACGATGCCAATGATGTTTACCATGCCTGCTACCTGTACACGATAAGGGAGGATTCTGTAAACTGGTATGATACAACATGGGTAAATTTGTCTGCTGGTGACCATATGGATGCTTTGCGTGGTTATGCAACAATATATACCCGGTTAGGAGCTAACGATACAACCATTACTTTTTCGGGTACATTAAATACAGGAACTGTCGATACCGTTTTTTATAGTCAAATGTATGGATGGAACTTTATAAGTAACCCCTATCCAACAACGCTTGACTGGGATGCTAGTGGTGGAAAGTCAACAACGAATACAAACAATGCTATTTATTTGTGGAATCCAACATTGGAAGCCTATGGTTCATATGTTAATGGTGCTTCAACCAATGGACAAACACGATATATTCCTCCAATGCAAGGATTTTTCATTCAGGTAAATCAGGTTAATTCATCACTTTCGTTCAACGATAATGCAAAAGTGGCACAAAAAGTAGCCTTTAAAAACGCTACGGTTGAGCCACAAATCCGTTTGGCCGTAACCGATGACGACATGAATTACGATGAAATGTTGCTTAGGGTTAAAAATAACTCAACAACGGAATTTGATAGTAATTACGATGCAGCAAAATTTAAGGCTTTAAGGTCAAAACAGCCTTTGATCTGGTCTGTAGTTAATGATAAAGAGTATTCCATCAATTCAATTCCTGAAATAACTGAAAATTCGTTAATTCCAATAGAAGTGTTGGTTAAAACCTCCGGGGTACAAAAATTAGTATTAAAAGAGTTAACTAATTATGAGTACTCCTATCCGATCGTATTGCTTGATGAACACGGGAATCTTTTGAAAGACTTACAACAAGAAGATTATTCTTTTAGTGCCGATGCGGGAGAAACGGTTACTCTTAACCTTGCTTTTAAAGTTGCTACTGTAGATTTAAAAGAAAATGCTGGCGCTGAATTTTCTGTTTTCTCTCAAGGAAAAAATCTTGTTATTAATGATTTGAAAAATATTCCCTCAACGGTAAATGTAGTAAATATGAATGGGCAGGTTATTTTCAATGAAGATGTTTCTTCTGATTGTATTACTATTCCTATTTCTCAACAGGGAATCTATATTGTGACTGTTGGAAATAAAAATCAAGAATCTTCAATTAAGAAAACCATAGTTTCATTCTAAAAAAGACAATAAAACAATGAAGACAATAAAACAGATCCTATGGTTAATACTCTTTTTTAGTATTACCCTAATTGCAAACGCTCAACCATTACCTCCATCTGGTGTTCTACCTGAAACACTTATTGTAGGATATGTTAGTAGTCAAACGGTTACAACACAAGCTGTTTCAAACATTTCAACAACATCGGCTACAGGTAATGGAAACATTACAGCATTAGGTTCCACAAACCCAACCGCTCACGGGGTGTGTTGGAATACTACTGGAACTCCAACTACTGCAGATAATGCTACTGACGAAGGTGCGGCATCTGCAACAGGAGCATTTACTTCGGCTATGACAGGCTTACTGCCCAATACAATGTATTATGTTCGTGCCTATGCAACTAATACGGAAGGAACTGTATATGGTTCACAAGTGAGTTTTACAACTCTTAATGGAACTGTTTTCGATTTCGAATCTTCTGTTACAGGAATTGGCACCAAAACCGTACAACAAACAAACTCGGGCGAAACATTAATTGTTAATGCTACCGATTATAATTTGTTAGATGCAACTACTTCCACAACTGGATTTGCTCTTTCCGGAAGCAAATCTGTTTCCACTGATTTTACTGGAGCCGGGGGGTTTGAATCTAGTTTAAACTTTTCTGCTTCAGGATCAAAAGCTTTTGATGTAGTTTCTCTTTTATTGGCAAACTATGATGGTGACACTGAAACTATTGTTTTGACTTCCTCCAAAGGAACGGCAACTTTTTCTGTTGATGGTAATGCTACTACTTTAAATGTGGCTGCTCATGCAAACGCATCGTATTTTCAACAAATCACCAGTTTTACTATTACGGAGAATACTTCGCCCGAAACTGAAAATGGCTATGCATTGGTTTTTGATGATATCATTCTAAATAATTTCACAACGCCTTCTACGGTAACTACTCAAGCTGTAAGCAGTATTGCTACAACTACTGCTACCGGAAATGGAAACATTACAGCATTAGGTTCCACAAATCCAACCGCTCATGGGGTGTGTTGGAATACTACTGGAACTCCAACTATATCAGATAGCAAAGTGGATAATGGTGCTGCTTCGGCAACCGGAGCATTTACTTCGGCTATGACCTCCTTGCTGCCTAATACTACTTATTATGTTAGAGCATACGCAACAAATACGGCGGGAACATCATACGGAACACAAGTAAACTTTACTACGGATCCGTTAGCTCCTACTGTTACCACTCAGGCTGTTTCTAGCATTTCTACTACAACAGCTACCGGTAACGGAAATATTACTGTACTTGGAGTGCCAAACCCAACCGCTCACGGGGTGTGTTGGAATACTACTGGAACTCCAACTACTGCAGATAATGCTACTGACGAAGGTGCGGCATCTGCAACAGGAGCATTTACTTCGGCTATGACCTCCTTGCTGCCTAATACTACTTATTATGTTCGTGCTTATGCTACTAATGCAGCTGGAACTGTTTATGGTGCTGATCAATCATTTACAACTATCGGAACAACTCCCAACGCCTTAGAATTTGACGGAACAGATGATTATGTGACTACCGGGGCAGGACTTGTAAATTTTGCCAATGACATGACAGTTGAAGCCTGGTTTAGCACAACTAATACTACAGGCTACAACTCAATAACTACAATTGAAAAAACAGCTTCCGGGACAAATGATTTTTTACAGATTCTAACTAATAGTGCCGGAAATATTTATTTAGATGATGCAAATAATGCAAATATTATCACTACAACAGAAAGCTACAATGATGGGAAATGGCATCATGTAGCTTTCGTAAGAGATGCTACAGCTAAGACTATCTATTTGTATGTAGATGGACTTCTCAAAGGCTCATCAACATACACTTATTCCGGCGCCGTTAATGCTGATCATGAATTGCGTTTTGGAAATTCTGAATATAATGGCGGCAGCTACCAAATGGATGGAATGATAGACGAGATAAGAATATGGAACGATGTAAGAACTCTGACAGAAATTCGTGATAACTTAAGAGACACCCTTGTTGGTAATGAAGCAAACCTAGTAGGCTACTATAGATTTGATGAAGTATCAGGAACAACTCTACCTGACTTAACTTCAGGAGGCAACGATGGTACACTTGTCAATATGGATGATGCTGACTGGGTAAGCTCTGGAGCATTTATTATTCCACAAACTGCTACTGAAATTACTGATACAACAGATGTGTCATTTACAGCAAACTGGGAAATAAACTATTCTGCTACAAAATATTACTTAGATGTATCTACAGCAAGTGATTTTTCTACATTTGTTAGTGGATATGAGAACCTTGAAGTGGCCGGACAATCTACTCTTTCACAATCAGTAACGGGCTTAACAGCCAACACAACTTACTATTGCAGAGTAAGAGCCTATAATGGTGATGCTGCCTTAACGAGTGGAAACTCAAATACTCTAACAGTAACAACATTTAAAACTCTTCAAACAATTACTTTCCCTGCCGTAACAGCAAAAACCTATGGCGATGCTGCCTTTACGCTGGGAGATGCAACTACTGACGAAGGTTTAACGGTAACTTACACAGCTACTGACCCAACAGTGCTAAGCATTACAGGAAATACCGCTACCATACTAAAAGCAGGTAGCACTGATGTGACTGCTACTCAAACTGGGGATGCAACGCACTCTGCGGCAACTCCGGTTGTAAGAACAGTTACCATAAATACTAGAGCAATCACAATCACGGCAGATCCTAAAGCGAAAACCTATGGGGATGCTGACCCAACACTGACTGCGCAAGTTACCGCTGGAACTATTGTTTCGGGTGATGCTGCTACCGGCTCATTAACCAGAGAAACTGGTAATAATGTCGGTAAATATGAGATTACTCAAAACTCTTATACTTACGGAACAAACTATGCGGAGACTTTCGTAACGGATAGTTTAAGCATCTCAACTAGAGCAATCACAATCACGGCGGATCCTAAAGTTAAAACTTATGGAGATGCGGATCCAACACTGACTGCGCAAGTTACCGCTGGAACTATTGTTTCGGGTGATGCTGCTACCGGCTCATTAACTAGAGAAACCGGTGATAATGTCGGTAAATATGAGATTACTCAAAACTCTTATACTTACGGAACAAACTATGCGGAGACTTTCGTAACGGATAGTTTAAGCATCTCAACTAGAGCAATCACAATCACGGCGGATCCTAAAGTTAAAACTTATGGAGATGCGGATCCAACACTGACTGCGCAAGTTACCGCTGGAACTATTGTTTCGGGTGATGCTGCTACCGGCTCATTAACTAGAGAAACCGGTGATAATGTCGGTAAATATGAGATTACTCAAAACTCTTATACTTACGGAACAAACTATGCGGAGACTTTCGTAACGGATAGTTTAAGCATCTCAACTAGAGCAATCACAATCACGGCGGATCCTAAAGCGAAAACTTATGGAGATGCGGATCCAACACTGACTGCGCAAGTTACCGCTGGAACTATTGTTTCGGGTGATGCTGCTACCGGCTCATTAACTAGAGAAACCGGTGATAATGTCGGTAAATATGAGATTACTCAAAACTCTTATACTTACGGAACAAACTATGCGGAGACTTTCGTAACTGATAGCTTAAGCATCTCAACTAGAGCAATCACGATAACGGCAGATCCTAAAGCGAAAACCTATGGGGATGCTGACCCAACACTGACTGCGCAAGTTACCGCTGGAACTATTGTTTCGGGTGATGCTGCTACCGGCTCATTAACCAGAGAAACTGGTAATAATGTCGGTAAATATGAGATTACTCAAAACTCTTATACTTACGGAACAAACTATGCGGAGACTTTCGTAACGGATAGTTTAAGCATCTCAACTAGAGCAATCACAATCACGGCGGATCCTAAAGTTAAAACTTATGGAGATGCGGATCCAACACTGACTGCGCAAGTTACCGCTGGAACTATTGTTTCGGGTGATGCTGCTACCGGCTCATTAACTAGAGAAACCGGTGATAATGTCGGCAAATATGAGATTACTCAAAACTCTTATACTTACGGAACAAACTATGCGGAGACTTTCGTAACGGATAGTTTAAGCATCTCAACTAGAGCAATCACAATCACGGCGGATCCTAAAGCGAAAACTTATGGAGATGCGGATCCAACACTGACTGCGCAAGTTACCGCTGGAACTATTGTTTCGGGTGATGCTGCTACCGGCTCATTAACTAGAGAAACCGGTGATAATGTCGGTAAATATGAGATTACTCAAAACTCTTATACTTACGGAACAAACTATGCGGAGACTTTCGTAACGGATAGTTTAAGCATCTCAACTAGAGCAATCACAATCACGGCGGATCCTAAAGCGAAAACTTATGGAGATGCGGATCCAACACTGACTGCGCAAGTTACCGCTGGAACTATTGTTTCGGGTGATGCTGCTACCGGCTCATTAACTAGAGAGACCGGTGATAATGTCGGTAAATATGAGATTACTCAAAACTCTTATACTTACGGAACAAACTATGCGGAGACTTTCGTAACGGATAGTTTAAGCATCTCAACTAGAGCAATCACAATCACGGCGGATCCTAAAGCGAAAACTTATGGAGATGCGGATCCAACACTGACTGCGCAAGTTACCGCTGGAACTATTGTTTCGGGTGATGCTGCTACCGGCTCATTAACTAGAGAGACCGGTGATAATGTCGGTAAATATGAGATTACTCAAAACTCTTATACTTACGGAACAAACTATGCGGAGACTTTCGTAACGGATAGTTTAAGCATCTCAACTAGAGCAATCACAATCACGGCGGATCCTAAAGTTAAAACTTATGGAGATGCGGATCCAACACTGACTGCGCAAGTTACCGCTGGAACTATTGTTTCGGGTGATGCTGCTACCGGCTCATTAACTAGAGAAACCGGTGATAATGTCGGTAAATATGAGATTACTCAAAACTCTTATACTTACGGAACAAACTATGCGGAGACTTTCGTAACGGATAGTTTAAGCATCTCAACTAGAGCAATCACAATCACGGCGGATCCTAAAGTTAAAACTTATGGAGATGCGGATCCAACACTGACTGCGCAAGTTACCGCTGGAACTATTGTTTCGGGTGATGCTGCTACCGGCTCATTAACTAGAGAAACCGGTGATAATGTCGGTAAATATGAGATTACTCAAAACTCTTATACTTACGGAACAAACTATGCGGAGACTTTCGTAACGGATAGTTTAAGCATCTCAACTAGAGCAATCACAATCACGGCGGATCCTAAAGCGAAAACTTACGGGGATATCGACCCTGCTCTTACTGCGCAAGTTACCGCTGGAACTATTGTTTCGGGTGATGCTGCTACCGGTTCATTAACCAGAGAAACTGGTAATAATGTCGGTAAATATGAGATTACTCAAAACTCGTATACTTACGGAACTAACTATGCAGAAACTTTCGTAACCGATAGTTTAAGCATCTCAACTAGAGCAATCACAATCACGGCAGATCCTAAAGCAAAAACTTATGGAGATGCGGATCCAACACTGACTGCCCAAGTTACCGCTGGAACTATTGTTTCAGGTGATGCTGCTACTGGTTCATTAACTAGAGAATCTGGTAATAATGTTGGTAAATATGAGATTACTCAAAACTCGTATACTTACGGAACTAACTATGCGGAGACTTTCGTAACGGATAGTTTAAGCATCTCAACTAGAGCAATCACAATCACGGCAGATCCTAAAGCAAAAACTTATGGGGATGCTGACCCAACACTGACTGCGCAAGTTACCGCTGGAACTATTGTTTCGGGTGATGCTGCTACCGGCTCATTAACTAGAGAAACTGGTAATAATGTTGGCAAATATGAGATTACTCAAAACTCGTATACTTACGGAACTAACTATGCAGAAACTTTCGTAACAGATAGTTTAAGCATCTCAACTAGAGCAATCACAATCACGGCAGATCCTAAAGCAAAAACTTATGGAGATGCGGATCCAACACTGACTGCCCAAGTTACCGCAACTATTGTTTCGGGTGATGCTGCTACCGGCTCATTAACTAGAGAAACTGGTGATAATGTTGGCAAATATGAGATTACTCAAAACTCGTATACTTACGGAACTAACTATGCAGAAACTTTCGTAACAGATAGTTTAAGCATCTCAACTAGAGCAATCACAATCACGGCAGATCCTAAAGCGAAAACTTATGGGGATGCTGACCCAACACTGACTGCCCAAGTTACCGCTGGAACTATTGTTTCGGGTGATGCTGCTACTGGTTCATTAACTAGAGAATCTGGTAATAATGTTGGTAAATATGAGATTACTCAAAACTCGTATACTTACGGAACAAACTATGCAGAGACTTTCGTAACAGATAGTTTAAGCATCTCAACTAGAGCAATCACAATCACGGCAGATCCTAAAGCGAAAACTTATGGGGACGCTGACCCAACACTGACTGCGCAAGTTACCGCTGGAACTATTGTTTCGGGTGATGCTGCTACCGGCTCATTAACTAGAGAAACTGGTAATAATGTCGGCAAATATGAGATTACTCAGAACTCGTATACTTACGGAACTAACTATGCGGAGACTTTCGTAACGGATAGCCTTGAGATTTCAACAAAACAATTAGTTGTCAATTCTCCATCGCTTACATTACAAAAAACATATGACAGTAATGCTTCGGCTCAGATTACAGCAGGTTCATTTACAAATCTAGAATCTGGAGATGTTGTTAATCTTAATGTCACTGCAAACTATGACAATGCGAATGTAGGAACCGCTAAAACAATTACAGTTACCTATACTATTGATGGTGCTGATGCAGCAAATTACATCACACCAACAATATACCAAGTAAATAATGGTGTAATCGAAGCTAGACAGCTGACTATTAGCGAACCGAATGTTGTTAACAACAAAATCTATGATGGAAATGATACAGCTAGGATTGTGCAACTAGGGACACTAGCCGGCACAGTAGGAACTGATGATGTTACAATAAGTGCAGTCGCAACTTATGACAATACAACAACAGGGGCTAACAAAACAATTACTGTAGTTTACACCTTAAGTGGTACAGGAGCTAGCAATTATATTGCACCTGCAAGCTATGTAATCACAGGAGCAAAAATATCTGAAGAGATAACTTTATCAAATGAGATTATTGTACCTCTATCCGGTGGTTGTCAAAATGATTCGGTATATGTAGAATACAGCATCACATCAGGTACTCCAACTCAATATCAAATTATTTTCGATTCAGAGGCTCAAGCTGCAGGCTTTGTAAATGAAGGATATCAGAATCTACCATCAACAGACTTTATTGATTCTGTGTTTATCAATGTACCAAGCAGCATGATCGAAGGAGTTTATCATGCTCAGCTACAATTGAAAAATGAACTAAATATTGAAAGTGATCCTTATCCATTTACATTCACAATCAACCTTGACAAGAAATATATCGTGTCAAAATTTGATGATGTTGTCCTTTGTGACAATAGCTCTAACAGATTCACTTCTTATCAATGGTATAAAGATGGAGCAGCAATCTTTGGTGCAACAGCTCAGTTCTACAATGACCCTAACGGACTAAATGGAACTTATTATGTAGAAGTAAATACTACGGATGCTAAAACATTAAGAACATGTGAGCAAACACATAGTAATCCTAGCTTTAGAAAAGCTGAGTTAACTGTTTATCCAAATCCTGCTGTAAGCACTGATGATATTAATATCACAATAAGCGGTATCGAGAGTGAAGAAATCACAAATGCTGAAATGGATATCTACTCAACAGCTGGAGCCTTAGTATATACAACGGATAAGGTTTCAGTTAATAATAAAGTTCAACTACCAATAGGTGAATATGTTGGAGTTGTGAAGGTTTCAGGGAAAGACAGATTTAACTTTAAAGTAGTCGTAGGTAAATAAAGCATGACAAATAAATCCCTCTATTTATTTAATAGAGGGATTTAAAAGAAATATTAAGAATATGAGAAATATACTAATCGCAAGTTTATTAATACTTGGCATCACAAGCATTAATGCTCAAGACAAAGGACATTATTTCCAAATCAATGGAGGTCTTGGTCTACATAACTTACAAAATGATTTACCTAACGGAAGCGTAAAAAACGAAATTGGATACACAGGTAATCTTGAATACAGCTATTTTTTTACTAATAACTGGGGGATAGCAACAGGTGTAGGTATTCAAACATACCAAGCCTCATCAACCATCAACTACATGGAAGAAATTTCATCTATAGATAGTGATAATGAATCATACAAATACAGAACATATTTCAATGATTGGGAAGAAACCCAAAACATACTATTCTTGGATATCCCTATTGGTGTAAAATTCCAAAACAAGCTTAATTCAAATTGGAAATTGTTATCTACAATTGGCGGAAAGATTTCTTTACCAATAAGTGCTACTTATGAAACAACTGGAGGTAACATTGATACTAGAGGTTATTACCCTCAATATAATGTAGAATTATACGGAATGCCTCAACACGGATTTAATACTTATACAAGTTTCCCGAATGGAGACATAAACATCAATCCGGCTTATTCCGCATTTGTTGACCTAGGTTTTGCATACGCTTTAAATAAGAACACCGACTTATATTTAGGAGCTTATCTAAACTATGGCTTAAATAATATTATTGACGAGTGTGATGCAATGATTCTTACTGAGGATAAAGTATACAATAACATTTTTGAATCAAATCAAACTAATGAAGTCATTCCAATGTCATTTGGCGTGAAGCTTGGAATTTCTTTCCATATGAAGAAGAAAGAAGTAAAAATCGAGCCTCAAAAAATACAAAAGATAACAAGCAACAGAAGTGCTACTCCTAAAAGACAAGAAACGGCACAAGAAGAACCAGCTCTTCCTAAACAAACATATGTTATTCCAAAATATGAAGACCCACTAGAAGTCGCTCATAAAGAAGCTCAAAAAGTATGTGCTGTAACTGACATAAAATTTGAACTAGGCAATGACAAGGTAGTTGGCAACCCTCAAGAAGATAAGCTAAAAAAACTAGCTGAGCTTCTATTGGAAAATCCGGGAATGATTCTTCATATTATTGGTCACACTTGCGATATTGATTCACATGACCGTAATGTTAGAATTGGACTTGACAGAGCATTTGCCATCAGAAACAAACTTTTAGACTATGGTGTTCCTGAATACCAAATGAAAGTTGAAAGTAAAGCTTATGACGAGCCTCTTGTTCCAAATACAAGCGATGAAAACAGAGCAATAAACAGACGGGTACAATTAATCATTGAATAAAACAAAAAAGCGAACTGCTAGACAGTTCGCTTTTTTTGTTTCTAAGGCTTTTCTCTATATTTGTAATCTATTATTTAAGCACTTATATGAAGAAATATAACTTTGACGAAATAATTGACCGCAAAGATACTGCCGCCTACAAACTAGAATTACGCAAACACTTTTTTGGAACAGATGAGATTTTAGCTCTTTCAGTTGCTGATATGGATTTCCGCACACCTGATTTCATAATGGATGCAATAAAGAAACGCTGCGAACATGAAATTTTAGGATATACGGTCAAAACTACAGAGTTCTACCAATCTGTTACTGATTGGATACAATATAAACACAACTGGACTATTGACTCAAATTGGCTCGGTTTTGTGCCGGGAATTGTGCCTGCGATGGCAACAGCAGTCTTAGCATTTACAGAGCCTAATAACAAAGTTATTATCCAGTCCCCGGTATATCCACCGTTCTTTAATGTTGTAAGAAACAATGGTCGACAGCTTTTAGTTAATGAACTTAAGCTTCAGGGTGGACAATACAGAATGAATCTAGAGGAATTAAGAGAATTTGCATCTGACCCTAATTGTAAATTAATGTTTTTATGCAGCCCACATAACCCTGGAGGTCGTGTTTGGAGCAAGGAGGAGCTTGCCGAAGTAGCTGATATCTGTGCAGAAAACAATGTGATTGTAGTTTCTGATGAGATTCATGCTGATTTAGTTTTACCGGGTAATACCCACACTCCTTTTGCAACTGTAAGCGAAAATGCTAAACAAAACAGTGTAGTTCTGATGGCTCCGAGCAAAACCTTTAATATTGCCGGACTTGGGAGTTCTTCATTCATTATTCCAAACAAAGAATTATTTGAAACTTTCAGCAAACAACTACAAGCCTTAGAATTTGCAGGAGGGAATATATTTGCTTTTACAGCTACAAAAGCAGCTTATGAGAACGGGGTTGAGTGGCTAAAACAATTGATTGAATACATCCAAGGAAATATTAACTTTGTTGATAGTTATCTGAAAGAAAATACCCCTCAAATAAAAGCCATTATTCCCGAGGCATCATTTTTAATCTGGTTAGATTTTACTGGACTAGGACTCAATGATGACGAAACAGAAGCTATACTTATCAAAAAGGCTAAGATAGGACTTAATCCGGGAAGAAGTTTTGGACAAGGAGGCAAAGGCTTTCACCGCATAAATATAGGACACTCAAGACTGCAAATCAAAGAAGCTCTTGATCGACTTAAAAAAGCGGTTGATGAACTAAACAACTAAAAATGCAAGAACAAACCTACATCATTTGCGACAATCAGGATTTGACTCGGCTAGGAGTTATCACCATAATTGAGCAATACATCAAGTCAGCAAATATCGAATTTGCGTTCGATAAGAAGACTCTTGCATCAATGCTTGAGAAAAATCCTGAATCAGCTATTATCATTGATTTGGAATTATTTGAATCAAATGAAACAAAAATAATAAGCGAGCTTCTGAGTAAGTTCCCTAAAACTTCTTGTCTGATTTTATTGCAAGAAGTTTCGGAGCATAATATACACGCTTACACAAAAGAACTTTCTCAATGTAATATTGCACTCAAGCTGAGCACTCAAGAAGAATTATTGGCAGCAATAACATCTACATCTAATAAGAAAAAATATTATTGCAGTGAAGTTCTAGAAATCGTATTAGGAAATAAACGCAAACAAGCTTTACCAGAGGCAGGAAAATCATTTGCGCTTACGCCAACAGAAAAAGAGATTGTTCAACTACTTGCTTTGGGAAAATCAACAAAGGAAATTGCTAACGAAAGACACTTAAGTTATCACACTGTAATTACTCACAGAAAAAATATTTTTAGAAAAATGGAAGTCAATACAGTTCATGAACTAACCAAACTAGCATTAAAAAGCGGCTTGGCAGATATGACTGAATACTACATCTAAAACCACCCAGAACCCTACTTATAACTACCAACAATGAAAAAAAGCTTTAACACTCAAGTTATTCATACAGAATACCCAAAACAAGATCCATATAACAGCCTGCAGATGCCAATTTATGAGACAAATGCTTATGAATTTGACAATGCAGAGATAATGGCAGATGCTTTTCAGGGAAAAATTGCTGAACATGCTTACTCTAGAATTACAAATCCTACTGTTAGCTTCTTCGAAAAAAGAGTTCAAGAAATAACCGGAGCAAAAAGCGTTACGGCTGTAAATTCAGGAATGGCTGCTATAAGCAATATTTTCCTAACTATAGCTAATGCAGGATGCAATATTGTAACTTCACCTCACCTATTTGGCAATACCTACTCACTGTTTGCATCAACTTTAAAAGCTTTTGGTGTAGAAACACGATTCTGTGATTTAACAAATCCATCAGAAGTTGAAAAGAACATAGATGAAAATACATGTGCCGTTTACTTAGAAATAATCACTAACCCTCAATTAGAAGTTGTGGATTTGAAGGCATTATCAGCCATAACAAAAGCAAAGCAAGTTCCGTTAATTGCTGACACCACAATTATTCCTTTCTGCGCTTTTAATGCTGCTAAATTTGGTGTTGACATTGAAATTATTTCCAGCACAAAATACATCTCTGGCGGTGCAACTAGTCTTGGAGGATTGATTCTAGACTACGGCTCGTTTGATTGGAGTAATAGCCTACGATTAGGTGATGCTGCAAAAACTTTTGGAGCAAAAGAAGCATTTACTGCAAAATTAAAAAAGGAAATCCATCGAAACCTTGGAGCATATATGACTCCCCATGTGGCTCATGCCCAGCTTTTAGGTTTGGAAACACTTGAAATTAGATACAAACAAGCCTCATCTAACTGTTTGCAATTAGCAAAGGCTTTAAAAGAAATTCCGGAAATTGAGAGTGTTAACTACACCGGACTTGAAGACAATCCCTTTTACAGCATTAGCAAAGCTCAATTTGGAGAATTGCCCGGAGCTATGTTAACTTTTTGTTTGTCATCTCAAGAAACTTGTTTTGCATTCCTCAACAACCTAAAACTTATCAAACGAGCAACTAACTTATTTGACAATCGTTCTTTAATCATTCATCCTGCCAGTACAATTTATGGAACCTTCACTACTGAACAACGCAAAGCAATGGATGTACACGAGAATTTAATTCGATTATCAGTTGGACTTGAATTTGTTGAAGATTTAATTGAAGATATTAAGCAGGCAATTTCATAATAGATAGAATTACTAACTAGACTTAATCCGATATTAAATATCGGTTTTTTTTCGAATAACAAACAAATCTATATCTTTGATTTAACATTTGACTAAAATATATAGAAAACAAGATGTTTACCAACCTATTAACTCAACTTCCTTTTTTTATTTGTCTTTTCTGGTTCTTATTCTTTCTACTACAAAGAAAAAATACGAATCAAAATTCAAGAGACATGCTTGCATTATTTATGCTTTTCTCGATGGGAATTCAAATAAGCATTATCGCTTATTTTAATAACGATAAAAGCCTATACCTTTATTTTGACTGGTTATTTATCATGAGCACATTACTAATGGCTCCAACATTTTACTTGTATGTAAAATCAATAACTCAGAAAGATTTAATAAAGAAGGATTTACTACACTTTCTCCCAGCAATAATAATAACATCTTCATATCTGTATTTCTTTCTAAGCTTAACTCATGCTGAGAAGATGACATTCCTAAATGACATTCTGATGTCAAGACAGAAACCGGAAATTGACATAGAAAACCCAATACATAGGGTTCTTATTGTATTTATAATCAACAGGATAACTTTTGCTTTACAAACAATCATTTATTTAATTACAACAATAAAATCTATTAACAGATTTAGCATACGAGTAAAATCTGTGTACTCAGATAGTGAAGGAAAAGAAGTTAGATGGGCATCAATACTTGTTATAACAATAGCAGGAGCCTCAGTTTTCTCAACGGTATTCAATATTTGGGGACGCCCACTCTTTATTGGAAACAATATTATGCTTATGCTTCCCACATTTATATTTACAACAATTCATTTTCTAATCGGAATCCTAGGCAACCAACAAAGCTTTACCATTAAGGACTTACTAAAGGCCGAAACTGAAGCAAACAACATCGAATTTGAGCAAGAGAAACCCAATTGCATCAAAAGAAAACTTGAAGATCTCATTAAAGAGCAGAAATTATTCTTAACCAAGGATTTAAGAATTACAGATCTATGCCAAGAACTAAACACTAACAGAACATACCTTTCTCAAGTTTTAAACGATGAGTTGAATGAAAATTTTAACACATACATTAATAAACACAGGGTAAATCATGCTATTTCTCTACTAAAAGAAGAAGAATGGAAACATTACTCTTTAGAGAAATTTTCGGAGTTATCAGGCTTTGGGTCAACATCTTCAATGATTAGAGCCTTCAAACAGTTTACAGGGAAAACCCCTCGCGAATACCGATTATAATATTTTTTCACATTTAGCTTGCATAACCGATTTTTATGCTTTTCTTTGTTGATGTAAGTCTGTAAATAAAAAAGCGTGCTTTTATGTTTCTGATACTTACATTTTATTATTCACTATTTTATTTCTTTTATGAACATTTACATTGGAAATTTAAGTTACAGACTTAAAGAAAAAGACCTAACACAGGTAATGGAAGAATACGGAGCAGTTAGCTCTGTGAAAATTGTTACAGACAGAGAAACTGGACGCTCAAGAGGTTTCGGTTTCGTTGAAATGGAAAATGACGCTGATGGCGAAAAAGCTATTCAAGAACTTAACGGTGCAGAACTTGATGGTCGCACTATGGTAGTAAAAGTTGCTATTCCTAAAAACTAATTGCAACTAAAAGTATTAAAGCTGTTCTTCTCCCCGAAGAGCAGCTTTTTTATTTGCAGAAACAACTTAATAAGCTTGCACCATCTGAGGTTCTTTATTCAATATAGAATTAAACCCTCTCATCTTCTGAATTGATCCGATACCAAGGGCTATAGTCAAATAGTATGGATAATCTAAACTAGGGCTATTATAAAGCTTAAAATCAGAATCACTCAGCTCCCATTTCGGTGTATAAAATGACACCAAATAGCCAAATCTAATATCCATCAATAGATAACCTTGAATTGAGAATCCAAGCCCAAAATCCAAGTTATTCGTTTTCCTCATTATTTCTTTACTATCCAAGCCTTCTACAAAATAATTCTCAAATGAATTTCCTGATAACGGTTTCTGGTTAAGATTATATTCAATTTTATTATACTTATATCCTAAATACGGATAAAAACTTACATTTTTATGCGAAATAAGGTCATAACCAAAGTTAAAATTAAAGGCACGATAAGACTGATTCTGCAAATACAATGTAGACTCACTGTCTTCATTATTCCACACATAATCAAAACGAAATAATACTCTATACAGCTCCTGCTGGAAACCAATACCAAAATTAGTGCTAGGAATATCTAGCTTAGGAAACCCATACTGCTGAAGTAGTATATTTGTTTTATCTACATCCACATATGGATGTTCTATAGGTACAATCAAATAGGCACCTAGATATTGTTCTTTTTTTTTCTTACTACCATTCTCTTGAGCAAAACCTATCAGAAAAACAAAAATGAACAACAATAAAATAGTAAATTTAAATCTTCTCATATCTCTTATGTAATAAAAAAACCGATAAAAATACTTCTATCGGTTCTCATTATTCTAATCTAAAACTGTTATCCAGTTATATTTATCCGGCTCATCACCATACTGAATTGCTCTAAGTTTCTTATACAAAGCATGACAGACAGGACCAGGCTCATTATCTTTTGCAACTGAATATGACTTATTTTCATCTAAATCATCAATCTTCGAGATAGGACTAATTACGGCTGCAGTTCCACATTGACCCGCCTCCTCAAATTCAGCAAGTTCTTCAACCGGAACATGTCTTCTTTCTACAGTCATACCCATTTCTTTTGCCAGTGTTATCAAACTATCATTTGTGATAGAAGGCAAAATAGAAGTTGACTCCGGAGTAATATATGTATTCTTTTTAATACCAAAGAAGTTTGCAGGACCACATTCATCAATGTACTTCTTCTCTTTTGCATCTAAATACAATACAGCAGAATATCCTAATTCATGAGCTTTCTCACCTGCAACTAAACTCGCAGCATAATTACCTCCAACTTTGTAGATACCGGTTCCAAGAGGAGCCGCTCGGTCATATTGACGCATAATAACTACAGGAGATGCTTTAAACCCACCCTTGAAATATGGACCTACTGGAGTGACGAATATAATAAACAAATATTCACTTGCAGGCTTAACCCCTACTTGTGCTCCAGTACCAATTAAAAGAGGACGAATGTATAATGAAGATCCGCTTTCGTATGGCGGAATAAAACGATCATTTAGCTTGACGACCTTCGTGACTGCTTCAACAAACTTATCTACTGGTAATTTTGCCATTAATATTCCATCACAAGAAGACTGCATTCTTTTTGCATTTTCTTCTAAACGGAAAATACGCACTTTACCATCTTTTCCTCTAAAAGCTTTTAAGCCTTCAAAAGCCTCTTGTCCATAGTGAAGACAAGTAGATGCCATGTGTAAGTTGATTTGCTCAGAATCACTTACCTCAATCTCACCCCATTTGCCGTCTTTATAATAACAACGAACATTGTAATCCGTTGATATAAAGCCGAATGGAATGTTGGCCCAGTCAATTTCTTTCATCTCTCGCATAAGTAGTCACTAAAATAATTGCACAAAATTAATAAAAATGTGCGAAATGCATGCGAGTGAATATGATTTTGTAATATTTTTTATCTATTTATTATAATCTTATGACTTTCCGATTTTCCGTCATACTCTACTCTTAAAAAATAGCTTCCAACAGGGACATCGGCAACAGGCATATCAATAGTGTAATACAAGACTTTACCTGTTTTTTGCTTGATAATTCTGCCATAGATATCATACAATGTCAACTTACACTCACCAGACATATCATAACGAGTCATAACACGCAATACATCATCAGCCGGATTAGGGAACACAATCGTTTTCCTGTCCCTATCTACAAGAGAAGTATCTGTTGCTATTGCAGTAGAATCATATTGAATTACAGGGTCAATCCACAAAGAAGTGCGAACTCCTGCAAAATCATACATCGATATCCAAGAGCCACCAACTTTAACTACAACTGATGCCAACTCTCCTGAAGTTCTTGCCGGAGCAGTAAATACAGAAAAAGAATCTATTGGCAAATTAGTATATGGCACATCATATGCTATCATAAAATTCTTACCAACAGCTATCGGTGACCCAAATCGAATATAATTATCATTCCCAGCGAGGATTCCTTTAGAATATGAATAAAACCCATTACTTGAACTCCATTGCAACGGCTTGATATCAATCACAGTATCAGCTAGTAAATATGCCTCATCAGGGACAGAATCTCCGGCATAAACTCTAATAGAAATAACATCAGAGTTAGCAGCATTTGCTATTGGTGGAACAATGAAGATACCATACAAATACGCATTTTCATTTAATGCGTATTTCTCAGCATAATCAGTTGCATTCAATGAATTTTGACCTGCCAATAACCCACTATTTGGAGTTTCTAAATATGCTTCTATCGGAGTTTCTGTCTTGGCAATATTAGAATAACGCAAAGCAGTATCATTCCCATAAGGATTAAATCCATTAAGTTCAGTCACCCCGGATGCAGTTGGATCAAGCCACACCTTTAGTTGTTTTGTAGAATCAGAATAATATGCCCATGCTTTATTTAATCGATAATAATAATCATTATAAGGACTATAGCAATAAGAACTTCCACCAGACAATGCCCCAACAAGCTTCCCTGTTGAATCAAATAATCCTGAACCTGATGAACCTTTATCCGTTGTACCCACCTCCCAAGAAGGAACCCTCCAGTGACTATTTGACAAAAAAGGAGACCCATAAGAAGCCGCTGAAATACTATGTTCTTCTACAGCTACTCTTTTTACAGTTCCATAAGGATGATGTATTCCATAAAAAGGAGGCGTTAGGCTAGCGGACAAGTTCCATCCTGCATAATATGGACGATAATCTACAGGAGGTGTAGACGAAAGTTCAACTAAAGCTAAATCTACATCTGAAGCAAAGGCTTTTAAAGTAGAGCCACCAATAGTCTGCTCAATAGATCCACGAATTGAAGACACACAGTTAGGTGCCTCGTAATTGAAGAAAGCAACGATAGATGTTGCAACCTCTGCCGGTGTTTCAGAATAGCCATCTAAACAGTGTGCTGCCGTTAACACATATGGCGTTCCATCTTGAGCTGTATTATTCACCAAAGTTCCCGTACAAAGAACCGAGCCATCAATAATTAAAACACAAACCCCCTTTTCAACCTTATCAGTAACATCAAAACAAGTTGCGTGATAACTACAAGAATCCGTAGTAGAACCAATTAAACTTGGCAAGCCTCGTAAACCTCTATAATCATGGTTTATTTCACCAATCTCAACACTACGAAGCGATGAAGTGTCTGGAGATTGTCTTAATTCCACAATGATGGAATCTCCAAAAATTGGGACTGTAGGTAATGTTCCTGATTTAAGATTATTAGCCTCAGTTAAAGGACCTACAATCTTTGATTTATCAGGATTATAAATATAAACGGTATCCCCCTGCAATAAATGAAATTTGGAGAACTGAAGATTTATCGAAAAGGCACTATCAGACTTTAATCCTAGTTGCCAGAATGCAGAACCATCAGCATTGTAAGTTATTTCCCCTGAGTTCTCAGTATTGAACTCTACATAGAATTTCTGCGCAAAACGCACACCACCAACTTTATTATTGGTGCTTTCGTTGATTTTATCCTCAGCCAACAAGCTATCTCTGTTAAACTTTGGCATTTTCACATGTTTTCCTTTATGACCAACATGGTGACCATGATGGTGTCCTTCAGGTAGTCTTTTTGCAAAAACTGCTGTTACAGAAATCAATAAAACAGACAACAGCGTAAACTTAAGTACAGAATTTCTCATATACAGAATATTTTATTTCCAAGAATCTCTTAAAACTAACCTCGACTCATTTCCCATATTAAATAACAAATCAATCACACTCAGGTTTGTCAGAAAACCATGTTTTTGATCAAAAACCTGATAATAAGGTTTTGCAACAAAATGAGAATCTAAGTCGTTAAAATCTTTTTTTGGATGAATCACCTCTCTTAAATCCAGCTCATTTGAGCTAAAAAACTGCTTATAAACATCTGTTTCAGTGATTTTTACATCCAGCTCTAACAAAGATAATATTTGGGCTTGAATTTGTGTATTAAAGTCAAAAAGAAAATCCCACTTTTTTTCGTAAAAAGGTATAAAGTCAGCTTCATAGTACTCGAAAAATGGCGAAGTATTGTATGCTGAAACAATTGAACGCCAATGCTGACGCTGCCAATCAGTATCGTATGATATGCGGATGTCTTTTGTGAGACACTTTGTATTTCCTTTTACAACGGGAATAGAAAGGCTAAGCACGCCGTTTGCTCCGGCAATATCACAACGCGTACGATATGTTTGCTTAATATAATTGCAGTGAGCCTCTAGCATCACTTCCGGGTAATACACAAGCTTACTGTAATACTGTACGGGTGCTAAATAAGCAGAAGAGAGATAAACCGTGTCGGCTATCTCTCTTTTATCTGTTTGAATATTTTTCACGGGTTCAATTATTGTCCTGCGTATTTAAAGAATCTGTTAAAGCGAATTTTTCCACCTACCCATGACTTATCCGGGTTAAGCGATAACCAAACAAACAGCGGTTGACCCACAATGTGATCTTCCGGCACAAATCCCCACACGCGTGAATCTGCAGAATTATGACGGTTATCTCCCATCATCCAATAGTAGTCTAAATGGAATTTATATTCTGTTGCTTCCTTATCATTGATAAAGATTTTGCCATCTTTCACCTCCAACTTATTCTCTTCATAATTTCTGATTACAGTCTCATAAATCGGCAAGTTCTCAAGAGTCAGTTTAATTGTGCTATCAGCTTTTGGAATCCAAATTGGACCGTAATCATCTACAGTCCATTTAGGGTTATATCCCGCAGGATAAGTTGTTTGCTCCATTGGGCTGATTTCGCTTATGCTTTTCTCCTCTACAAGTTTCACATAAGGTTTCTTACGCAAGTCTTCTTGATTTTGTAGTGTTAAAGGTAAAAAATACACATAATTACCATTGGCATCCATTCCTGCTTGACCACGAGAAGAATTCTCTTTGCTTATTTCAAGCTCATCATACAAATCTTCATCAAATGGCTGCTGACTCAATATATAACAATAATGCTGAACACCAGGCTGACGCTCAATCTTTTTATTATCAATATAAACCTCACGATGTCTTACCTCCAAAGTTTCACCAGGCAAACCAATACAACGCTTCACATAATTTTCGCGTCTGTCTACCGGACGGTAAACGATTTCACCATAAGTCTGTTTGTCAGTATTAACAATATCACGACCAATTTTTAGGCACAAAGCACGCACATCAATTCCTTGAGCACGAAGAGTATCAGGATTAGCTCCTTTTGCTCTTATCTGAGCTAAACCTGCTTGATAACACAACCCGGCATAATCCTCAGCCTGACGACCAAGCGCCACAGTATCTCCCGCAGGGAAATTAAATACAACAATGTCGTTACGCTCAACATGACCTAAACCTGCTAAACGACGAGATTCCCACTGAACACCTTCAACATATGATTTGCAATTCAAAATTGGCAAAGTATGTTGCACTAATGGGAATGAAAACGGAGTATTTGGCGTACGAGGCCCGTAAGCAACTTTACTTACAAACAAATGGTCTCCCACCAAAAGTGTTTTCTCTAACGAGCTTGTTGGAATCTTATAATTTTGGAAAAGATACAAGTTGATAAAATACACCGCAACCAAAGCAAAAAGGATAGCATCAATCCACTCAAATACCTTTCTGATTTTTGGATCTTCAATCTTTTTCCACCAAGTCCAAGGAATGAACTTTGACACATAAATATCGAGAACAAAAGGTAATAAAAGAAGAACCCATCCATTACCTAACCATATTGAAAACAGAATAACAATTAAGGCAGCAACGCCCATCTTAATCCAATTCTTTAACGGAGCTTTTAATCTTTCCATTTATAATTTCTTTCTAAAATTTTAGAATTTAAACATATCTGCCATACCTAAGAAACCTTTTTTTCCGGCAGTGAACTCAGCAGCAACAACAGCGCCAAGGGCAAATCCTTTACGGTTTTTTGCTTCGTGAGAAATTGTAATTTTATCAATTTCACTTTCGTAATTGATAATATGAGTTCCAGGAACCTCGCCTTCACGAACAGCTTTAATTGCTAAATCTGTAGCTTCTTTCTCCAATTCATCCACCCATTGAGCTTTACGATCCATATGCTCAAGAATTCCTTCAGCAAGCGTAATTGCTGTTCCACTTGGAGCATCTAATTTGTGAACATGGTGAATTTCAGTCATTTCCACATTATAATCAGGGAAATTATTCATGATTCTGGCCAGATATTTATTCATTGCGAAGAAAATATTTACCCCAATACTAAAGTTTGACGCCCAAAATAATGTACCATCAGCGGCAGTCATTTCTTTCTTTATTTTTTCAATCTCAGTTACCCAACCTGTGGTTCCACAAACTACTGGCACACCCCCTTCAAAACACTTACGAAGATTCCCGATAGCGCTTTCCGGACGAGTAAATTCAATAGCTACATCTGCACTTTTAAATGCATCTGAATCCATATCCTGAGCATTGTTTATATCAATAATTGAAACGATTTCATGACCTCTGCTTTTAGCAATTTCTTCAATGGTGTGACCCATTTTACCATATCCTATTAGGGCAATTTTCATAATCTAAAATTCTATTTTTTCTAAATAATTGTTTTTTCTTCTTGAACTGACAAAGATAAGAATTCAGTAGAATTAGAGAGGATTAATTAATGTTTATATTAGAATTGCCATTTAATCAAGCTCAAAACCGTATTATTCTGTTTCTTTTTGTAGTTTTGGCAAAAGGAAAAACAAGGAATCTAACTCTGACTCAAGAATGCCACACGAAGGGATTACCTTCGTTGATTTTCAATTCGTGTGGCAGCGAGGTAGGCTCTCGCTAGCGCAAATATATATTTGTGCTTTGCTTGAAAAGCAATTCATCTTGTTCTTTGAACAACGCACGGATAGATATCCGCGCGAGCGGGTTATTTTATTTGCTTTTCAAGCAAGGCACAGACAAATGTCTGCGCCAGCGGGGGACAAGGCAGTTTTATTATGCTGTAATTGTTGATGATTATCTTCTTGAAATAAAGGATAAAGAGAGTTTACTCGAAGCATTGTACTATCAGGCAAAACTAATTACGGTACACAATTTAAATTGGGATGCAATTCAAGAAGGGTTAGAAGATTCTTTGAATAACTTTATAGACTTTGAAGGAATCTGCTTATTATTTAAAAATGGAAATAAATTGAAATCTAAGTTGTCTGAAGAATTTCAGATATTATCTGAAATATTATCCGATATTAATAAACAAAACCAGAAGAAGCAAGTTAAGATACTTATGTCTGATAACTAAAGTACTTTGCTGTCCCTGTTGGAGCTGATATTTTAATTAAACGAGGAATTATTGTCCCATTTTAAAACTCCGAATCATGAATATCAAAGAACTATACAATGAACTCAAAAGATTGCAAATACCTGAAAATAGGTGCTATTTGCATGGTCTATATGGGTCATCTAATGACAATGATAAGCTTTCACTGGTCATAAAAAAAGGTAAATTCTCTATAGAATATGAAGTATATTATTGCGAGAGAGGGGAGAAACATTCAATTAGGAATTTTACTATCGAAGATGAAGCATGTCAATATATGTTGAAAAAACTTAAAGAAGAAAAAGAGATTGAAGATAAATATTCAAAATGATTGGCAACCACAGTAGTTACTAGATATGGTGCTACTGAAGGACATTATGCATCACCAGCAGGGACTCTTTTTTCTGATAGGGCATTGCCTTCTTCATACGCCCGTATGCCACTAAATAGATATGAGGTTGTTAAACCAGTATCGGTACATGAAAGTATAATAAGACCATGGTTCAATCAATCAGGTATGGGAACTCAATGGCGCTTTAAAAATTCGATTCAATATTATTTAGATAATGATTATTTAAGAGTATTGCCGTAACATGAGATAAAATATGAAAATAAATGATTTAGGTGATAAATTAAAAACAATTGGAATACCAGATTGGTATTATTCGGTTAATTGTGATAATAGTGATAGTTTTTGTATTGTTCAAAATGCTGATAATAGCACTATATTTTGGGATGTATATTATAGTGAAAGGGGAAATAAATATGATTTATTTAGAAGTCAAGATGAAAATGAAGCTTGTATTGAATTTTTAAATCGTGTAAAAACAAGTTTTAAAAATTATGTTTCACAAGGTGGAAAGCTTGAATAACTTTCGGTAGTTCCCTCGGCTGGCGCAGATATTTATCCGTGCCTTGGTCAATAGAGCAATAAAAATGCTATCAAAGATTTGTTTGAGAGTAAAAGAATTTAGTCTGACGACTAACGCACAGATAAATATCTGCGCCAGCCTTTGGTATGATTACATGGGAAACAGAACTTTAGAAATAAATATCTGCCGTATGATTTTTTTGTACGACAATGAACAACAATAATAGTCTTCAATGTTGATAAAAAATACTGCTATTGTAATGAATAAATATGGAGGTATGACTGTTAATGAACGACTTTATGTAAGTGGTTTGATGGATAAATTTGAAAAAGCAGTCAAAGAAAAGAATGTTAATTTAGTAATCTCTATCCTTAAAGAAGTTGAACTAAATGATTTATCAATTACGCCAATTCTAGAACAATTAGGATTAAAGAAAGGGAGAGGATAATAGCGACTGAATTGATCAGTTATCTTTGGAGGCAACTGATCAATTTTTTCTGTTGGTATTGACGAGACGGTAAACTATATGTCGTCAATGATTAGCAGTGCACCAGAGGTACTGCCTGTTTCAGGCCCCACTAGGCGCAAGTCTGTCTGTAACTATGGTTCAAGTCTTTGACTTGGACCTAAAACAGTGGCAGTTTTTAACTGCATTATCAGTTACAAACTGATAAAATTATGAGTCCAAGTCTCAGACTTGAACTAAAGTATGCTGCAAACTTGGACGAAACGGGGCTTTTGGTATGCGAGGAGGATCAGAGCAATTCCAGATTTTAAACTTCGAACCAGGCATCCAATTTTTACCGGGGGTTCCACTTCATTAAAATTAGATTATGAAAATTGTTAAACAGTTTAATACAAAAGAGATAGTGTTTGATAATCTTAGAGATAAATCAAATAGTACCGATTTAATCATTGGAGATGATACTTTAAAAATTGATTTTAATAAAATAATAGACACTCAATTCTCAGGCGGCAATGTTCAGTTAAAATTTAATGACTATAAAAGTCTTTTGCGCTTGGGACAATATTCAAAGGCCGAATGTGGTGGATTTGTTAATTTTTTTAATATAACTAGTGAGAATGGGAAAGACTATGTTCTTTATTCAGGTGTCAATGAAGTTTCAAATTCACATTATATTGTTACAATTCATAAAATATTAGTTGATTAATATGTTTTGGAGGAACATAAAATATTACCTCGGCTGGCGCAGATATTTATCCGTGCCTTGGTCAATAGAGCAATAAAAATGCTATCAAAGATTTGTTTGAGAGTAAAAGAATTTAGTCTGACGACTAACCCCCGACTTGGCGCAAGAATAAGAACTAACCCCACTTGGCGCAAGTCTGTCGGTAACTCTGGTTCCTCGCTAGCGCAAATATATATTTGTGCTTTGCTTGAAAAGCAATTCATCTTGTTCTTTGAACAACGCACGGATAGATATCCGCGCGAGCGGGGAGTAAACTTATTAGACCACGATTTATACCATTAAATCCTTAATTCTATGAAAATTTTGATTGGCATATTAAACGATAAAAATAATAGAGAAAGCTTGATTAAGCGATTTCAAGAATATATATGGAATGAGAATCCAATATTTAATAGTGAGGAAGAAGAAAATGTTTTATCTGACCTTGCCTATGATTTAGATTTTTATCAGCCAGATATAAAAATTAGAGATGAAGACCCTAGTTATTATGGAGATGATAGATTAGAAACTGAAATTAAAACTGCTTTGGAAAAACTTGGGATTGATTATGGTTAATCTTCACCCCCACTTGGCTTAATAATGAGCACTAACTATGGTTCAAGTTTCTAACTTGGACCTAAAACCCCACTTGGCGCAAGTCTGTCTGTAACTATGGTTCAAGTCTTTGACTTGGACCTAAAACAGTGGCAGTTTTTAACTGCATTATCAGTTACAAACTGATAAAATTATGAGTCCAAGTCTCAGACTTGAACTAAAGTATGCTGCAAACTTGGACGAAACGGGTGCACGGCTTTGATGAGTACGACTATGGAGCTCGTGGTATGTTTCCTGCTTTGATGCGTTTCTCGCAGGTAGATCCGCTGGCGGAGAAGTATTATAGTGTGAGTCCGTATGCGTATTGTTTGAATAATCCTGTAAAGTATATTGATCCTGATGGAAGACAAGTTGGTTTAGTATTAGAAGGATTGTGGTATTTAGGACTAAGTGCTGCAACTCTTTATTATGGAGAAAAAGCTGTTAATGACTTTAAGCAAAGTGTTAGTCAAAATGAAACAGCTAAGAATATTCTTTTTGGTGATGATACTGGTTCAGATGCAAGAATTGATAAGGCTAAAAAAGACCTAGATAAAGCAAGACAACCTAACCAAAAAGAAAAAAACTTAGAAAAATCAAAAGAAAAAGGAATTCCTGATTCTCAATTAGGACCATCTGGAAAGCCAAAAAATCACAATGTAAAAAAAGCTAATCTAAAACAAGCTAAAGAAGCTGCTAGAAATAACCAGAAATCAAATTCAAATCCCAAAAAAGATTCCACCCGCTGGCGCAGACATTTGTCTGTGCCTTGCTGAAAAGCAAAGTAAAAAGCATGAGTTCTAATTACTAAATCAATCTTGTTCTGTGAACAACGCACAGATACATATCGCGCGAGCGTAAAATAATATAAAGACAGGCATTAATTTGTCTGTCTTTTTTTATAAAAATAATATCTTTGGATTTTTATTAATTATGAGTAGAAAATATAAATTCAATAATCCGGAAGGAGTTTATTTTGTAAGTTTTGCCGTAAAGGAATGGGTAGATGTCTTTATCAGAAATGAGTATAAAGATATTGTTGTAGATAGTTTGGAGTATTGTCAAAAGCATAAAGGCTTAGAGATTTATGCGTGGTGTATAATGACAAGTCATGTGCATTTAATAGTAAGTTCAAAAGAAGGTTTTTTGTTACAGAATATCTTTAGGGATTTTAAGCGTCATACAAGTAAAATGATTGTGGAAGCGATAAAGGGCAATCCTCAAGAAAGCCGAAAAGAGTGGTTGCTTGAGAAATTTGTTACTAAAGATGGGATTTCATTTTGGGGAACAGATAATCATCCGATTGAGTTGTGGACAAACAAAGTCATTGAGCAAAAATTAAATTACTTGCATGATAATCCTGTAGAAGAAGGTTTGACTTTCAGAGCAGAGCATTATGTTTATAGCAGTGCTATAGATTATGCAGGAGAAAAAGGTTTGTTGGATGTGATTTTGATAGATTAGTTTATTTTTGTTTGCTTTACAAGCAATGCCCTCGGCTGGCGCGGATATCTATCCGTGCCTTGTTCGATAGAACAAGAAAATGCTATCATAGATTTGTTTGAGAGTAAAAGAATTTAGTCTGACGACTAACGCACAGATAAATATCTGCGCCAGCGAGGTATAAACTTAATGACAACAATACCATTACGCTAGCCACAAACAGCTACGACGAGTTTGGTCGTTTAATAAGCAAAAAAAGGCATAGTGGAGCTGACACTGAAGAAACAGACTATAATATACGCAACTGGGCAACCCGACTTAAAAGCGGTGACTTTGAGGAAAATCTATATTATAACGATAATTTACCGAGTGGGGCTACAGCATGTAATAATGGGAATATAGCATATTCTACATGGACATATAATAATAAAACTAAAGGTTATCTTTATGCGTATGATAACTTAAATAGACTTAAGGAGTCAGAGCTATACCAAGATGGCCAAATACAAAAATATGGGGGTGAATCCTTTTATTATAATAAGATGGGAAATGTTACTGGCATTCATAGATATTCATTTGATCCTTATCAGGAGGTTTATGTGGGAAACCCTTTTCTTCGTAGAACTTATAGTCCTTATGAATGTGATTATATACAATTTGACTACAATGGAAACCAACTATTATCTGCTATTGATTATCACAGCTCCCAAAGCTATTATTCTATAAAAGAATACCATGACCGCAACACATCAGGAAATGATTTTGCATACGATGCCAACGGTAATATGACACAAGATCTAGACCGTAAGATAGTCACCATAAAGTATAATATGCTAAATTTGCCTGAGTTGGTACAATTTGCTGACGGACATCAGATAGTAAACCGCTATGCCGCCGACGGGCGTAAGCTTGGCAGCGAGTTCTATACTCAAGTCACAGCACTAGCAGCACCATTAACAGCAGGACAAACTATACAACAAACTTACTCTGCTAATGTTACAGAGCAATACGGCACAGCCTACTGTGGTAACTTTGAATACACTACTGAGCATGGTGATGAAGCCCTAACTACTCTGGATAAAATATATAACCCAGAGGGCTATGTAAAGGATGGACAGTGGTATTACTACCGCCGTGACCACCTAGGAAATAACCGTGAGGTATGGTGTGCAAGCACAAATAGCACCGTGCAACGCACTCAATATTATCCAAGCGGTTTACCTATGGCAAGCAACACCGGTGACAACCCAAGTACTCAGAACCGGAAATATAACGGCAAAGAATTTGTAGAAATGCATGGTTTTGATGAGTATGATTATGGTGCCCGTGGTATGTTCCCGGCTATTATGAGATTCTCGCAGGTGGATCCGCTAGCGGAGAAGTATTATAGTGTGAGTCCGTATGCGTATTGTTTGAATAATCCTGTGATACATATTGATCCTGATGGGAAACAAACAAATAGATATTATACAAATCTTCGTCGGGAAATGATTGAAGAGATGCAGGCGAAAATGTATGCAGATGAACAAGGAAGAGATATGCTTGATAGAGCTCAAGACTTTATAACATCTGATTATTCATCTGATTATTCAGATTTCTCTAAATGTTATGCTGGGAAAGGTGGCGGAGGCGGTAGTGAATCCTCTAAAAAGGGTTTACCTACAATAGATGGAGTTACAACTGCTTGGTCTCCCGAAAAAATTATGGAAAATGCAGAAAAAGTTATTTCTAATCCTGTTGTTCAAACATTGATTAATGTTGCTGATGATTTAAAATATACTAAAGGAATCGGAAATGTATTCACAGCATTGTCAGTATCAAGTGATTTATATCAATATCGTTCTAGTAATATTGATAAAATGACATTTTCTTATAGGGTTACGACAACAGGTTTAGCATATATAGCAGGATATGCTTTTAAGTATGCAGGATATACTGAAGCCGGTTTTATACCTGGGCTAGTAATTGGAGCATATGCAAGTGCAATAGAAACAGGAGCTAGAAAAGGGGCTGAATTTGAAGTGCAATTAAATAATTATACATCTCCAAAAAATAAGAATGGTTTTTGGAGTAAAATTTATGGGTTTTGAAAGAGTATAGGGTCACATTTTGGAAATGTATAAAACCAAGCATAAGTACTATGCTGTTTTTAATACTTTTTTTATCATTAATGTTTATGTTAATGATATACTTTTTTTATTATGAAAAATTTGTTCCGATTCCATTAATTGGGATAACAGTAGTTATAGCGTTATTAAATATTGTATCAAACTTAGTCCTACATGTAAATTATTACAAAGAAGACAAGAGAAAGAAAATATTAATTGATTCTGAGAATGAAATTATAAAAATCACTAAAAACGGAAATGAGAAAATATTTCATTATAATGAAATTATTAAAGTTACGAAAATTGAAGCTACTTCGTCAAAATTTAGTCGATATACTAGCTCAATATCTTGGAGATTATTTTATTACTACAGGATTGATTTTAAAGACAATAGCCATCAATACATCACTAGGATTTTAGTGCAGAATTTTGAGAAACTAATACCTAGTATTCACTGTGAGTATGTCGAACAAGGATACCCTATAATTAGGCGTAGCATATGTCGAAGTTAAACTCCGTTCGTCGTAGTCTACCGGTCAACGAGTTGAGCATAGCCTCTGGCTATGTTCGAGCTAGAAGCCTCGGCTGGCGCGGATATCTATCCGTGCCTTGTTCGATAGAACAAGAAAATGCTATCATAGATTTGTTTGAGAGTAAAAGAATTTAGTCTGACGACTAACGCACAGATAAATATCTGCGCCAGCGAGGAATAACCCTGTGATACATATTGATCCTGATGGGAAACAAACAAATAGATATTATACAAATCTTTATCAAGAAATGTATGAAGAAGAGAAGGAGAGTATGTCTAATGCTGAAGCTGGAAGAGCGAGGCTAAATGAGGCTCTAGATTTCTTAGCAGATAAATCACAAGGGAATAAAGAGCTCTCTAAATCTTATGCTGGAGATGGTGGGAGAAGTATTTTGACCCCTGGGAGTGATAAGCAAACATTCATGTTAATGGGAATTGGTTTATCAACGGATGCGGCACAAGCAGGAGCAAAAGTTTTTCAGGAAAGTAATCTTGGAGTTAGAGCAGCAGCATTGAAAAATAATATACCGACAGTTAAAATTGACAATATAATTGGAGAAACAAATTTATTTGGTTCAGCAGCAAAGTGGATTGGTCGTGGAGCCGTTGTCTATAGTTCAGCAGTATCTCTTTACCAAATGCAAGATGCATACAGAGAAGGAGATATGGATGGTGCTAAAAAAGCAGGTCTTGATTTTGGTGTAGGTTTAGGAGCTGCTGCAGTTGGAGGAATTCCTGGGGTAGTTATATATGGATCATATATGTTGTTAACGAAACCACTCCCAGGTAACCCTTCAGGTTATGTTAATCCAGTTTGTCCTAATGATAATATATATGTAGTTCCTCCAACCATTCCAAAATTTAAATGATGAAAATTTACAAGCGTTTATATTATAATTTGTATTGCATTTGGTTAAAAAAGAATGATGAGTCTGAAAATGCACATATTAATGCTGTAATTACAATTACATTCTCATTATATGTTAACATAATGAATGTGTTGTTAATTATATTCTTGATGAATAAGAAAGATATGTTAGATTTACCGGAGCTTGATTCTAATGTTATGCTTTTTATAGGTGTATTTTTAGTAGCAGTTGGTATATTTAACTATGTTTTGTTAGGTAGAAAAGAACAGCATAATAAGATTATAGAAGAGTTTGAATCAGAGAAAGATAATAAAGATGGGCTTTATTTTACACTATTATATATTCTTATTTCTTTTGGTATGCCATTTTTCATATTATTTTTTTGATAATAGGCACTCCGGTTAGGTTTATTGACCCTCTGTTCGTTGTAGTGTAGCGGTCAGCGAGTTGAGCATAGCCCCCCGCTGGCGCATTCTATGATAAAAACATCCCGTTCGGAATACCTATAAAAAACAAACCCCTGCAAGCAATGAACTTGCAGGGGTTTTCAATATTATAATCCTACACAATCTCGGTAGAAATCTATGCTTTCAAAAATCAGTTTTTGTGTAGCATGCTGATTAGTTCTGATATCACCAACATCGCCAAGAAGCGTAAAGTTAATTTCCTTGGTATCATTTTTCTTATCATGCGTCATAAGCTCATAAAGTCGGTCATAGTCATCGCAAGTAATTGCCAATGAGCCATAATTTTCTTTAATGATATTGACTGCTTGCATCAATGTTTCTTTAGGGAAACCAAGCATTTTGTGCGACATATATAATTCTGAAATCATACCCCAAGCTACAGCATAACCATGCAATACCGGAGTTCCTTTCTCATACGAAATACTTTCAAAAGCATGCCCTACCGTGTGACCAAAGTTTAATGCTTTACGCAAACCTTGCTCAAATGGATCTTCCTCAACAATACGCTCTTTTACCGCAATAGAATCTGCAAGCAAAGGCTTCAACTCATCTAGGTCAAACTTCTCCATATCATAAGCAGCCACTTTAGCCCACTCCTCTTTATTATAGATTAGCGCATGCTTTAATATCTCAGCATAACCTGAAATCAGATTGGCATGGTCAAGGGTTTTGAAAAACATTGTGTCAATCAAAACTGCCTCAGCAGGATTAATTGCTCCAATTTCATTTTTCAAACCGTTAAAATTCACACCGGTTTTTCCACCTACAGCAGCATCAACAGCACCAAGCAAAGTGGTAGCTACATTGATGTATTTCATGCCTCTTTTAAAAGTAGAAGCTGCAAAACCACCAAGGTCAGTCACCATACCTCCACCAAGGTTGATTAACATTGATTTTCTAGTTGCCCCGTTATTACTTAAGAACTCCCAAACTGAAGACAAAGTATTAATCGTTTTATGAGAATCACCGGCCATAATGATATGAATACGAGCCTTTGCTAGCTTTGGACTTACAGCAAGCAAAGGGAAACATAATTTATATGAATTCTGATCGGCAAGAATGTAAATACTTTCTTCCGACTGATCTTGAATAAACTTTTCTAATTCTGCAATTGGGTTATCGCAGATAATAACTTGTTGTTTTCCCATTTTGAGTTTGGATTTAAATAAGAGATGCAAAGATAAAAAATATGCAAGCGCACACAAGAAAGAAAAAGCGACATTTATCATCATAAAAACAAATCTTGTCGATAAGATTCTTTATAAATGAAAGCAGTGCCTTCCCGAAAAATGATTATTTTCGCCATTTAAAACAAATACAAACCAAAAACATGCAAGTTAAGATAGTAAACAAATCAAAACACGCTCTACCGGAATATGCAACCATTCACTCTGCCGGAATGGACCTTAGAGCAAACCTAGACGAGTCAATCACACTTCAACCTTTGGAACGAAAATTGATTCCTACAGGTTTATTTATTGAACTTCCCGTAGGATACGAAGCACAAATTCGTCCTCGCAGCGGATTGGCTCTAAAAAAAGGAATTACTGTACTTAACACTCCCGGAACAATCGACGCTGATTACAGAGGAGAAATTGGTGTCATTTTAATCAACCTATCTAACGAGGCTTTTGAAGTTGTTGATGGCGAACGCATTTGTCAAATGGTAATTGCAGCTCACGAGCACATCAAATGGCAAGAAGTTGACATCCTTGAAGAAACAGAAAGAGGTGCAGGTGGATTTGGTCACACCGGCAAAAAATAAAAAACATCTTATGAATAAATTCATTCGGTTAATAAGCATTGTTCTTCTTTTATCCTTGACTACTAATGGCATTGCTGCCAGCAAAAAGAAAAAGTCATCGAGAAAGAAAAACAACATCACTAAACTAGTTATCTCTGAACAAGAACAAAGAAAACTAGATTACTATTTTTACGAAGCTGTGCGTCAAAGACAACTTCGTAATTATGACAGTGCTATCGACTTATTAACAGAGTGTTACTACATCAACCCAAGAAATAGCGCCGTAATCTACGAATTTGCAACTATTTACTCCCTAGTTCAGGATGTAAATCACGCAAAGCAGTACATGGCTCTAGCTGCTCAACTTGACCAAAGTAACAGCTGGTACAAAATGGGATTTGCAGAGCTGTGCATCAAAAACAACGACTATAAATCGGCAATTGAAGCCTATGAAGATATTGCCCAAAATCATCCTGAGAAAGATTACATTGATTACATGCTGGCATCTCTTTACAAGCGTGTAGGAGAGCTAAATAAGAGTATTGAATCTCTAAATAAGGTTGAAAAAATCGTTGGGATAAATGAAACTATCACTTTTGAAAAATACCGCCTTTACAACGACTTAGGGGAAAAAGACAAAGCCAATAAGGAAATCGACAGGATTATTGAGAAATTTCCATCTAACATGAAATACCGCTTATTAAGAGGAAGTATTTATTTAGATGAAAAGAAACCTAAAAAGGCTATTCAGATGTACGATGAAGTGAAAGCAATTGAGCCTAACAATGTTCTGCTTATAACTGCATATTATGAGTACTACATGAAAGAAGGTGATACCATCACGGCAAACAAACAATTTGAAGATGCTTTTATAAATCCGGAAATAAATATCGACGAGAAACTTAGCCTATTATCTCAGATATTATCCGTTGAGAATCAAAGTATAAAAACAGCCGAAAACTATTTTAAAATTCTACTAAAGCAGTATCCTGAGAATGAAACTATGCTATCATTCTATGCTACATTCTTGCTTGTACAAAGAAGAAATGAGGAGGCGAAACCGGCGTTATATACTATCCTAAAAATCAACCCTAAAAACGAAGAGGTATGGATGGAACTAATTCGCTTATATGCAGAACAGAATGATGCCAACATGATGCTCAAAACAGCTTCTGACGCTATAACGGCGAACCCCCAAACAGCTAAATTTTATATTTACAAAGGCTTGGCCGAAATACAAAAAGAAGAAAGAGACTCTGCATTTACCACATATAAAACAGGATTATCACTTGTTAACTCGGAAGATAAAGCTACACGATCAAAGTTAAATGCACAGCTTGCAGATTTGATGGCAGAAAAGAATAATCTGGATAGCGCATTTATTTATTATGAAGAAGCTTACATAAATGACCCTAGCGACGCAATGCTGCTAAATAATTATGCATATTACCTGTCAACAGTTAAAAAGGACTTAGTGAAAGCTGAAAGCATGAGTGCTCAAACCATCAAATCTTACCCTGAAAACATTTCATTCCTAGACACTTATGCTTGGATATTTTTTCAGCAAGAGGATTACACCTTAGCTCTATTATACATTGAACAAGCGATGGATAAAGGAGGAAAAGAAAATCCAGTCGTGATAGAACATTATGGCGATATTCTTTACAAAAACAATAGAACAGATGAAGCTGTAAAATGGTGGAAAGAAGCTGTGAATCAAGGAAATAAATCTGAAACATTGCTAAAAAAGATTGAAACTCAAACATATATTGAAAAATAAGGATGAATAAACAATTCACATATTTAGTTGCTCTATTGAGCTTCAGTATATTTCTGGGTGCTTGTAAAACAAAGAAAGCTATAACGAAAGAAGTATTACCGGAAATTAAAGAAGAAAAAGCATTCAATTTAAAGTCAAATGACATTAAAACACTGAATTTCAATAACGCTATTGTAAGCTTTAATTTTAATCAACAAACTATTAGCAGTAAGGTTGCCATTAAAGCAATTAAGGACAGTGTTATCCAAATATCATTCATTCCTGCATTAGGCATCGAAATGGTTAGAGCATACTTTAAAAAGGACTCGGTTATTATTTTGGATAAAATCAATCAGCAATGCATTTCGTCTAGCTATGACTCAACTATAATTGGAAAACTGCCAATAAGCTTTTACGACTTGCAAGGCTTGCTATTTAACCAAGTATTTCTTGCTTCGGGAGAAACAGTACAAGCAGATTCGGTTAACTCACTTTTTTCGATTAAAGAATACCCCGACGGAGTAATGCTAAAAGCTAAAAAGGCAAATACAGACCGTCAGTACACTGAGTTTAATATTAACTCAAACGGGCAAATATTTAGAGCAAACATCATCTCTCCTACAACAATATTAAGTTGTAAATATTCAGATTTTGAGATGGCAGATCAAATCCTTTTCCCAAAAGAACTAAAAATCATGTATATGCAAGGCCCTAGTTCACAAATGGGGAATATCAGCATAAAAAACATGAGCTTCAACACGGATGTAAAAATCAATGAAGCAGACATATCGAGATATACTAAAATAGAAAACCTAGATCAAATAATACTGAACAAGCAATGAGACATCTCATACTATTCTTAATTTCATTTTGCGTACTTGTTAGCTCTGCAAATGCAGAAAGTGTAAAATCACTAAAACGAAAACAACAAGAGGCAAAAAAGAATATTGAGCTTACCAACAAACTTTTGAACGAAACTCAAAAGGATCAAAAATCGACAGTATCAAATCTTACTGTACTAAAGAAACAGATTCAAGAAAGGGAAAATCTAATCCAAGCTCTGAACTCTGAGATTACGGTAATGGATGCAACTCTTGATAAGTTGACTGTAGAAAAGATGATTCTTGAACGAAGACTTACAGCACTTCAAAATGAATATGCTAACCTAGTATATCATGCATATTTCTTTAAAAACAAATACAACCAATATCTGTTTGTTTTCTCATCAGAGTCTTTTAGCCAAGCGTACCGCAGATGGCGCTATGTACAACAGTATTCTCAGTACAGAAAAGATCAAACCATCCAGATAAGACAAGTTGCAGTAAAACTTAAAGAAAAAGAAAATCAGGTAATTAACGCAAAAAAAGAAAAGGCCGTAGTCTTAAACGGTAAGGAAAAAGAAAATCAAAAACTACAAAGCGACCGTGCATCTAAACAACGCATGCTTTCAGATTTAACGAAAAAAGAAAAAGACCTTAAAAAGAAACTAAAAAAAGAACAAGCTAACGCAGAAAGGCTAAATAAGCAGATTGAAGACTTAATTGCTAAAGAAATTGCTGCTGCAGAAAAACGACGCAAAGAAAAAGAAGCTGCCGAAAGAGCTAAAAAAGGATCCACACAAGCAGCACCTACAAGCAATGGGATGAGCAAAGAAGAAGGCTTAATTGCAGGCGGTTTTGAAAAAAATAAAGGCAGATTACCTTGGCCTTGTAAAGGTGTTGTTACAGGACATTTTGGAATTCACCCACACCCGGTACTTCAACATGTTCAGATTAATAACAAAGGTGTATACATAAAAACACAACCACAAAGTGATGCCCACGCTGTATACGAAGGCGAAGTCACACAGGTGTTTGCAATTCCGGGAAGTAATAACGCCATAATTGTTAAACATGGTAATTATAGAACTGTATATGCTAACCTTACTACAACCTATGTAAAAGTGGGCAGCAAAGTTCAAGCAAAAGAAGCTTTAGGTAAAATCTATGTTGACGAAGAAAATGACAACAAAACAGAACTTTACTTCATGCTTTATAAAAATGCCGACTTAACAAATCCTGAACTTTGGTTATCTAAATAAACATAAAAAAGGTGTAAAGAAAACTTTACACCTTCTTCATCTTCTATAGTCTAGAGGCACAAGTAGTAAAAACAAACAAATCATATCTTTGCATAAAATTCATTTCCAATATGTTTCGCATAATAAATAGATTATTAATCTGCATTCTTATAATAGGTCTAGCTGCGTGTGCTAACCGTGGCGGAGGCCCTCAAGGTGGCCCAAAAGACTCCATCCCTCCTCAAGTAAAAAGCTCAGAGCCTAGCTTTGGTGCAACAAACTTCAAGAAGCAAAGAATAGAAGTTGAATTTGATGAATACATATCACTGACAAACCCTGGCGAAAAGGTGATCATTTCTCCTCCACAAAAGGAACAAGCCGAGATTAAGTCATTTGGCAAAAAAGCAGTTGTTATTCTTGGCGATTCACTAAAAGAAAACACAACCTACACAATTGATTTTACTGATGCTTTAGGTGATCTAAACGAAAATAACAAACTTGATAACTTTAGCATGAGCTTCTCTACAGGAGAAACTCTTGACACACTACAAATATCAGGTACAGTATTAGACGCCGGAACACTAAATCCGGTATCCGGGTCATTAGTTGGCATATATGATAACTTATCTGACACTGCATTTACAAAAACAGCTCCTTTAAGAATCACAAAAACCAATAATAAAGGACAATTCTCAATCAAAAACATCAAAGCCGGCACATACAATGTATTTGCCCTAAATGATAAAAATAGAGACTATATATACAACGATCCAAATGAGGATCTGGCATTCTTATCAACCACAATTACACCTACGATAGAAAAAACAATTCAGACGGACACAATCGGGTACATTGACTCAATTGCAACAGAAAAGGTTCGCGTAGAACATAAGGATTCAGTTGTGAGAAAAGATTCTATTATTACAAAAGAAGTAGAAAAATTCATTCCGAATGCCCTTGTTCTATTTAGCTTTAAAAAGAATGTATACAAACAACATTTTTCAAAAGCAGAAAGAAAGCAAGCAGACATCGTAAGTTTCTTTTTCAAAGAGAAAAACGAGCAAAAGCCAATAATCACTCCTCTAAATTTTGAATTGACAAATAAAGACTTGATTCAATGCAATACAACAAATGACAGTATTCATTACTGGCTGGTTGACTCAACTCTTATCAATCAAGACAGCCTAACATTTACAGTTAGCTACCAGGTATTGGACTCAACAAATACATTGATCACCCAAACTGATACAACAACTGCATTCTTCAAGCACCACGAGGTAAAAGAAAAGAAAAAGAAAAAAGATGAGGATGAAAAAAGCGAAGAACCGGAAGTTTCTTTCCTAACCGTCAAAACAAATATTGACAAACCGCTTGACATCTATAAGCCAATATCGTTAAGCTTTGAGGTTCCGGTTGATAGTATCATTGCTGACAGCGTTCACCTTTATAACAAGATTGACACTGTATGGGTAGAAATCCCATGTAAGCTAACAAAAAAGGACTCGATAGGACTAAACTATGAGATCAGTCAAAAATGGGATTCAAGCTTACCATATCGCTTAGAAATTGATTCCGCAGGTATTTTTGATATCCATAAACAACAGAACAATAACATAAAAAAACAATTCAGAGTAAAATCTGAGAACGAATATTCAAATCTGATTGTTACAATTCCGAATGTAACGGATAATGCAATTATTGAAGTTCTGGACGAGAAAGATAATGTTCTTAAACAGCTGCCGGCAAAAACTTCAGGAACAATATTTGATTACATGAATCCAGGTGAATACTATTTAAGAATGTTTATTGACAAGAATGGTAACAGATTATGGGATACAGGTGATTATGAAAACAAAACACAACCTGAGGAAATGTACTACTACCATAAGTCAATTGAAGTAAGAGCAAACTGGGATATTGAACAAGAATGGGATTACAAACACTTACCATTTGAAAAACAAAAACCTGAAATTTTGTTCCCTAAAGAAGACAGTAAGAAGAAGAAATAACTATCATGTTTTACAAAAAACTAAGGACATGAAAACACACATAAAAACACTTCTATTAATCTCAATTTCCCTATTATTACTTACTAGTGGAAATTCTAATCAGGTTACGGTAAACAACTCTACATTTAAAGATGGAGAGGCTGTTGGCTATGATGTATACTACAACTGGGGTTTCATATGGATACATGCCGGTAATGCAAAGTTCTCGGTACGAGAAATGACCTACAAACAAAAGCCTGCCTACCTGTTTCATGTGGCAGGAAACAGTTTAAATACTTTTGACAAGTTCTATCATGTGCGTGACACTTTGTTCAGCATAGCAGACAAAAAAACGCTACTGCCAATGTACTACAAACGAGTAACTAGAGAAGATAGCTACTGGGCAGAAGATGAATACTACTTTACCGAAACTGGCAAAAAAACGACCTTAATTACAGACTGTAAACGCCGTAAAGGGAGAAGAAACATTGACACTCTTAGTTTTGATAAAACAGTCACTGACTTGATTACGGTTTTCTACCGCATCAGAAATATTGACTATAACAAAATGAAAATCAATGAAAAACACCCTTTCTCAATTGTTTATGATGATGACGATAAGGAGTTTAATTTGTATTTTAAATATGTAGGAAAAGAAGAAGTAGAACTAAAAAATGGCAAAAAATACAGATGCTTAAAAATTCAACCTTTACTTATTAAAGGACAAGTATTTAAGGATGAAGACGGGATGACTATTTACCTATCTGATGACAAAAATAGAATCCCAATTTACATTGAATCAAAAATCCGGGTAGGATCAATTAAGGTTATGCTAAACCTTGCACATAATACACTGTATCCGATTGATAGTGAAGTAAAAGAATAATGACAAATAAAAAGCCTAAGCAAATTTGCTTGGGCTTTTCTTTTATCGTTTCATAAAGTCATTATGTAAGAATTGTGTATAGGCTTCTGCAAAATGCTCTACCGAATCCTTTTTAGCATAATCTTCGCCATAATAATATGTTTGCTTTTTTGATTCTACATCCATGTAAAAACCAAATTCGGGCGATGCATATCCCCATCCATCAATATTATTGAAAAAAGCATAGTTCTCATTCCCAAAAAGATTTCTAGAGAAATACGATGGTTTTGGAGTCCATCCCAGCTGCTGAATAATTGTTGAAGCAATATCTGTTTGCTGAGCATATTTATCCACTAACATCACAGTATCTACAGCGCCACCAATAAGAATCAATGGCACTTTGAATGTAGCTAAGTCTTGTAGTGTTGTAGGACCGGGTTCTAAAGACGCATGATCTGGAGTAATTACCACTAAAGTATTTGCCCAAAAATCTGTCTTTTTAAGCTTATTGATAAAATCACCTAAACAGCTATCAGCATATGCTACCGAATTACAATATTTATCTGTACTTGAAAGCCCTTTTATTCTGTTGTATCTCGCAGGCACATCATACGGCTCATGACTACTGATATTATATACCATACTCAAAAATGGCTGTTGATTCTTCATCAAATCTTCATACATACGGTTATATAAAACCTCATCAGGCACACCCCACTTTTGTTCATGTTGTGCAATCGGATAATCTTCTTTTGACACTATTCGGTTCATACCTGAAAGCATTAACAACATGCGTGTATTATAAAAATTCACATCACCTCCATAGTAAAATGACAAATCGTATCCATGCGTTTTAAAATACTGAGGAAAGAAATCCATTGACTTCAATTTTTCAGGAAAATTAAGCACTGCTGATGCCTTTATTAAACCCGGATAAGCACACATAATTGCCGATATTCCCCTATCGGAACGAGAACCAGTGGCAATCAGATTCTTAAACACAATTCCTTCATTACAAAATGCATTCAGATTAGGGCATAAACTAGGCATACCTCCTAATGGTTCAATTACCTTATTTGAGAACGATTCTAGAATTACATAAACCACATTTACAGGCTTACCATTTTTAGCATGCACATAAACGGGGAACTTGCCTTGATTTAATTGATCAAGACCATCCATCTGCTTAGCACAATCAGCTTCAGTCATATAATTAACCGGATTTTTGTTTTCATCCCTATGGGTCGCAGCATACATGAAGGTCCAGAAGTAATTATAAGCAGCGTGATTCGCATACAACTTCTGGCTAAAGTACACACTGCTATGATTTAATGGAGCGCGATCGAAACCACCTCTAACCGGAATAATTAAAGCTGCTGTACAAAAAAGCATTACAGGAATTACAAACCATCTGTAGCTTACCGTTTTTTTTAACGACAAGGCAAAAAATCTCTTGTACAGATAATAAAACAAAGCAACAATGGAAGCCTCAACAGCTAATGTCAAGAACCACTGCCACCATGACAAGCTTGCCCACATTCCGCCAATATTTGAAAAATACGGAATTATTTGCCCATTAAGCCTTGTTCCCCAAGGGCCATAAAGAGCAGCATCCATAAGTCCAAGAAATGTCACTGAAACAAGTAACAACAGCGTAAAGCCTTTCAATATTTTTGAAATAATTCCGGCATTTACAAAGGCTAAAAGTGCAAATAACAAACCCGGAAGGAAACTAAAATAGCCGGCTGAAGAAAAGTCCATTACAATACCATGCAGGAATATTCCAAAAATATCTACTGCGCCCAAATCTTTGGTTGCACTGAAGTTAAACAGCAAGAAAAATATCTTGAAAAAGAAGAAATAAACTATCCAAAAAAGATAATACTTAACAAATGAAAGAAATGACTGCTTCATGCGTAATCAAATTTATTACGCACAAAAATAACATAATAAAACTTTGACCCTCCATTTCTTTTGGATAAAGAAATTTTGGCAAGCATCTTGCTTAAATTTTAGTACTTTTGCGACAATCTTCAAAATACGAAACTATGGCTAAAATACTGGTTATTGACGATGAACGCCCGATTCGAAATACGATGAAGGATATTCTTGAATTTGAGAAACACGAAATAGATCTTGCTGAAGACGGCATTAAAGGGCTTGAGATGATCAAAGCCGGCAAATATGATATCATCTTTTCTGATATTAAGATGCCTGAAATTGATGGAATCGAAGTGTTGGAAAAAGTTCGAGAATTTGATTCTGAAACGCCCGTAGTTATGATTTCCGGACACGGGAATATTGAAACTGCTGTAGAATGTTTGAAAAAAGGGGCTTTTGATTTCATTGAGAAACCAATTGACCTAAACCGCTTATTAGTTACTGTTCGTAATGCTTTGGACAAAAGCACACTTGTAGCTGAAACGAAGGTTTTAAAGAAAAAGATTGACAAAAAATATGAGATGATTGGCGAATCTGAGGCTTTGCAAAAAGTACGCGAGATGATTGACCGCGTAGCACCTACAGATGCCCGCGTGCTTATCACCGGACCTAATGGAACCGGAAAAGAAGTCGTGGCTCGCCAGATCTATCAACTTAGCCAACGCAACCAAAATCCGTTTGTCGAAGTCAATTGCGCGGCCATCCCATCAGAACTTATTGAGAGTGAGCTTTTTGGACATGAAAAGGGCGCATTTACTTCTGCCGTAAAACAACGCTCAGGAAAGTTTGAGCAAGCAAATGGCGGAACCATTTTCCTAGATGAAATTGGAGACATGAGCCTTTCTGCTCAAGCAAAAGTGCTTCGTTGCTTGCAAGAAAATGTTGTAACTCCGGTAGGTAGCGACAAAAACATTAAAATCAATGTTCGCGTTTTGGCTGCAACTAACAAAAACTTAAAAGAGGAAATTGAAAAAGGGAACTTCCGTGAAGACCTTTACCACCGCTTAAGCGTAATCTTAATTAATGTTCCTGCTTTAGATGATAGAAAAGAGGATATCCCCCTATTAATCAATTATTTCTGCACACAAATCTGTTCAGAACAAGGCATCAATGAAAAAGAATTTGAAGATGCTGCCATAAAAGAACTACAAACCAGAAACTGGACAGGTAATATCCGCGAGCTTCGCAATGTAATAGAACGCTTGATTATTCTTAGCGGAGCTAACATTACGGCTGAGGATGTAAAACAGTTTGCCTAACCCAACCATAACTTATTTAACTACAACTGCATTTGATTTTACTTTACAAAAACTAATTATTGCTCTACTCAGCCCTAAAAAAAGACTTTTTGGCAAGAACAAAAACATTTTTTTTTTGTTTTATAGACTCTGACAAAATATAAGGGAAGAGAAGCACTGATAATTATCTAGTGAAATTAAAAATTTACCCTGCTCATTATTGAGTTAGGCAAAAGGTACCAACCACAAATGCAGAAAAAAGCTATTATTATTGGAGCAGGGCCAGCGGGGCTTACTGCTGCCTACGAATTACTCACGCGCACTGATATTGTTCCAATTATACTTGAAAAAAGTGAATACATTGGAGGAATATCTAAAACCGTAAATTATAAAGGAAATCGCATAGATATTGGAGGGCATCGCTTCTTCTCAAAATCTAAAACAGTGATGCAATGGTGGACAAACATCCTTCCACTTCAATCAACTCCGGCATCCGACGACTTTCTTCTTGAACAAACATTCAACAAGAAAAGAACAAACGCAAAACTTCCAAAAACTGGAACCGACCCTGAATTAACAGACAAAGTTATGTTAATCAGATCGCGTCTTTCTCGCATCTTATTTCTTCGTAAATTCTTTAGTTATCCAATTACAATCAGTAAGGATACCATTTATAATTTAGGTCTTAAAAGAACTATTAAGATTGGTATCAGCTACTGTTTTGCGAAACTAAAACCTATCAGAAACATTGATTCCTTAGAAAAATTCTTCATCAGTAGATTTGGGAAAGAACTATATGCTACATTCTTTCGAGACTACACTCAAAAGGTTTGGGGTATTCCTTGTTCAGAAATTGCAGCTGATTGGGGAGCGCAGCGTGTAAAAGAATTGTCCATCAGAAAAGCAATTATGCACTCTTTAAAAAGACGCTTCTACAAAGATACTAGCCTTGAGCAAAAAAATACAGATACTAGCCTTATTGAGCAATTCATGTATCCTAAATATGGTCCGGGGCAGATGTGGGAAACCGTTGCGGATATTATTCGCGAAAAAGGCGGCACTATTATAATGAATGCAGATGTAGATCAAATCCATACGATTAATAATAAAATCACTTCTGTCCAGTACAATAAGGATGGGAAAAATGAATGGATACAAGCTGATTATTTCTTCTCAACTATGCCTGTTAAGGAGTTAATTAATAGCTTCCAAATCCCTATTGACAATGAAATAACTAGAGTCAATGATGGCTTAATGTACAGAGACTTTATTACTGTAGGGCTTTTACTTAATAAGCTTAAGGTTGAAAATGATACGAACATCCCAAGCTTTAACAACTTAATACCGGACAACTGGATTTACATCCAAGAAAAAGATGTAAAAATTGGTCGTTTACAGGTGTTTAACAACTGGTCACCTTACTTACTAGCAGACAATAGCAAAGTATGGTTAGGGCTAGAATATTTCTGTAATGAAAGCGATGACCTGTGGAATATGAAAGATGATGAGTTTATCAAGTTTGCTGTAAAAGAACTTGTGAAAATTGACATCATCGATAAACAAGAAGTTATTGACAGCACAATTTTACGCGTACCAAAAGCATATCCTGCTTACTTTGGCACTTATAAGGATTTTGATAAAATACGGGAATTCACCGATAAATTTGAGAATCTTTTCTTGATTGGAAGGAATGGTATGCACAGATATAACAATCAAGACCATTCCATGCTAACAGCTATCACAGCTGTGAATAACATCATTAACGGCGTAAAAACTAAAGAAAATATCTGGGAAGTAAATACTGAAGAAGAATATCATGAAACAAAATAAAAAAGTACAGCCGAAAAAACAACAAGCAAAACCAAAACTAAGCTTAGCCGAAAGATGGAATATATTTATCTCAAACCGAATTGTTCAGTTTTTATTAATTATCATCATTGGTGTAGTGTTCTTTAAAAATTACAACCAGATGTATGACCATAAAATTGACTTAAATGGTGACAACATTAATTATTTCTCATTGGCACAAGCGATGAATGATGGTAAGGGTTATACAAATACAATGGGATTTGAAGAAACGCCACACACCCATTTCCCTCCCGGTTATCCAGCATTTGTAGCAAAAATATTAAAAATATATCCCGGAAATATTCAAGCTATTAAAGGCGCTAACGGCTTATTACTTTTATTATCAATCATCATCACCTTCTTCCTGCTGAAGAGGATTTCCGGCAATGTAATTCTTGCATTCATCAGTTGCCTACTTGCCGCAGCACATCCTGAGCTCTTAAAATGGGCTAGCCAAATGATGAGCGAAATGCTTTATTTATTCTTAAGCACTCTTGCGTTATTCATTGCAGTAGAAATTACGGATAGGAAATTCATGCTAAATAAAAAGTGGTTTGAATATGTCTTAATCGGTCTACTAGTATTGCTTGCAAACTATATCTATTTTGTGCGTACGATGGGATTATCAGTAATAATCTCAATAGTAATGTGGTTTGGAATTTTAGGAATTCAAGCTTTCTTTAAATGGAGAAAAGCTGTAGGTGATGAGAGAAAGAACAACCTGAAATCAATGATAAAATGGGGAATAATAGCTGCAACAATATTTGTAACTGTTTTCTCTTCAAAGATGATTTGGGAAAAACGAAACAAGGACCTTGGTTCAAGTAGTTCAGCTTATGTTGAGAATTTTTTCCAAAAGAAATTTGGTGAAAAAATGGAAACCACGGCCGACTGGAAAGAACGCATTGAATACAATATAAGTAATTATATTACGAAGTGGATTCCAAACACACTTTTTTACACAAAATATGAAATTAAAGACCCAATTACTAATCTTGAATGGATAAGAGGAATAAGCATACTCATATTGTTAATTGCAGGGCTAATTCTTACTAAAAAATGGCGGTGGATACTGTTCTTTTACATGGCATCAACCATGGCCGTATTAATTCTTTATCCCGAACAATTTGGAGGTAGTAGATATTACATTGCATTAGTTCCTCTTTTCATCTTTATTTTATTGAATGGAGCTACTCAACTGATAGATTTTTCTCTAAAAAAATCTAAACTTCCACAACCACTTTTCTTGGAAGCAGTTGCAATCATTTTATTTGCCGGGATAGTAATTTTCCCAAAATACTCATTAATGCGCAAACAAGTTGAAATTGAAGCTTCAATTTTGGACTGGAAAGACACGCAAAATAATGCGTTCACCGGATACCTCGAAGCAGCAGAATGGTGTAGAGAAAATATTCCTACAGACTCTAAATTACTTTGTCGCAAACCGGAAATTTATTACATGTATTCCGGACACAGACGATCAGAGCGCTTCCCTATGTATGCAAGCCCTGATTCAGTTATGAAAGTCATTCGAGAAAAAAAGGCTACTCACATCATTATTGACAGTTGGTACAGACATGCTTACGCTACAATAATCCCTGCAATAAAAGCGAATGAAGGAAAATTCAAACTACTAAAGAAGATTGGAGAAGCAGACTCTATTAATCACTTATTACCTACAATGATTGTTCAATTCAACGATGCATGGGGTTATAAAGGTGAAATTAAAAATGGACTTGCTGAAGGTAAAGGTGAATGGACTTACCAAGATTGGAAAAAATATGTAGGTGAGTTTAAAAATAATAGACCTAATGGATTTGGGCAATATTATGACTCAACAGGAACAATGCTTGCAAGTGGGATCTGGAAAGATGGACAATTGATAAAGCCTCAAGCAAGAAAAAATTAAAACAAAAAAATGGATGACCAGATAGTCATCCATTTTTTATTCAATCAATACAAAAATCACATTTATCTTTTAACAATAAACTCTGTACTAAATATACCATCAACCCCAGATAGTTTTAAGATATACATACCCTCTGATAAAGAAGACACATCTATAGGTGAAGTATTACATGATAATAGCAACTGCCCATCAAGGCCATAAACCAGATATTTAGATGCATTTACCTCAGTGATATTTAAAATATCAGAGGCTGGGTTCGGATACACAACAGGAGTTCTTAGAATATTTTGATTAAGATCCGTTGACACCACAGACACTGAAGCCTTGCTTTCATTTAATAAAAAGACAATGTCCTGTATCGAATTAATAGCAGTGCTTAATTCAACTTTTACCCCTTCGCTACAATCCATTCCTGGTATATTTACTTGAAGATAATATTCCCCAGCTGGCAGTCCTTCAAACTTAAAGGAGCCTAGGTTATCTGCATTAATAAGGGCTATAGGATTTGAACTTGGCATTTCAAATAATACTAATTCAACATCAGAAAGAGTCATTGAATTCTCACCAACAAGCATTTGCAAAACGCTACCTGATATAGAGCCATTGCCCGTAAATATTTCTTTTGGCAATAAACTTATGTTTGTAGAATCGACTGATAATTCACCTAAATCAAATTGTTTGGCAGCTTGCCATACTGGAGACGCAGGGGCATAAGTTGGAATAAAATCAAATGCGGCGGGGAAAGATGGGTACGCAACTACCATCCACTTGCCGGCAGACAATCCATAGGTACTAGTACCAGTTAATGGCTCTAGCATATTACCATTCCATTTGCCAGTATTATTATCAAGGTTTAAAAACATCAATTGTACATTTTGCATTTCAACAGGACTTGCCTTATGGCTTACACTCTGTACCTTAATTGCAGGCAATACATTGTGAATATTTATATGAAATTCTTTTTCTTCTGACACTAACAAGCCATCGCTTACGGTCAGCACCACCAAAAGGCTTCTTTCTCTATCTACAGCAGGGGCAGTAAAATTTATCTTAGAAGTTTTTTGATTAGGAAGAGAGAACTCCTCGCTAATAATTTCCCAATTGTAAATTAAATCAGTCATGCCCTCAGGGTCATAAGAGCTTGAGGCATCTAATTCAATAGTCCCTCCTTCGTTTAAAGAATAATCGGTAATAACGGCTACCGGTGCTTGTGTATTTTCCTTAATTAATACAGTAACGGGAACCTCATCATACAATTCACCATCTGAAACCCTTATGGTAAATTCAAATGAACCTACAGAAGTTGCTATAAAGCTGGCAGTTGTTGAATCGGAATTACTAATCGTTATTCCATCTTTCGAAGTCCATGAATAAGTAAGTACATTATTTTCAGCATCAGTAGCTTCTACAAGCAGGTGTACCGTTGCTCCTACGAAGGCTTTTTTGCCTGGAGCTCTCGTAATTACTGGAGCTGTATTTATAACATTCTTGATACTAATATTCAGCGTATCACTTAGCGAGTTTTGATAAAAGTCGGACACAACTAGCACAAGGCTAATTACAGAGTCTGCTTGAACCATAGGCAAGACAACACTTGGAGTTGCTGTGTGAGCATTTAAAATCTTAACACCAGCAGTTGTGTACCATTCATATTTAAGGGAGTCATTATCCGCATCGGTAGAGGCATTGCCATCTAAAGTTATGATTGTACCTTCATTCACGATTGTATCATTTCCTGCGTTTGCAATAGGCTTCTGATTCTGATTTGTTGGACTTGGCTTAGTCCAAACGACTAGCTTTGACACACCACCTTCTGAAGAAACCACATGCAGATTTTTTACTGGATTTGACAAGAAATCGGCTTGATAATAGATTTTTCTGAAAGATTTAAACAGCTTTTTTCCGACTTGTTTTGCACCTAATTCACCATATAAATAAGAGCAGTCATCAGCGCAATTTTCGTAAAAACAGAGTTCTACAAAACCTATTTCACTATCAATACTATCTGAATTAATATTCAATTGAGCAGGATGCAAATTTACACTTTGCTGATATACATCAAAATATGGGGTTGTATTTCCTTTTGTTGGACTTAAACTAAAATTCAATCCTTGTTCTGTCCAACTAGTAGGACATGTACCAACTTCGCCCACATAAGTACAGCTAGCAGGTGAAAAGTTCATTTCTCGCGGAACATATTCAGATAAATCTGGTTTAACAAGAACTTCAATTACCCAGTCGCATGACTTTGAATTATTGCCGGAAGTAACGGTGATTGTAACAGGGTTTGAAAAATCAGTAATTGTATCTAAAGCAACAGATGCTGTCGCAAAATGAGATAACTCAACATTGCTTACATGCAAATTACTTAAATCCGTACCCTGAGGCATAAACACTTGTATGTGTTTCGCAGTACTATAAACCTCATCATAAATGTATGTAGCACCTACTTGTCCGTCAATTGCTAATTTGGTAATACTTGCTTTATCTCCCTCTTCTACAATTACATGCACATATTTATATATACTATCATCTTGTTGTGCTATTACTTTCAGATCTGCTTCACCAACACTATTTCCAACTATTTGCCCATAACTATAACCTACAATACTCGTATTAGTACTTAAATAGCTTAAGTAGGGATTTGCAGCATTTTCAGGGAAGAACTTTGCTTTAAAATACTCACGAGCTTTCCGCCTGATATATAAGGTATCTGGCGCATCTATCTTATATTCACCTTCTGAAATCTTATAAATTGTTTTAGACGCGGTGTGACTATAGTATAGACTATTATTAAATACAATAGAACGCTCCGCAGGATAATCGGCAGGGGCATAGTTTGTTAGTAAACGGAAAGAAGTCGAATCTCCATTAAATGCATAGATACCGCCTCCAAAGGCAATTAATTCACCATTATATTCTCTAAAAGCATTAATTTCAGCTCCCATATCGGCAATTACCTTCTTTGTGCCAGCAACACTCCCATCCGACTCCCATAACTCGAAGAAATTCCCTGATGGAGTAGTCCCATTGATATTCGTTAAGGCAAAATAAAATTTGCCTTTATATATAGTTTGAGCATATCCCTGTTTCGTTAAATAAATAGCATCATCCAGCTCGATCAGCTTATTCACAGTAGTGCCATCATAACAATAGATCGCTTCATCTCGAAATGAACCATCAGTACAAATAAAATAAGCTTTGCCATCAGCTGCAGCAAGAATATTTATGTATGGATATAATCTTCCGGTAAAATTCGACACTTGAACGGTACCATCTTTTGTTCCATCACTTACAAATAGCTGCTGTCTGGAAAATGACTGAGTTTGATCCGGCACAGTGGCTTGAAACACAAAGCGACCATCTTCTAAATCAGTTAAAAGTCCTGGGGAAGATGAATTAAAAATGCCATTACCTAGATATGTATTATTGGGCCAAAGGTCTTTCAACATGTGTTTGTTAACTCCATCTGTTTGCCAAAGCTCTGTACCAAAGGTGTCGGTTTTTGTAAAATACACTAGTCCTTTGTGAGAGAACAAGACATTTGGCATTGAAGACTTTTCAAGTGTAATAGCAAAAGAACTTGCATCAGTACCCTCCGTTGAGAAGAACATATTTTGCCATATAGAACCTCCATTATAGTAAACTTTATTGCCACAAGTAACAATATTATTTATCATTTCATTAGGATAATCGGAAGGCACAGCTAATCCAAAAGTTCCAGCTTCGGTTCCATTAGTTCTCCATATTTTACGAGTACCATCATCTAAAGGATTGGTTGTAAAAAAGATGAGAGAATCAAGTTGAGTAAAACCATAAGGATGAGAGCCATTTGTGCCTGGATTGATATCCTTTAGCAGTCTCAGTGAGTCGGAACTTTTATCCATATAATACATTTCATTTCCAAACCCGGATGAAGTAATGTCTCCAGTTAGAATTAATCGATCATTAGTCTCTCCAGCTAAATGTAAAGTATAGGTCTCTTCGGCACATTTGGTTACAACATAATGTGGCAAGCTACTTTTAGAAAACACTGCTGTAATGCAAACAAAAAATAGAACTAAAATAGAAAATCGTTTTTTCATGATATTTATAAGTGTAGTTTATTGTATTTTATTCTTGCTTAAAACAAACCTACAAAAATAATTGTAAAATAGTTTTTAACAAATAATATACACCATAATCATCTAATTCATAGTCATTTCTTGATTTACATCAAGAAAACCATTAAGCATGCCTTAATAATTCAGAACAGAATTTTTTAACTAAACATAAATTACGAAGATGTACTAAAAACTACACTTATTATTTTTTCCTCTAAAAACTGTATCTTTGCATGCTAATTTTTTACCCACTACACACTAGTAAATGAACAAATTAAGAACCGAACTCGAAAAGCGCATTCTTATCCTAGATGGGGCTATGGGAACGCAAATCCAACTTTACAAGCTGCAAGAAGCAGATTATAGAGGGGAGCGATTTGCAAACTGGCCATCTCCTATCAAGGGTAACAATGACCTGTTGTGCCTGACACAACCCGAAATTATCCGCAAAATCCAAACTGCTTATTTGGAAGCGGGTGCTGACTTAATCGAAACAAACAGTTTCAATGCTCAAAGCATTTCCATGGCTGATTACGGCATGGAAAGTTTAGTGCGTGAAATCAACCTGACAGCAGCAAAAATTGCTCGCGAAGTGGCTGATGAATTCACGGCTAAAAATCCTGTAAAACCTCGTTTTGTGATTGGTTCTATCGGACCTACAAACAAAACTGCCTCTATGTCGGCAGATGTGAATAACCCTGCTGCACGCGGAATCAATTTTGACCAGTTGGTAGAAGCTTACCAAGAGCAAATTGAAGCTTTGATCGAAGGTGGTGTAGATGCCCTTTTGATCGAGACTATTTTTGACACACTAAATGCCAAAGCGGCTATTTATGCCGCTGAGGAAGCAATGGATAAATTTGACAAACGCTTACCAATTATGCTTTCGGCAACGGTGGCGGACAAGAGTGGCCGTACGCTTAGTGGGCAAACTATCCGTGCGTTCCTGGCATCAGTTGCTCATGCTGATTTATTATCAGTGGGTCTTAACTGCTCTTTCGGTGCTAGCGACTTAAAACCATACTTACAGGAAATTTCAGCTCACAGCTCATGCTTCGTAAGTGCATACCCTAATGCAGGTTTACCAAACCAATTTGGCGAGTATGACGAAACACCTGAACGCATGGCGGAACAAGTAGCTGAATATTTCGATGAAAAGCTGGTAAATATCATTGGCGGATGCTGTGGTACTTCTCCTGCTCACATCGCTCAATATCAAAATTTAATTGAAGGCAAAGAGCCTCGCAAACCACAACCAAAATCAAATATTGCGGAGCTTTCGGGATTGGAAGTGTTTGAAATTCGTCCTGAAAATAACTTTATCAATGTAGGTGAACGCTGTAATGTGGCAGGTTCGCGCAAGTTCTTACGCCTTATAAATGAGAAAAAATACGACGAGGCTCTTTCCATTGCCCGCGAGCAAGTAGAAGACGGTGCACAAATCATCGATGTGAATATGGATGATGCAATGTTGGATGCAAAAGCGGAAATGGTGACTTTCCTTAACCTGCTGATGTCTGAGCCGGAAATCGCTCGCTTGCCTATCATGATCGACTCATCAAAATGGGAAGTGATTGAAGCTGGTCTTAAATGCATTCAAGGGAAAGCGGTAGTTAACTCTATCAGCTTAAAAGAAGGTGAAGAAGACTTTATCAAAAAAGCAAAAAAGATTCGCCGTTATGGAGCTTCTGCTGTAGTTATGGCTTTTGATGAAAAAGGACAAGCCGACAGTTTTGAACGCAAAAAAGAGATTTGCTCTCGCCAATATAAAATCCTAACGGAGCAGGTTAACTTCCCGCCTCAGGATATCATTTTTGACCCGAATATCCTTGCTGTGGCAACGGGTATTGAGGAACACAACAATTACGGTGTTGACTTTATCAATACCGTGAAATGGATCAAGGCAAACCTTCCGCACGCAAAAATCAGCGGTGGAGTAAGTAACTTGTCGTTCTCGTTCCGTGGAAATAATCCTGTGCGTGAGGCTATTCACTCAGTATTCTTATACCATGCTGTGAAAGAAGGTATGGATATGGGTATCGTTAACGCGGGTATGCTACAAGTTTACGATGAAATTCCGGCTGACTTGCTAGAACTTTGCGAAGATGTGGTGCTTAACCGCCGTGATGATGCAACTGAACGACTTATCGAAAAAGCCGATGAAATCAAAGCAAATGATTCTGGCGAAGTAAAGGATACGAAGAAAGATGAGTGGCGCACTAAGAGCCTTGAAGAGCGATTAACACACAGTTTGATGAAAGGTATTCCTGATTTCTTGGAAGTTGACCTTACAGAGGCTTTAAGCAAATATGATAGCGCACTGCAAATCATCGAAAAACCATTGATGAACGGAATGAACATCGTGGGTGAATTATTCGGTGAGGGTAAAATGTTCTTACCGCAGGTGGTAAAAACTGCGCGCATTATGAAACAAGCAGTAGCTTTCCTTCAACCAATTATTGAAAAGGAAAACACACAAGGCGGAAGTACTAAAGCTGGGAAAATGGTTATCGCTACTGTAAAAGGCGATGTGCACGATATCGGTAAAAACATTGTAAGTGTGATTATGTCATGTAATAACTACGATGTAATTGACCTTGGCGTTATGGTTCCTACGGAGCAAATCATTGAAGCGGCCTTTAAAGAGCAACCGGATGTGATTGGACTTAGCGGACTGATCACTCCATCACTTGAGGAAATGTGCCATGTAGCTGCCGAAATGGAGAAACACGGTCTGAAAATTCCTATCGTGATTGGTGGTGCTACTACATCTAAAATTCACACCGCAGTGAAAATAGCTCCTAACTACAGTGAGCCTGTAGTGTATGTGAAAGATGCCTCACAAAATATCACCATTTTATCGCAGCTTCTAAGCAAGGATAATAAAGCAGCTTTTGTAAGCAAGCTAAATGATGAATATCAAGCTTTACGCGAACAGAGAGCTCAAAAAACAGTAAACCTTACTGACTTGGATGAAGCTAGGAAAAATAAACCGAACTTGTTTTAAGTGATTAACCACTAAGACACTTAGAAGAGGATGTTCAGATGGACATCCTCTTTTTGTTTAGACCTCCCCTAGCCCCAATGTCATTAAGTTAAGGTGATTTCAGCCTGAAAGGCTAATTTAATGTAGCCCAAGGCAACGCCTTGGGTTGATGAATGAATTGATATTTGCGTCCTGTAAGGACAGGTTAAATACATTAAATTGCCCTTTAGCTAACGCTGATTTTCAATTCAGGGCGCAAAACACAATAACATAACTTACCCAAGGCGTCGTTTTACTTTGCCTTGGGCTAAAATAAATTGGGCTTACAGCCCGTCAACTTCTTTACTTAATGACATTGCCCGTAGCCCTTCCGATCCCCGGAACAGACTCTCCTTATGCAGGGGAAACAAAGAACATTCGGTTTCCCTACTCAAATCTAGGGATATCAAAATAATACTAAAGCCCCTCGCTCGCGCAAATATTCATTTGTGCCTTGCTACAAGTAAACAAGAAAATTATTTGCACAAAGAAATGTTTATATCGCCACTTAGCATGTGGTAGTATTGATTGTCATTTGTCAATTGACAAATGACATTTGAAGTGTGGGAAACGCTTTTTGTTGTTTAACAAACTTCATTTGTTAAATGACAAGGTTCATTTGTTGATGTTCAAACACACCGATAAATATTTGCGAAAGCTATGTCTTTGAGTTTGACTACGCTCTCTCAACGGCTTATATGTTTACAATTTAATTATCACAAAGCCTATGCTCGTTGCCTTAGCATAGTCGAAGGCAAAGGCAAACAAGCCAAAATCTTCTCCCCAATGTAAATTGCCTGTAATAGAGCCTTAACGAATGAGAGCGAAGTTTGTATAAAACTTCTCGAAAGCTCTATTTATGAAGAAAAAGCAATTCTGGATTTTCCTTTGGGTATTGATTGGCATTAACTTAACGGGTCTTTTAAACGGACTTTTCTTGGGTGATTCAGCCCTATATGCTGCAATCTCAAAATCATTTGTCACCTCTGGTAACTGGTGGGATATTTTCGTAAGTGGTCACGACTGGCTAGATAAACCTCATTTCCCATTTTGGCTATGCGCTGCTTCCATGCAGATTTTTGGCATAAATGCTTTTGCGTATAAGCTGCCATCAGTACTAATGTTTTTCCTTTCACTGTTCTACACCTACAAACTCGCTAATGTCTTTTACAATAAAAAAACAGCTCGGCTTTCGGTTTTAATTCTGGCTTCTGCTGTTCATATTGTTATTTCCAATAACGATACGCGCGCCGAAGCAATGTTGCTGCCTTTGATTATTGGAGCAGTATATCATATGTTGCGTTACAACCAAAAATTCTCGATAAAGCATTTGCTTCTGGGGGCTATCCTTAGTGCTTGCGCCGTAATGACGAAAGGAATTTTCGTGTTGATAATTATCTTCTCGGCTGTATTCTGCCATCTTTGGATCAAAACAAGATTTAAAGAAATTCTGCGATGGGAATGGCTACTTTTCTTCGTTCACATTTGGATTTTTATCTCCCCTGAGCTCTATGCCGTTTGGTCGCAATTTGATCTGCATCCCGAAAAGATCGTTTTTGGAGAGACAAATGTTTCCGGCTTACGCTTTTTCTTTTGGGATAGCCAGTTTGGGCGTTTTGTGAATTCCGGACCTATCAAAGGACATGGCGATCCCCTATTTTTCTTGCATACTTTGATTTGGGCATTTGCTCCTTGGGCTTTAGTAGGCTATATGGCTTTATTTGAAAGCATTCGTAAAGTAGTAAGAAACCGAAAAATAACTGAATCTGTAACGCTATCTGGTTTTCTTGTAATGTTCGTCATTTTTTCTCTTTCCAGCTTCCAACTTCCACATTACACGAACATATTATTCCCGTTTTTATCGATTATTTGTGCTAAATATATCATAAAACACATTAAAAAACCTTGGTTCAGAAGAATTCTAAGAATAACTCAATGGACTTACGCAAGTTTATATTTAATTGTTATAGCTTTAGTGATTGGCTTTTTCCACCCGGAAAAATCTGAGGTAACTTTCTTTATCTTTTTAGCAACTGCTGCTGCAATGATACTTATGAACCGACAGATTATTTCTATAGTTTACCGAAACATCTATACTTCATTAATATCTACTATGATGTTTTTACTTTTTCTAAATGCTGTATTTTATCCCAACCTTTTGGAATATCAAAACGCAACTCAAGCAGCAAAATATGCCAACCTAAATTTTCCTCATCACACAGTAATTAATGTTGCTAATGACCCGCTGATGGAATTTGAAACACAAAGCACAGTCCTTTACCTTGAAGAAAATTTCAAATACCTTAAAGCAACTGATAAAAACGGCGAAATTTTGTATTATGCAAAACAAGATTTTATTAACATGCTAAAAGAAAATGGCATTAAATACAAAGAAGTTAAAAGCTTTAAAGGTTATCATATCACCAAAATCAAAAGAAATTTTTTTTACTACAAAACCCGTCATGAAAGCTTAAACACGACTTTCCTGATTAAAATTATTCCTTGTCAGAAAACACTAAAGAATAATGGATAATGTATTAATTTTAAAACTAATCAAGTTCTGTGTGGTTGGGGTCTCCGGCATGGCTGTTGATTTTGGATTTACTTGGTTGCTGAAAGAAAAGCTAAACTCAAACAAATATTTTGCAAATAGTACAGGTTTTATTTTAGCAGCTTCGTCTAACTACATCCTTAATCGCATATGGACTTTTGAAAGCCATAATCCTGAAATTGCCACAGAATATGTTTCCTTTTTAATTATCTCGGTTATTGGACTTGGCATAAACAATTTATTCTTATTTCTTCTACATGAAAAACTACACCTCAATTTTTACTTATCAAAGCTTTTTTCCATTGGAATTGTTACCATATGGAACTTCGGCATGAATTATTTCTTCACTTTCAAATAAAAAATTTGAATTACACAAAATAAATAACAGAAGCTCCCGTTATATTATTTAAAGCAAAGTTTCAGAAAGGATGTTTAGGTAACGATAAATAATATCATCTGTATTGACAACAATGAAGGGCTTAAGGCAATATTGCTTTAGGCCTTTTTCTTTGGTAAAACTGTATAAACTTCTATAACAAAAGCCCTATTTCCAAACTAAAAATTCGGATTTTAGGGCAATTTTCTTTATATTTGTCAATATCCCATTCAAATAGGGATAATGGCACCACCTAGTTTCTCCTCTTTTGAGGCAGATCTTTTTAGCATTTCAGGCTTGAAGTGCGTCACATTTTTCTTTCAAAAACTAAAACTTATAATATATGAGACTCATCATTATTTCTAACAGATTACCAGTAAAAGTACAAACCGGAGAACAAGGACTTGAATTCAAAAGAAGTGAAGGAGGTCTGGCTACAGGTTTGGGCTCGTTAGAAACCAGTATTGAAAAACACTGGATTGGTTGGCCTGGTCTCTTTGTAGAAGAAGAAGGCGAGGAAGAGGAAATCACAAAGGAATTACTAAAAGAAAACTTCCACCCGGTCTTTCTCACGCAAGATCAGATTGAAAACTTCTATGAAGGTTACAGCAACAAAGTAATTTGGCCTTTATGCCATTATTTCTTCGGTCATATAGAATACAAATCAGAATATTGGGCTGCCTACAAAAAAGTAAATCAACTATTTGCAGAAGCTGCCAAATCAATCATAGAGGAAGATGATATTGTATGGGTACAAGATTATCAATTGATGTTGCTCCCTTCAATGCTTCGACAAAACCATGAAGATATCAGCATAGGTTACTTTCACCATATCCCTTTCCCTTCGTACGAGCTTTTCCGCGTATTGCCGGAGAGAGCCGAAATCCTGAATGGATTAATTGGTGCTGACTTGATTGCATTCCACACGCACGACTACATGCGTCACTTCATCAGTAGTGCCTACCGCGTACTCGATTTGGATTTCACCCTTGATGAGGCTCAAGTCGGGAATCGTGTTGTACATGTAGATACCTTCCCTATGGGAATCAACTACAATCTTTACCATGAAACAATACTTAAACCGGAAGTTAAAGAAATTGCGACCAAACTTCATAAAGAATTTGGGAACGACAAACTAATTCTTTCGGTAGATAGGCTAGATTATAGCAAAGGGATTGTTCATAGATTAAATGGATTTGAACAATTTATAGAAAACAACCCTGAATACAGAGAAAAGGTTTCCTTGGCAATGATAGTAGTTCCATCGCGAGATTCAGTAGATATTTATGCCGACTTAAAAACGAGTATTGAACAAACCATTAGTAATATTAATGGGAAATACGCTACATTAAATTGGACTCCGGTTCACTATTTCTACCGTTCATTCCCTTTTGAGGAATTAATTGCTATGTACCATATCGCAGATATTGGCTTGGTCACTCCACTTCGTGATGGAATGAACCTTGTTGCAAAAGAGTATGTAGCAACAAAACAAGATAACCCGGGAGTACTTATTTTAAGCGAAATGGCTGGCGCTGCAATTGAACTTACTGAAGCTTTAATTGTAAACCCTAATGATACTAAAGCAATTGAAAATGCTATTATTCAGGCCATTGAAATGCCTGAAGGCGAACAACTGGAGCGCATCCAACAAATGCAGGAAGTAATTTCCAGACAAACAGTTAGCAAATGGGCGGATGACTTCTTTAAAGAGCTGACTTTCATTAAACAACAGACCTCAGATTTGCAAGACAAACAAATCAGCCATATAGACTCTGAGAAAATTATCACTCAATATAAGGATGCTAAAAAACGACTAATCATACTTGACTATGACGGAACCTTAGCTCCATTTAGAAAAAAACCTCAAGATGCAGCTCCTTCTGATGAATTGATAAAATTACTTCGTGAGCTTGCTTCGGATGACAAAAACACAGTGGTAATAAGCAGCGGTAGAGATCACCAAACGCTAGACAAATGGCTTGGTGATTTACCTATCTTATTTGCAGCTGAACATGGTGCATTTTTTAAAGAAGATGGTGTTTGGCATGAAAACATCAGTTTCCCTCAATGGAACGATGAAATCATTGATATTTTCCAACAAATAACTAATAGAACACCAAAATCAAAGATTGAAATTAAGAAAACTGCTATCGTTTGGCATTACAGAAACACGGATGCTTGGTTAGCGGATTTGCGCGTAAAACAATTAATCAACCGACTGATAAATCCATGCTCTAGATTGAACCTTCAAGTGATGCGTGGAAATAAGATTGTGGAAATAAAATCACCGGATTTCAGCAAAGGAACTGAAGCTAAACGCCTAATGGCAAAAGATAATTTTGACTTTGTAATGGCAATAGGCGATGATGTTACTGATGACGATATGTTCCATGCCTTACCGGATGATGCCATCACCATAAAAATTGGAGAGAACTCTGATTACGCAAAATACAACTTGGCGGCACAAAGACTAACGCTTCCATTTTTACGCTCACTTTTAGAATAAGCTAAACATGAACAATATAGAATACATAAATGATTTCATTACCCCTACACTCTTCTTTCTTGTTGGGATCACAATATTATTGTTAACATACAGATATGCTTTCAAATATCTAAAGAAAAAAGTCCATAAAACGGAAAGCTTAATTGATGACTTCATCATTGAAATATTTAAATTTCCAGCTATTTGGCTTTTATTTTGGATTGCAGTTAAGATCTTCAGTTCTGCCTACCTAACAGGACATGAATTCTATGATTTCATCGAGCATATTAATAATATTCTACTAATATTATCCGTAGGCTGGATATTAATAAAACTGACAAAGGCTCTTTCTTATTTTTTCCAAAAAAGGCTAGACATAACTAATACAGATAATCTAAAAGCACGAAAAAGCTTAACACAAATAAAGGTCTTTGAACACATCATTGACACCATTATTATCATTGTGACTATTTCTATAAGCTTACTGACATTTGAAGAGGCTAGAAATATTGGTGTTAGCATACTTACCTCAGCTGGAATTCTAGGTATTATTGTAGGTTTAGCTGCACAAAAAAGCATCGGGATGATACTTGCCGGAATCCAAATTGCCATTACCCAACCCGTAAGACTAGATGATGTAGTTGTTATCGAAGGTGAATGGGGGCGCATTGAGGAAATAACACTTACCTATGTGGTAGTGAAAATTTGGGATGAGCGCAGACTTGTTCTTCCTATCACTTACTTGATGGAAAAACCATTCCAAAACTGGACTAGAAAGAATGCTAACATCCTTGGCACTATATTCCTATATCTTGACTATGCCGTTCCTGTTGATGCGCTTAGAAAGCATCTAAATGAAATTGTGGAAAATCACCCTAAATGGGACAAACGAGTAGTAAATATTCAGGTTACGGACACCAGTGAACGCTATATGGAAGTCAGGCTTCTTTTGAGCAGTGCAGATTCGTCAAGCAATTGGGATTTACGAGTGGATGTGAGAGAGAAAATGATTGATTTCATCAATAAAAAATATCCTGAAAGCTTTGTAAAAATTCGCCTTCAGGATAGTATTTCTAATTCTACGGTCTAACAAACTTAGATACGGGATATTTTTCTGAGAATTTGGTTGCTGTATCAATAATTGCCAAATGCGAGTATGCCTGTGGGAAATTCCCTAATTGTCGCTTAGAATCAAAATCCAAATCCTCACTATATAAACCTAAGTGATTTCCATAATTCAGCATTTGTTTGAAAATCATCAAAGCATCTTTGCGCTCTCCAATTGCCTGCAATGCATCAACTAACCAGAATGTACATATAGTAAATGCACTTGAAGGTTTTCCAAAATCATCTTCTGCAGTGTATCTATACATCAATCCTTGATGATATAACTTTTCTTTAATTAAATGCACGGTACTAACAAATTTTGGATCTTCAGCTTTAATAAAACCATACTTATGCATTAAAAGCAATGATGCGTCTAAATCTTCATTACAATAAGCCTGACTGAAACTATTTAATTCAGGTTTCCAGCCTTTAGACATCACATCTTGTTTGATTTCATCGGCTAGTTTCTTCCAAGTATTAGCATATTCCGGTTTATACAACAATCTGCCGATTTTCTCGGCTCTATCTGCAGCAACCCAACACATTACTTTAGAGAAAACGAAATGACGACCTTCATTTCTAATCTCCCAAATACCTTTATCCGGTCTGGCCCATTCGTTAGTTACAGTACGCATGATATTTCGCACAATCTCCCAAATTTCTTCGATTTCATCGAGTGTTCCAGGGAAATATCTATAGTACTGATAGATTACATCCATCAAATAACCAAAAGTATCATTTTGCTTCTGATGATATGCATCGTTCCCTACACGCACAGGTTTCGAGTCCTCAAACCCAGCCAGATGATCAAGAGAACCTTCTATCAGTTCCTTTTCACCATGAATACTGTACATAATCTGCAACAAATCATGCTTCTTCTTCAAGTTATGCTTCACAAAGGACAAGAAGCGACGAGCTGCCTGGTCATGACCCATTTTCAATAAAATATCAATGGACATTGAGGCATCACGAATCCAACAGAAACGATAATCCCAGTTTCTAACTTCTCCGATAGTCTCAGGAATTGAAGTAGTTAAGGCAGCTAGGATTGCTCCGGTTGATTGTGCATACATTAGCTTTAAAACCAACATACTGCGTGTTATCTCTTGATGAAACTTTTTGTAGCGAATATTTCGATTTGTCCAGTCTAGCCAATAGGTCTTAGTACGCTGATACTCAAGATTTACACGAGCAATATCAACATTTATAAGCTTTTGATTATATGAAAGAAGTATAAACTGATCTCTACAGATTGATATCTCATTTTTATAAAAAATATCATCATACAAAAGACTTGAATACAAGAAAACACTTTCGTCTTCATTCTCGATAGAAAAAGACTTTACATATCCATTTCTGAACTCATGCTTAGCATGTTCAAGAGCGTAGTTAAAACGAGGGTCATAATTAACCTTAAAGCGAGGTTTACCTGAAACATAGCGAATATAACGATAGATTTCCGGTGCATGGTAGTAATGATGCTCTTTGGGTTTGTAACGAGGCATAAAATCAAGCACCTCAAATATCCCCTCTTTTGCTTCAAAACGAGTGAGTAAGATATTGGTATTATCAACATACTTTTGCTTGATAACATAGTCTGATGAGACCTCAAAACCAAACTCACCTCCTTTTTCTACATCAAGTATCTTCGAAAAAATTGATGGGGAATCAAAGATTGGGAAACAACACCACTCAATATTTCCTTTTTTAGAAACTAAGGCAGCAGTTCTACAATTCCCAATTACACCATAATCTAAATTTTGCTTCAATAGAAAACCCTCCTATGATTATCTAACCTTTGTAATAATAATTTCAGTTCTACGGTTTCTAGCTCTTCCTTCATCTGTTTCGTTATCAGCAATTGGCACATCCGGACCATAGCCTTTAAATGTCACTCTGCTTGCATCAACACCGTATTCAATAATCTTATCAGCAACAGCTTTTGCACGAGCCTCAGATAGTTTAATGTTATACTCTCTTGAACCAATAATATCAGTATGTCCTGCCATTTCAACAGACACCTTCGAGTTTGCCATTAAGAAACGAGCTACGCGTCTTAACTCACCTGAAGATTCAGTCTGAAGAGTTGACTTATCAAAGTCGAAGAAGATATTATTCAGCGTCACTTTCTCACCAACAGCAATTGTTCTTAAGTCAACCACTTTTCTTGATGAATGAAGACTGTCTTTTAACTGAAGACTTCCTGACACAAATAAGTATCCCTTCTTATAAACTGTATATCCGTATTTGTCGTCAATTGGCAAAAATGCTTGAAATTCACCGGTAACTTCATCAGAAACTGACTGGAAGACTGTTTTATCATCACGCAATCTAAATACCTGCACTTTTGCTTGAATTGGGCGTTTTGTTTTTGCATCCCACACCTTTCCATCGAAGAAATCCATGCGTTCCGGACGCAAATCTTCTGGAAGGGCAATTTCATACACATCTTTTCCACGGCCATTTTTCAAGATACCGTTTGATGATAAATATGCTTTATCTCCTTGTGCGTTTACACAAAAACCAATCTCATCACGGTGTGAATTAATTGGATAACCAATATTCCTTGGCGTTTGCCATGTACCACCTTCATCTCTTCTTGCATAAAAAATATCATAACCTCCCAAACCAGGATGTCCTGTAGATGAAAAATATATCGTTTTATTATCGGCGTGGATAAACGGAGAAAATTCATCTTCTTCAGTATTAACCGGTTTACCTAAGTTCACTGGTTCTCTAAAAGCCAATTTACCATTATCATCAATAAACACCTGACTTACCCATATATCTTTTCCACCAACACCTCCCGGACGATTACTTGAGAAAAACAACTCATCTCCTGCCGGTGAAAACGATGGATTTGTTTCCCAGTATTTTGAATTTAATGGACGACCCGGGTTTACTGCCGGACTCCACATATTCCCTTTTCTGATTGAATAATAAATATCGCATCCACCAACACTACCTGCACGGTCACAAGCAATAAAGAACATATATCGACCATCTACAGAGAAACTTTGTGCTCCTTCATTTTGTGGTGTATTAGTCGGAGCTCCTAAAGTTTCACTTTTTGACCACTCTCCTGTTTCGGGATTTAAAATACTGTGATAAATATCCTCTTGAGCACCAAGTGCACGAGCCCCCTCTCTTTGTCCAACAAGTACAGTCAATGAAATGTTCTGTCCATCAGCCGTAATACTTGGCCAATAATCATCATAATCCGTATTTACACGCACTAAGTTTTTAGGTTCAAAAGGTACTGGCTTGCTCTTGATTTCCATTGCAGTAGTACATTTATCTTCCCAAGACTGATATTTATTTCCTGCTTTACCAAAAGCTTCTCTCGCTTTTTGGTACTGTCCGGTTGCATAATACTCTTTTGCTAAACGATAGCAAGATTTCTCGTAGTTACGATATTTCGGACGAGCCACTCTGTCTAAGTATACAATAGTGTTAACTTCATCACCTAGCTCCTTATAAGTATCCGAAACCATCCAATAAGCTTCAACAAATTCTTTATCTAAGTCAATCGCCTCTTTTAACTTCTTAATTTTCTCCTTCTCATCAGACATCAATCTTGCTTCAGTAAATATCTCACGAGCTTTCTTTTGTTTTCTATCAAGTTTTTCTTTTGCTTCAACAGATGTTATAGAAAGTAAACCGACTAGAAATAACAATAAAATTTTCTTCATAATATTTTTTTTACACACAACATTAAGCTAAGCTGCTCATTACAACTTCCTTAGTTTGTTGTGCTAGATTCTTGATTTCTTGTTCAGAAAGGCTTTGACTCACCTCAATTGGCTCATGGATAAGCATTTGCATTTTCCCTGGTCTAAACTGCCAACCGTTTTTTGCGATTCTCTCATATGATCCTACAATCGTAACCGGCACTACAGGTAATTGCAAATCTGAAGCCATATTAAATGCACCTCGCTTAAATACACCTAACTTACCTGTTTTACTTCGTGTTCCTTCCGGAAAGATCACCACACATTGTCCATTTTGAAGGATCTTCTTAGCATTTTCCATGCTCTTCTTAGCCTCAACAGCATTTTTTCTATCCACAAAAATGTGATTGATACGCTCACATGCTAGCCCAACTAAAGGCACTTTTCGCAATTCCTTTTTCATCACCCAACTAAACGGACGATTTAACCACCCATAAATCAACCAAATATCAAATGCACTCTGGTGATTAGAAGCGATAATGTACGACTGCCCTGCTTTAAGATTCTCTCGTCCTTTCACCTCAACTTTTATCAAACTGATAATGCAAACTAACTTTGACCATATTTGCGCAGGTATAGCCCAAATCTTAGGATTCTTTGTTAGATACGAAAGGATAATTGTGGAAATAGCTGTTAAGGCCGTTAACACTATTAACATTGGAATAATAAACACAAACTGATATACAGTATAAAACAGCTGAAAAAATGATTTCATAGAGTGCTAATTCAGTAAATTCCTTGCTTTTAGCTGCAAATATAAAAATTAGTACTCAAAAGGGCGAAGGATATAGATTTTTTTGAGTTTTTTAGATATAAGAATGAAAAGTATTTTCATAAAAATGGAAACAGAAAGCCATAATACAAAAAAAGAGCAACACAATGTGTTACTCTTTTGCTCTTCGACTAGGACTTGAACCTAGGACCCTCTGATTAACAGTCAGATGCTCTAACCAACTGAGCTATCGAAGAATTTATGTTCGCTTTTCGTAAGAAAACTTAATGTTTCCCTTGAATTGCGATGCAAAAGTAATGCGTTGTTTTGAAATATGCAATATATTTGTAAAAAAATTTTGAAAGAAATATTTATGAAAAAGGTTTTAGGCATGGGGAATGCCATTGTGGATGTACTAACTTTTATTGAAGATGATGCGTTATTAACTGAGCTAAACTTCCCAAAGGGAAGTATGCAACTTATTGATGATCAAACTTTAGAAGAGCTATCGGAGAGAGTAATTGACAACAAAAGATATATGGTAACCGGAGGCTCTGCTTCTAATACCATCTCAGGATTAGCAAAACTAAAAATTCATTCAGGGTTTTTCGGAAAAGTAGGTGACGATGTTATCGGAGAGTTTTTTAAAAATGATTCTATTGAAAATGGAGTACGCACTCACTTACAAAAATCAGAGATGCTTTCAGGTCAATGTATTGTTTTAGTTTCTAAAGATGGTGAACGCACAATGTGTACTTATCTTGGAGCTGCCTGCGACCTTTACTCTGAAGAATTAAACGCTGACGAGTTTGGTGGTTATGACTATTTCCACATTGAAGGATACTTGGTGCAGAATCATGATTTGATTCGTAAAGCTGTAAAAATGGCAAAAGACAACGGATTAAAAGTATCGCTTGACCTTGCCAGCTTTAATGTGGTAGAAGCTAACAAAGAGTTTTTACACGAAATCGTTAATCAATATGTAGACATCGTTTTTGCTAACGAAGAAGAAGCTCACGCTTACACAGGTCTTCCTGCTGAGGAAGCTTTACATAAATTAGCCGAACATTGCGAAATTGCAGTAGTGAAAGTTGGTAAAGATGGTTCGTTTATCAAAGTTGGTGGGAATGTGTACCGTGCTGATGCCATCAAAGCTGAATGTATTGACACTACTGGCGCCGGTGATCTTTACGCTTCTGGCTTCCTTTACGGATTGACTCAAGCTTACGCATATGATGTATGTGGAAAAATCGGATCTATCCTAGCAGGAAATGTTGTGGAAGTAGTTGGGGCAAAAATGGACGAAGAACGCTGGGACAATATTAAAGCAGCAATTAAAGAGGTAGTAGCGTGAACAGAAAGCTAAAACTAGAAGAACTAAACAGGATATCAGCCGAGGAATTTAAGGAAGCCGAAAAAACTCCGTTAGTTGTGGTACTTGATAATGTACGCAGCTTACACAATGTGGGTTCCGTTTTCCGCACGGCTGATGCTTACTTGGTAGAATCAGTTTATCTATGCGGCATTACTTCTACTCCACCGCATGCTGAAATTCACAAAACAGCCTTAGGTGCAGAATTTACTGTGGACTGGAAATATTTTGAGCACACACAAGATGCTATAGCTGACTTAAAAGCAAATGGTTACACTGTATTTTCGATTGAGCAAGCTGTAGACAGCACCATGCTACCGGATTTAGAGCTTGATAAATCTAAAAAATACGCTGTAGTAATGGGTAATGAAGTAAAAGGTGTACAACAAGAAGTGATTAATGCCTCTGATGCTTGCATTGAATTACCTCAATACGGGACAAAACATTCATTGAATGTCTCAGTCACTACAGGAATTGTGATTTGGGAATTTGCTTTAAAATTGAAATAATGAAAATTAAATTGAAGCACTGATTTATGGTCAGTGCTTTTTTATTTCCTATTTTTGAGGAAATCAGTAAAGAAAAGTGACGATGAAAGAATACACGAACAAAGAACCAATGCACACCGCAGAACACATACTTAACCAGACCATGGTACAAACATTTGGCTGTGGGCGTGCATACAGTTCACACATTGAACGCAAAAAAAGCAAATGCGACTATAAGTTCTCAGAACAACCTAGCGATGAACAAATGCAAGCTGTGGAAAACAAGGTTAACGAAACTATCCAACAGAACTTACCAATATCAGCAGAATTTGCTGAACGAGACAACTTACCTGAAGGGTTTGATTTGGAAAGACTTCCTGAAGAAGCCGGAGATAAGCTGCGATTAGTGAGAGTGGGCGATTACGACATTTGTGCCTGCATAGGTGAACATGTAGAAAACACTTCTGAAATTGGTGAATTCAGAATCATCAGCCACGATTATGCTGATGGAGTATTAAGGATAAGATATAAGTTGGTGTAAAATGAAACTACTTGTTGTAGAAGATGAACCAAAGCTGGCGAAAGTCCTTGCAAAAGGACTGAAAGCTGAAAATTACATTGTGGAAAATGCCTACGATGGCAATACCGCTATTGAATATGCTTTGGTAAACGAATACGACATTATTATTCTGGATTATCTTTTACCTGAAAAAAATGGATTAGAAGTATTACAAGAAATTCGCAAACAGAACTGTCCGACTAAGGTTCTAATGCTGACAGCAAAAGACTCCATTCAAGACAAAGTGGATGGACTAAACATGGGAGCTGATGATTACATGGTTAAGCCCTTTGCTTTTGAGGAATTACTTGCACGCATACGGGTTTTGCTTCGCAGACAAAATACGAATGAAAAAGCTTCTGTACTTACGGCTGATAACCTAAGCCTTAATCTGCTCAACCATGAGGTTAGTCGTAACGGTGAAATCATTGATTTATCGGCCAAAGAATATGCCTTGCTGGAATATTTCCTTCGCCACCCAAACGAGCTTATAACACGAACTCAGCTTTGGGAACATGTCTGGAATATGGATGCGGCAAACTTCTCCAATGTGGTAGATGTATATGTTTGCTACCTACGCAATAAAATTGACAAAGAACCTTTTTGCCCATTAATTCACACCCTTAGAGGAAAGGGATATATGCTTAAAACGAATGAGTAAGCCACTCTCTATCCGCACACGAGTATTATTATGGTTTATGTCAGCGCTGTTTTTTATTTTGCTGGCATCCAGCCTTTCGTTTTATTTCTTCATGCATAATTTTCTTTACACAAATGCAGAGAAACAAATTCGTGATAAAAATTTCGCTGTAGGTGGTTGGATTGATTTTCAAAACAAAGACATCGATGCCCAGATAAATGACTACATTGGCTCACAGGAAGCAAATATTTTTGTTCAAATAACGGATCTAAAAGGAAATCTGATTGGGAAAACAAATGATCTGACGGAAAAATTACCTTTACCCGATAGTTTAGCACAAACTGTATATAAAATGGATGATGTAATTATTTCGCATTACAAAAGTCCAAAATATGGAGATATGCTAATTGCCAACGGCACGGCTGTAAATAATGGACAAATCATTGGTTTTGTACAAGTGGGAATTCAAGATATTGAGATCACAAAAATATTAAACCGAGTTATTATCTGGATAGCAATTAGCATTCCTTTACTACTGATCTTATCTCTCTTAATCGGTCGCTTACTAACCAAAAAATTAATTGCGCCTTTTGCTTTAATTACACAATCTGCAAAAACCATTTCTGCTGATGAAATCAGCGAAAAACGCCTACCAATTATAAATCCTGCGGATGAACTCGGGAAACTGACTATTACTATTAACGATTTACTTGACCGACTGGATGCTGCTATAAGTTCCCAACAGCAATTTGTCTCCAACGCGGCTCATGAACTTCGAACTCCGCTTGCCATTATGCAAACAGAAATTGAAGTTGCACTAAAATCTGCCGAAAAAAAGGATGAATATAAAGAGATCCTTGAAAGCAACTTGGAAGAAGTACAACGACTTAGTCATCTTTCAGAGCATTTATTGGCTTTAACTCGCCTAGATGCTAATTCCGAAACTATCGCAAAAGAAAAATTTGATATTACAGAACTAAGCCTTACCGTTGTTGACAGATTTTCAAAACTGCTTTCGGACAAACAGATTAGCTGTCTTATTAAAAACGAAAAACCTGTTTTTATCGACGCAAATAAACTCTATATGGAGCATATTTTAAGTAATCTGATAGATAATTCCATCAAATACTCTACAAACAAAACTCAAATAAACATTGATGTTCATCAAGATTCTTCAAGAACTATTATTAGCATATCCGATGAAGGTAATGGTATACCAAAAGAAGATATTCCATTTATTTTCAATCGTTTCTACAGAGTAGATAAATCAAGAACCGGGAAGACCAGAGGTTCAGGATTAGGATTATCAATCGTAAAATCTATTATTGACATGCATGCTGGAGATATAAAAGTGGAAAGCGAACTGGGAAAAGGGACAAGTATCAAAATAATTTTACCCAATATTTCCATTTAACACGAATTCTAATCTTCCTCTAATGTTGGGAATCTATTTTTGTTGAGAATAAACAAATCACATAATACTATGAAAAAATTTAATCTTAAACATTTAACTGCATTAGGATTACTTTTAATAAGTAATTACACATTTGCAACAGATAGTTTTCGCAATGTTGCATTATCAAAATCTATTACGAGCCTTGAACCTTTAAAAGGAATCGTTTTCTGGCCGGACAATGATGATATAACTACTTATCAAAATTCTATCGGTCTGGAATTTTCATACTGTTTATATAGCGATGTAGTTAATAACACCAAAGGTGTATATGACTGGACAAAATTTGAAGCTCTGCTAGACGACATTGCAAGTAGAGGACACCAAGCTGTCATTCGTTTTCGCTTTGAATATCCAGGGACTGATGGAGCCATTAATGGAGTAGCTGGCGCTTGTGCTGTTCCTGCATATATAAAAGCTTTATCAGGGTATAACGAAACTTATAACTCCGACGCTGGTGGAGATGGACCAACCTATTATGCAGACTGGAGCAACAGTGAATTACAAAGCTTTACCAAAGAGTTCTACACTAAATTTGCTGAAAAATATGATAATGATCCTCGCATCGCTTTTATACAAACAGGATTTGGACATTGGTCAGAATATCATATTTACGGTACGACTCTAAGTTTAGGGAACAACTTCCCTTCACACGCCTATCAAAAGGAGTTTCTGCAACACATGGATACGACCTTTAAACAAACGCCTTGGAGCATTTCCATAGATGCAGCTGATGATTCGTATACTCCAATTGCAAATGATGCAACTTTATTGGGGCTACACTTTGGGCTATTTGATGACTCATTTATGTGGGAAGAACACGATATTTCACAAGGTGATGGTTATAATGAAGAATGTTGGAACGCAATGAACCGTGAGCGCTGGAAATATGCTCCAGGAGGTGGTGAATTCAGTTATTATAAAGATGCCGACCAAAAGAATGCTTTGAATCCGGCAGGAATGTACGGCGGAACTTGGGAAGAGAGAGCTGCTCAGTACCACATGACATATATTATTGGAAATGATGTTACAACAGGAACTTATGCAACTGTTAGCAGAGTAAAAGAAGCTTCAATGGCTGCCGGATATAAGTTTGAAGTCACTGCTTACCAAGTTTCAAGTACACGAGCTAAAGTAACTATCAAGAATATTGGAGTAGCTCCAATGTATCACAATGCTTATGTGACTGTTAAAGGAACTCGCAGCTCAACATCTTTAAAAGGGTTACTTCCCGACTCAAGCATCACTTGTACAGTAGAGGGATTAAGTGTCGGAAGTAGCGAAACTCCCGAATTAACTATTACTTCAGATAAACTGTTGGCTGGAAAAACAATTCCATATAAAGCAAACTTATTAGCTACAGGAATTTATAATCCGGTTAAAAATGAAAATTTCATCACAGTTAGAAATGGTGTTCTTGATTTTGCCGGAAAAGATTTCACTGTAATTATCTACAACACAAATGGAACTATAGTGACTAATACCAAAACCGCAAGCTTCAATACAGATAATCTAAACAAAGGCTGTTACATTATTAAATATATTGGGACAGAGGGAACTCAGGTTAAAAAACTAATTTTATAAGGGTACCAATTAAAATTTAAAAAGAGAAAATCATTTATTTGATTTTCTCTTTTTTGTTTTCATAATAATGGTTTTTATTCTTTTTGTTAATTTTGAAGTTAATTATGCCACACAACTCATACACTTCAGAACCAATCTCAAAAATCAAAGAATTCACCGGAGAAATTACCGCTGAACATCTGCGCTATGTGCATAGTTTTGTGAGTAAAAACATGGCGCTATTTATGCCTGTGGCAGGACCTTGTCAAATGGCGATTTCACCTATGCACACACATCCGTCCTATATGTTTGTAATAGGATTTTCCAATAACTCATCCATCATCACAGAATCGTTTGAATATCGCTCTCAGCCAAATGTTGTTTACCTATTGGCTCCAGGCATTCCTCATCATGAAGTAAATGAAAGTGGAATTCCGCGTTATGTAGCCGTATTCGTAAAACCAAGCTTTTTAGACCAGCAAGCAAAAGCCTATCAGTTACAACAATCTCAACTAAAAGAATGGCTTACTTTTGACTGCACAGAAGAAATTCTTTATGCAGTAAAAAGATTTATTAGTGAATATCAAAACAATAAACCCGGAGCTGCTATTTTACTGGAAAGCTTAAGCATTGAAATCATGCACCTGCTTTTGCGCTCTATGCTGGATATCAAACCAACAGAATGTGTAAATGTTTCTCGAATCGAAATTAACCGATGTATTGAATACATGCGACAAAATCTGTCGGAAAAACTAACGCTACCTGTTTTGTCTGCATATTCAAACATGTCGACCTCACATTTCACACGCGTGTTCAAAACAGAAACAGGACGCTCTCCTATTGATTACCTGATAGAAATGCGATTGGAAATTGCTTGCCGCAAACTACTAGACAAAGAAAGAAGCTTAAAAGAAATAGCGATGGAATGTGGATTTTCGAGTCCGGCACACTTCTCATCTTCATTTAACAAAAAATATAAAATATCCCCTTCAGAATACTTGAAAGCGAGTATAAATAAATAATATTAATCCACCCCAAAATCCCCTAAAGAGGACTTAAAAGACCAACTAAATAAACACAATTCCTAAAATTCAAATCGACCTCCCATCTATCATGAATAGTCAAAAGCATTAGAATACACCAAAGTCCCCTTTAGGGGCAGTAATAATGATTCGATTTTGTAAGTCAAAAACTGAATTTTGAAATTCTATTGAGAGCAGGCTAACTAATTTTGTTCCTATCAATTTTAATTCAACAAGATATGAGAACAAAAGAAGAAATCTTAGAATTAGTGAATGCCAGCCCAATGTTTCATTTAGCTACTGTAGAAAACGGCAAACCTCATGTAAGAGGCATGTTGCTATTTAAGGCAGATGAACGAGGTATTATTTTCCACACAGGAACATTTAAAGAACTTCACCAACAAATTCAAGCGAACCCATCGGTAGAACTATGCTTCTTTAGTCAAAAAACAGGTGAACAGATTCGCATTGCAGGAGATCTTGTTCAAGATACCAGCAAGGAATTATTGGATGAAATTTACAACCATCCGTCTCGTAGCTTCTTGCGTGCTTGGGGTGCAGGAATTGAAGAAAAGCTGGCAATTTACCGTCTGCCTACCGGCAAAGCCTGCATCTGGACTATGGAAAGCAACTTTGAACCAAAAAATTATATAGAATTATAATGACAAATTACAATATCATTTTTTCAGAAAATAAAGACTTCAATCGCAACGAACTGGAGTCTTTATTTTTATCCGTTAACTGGAGTTCCGGTCAGTATGCAGACAAATTGGTTGTTGCCATGAAAAACTCACATTCGGTTATTTCAGCATGGCATAACGATGAACTAATTGGACTCGTGAATTGTCTTTCAGACGGAATTATGACAGCCTACTTCCACTACCTGTTAGTTCATCCCGACTTTCAAGGAAAAGGAATTGGTCAGGAGCTTATTCAGCGCATCCTCTCAAAATACGAAAGCTATGCAAGAAAAATACTTATTGGATACGATGAAAAAGTTCCTTTTTACGAGAAAATTGGATTTAAGAAAGGAAAAGATGTTACCGCACTATTTGTTACTGATTTAACCACATAAAAAAGAGCCGCATAAATTGCAGTCGTGGTCGGAAGATTTTATGGAAATAATACAGTCAAAGCAAGCTTTTTTAATAGCACGGTGCGCTGCACCTTTTCTCTTGTTCTAAAACCACTTCTACAAATAGAACGCTGCTATGCAGCTAAAGGTGCAGCGCACCATGCTATTGGTAGAAACGGGTTTATGTATGGATATTTTTTTAGGTACAGCGTACCGTGCTATTAAATTACTTATAATTTATGGGCAAATATTTTCTTCCGACCATGACTGCATAAATTGCGGCTCTGCTTATTCTTAATCGTTCTTCTTTTTCACAACAAACTTAGGCTTATCATTTCCTTTCTCACTGCCTTGTTTGTTTTTATTATGCGAGTGGTGTTTAGGCTTATTTCGGAAGTTTTTCTTTCTATCGCCATTGTTTTTTTGAGTGCTCCATTCCGGTTGTGCTCCGAATTCTTCAGGCAGAGCCAAACGAGGAACTTCCATTTCCATCATCTGCTCAATTTTTTGCATACGATGCATATCCTTCTGGTTAACCAAGGTATATGCCTCGCCTTGAGTATTTGCACGCGCAGTACGACCAATACGGTGCACATAATCCTCAGCATCATGTGGCACATCAAAGTTCACCACCATATTGATTTCCTTAATATCAATTCCACGGCTCATCACATCCGTTGCTACCAAAATTCGAGTTCGCTTTGAGCGGAAACCAATAAGCACTTCTTCCCTCTCCTTTTGATCCAAGTCTGATGAAATCCCTTTAGCTTCGTGCCCGGCTTTTCGTAGTGCACGAACAATTTCATTGACCATGGTTTTTTGAGAAGTAAATATGATAATACTATTATATTCAGCCTTTTGCGTAAGAATATATTTAAGTGCATCAATCTTTTGCGAATCAAAAGTCAAGTATACATTTTGGCTAACTCCTTCGGCAGGTTTTGAAATTGATAATGAAATTTCTTCCGGATGCGTTAAAATTTTCTTTGCCAGAGTGCGAATTTTAGGAGGCATAGTCGCACTAAACATTAGCGTTTGACGCTCTTTTGGCAAATAATTGATAATTTTTTCAATATCCTCTAAAAATCCCATATCAAGCATCTTATCAGCCTCATCCAAAATCAGATGTTTAACATGTTTGAAATTCACATAACCTTGAGCTAAATGCGAAATCAATCGTCCGGGAGTTGCTACAATAATATCTCGACCATGCTTTAATGCTCGCTCTTGTTCTGCATATACAATACCGTCACCGCCACCATAAACGGCAATTGAACCAACAGAGATAAAATAGGACAAGCCTTGAATCTCTTGGTCAATCTGGATTGCTAACTCACGCGTTGGAACAATAATTACGGTATTAGTGTGAGAATCTTGCTTATCAGCTAGTTTATGTAAGATAGGTAAAACAAAAGCAGCAGTTTTACCTGTACCGGTTTGTGCACAAGCAATCAAATCTTTATTCTGAATTATTCGGGGAATAGCAAATTCTTGAATGGGTGTAGCTTCCTCAAATCCCATATGTGAGATGGCCTCAATAATATTATCATCTAGACCAAGTTCGGTAAATTTCATATTTGATTATTTAATAAGGTTCAAAGGTACTTAATTCAATGCGAAGTCCAACTATTAATCAAATAATTACGCACTTAACATTTAGTGTTAATTATAACTATATCCCTAAACAAAAAGTTATCTACTAACAAAATATTACAACAATTTATCTATCTTTAAAAACATATTTATAGATAAATGCCTATGACGACATTTGACGCCCTACTTCAAGACTTATTTTCAAGTTTAAATGATGAAGAAAAAGCTCTCGTATTTTCCTTATCAGAAGAAAAACACTTTAACGCCAAAGAAACATTTCAAAAACCTGGAACTGTTTGTAAAAAGATTTGGCTAATAAAAGATGGTGCAATCCGCATGTACAGAGAAAGCAACAATAAGGACTATACCCTACATCTATTCACTTACCCGCGCTTTATTACTGACTATATAAGCGTTACAGACAAAACTCCGGGAATATATTTTTTTGAGGCTCTAATCCCTTCAACTGTACTTGAATTTAACTACGAAAAATTTTATGGTCTATTACACAAATCAAGTTCATATGAAAAAGTGGCCAGAAAAATATTAGAAAGAGTTTTATACGAAGAAAATGCTCGCGTTGATGAAATGATCTTCCTCGATGCCACACAACGCTACAATAAGTTATTAGAGAAAGACCCGCAGTTCCTTCAAAAAGTTCCATTAAAACACATTGCATCTTACTTAAAAATATCACCTGAAACTTTAAGTAGAATAAGAAATGCAAGCAAAAATATTGATTAATTGCACTCTGATGTATTGTATAACATATAAACTCTTAACCCAAAACGCCAATTTTTGATATATGTCAATAATTTTTTCGAAATATTACCTGACCTTTGTTGAGGAGTTAATTAATGACGCTTCATTTTATTAACTCTTTTGGTTGGTAGCCAGTATTAAATAGCTTTATTCCTAATAAAGCTATTTTTTTTGCGCCATATTCTCAGAATAATATAAAGCCAGAGAGTGTAACATATGAAACCATTTTATTGCAGTATTTGTTATAATTTTATATTGAGAATTAACATTGAATGATTATGGCAATAAAAAAAGTGTGGCTTGATGAAAGCAATGACTCATGTATCGCTTGTGGAATCTGCGAATCACTTTGTCCCGATGTTTTTGAAATCAAATATAAAATGGAGGTAAAAGCAGATGCCGACTTTGCAGAACATGAAAAAGAAATAAACGAAGCTATAATTGGCTGTCCAACAGGAGTAATCAATAAAGAAGAAGAGTAAACTCTATCTTTAAACTCACTTAAAATAAAGCTCTGATTTATGATATAAAATCAGAGCTTTTTCTTTTACAAAATGAGCCTTCTATCTTACCCAAAATTTCTTTAACTTTGCAAGATTGTAAACAAATGATTTAACCCGTGAGATTGGGATTTACTCACTCCTCACCTCTCACTCCTGATTTACTTAATTTATGGAATATAATTTCAACGAGATTGAAAAAAAATGGCAACAGTTTTGGAAAGAAAACAAAACTTATCATGTAGAAATAGACAAAAACAAGCCTAAATATTATGTGCTTGACATGTTCCCTTACCCTTCTGGTGCGGGATTACATGTTGGTCACCCGCTAGGATATATTGCTTCCGACATCTTTAGTCGTTACAAACGCTTGAAGGGTTTCAATGTGCTTCACCCAATGGGTTATGATGCATACGGACTTCCAGCCGAGCAATATGCTATCCAAACAGGACAACATCCTGCCATCACAACCAAAGTAAATATTAATCGCTACCGCGAGCAATTAGATAAAATCGGATTCTCATTTGATTGGGACCGTGAGGTGCGCACCTGCGAGCCTGATTACTACAAATGGACTCAATGGGCATTTATCAAGATGTTCAACCATTACTATAGCCTCCCCCCAACCCCCTCCGATAGAGGGGGCGCAAAGCCCATATCCGAATTAATTGTTCATTTTGAGAAATTTGGAACAGAAGGTTTAAATGCAGCTTGTTCAGAAGAATTAAACTTTACTGCTGCAGATTGGAATGGAAAATCAGATATCGAAAAACAAGAAACATTGATGAACTACCGTATTGCTTACAAAGCTGATACGATGGTAAACTGGTGTCCTGCATTAGGAACCGTACTTGCCAACGATGAGGTAAGCGAAGGCGTTTCGGTGCGTGGAGGACATCCTGTTGAGCAAAAAGTAATGAGTCAATGGTGTTTACGCGTTTCTGCTTATGCTCAACGCCTGCTTGATGGGCTTGAGACTATCGATTGGAGCGAGTCATTAAAAGAATCTCAACGCAACTGGATTGGTCGTTCGGAGGGTGCTGAATTGGCATTCAAACTAGCTGAACAAAACGAAAGCCTAACTGTGTTTACCACTCGTGCCGACACTATTTACGGAGTAACTTTTATGGTGCTTGCTCCTGAAAGCGAATATGTTTCGTTAGTTACAACTGATGCTCAAAAAGCAGAAGTAGATGCTTACCTTGACCGCGTAAAACGCCGTACAGAGCGTGAGCGTTTGGCAGATAAGAAAGTGAGTGGCGTATTCTCCGGTTCATACGCAATAAATCCAATCAGCGGAGAAAAAGTTCCTGTTTACATCTCTGATTATGTTTTGGCAGGATATGGTACCGGAGCTATTATGGCAGTGCCTGCACATGACTCTCGCGACTATGCTTTTGCAAAACACTTTGAATTACCAATCATCAACCTAATTGAAGGTGCGGATGTGAGCGAACAAAGCTTGGATGCAAAAGATGGAATTATGATTAATTCAGGCTTTTTAAATGGCTTACAAGTGAAAGATGCTATCAAGAAAGCAAAAGAATATATTGAAGAAAAACAATTAGGTCGCATCAAAGTAAACTACCGTTTGCGTGACGCAATCTTCAGTCGCCAACGCTATTGGGGCGAGCCATTCCCTGTTTATTACAAAGACGGAATGCCTCAAATGCTGGACGAAAGTCAGCTGCCGCTAGAGCTACCTGAAATTGACAAATACTTGCCAACTGAAAGTGGCGAGCCACCTCTTGGTCGTGCTAAAGGTTGGGTAACAAAAGATGGCAATCCTCTTGAGCTAAATACTATGCCTGGCTTTGCAGGTTCATCGGCGTATTTCTTACGCTACATGGATCCGAAAAATGACAAGGCATTAGTTTCAAAAGAAGCTAATGAATACTGGCAATCAGTTGACCTTTACTTAGGTGGAATTGAACACGCTACAGGTCACTTAATTTATAGCCGTGTTTGGAACAAATTCTTGTTTGACATTAATGAAATTTGCCAAGACGAACCATTCAAAAAACTGATTAATCAGGGAATGATTCAAGGGCGTAGTAACTTTGTTTACCGCATTAAAGACACAAATACTTTTGTATCATATAACCTAAAGGACGATTACGACACAACACAAATCCATGTGGATGTAAATATCGTTTCTAACGACATCCTTGATATTGATAAATTCAAATCTTGGATGCCTGATTATGCTACAGCAGAATTCCTTTTAGAAGAAGGAAAATACATCTGCGGCTATGCAGTTGAAAAAATGTCTAAATCAATGTTTAATGTGGTAAATCCGGATGACATTGTTGACAGATTTGGTGCTGACACTCTTCGCTTGTACGAAATGTTCTTAGGACCACTTGAGCAATCAAAACCTTGGGACACTAACGGTATCGACGGCGTTCACCGCTTCTTGAAAAAGCTTTGGGGATTATTCTACAAGGGAGAAGAGTTTATTGTGACAGATGATGTTCCTACAGCAGACGAGCTTAAAACATTACACAAAACCATCAAGAAAATTGAGTGGGATATCGAGAACTTCTCGTTCAACACATCGGTTTCTGCATTTATGATTTGTGTAAATGAGCTTTCATCAATGAAGTGCAACAAGAAAGCAATCTTAAGTGAATTACTTGTATTGCTTGCTCCATATGCTCCGCACATTGCAGAGGAATTATGGCATGCTATGGGCAATGAAACAAGCGTTTGTGATGCAAGCTTCCCTGTTTTGAATGAAGATTATTTGAAAGAAAGCAGTGTAAAATACCCTATCTCATTCAACGGGAAAGTCCGTTTCACACTTGAACTTCCTGCTGATATGAGTAAAGATGAGGTTGAGAAAACTGCATTGGCTGATGAACAAACAGCAAAATACCTTGATGGAAAAACACCGAAAAAAATTATCGTTGTTCCTGGTAAAATTGTGAATATTGTAATGTAAAAGCGAATACATGAAACTATCAATTATTGTTTGTACATATAACCGTGATAAGCATCTTTACAATGTATTAAAGAGCATTGCTGAGAATAAATATCTAAAAGATCACTATGAGATTGTATTAATCAACAATAACAGCCAAGATAATACACAGCTGGAATGCACTCGCTTTCAAGTAAATTATCCTGATGTGGAGTTTCACTACCATATTGAAACAAAACAGGGGTTGTCATACGCTAGAAACAGAGCTATTATTGAATCAACAGGAGACTGGCTGATCTTTATTGATGATGATGCCATCATGGAACCTGATTATTTGATAAATCTCTTCCATAATATTGACCAACATCCAAACGGAGTTGCCTTTGGTGGAAAAATCATTCCTCAATTTGAAGGCAAAGAACCTGAATGGATTAGCAAATGGAGTTATAAATGGATTTCCGCACTTGATTTAGGAGATCGGATTCGTATATTTGGCAAAAATGGATATCCAATTGGCGCAAACATGGGGATTAAAAGAACATTCCTTGACAAATGCGGCAACTTTAATCCAAATCTGGGACGAAGTAAGGACAACTTATTAGGAGGAGAAGGCAAAGACTTATTTAATAGAGTTAAAGCATTAGGAGGAAGAATCTACTATTTCCCGGACATTGTGGTTAATCACATTATCCCATCTGATCACACAACTGTAGATTTCATCGCACAAATTGCAAAAGGTATTGGAAAAAGTGAAAGAGCTCGCACCTTAGATGAATCAAAATATGTATATTTCAAACGCTTACTTGTAGAGCTAAAGAAATGGATAAATTCATTAGCTTTATTCATGTATTTTGTATTGATTCAGAAACCGGACAAAGGCACTATCTTGATCTTTTTTAGGATAAATGTAACAAAGAACCTTCTTTTTGGATAAAATAAAAGGGCTGCTTGTCAATCAAGTAGCCCTTTGCTTTCAATATATAGCTTAATATACATCTGTTCTGCAAGATAAAAATCTAGAGGAGTGTCAATATCAATTGATTCAATCTCATCAGTCACAAAGAAAGAAGGATTCTTCCCAATAATATTCTTATTTTTTATCAGATTCTCTTTTGAGATTATACTTACAGCAAAATTTAGTGCTTTTACATCTGGGAGATTTTGAGAATTTGGAGCATTTGTCGGATCATAGTTTATTGGCTTTCCATCTAACCATAAAAACTCCTTTACAAGTGATACAGAGGCTAAAGAATCATATGAATGAGATTCTTTGAACTGCCTTATGCAACTATCAATTGTCTCAGGCTTAACAAATGGTGATGTTACTGGGCAATAAACAAATAGATCTGTATCTGTTGTTTTCCCAAGATGCTCAAAGAATTCACTACCAGTACATTTAGATGAAGCATAATATTCTTCTCTTCTATGATAAGAGATATTATTCTTTTTGGCAATTTCAATAGCTTCGTCAGAATTTGTATTCACAATTATTTCATCAAGTTCTTTAGCCTCTAGCAAAGACTTAATCTTTATATCTAGCAAAGTTGTATTGGCAAAGCTTCTTAGGTTTTTATCCTTTACCCTTTCACTCTCCCTTTTAATCGGAATAACCGCGGTTATCTTCATTGTAAAATTATCTTAAATATTTTATTTCAACAAAGTTTCAAATATACAACAATATTTAGCTTCACTATTAACAAATAGTGATTTTCGGATTTCACAGAAACCAAAACTTTCAATAAATTTGAAGACATTTGCTTTATATGAATTTTGCAGACTACGATTCTGCAACTAAATCCAGAACATGAATCTAGAACAAACAGAAAACTACGATAGATACAAAGAATTTCTTGATATATACAATAACTTTTGTTGTAAAACTAGAGGTATTAATCTTACAAAACTTGCAGGGTTTGACCTTATTGACTTTATCGTATTCAAAAAACAGGTTCGCTTAAGAGAAATTGCTGGAGCTATATTTAAAAAACTAGATAGCACTGAACTTATCAATTCTTTAAAATCTTCTAATGCAACCTTTAGCTTTGATGCACCAAAACGAAAAGATCACAGAAAATTAATGGAAATGATTCAAGAATCGGTAGATGATTCTTCTTTAGTAATCATCAACTATAAACGAAATTTTGTTTTTTTATTTTTCTCCTTTATTTACTTTCTTTCTATAATTCTAAGACATACAAAAAAGAATAATATTTCTCTATTACAAAAGATATATCTTGCTCTAAGATTTACTTCTTACAAACAAACCATTATAAATCTTAACAAAAAACTAAAAGGGCAGAATCTAGAAAACAAAGCATATATACCTTTTAACTCAAGTGCATACACAGAATCTGTAATAACTGCAGTTTTAAAACAAAAAGGCATGAAAACATTTCATGTATTTCATGGCATTCTATGCAACTATCAACGGTTTATTACTAATGACATTTTAGCTGGTATTAATATCCAAGCAGAGTACAAACTCCCATTTGGCGAAATGGGGAAGGAGATATTAATAAGCGATTTCAAGTTATCAAAGGAAAAAATATTTGTTGCTGGTAATCCAAAATATCCTTACACTAAAATAGATGTTTGCAATAATTTCAAGTCATGTTTAGTTCTAGGAGGTATCGCATTGTACGACAACGATTTTAAGGAACTTTTCCCAATTATTGACAAAGTAGCAACGATTAAAGGATTAAAATTTGATTTGAAACCACACCCTCTTTCAAATATTAGCAAAACAGACATATCTGCGAAATATAAAAACATCAACATATTACCGTTGGATCAAACTGTTCAAGAGCTTCTTTCCTCAAAAAAATATGACTTCGCAATAACCTACAATACTTTTTCTTATTATGAATGTATGTATTACGGAGTCGTTCCACTACGATGGGGGAAAAATGAAAACTTGGATTATAATGGTTTTGATGATAAATTTAATAATCTAGACTCACTCTTGGTTCTTATTGAAAAGTACACAAACATGAACAAAAATGTACTCGAAAAGAATATTGAAGACTTACTTATAAATGTACTTGGGATGGGTATAAATAATTACAACAAAGTAATCAAGAGCGATCTAACTACATAATAAAATGAAAAATATTCTATTTATTACAGACGAAGAGATTCATCCAACAAGTGGGGGAATTGAAAGAGTTGTTGATATTTTATCGAGAGCTCTAACAGCCACAAATAGATATAAGTGTTATGCTGCATATATAAACGAATACAGTAAAATTCAGAATACAACTGAGTTCGTAGAGAAAATAAAATTAACTGAAAACAATGAAATTAATGACTTATCTGCTTTTATCGAAAGAAATAATATAGATATTATTCTCAACAATCAGATTAAATCAAAGAATGTAAAACACATCGCTCTTATTCTGAGAACAGTTGCAGATAAACATGCAATAAAAATATATTATGTTTACCACACACGACCATCATTTGAATTAATACCAACTTCCTACAATATACTATTTAACAGACTTGTTTTCAATAATAAAATAACGAGTCTAAAAGATATACTATCACAAATCACAGTCTCTGTTTTGGGTAAGAGTTGGGCAAATAAGTTAATCAGAAACAAATACCAACCAGCATATTTATATTCAGACAAAGTAATATTACTGTCAGAAAAGTACATCCCAATATATGCAGAACTAGTTAAAGCTAAAAGCTTTGAAAAATTCATAGCAATACCTAATGCATTAACCTTTAACTACTATATACAGACCGAAGAATTAAATAAAAAACAAAAACATGTCTTAATCGTTGCACGGTTAGATGAAAAGTCAAAACGAATTACTTTTGCACTTAAGATTTGGAAAATAATTGAAAAAACAGGACAATACCAAGACTGGAAGCTCATAATAGTTGGAACAGGAGAAGATGAAGTTTTTTATAAAAAAATTGCAACTAAGCTAAAGTTAAAACAGGTTCAGTTTGTAGGGAAACAAAACTCTGAACCATATTACAGAGATGCTTCAATATACATGATGACTTCTTCTTTTGAAGGATTTCCAATGACAATAGGTGAATCCATGCAAATGGGTTTAGTCCCTATTGCATTTAATAGCTTTGAAGCAATATATGACCTAATTGAACATAACAAAAATGGGATTATAGTTCCAAACAATAACATCCTCCTGTATGCAGATTATTTAATGTCAATTATGAAAGATCAGAATCTAAGAAATAACATGGCAAATTGTGCTATAGACAGTTGCAAAAAGTTTAAAATGGAATCTGTAATCAAGCACTGGGTAGAACTATTTGAAACATCAAACTAATAACTATGACCAGATTATTATTTATCAGATACAAGAAATCTAAGAACATATTTGAAGGTGGAGAACAATGCAGTCAAAAGAACTATAATGTTCTATCTAAAATATTAGGAGAAGAAAATATAACAACTTATTACATTCATGATGAGAATAAAAAGAGTACTCCTGCTGATTATCTAAAAGGGATACTTTTCTTTTTTAAGAACTACTATTTTGGATTAACACCCAAAAGAACATCAGAAATAATCGAAATAGCCAAACAACATGATGTCGTATTTATTGACCGTAGTGTATTTGGAATTTTAGCTAAGAAGCTGAAACAAAACGACTACAAAGGCAAAATCATTACATTCTTTCATAATGTTGAGGTTGTGTACTTTGATGCAAAAGTTTCAAACAAATCTCCATGGAAAAAGCTTTTGCTCAACTGCATTGATAAAAATGATTCATATTCATGCAATTACTCAGATAAGATCATTGCGCTTAATGAAAGAGATAATAACGAACTTATAAAAAGATACAATCGTAAAGCAGATGTTCTTGTCCCAATAGCATTTAAAGACAAATACAAGAAAGATATTTACTCACTGGAACTAACATCACAAAAACCTCAATGTTTATTCCTTGGGGCTTATTTTACTGCCAATAATGAAGGTATACAATGGTTTATTGAAAATGTATACTCGGAGGTAAATATCAACCTTAAAATTGTTGGAAAGGGCATGGCAAAATTAAAAGATGACTTTGCAATCCCATCAGAAATTGAGGTAATTAATAATGCTCCCGACTTACTACCATATTTTGAGGAAGCAGATATTATGATTCTACCAATATTTAAAGGCGCAGGCATGAAGGTTAAAACCTGCGAATCCCTTATGTATGGGAAGAACATTATTGGGAGCACAGAAGCTTTTGAAGGTTATGAGGTAGACTTCACTAAAGTTGGTGCAAAATGCGATACAAAGGAAGAATTTATTGCAGCATTAAATGATTTCATCAACAAACCTCGTAAACGATTCAATGAAGATTCAAGAGAAGCCTATCTTAAAAAATATTCTGAAGATGCCGTTATTAGCAAATTTGAGGAAATCTTAAACTAAGCTCGTTTTACTCTTTCTTTTGCAGAATGAAAAATAGAACTTATATCCTCAGAAATAGGGAAATAAAATAAAAAAGCAAAAGTTGCTATTGATATCAAACTGCCTCTAATAGAAATATCAAGTATCAATGACTGTTGTGGAATAATTGAGACAACAAAATATAGCCCCAAATTAAAAGCTATGATATAAAGAAATTTCATATTAAACGGCTGAAGCTTATATTTCCATAAAAGAAAAATAAATCGCATTAAATTATTCAAAAATAACGCAACAGCAATTGACACTGCAGCTCCAACAATTCCCCAAACAGGAATCAATAGATACATACTCGCTACCATTACACCAATCAAAAGACATATAAAAAGAACATTAACTTTATAATACCGTGACAAGTTAATGATTTGAGCATTTGAGCCAGTTAACATATCAACTAGATATCCAAGCCCAATAAAAAATATTACCCACTTTGCTTCAGAATAACTTGGACCTAGAATCTCTAAAACATTATCAATATTTACCCATAATCCTAAGAATAAGAAACTTGCAATAATCAATTGATTTAAACAGCTCTTATTATAAATAGATGTTATCTCTGACAAGTTGTTTACCTTCCAAGCATCGGCAATTAAGGAGTTCGAAATACTTAACAAAGACCTTGATGGAATAACTATTAAAGATCCAAAATAAAATGCTATGGTGTAAACTCCGGCATTACTAAGGTCAAGTAGGCTATTTATTATTATCTTATCAAGACTAAAAACGATTAGCGTACCAACACCTGAAATCAGAGAAAATAGTGCAACACTTCCAATCTCTTTCTTTAAACCCTTATTTAGATAGGAAAGATCTGGTCTAAAATTCAGTTCCTTTCTCTTTCCCAATAGCCACAATAACAATATTGCCTTTAAAGAAACAACAACAATATATGCAATAATAAACTGATTTAGACTAATGTATTTAACCGCAAACAAAACCAAACTAAGTAAGATAAACAGCCTTTGAAGGAAGTCTTGAAGAAAGGTTCCTGATACGGTATCATACAGCATTCTATTGAATGAATCAAATACTGTAAATAACATTGTAGAAATTGTCAAAGGGATAAGCAAATAAGCATATCTTGCAAGCAGTGGAGATTTCTCTAGATTTGATTCTACTAAATATGGGCTATACCAAGAAAAAAATAGAAGAAATAAAGCTGTACCAACAATATAAAACAAGAAGGCAATAAACAAGAACCCATTATGTCCATTTTCAGGGTTTCTAAAATATGGAAATAAGCGCCCTATAACACCATGCAACCCCAACAATGAGATTGAACTAAATAACTGAGAATAGGCAATTAATACGCCTAATAAACCGACAACCTCAGTGGTAAGGAATTTAGGGTATAAATATGATGTTGTAATAAAACCTATGACAACACCAACATAAGACCAAAAGCTTCCTTTTATGGATTGTTTTATAATAATACCCATCCGAAACTAAAAATCAAGCTTTTATTTCTTGCCTAAAATAGAACCATACTCTTTCTTATCAGAAAGAACTTCTAAACCTTTCTTCAACTCTTTATCATCACGAAGAGAATATCTGATGGCACCTTTTTGATAATAATAGCGTTTAAGAATCTCGCTATTAATCAGGTCTGTAATATCTTTTTTGAAAAGATCTAGGTCTCTATCTACATTAGGTGTAAGCTTAGCTTTAAGTGAATCAAATTCAGCTTTTGCAATATCAGAGTATCCTTCATATTCAGATATCTCATTCAATTTATCCAACATCTCAGCACTTTTTAGCTTATATTCAAAGTCTTTTGTTTTTAAGAACTCCTTGAATTGAGCATAGTCCTCATCAGTAATTGAAAAGACTTCAGGTTCATCAATTTTCTTATGCGTAGAAGCATATAAAGTGGCGTAATCAAATATCATATTTTGAGCATAAAGATGATATGAAATATTCATTTTACGCTCATTCTTAATCTCAATATCAGGCATAATACCACCACCATCTTTTACAGTTCTACCGGCTCTTGTTTTAAACTCATGCGTTAAACTATCCGGAATTCTTGTAATTGTTCCATCCTCATCTCTATGAGCATAATCAATAGCTTGAATACATCTATTACTTGGTGTATAATATTTAGCTGTAGTTACTTTGATATGAGCACCATAGCTAATGTCACGAGTAGTTTGAACCAAACCTTTACCAAAGGTGCGAGTTCCTATTATTACAGCTCTATCAAGGTCTTGAAAAGCACCCGAAACTATCTCAGATGCCGATGCAGTATTCCCGTTAACTAAAACAACAAGGGGCATATCTGGGAAAATAGGATCTTCAGTTGTTTTATATATTTGATCCCACTGTTTAACTTTTCCTTTTGTGTAAAGGATATCTAAACCGGCAGGAAGAAAATAATTCACAATCTTTTGAGCTTGATCTAATAACCCACCAGGATTACTTCTTAGATCTAGAATCAAAGACTCAATGTGGTAATTATTTTTAAGGTCTAACAATGCAGCTTTAACCTCATCAGCAGCCTTATCTGTAAATTGATTTAATAAAATATAGCCAGTTTTATCTCCGACTACACCATAATAGCTTACAGGGTTAATTTGAATTTTCTCACGCTTAAATCTCTTTACTAAAGGTTTACTCTCATTTAAACGCTTAACAGTTACTGAAACTTCTGTTCCAGGTATTCCCTTCAATAGATTACTAACATCAGACACTGTCTTCCCTTTTAGCTTAACATCATCCACCTCAGTGATAACATCTCCTGCCTGAAGCCCATTACGCTGAGCAGGCATACCTTCATAGGGTTCTGAGATAATGATATCCTTAGCTTTAGTTTGAGAAATTACAGAACCAATACCGCCATACTCGCCAGTAATCATAAACTTCAAATCCTTCGTTTCTTCTTCAGGAATAAAAGTGGTATATGGATCTAATCCCTCAAGCATATCATCAATACTCTCAGAAATTAAGTCTTTAGGCTTAATTGAATCTACATAATACAAATCCAACTCTCTAAAAAGAGAGTTATAAATATCTAAATATTTACTGATATCAAAGTTTCTATCATTTAACTCATTCTCTGCTGCAGATGCCTGTGAAAAACCCAACAGACTTCCAATTATCAACAATAGAGATATAATAAATTCCTTCATATCAAGTAAATTTTAAAAGATAAGTCAAACGATAAATTTTGAGATATTAGATAATTAGCATTGCATCACCATATGATCCAAAACGATAATCTTCTTTTAATGCAACATCATATGCATTCATCACATAATCATAGTCACCAAATGCAGCAACCATCATTAACAGTGTTGAATATGGTAAATGGAAATTTGTAATCATTGAGTTAGCAACATTAAAGTCATAAGGAGGGAAAATAAACTTATTTGTCCAACCTTCAAATGGTTTCAAGTGACCTTGGCTACCTACGCTACTTTCTATTGCACGCATAACTGTAGTACCAACAGCACATACATTTCTTCTTGCATCTTTAGCCTTATTAACAACATCTGCAGCATTTTGAGTAATATACATTTCCTCAGAATCCATCTTATGTTTTGTCAAATCTTCCACATCAATCTCGCGAAAGTTCCCTAAACCGGCATGCAAAGTAACATATGCAAAATCAATACCTTTAATCTCAGCTCTTTTCAACAATTCACGGCTAAAGTGTAATCCTGCAGTTGGAGCAACAACAGCACCTTCATGTTTTGCGTAAATTGTTTGATAACGCTCTTCATCCTCTGGTTCAACTTCTCTAGAAATAAACTTCGGTAGAGGAGTTTCACCTAGCTCGTATAATGTCTTTTTAAACTCTTCATGGTCTCCGTCAAATAAGAAACGCAAAGTTCTACCACGAGAAGTAGTATTATCAATTACCTCAGCAACTAATGAATCATCTTCACCAAAGTATAATTTATTTCCAATACGAATCTTACGAGCAGGATCAACTAGCACATCCCACAATCTCAATTCGTGATTAAGTTCACGAAGTAAAAACACTTCAATTTTTGCTCCAGTTTTTTCCTTATTTCCGTACAAACGAGCTGGAAAAACTTTAGTGTCATTGAAAATAAAAATGTCTTTATCATCAAAGTAATCAAGGACATCCTTGAAAACTTTATGTTCGATTTCACCAGTCTTCTTGTGAAGTACCATCAAGCGAGATTCATCTCTATGTTGTGTTGGGTGTAACGCAATTTTCTCTTCTGGTAAAACGAATTTAAATTTTGAAAGCTTCATTTTCTATTTGTGTTTATTGTGATTGTTTATTATCCTTCATTTTTTCAACGAAGTCATCAATGTTCTGGCATTGATCTAAAGTTACTTCGCCTATTCTTGTACGCTCAAGACCAATCAAATGGGCTCCACTATCTAATGAAAGTCCGATATCTCTGGCAAGAGCTCTAATATATGTTCCTTTACTACAAACTACTCTAAGCTTCAACACAGGCATCGAGAAATCAAGAACTTCAATTTCATCAATCACCAATGGTTTAGCCTTAAGTACAACTTCTTCACCTTCTCTAGCGTAATCAAAAGCCCTTTTCCCATTCACTCTTACTGCCGAGTATACTGGCGGCACCTGTAAAATTTCACCTACAAAGTGTGATAATTTCGCATCTATTAACTCTCGAGTAATATGCTCAGTTGGATAGTGCTGATCTATCTCATGTTCCAGATCAAATGAAGGTGTAGTTGCTCCTAAACGAATTGTAGCAACATATTCCTTTGTTTGGTACTGAAATGTCTCTATTCTTTTTGTCGCTTTCCCAGTGCAAATAATCATTACACCTGTAGCAAGCGGATCAAGAGTTCCAGCATGCCCAACTTTCAGCTTTTTTATCTTCTCACTTTTAGTAATGGCATACTTCACCTTATTTACAAGCTGAAAAGATGTCCAATGCAGCGGTTTATTAAAATATAACACTTCCCCTTCTATATAACCCATTAAAGTACCTCCAAAGGTATATTTAGGGCTAGCATAACCAAAATTGCTCCTCCGGCAATAATTCTATACCAACCAAAGGCTTTAAAGCCATATTTCGTCAAGAATGCAATAAAAAACTTAATTGCAAACATTGCTACAACAAAAGCAACCGCATTCCCTAATAATAATCCAAGATAGTTTTCTTTTAATATTTCAATTCCATTTGGCTGTTTTACCAAATCAAGCATCTTATATGCTGATGCAGCAAACATTGTTGGAACTGCTAAAAAGAAAGAGAACTCTGCAGCTGTTTTACGCGTAAGTTTATTGGCCATACCTCCAACTATAGTTGCCATTGAGCGAGATACTCCCGGAATCATAGCAATACATTGGAAGAATCCAATCATCCATGCGCGTTTATAAGTAATGCTTTGGTCATCTGTTGTCTTATTAAACAACTTATCGAGGAACAACATAAATATCCCTCCAAGAACAAGCATCAAGGCCACAACAGTAACATTTTCTAATAAAAGATCAATATAGTCTCCTAATAACAAACCTATAAAGGCAGCCGGCAAAAAAGCAACGAACAACTTTACATAAAAGTTATACTTCTTTTCTAGCTTGAACCATGATTTCTTTAAACCAGATTCAGCTGAAAACTCGTTAGACTCTAACTTAACAACATTAAAGAAACGCTTCCAATATAGAACAACTACCGATAAAATTGCACCAAACTGAATATTTACAGTAAAAGCTTTAACATACTCACTGCTTTCTACACCGAGTAAAGCCTGAGTTATAATCATATGTCCTGTAGAAGATACTGGTAGATATTCAGTAAGTCCTTCTACAATGGAGATAATGATAGTTTGTATATAATTCATCTGAAAAGCTTAGCTTATTTTTTAGATTTCCACAGAATAGCAAATGCCATAGAAACAAATCCAAATAATGAAATCATTGGACCTACAACAATACGACGAGTACTAAAGATATCCTCGTTAAATTTTTGTTCCGTCACACTACCTGACATTAACACAAATCCTAAAATCACTAACGCAAAAGCAATTGCCATAAACAACAAATTTTGTTTACCAAGTGCAAAATCCTTTTTTTCTTCTGACATGTTATTCAGTTTTAGATATAATATAAATCGTTTGTTTTATAACGCAAGTATCTACCTACGGCAGACAGAGAAGAAAATACAGAAATTAAAATCCCTAAGATAAAGATTGCAATTCCTGTTACCATTAATATTTCTTCATTCCACAAATTCAACATTGTCAGGTGATAATTTTGAACATAATAGATTAACCCTCCTAATGCCAAAGCGGCCAAAACAGAAGCAACTATTCCATTCCATAAAAATCGCCCTACAAAAGGTTTACGAATAAACCATGATGTAGCACCTACAAGTTTCATTGTATTAATAGTAAATCTCTTAGAATATATCTGTAGACGAATAGTGTTATTGATTAACCCAATTGAAATAAACAGCATTAGTACAGCTACAGCAAATAAGAAAATTGATACTTTCTGAATGTTAGAATTAACCATATCAATCACATTCTTTTGATAAATAATTTCCTTAACGCCAGAATAATTTCTTATTTCATTCTCAATTAATATCATGCTTTTAGAATTAGCATAATCAGCTCTTACCTTTACTTCAACAGATGCTGATAATGGGTTATATCCTAAAAAGTCTTCAGGATCTTCACCTAACTCAGCTGCAAGTTCCTTAATAGCCTCCTCTCGTGAAATAAACTCAGTAGACCTAACATATGGTGCTGTTGAAAGTAAATCTTGAATATTACTAATTTCTTCTCCATTAATCTTATCATCCAGAACAATAGTAAAACTAATATTCTCTTTTACATAGCTAGTCATTTGATTTGCCAAAAGACTTAACACAGTTATTAATCCAACCAAAAACAACACTAAAGAAATACTTATAGTTGTTGTTAAGTTTGAATTAAAAAATTTCTTTGTACGAACCTTTGGTTGCTTACTCATAATAGTTCTTACTTTTTATATATTGAAAATGTATCTTCTTAATCTAAATAGGGTAGTTCTCTTAACAAAAACAGTTCCATTACAAACTGCTATTATTCTTATTTTCAAGAGTACTAATCCTTTTTCTTTCTACTTTTTATCTCAAAAAATATTGCTGCAGCTAATACAAGCACCATTAATACGGACGATATCATAGCTATAATACCACCATAAGAATAACTTTGAGGTTCAAATTTGAAAGTAATTTTATGTTTACCTGCTTCTAGTGGCAACGCTCTTAACAGATAATTGACTCTTGCATATGGCACTTTCTCGCCATCTACATATGCATCCCATCCCGCCTCGTAATAAATCTCTGAGAAAACTGCTACTTGAGCTGTATTCGAGTTAGATTCATATGAGACTTCATTTGGAGAGTAATTTACCAGTAAAATAGTAGCATTACTATCTGAAACAATCTTAGTCGGTAATAAATTGGCAAACATCTTATCTGCCACTAACTCTTTCTTCGTATTTATTGTTCCTAGCTTAAGCATTTCCTCATCTGCAGTTTGAGCAATATAGCATGTATCTACAAACCACACTGTTCCGTTTGCAAAAGGATTCTTAATTGGTTCCGCATCTCCGTTATAAATCACATACTTCATATTCAGCATGTTCAGCACCTGACTTTGAGATAAATTTGCAAAAATAGGCTCCATGCTCTGTGCTTTTTGAGCTGATTGGAATGAAGATCCAATATTTGAAATCTCTCTTGATATATGGAAATTAATAAGCTCTTGATACCTACGAAGCTTAGCCGCATGATAACCACCGATACAGTTATGAAAATAAGCAGGTTTAGAACTATTAAACACATCTACCGTCAAATCCAATACTCTAAACTCTGACTGATCTTGCATTACAGCTTTATCTGCTGCTGTTGGAGTAAATACTGAACCTATCTTCTTTTCTTTGAAGTTCTCATTATTCAAATAACGCTTTGCTACCGGAACCATATCTGCCAAAATAAGGATAGAAAGTGCAGCATACACAAAATGCAGTTTTAGGTTCTTAGATGTATACAACCACAAAACTACAAAAGTCAACGCAATGAAAATGAATGATCTAAAAGCATCAGAGCGAAGCATTGCAACTCTATCCTGTGGTAATGTTTGCAAAATAAAATCTGGGTAACCATACTGAGTTAACATTGAATCCGATGCACTCTTAAAGTCACCTGCAAGGCTAGGTATTAAAGCAAAAACCAAAGTAATACCACCAACAATACCAGCAGATAAATAAAGAGATTTTTTCTTTTTATCTAAACTAACTGAAGATGAGAAAAGCTCTTTTAATGCCAAAGCCCCCATAAATGCCATCACAAAACAAGCAATTACTAATGTCATTGACACAGTTCTAAACTTGTTATACATTGGGACATGATTTATAAAGAACTCTGTAAGCGGTATAAAGTTTTTGCCCCACGACAAAAACACAGAGAGAATAAACGCTACTAATAACCACCATTTATTTTTCCCTTCTACAAGGAATAATCCTAAAACAAATAAGAAACAAATTATTGCCCCGGCATATACAGGTCCAGAAGTAAATGGCTGCGAACCCCAGTAGGTTGGCATTGGAGTATTATTGATGACATTATCTACATCTGCAACACCCATTTCTCGCAATTTTGCTGCTGTATTTGAGGTAGTAGACAGCTTACTATGACTTGCTCCTCCTTTGAAGTCAGGAATTAGCAATGTCATTGTTTCATCAATACCATAACTCCACTGCGTAATATAATCAGTACTTAACCCTTCTTGATGGCTACTCTTATCCAATTGCTCTGAAAGCCCATTTGACTTTCCACGCATTGTATACTCACTATATTCCTTTGTTGACCATAACAATACTGCATTTACACCAATTGCAATTGCCAATGCACCTACAACTAAACCTGTAGATTGAGAAAAACTCTTTATCGTTTTCTCCTTAATTGCAAATATCAGTTCAGAAACACCGTATATCCCTAAACAGATCAATGTATAATAAAATATTTGAAGGTGGTTTGCTGCAATTGCTAATGAGAAGAACAAAATACTTAACGCAAAACCAAGCAGTTTTTTTTGTCTAAATGTGTAAATCACACTTCCAATTAATGGCGCCATATAAGCTATCGCAACAGCTTTAGTATTATGACCTGCCATAAGAATGATGAAATTATATGAACCAAAAGCAAATCCAATAGAACAGACTAAACTTAACCAAGGATTAACTTTAAAAGCTAATAAAAGAATATAAAAGCCTATTAGGTATAAGAACAAAGTATAAATAACTCTAGGAAAGATACTTAACACAGAATTGATTATCCATAAAACATTAGTCTTTACAGGGGCACCAATCTGGCAAGTAGGCATTCCACCAAACATACTGTTAGTCCACAAAGCAACATCATCATGGGTTTCATTATATACCTTTGAACTTTGGTACATACCCATCCAACTTTCAGTATCATGACCGACTAATTCTTTTCCGTCAAGAACAGGTGAGAAATAAACAAATGAAATAATGAAAAAAGATATTACAGCTACTATATGAGGTAAAGCTTTAGAACTTATTTTTTTACTCATTATCTATTTTTTAATTAGAAGTTTACACCAACTATCTTTCTTATTCTGAATAAAATAAAAAATGATTAGGCACGGTTTTCGGAAAATTTATGCAAAAGTAAAAAAATAATTGGGACAAAGATGTTTTTACACCTAAAATAGAGTCTCCAATCCTACATTCTACTAACTAAAAAAGAAAAGGTCGCACTAAAAATTAGCACGACCTTATATCTGTTCAGGAAATAGCAATTACTCTTTATAATTTACTTTCTCTCCGTTGATTGTCAAATCTTCAAAAACAACATTTTCTGCTCCTACAATTTTATATGGAGTTTTCACATTGTTAAATGAACAGTTTTTAATTACAACTCCTGAAACTTGTTTCTTAGGAGAGTTTTCAAACCCATCAATCCAAATACCATATTTACTACCATTACTTGTTACATTTTCAAGTAAGAAATTTTCTACTAAAGGCATATTAGGACCTTCAAACACTTTCTCATATTTCATCTCTACACGGAAAACGGCTTCTTTACATACACCAACTTTAATATTTCTGATAAAGAAGTTCTTCAACTCCCCACCACGAATTGGGTTGGATTTAATACGAATTACACGGTCAAGATTTGGGCTATCCATTTCACAATCTTCTACCCAAACATTTTGCACATTCCCTGAAATCTCACTTCCAAGAACCACACCACCGTGACCGTCTTTCATTTCACAGTTTCTTACAACAATATTTTTACTTGGAATTCCTCTATTTCTACCATCACTATTTTTCCCTGATTTAATTGCAATACAGTCATCGCCAGTATCAAATTTACATTTCTCAATCAAGACATTAGTACATGATTCCGGATCGCAACCATCATTGTTTGGTCCATGACTTTTTACAGTTACCCCACGCACAGTTACATTTTCACAAACAAATGGGTGAAGACACCAGAATGGTGAATTTGTCAGAGTAAATCCTTCTAGCAATACATTTTTACATTCTTGAGGCTCAACAAATGATGGACGAAGTCTATCTTCAAAGGTCATGATTCGTTTCTCCATTGGAACTCCATCCTCTTCCATTTTAGATAGTTTATTTCTACCTCCATTTTCTTTTGTCCCATTCCATTCTTGGCTAACCATTCCTTCTTTATAACCATGCTCTTTTTTTCCTTTCCATGGCCACCAGTTAAAATCTGTAGCTTGTCCGTCTAAAACACCATTACCTGTAATTGCAATATTAGTTTCCCCTTTTGCATAAATTAATGGACGATAGTTAATACAGTCCCATCCTTCCCACACAGTACGAACTGCTGGTAAATAATCTTCAGGATTAGTAGAAAACTTTAAAACAGCTCCATCCTCTAGGTGAAGGTTAACATTGCTTTTTAATGTAATAGGCCCGGTATAAAAAACACCTTTAGGGACAATTACCATCCCTCCTCCTTTAGCAGAACATTCATTAATTGCTTTATTGATCGCTCCACTCTTATAATCTTCAACACCCTCTTTGGCACCAAAATCAGTAATCACATATTTTGCATCAGCAAATACTGGGTCTTTGATATCTTTCAACACTTCTGTCATTGCATCCCAAGGTTTAGACATATCTAAAGTCTTCGACTGGGCCATACAAGAACTTAAACTACTAACTACTGCTAGCGAAATAACAAATAATTTTTTCATAATATATTAGGTTTCTAGTTTGATTCAAGTGCAACAAATTTAATGCAAATTTTTTAGCATACAATTTCAGAGATGCAAATACGCAGTTAAATATCAATATTTTAATTATGTGTCGTCCTAAAATAGGTTGACAGTTTTTAATAAAATTAATTAAGACCAGAGAAGCTTTCTTCTCTGGTTTTTTTATGCACAAAATCAGGAGTCTTCATCCCTAGAGATAAATGAGGTCTTTTAGAGTTATAAGTTGCTATTGACTCTTTTACTAGCTCATTAAGTTCATTAAAGCTATTACAATTATACAATAAAAATTCTTGTTTTAATATTCCATTAACTCTTTCTGCTAAAGCATTTTGATAACAGTCATATCCATCTGTCATTGAAGGAAGCATATTTGCTTTAGCTAAAGTTTCTTGATATAGACTGGAACAGTATTGTAATCCTCTGTCAGAATGATGTATAGTCACTTTATTTGTTTGCTTGTTTCTAATAGCCATTTTTAAAGCCTTAACCACATTTTCAGTATTCATATTATTACTTAGCTGATAACCCATTATTTTTCTGCTGTATGCATCTGTAACTAAGGATAAATAATGAGTTCCTTGTCTTGAGTTTAGGTATGTTATGTCGCTTACAAAAACTTCTTCTGCTTCTTTAACTTGTTTGTTTGTGTACAAGTTAGGATGTTTTCTTAACCAATGTTTTGAGTGAGTTGTCTTTGTATAATTTTTCTTTGGTTTTACCAGTAGGTGCTCTCTTCTTAAGAAGTTAAACAGAGCATCTCTACCAATTTTGATTCCTTGCTTCTTGAGGTCAGCTTCTAGCAGGCTGTAGAGTTTTCGAGTGCCTATTCTTGGCATCTGCATTCGTGTAGTCTCAACTAACTGCTTTACTTTTTGCAACTGTTGCTCCCGTAGAACTATTCTAGCATTTGATTGATATAATGCTTGTCTACTTATCCCAAACAATCTACAAGATTTTGAAAGGCTTATTCCTTTTTCTTGTCGGAGCGTTGTGACTGTTGGGATGAGAACTTTTTTCTGATTCCGGTTCCATAGCGTTCATCTGCTATATCAATCATCGTATCTAGAAACAGGGTTTTAAGTTTCTCTTCCTCTAACTCTTTTTCTAATCGTTTAATCTTTTGAGCTGGGGTTTCTTTTCTTTTAGCAGTAGGCATAAATCTTTCATTGGGTTTTGACCAGTCTAAAGTACCATGTTTTCTTAACCAAACCAAAACTGTACTTCTGCCTTGTATCCCATAAGTGGATTGCGCTTGTTTATAAGTCATCTCGCCTTTTTCTATGCGAGAAACTAGATCTAATTTAAAGCCTAATGTGTAATCCTTTTGACTGCGTTTCTTTCTTTGTTTACTTAAGTCTTCCATAATAAGTCTAATTATTGTCAACTTATTTTAGGACGGGACATTATTTACAAAAAAAGCCACCTAAACTACAGGTGGCTTTTTAATATATTCAAAGTTTATCAATTATAATTGAGGCCCAGATTTTACTAATTCTTTACCTTCTGGAGTATCAGTAAATTTCTCAAAATTTTTAATAAACAATTCTGCTAAATGCTTAGCCTTTTCTTCCCAATCCGCAGGATTTGCATATGTGTCTCGAGGATCAAGAATTTGAGGATTAACCCCTGGAAGAGAAACAGGAACTTCTAAATCAAAGATTGGAATCTTTTTCATTTCTGCTTTTTCAATATCTCCACTCAAAATCTCATTAATAATACCACGAGTATCTTTAATAGAGATACGCTTACCAGTTCCATTCCAACCAGTATTTACTAAATATGCCTCAGCTCCATGTTCTTCCATCTTTTTCACTAGCTCTTCTCCATATTTTGTTGGGTGAAGAGATAAGAATGCTTCTCCAAAACAAGCAGAGAATGTTGGAACAGGCTCAGTTACATTAAGTTCAGTTCCTGCAAGTTTAGCTGTAAACCCTGAAAGGAAATGATATTTAGTTTGTCCTTTAGTCAATTTTGATACTGGAGGCAATACACCAAAAGCATCTGCCGAAAGGAAAATCACTTTAGTTGCATGCCCGGCTTTTGAGGCTGGTTTTACAATATTTTCAATATGATAAATTGGATAAGAAACACGCGTATTTTCAGTAGTTGAATTATCGTCAAAGTCAATCTTACCATTTGCGTCTACTGTAACATTCTCCAACAAAGCATCTTTTTTGATTGCATGGAAGATCTCAGGTTCTGATTCTTTGTCAAGATGAATTGTTTTCGCATAACAGCCACCTTCAAAGTTAAATACACCACCATCATCCCATCCATGCTCATCATCACCAATAAGCTGACGAGAAGAGTCAGTAGAAAGCGTTGTTTTTCCAGTTCCGGAAAGACCAAAGAAGATTGCAGTATCTCCATCTTTACCAACATTAGCAGAACAGTGCATAGAAGAAATTCCTCTTAATGGCAAATAGTAGTTCATCATAGAGAAAATACCTTTTTTCATTTCTCCACCATACCATGTTCCACCAATTACTTGCATTTTTTCAGTTAAGTTGAAAACAGTAAAGTTTTCTGAATGCAAGCCATGCTCTTTCCATTTTGGATTAGTAACCTTTGATGCATTTAGAACCACAAAATCTGGGTCACCGTAAGCCTCCAGTTCCTCTTTCGTTGGACGAATAAACATGTTTGTGACAAAATGCGCCTGCCATGCAACCTCAGTTATAAAACGAACCTTTAATCGTGTATCCTCATTTGCGCCACAATAAGTGTCAACAACAAAGATTCTCTGTCCTGAAAGTTCCTTTGCAACAAGGCTTTTCAAATCCTTCCAAACTTCAGGCGTAGTAGGTTTATTGTCATTTGGAGCATGCTCCGTAGTCCACCAAAAGGTATCCTTAGTCGCATCATCTTTTACAATAAATTTGTCTTTTGGCGAACGCCCAGTAAAAATACCAGTCATTACATTCACTGCCCCCAGTTCAGTAAGTTGACCTTTTTCGTATCCTTTAAGATTAGGATTTAATTCTTCCTCATACAATTGCTCATATGAAGGATTGTACACCACCTCAGTTACATCAAGTATTCCATACTTTGATAAATCTAAATTTGCCATAATATCAATATTTTAAGTGTAAGTAACTTCAAAGGAATAGCTATAAGATTTACAACCACGCATACAAATTTAAGAGATTTTTTGAATTAACAGCAAATGTTAACAAAAAGAATTACAATACATGTTGTGTAATATATCTAGGGCGTTTGATAATAATTTGCTTGAATAAATTTCAACTGTTTTTCTAGCATTTCCACCTTTTTCATTGCATACCCACACTTTGCAGCTTCTTTTATTGATAAGGAATAAATCGCCTCAATTTCCATTGCTCTTTTATGGTCAAAATCCAGCTTCATACTTGGCGAATAAGGCGTCATACTATCTGTATGGGCAAGCATTTTATCTGCAGCATCTGGAGACAATGGATAACCACAAGCAACAGATGCTTCTACAACTTCCATCATTAAATCACGAACCAAGGTTCTCATATCCGGCTGTGCATTTAACTTATCACAAGTACAATTCATTACTACACACAAACCATTATAAGGCACATTCCATACAAGCTTTTGCCATCTTGCTTTCACAAGATTCTTCGTTAACTCTATTTGCACTTTACTATCAGCAAAATCGTTCTTTATTTCCTCAAGTTTATCAAGACCTTCTCCTTGAAACATTCCAATATTAATGCGTCCAAAATCTGTATGTAAGATGTGTCCAGGAGCTATTTTCCCTGAACCAATAAATGCTAACCCTCCGGCTATATTCATTTTAGGAAAATATTTTGCTAATTCAGCTTCTAGACCAAATCCATTTTGAATCAAGATTACCAATGAATTCTCACTTACCAAAGGCAGTAATATTTCTTTCAATAAATAATTCTGTGTTGTTTTCAAACAAACTAAAACCACATCACAAACAGGCATCTCTTTAGATGATGCATAGCAATTCACCTCAGTCAAATGAAAATTACCCTCAACCGAATCAACCTTTAATCCGTGATGTTTTACATGCTCATAATCTGAATGCAAAAGGAAATGCACATCTTTTCCTGCCTCAGCTAATCTTCCTCCAAAATACCCACCAATAGCGCCTGTACCAACAATTGCATATTTTAAACTCATATCTTATTTCTTATTTAATTTCACTCTCAAAGGTAAAGATTTTAAAACGAAAAAAGTCGGCAATAAGCCAGTCATGGTCGGAAGAAATTCCGACCATTTTTTTGTTTATAAAAATGTGTTTAATCAATTGAATATCAATGAATTAACTTGCATATTCAATATGTTTTCACTATCTTTGTGTCTGATAATCAAATAGTTATGTCAGTATTTAAAGATCACAAAGTAACCGCATCAGAGATACTTAATGTAATCCCTGAAGCATTATTAAGTCATTTGTCAGAAACCACTAAGGTTGACCATTATTCAAAAGTATTACATGGTAAAAAGATGTTTTATCTTTTACTCTATGGGCTTTTAAATAATGAGAGGCTAAGTCAAAGAAGTCTAGAAGACACATTTAACGATTCTGTTTTTAAACTTCTGTTCAATCTTGATCAAGAAGATAAAGTTCGACGAAGCTCTATTTCAGAGAGACTCTCAAAGATTGATTCTAATTACTTTAAAGAAATTTATCAATGCATTTATACTCAGTTCTCAGATTTATATAGCTCAACTGAAAGAGACAAGTATAATCTAATACGAGTTGACAGCTCTATGGTTTACGATTTGTCGGGTAAACTCATTGAAGGTTTAAATCATAATTCATGTGGAAAGAAAGCTGTTAAGTACAGTCTTGCTTTTGATGGATTATTTCCTTGTGAAGCGCAAGTGTTTACTGAACAAAGCCATTGCAGCGAAGATGTTGCATTACCTAAAGTGGTTTTCTCTCATATAAAGCAGCAAGTAGGTCACACCAATTTATATGTGATAGATAGAGGACTGCAATCCTCTAGAACCATGAAAGACTTTTCTAAGCAAGAAATAAGCTTTGTGGCCAGATTAAAAGAAAACCGAAAATACGAAGAACTAGAATCATTAATTAATGATAATACCTCGTTGGATTTAGGCGAATTAACGCTACTCAAGGACAGTAAAGTGTTTCTGTATACTGGAGTGAAAATTAATAATACAAAAGGTAATACTCACTATCGCGAAGAACTCCTTGATCAGCCTTTTCGGCTAATCATAGGGCAAAGAAAAGATGATTCTCAAAAACAATTTTGGTTTATCTCTAATGATTTTAAACTAACTCCACAAGAAATTGCAGATGCTTATAGACGAAGATGGGACATTGAAGTTTTTTTCCGTTTTATAAAGCAAGAACTTAGTGTCAGCCATTTAGTCTCGTTAAATAAGAATGGAATTGAAGTGATTTTATACATGACCTTAATTGTTGCAATGCTTATTCTTATCTACAAGAAAATAAACAACATAAGTTACACTACGGCAAAAAGAAGACTGTCCATGGAAATTAGAAATCTTGGAATGGCAATGATAGTTCAACAATGCGGAGGAGACCCAAACTTAATGTTTAAAACATAAAAAAAGTCGGAAGATAAAATCTTCCGACCATGACTGGCAATAAGCCGACTTTCAATATCAAATATTCACTAAAGAGTGATTACAATTTAAATGCTGATTTGATTTGATCAACAAAATCAGTTTTCTCCCAAGTAAACAATTCAACTTCTTTCTCAATAATGCTTCCATCTGGAGCTTTGAATGTTTTTTTCACAATTTGAGGAGTACGCCCCATATGACCATACGCTGCTGATTCTTCATAAATAGGATTACGAAGTTTCAAACGATCTTCAATAGCTTTCGGACGCATATCAAAGATACCTTCAATAATTTCGGCAATCTTACCATCATGCATATCTACCTTAGCTGTACCATATGTATTGATGTATAAGTTCATTGGTTTTGCAACACCAATAGCATAAGCCACTTGCACAAGCACTTCTTCAGCTAAACCAGCTGCTACAATATTTTTTGCAATATGACGAGAAGCATAAGCCGCTGAACGGTCTACTTTTGAAGGATCTTTACCTGAAAAAGCACCACCACCGTGTGCACCTTTACCACCGTAAGTATCTACAATGATTTTACGACCAGTTAAACCTGTATCTCCATGAGGACCACCAATTACGAATTTACCTGTTGGGTTAACAAATAACTTATAGTCATCTAAGATTAATGCCTCGTATTGAGGATCTAGCTTTTTAACTCTAGGAATTAAATATTGAATTACATCATGCTCAATCTTAGCCAACATTTCTTCGTCTGCTTTTTCTTCAGATAATTCTGATGATGGCTTGATAAAATCGTCATGTTGTGTAGAAACAACAATTGTGTCTACGCGTTTTGGTTTGTTATCATCACCGTACTCAATTGTAACTTGTGATTTTGCATCCGGACGAAGGTATGTCATAACTTCTCCTTCACGACGAATTTCAGCCAACTCACGCACTAAAGCATGACTTAAGTCTAAGGCTAATGGCATCAAGTTTTCTGTTTCAGTAGTCGCATAACCAAACATCATACCTTGGTCACCTGCACCTTGATTCATTGGATCTTGACGCTCAACACCTTGGTTAATATCTGATGATTGCTCATGCAATGCAGAGAAAATACCACAAGCATTTCCATCAAACATATACTCACTCTTAGTATAACCAATTCGGTTAATTACTCTACGAGTGATTGTTTGAACATCTACATAAGTGTTTGATTTAATTTCACCTGCTAACACAACTTGTCCTGTTGTAACAAGAGTTTCGCAAGCTACTTTCGAACTTGGGTCTAATGCAATAAATTGATCCAAGATTGCATCTGAAATTTGATCGGCAACTTTATCCGGATGCCCTTCAGATACTGATTCTGATGAAAAGAAATATCCCATATTGATTTCGTTTATAAAATTAATATTCAAATAGTTTATCGTAAATCAATCTGACGGGCTTGCTAAAAAGAAAGGAAAGTAAAACTAAGTTTTAGCATTTTTTTCTGTGGTTGCAAGCAGTCAAATTTATCCACGAAGACCTTACAAAGGTAAGGTTTTTTTTATTCTTGAGCTTTTAATTTATTAATTAATGGATTTGCATACATCTCCAACATCTTCTTTCTTAAGAAAGTTTCATCTTTCTCAGGCAAATCAATTTTATCTATTTGCAATTGGATATATGTTTCAAATGCTGATTTTTCCTTCAAATTATATTGCCCTGAGAATCGGCTATTTCCAGTGAACATATCATAAGCAACCATATTATTTGGATAAATAACATAGTTTTGATGAATATACTTATCGATTAAACTTGCAACCTCTGTTAACTGCTCAACTTTATTCTGAGTTTTTTCTGCAATTGCATCAATTTCAGATTCAATAGAGCCGGCAGTATAATAGCTCACCTTCCCTTTATACCCAAAAATTCCTGTTTGCATATTTAGCAAATCATCTTCAGGAGCTTTTTTAAATTCTGAATTATCTCTTTTTTGCTGAAATTCTTTTGCTTTCAAATAATCACAAGGATCATATTCATAAGAGATACTCAATGGGCAAAGTGAAATTTCTTTCATATTATCTAATAAAGAACCTTTTCCAGACATATTAAACATTTTCAAAAGAGCCTCTTGAGTTAAGTCGTTTGAGTCTTTAGCTCTACCTTCACGCTGAGCAATCCAGATAGATTGGTTTCTGTCAACAATCGTATGACGAATATATGCAGAAAGCCGTTTAGAAATATCCAACATTTGTCTTACTGGCACATTTCGCTGAACAATAAAACTTCTATTAATACGCACCAGAGCTTTTATCCAAGGATAAATCAACAAGTTATCTCCAATAGCTATTTCAGTCAAAGGAACACCATGACCTAAGAAATTTGAATTTAACAAAGCAGAATCCAATACAATATCTCTATGATTAGAGATAAATATATAGGCTTTTTGCTTATCAATATTCTCTAAACCAAGAATTTCAACCCCCTTAGTAGTTTGAGATTGTAAATTATTGATATAACGATGTACGATATGCTTTTGAAAGTCCTCAACAGTATGGATACTTTTAAGCAATTCTACTATTTGCTCAAGTTCAGTTTCCTTAAATAGCTTGGGAAGCATAGACCTAAAGGCTGGCTCTTGAAGTAATTGAGCAATTACACCACTTATTTCTTCATCTCTATACGGACGAATTTCTTCGAAATCAAAAGATTCTGTCATTTATTTAAAAATAAAACTGGTTGGTCCTTACTTAGTTTTTATCTTAGCAACAAAATAACTGCCAAATATCATGGGGAATATAAAATTCACCACCCAAATACTTATTCCTGCAACTGCTACAGCAAGTTGATTCTGTGTAAATAAGCCAAATATTAGCACTGCTACAGAGGCTCTTACGGCTCCTTCCGAAAACGCAAATGCGGGCGCAAAGGTAACAAATAAATAGTTTGCAGCAATAGCAAGAACTGCTTGCCAAATATCTAAACTAATACAAAAAAACTGCAACATGCAGAAAAACTGTGCAGAGAACACTATATACCTTAAGGTTGCAACTAACAGCACATTAAATAAATCAACTCTCCTATATTCTGACAAAGTGTACAAAATATTCCAGAATCTTTTCCCTTTGCAAAAACGCATAAAGTAAGATGCTATCTTTGGCAAGAAAACATAGACACAGATTAAAAGAAAAAAGCTTATTGCTGCTGTCAAAAAATAGCCAAAACTTTGCCCTGCAAATCGAGAACCCAATAAAACTATTGCAGCCGGAACTCCCCATAATAAAATAACCAATGTTTGAGACAAGGCACTAACTCCACCAAGCAACACCCCTTTGACTCTATTCTGAGGAGAAAGAAATAAAACACGACCAGGAAACTCTCCTATTCTATTAGGTGTAAAAAATGCAGTTGTAATTCCGCCTAATACTGATTTTAATGACTCAATAATGCTATGAGGCTCAAGTTTAGACAATAACAGCTGCCATTTCTTTGCCTCTAAAAATAAATTTACAGGTAAAAGAAAAAACACAGGAAAAAGCCACCACCAAGACTCTCTCAAACTTTTTTTACATTGAGAAAGAACCAAGTCATACTCATCAAACTGATAAAGGACATACACTAAATAACCATAAGCTAAAACTAAAATAGCCCACTTTATCATTTTAGTATATGCCTCACGATGTATCATTAAAGAAGAGGTATTAAATGACTTCTTTTTGACTAAAAGAATAATGCTTTTGAGCAAAATAACTGAAAAGAGTAGTAAATACGGTTGTCAACATTTTAGATGGTGTGGGGTAAATATGCATCCAATCAACAAATATTTTCAAGCAGATATAATTGATTAGAATATTTGCTGCAACAATAACTAAATATCGAAAAAGCTGAACCCTGCCTCGTAATGATGAACCTTGAAAACTAATATTTCTTGACAAATAAAAGCCAACCATCAGTACAATAGGAAATGTAAATACAAAAGCAGCAATATGCGGCGAAAGAGTAACAAATCCCAAATCCACCTCATGCTTCTGAACAACATAGTTATAGGCTACAAAATAAAGCACCCAATCAAGCAAAGTATTGCTACCACCACAGGCTAAATAGCGAAAAAGCTGTATAGGCATCAGCCTCTTAAAAGGAGGGTAAAAAAAATCTATTATTTGCTCTAATTTCTTATGCATACTTTTTTCTTAATTGTACTGAAACAGAAGTTTATGCTCTGTTTTTGACTCAAACTTATAACTTTCTTGTATCTTTGCAGTCCAAATCACAATGGCAAAGGTATATTTTTTTGTCATAATCGATATAAATTAATTCACGAAACACTTAACGCATGTCGGACGATCCCGCATATCAGCATGACACAACAAGTAAGAGCCAAGAAACACTTGGGGCAACACTTCCTTACGGACTTGAATATTGCCCAACGCATTGCTGCGAGCTTACAACTAGAGGTGAAAACACCCGTGTTGGAGATTGGACCTGGCATGGGTGTACTTACTCAATTTTTAATTGAGGACAAGAATGCTCAACTCTCAGTCATCGAGATAGATACTGAATCTGTTGAGTACCTTCACCAACATTACCCTCAACTAAATGTTATCGAGGGTGATTTCTTAAAGCTTAATTTAAAGGACCTATACTCCACTCCATTTTGCGTAGTGGGCAACTTCCCGTATAACATCTCAAGCCAAATCTTTTTCAAGGTTCTTGAAAATAGAGAGCAGATTCCTTGCTGCGTTGGAATGATACAAAAAGAAGTGGCTGAGCGACTTGCAGAGCCTCCTGGAAGCAAAACATACGGAATATTAAGTGTGCTTTTACAAGCATATTATGATATTGAATACCTTTTCACGGTACACGAAAATGTATTCTCACCTCCTCCAAAGGTAAAATCGGCAGTGATTAGACTTACTCGCAACAGCAGAAAAGAACTGGGTTCTGACGAGAAGTTGTTTTTCTCTGTTGTAAAGACCTCTTTTAACCAAAGGCGAAAACAGTTGCGCAACTCCCTGAAACCTCTACTAGGGAAAGACAACCCTGCCTTTGCTTCAGCTATTTTTGATGAACGACCGGAGAGGCTCAGCGTAGATGATTTTATAGCGCTAACAAAACTAGTGGCTGAAAATCTGCCTGAGCAATAACCAAAGTCTCAAAAACGAAAAAGAACAAGAGTTATTCACACTTTAATTACTAGATATTATGTCAGAATTAAAGCTATTTTACCAAGAAAACGGTCGCCTAAAAATATCAAAAGACATTGAAATCCTTAAAAAGGTTCCATTGTCACAATTCATTTGGATTGACTTAAACGATGTAACTGACGAGGTTGAAGACCAACTAGAGGAATTCTTGAAGATCTACATTCAAGAAGAAGAAGAAATTGAAGAAATTGAGATCAGTTCGCGCTATATGCAAACTGAAGACACAATCGTGGCAAACTCTAACTTTATGATGGAGAATTATGCCGTGGAGCCCGTGTCTTTTATCTTAAAAAATAACATTTTGGTTTCTGTTAGATATGAATATCTAAAATCCTTCGATGAAACCATTAAAAAGATATATGCGAATCCTCGTTTATTTACATCCGGATTCCATGTTCTAGTTTCGTTATTAGAAACCCGAGTTGAATTTGATGCTGACATGATTGAGGATATGACTCAACACATTTCTACTCTTTCTGCCGGACTGCGTGAAGACACTGTTGACGACGATGTGCTAATTGCCATAAAGAACTTACAGGAAAAAACTATGCAGATCCGCGAAAACATCATTGACAAACAACGCGTAGTTTCCAATATGCTAAGAAGCGAAGTTTTCCCGGGAGAAATTAAGCCGAAACTAACGATTATCATTAAGGATATCAACTCACTGATTGAGCACACAAACTTTAGTTTTGATCGCCTGGATTATCTTCAAGACACCTTCCTGGGTCTTGTTAATATCCAACAAAATAAGATTATCAAAATCTTCACTATCGTATCGGTAATCTTTATGCCGCCAACGCTAATTGCCAGCTTATATGGTATGAACTTCAGGTTTATGCCTGAGCTAAATTGGAAATACGGATATCTTTTTGCTATCAGCTTAATGATTATATTCGTTGTAGGTATTTTGTATTACTTCAAACGAAGAAAATGGATGTAAGCTATGACCAAAACCCGTTGTAAGCTTAGCAAAAAAGAATACGAGGAGAAGAAAAAAGACAATCCAAAGTATACTTGTGAAAAATGCGGTCGGGGTGCAAATGATAAAGATAAAATTTGCAAACCAAAAAAGAATTAAAAAAGGGCTTCAAATATTGAAGCCCTTTTTTTATTGTACTAATACAAAATCTAATTGTTTTTTCTCAAGGTTAGCTTTGGCAACTTTCACTGTAACAGAATCCCCTAACTGAAATTTCTTGTGTTTCTTTCGACCAATTAAGCAGTAATTTTTATCATCAAACATGTAGAAATCATCATCCAATTCGCGGATTGGCACCATGCCCTCACATTTATTTTCATTCAGCTCTACATAAATCCCCCATTCAGTAATCCCTGAAATTACGCCATCATAGATAATTCCAATTCTATCAGACATATATTCCACTTGCTTGTATTTGATAGAGGCACGCTCAGCATTTGCCGCCAACTGCTCCATGCTTGAACTGTGTTCACATTTTTGTTCCCATTCGTCAGCACTTACACTGCGTCCGCCTGCCAAATATTTCTCCAATAAACGATGTACCATCATATCCGGATATCGACGAATTGGCGAAGTAAAGTGCGTATAAAAATCAAATGCCAATCCATAATGCCCAACATTAGTTGTACTATACACCGCTTTTGCCATAGAACGAATAGCAATTGTTTCTACCAAATCTTGTTCTTTTTTACCCTGAACATCATCAAGCAATTTATTAATAGAAGAAGAAACCTCTGTTTGCTTTCCTGTAGTTTTTAGTTTATAACCAAATTTACGGATGAATTCAGAGAAAATGCGTAATTTCTCAGGATCTGGCACATCATGAATACGATAAACGAAAGTCTTAGGTTTTTTACCTCCTTCAGCTTTTCCAATATGCGTTGCCACAGTTCTGTTTGCTAGCAACATAAATTCCTCAATCAGTTTATTTGAGTCTTTAGCTTCCTTGAAATATACACTGGTAGGCTTACCTAAACTGTCAATCTCAAAACGCACTTCCGTTCTTTCAAAAGCAATTGCTCCTTTTGAGAATCGTTGTGTGCGAATGATTTTTGCTAACTCATCCAGCTTCAATATTTCTTCTTTCAAGTCACCTTCACCGGTTTCAATAATATCCTGCGCTTCTTCATAGGTAAAACGGCGGTCAGAATGAATCACCGTGCGGCAAATCTCATAATGTTTTACATTCGCAAAGTCATCAATATGAAAAACAACAGAAAAACAGAGTTTATCCTCATTTGGACGAAGAGAGCAAAGCCCGTTACTTAAATGCTCAGGTAACATTGGGATGGTTCTGTCAACCAAATATACAGAAGTTGCACGCTTTTCTGCTTCTTTTTCAATAATGCCATCAGGCGAAACATAATGCGTTACATCTGCAATATGCACCCCAATTTCCCACAATCCATCGGAAAGTTTTCTGATTGAAAGCGCATCATCAAAGTCTTTTGCATCACGAGGGTCAATAGTGAAGGTTGGCACCTTACGCATATCCACGCGTTTGGAAATTTCCTCTTTCGTAATTTCTTCAGGAATTTCATCAGCAGCAGCTTCTACTTCTTTTGGATAACGATATGGCAAACCAAACTCAGCAAGAATAGCATGCATCTCAGTGTTGTTATTTCCTACATCTCCCAGCACATCTACGACCTCGCCAATCGGATTCCTATCTCGTGGATTCCATTCCACAATTTTAACAATGGCTTTCTGACCATCTTTCGCTCCTTTTAATTTTTCTACAGGAATAAAAATATCATTGGTCAAGATTCGATTATCAACCCTTAAGAATGCGTAATTTCTTGAAACTTGCAGCACACCAACAAAAGTATCTTTGGCACGCTGAATAACTTCAACAACTTCTCCCTCAGGTTCAGCTCCAGGATGCGTAGCATACAAGAATACTTTCACGCGGTCTTTATTCATGGCTTGACGAAGACGGCGTTCAGCAATAAATATCGGTTCACCACCATCATCAGGAATCAGGTAATTCTTACCGCTTGACTGACGGTCAATAACTCCTTCAATAAATCCACCACGCATATTTAGTTTGAATTTCCCACGATCCACTTCCTGAATCATTTCCTGCAAATGCAAGTCATCTAAAATTGAAACCAGCAACTGTTTCTCTGGAAGAGTTTTCAACCCAATTTCAGCAGATAATTGTTTGTAGTTAAATGGTTTTGTAGGATATCGATGCATGATATCCATGACCTTATTTACAATAGCACCCTTTTTCATTCGGGTGTCTTTTTTCATCTTTATTTTTTGTTTTTTTGCCATGATTCGTTCGTTTATTTCCCATTAATGGGCTTCTTACAAATGTAGAAAAAATATTCAGCTTCTAAGACTATGCTATATGAATAATTGGTGGCAAAACTGTAAAAACCAGTCATATTGAGCATACAATTCCAATTTAAATTGACCACCCCATTCCGGAGCAAATTGACCAGCTCTGCCGGACTAAATTGACCACCCATTCCGGAGTAAACTGACCACCTAAAAACACACTGATTTTTCATTCTGTTACCCATACTTTCGCAACAAAAAAAGTATGGCAAATAAAATAACAGAAATGAGCAAAATTAGACAAGCAATAAAATTACATTGCAAGGGCGAGAGTAAAATGTTTATCAGTAAATATTTAAACATCTCTCGCAATACCGTCAAGAAATATCTTTCTCTTTTTCAGCTTTACGGACTCAACTTAGAAACTCTGAACACTAAAACAGACGCTGAGTTAGATGTACTATTTTCAGGCACTTCCATAGAGTATATTCCAGCAAAGACACAAGAGCTCTATGACTTCTTTCCACAGATGCAGAAGGCATTAAAGAAGCCTTATGTAACTAAAATGCAGTTATGGCAAGAGTATATCAAGCTTCACCCCGAGGGCTATAAACGCTCTCAGTTTTGCGAACTGTATAATCGATGGTCTAAGCGTTCCAGTGGGGTTATGCACATGGATCACAAGGCTGGAGATAAAATGTTTGTTGATTATTCTGGAGATAAACCTCAGATAATAGACCCTCTAACTGGAGAGATACAGAAAGTTGAGTTCTTTGTAGCCATACTTGGAGCAAGTCAGTATACCTATGCTGAGTGCAGCCGTACTCAACAGACACAAGATTTTGTAAACTCAGTTCAGAATGCGTTACACTTTTATGGCGGAGTTCCACGCGCCATTGTTCCAGACAATCTAAAGTCAGCTGTGATTAAAAGCAGTAAATACGAGCCTACGATTAATAAAACCTTGGAAAATATGGCAGAGCATTATGAGACCACGATTCTTCCTGCTCGAGCTTATAGACCACGAGACAAAGCTTTGGTTGAGAATGCGGTTAAGCTTCTGTATCGTTCTATCTATGCTCGATTATCCAAAGAAACCTTTTTTAGCTTAGAAGAAATTAACAATCGGGTGGAAGAACTATTAGTTGAGCACAATGCCCGAAAACTTAGTTCTAGACCCTATTCTCGGCAAGAGCTCTTTGATCAGATTGAGATGGAAGAACGATATGCCCTTCCTGTCAATCGTTTTGAGATTAAATATCAGACCACTTGCACGGTAATGCAGAATGGTCATATTTTATTTAGCCCCGATAAGCATTATTACAGTGTTCCGTATCAGTACATTAAAAGAAAGGTAAGCGTTCTGTTTACCTCAACAAGCTTGGAGATTTATTCTAAATACACTCGTATTGCTAGTTATCCAAGAGATATGAAGCAATATCAATACACCACAAACCAAGAACATTTGGCTAGTACTCACCGCTTTGTTGCCGAGTGGGATGCTGCCCGTTTTGTATCCTGGGGGCATAGCTTAGATGCTGATGTTGGAAAATACATAGCCAAGGTTATTGAAACCAGAGCGCATCCAGAGCAAGCTTATAAAACCTGTATGGGTATCCTATCCTTTGAAAAGAAGGTTGGCAAAGAGAGACTCATAAAGGCCTGCAAACGAGCTCTGCATGTGGAATCCTATAGTTATAAGATAATCCAAAACATCTTGGAGCAGAACTTGGATACTATAGAGCAAACGCAGCAAGAACCAGAACTGCCAACGCACAATAACATACGCGGGAAACAATATTATTATTAACTATTAAAACAAAAAAGAAGATGAATCAAGCCACAATTAGTAAAATGAAACAAATGAAGCTCTATGGTATGCATAATGCATTTAAAACAGCCATTGAAACCGGTCGGACAGACCATTACACTATCGATCAGTTTATGTCAATGATAATAGATGCCGAATGGGATGAAAGGCAAAATAGGCGCATAGAGCGAAGCATTACCAATGCCAAATTCCATTACCGAGCAGATATGGAAAGTATTAGATATGAAGAATCTAGAAATCTGGATAGAACACAAATTATGAGACTTGCCGAATGTGATTTTGTTGAGAAAAATCAAAATATCCTTATTACTGGAAGCACTGGTGTAGGAAAAAGTTATTTAGCCACAGCGCTAGGCTATAGAGCTTGTATACAAGGATATAAACTTAGTTACTTCAATACATCTAAGCTTTTTACCCGACTTAAAATGGCAAAAGCGGATGGCTCTTATTTGCGAGAACTAAATAAAATACAAAAACAAGATGTAATAATTTTAGATGATTTTGGACTACAAGCTCTTGATAGTCAGAATAGAATTACACTCTTGGAAATTATAGAAGACAGACACAACAATGGTTCAATTATCGTTACTTCGCAAATACCAGTGCAAGGTTGGTATGACATAATAGGAGAAAAAACAATAGCTGATGCCGTACTTGACCGGCTTATACATCAGGCTCACAGAATAGAATTGCAAGGTGAGTCCATGAGAAAAAAGAAGGCATTAAAAGAGATAGAAAAATAAGTATCTTTGAATACTAATCAACAGATGAAAAATCATGCGTAAAAAGTGACAATTTACGGGTGGTCAATTTAAATCGGAAAGCCTGCTCAATTTAAACCGGACAAGGGTGGTCAGTTTGACTGGAATATACAGCAAAACAAGGCATCTTATTACATCCATATTTCCACCTTGATTTATCCCCTAATTTTATGTAGTTTTGCGGTCTAATTTTTAACTGAATACAATTATGGCTTTCGCTCAAGACAGCAATGTTATTTTCGATCGTTGCATAGCTGATTATCATGTTACTGACCATGTAGACGCAGCAATTAACAACCCTTATGAAGCATCTTCAATTGAAGGGATTTTATATGTAAAAAACTGGATTGATACAGTACAATGGCATTTGGAAGATATTATCCGCAACCCACAAATTGACCCAGTAGAGGCATTGGCAATCAAACGCCGTATTGACAAATCAAATCAAGATCGTACTGATTTAGTTGAGGTTATTGACAGCTATTTCTTGGACAAATACAAAGAAGTAAAAGTTGCATCTGAAGCTCAAATTAATACTGAGAGTCCGGCATGGGCTATTGATCGCCTTTCTATCCTTGCATTGAAAATCTACCACATGCAACAAGAGGTAAACCGTACTGATGCTGCGGCTGACCATAAAGCTCAATGCCAACAAAAATTGGATATCCTTTTACAACAACGCATTGACTTATCTTCTGCAATTGACCAATTGCTATCAGATATTGAAACAGGGAATAAATACATGAAAGTGTATAAGCAAATGAAGATGTACAACGACCCTTCATTAAACCCAATCCTTTACGCAAAGAAATAAACAGTGGGGAAACCTCAAAAAATATTGGTTATACGCCTTTCAGCTATGGGCGATGTGGCAATGACTGTACCTGTACTTTCATCATTAGCCAAACAGTGTAATGTAGAAATCACTGTTTTGACGATGAAAGCTTTTGCACCTATGTTTGCCAACATCCCAAACCTGACTGTTTTTCCATTAGATAAAAAAGGCAAACACAAAGGCTTCTTTGGGCTATTGCGTTTACGCCATCAGTTAAAAAAGTTCAACTTTGATGCTATAGCTGATTTACACAATGTCTTGCGTAGCCAGATCCTGAAATCAATGTTTGTTTTTGATGAAGCTGAATTTGCTGTCATCAATAAAGGTCGCGATGAAAAGAGAGATTTAATCACTTTTGGACCTACAAAACAATTAAAATCAAGCACTGAAAGATACAAAGAGGTGTTTGAAGAACTTGGTTTTACATTTAATATTGAGTTTGATTCAATATTTGACCAAAAGCCAAAATTACCTGAAATTTTCACAGAAGTATTCGGTGAAAAGAAAGAAAAATGGGTTGGAATTGCACCATTTGCAAAACATACCGGCAAAATTTATCCACTTGAGAAAATGGAAAAAGTTGTTGCTTCTTTATGTCTGGAACCAAACATCAAGCTATTTTTATTTGGCAATGGCGAAGAAGAAATGCAAATCCTTAGCTCGTGGACTAGCAAATACAAATCAGCTCACACAATGCCTGATGGCGTTAGACTTCCTGAGGAACTTATCCTAATGAGCCACCTAGATGTTATGCTATCTATGGATTCAGCAAATATGCACCTTGCATCGCTTGTTGGCACACCTGTAGTTTCAATCTGGGGCGCAACACATCCCTTTGCAGGCTTCTTAGGCTGGAAACAATCTGAAGAAAATATTGTACAAATTGACCTTGCTTGCCGCCCTTGTTCTATTTTTGGCAATGTACCTTGCAAACGAAAAGATTATGCATGCCTGAACTGGATAGAGCCCGAAGCAATTGTGTCAAGAATACTTAAGAACTTAGAATAACGATTATGTCAAGAACTCAAATATCAACCCTTGGTGAATTTGGATTAATTCATCACCTTACGGATAAAATACAGCTTAAAAATGAATCAACCCTACTAGGCGTAGGTGACGATGCAGCTGTGTTGGATTACAAAGACAAACAAATACTTGTTACAACCGACCTGCTTCTAGAAGGCATCCACTTCGACTTAATATATGTTCCATTAAAACATTTGGGATATAAATCTGCTATTGTCAACTTCTCTGACATTTACGCGATGAATGGAAAACCAAAACAAATAACAGTTTCCATCGGTATTTCTAAGCGTTTTTGCATTGAGGATTTAGATGAATTTTACGCCGGACTTCAAATTGCTTGCGATGAGCATGGTGTTGACTTAGTTGGTGGTGATACATCTGCATCTATGACGGGACTTTGCATCAGCATTACATGTATGGGCGAAGGCGAAAAAGGAAAAATCGTTTACCGCAACGGAGCAAAAGAAAATGACCTTATATGTGTTTCAGGAAATCTTGGAGCAGCCTATATGGGGTTACAACTTCTGGAGCGTGAAAAATCAGTTCTTTCAGGAGAAAAGAACGCTCAACCTGATTTTGATGGAAAGGAATATATTTTGGAGCGTCAACTTCGTCCTCAAGCAAGAAAAGACATTGTTGAAAAACTTGCTGACAAGGGTATTGTACCAACTTCAATGATGGATATCTCTGACGGATTATCTTCAGAGTTGATACACATCTGCAAACATAGCAAAACAGGTTGTCGTGTATACGAAGATCGCATTCCTATCGATTACCAAACAGCTGCTATGGCTGAAGAATTCAACATGAACCTAGTTACAGCTGCCCTTAATGGTGGCGAAGATTACGAACTTCTTTTTACAGTACCATTGGAAATGCATGATTTGGTTGAAAAAATTGAAGATGTAAGAATCATCGGACATATTTGTAAAGAAGATATGGGTACTTGCTTAACTACAAGAGACGGGCAAGAATTCTCATTAAAAGCACAAGGTTGGAATTCATTAAACGAATAAACCTTTTTTTTCAAAAACTTGTTTTAACTTTATAGAAAGAATAACAAAAAACAATATAGCTATGAAAGAATTAAGCGAACAAAAAATAGCCATCTGCTCTGATCACGCAGGTTTTGAATTGAAAGAAAAAATCATCACTGATTTAAGTTCTGTTGGTGTTGAATTTAAGGACTATGGAACATATTCAACTGAAAGTTGTGATTACCCTGATTTTGCTCATCCAATGGCTACTGCCATCGAGAACGGTGAATTTGAATACGGTATAGCAATTTGTGGTAGTGGAAACGGCATCAGCATGACTGTAAACAAACACCAAGGCATCCGTGCAGCTCTTTGCTGGAATCCAGAGTTAGCTCGTTTAGCTCGTCAACACAATAATGCAAATGTACTTTCTTTACCGGCAAGATATATCTCTGAAGAAGAAGCATTTCAGATTGTTGAAGATTTCTTCAACACAGATTTTGAAGGCGGAAGACATGTTAACCGTGTAAATAAGATTGCAATCAAATAAGAACAATTATTCTTCAACCTATAAAAGCCATTTCTTTACTTAAAGAGATGGCTTTCTTTTTATCTGACTGACAAATAACCCTCCAATTACAACAAGTATTCCTAACAACTTTTGTAATGACAATTGCTCTCCTAATAAAGACACAGATAATCCAGCAGTAATAGCTGGCAACAAGTTTAAAAAGATATTAGTACGCGTTACTCCAAATTTATTTAATGAGATGGTGTAAAATAGAAACGCTAATGATGATGCAAATATGGCTAACAGAATTACCGCCACAAAAGATTGCATTTGAAATGGCAAAGCTGGCTTCGAATAATCCACAAAGAAATACAAGGGCGTAAACAAAATTATTCCTGACAAATTTTGATATGTAACTATTGTCAACTCAGTATAATACTTCGACATTTTCCTAACTACGACAGAATAACTGATAGAAATAAAAACTGCCGCAAACAACAAAATAACTCCGAATGGTTCTGCCAAGAAACTTCCAGTTTTATCAATGGATATTGCCAAAACTCCAAATAAAGAAACTAATATCCCAATGATATTAAACAAAGTAACCTTTTCTCTTAATGATATAAATGCAATTAAAGGCGAAAATAATGGGATAGTTGAGAGAATAACCGCTGCATATGTTGGAGAAACCATTTTTAAACCATACACCTCACACAAAAAATATCCAAATGGCTCTAATAAACCCATACCAAGCATTAAAAGAATATGTTTTTTATGTAGTCTTTGCAACTTCCCAAAAGGCAGCGTTATTGCTAGCATAAATATGAAAGCAAAAACAACTCTCAATGTCACTAATGTAACCGGATAATATGACTCAAATGCCATACTTGTCCATACATATGAAAATGCCCAACAAAAGGTTGCTAAAATTGGAGCACTATATTCTTTAAATAATTTCCACATAAATATTTGAAAGTTCTATTTAGAGAAATTCTCATCAAAGAACTTCTTTAGACTACGCACATAATTGAACAAAAAAAACAAATTATTTCAAAAAAACTGTTCTCAAACATTAAAACAAAAATAGCATTAAAACCATTATAAAATAGGAGCTTTTATAAATTCAATTATTAAAAATGCATTAATTTATGGCAAAAGAACCCTATAGTCCATTCAATTATTTAGGGTTTTCGTATATTTGTATTAGAAACCTCACGATTACAATGAACAAAAAGATCATCATATCATTCTTTTGCTTACTACTTGCACACAGTAGTTCAATGATTGCTGCAAGTTATCCAACAAAAGGATATACTGAAGGACCGTCATATATAGAGGTATTTGTCCCAACAAATGAATCTTCAACAAATTTACTCGGAGCCACCTATGATTTAAGCACACTAGGAGACTACACCTTAAACTTAGGAGGCGATGACTATATTGTACATGATGATTTCATATTTCAAGAAGGAGATTCTATATCTTTTGGCGCAGACACTTGGGAACTTATAGCTCCCGATTATTCTGACCCAACATACTCTTCCCTTTATGGATATATACTATTAGATATTGATGGTGATGGAAATATTGATGGCGATGACACAAGCAATCCACCGCTTGGAGGTCTTACAGATTTATTCTACGCCCTTCCAATTGGAAATGGAGAATTAGTATTTATATTCTTAATTCTATCCTACATTAGCTACATTTTATATAGAAAAAGAAAAGCTTTAAAAACAAAAAAGGTAGAAGCTTAATCTTCTACCCTATCTATTAAATTCTGCGGCAAATTCTTTGAGGTATTTGCACCAAGCTTTTTAATTCGTTCAAATCTACCGATAATTGTATCTCCTTTTTTACTTGACTCTACAAGTTTATTCATTGCATCACCATAAGTCTTTTTAGCATCATCCATATTTTTACCCACTTTAATCATATCTTCCATAAAGCCGACAAACTTATCATATAATGCTCCACTTTCACGAGCAATCTCAACTACATTTCTCTTTTGATTTTCTTGCTTCCATATATAGGAAATTGTTCTTAGCGTAGCCAACAGTGTTGATGCCGAAACTAAGACAATATTCTTGTCAAGCGCTTTTTCGTATAAACTCAAATCTTCTTTCAAAGCAACGCTCAAAGCTGGCTCCAAAGCAACAAACATCAACACATAATCTGGCGAATTTATGCCATATAATTGTGAATAGTTTTTTGCGCCAAGACTAATAATATGCTTTTGAATAGCTGAAAGATGTTCTTTTAAATATTTTGCACGCAATACCTCATCTTCCGTATTGTAATAATTTTCATAAGCAACTAACGATAACTTTGAATCAAGGATAAGATTCTTTCCTTCAGGAAGATTTACAATAAAATCAGGTCGATATAAATCCCCGTTTTCGTCACGGTAACTTTGTTGCTTTTCGTAATGAATTCCAGCATCAAGTCCGGCTTTCTCTAAAATAATTTCTAGCTGTACTTCACCCCAATCTCCCTGAAGCTTCTTATCTCCTTTTAATGCACTGGTTAATCTGTTTGCATCTTCACTAACCTGAAGATTCAATTTAACAACCTGCTCCAGTTCTTTCTTTAGTGAAATACGCTCACGAGTTTCTTCCTTATATGCTTCTTCAACTTTTTTCTCAAACTCTTTTATTTTTTCCTTCAAAGGGTTAAGTATATCTCCAACTTTTTGCTCATTGATTTCCACAAAGCGTTTACTTTTTTCTTCTAAAAGCGTATTTGCCAGATTTGTAAATTCCAAACGCATGTTCTTTTGCTGTTGATCAAAATCAGCCTGTGCTTGAGACATTCGCTCTTTTAAATGATTATTCTCAGACTCAGCTCTAACATATTTCTCTTTCACTTCAGCTAATTCTGAATCTGCAGAAACTCTTTCCTGATGTTCTACCTCATATATCTCTTTAAGAATATATTTCTCATTCACCTGATCAATTGATAACCCTTTATCTGCTGTATACTTATATTTTGCAATAAACCAAGCAGCTAATGATCCAACCGATACTCCAAGTATCAATAATATAATTTCCATATCAAAAGTAATTTTTAGCAAAAGTAATGATTTTGTGTTTTAAGAACTTTTGATTTTAACATCCAGGAACCTTTTTTTGTTAAATCTTATACTAGAATCTAAATATTAACTCTTCAAAAAGCAACAATATGACTGTTGTACATATATTTGCATTCCATAATACACACAACCTAAAATTTATATGAAAAAGACTAAAAGCCTAACTTCTATTAAAACAGTTTCGTTTTTATTATTTGTCAGCTTATCTATTTCTGCTTTTTCAATCACTCGTCCAACATTTTATGACAGACCTGTAGGTTTTGCAGCAGTTGGTGGAACTTTTGCAATTCCCACCTGTGGCAGTACACCATCCTACTATGTAACTAACGACTCAGAACTTTCTGCTGCTAAAGGTAGTAATAGGATTATTATTGTTGCTGCGGGAGAATACAATACATTTTCTATTAGTGGACAACAAAACATGTCTTTAATAGGTGAAGATGGAGCAAATATCAAAAACATCCCTATCTCAGGTAGTTCCACAAAAAACATCTTAATTAGAAATATTGAAATCACTAGATATCCTAATGATGGATTATCTATTACAGGTGGTTCAAATATATGGATTGACCATTGTACTATTGGCTATCTAGCAACATCTAGCAACAAAGAAGTGCCTGATGGAGCTATGGACTTCACAAGTGGCCCTGACTACATTACAGTATCATGGTGCCGCATCCAGAATTCTTGGAAGACAGGATTATTAGGCGCAAGTGACACTGACTTAGCTATGCGCAAAACAACCTATTATGCAAACTATGTAGTTAATACCCACCAAAGAACTCCTCGTATTCGCTCAGGATACACTCATGTTCTAAACTGCTTGTATGAAAATACAGGTTGGTGCCGTCCTGAATCAATGACTGCTGATGAATTCCACTGGCAAGAAACTGCGGCATACAAAGATGATGGAGAATATTTAACTAACAGAAGAATTATTTCTCTTGGTTATGGAATTATGGCTGCATATAAAGCAAATGTAATTGTAGAAAACAACTTCTTTTTAGATGTAAGATGGCCTATTTGTGCTAGCCGTCCAAGATCTGAATTTGAATTAAAGTATGGAGATTTACAATCTCCTGACATTAATAATAAAACAAACTCAGGGTGTGATGCTTGCAAACAATTTGGGAATGCATACGATGACAGCGGCTTACTTGATTCTATGAAAATCAAAGACTCAAATCAATCTAGTACTCTTGCAGGAACAATGTATGCTCCACTTGGCTATGAATACACATATAACAGCGAAACACGCTGGGTAATTAAACCAACAATGCTTAACCCTGGAGGGCGCTCAATAAAATTTGACGAATTCAATGCTAGTGGTACATTTGACCCAACAAGCTACACAGACTATTATCCAAGTGGATTCACTGCCATGACCGCTAATGAAGCTCGTGAATTTGTATCACAATATGCTGGAGCTGGGGCAATTCAATTCTGCGAAACTGGAGCTGCACCAACATTAACTAGCCCAACAAATAAAGATCAAGAGAATGTAAATATTCTTGACCCAATCGTGTTTACTTGGGGAGGAGGAGCTACTGATGTAAAGGTTTTTGACCTACCTACTGGCTTAACGACAACAAAAGACGCAACAAACAAAACATTAACAATAACAGGAACTCCTACTACAAACTCTACATATACAATTATGACAGAAGGAGGAGCCGGCGACCCAATTATTGTTACAGGTACAATCACTTCTGGTTCTGTTATTACTTGTATTTCAATGATTAAAATTGAAATTACAAACTTATCTGCAACAGGAACATATACACTTAAATTATATGATGCTACAGGAACTACTGTAGTTAAAACCCTTGCAAAAGGGACATTTGCATCTGGAAATACTGATTTCAACTTCTCTACAGTTGGGCTAAGCTCTGGCGCATATATCTACAAATTACTTTCAGGAACATCGACAGTTGTAAAATCTGGAAGCATAGACATTCCGTAAAAATAGACTTCAGACATACCTGACATAAAAAGCAGCAAATCAGCATCTTTGGTTTGTTGCTTTTTGTTTGTACATATATTTTTCTTACGGAAAATCTTAATTTTCATTCCTTTAATATTTTTTTGCCTATTAATATCAAAAAAAGCAAGCATTATTTTAGCCTGCTTCCGAAAAAGGTTGTAAATTTGCAAACTTGTTGTATTCTGAATAATTAGAATAAACGGGGGTAACTAATTTACAACTATTTAAAACAAGATTTCATATGTGTGGATTTGTCGGAATGTTCGACCTAAAAACGGATTCAAAAGAATTAAGACCACAGGTTCTTAAGATGTCTAAGAAAATTCGTCACCGTGGGCCAGACTGGTCTGGAGTTTACTGCGGAGACAAAGCTATATTATCTCACGAAAGGTTATCTATCGTTGACCCCGAATCAGGAAGTCAACCGTTATATAGCAAAGACAAGAAATTAGTTCTTGCAGTTAATGGTGAGATCTATAACCACCAAGAGATTCGCGAAAGATTTGCGGGCAAATATGAATTCCTTACAGGATCAGATTGTGAAGTTATTTTAGCTTTATATCGTGAAAAAGGAATTGAATTATTTGAAGAAATCAGTGGTATTTGGGCATTTGCTCTTTATGATATTGAAAAAGACGAATATCTAATTGGTCGCGACCATATTGGTATCATTCCATTATACATTGGATGGGACTCATTGAATCAATTTTATGTTGCTTCTGAGTTAAAATCACTAGAAGGTGTTTGTGTGAAAATTGAAGAATTTCTTCCTGGGCACTACTGGTCAAGCAAAGAAGGCAAAATGACTAAATGGTACACACGCGAGTGGATGGAATTTGACAATGTAAAAGACAATGAAACTAGCATTGATGACCTTCGCGAAGCACTAGAATTAGCTGTTGAAAAACAATTAATGTCAGATGTTCCTTATGGAGTTCTTCTTTCTGGAGGGTTGGATTCGTCTATCATCTCTGCAGTTGCTAAAAAATTCGCAACAAAAAGAATAGAGTCAGGAAATCAAAAAGATGCATGGTGGCCACAACTTCACTCATTTGCAGTTGGATTAGAGGGATCACCAGACTTAGCTGCAGCTAAAAAAGTTGCAGACCACATCGGTTCTGTACACCACAATATTCATTTCACAATTGAAGAAGGTCTAGATGCTATCAGTGATGTAATTTATCACCTTGAAACTTATGATGTAACAACTGTTCGTGCATCAACTCCAATGTATTTAATGGCAAGAGTTATTAAATCAATGGGTGTTAAGATGGTTCTTTCTGGCGAAGGTGCTGATGAAATCTTTGGTGGATATCTATATTTCCACAAAGCACCTAATGCTCAAGCATTACATGAAGAAACTGTTCGTAAGTTATCTAAACTTCATGACTATGACTGTTTAAGAGCTAATAAATCTCTTTCTGCATGGGGAGTTGAAGGTCGAGTTCCATTCTTAGATAAAGAATTCTTAGATGTAGCTATGCGTCTTAATCCAAAAGATAAAATGTGTATTAACGGAAGAATGGAAAAATGGATTCTTCGTAAAGCATTTGAAGATTATCTTCCAGAATCGGTTGCTTGGAGACAAAAAGAGCAATTCTCAGATGGCGTTGGATATAGTTGGATTGACACTCTTAAAATTATTGCAGATCAAAGAATCAGTGATGAGATGATGGCTAATGCACATAAAGTATTCCCATTAAACACTCCAGATTCAAAAGAAGCATACTTATATCGCCAATTCTTTACTGAACACTTCCCTAGCCGCACTGCTGCAGAAACTGTTCCTTTTGAAAAATCAGTTGCTTGTAGTACTGCTATTGCTCTTGAATGGGATGAGGAATTTAAGAAAATGGCCGATCCTTCAGGTAGAGCTGTAAAATCGGTTCACACTGACGGATATAAATAAGAAATAAATATTATAATAATGAAAAAGGCTAGTACATGATGCACTAGCCTTTTTTTATGAAAGAAACCCGTTAACACTTTCAAATAAATTCCTGATTTTGAAAGAAAATTAAGTGTTAAAAAAAAATACACAGAAAGAGAATAAACACTTAAAAGTTTATGTTATAAAACATAAAATCTATCATTTTAACAAATGTGCTCTAAAATAGGCGCTTACACGGGCATGCTCTAAAACAAATATTTACAGACAAAATGTATTTATTTTATGCAATTAAATGCTTAAATTTGATGATAATTAATTTTGAACATTTATAAAGTTCAACTGTTACACGCTTTGAATACATATATTAAAGCACTCAAATACTCGAAAATTAAAAAAGAAAATAGCTTATGAGAAAATCTCTACACAAAATCTACCTTGCACTAGCACTGCTTACAATCTCACAAGCAACTGTAGTTGCAACAAATTATTATGCCTCTCCATCTGGAAGTGGGGATGGTTTATCTGCCAGCTCACCTACCACAATTAGCAATGCCATAAACACTCTTGCGAATACAACTGGAGATGTTGTAATTCTAGCTGCTGGCACATACTCTGTATCTTCACAGATTAAGCCTATCGCTCAAATTAGTATTTCCGGAGTTGACACATCATCTACAATCATTGATGGGGGAAACACTCTAAGCCAAATCTTTGATATTGAATATAACTGCAATATATCAAATATAACAGTTCAAAATTCAAGTCAGAATAACTATAGTGCAAAGGGTGGAGCATTCCAAATCCAAAGTACATCTGAAATCATAGTAACACTTAACAATATAAAAGTTACAGGTTGCTCAGCATTTAAAGGGAATGCCATTTACGCAAAAAATGCAAACATTACAGTAAATAGTTCTAACCTTTCTGGAAATGAATTTGGCAGTGGGAATGGTTATGGCGGTGCTCTTTATTTAGATAATTGTACCACAAACATCAACAACACAACTATTGCCTACAACCTAGCAGAAAAAGGATCAGGTATTTACGCTACTAATGGAACTTTAACTATTGAAAGCTGCAATATTAATAACAATGGGAAGAATCCTGCTACAGATAGCGACTTCCAAGGAGGAGGCATATTCCTATCTGACTGCGATGCATCAATTAATAACTCAAAAATCAAAAATAACTTAGCATTTAGTGGTGCAGGGATATATGCAGCTTCAACCAGCTCAAACTCCTTAAACATAGACAATACAAACATTTACTCGAATTCAACAAATCCAGATGGAAGTGGGCAAGGACTAGGAGGAGGATTATATCTAAAAAAATATAATACAGACTTCAGCTATTGCTCTCTTTCAGATAACACTGCAGGTCTAAACGGCGGATCAATGTTTATTTGTGGTGGATCAACAAACCTAGAATACTGTACACTAAGTTACAACAATAAGACTGTAGATTGGTCATATGGTAGTGGTGGTGTTTACATAAGTAACCTATGTGGAACAGGGACGCTAGATATTTCATATTCTATTATTTCAGGTAATGAGAGCAATGATGCTACTTGGATGTGGGTGACTGCAGGGGATGACACAAATGCAGATGCTTCAAGTGGAGCAATCACAATTGAAAACAGTATTATTGGTTCAGATGTATATGATGATTCTGAAAATGTCACTTCATCTGATTTTGACCCTGATACAGATTTAGGTGAGATTGATGAAGATGGTTATGTTGCCGTGACTGATGCAACATACTCAGGATATGGCTGTTTAGCAGGAATTCCTCATCCATCTTTCTTGGTTTCGCCTTCGGATACAATCTGTTCTGAAAATATAGTAACATACACTACACAATCAGGATTTCATAACTATTCATGGACAATAACAGGAAATTCACCTGTTGACTATGAAATTACTGCAGGAGGTCTCAGCTCAACAGACTATTCTGTAACACTAGTATGGCACACAACAGGCAATCAAACAATTAGTGTAAACTATGAAAATTCAAATGGAAAACCGGGTACTTCTGCAATTGAATCAACAACATATGTAAAAGCAACTCCAATCCTTACAATAGCAAATTCATATATCTGTGGTTCAGGAACATCTAGCTTTCATGCTGAATCTAGCATAACTGGAACAATAATAAGTTGGTATGATAGTCTTGCAAACGGGACATTATTAAATGAAGGAGAAAATTATACAACTGCTTTAATAGACACTACTACTTCATATTATGTCAGTGGTAATTATAATGGATGTACTACTTCTAGAACAGAAGTAACTGTACATGTTGCAGCTGACACTACACATTGGACAGGTTCTTCAAGTTCATTTTGGGATGATGAAGCAAACTGGAGCCCATCAAGACCTGGAGATTGCTCTGTCATTATCATTGAAAAAGGAACTTTTGACCCAGATATATCTACATATGGATTAGTTAATTGCAAAGACATCATATTCCAAGCAGAAACATCTATCTATGGTCTTGAAAATTTAGACTACGAAAGAGCCTTTGTTCAAACAGATTTAAAAAGAAACAAATGGTACTTGCTAACAACTCCATTAAAAGAAATGTATTCTGGTGATTACTATTTTAATGGAGCTCCAGTAACTAATATGAAACTATTTGGAACATCAAACGCAAGCTCTGGCACATTCAACAGTTCATATACAATGACTGGAAACTTCACACAATCATTTGCCAGTTTAACTGAAGATCTTGAGCCTGGCGAAGGTTTTGCATTCCAGATTGATTCTTCTTCATGGAATTATCCTAATGGACTGACGAATAACACAGGTGATACAGTTATTGTATTCCCAAGAACAAATGCAGACGGCTCACTAGTTAGATCAGCAATACCATACAGCGCTTTAACTGGAAAACTATATCCAAGTATTGCTAAGACAATGGTCAAGGATTCAGTAAAAGCATATCGTTTTGCAATGGAAAATGAATCAAACGAACTTGACAGCATAAAGATTCCAGTGAAAGCAGGATTAAATCTCATTGGAAATCCATTAATGTCTCATCTTGACTTCGGGGCTTTATACGCAAACAACAACAGCCTCATTTCTCCATATGTGCAATTTTGGAATGGTCAAACATTTGGGACTATAACAACTTCAGGTGCAACATCAGGTGCAAGTGTTGAAGGTCTTAGTTTAAAAATTCCTCCAATGAAATCATTTGTGGTAAATGCCTTACAAGATGGAGAACTTGTTATTAAACTTAGTGACTTTTCTCCAAATGGGGATGTTACTCTAAAAGCTGCAAGAACAAGCCAAAACAAGATGTACATAGAAGCTGCAAACAAAAAATCAAAAAGCTCTAGTGCTATCATCCTAAATCAAGAAGCAGACAACACTTATGATAATGTTGATGTATGTAAACTATGTTCTCAAATTGAAGAGGTTCCGGAGGTATATACTATTGTAGGACAAAAAGCCCTTGACATCAACCAAATAGGGAAATTCCCATGCGTAGTTCCAGTTGGCATTAAGAGTGGACTTAAAGACACAGTAAACTTAGACTTTAAGGGTGTAGAGACTTTTGAGGGAATTGAAGTCAGATTGATCAATACTGCGACTGGAGAAGACATTGATTTGAAAGAAAACAGCAATTACACTTATGACTACGACGGAAGTAATGGCGAAGGAAACTTATTCTTACAATTTAGAAGTGCAACTGTCACTGATGATGATTTAACATCATCAACCTCAGACATCAATATCTATGCAGACGAGAACAAGGAAGTGCATATTATTACATCTCCAGATAATAAAGCATTAGAGATTCAAGTATTCAATGCCCTGGGCCAACTAGTTACTAGAAAAACTGCCCTTAGCAATACTTCAGAAACAGTATCTATTAACCAACAAGGAAGTGTCTTTATTGTAAAAGTAATTTCTGAGAAAGGAGTAGAAACGAAAAAAATTATTCTGTAGATTCACATACATAAAATACCAATGGGAAGCCAATTTTGCTTCCCATTTTTTATTTCACATCATTTAAGTTACTGAATTTCACAGCTTAATAAATAAAAAAAGCCTTAATCACATATGTTTGATTTATAAATTCACTATTTTTGCACACTTGAATTATTCTTATTTTTAAATGTTCAAATGAAGAAATTTCTACTCATATTATCACTTATTCTTACCATCAATATAACTGGGTTCAGTTATACCATTAATAGTACTGGCAAGTCAGCTATGATTCAATGGTTTCAAAATAACAACTACTGGACAAACACATATTGGTATTTTGACTGGGAAGGCATGGCTGGCAGTTTTACTTGGGGCTTTACAGATTACATTGGTCAATCTACAGTATACTCTATAATTAACAATACAACACTTCAAAAATGGTTTGACAACTTAAATACTGCCAAATCAAATGGGACATTAACTCAAGCAATGATTAATGAATTTTATGATGCTGTATTTCAATCAATCGTAGATGGGAACATTATAGCAGCTTGGGACTTTAATGGCTTAACAAACTATGGAAGTAGCCCATTAACAGCAACAAAATCTAATAGTAACCTAACTGTAGGAGGACTTGCTAGGGGCATAGGTGTACTCACAAGTGGATCAGCAACAAACAACGCCTGGGGGGGAACCGATATGGTTGGAAATAATATAAGTCAAGCTACCAATTTATATCAAGACTACATCACTTTCACCCTTAAACCAAATGCTGGATACATTCTTTATTTAGATACCATAAGAGCGTACAATATTCAAAGAACATCTGATGGAGCAGCATATGGGCAATGGCAATATTCTAAAAACGGTGGAGCTACTTACACAAATATTGGCAGCAGCATCACATGGGGAAACAATTACTCTTCTTCAGGAAACTTACAAGCAAGTATAGCATTAACTTCTATTGCAAATATGCAAAACATTGATGCCAATACAACAGTTAAATTTAGACTCTTACTATGGGGGGCAAGTTCATCCTCAGGAAATTGGTATTTAAATAATTATCAAAACGAAGAGGATTTTATTATAATTGGAACAGTTGCTTCAAACCCATCACCATTCCTAAATACAGACAAATCAACTGTTAACGATTTTATTTATTCTCAATCAGAACTTGGACCTAGTGAAACGCAAAGCTTTACACTATTCGGAGGAAATTTAACTACAGATAATATAGTTATCACTACTCCATCTGACTATGAAATAAGTCTGGATTCAACTTCGGGATTTACTTCATCTATCACAATTACACCGAGCACCCACCTCAATAAGTAAAAAAATATATGTTAGACTTAAGTCTAACTTATCAATAAACACCTACTATGAAACACTTACAATAACAGGAGGAGGTACTTGGACAACTACACAAGTTACTTTAGATGGAGTTGTGGTCGATTGCTCTTATATCTGGCTAGAAGATTTTGACAATTATAGTAATGGAACACAATCATCCTCAAAATTTGTTAGCAGTTATACTGAACCAGAATCAGAATCTCAATTACAAAAAATAGGAAAAAGTTTCTGGGGCGTATATTCTCAAAAATTTACAATCAATGATATTGAAGGAAATACAAATGATTGTGTAAATGGAGATAATGACAATTACATTGAGACTGAATCTATAGATGTATCTGCTTATCAATATATTAAAATATCATTAGGAATTTCTATTGGAGGAAAAGACCTACAAGGATTAAGACAATCAAACTTGTCATATTTAACTGGCATAGATATGACTCCAGGTACTGATGGCTCAGATGTATGCGGAAATACAGATAAACTGATCTTATACTACAGCCTTAATGGTGGAATGAGTTGGATAGAATTTGGAAACCTATATGGAGGAGATAAAAATGCTACATACAACTTCATTACTCCTGAAATATACATAGATGCACTATCTGATCTAAAAATAAAAATTAAAGGCGGGAATACTGCTGATGGTGATGAATATTACATAGACAACATAATGGTTTCTGGTGTAAAAAAAATTACAGGGCCAAGCACCTTATGTATGAATGCCACTGATACACTTAAATGTCTTCCATACGGCGGCACTTGGGCTAGCAGCAATACTAATGTTGCCACAATTAGCAGCACTGGTGTTATTACGGCAATTGCAAATGGAACAACTACAATCAGTTACACAACATGTAATGGAGCAAGCAACATTGATATAACAGTAGCAGGAACTCTCCCTAATGTTACCGTTTCTGATGCATATTTATGTGGAAAAGGTACTGCAACATTTAGTGCCGTTTCAGATTCTACAGGCACAAATATTACTTGGTATGACCAAGCTTCTAATGGAATCTTATTAAATACAGGAGACACATACACTACAAGTTCAATAGATACCACGACATCATATTATTATGAAGTTGAATACAATGGGTGTACCTCTAATTCTAGAACAAAAGTAGATGTTATTGTTGCTCCAGACACAACGACTTGGACAGGTGCAGTAAGTTCAGATTGGGATGACGACAACAATTGGAGTTCATCTAAACCTGGTGGTTGCTCGGTAGTTTTTATTGATAGCACAAACAATTTTCCAGACATTTCAACAACAACTGCAATAGTTGGCACAATTATATTCAGACCAGAAACATCTATTTATGGGCTTGAGAATTTAGATTATGAAAGAGCATTTGTTCAAACAGATTTAAAAAGAAACAAGTGGTATTTGCTTACTACACCATTAAAAGAAATGTATTCTGGTGATTACTATTTCAATGGCGCTCCTATTGCTGAGATGAAGTTATTTGGCACCTCAAATGCTAGTGTAGGAACCTTTAGTAGCACCTACACAGTAACAGGTGACTTTACAAAATCATTTGGAAGCTTAACTGAAGACCTTGAACCTGGTGAAGGTTTTGCCTTCCTTATTGACTCAACTTCTTGGAACTTTCCTAATGGATTTACCAATAGCTATGGAGATACTGTTATTGTATTCCCAAAAACAAATGAAGATGGATCACTTGTAAGGGCAGCTATTCCATACAGTAGCTTTACAGGAAAACTTTATCCTTCTTTAGCACAAACAATGGACAAAGACTCAGCAAAAGCATATCGCTTTGCAATGGAAAATGAATCGAACGAACTTGACAGCATAATAATACCAGTTACAGCAGGACTAAACCTTATTGGAAACCCATTAATGTCTCAACTTGACTTTAATTCCTTATACACTAATAATTACCCACTTATTTCAGACTACATACAATTCTGGAATGGAGAAACCTTTGGAACTATAACTACTTCAGGTGTAACATCAGGCTCAAGTGTTGAAGGTCTTAGCTTAAAGATTCCTCCAATGAAATCATTTGTAGTTAATGCTTTACAAGATGGGGATTTAATTATTAGACTTAGTGACTTCACTCCTAATGGTGATGTCACTCTAAAGGCGGCTAGAACTAAACAAAACACAATGTATATTGAGGCTGCAAATAAAAAGGCTAAAAGTTCTAGTGCAATCGTTGTAAATAAAAATGCAACAAACACATTTGATAATATTGATGTATGTAAACTTTGTTCACAACTAGAAGAAGTTCCTGAAGTATATACCATTGTTGGTCAAAAAGCTCTTGACATCAATCAAATCAACAATTTCCCTTGTATGATTCCGGTAGGAATTAAAAGTGGAATTAAAGACACTGTTAACTTAGACTTTGAAGGGGTAGAAACTTTTGATGGAATTGAAATTAGGTTAATAAATACCACAACTGGTGAAGATATTGACCTAAAAAACAATAGCAATTACGCGTACAACTATGATGGCAGCAATGGAGAAGGAAGCCTATTCCTTCAATTTAGAAATGCAACTGTTACAGATGACAATCAAACTTCTACATCAGAAATCCAAATTTATACTGATGCAAACAAAGATGTACATGTAATAACATCACCTGACAATAAAACATTAGAGATTTTAGTTTATAATGCACTTGGACAATTGATTGCTAGAAAAACTGCACTTAGCAACACCTCAGAAACAGTATCAATTAACCAGCCTGGCAACATCTTTATTGTTAAGGTCGTATCTGAAAAAGGGGTAGAAACAAAGAAAATCGTGTTGTAATATAAATCATTAATGGTTTGCTGTGGCTAAAGCCAACACTGAAACCTTAATATTCTCTGTTTCTTGTAAAGTAACAACACAAGCTTCTAAAGTTGATCCCGTTGTTAAAACATCATCAACTAGCAAAATGTGCTTTCCATCAAATATTTTTCTATCAATCAACTCAAACACATTCGAAATATTTTGCCATCTGTCATACACAGACTTCCTCGTTTGAGTTTCTTTTTGGCTGACTCTTACAAGTGATTTTGTGTCAACGGGAATATTAAGAACTGAGGCTATTCCAAGCGCTAGATGTTCACTTTGGTTATACCCTCTATTTTTATACCTTCTTTTATGCAATGGAACCGGAACAATATAATCAAACTCTAACTTGTCATCTTTCGCCACAAAATCAATTGCTATAAGCTTCCCTAAATAGTTACCTAGCTCCTTTTGCCCTTTATATTTTAATTGATGTATAAGCTTCTGAACTGAGTTCCCTTTCTCAAACACTAAATAAGCCGATGCTTTCTCAACATTTACTTTTCCCCAAAATCTTTTTTCTACATAATTATCTTTAGCAAAATACACATTAGCATATGGCAAATTATGTAAACAAAACATACATATATGCTGCTCAGATTTAACTAAGCTATCTCCACATAACAAACAGTTTTTTGGATATAGAAGTCCTATAAAATCGCTAAATAAGGAAGTTACTCTCATGGAAATATGGCTATCTTAAAATTTAAGTTAATTTTGTAAAAGTAATGTTTTTAACAGATGATGCTCTCTAATAAAGAAAAATACAGACTTCTTTGTCAAGAAAAACCCATCCCTCTATTTATGCAAGCTTGGTGGATGGATGCAGTATGTATTAATAGCAAAGAATGGGATGTACTTCTTTCTGAAAAAGATGATAAAATTATTGGAGTTCTAGTATTTCATTGGATAACAAAAATGGGATACAAATTCATATTGCAACCACAACTGACTCAATACAATGGAGTATGGATTGACTACCCAGATGAATCAGACTCTAGTCAGAAGTTAAGCCTTGAAAAAAAAGTGATGGATGAATTAATCCAGCAACTTGAAAAGAAAAAATACAACTATTACTCACAATCATTCCATTGTAGTATAACGAATTGGCAACCGTTCTACTGGCAAGGATACGAACAAACAACAAAATATACATACATCATTAAAGACATATCAAATCCGGATAAAGTATTTGAAGCATTTAACCATGCGAAAAAGAAACAAATTAAGAAAACACTAGATGAGTTCGTTCTGGATTTTTGTCTTACTGATAACGATTTATATAATTTTCATACTCAATGCTTACAAGATAAAAAGAAAAAAATAGTATATTTAAATACTCTTTTAAGCTCAATTTATAGTTCAGGCATTAAAAGAAAACAAGCGCAAATAATAGGAATAAGAGATAAAGAAAACAAGCTTCATGCAGCCTCATTATTTGTTTGGGACAAAGACAGTGCATATAACCTTATTACTGCATTTGACCGAAGAAATAATGCAAGTGGCGCATCTACAAGAGTTGTTTGGGAAGGACTAAAATTTTTATCTGATAAGACTAAGAACTTTGACTTTGAAGGGAGTATGATTGAAGGAGTTGCTCGCTCATTCCAACAGTTTGGAGCAGAACAAGTTCAATATTTTACAATACAAAAAAGTAATTCAGCACTGTTGTCTTTTTTCCTTAAAATGAAAACTATTTATGCAAATCATAGATAAACATACATTTTTTCAAACCATTCTAGATTTCAAACAAGTTCCATATACACAAACACAAGGATGGCTTACTTATACAGAGTCCGAAGATAAGAATGAAGTATTATATCTAGTGGACAATCTTTCAGATTCGCGAATCGCTTGCATGTGTCATATTAAGAAGACCTTCAATAAGGAACTATTACTAATAGAAAGCCTGTGCTTTAAATACACACTATACAAGGCATCCTCAATTAAGCATTTCTTCGAACATATTAAAGACCTTGGCTATGATATGGTGGAAGTTGTCTGTAACACACATTATAGCTTTGAATTTGAAATTGGGATCAGACGAGCTGGATTTATGCGCCCTATTGGAATGTTCTCAATACCATTTTCTAACTGGATAAATCTTCAAGAACCGATTACATACAACAGCAACTGGAAACGCAATCTTACTAAATCAGAAAATTATGATTTAAGTTTTATTGTTGAGAATACACCTAGTGAACAGTTAGTGTATGATTTTGTAGACTTCTACAATCAGTTTACTGAAGACAAAGGTTTATCTCACAAACTAAATCATGAGCCATTTTATAGAATGCTCAAAACAAAAGACTTTTCTTTAGGGTTGGTTCTTGATGAAAAAGACCAAATAACATCTGGTATTATTTTCCACCATAAAAATGAGCATGCAGGATTACTTTATGCAGCAAAAAATTTAGATGCAAAAAATACTGGTGCTACATTCTTCATGTATGATAGATTATTTAAATACTTAAAAGAAAAAGGCTATCAATATTTTGACATGGAAAAACTCTTACCATCATCACACAGCTCAGATGGTGTATTCTTATTTAAAGATGGAATAAAAGCGGAAAGAGTCCTTTATAATGGAGAATGGAGCTGGTATAAGAGTCCAATATACAGACCTTTGATGTATTTAGTTAAAAAATATCTGATAAGAAAAACTGAAATATAACAATCTTAAGATGCAACTAATAAGTAAAGCAGACTTCTTCAAAGCAACAAAAACTTTTGAATACATTCCATTCACTCAAACAGAAGGATGGGTTGGGTTTTGCTATCCTTACAAAGAAGAATCTACAATTTACTTAGTCGACAATCTATCTAATCCTCAAATTGCTTGTTTAGGTCATATTAAAAAAATGTTTGGCTTATCCATGCTCCTTATCGAAGGGGAATGTATAAAAGATCTTACCATAAATAAACAAAAGTTTTGCATATTTTATTCTCAACTATCTACACTTGGATATGACATGATTGAGCTTAATTCATCACTGATATATTCTGCAGACTATGAGATATGCTTAAGAAGATCAGGATTCAAGAAGCCAGTTGGACTATTTTCAATACCATTATCAATACTTGTAAAGACTAAAGAAAAACTTCAATATAACAGAAATTGGGTACGAAATATAAAAAAGGCTAAAGAAGAAAACCTTTATTTTGAAAAAATCGTAAACATAACCTCCGAAATAACTTCTCAAATTGAAGCTGCATATAAAGAACTAACATCACTAAAGAACTTTTCACAAACGGCTACTAGCAAACAACTGAATTTAATGCTAAGTGATGAAAACATGCATCTCTTCTGCGTAAAAAACAAAGATGGCAAAGCTCTATGTTTTCGCATAATACATATTAACAAAGACATAGCAACTGATGTATGGGCCGCAAATATTGCTGAAAGCAGAAGCAATAATTCTACTTATTTTTTTATTGAATCTATATTGAAATATTTGGCTAAAAAAAATGTACAGTATTTTGATTTTGGAAGAATCCTTCCTGGAGGAAACGCAGATAGCGTATACCTATTTAAACAAGGAATTAAAGGCGAAACAATTCAATATAATGGAGAATGGAGCTGGTATAAGAGTCCAATATACAGACCATTGATGTATTTTGTAAAAAAATATTTGATGAGAAAACCGGAGATGTAATTATTTGCTTAACACAGCATCATAGACCTCTATTATTTGCTTTGCAATTAATTCCTTCTTAAAAATTGCCTTTGTGTGATTAGCAATCTCTTGCTGATTAAATGAATCATATTCCTCAATCATATTATTCATTGCCTCGGCTAAAGCATTAACATCCTCGACTGGAACACGATAACCACATTTTGAAGTAACAATAGAAGATGGATTTACCTCTGTACTTACAATTGGCAGCCCTGTTGCCAAAGCTTCAATCGTAGCAACTGACTGTGCTTCTACTCTACTAGCTATCACAAAGGCATCAGCATTCCAAAGCTCAGTTCTCACCCCTTTTCGATTTAATTCGCCAGAGAAACTAATTTTATCCTTATTCTTACATTTAGCTAAAATTTCTTGAAAAGCCGAGACCTCAAAATTTTCTCCTACCAATCTTAAAGAAACATTCTTTTTAAGCTCACACAGCTTATCAAATGCATTTAGAAGCACATCATATCCCTTCACATGATAAAAGCCATTTACACTTACGAAACGAAACTCATTTGGCTTCTTCTCTCTTGTAATTGAATAAAAGAAATCTGTATCTAGCATATTATGTACTTCCCTCACAGGCACCTCATGCTCCAAACAAGAGCTAATCTTATTCATCAATTGCGATGAGACCGGTATAATATAATCTGCATTTGAAAAAGCTTCAGAAAGTAATTTATCATAAGATGGCTTAAACTGATTTCTAGCATAATCACAATACAAACCGAATATACCTCTATGCTCAGTAATTACATACGGAACACCATATTTCTTCTTAATTTCTGCAGCAACTACTCCACCCCACATTGAGCTATGAACATGAATAATATCCGGCAAACCTTTTTCTGATTGATATCTATCAAAAAGCTGAACAGTATTCTTTATCCAATAATTTATATTGTAAGTATCGGCAAAAGGCAATCGCCAAGAATAATAGCGAAAAGTTGCGATGCCATAATCATTGCAATAAAAAGCACAAAATGGATATTTAAAAACACGCCATTTATATGTCCGCCAAGGTAAAACTACATTAGCAAGAATATCAACTTCCAAGCCTTGCTCCATCAAAGCTAAACTCTGATGCATACAGAAATGTCCGCCTTCGGGCAAATACCAAGATGGAAGTTGAAGTACTTTCATTACTTATTCGTTTTTAATAAATACAAGAACCAAATTAATAGTCCAGAAACAAATATAGCACTTACCCCAGCAAACAAGCAAATGGACAATTTAATATCTTGTTGCCAAACTCCGATAAATAAAGCTAAAACTCGGAGAGTAGTATAGAGAATCTCAAGTACCATTGCTGTAAACTGTTTTCCGGCAACAGCTGGCATAAATGATAGTGATGAAGACATTATGGCAATAAAAAACCAAGGCAGCAGACATTGTAAATACTCCCCAGCCCTTTGCCAACTAGCACCAAATAACCAGGTCACTAAACTTGGCATCAGAAAAAACAGCACTACAAATACAGGTAACCCAATTAATAAAACCTTTACACAAAATGATTTTATTAGTGGGAAGCTATTAATTCCATTAGCTTTATTAATACTCACTTTTTGAAAGAAGACCTGATTTAGTGACCCTGTTAAAACTGTAATTGGTTTAAATCCCATAGTCATACCTAGAGCAAACAAACCAACTTCTGTCATATTAAATGCAGCTGCAAGAATCAATACAGGAAGGTTTCCTGCTAAAGTATTGATAAACGCATGTGGCAAAGTAAATTTTGGAAAATTAGCTTGACGCACTGCCACCGAATGCATATGTTTCCTATTGAAAGCAAATAAAGTTGAAAAATATGGTTTCTTATAAAACACCGACAATAGGCCAACAAACTGCCCAATAACATTTGCAAAGATTAACCCCCACTGCGTAAAGCCAAAAGCCCCAAAAAAAACTTTCAGGCCACTATTAATTGAGCTTTGCACAAGGTTATATCTGGCAGTTAATCGAAATCGATTAATTTTATTGAACCAATAAGTAAGAACAAACCCCAAGGCTGATAAAAAAATCAGCAACGGAACATATACCAGATAATCAGCGATTGGCTCAATATGAAAAGTATTAACTATCCAATCTTTGAAAAAAAGAATAACAATCAGCATTACAAAACAAAGCGCTAAATTGAGAAGAAAAGACAAATCAAAAGCAGCAGCAGAGTCTTTCTTTTCCTTCTCAATCATAATAGCCAATTCATACTTTCCTGAAGCAAGAATTGTCCCTACCCCAACTATAGAAAGAAAAAGACTAAGCATTCCCAATTCATCCGGGCTATATTGGCGAGTAACAATAGGGTATACGACAATAGCAATAAGCTGACTCAGCGTACTAGCCGAAAGCAGCGTAAAGCTATTCTTTACCATTTCAGATTTTCGAAGTGATTTTATTCGCTGAAACATTTACCCTATGAAGTTTTATATCAATAAAAAAGGGAACTATTAATTCCCTTTAATCAATTTATCTTGTGCTTTGAATGTTCTTTCAAAACTAAATTTATCCATGATGGAATCCATCAGTTCTTGAATTTGCTTATTGCAAAGATTTCCAATAGTTCCTTCGTGTGTGTGATTTACATCTTTATTCGGTGAAAACTTACCGGCCTCGATATCTAATCCAACTTGCTTGTAAGCATCGCGGAACGGAACTCCTTCATCAAAAACTAAACGATTCACTTCCTCAACACTGAAAATCAAATCATAACGGCTATCATCAAGAATTTTGTCATTGATCTTCACATCCTTCATCATATGCGTAGTCATACGAATACAATCTAACAAATCTCCAAATGCAGGAAGGAATACCTCTTTGATAATCTGCAAATCACGGAAATATCCTGAAGGAAGGTTATTTGTAATCAATAAAATATCATTTGGCAATGCTTGAATTCGATTACATTTAGCACGCGTTAATTCAAACACATCCGGATTCTTTTTATGAGGCATAATGCTTGAACCAGTCGTATACTCATCTGCCAATTTAATAAATCCAAAATTTTGGCTTGAATACATACATGAGTCATACGCTAGCTTTGAAATTGTTCCGGCAACTGATGCCATTGCATAGGCCACTGAGCGTTCCATCTTTCCACGCCCCATTTGAGCATACACCACATTGTGATTCATACCATCAAAACCAAGTAAATCTGTTGTCATTTGACGATTCAATGGAAATGATGAACCATATCCGGCAGCTGAACCTAACGGATTACGATTACAAATACCCCAAGCTGCTAACAACATTTGCATGTCATCCGTTAAGCTTTCGGCATAAGCTCCAAACCATAAACCAAATGATGATGGCATTGCAACTTGTAGGTGAGTATATCCAGGAAGTAAAACATCTTTATAAGCTTCACTTTGACTTATAAGCGTGTCAAATAATTCTTTTGTAGCTTCCACAAGCTCATGAATTTTTGAACGCGTATATAGTTTTAAATCCACAAGTACTTGGTCATTACGCGAACGACCGCTGTGAATTTTCTTTCCAGCATCACCTACTTTACGAGTAAGCATCAATTCAACTTGAGAATGCACATCTTCGATTCCGTCTTCAATAACGAAATCGCCATTTTCAATGATGGCATAAATTGCACGAAGCTCAGTCAATAGAATATCTAGTTCTGATTTCTCCAACAAACCAACTGATTCCAACATCGTGATATGAGCCATTGAACCCATTACATCTGATTTTGCAAGGAACAAGTCCATTTCGCGATCACGACCAACAGTAAATGCATCTATCTCTGTATCTACGGGTTTTCCTTTATCCCAAAGTTTTTGTGCCATTCTCTCGTAAATATTTTAATAACTAACTTTCGTTAGTCCATCTGCAAATTGATTAATAAAGTCTTTAAGTTTACTGCCTACCATCATCTTAATCATTGATGGGATATCAGCTTTTAAAGTTACTTTAAGCTTTGTATCATTTTCATCTTTACTCACTAACTGAATCCATAAATTGAATGCAATTGGTGAATTCTCTGATGCGAACTTGATTGTTTTAAACTCTTCTTTCTCAACAATTCTTAATGTAATTTTTCCAACCGGATTTACATTAAAAGAAACTGTATCTGTGTCACAAATCATGTCACTGATTCCAGCTTCTGAAGGAATTTTTTCTTTTAAACTCTCTAGGTTAGTAAGGTCCGATAATTTAGCAAAAACCACCTTGTTGTCAGACAAGATGGTTTTGATTTCACTTTCGTATGTAGTCATAAATATTTTTAAGCTTCGTGCCAAGTAGCAGGATCTTTACGCCACTCTTGCAAAGTTTCTAGTTCGTTATGTGCAATATAATCTGTTTCTAAAGCGACTTCAAGCATAGAACTATAGTTGCTTAATGTAGTTAATTTCACTTTATGCTCTTTAAATGCTTCTGTTGATGCAGGGAATTCATAAGTAAAGATAGCCATCATTCCTAGAACCTCACATCCGTTATCACGGATTGCTTCAACTGCCTTTAAGCTGCTTCCACCTGTTGAAATAAGGTCTTCAATAACCACTACTTTTTGTTTTGGTTTCAAGTCACCTTCAATCATGTTTTCCAAACCGTGTCCTTTTGGAGACGAACGCACATAGATGAATGGCAAACCTAATTCCTCAGCCACTAAAGCTCCTTGCGCAATTGCACCTGTAGCAACACCGGCAATCACTTCTGCGTTAGGATATTTTTCTTTAATCAGCTTACAAAATTCTTCTTTGATATACGAACGAACCTCAGGATAAGACAATGTCTTACGGTTGTCGCAGTATATAGGTGATTTCCATCCAGAAGCCCAAGTAAAAGGCATTGATGGTTGTAGTTTTATCGCTTTGATTTTAAGCAGTTTCTCTGCTACTTTCTTTTCTACTCGTTTCATAATAAAGTTGGGTTTTTAGCGAATGCAAAATTAAACAATCATTTTACATCTATAAAAGTTTCTTTCAGTTTTATCAATATTTTTTTAAAACACTAATTGTCAGATAAATAAATTTAGAATCCAGCCATCAACAAACCAATGTCATTTGCCGGTAAATTAAAGTAGTTTCCAATCAAACGATTTACCAAAATACCATTGTACAAATAAATACCGTTACGGAAACCATAATCCTCACTTGCAATATTTCTTACTCCCCCCATAGAAGCAATTCGTAAAGCTAATGGAGAAAAGATATTACTTAACGCCATTGATGCCGTACGACCAACCCTTGATGATAAATTAGGAACACAATAATGAATCACACCACTTCTTTCATAAACCGGATCTGATAGCGAGCGACACTCTGATGTTTCAAACGAACCACCTTGATCGACACTAAGATCAACAATAACTGCTCCTTTTTTCATTGTTCGCACCAAATCTTCAGAAACCATAAAGCGCTCTGATCCATTAATATACTTCAGTGTACTAATTACGACATCAGCTGTACCTAGTGACTTTACAAGCACGCGAGGATGAATAACCGAAGTAAATATATGCTGACCTAGTTGTTGATGTAACTTTCTTAATTTGTTGATATCATGATCAAATATCTTCACCTGGGCTCCAAGCGCCAATGCCGTTCTGGCAGCTGATGCTCCTGCAATACCTGCACCAAGAATCATCACCTCGGAAGAAGACACTCCTGCAATACCTCCAAGCAACAATCCTTTTCCACCATTCTCATTCGACATATATTGCGCTGCAATTGAAATTGCAGTCATTCCTTCAATTTCCGAAATAGAACTCACTACAGGAAAGTTTCGTTGCTCATCTTTCAAAAGTTCATAGGCCACAGCATTGATCTTCTTTTGCATCATTTTAATGATGCTTTCTCTAGACAATAAACTCAATTGCAACATTGAAAAAATGGTTGCGCGATCATTCATCATTGCCACCTCTTGGGGAGTTGGAGGAGATATTTTTAGAATAATATCTGCTGAGAATGCATCTTCCGCAGTATCAACAATCGTTGCACCAGATTCAGCATATCTGACATCAGAATAATTCATTCCAAGACCTGCTCCAGTTTCTAAAAGCACTTCATGACCTTCTTCAACAATTATCGCTACAGCTTCAGGAGTTAAAGCCAACCTTGTCTCAATCGACTGATTTTCTCTAGGAATACCAAATACGATCTTCTTGTCGTTCTTTATTTCTCTAAGCAAACATTCTTGAGGTTGAAGGCGTTCTTTTCCTGCAAATAAATTTTCCATATCTAATTTCGTTTGCTATTATTTTTTCAATAGTTCTTCTATTTTCTTAACTGCAATCGTTGGATCATCGGTATTGTTATCAACAATGTATGTCGCCTGATTATAAAATGGCTCTCTAATATCGAGCATCTGTTGAATAAATCCGGGAAGCTCCTCATCTGTTTTGCTTTGTATCAGTGGACGCATTGCTTTGGCACACTTTAATCTTTCAACAAGAGTATCTAAACTTAATCTCAAGTAAACACTTACTCCTGTTTTATTCATTAAATCCATGTTATCATAAAAACATGCGGCTCCACCTCCGGTTGAAATAACAACTCTTTCCAAGTCAGAAATCTCTCTCAACAAGCAATTTTCTTTTTTGCGAAAGCCATCCTCTCCATGTTCCTCAAAAATCTCACTGATTTTTTTCAAATATCGTCTTTCTATATAACTATCCAAGTCAATAAAAGAAAAACCTAAATCTTTCGCTAATGCCTTTCCAATAGTGGATTTTCCACTCCCCATGTAACCAACAAGATATATCCTCTCCATGCAATATTATCAATTCAAAAACAACAAAGTTAGTATTTTATCATAAAGATACAGACTGTTTTGAAAGCAAAAACATATGTTCTGCAAAACAAAAAACACAACTTAAACATATATTTATATCTTTTTGTATATTTGCTTGAATTCTAGATAAAAGAAAAACCTACATGTCAATAAAAGATTATTTCTATTTTACCAAAAGTCAGCGCAATGGGATAATTATTCTAATAATTATTCTTGTCATAATTGTTGGTGCAAACATTTATATAGAACAATTAAAAGAATACCCCAAAAAAGACATTGATGACACATACCAAAATGACATTAACAAATTCCTTGCTTCCCTAAAAGAGATTGACAACAAACATCAAAATTCATACAAAAACAAGAAACATAAATCTTTTGAACCAAAATATTGGAGATATAAAGAACCTGTCTATTTTGACTTTGACCCAAACACTCTCGATTCAACAGGATTTTCAAGTTTAGGGTTAAAAAACTGGATGATTAAAAACATACTAAAATTCAGAGCAAGAGGAGGTAAATTTCATAAATCAGAAGATTTTAAAAATGTTTATGGTTTAAGCGATAAGAAATTTAAAGAACTTGAAGCCTACATAAAGATTGCAGAACTACCAAAACAAAATAAACTTCCAATAAACATTGAGACAATAGAGCTTAACCATGCAGACAGCACTGAGCTTTGCAAAATAGATGGCATTTATCCAAAACTTGCAAAAAGAATAATAAACTACAGAAATAAACTTGGTGGCTTTATTTCCACTAATCAATTATCTGAAGTTTGGGGCATAAAAACTTATCAGATTGAGAATCTAATAAATTCATGTACAATTGATACTCTACAGATTTCTAAACTACCTATTAATAAACTTTCTGTTGACGGTTTAAGAACACATCCTTATATCAATTTCTATCAAGCTAAAGCAATTTATGAACACAGAAAGGAATATGGGAACCTAAGATCTATAGCTGATTTAAAAGAAATAAGAGATGAATCAATTAACGCAGAGTTTATCGAAAAAATCTCTGTTTACTGCGACTTTAAAAAGACTTTCTAAAAGTATAGATAAATTTTAAAGGAATATTTAATACTTTTACACCCGTTTATAAACCCCAAAATAATTATGAAAAGATTACTGTTTATTGCTGCTGTAATACTAGGAGTTTACACAACTACAAATGCAAAATCTGCAATTGGAGTGCGTTTTACATATGGAGGAGAGTTTTCTTATCAAACAGATGCTTTGGGAAACAGAACAGAATTCAGTGCTGGCTGGGCACATGATTATTTTGGCGCAGGTGCTGTTTATCAATTGGTATTTCCCATTAAAGATGGATTTAGCTGGTACTATGGGTTTGGTGCTAGAATCGGCTTAGGTGGAAAAAACGATTTTGAACTTGGCGGTGTTGGTAACATAGGAATTGAATATAACTTTGATTTTCCTTTACAACTCTCTCTTGATTGGCAACCAGCATATTACCTAGTTCCATTCCCAGAAACCTTAAACAAAGGATTCCATGGGGGAAATGTAGGTTTAGGAGTTAGATATAAATTTTAAAATTCACAATAAAACACAAAAAGCGGGAAAGAATAACTTTCCCGCTTTTTATATAATCATATTTCATATTAGTTTGCCATCTCAGACAAAAACTTCACTCTCACCAAACGCACTTCCTCTTCTGTATAATCATCTTCACCTAGCTCTTCCAAAGCATCTTTAATTCTATCCGTTTCTGCTTCTTTAAAGTAATCATAAATATCCATGATATGGTCTTCATCCATAATCTCATTTAAGAAGTAGTTGATATTGATTTTTGTTCCTGAGTAAACAATTGCCTCAATTTCATCTAATAATTCAGAGAATTCTAAACCTTTTGACTCAGCAATATCATCCAAAGCTATTTTTCTATCAACAGCCTGAATAATAGACACTTTCATCTTTGATTTATTTGCAACAGATTTTACTCGAAGATCATCCGGACGAGTAATATCGTTATCCTCAACATATGTTTTGATTAATTTCACAAAATCATCACCATAGCGCTTAGCTTTACCAGCACCAACACCAGGAATATTTTGTAATTCATCAACAGTAATAGGATAAGTAGTAGCCATCGCCTCTAGCGAAGGATCTTGGAAAATTACAAAAGGAGGAACATCTAACTTCTTAGACAGTTTCTTTCTAAGGTCTTTTAACATTGAAAACAAAGCCTCATCACCTGCACCACCTGCGTTAGCTCTTGTTGGGGCTTCATCTTCATCTTCTTCGTCAAAGTCATTATCTTTTGTAATCATAAAGCTAGTCGGCTTTGCAAAATAGTCCTTACCAGCTTTTGTTATTTTTAGCAGTCCATAGTTTTCTATGTCTTTATCAAGAAATCCTGCTAGCATTTCTTGTCTGATAACAGCATGAATGACGCGTTCATCTTCATCTTGAAACGCACCAAATAATTCAAGCTCATCATGCTCATGAGACTTGATATCTACAGTTTCCTTACCTTTCAATAAGTCAACAATATGTTCAGCTTTAAAGCGTTCTTTTAAAAGAACTACAGCTTCTAAAATCGCACAGGCAATCTCTTTGCCTTCCACTTGTTTTTTAGGGTTCATACAGTTATCGCAACTACCACAATTTTCTTCGGTCGATTCTTCACCGAAATAATGTAACAATAATTTTCTTCTACACACAGACGATTCGGCATAGGCTGCTGTTTCTAACAACAGCTGCTTGCCAATTTCTTGCTCGGCAACGGGTTTGCCTTGCATGAATTTTTCTAGTTTTTGTAGATCCTTGTTTGCATAAAAAGTTAAACAATGACCTTCGCCTCCATCTCTTCCGGCACGACCAGTTTCCTGATAGTAACCCTCTAGGCTTTTGGGGATATCGTAATGAATAACAAAACGAACATCGGGCTTGTCAATACCCATCCCAAAAGCGATAGTTGCAACAATGACATCTACTTTTTCCATCAAAAACTTATCTTGATTCTGCGAACGAGTTGCAGAGTCAATCCCAGCATGATAAGGAAGAGCAGAAATCCCATTCACTTGCAATGTTTCAGCAAGCTCTTCTACTTTCTTTCTACTTAAGCAATATATAATACCAGATTTGCCCTCATTAGCCTTAATATATTTGATAATTTCCTTATCAACATTTTTAGTTTTTGGGCGAACCTCATAGAATAAATTAGAACGATTAAATGATGACTTGAAGACTTGGGCATCAGTCATCCCAAGATTCTTCTGAATGTCATGTTGGACTTTCGGTGTGGCGGTAGCCGTTAAAGCAATCAACGGAGCTTGACCAATTTCTATAATGATTGGGCGAATTCGTCTATATTCAGGACGGAAATCGTGCCCCCACTCAGAAATACAGTGAGCCTCATCAACTGCATAAAACGAAATTTTTATTTGCTTAAGGAATTCTATATTCTCCTCTTTTGTAAGTGACTCTGGAGCGACATACAAAAGCTTTGTTTTCCCGGCAAGTATATCTTCTTTTACCTGCTCAATTGCTTGACGGCTCAAAGAAGAATTAATAAAGTGTGCTACACCATCATCTTCGCTAAAGGTTCTCATTGCATCTACTTGATTTTTCATCAATGCAATTAATGGAGAAATGACAATAGCCGTACCCTCCATAATAAGCGAAGGCAATTGGTAACACAGTGATTTACCACCACCAGTAGGCATTAATACAAATGTATCATTGCCATCTAAGACATTATGGATCACATCTTCTTGGTTTCCCTTGAAGGTGTCAAATCCAAAATACTTTTTAAGTGGAATTGTTAAATCAATCTTCGTCATTAAAAACTAATAAATATGAGTATCTCTAAAACAAATTTATATACAAGTTAGGATAAAATCCTAATACTTTTTTTAAAAAAAATAATGTTTAACAAATCTCATCCAACAAACTGAAAATCAACCAACTGAGTATTTAGAAAAGTGTGATTTCTCAAACTCCTTGGTTGCAAGCTCTTTAGTAATATGAAGTTCTGTGATTTTTTTAGACGGAACTTCATACATTTCGTTCATAATAATAGACTCAACTATTGAACGAAGACCTCTTGCACCAAGATTAAACTCTACTGCTTTGTCAACAATATACTCTAATACATCATCGTCAAAATTTAACTTTACACCATCCATCCCAAACAACTTTATGTATTGTTTAATGATAGAATTTTTAGGTTCAGTCAGAATTTTACGAAGAGCATCTCTATCTAAAGGATTCAAATAAGTCAAGATTGGCAAACGACCAATAATCTCAGGAATTAATCCAAAAGATTTCAAATCTTGCGGAGCAAGATACTGAAGCAGATTAGTCATATCAACCTTTTCAGACTCCTTGCTAGCACCATAACCCATTACACGAGTATTTAGGCGCTGTGCAATTTTCTTATCAATACCATCAAATGCGCCACCGCAAACAAACAAGATATTTTGTGTATTTACAGCAATCATTTTTTGATCAGGGTGCTTACGGCCTCCTTGTGGCGGAACATTAATTACCGAACCCTCAAGAAGCTTAAGCAAACCTTGTTGCACTCCTTCGCCACTCACATCACGAGTAATTGAAGGATTATCACCTTTGCGTGCTATTTTATCAATCTCATCAATAAATACGATTCCACGCTCAGCTTCTTCCACATTATAGTCAGCCACCTGAAGCAAACGAGTTAAGATACTCTCAATATCCTCACCTACATATCCGGCTTCGGTTAAAACTGTTGCATCTACAATCGTAAATGGGACATGCAGATATTTGGCAATGGTTCTAGCTAACAGAGTTTTTCCTGTACCAGTAGAACCAACAAGAATAATGTTTGATTTTTCAATCTCAACCTCATCAGAATGCCTATCCTGCATTAATCTCTTATAGTGATTATACACTGCAACGGATAAATATTTCTTAGCCTCATCCTGACCAATCACATATTGATCAAGATATTCTTTTAGTTGTATTGGAGTAGGCAGGTTCTCTTTCTCAAGATGAAGCTTACCCTTATTATCATTTTGTGCGTTTTGCTTTACAATGTCATTTGCGGCTTTTACGCAGGCATCACAGATGTTAACCCCATCTCCGGTTATCATTAAGCCCACTTCCTTACTAGAACGACCACAAAAGCTACATTTGTCAGTACTTTTTGCCATTAAAAATTTTATAATTTATATCGATTCTAAAATGAATTAGAGTCTTATTTTTTCTTTTCTCTGAATAATACTTCGTCAATCATTCCATATTCTTTAGCTTCAGTAGCTGTCATCCAGTAATCTCTATCAGAATTTTTTTCTACTTCTTTAAATGGTTTCCCAGAATGGTCAGAAATGATTGTATAAAGTTCTTTCTTCAATTTTTGAATCTCACGAGCTGTGATTTCAATATCTGAAGCTTGACCTTGTGCTCCACCCATAGGTTGGTGAATCATTACACGAGAGTGCTTAAGAGCAGAACGCTTACCTTCAGTTCCTGCTACAAGTAATACCGCAGCCATTGATGCTGCCATACCTGTACAAATAGTTGCTACATCACAATTGATGTATTGCATAGTATCATAAATGCCTAAGCCTGCATATACCGAACCACCAGGAGAATTGATATAGATAGAGATGTCTTTACCCGGATCAGCTGAGTCCAAGAATAATAATTGAGCTTGGATTACATTTGCTGTGTAATCATCTACCTGTGTTCCAAGAAATATGATTCTATCCATCATTAAGCGAGAGAAAACATCCATTTGAGTTACATTCAATTGACGCTCTTCCAAGATTGATGGAGAAATATAGTTTGATGTAATTGATGTGTACTGATCTAATGCCAACGCATTCATCCCAAGATGTTTGGTGGCAAATTTCTTAAATTCGTTATTCATATCTTTTTTGTTTTTGTAAGTTACAATACTAAAATAAAAAAAGCTTTAAACCTTTTGGGGTATAAGCATAACAAATTTATAGAAAAAATTGTTTGCAAACCCAATAAGTCTAAAGCCTTTTTTTACAAAAAACTATAAAAATATTATTTTGCCTCTAGCATTTTGTTGAATTCTTCAATGCTAATAGCTTTCTCGTCAAGTTTTACAGATTCTTTAATTACAGCGAATACTTTCTCATCTAAAGCTCCGTCCATCATGCTTCTGATTGATTTCTCATCTTTAAGCATATCTTTTACATATCCATCAAGAATTTCATCTGGAACAGTAGGCATTCCGTATTGAGCAAACTGAGCTAAAGCAACTTTCTTTGCGAAAGCTTCTAAATCAGAGAACTCAACTTTCACCTCACTGTCTTTAGTGATTTTATCTTTTGCTAGGTGCCATTTAAGATCTTCAATCATTTTTGGATAATCTTCCTCTAAAGATTCTTCAGTTAATCCTTCGTGAGCGTCCATTGCCCATCTTTTTAGGAATGCATCTGGGAAAGTTAATTCATCCATTTTCTTCAACACTACTTCTTTTGCATCTAAACCAAATTTGTAGTCAGCATCAGCAGTAATGTTTGTTTCAATGCTTTCTTTGATTTTAGCACGGAACTCTTCTTCAGATTTCACTGTACCTTCACCAAATACTTTATCAAATAAATCTTGGTTGATTTCAGACTCTTTGTAACGAGTGATTCCAGTAATAGTCATTTGGAACTCTGACTTCATTCCAGCTACCTCTTCTTTATCAATTTTCAATAAAGATGCGATTTCAGCTTCGTTTTCAAAAGCTTTAGCTGGGTTGAATAAAATAGCATCACCAATTTTTGCACCAACAAAAGCTTGTTTCATTGACTCATCACCTTTCATGTATGCAGGACAAAGAACTGCATCTTCTACTGTCAATCCGTCTTTTTTCTCTTTTCCTGTTTTAGTTACTTCAACTAAAGTACCTTTTACTACATCATTTTCTACTACATCTTCAACTTGGATGTAAGAACCGAAACGACCTACATATGATTTAACTTGGTTGTCAATCATTTCTTCAGTAAGTTCGATTTGATAGTAAGGAACTTTTGTTTTCTTATCAAGTTTGATATCTAACTCTGGAGCAATACCTAAATCAAATTTGAATTCAAACTCTTCTTGTGTATCAAAATCAATAACTGAGTTATCGTCTACACTTGGAAGAGGCTCACCTAAGATGTTGATATTATTTTCTTTAATATACCCAAAAAGTGAATCAGAAACTAATTTGTTAATTTCTTCAGCCATCACTGCTTTACCGTACATTTTTTTCACTAATCCTACAGGAACCATTCCAGGGCGGAAACCAGGGATATTAGCTTTTTTACGATAGTCGCGTAAAGTTTTGTCAACTTTTTCTGCGTAATCATCTTTAGACACCTGAATAGTCAGCGTTGCGTTTATCGCATCAATGTCATTTTTTACAATATTCATATTGATAATTTTTGTGTAATAATCTGATAACTTGGGATTTCTATAATGGGGTGCAAAAGTAATAATTTTTCAATTATCAACAAACAAATTATCCTCTCCAGAAAAAATATAACATATATTTGCTTTTATATATATTGCATAATACTTAATTACTAGGCATAATTATTGATTAAAAATCTCGTTTCAATTAAAACTCTAAACACACTAAGAATTATGCGCCAACTTTTTTTACTTCTGGTTTCGCTTAGTTGCATAACAGGTTTCACTCAAACCGACACAAGCTCAGTAGAAGGCACCAAACTAAAAGTTTATTTAGATTGCCATGATTGTAGCAAATCATATTTTACCAGAAGCCTTGGAACTGTTGATTTTGTTTCTGACCCTAAATTATCTGATGTACATATATTTGTCACCAAACAGAAAACGGCATCAGAAGGCTATCAATATGGGATCAACTTTATTGGGAAAGAAGATTATTCTGACATAAAATTCAAGCTAAATGCCGTTTCTAATCAAGATGAAACGAAAATTCAACGCTGGGAAACCTTACTAAGACCGGTTCAATCAGGCCTAGAGCCTTATATCTGCATTCAGAAAAGCAAACAACACAACCAGCTCTTAAATAATGAGAAAAACCCATACCTATCTAAGAAAGACCCTTGGAACAGCTGGGTGTTTTTATTTGATTTAGGTGGAAATTTAGAAGCGGAAGATAGCCAAAGCGAATACAATATTGAGGGAGAATTTAATGCAAAACGCATCACTGATAAATTAAAACTACGAAGCACCCTTGATTACGAAATGGGTAGCGAACAGTATGATAATGGAGGTGATGAAATTAAAAGCACCGTTGAACAATACAAATGGACAGCAAGATCAGTATTCTCAATTACTAAATATGTCTCATTAGGTCTTTCCGGAGCTGCAAAACACTCTACTTACTACAATATTGACAAAACCTTTGACTTTGGACCTGCCATTGAATATAATATTTTTCCATGGGACAAATCGGATAGAAAAGTGTTTACTCTAACATATCAAGTAAAACCTCGTTACTACGACTATATTGACAAAACCATTTATGGTAAAAACAACGAATGGCTCTGGGATGAATCAGTAAAACTTGAACTAATACTACGCCAGCCTTGGGGAGAAATTGAAGGTTTTATAAGAGGAAAACATTACCTACACAACTTCAATGAAAACAGTTTGGAAATGAACACAAAAATATCGGTTAAAATTGCCAAAGGGTTTTCCATATTTTTAAAACTCGATGCCAGCTTGTTAAACAATCAAAGATATATAGCTGATATAGTACAATCTCGCGATGAACTCCTACTTCAACAAAGGCAACAAGCCACGCCGTTTGATTTAGACGGAAAATTTGGGATTAGATATAGTTTCGGCTCCATTTACAACAATGTGGTCAATCAACGAATGTAAGCCATACCAAAACTACTATAAGCCTGACAAGATAAATGCGTCAGGCTTTTTTGTTACCTTTGAGTTTTGAATTATCTCTTGTGAATAAAACAGAACTAACATACAAAATCAAAGAAGAAGCCATCCGACTTGGATTTAATGACTGCGGAATTGCTCAAGCTCGTTTTCTAAAGGAAGAACAAGCTCACCTACAAGCTTGGCTAGATGCAGAATACAATGCCGACATGGAGTACATGAAACGCAATTTCGACAAACGATTAGATCCAAGACTCTTGGTTGACAATGCAAAGTCTGTAATTGTTGTAGCTCTAAATTACTATCCGGAAAAGCTTCAAGAAAAGCAACTTCCTCAAATAGCAAAATATGCTTACGGAAAAGATTATCATAAAGTGATAAAGAACAAGCTTTTTTTGCTTCTTGATTTTGTCAAAAACATATCGGATGAAAAGCCTATAAATGCCCGCTGTTTTACAGATTCGGCTCCTGTACTGGAAAGGAAATGGGCAAAAGAAGCCGGACTAGGCAGAATTGGCAAAAACACGACACTAGTTCATCCAAAATATGGTTCGTTTATTCTTATCGGAGAAATTATTCTTGACCTTGAATTAGAATACGACAATCCTGTAGAATACGATTGCGGAACATGTACCAGATGTATACAAGCTTGCCCAACAGGTGCTCTGTCTGAACCCAAAAAAATAGATGCACGCAAATGTATCAGCTACCACACTATTGAAAATCAAGGTAAGATTCCTGAAGATGTTGCATACAACATCAGCAACTGTTTATTTGGTTGTGATATTTGCATAAATGTCTGTCCTGGCAACATAATGCTTGAACCTACAAAAGAAGCAGAGTTTACCCCAATTGAAGGCTTGCTTGACATGACAAAAGAAGACTGGGAAAGCCTTACAGAAGAAGAATTCAACTCTCGTTTTAAAGATTCACCAATAGCTAGAGCAGGATATCAAAAAATTATGGAAACCTTAAAACTGATGAAGTAACTAAAGGTTCTCAATGAAAAATGCTGAAATCTTCTCAAACAAGCCCGGGCGCTCTTTCCCTAACACATTGTGTTCATGCTTTTCGTAACGGATAAAATCAACATCTTTTCCTGCTTGTTTTGCAGCCTCTAAGAATTTCTCGGTGTGAACAACTTTCACTACAGGGTCTAACTCACAATGTATCATCATAAACTTACCGGATAGATCCTTAGCCACTTTCGTTAAATCATTTTCTGCGTATCCATCAGGGTTTTCTTGTGGTTTTTGCATATAACGCTCACCATACATCACCTCATAATTTCGCCAGTCAATAACAGACCCACCGGCAACCCCTGCCTTAAAAGTTTTTGGAGATTTACACATTAACTGTGTACTCATAAATCCTCCGAAGCTCCATCCATAAACGCCCATTCTAGTTGTATCTACATAAGACAAAGCTTTCAAAAACTCCACGCCTTTCATTTGGTCATCAAAAGGAGCTTTTCCGATATTTTTATAAATTGTTTCCTCAAAAGCTTGACCTCGATTCATGGAACCACGATTATCTAGCGTAAACATAACAAAACCTTGTTGTGCCATATACAGTTCCCAACCACGAGAACCGCCTAGCCATGCATTCTGAACCATTTGCACATGAGGGCCACCATACACATGAACAATTGCGGGATATTTCTTGGTGCTATCAAATGACACCGGCAGTGTCAAACGGTAATGTAAATCTGTTAAACCATCTGCTGCCTTTATTGTTCCGTATTGCACTTCCGGCATTGCATATTTTTCATAAGGATTTTCGGCTGATAAAAGATTTATCCTTGTGCCACTTTCGATATCTATCAAATCAATCTTTCTTGGAATTATAATCGATGAATAATTATCTACAATAAACCTTGCGTTGTTAGAAACTTGAATAGCATGTTGCCCTTCTGAAAAAGAAACTAGTTCCCTTTTTGCGGTTTCAATATTCAGCGTATAGATTGTTTTATTCAACGCCCCATCTTCAGTAGTGCTAATAATTAGCTGCTGCGTTTTTTCATTGAAACCATTTAGCTGTAACACATCCCAGTCGCCGGCAGTCAGGGCTTTCAACAAATTGCCTTGTGTATTGTACAAATACAGATGGTTATGACCAGTTCTCTCACTTTGCCAAATAAATGTAGATTCATTAACAAATAAAAGTGGATTCTCAGGTTCAATGTATGTTGCAGATGTTTCTGTAAAGATATCACGAACGACCATCGACTTAATATCGTATGCTTTAAGCACACAACTATCTTGTGCTCTATTCACTTCAGCCAAATACACTTCTTTCTCATCAGGTGACCAAGTTAAGCAAGTCAAATATCTATCCGTTGGCAATCCCGTTGGCAAATAGACAATTTTCCCAGTTTTCACCGAATAAATCCCAACTTTCACATCCTGACCATTTGTACCTGCATCGGGATATTTGATATTCTTTGGTACAGCAGGCGCTTTACTATTATCAATTAATTCATAATCTTTGATTTGACTCTCATCTACTTTATAAAAAGCTAAATAATTTCCCTTTGGGCTCCAATAAGTTCCTTTTTGAATACCAAATTCATTGCGATGAGCTGCTTGTCCGTAAAACACATACTCTGAAGAATCCGATGCAATTTCTTTATCGTCATTTTCATTCCCTACCCTAAGAGCATTGCCAACTGTATAAGCATATAAATTCTTTTCTTTTGAGTAATCAAAGGTCTTCCCGCCTTTCACAAACTTAAACTCAGAGACAATCTTCTTCTTTTTTATGTCAATACTTACTAGCTCTGTTTTGAGTTTAAAGTTGATAATTGACGGTTTATTTGGGACAGAAAACACAGGGATTTTCTTTTGTTTTGGAAGATGATTTTCTTTAAAAATCTGATTTAGCTCATCCAATGAAATCAGTTCATTTTCTTTCTGAGTCAGCGGTTTTAAAGAAAAGACGCTATTTCCTTTCACATATAACAGAGTGTCACCTCCCCACTGTAGTTGTCCAAAATCTTGAGGAATAAATTTCTCTTGACTTTTCCCTCCCGGGGTAACATCTTCTAGTTTAAACATCTTACTGGCACTCAAAAAAGACATATGTATACAAAAAGTTAATAGTAAAATATATTTAAGCTTCACATTCTCCATAACACTCAAACTTTCAAACAAAATTAGTGATTAATTAAAAACAATATGGAACATCATTGTAATAATAACTTGGGATTCTTTAAGCCAATCATAGTAGATAGGATAATGATGTTGCTTTTTATTTATGTAATCTTCATAGATTTTTAATTGTTTGAGATTTTTAAAATCCCATATTTACATAAATATCAGAATTTAAAGATTTTAATTGATGTACATCAATTGTTAATAACTTTATGTTTTTTAAATAAAATTAGACTTAACAAAATCATATTTTTGCTAAAAAATAGACAAAATACTGTAACTTTTTGTATGGTTTATATCAAACAAAATGTGAGTATATATTATAAAAAAATCTTTCTCAATATTTAACAAAAACAAATTAATGAACATGAAAACAATTAAAAGAATCGCAGTTTTAGCTGCACTAACTTTCTTATCAGTTGCTGCTTCAGCACAAATCAAAATCGGTTTTAATGGTGGAGCTATGATGCCAATGGGTGATTTTGCAGATGTTGCAAGTACAGGATTTGGGGGAAGCATTGTTGGTAAATACATGATTAATGACCAAATGGCAGCGGGATTAAACATCGGGTACTACAAAATGGGTGAAGAAATTGAAGGTTATGAAAATGCTTTAACACCAATTACTGGAAACTTCACATACTATTTTGGCACTGAAGGTTTTAAACCATACGCTGGAGCTGATTTAGGTGTATATATGATGTCATTCAAATATTCATTTGACTATGGATATGGCATAAGCGGCGACATTGATGAATCAGAGTCTTACTTTGGTCTTGCTCCAGTAGTAGGTTGCGAATATGAATTTTCAGATGCTTTAGCTTTAGATGTAAATCTTAAATATAACTACATTATGGCTGAAGAAGATGCAATCTCTGCTTTAGGTATCAATGTAGGTATCGTTTACTCTCTAGGAAAATAATCATTCCTTATACAAACAAAAAAGGGTCGTGAAATTCACGACCCTTTTTTCATATCTAACTATAGCTTAATACTTAACTTCTATTTGATCATCATCAACAGTAAATGTAATTTCAGCACCAAGCAATAAAGGAATATTTTGATCAATATGTCCGGCAGGAAAATTAAAGCAAACCGGATAATCATACTCTGACACAGCATCAGCAATTATCTCATATACAGTTTTTCCCATGCCTGAATCTTCTTCTATTTCTGTAAATTGACCTACTATTAATCCATTTAGATGCTCAAGCACACCACCCATTTTAAGGTTCTGCATCATACGATCAATATGATACGGTTTTTCAGCAATATCCTCGATAAAAAGAATCTTTTCGTAAGTATCTAGGTCAAAATGTGTTCCTCTCAAACCAAACAAAACTGAAAGATTACCACCTACAATTACACCTTCAGTTTTCCCTTTACGATTTAATTCATGAGGATCACCAACATAATCCGGCAAGCTTTGTCCGAACAAAATATCATGCATCATCAGTACAGGTTGAGAGTCGGCAGGTAACTCAGTCAGGTGCCTGGCCATAATAGAATGTAAAGACACTACTTCAATTGAAGCAGCTGCACTATGTAATGCAGTGATATCACTAAAACCAAGTATCCATTTTGGATGAATTTCGAAAGAAGTTAAATCTAACATATCTACAACATGCACTGTCCCATAACCTCCTCTTGCACATAAAATTGCTTTTACATCATCATCGTCAATTGCAGCCTGAAGATCAGAAAGTCTCTGTTCAACTGTACCGGAATACCTTCCGTCCTGTCCATAAGCATATTCACCAATAACCGGAATCAGTTTCCAACTAGATATAACTTCAACTGCTCCGTCAATAAATTTCTTCTCAACTGCTCCTGCCGGAGAAACAATAGCAACTTTATCACCTGGTTTTAAATACGGTGGTATCATAAATTTTCTTTAAAGTTTTTAATGATAAATTTTTATCAAAGGTATAAAATCAACTCATATATGAAGAATATAAGCTGAAAGAATATAAAATGAGCCTTGTGAATACGCTTGAATTTAATACTTTTGTTTTACAGATAACGGATTGATGATGAATAAACAATACTCTCGTTTACTTTTTATTCTTTCTTTTTGGGCGTTGATTTTGACACAAACAACGGCTCAATCTGTTACGGCTAAAATTGAAAACTGGGACTCGCTAGCTCAACTTAAAACTCCTTACCAACAAAAGCTCTATCTGCATTTTGACAAACCATATTATGCTGCAGGAGAACGCATGTGGTTTAGAGTTTACCTCATTGATGCAAATAAATATACTCAAGATTCAACTTATACTCCTATTTATGTTGAATTAATAAACTCTCAAGACTCCATTATCAGCAGAAAGAAAATTCAATGTCTTGGAGGCTCATACTACGGAAGCTTTTTGCTCAAAGAACTTATTCCGGAAGGCATTTACCGAGTTCGTGCATACACTAACTGGATGCAAAATTCCTCCCCCGACTTTTTTTACTACCGTCAATTCTTTATTGGGAACAGTCTTTCGAGTCAGATAAAATCAGAAATCAGTTATCCTTTTCAAACAGAGAAAAAAGGAATGGCTGAGATTAAATTTATACAGAATAACGCTCCATTTTCGGGAAAAGAAATCACTTACTACATAGACAGAGGTAAGAAAAAGATTAAAAAGAAAACTGAAATTACTAGCCCAAACGGCTTGATTTATATCGATTATAAAGCCCACAAACAAAAAGGGAAAAGACCAACTATCACCGTTGAATACATCGATTCTACAAATATCTACACAAGAACCTATACTGTCCCGCGTAAAAACGAATATGATGTACAACTATTTCCTGAAGGCGGTGAAATAATTGCCGGTATGACAAACACTGTGGCTTATAAAGCAATTGGATCCGACGGACTTGGGGTCGATGTAAAAGGAGCATTATATGATGATGAAGACAAAAAGATAAGCAGTTTCAAAAGTGTACATTTAGGAATGGGGAAATTCAGTTTCTACCCTGACGACATGCATAAATACCATGTTATTGTACGCACTAAAAAAGGAGAAGAAAAAAGACTGGAACTACCTATCCCGAAAAAAGAAGGATATGCATTAGCGGCAGTTCAGAAATATAATTTCATACTGGTAAATGTCAAATCGGTTAAAGGGAGAATGGTAGATGACTCTTTACGACTTTTGGCGCATATCCGTGGCAAGGTATTTTACAACGAACCAATTAGCGGACTTACTCCTGCTGTGATGTTTGACACAAAGGAAATTGACGGTTCAGGAATTGCACACTTTGCATTATTGGATAAAAAAGGGGAATGTATTTCGGAACGATTAATTTTTGTTAGACAAAAAGAATACAACAATATATGGATTGATTATTATAATCCGGTAAATACAAAACGCGAAAAAGTTAACTGCGTGCTTAATGTTAGAGATGCACATGGAAAACCCGTTGAAAACGGAACTTTTTCAGTTGCAATAACAGATGCAGCAGTAGTAGAAGGAGACACCTTAGCCGGAGATATTTACTCAGATTTACTCCTCACCAGCGATCTGAAAGGATATATTGAGAAACCTGGATTATATTTTAATCCAAAATATGAATATGCCAATGAAGGGCTGGATTTATTGATGATGACCCAAGGTTGGAGGAGATTTGACATTGCAAAAGCAGCTAAAGGAGAAATTGATGTGCCTGAGCACGACATGGAACAAAGCTACGAAGTAAGTGGACAGGTAAATCAAGGAGGAGATGCCAATATGCCATTATCAAATCTCCAAGTCAATATTTTTGCCCCAACAATTGACTACTTCAAAACGACACAAACAAATGCAGAAGGATATTTCTTCTTCAAAAATCTTTCATTCCCTGAAAACACAAGTTTTACGCTACAAGCCAGAGGAGATAATTTAAGCCCTGATTTAAAGTTTGACATTCAGTCACCGCTGCTTCCAGAAGTAAAAGAAAGCTTTTTCCCAGATGCCGGAGTTACACCTATCACAGACACATATCTTTTGGCTGCCAATGATAAATATTTCACGGAAAATGGAACTCGTAGCATTCGCTCAAGAACGAGAGGTCTACTGGCATACACTCCTGAAAAACCGGAAGAAGAAACACTTGATCCGAAATATCAATACAGTGATGAGGAGTATGTCATTGAAGGCAAACAGTTAGAATCAATGGAAGGAGAAAACTTATCTGAACTCTTAAGAAACATTCCATCACTTGATGGCTGGCAAGCTCCGAACAATGCATTTAATGACGAAACATCACATACGGATAAAATCAATGGATTACGATTTTCTATCGATGGAAACATCTATTCTTATCAAGAATTAAAAAATGTAGATGTAAAAAATCTTGAATCAGTACAAGTAATGAAATCATTCAACCCGAGCTCAACCGATGAACTTTCAAATACAATGGTGGCGTTGGTATTTAAGGATGAGAACCCTGTTGCAGAATCAACAAATAAGCAAAAGGTAGCAACTACAATCCCGGTTGGTTATACTTCAAATATTCTTTTTTACGAACCAAAATATGAGTACTTTAGCGTAAGAAATAAACCTCTTCCGGATATTAGAAGTACCATTACTTTTGTTCCGGATGTAAGAACCGGGGCTACCGGAAAAGGTCTTTTCTCATTTTACATGGCTGATAAACTAACTGTTTACAACATAGTTGTAGAAGGCTTAAGCGCTGAAGGCGTACCGTGTCGATACGAAAGCAAACGCATGTTATTCTACAAAGATGCTGTTCATACTATAGAAAAGTAAATAACAACATTCACATTCAACATGCATGCATCACGCAATTAAAACTCTGTTTGCAATTAGCATTCTTCTTGCAAACTGTGCTTTGGGGAAATCACAACCCAGTTCCTCACAACCAATAAAATTTAAAACTCTTCCTCAGGAAAAAATCTATCTACAACTAGATAAACCTAGCTATGTAGTAGGAGAACGAATTTGGTTCCGAGCCTTCTTAATAGATGCAATGACTCACCTAGAAAACTCTCAAAGTTCTGCTATTTATGTGGAGCTTATCAATAGCGTCGATACGCTAATAAAAAGAGTAAAAATCCCAGAATCAGAAGCATTTTCCGGCAGTCTGTTTTTAGATGAAACCATGCCTGAAGGTTTATACACCATTCGCGCATACACAAGCTGGATGCAAAATGCAGGTGTAGATTACTTCTTTAAAAAGAAAGTCTACATTGGAAATAGCATAACCAGCCAAGTGACTTCAAGCATAAGCTACGAGGTCTTAGATGACAAAAAGGCTTTGGCAACTATCCGATTTGAGCAAAAAGGCAGTCCTCTTAGCTCGAAAAAAATTGACTACTATCTAAATGTATCCGGTAAAAACAAAAGAGAAAAGACTCTGACTACAAACTCTCAAGGAGAAATTCAGATCGAGTATAACCCAAAACAGATAGACATCAGCAAACCATTTATTCATGTGAATTACGCAGAAAACATGAGTAATTATGAGCGAAACTACATACTCCCTGCCAACACTGATTTTGATGTGCAATTTTTCCCCGAAGGTGGAAATCTAGTTACAGGAGTCATGAACTGCATCAGCTTCAAAGCAATTCAAAAAAATGGCTTTTCAACGGAGGTTAGTGGCATAATCTACGATTCTGAAAACAAGAAGGTTTCGGAATTTAAAAGCACTCATCTCGGTATGGGAAAATTTTGCGTTGAAACAGATTCCAGCAAACAACTTTATGCTTTAGTAAAAAACAAACAAGGTGAAGAAAAACGCTTTGATTTACCAAAAGCAGAAATTACACCTTCATTGAGTGTCAACGCTAGAAAAAATAAAATATTTGTAGCGATAAGATCAACCGACTCCATTTCTTCATATACATTATTAGGACATTGTCGTGGGGATATTTTCTGCAATAAAACAATCTCTGCTCAAAAAGTAGTGAGCTTTGACCCCGAGGAACTAAACTCGGGAATAAATACATTCTTACTTCTTAACAAGACTGGAGAACCGATTTCGGAACGACTTGTTTTTGTAAAACCAAGAAATCTACCTGAAGTAGAATTAAGCTTTGACAGCACCGTATATGACAAGCGTGAAAAGGTTAATTGCACCCTAAAAATTACCGATAAAAAGGGAAAACCTGTAGAAGGAAGTTTTGCTCTTGCAACTACTGATGGCAGCGATGTACAAATAGACCCAACATCGGAAAACATCATCAACTATCTACTTTTAAGCTCTGATTTGAAAGGATATATTGAAAAACCAAACTTGTATTTTGACCCCAATTACCTGCAAGCAGATGAAGCCTTAGACATGCTTATGCAAACTCAAGGCTGGAAACGATTTGATACATCCAAAGCATTAAAAGGAGAAACAGGAAATCCGCCCTTCTATCTTGAAAAAGGCCAAAGCATCACAGGAGTTTGTGGAGCTGGGCTACTTAACATTAAAAAAGGTGGAGTGCCTGTAACAATCCTTGGCCCTAAAATTGGATTTTTCCAAAGCACTGAAACGAATCCTAATGGACGATTTACCTTTGATGGATTCTTGTTCCCTGACAGCACGCAGTTTACTATCACTGCAAAACAGAAAAAAGGCTTATTAAAAGATGCTGTTGAAATTGAAGTAGATAAAGACAGCTTCCCTCCTATAATTGAAGAACAAATTAAGCCTGATGAAGGAAGCAAAATTTCTGCAAAACAGCTGGAAGCTGCCAACTTTAAGTATGTCAATGAAAACGGGATGATGAACTTTAATTTAAAAGATGTAGAAGTAATTGCTCATGCTGATGCTGAACCTAAATTAGTGACAGATGCTCAATATATATTTAGCTCTGAAGAATATGTACTTTCAGGGAAAAAGTTAGAAAGTCTATATGGTCAACCATTCAGTGCAGTTGTTCAGGCATTACCCGGATTAAACGCATGGAATGAAAATTATAGGGGAAGAAACTTTGAGCAAAGAATGTATGCAGATGAAAATGGAAAAGATATAGATGAACCAGGACCAAAATTTGCTTGGGACGAAAGTATTTATACCTATAATGAAGTACAAGGGCTAGATGTTTCCAGTTTACTTTCTGTTCATTTACTAAAAATAAACAATTATAATGATTCTTCTGATCCACTAGGGCAATACCTAGTTGTGCTTAATTTCAAAAAAGGAAGAAGCTTATACACTAAGCCTACACCTATAAATATTATCACAGTTATGCCGTTAGGATATGCTAGAAACTACGAATTCTATCAACCAAAATACGATGTCCCATCTGTGAAAGAGAATCCTCTACCGGATTGGCGTAGTACTTTAGCTTGGGAACCAAAGCTAAAAACTAATAAAAAAGGTGAAGTCTCATTTAGTTTCTACACTGCCGACAGAGAATCAAACTATAACTTTGTGCTGGAAGGAATCACTAAAGAGGGAAAGCCTTGTAGTTATGTAAAACAGTATTATCTGTTTAAAAAATAAAACTAAAAAAGGAACAATATTACTATTGTTCCTTTTTTATTGTCGGTCTGCAGGGAGTCGAACCCTGGACCCACTGATTAAGAGTCAGTTGCTCTACCAACTGAGCTACAAACCGCTTTAGTTGCGCAAATGTAACAAATATCTACTTTAAGAAGGCATTTTCTCAGGAAAAACATATAAAAAAAGCTCATTCCTTCGTTGGAATGAGCTTTTTTGAAATATCTATTCAGATTAATATCTGTAATGATCTGGTTTATATGGACCTTCAACAGGTATTCCTAAATAATCTGCTTGACTTTGAGTTAATGTTGTCAATTTAACACCTAATTTATCAAGGTGTAAACGAGCCACTTTCTCATCTAATAATTTAGGCAATGTATACACATCATTCTCATATTTATCAGCATTTGTATGTAACTCAATTTGAGCAAGAGTTTGGTTTGTAAATGATGCTGACATCACAAAACTTGGGTGACCTGTAGCACAACCTAAGTTAAGAAGACGACCTTCAGCTAGAATTAACACTGAATGTCCATCAGCAAAAGTCCATTTATCATATTGAGGTTTGATGTTAGTTCTAACAATACCCGGAACCTTTGCTAACTGAGCCATTTGGATCTCGTTATCAAAGTGACCAATATTACCTACAATAGCCATATCTTTCATTTTGCTCATATGGTCAGCTGTGATAATATCTTTATCCCCTGTAGTAGTTACATAAATATCAGCATATTCAAGCGTGTCTTCTACAGTTAACACTTGGTATCCTTCCATGGCAGCTTGAAGCGCACAGATTGGGTCAATTTCTGTAACAATAACACGAGCTCCTTGTCCTTTTAATGACTGAGCACAACCTTTACCAACATCACCATAACCACAAATTACTGCAACTTTTCCTGCAAGCATCACATCAGACGCACGCATGATACCGTCAGTTAATGAATGACGACAGCCATACAAGTTATCGAATTTTGATTTTGTTACTGAATCATTTACATTGATAGCAGGGAAAGGAAGTTTTCCTGCTTCTGCAAGTTGATATAAACGGTGAACTCCAGTAGTTGTTTCTTCAGAAACACCTTTGATAGCATCACGCTTAGTTGTCCATCCATTAGGATTCTCAGCAATAGTTTTTCTACATAATGCTAAGAATACACCTTCTTCTTCTGAATGTATATTTTCGTCAAACTCAGGCACTCTACCGGCAGCTTCAAACTCAGCACCTTTAACCACTAACATAGTAGCATCACCACCATCGTCAAGAATCAAGTTTGGACCTGAACCATCAGGCCATGTCAAAGCTTGTTCTGTACACCACCAGTATTCTTCTAATGTTTCACCTTTCCAAGCGTAAACAGGTACACCTGCAGGAGCATCTACAGTTCCTTTTTTACCAACAACAACTGCTGCAGCGGCATGATCTTGTGTTGAGAATATATTACATGATACCCAACGAACATCAGCACCCAATTCCACTAAAGTCTCGATTAGGATTGCAGTTTGAACTGTCATATGTAGTGAACCCATAATCTTAGCTCCCGCTAAAGGTTTTTGACCTGCGTACTCTTCACGCAAAGCCATAAGACCAGGCATTTCGATTTCTGCTAAATCAAGTTCTTTACGACCGTATTCGGCTAAATTTATGTCCGCCACTTTGAATGGAGGATTAGAAGAAAATTGAGTTGACATAATTTTTTATTTATTTAAAAATGAGGTGTAAAGATAAGATGAATTTAACAGATTAATGGTGAATCTCACCAAAAAAACCTATTAAAGATAGAATAATCAGAACAATACCTGAAATAAGTTTCGCATGATGTTCCAAATATTTTGCTTTAAAATGACTGATTCCCTTTATACCCAAATAGACTAATGCCATTATTAAAACTAAAGTCACGGTAAGGTAAACGAATGATACGGTAAAAATTCCAGTAAAACCAAAATTAGCCGCTTGTAAGTAATATGCCTCCAACTCTAAACAGGGAGAAAAAAACATCCCAATAGCTAATGAAGCTATGATTGCTGCTTTTGATTTTTTATTTTTGATTTCCACATCATGATGATGATATTGTTTTCCTCTAAGGTCAATAATAATGTAAACCAAACCAAAGAGAAACAGTATTACAGGTGCAATAACATGCGAAGCATGCTCAAATTTCTCAAAAACCTGAACACCAACATAACCAACAATTACTCCTATTAATATCGTACTTATAAGATGAAAAAAGGCAGTAATAAAGGTTGCAATCATGCTTTCGCGCATTTTCCAGTTTTCTGCTTTTGAGATTGCAATAAGCGGAAGCCAGTGATTGGGGATAAGTGCGTGAATAACACTAAGGGCAAGACTGCCTATAAATAATTGCCACATAAGTTTACATTTTTTCAATTAGGTAAAGTAAGTTCTCTCTCAACTCTTCTTGTAATTCAGGAGACAAATCTTGTTTAATTCTGATTTCACATTCAGCACGGTGCTTCTTTATTTCTTCTATAAGTGCTTCTCCCTTAGCAGTAAATGAAAGCACTAGCGAACGCCTATCTGTTTCGCTATGCACACGATTTAAGAACTCGTTCTGCACTAATTTATCTATCAAACGGCTGATTCGAGAGACTGATACTCCCATTTGATTAGCTAAACTCGAAGAATCTAAACTATCTACATATAATGAGGCTAAAAACAACTGAAACTCAGCCATTGTGATTCCTAAACGCTCTATTAATTCATTGTCTTTCTGCGTACATTTTCTACGCAAATTAGATAAAACCTCTAACAAATTGATATCCTGCATATTATAAATTTAATATATGTTTTTTAACATTTTTTCTAAGCCTTTGGATACAAAGCTAAGAAAAACGCCATATATTTGCATCTGTCAAATATTGACAATGTCAAACTTTGTTTATAAAAACAATCAAATATAAAACTTAATTATTAAAGATTATGAGAAAATTAGTTTTTTCTGCACTTGGTCTGTTAATCATGACAGGGGCTTTTGCTCAATTTAAAGTAGATGCAAATTTCAGAACGAGAGGTGAAGTGAGAAACGGTTACATCACACCTGCACTAGAAAACAGCACGGCAGCAAGTTTTGTAAGCCAACGAAGCAGAATCAATTTTTCTTTTGCTAAGGAAAAAATCTCTATGAAGTTTGGCATTCAGGATGTAAGGGTGTGGGGTGAAGATGATATCTACTCAGCAACTGGAGCTTTTGGAGATAGTGGTAGCTTAATGGCATCAGAAGCATGGATGAAATACAATTTTACGGATAGTGCATTCATTAAAGTTGGGCGTCAAGAATTTGCATATGATGAACAGCGTCTATTATCGGGCCGAGACTGGGCGCAAGCAGGATTATTTTATGATGCAGCCTTGCTATCATACTTAAAAGGAAACTGGCAATTTGATTTGGGATTAAGCTTGAATAACACAGCTGAAAATCAATTTGACCTTGAATTCCCATCAGACAAAAACAGGATTCAAACTTTAAACTTTGTGTATGCAAAAAATGAGCTTTCTAAAAAATCAAATATCTCAGCATTAATCCTTGCCAGTGGAATGAACGATGCGAATGAGGCTAATAACATTCACCAAATGTACACCATGGGGATAAACTATAACACCTCATTGGGGAAACTTAAAACACATTTGGAAGGATACTACCAAACCGGAGAAAACGCAACAGGAATGGATGTTTCAGCATACTTCGTAACGGCATCGGTAAAATATCCGGCTACACAAAAGCTTACAATTGGAGCTGGATATGACTTCTTCTCAGGTGAAGATGCGTCAAATACAGATGCTGATTACACAAAAACTGATCACACTTTTGACATCCTATATGGCGCTCGTTACAAATACAACGGAAGCATGAACCAGTTTCTAATGATGGGTAAACCTTGGGATAAAGGGGGCTTACAAGACATCAATGCAAGCGTTGTATATAAAGCAAATAAAAAGAGCAGCGTTAAGGCAGACTTGCACACATTCATGCTATCTAATGACTATGCAGCTTCTACAAGCACAACTACAAACTTTGTAGCAATGGATAAATATTTAGGATGGGAACTTGATGCATCTTACAACTATAATTTAAACTCGGATGTGAAATTTGCGCTTGGTGTTTCTTATCTAAATCCAACTGATGAATTATATGAGATTAAAAAAATGAATCCTGATGATATGGGGACAAACCTATTTGGATGGATTAGCTTACAATTCACACCGGAGCTATTTAACTCAAACAAAAACTAAAAAATAACAACTAAAATAAAATAATGATGAAAAAAAGTTTTAATCCTTTAGTATTTCTTGCGTCACTAGGTGCCGGAGGGATTGCAGTTGGACCGTTCGTATACTTTCAGTACATTCTTGAACATCCAAAAGGTTTGGTCACGCTACCTCAGCTATTAGAAATTGGGGGAAAAACAGGAAACACGGCAATATTTGGTGTGATGATGGCTGTGATGGTAATTTTTGGACTATTACATTTTGCTCTAACATTTAAGTTTCTAGCTGATTTCTTCAAGTGGAAAAAATCAACCGACTACAAAGAATACATTGGTGACCCGCAAAGAAACACAAGTATTTTAGCTCTATTTACAAGTATTGCAATGACTTTCAATGTATTCATCGGAGTTATTCGATTCTTTACTCCTTTGTTTTATAATAATTTCCAAGCACTAATGCTACCTGCACTTATTGCATGGGGAATATTATGGTTGGCATTAATGTCAACCGAAATAAAGCTGTTAAAAACAGCCTTTGAAAAGGAATTTGATGTGGATAAAATCAGCTTCGGGTGGTTACTTCACCCGTTCGCATTAGGAATGGTAACGGTAGCCGGAACAGGGATTGCTGCCTTGGCAAAAGCACCGGAAATTGCTCATATCGCAGCATTTATGTCAACTACATCGGGGGTAATGGGATTCTTCCTATTCTTGGTAAAATTATTCTCTATTTTCAAAAGCCACTTCGAAATGAAAGGCTTACCGGAAAGACAATTTTTACCGAGTTTTCTAATTGTAATTCCTATTACAACCATATATGCAATTTCAGTATTCCGCATGGGACACTACATGGAGAAACATTTTGAATTCCACTTAGATTGGTTCTTTACGCTAGCAATATTAGTCCCATTTGCATTCCAAACTTGGTATTTTGCATTTGGACTTACAATGCTTAAGAATTACTTTAAGAAAGACTTCTTTAAAAAAGAGTATTATGTGACTCTTTGGGCGTTTATCTGTCCATTTGTTGGGTACGCCGTTTTAGGAGCATTCTTGTACAAAGCATTTGTCCCAAGCTCAATTATTCAAGGAGTTATTATAGCCAGTTTATCACTAGCTATCGCATTCTATGTTTTCGTAAGTGCTCGTTTTATAAAATACAGAAGTTAAACACTGTTTCTTTCGCTATTAATAAGCCTTTGCCAAATATTATTGGTAAAGGCTTATTTTTTTCATATAACTTTGTATTCAAATATTTAGAGATGATTAAAGGCCTATTTTTTATACTGTTGTACTACTTTCTTGGGGAATTAGTCAGCCATTTTATCGGTGGTTTTATGCCGGGAAGTGTGATTGGAATGATCTTACTTTTCCTTAGTTTACTTTTCAAAATACTTAACCCAAGTTATGTAAAAGATGCCGCCACAGTAATCACAAAAAATATGGCAGTTTTTTTTGTACCTGCTGGGGTTGGACTAATGACTTACGGAACGCTAGTAGCACAAAACTTTATAGCAATTGTCGGAGCAATCACTGTTAGCACCATCTTAGTAATTGCAACTGTGGCCATTACACAAGAGCAATTGTCAAAACGCAGTGAAAAAAAAGGAGGTGAAAATGAATAATTTCATTGAAAGCATCCGCCCGTTTATCACAACAGAAGCATTCTTATTAGCCCTTAGCATGGGAAGCTTTTTGTTGGGTGTTTATCTTTATAAAAAGACAAAAATCAGTCTGATTCAACCACTGATAATTTCCATTGTTATTATAATTCCGTTTTTAAAAATCACCGATATTGATTACCAAACCTTCTACGAAAAAACGCGTATCTTAAACTTTATGTTGGGACCAAGTGTGGTTGCTCTTGGTTATGTATTATACGATCAAATCGAGCATATTAAAGGGAATGTGACTTCTATCCTTACAGCAGTCTTTGTAGGAAGTTTGGTAGGAATAGGCTCGGTGGTAGGAATTGCCAAATTATTGGGAGCCGACCATATGCTTGTAGCATCTATAGCACCAAAGTCAGTAACAACACCAATTGCAATGAGCTTAGCCGGTGAGCATGGCGGCGTTCCTGCCTTAGCTGCAGCTTTTGTCGCTATCTGTGGAATTTTTGGCGGACTGGTAGGTCCGGTTGTTTTAAGAAAAATTGGGGTAAAAAGTAAAGTTGCTCAAGGGTTAGCTATGGGTTCAGCTTCACACGCATTAGGCACAGCCCGTGCAATGGAAATGGGTGCAATTGAAGGTGCAATAAGCGGACTCGCTATCGGTATCATGGGAGTTATGACGGCTTTGTTGATTCCTTTTGCGGAGATGTTGTTTTAAAGATAAACATCCACCCCTAATTATTCCCGTTGGTCATGACCTTCGGTTCCCCTAAAGGGGACTTTGATAATACTCAAAAGATTAAGAAACAAGAAAATATGACCTCCCCAGATTAGAGTAGGCTAAAGAATAGGTAATTCTCCCCCTCCTTATGGACTTATCTTTATACACAAATAAAAACAATAAGTAATTTTCGTAGAATTCCACCCCCAACCACCTAAAGGGGGCTTTGGTTAATCCAAGCCTTAGTGTTTTTGGTTGTATTTTGATATTTATAACGGGAGCATAAAATTACAAATAACAATGTATTCAAAACAACAAAGCCCCCTTTAGGGGCTTGGGGGTGGAAAAAATGCGTATAAAGATTAAACATGAGGAGGAGACTGGGGGAGGTCTAAAAAATTTGGACTAAAGTCCATTTAATCTCATTACATACTATAATCCATCGGTTAAAACCGACGGCAATGAAACAAAAACTCAAGTCTAACTTATCGCGATTTCAAATTTCTTTAGCTGCAGAGCAGCGTCCTCTTTGTAGCTTATAGAACTACAAACAAAACCTGAGGTGCAGAGCACCGTGCTATAAATTCAAATTATAATAGAGCGCTGCTATGCAGCTTTGCTTTCCCATTCATCATTTCTCTACACAGAGAGCGGTGCTACGCACCTTTTTAGCCATAATACCTGAAAGAATAGGAGAAGTTTGAAAAACAAAAAGAGCGGATAACAAAGTCATCCGCTCACTATGCTATCGAGACGATACATTCTTAATTCTTCATTATTAACTAATACCCCGCATCTTCTTTCTTTACTTTTCCCCAGAAAACGCGATATGCAAATATCACATAACAAATCATCAAAGGAACTCCAATAGCTGCAACTATCAACATAACTTCAAAAGTTTTTTGCGAAGCACACGCATTATAGATTGTCATTGAATTAAACTCAGGGTCAACTGTTGAAGGAATAATCACCGGATAAAGTTTCACTAATGCCAACACTCCTGCCAACAATAAAGCCAGCGTGCTACGAATAAAACTACACTTTGGCAATTTCTTATATACTGCTTGAGCCAAAATTGCTACAGCTGCAACTATTACTATCAAAAGGACATAAATTGCAGTTTTATGCTCATGAGCCGGATTAAGAATCATAATAGACCAAATTACCACTCCGGCAAAAAGTAACACGAAAACTTTAAAAGCCTTGCGTTGCAATCCATGAATTTTATCTTGAAGTTCACCTTCCGTTTTAAGCATTAGATATGAGGCTCCGTGCACCATTGCAAAGGCTAATGACATCAACCCGACCAATAATGCATACGGATTTAAAAAGCTCAACCATGAGCCTGTAAATTCAAATTGCTCGTTCAGTGGCATTCCTTGCAAAACATTGGCAACTACAACTCCTAACAAAATTGGCAACACCGCACTTGATACTCCGTAAGCTATATCAAAGGATTTACGCCAGGTCTTGTTTTCTTCTTTATTCCTAAACTCGATGGAAACACCACGAGCTATCAAGAATAATAAGAATAACATAAACGGCACATACATAGCCGAAAACAGCGTTGCGTATACTTCAGGAAAACCGGCAAATAAGGCTCCTCCACCAATTATAAGGAAAACTTCGTTTCCATCCCATACGGGGGCAATGGTTTTCATAGCCAGTTGTTTATCGTCTTCGCTTTTTAGGAAAAGATGCCAAGCTCCAGCTCCTAAATCATATCCATCAAGTACTCCATATGCAAGCAATAAAACCGCTGTTGCAATCAGCCACCATGTTTGATAATCTATCGTTAAAAACATAAATCTTTAAATTAATAATTAATAATGAAGAATTAAAAATTCATCTTCTCACTCTTTTCTCTCTTTCTCACATTCTAACGATCTCACTCCTGCTCTTCCGGTCCAATTAAGATTCGCTTGCGAACTAGGTACAAATAAATTGACCCTAAAAGCAAATAGATGATTGAGAATAAGACGATTGAGAAAATAACATGCTCTGCTCTTACTACTTTAGATAAGGCATCAGATGTGCGAAGTAATTTATATACAATCCATGGTTGACGACCAATCTCTGCAGCATACCAGCCTACTTGGTTCGCTATCTGAGGAAGACCAACTGAAAATACGGTCAACCATAACAACCATTTATTATTGAATAGTTTTCCTCTCCACCAAAGAAAAGATAGTAGTAAGGTAAATCCAATAAAGAACATTCCAAGGATTATCATAATGTGATAAAATTGGAAAACCAGATTTACAGGCCCCGGTCTATCTTCTAACTTGAAAGCTTGTAAACCTGTAACAGGTGTGTTAAAATCAAAATCAGTTAAGAAACTTAATCCACCGGGAATAGCAATACCATAGGTTTTCTCATTTTCCTTGTCTACCCAACCTAGCAGATACATATCAGCAGGGGCTTCAGCATCCCAGTGTCCCTCCATTGCCGCTAACTTTTCAGGCTGATGCTCTGCTACAATATTTGCTGAACTGTGACCTGAAACTAATTGTGATAAAGAGATTACAACAGCTACCAATAATGACATCTTAAATGCTTTCTTAGAAATCTCAACATGACGGTTTTTTAAAAGATACCATGCATGTACAGCCATCACTAAAAAGGCTCCAGTCAAGAAAGCTCCTTGCCATACATGGATTATTCTATCTACACTGGATGGGTTAAACACCATTGCCCAAAAATCAGTGATTTCAGCGCGGACTTTTAAGCCTTCACCCACTACTTGAAAACCGGCAGGCGTTTGTTGCCAGCTATTAGCTACCACTATCCAAATGGCTGACATCATAGAACCCAACCATACTCCTATCGTTGCTATAAAGTGTGTCCTTGGTTTTGTTTTTTGCCAACCAAAGACTAACACTCCTAAGAAGGTGCTTTCAATTGCAAAAGCAAATAAGCCCTCAATAGCCAAGGGACTACCAAAAATATCACCCACAAAACGGGAATAGCTTGCCCAGTTCGTTCCAAACTCAAATTCCATCACCACCCCGGTAGCCACTCCAACGGTAAATGTAATGGCAAAGATCTTGGTCCAAAACTTAGCTAACACTTCATACTGAGGATTCTTGGTTTTAAGATATAAACCCTCCATAATTACCATTAACAGACCTAAACCAATACTGATTGGTGGAAAGATGTAATGGAACGAGACCGTTAATGCAAACTGAATTCGAGATAAGATTTCTACATCCATAGTTTTAAATTAAGAATGAAAAATTAATAATGAAGGATTTTCAAGACAAGCAAAGCTCTACAAACAACCAAATAAGCATTTGAGTGTCTGATTGTTTCAAAGATAACATTTTTTTTCATTTTTAAAATTTCTAAGACAAAAAAAGAGGATGGCAAAATTGTCATCCTCTTTTTAATATATCCCTTACTTAATCCTATCTATTATATAACTTGTATACTTTGTATCATGAACTTCGATGTGAGAAATAGTATCTTTCTTTATTTGAATAAAATAATCATGAGCATTAATAGCAAAAAGACCAGAATAAATCTTATTCTTATTGATAATCATATTTTTAATAAAAACATTGTGTTCATGCTTATGTTCCTCATAATTAGGATAGTGATATTGTTTAAAATAAAACTCCTCAAACGCAAAGTGTTGTTTTGTTTTATGAATAAGCTTAGTAAACGAATCATTTACCTGCTCTCTATCATATTTATCCTCAGTCATCTTTATCAACTTTTCAATAAGCTCCATGATTTTGTTATGCTGATAATCAATAACAGTAATACCTAATTTATCTTCCTCAGGTAAAATTAATTTTTCCTTAAGATGCTTATCACTAATAACATCTAATGTTTTTTGCATTTTATTTAAATGCTCACATAACTCTTTCTGAACAAGATAAATCTTCTCTCTAAGATATGTCTTATTCTTCTTATAGATTTCATCCTTGAGATTAGATAAACCTTCAAGAATTTCTTTTTTTGAATCCATTAACTCTAAATAATCATCATGAAGAGTTATCTGAGCAAGTATTTCTGTAGTCTCATAATAAACCTCTACTTGCTCAAGCATTTGGTCAAATAATTCATCAATAAACACTTTGCTTTCTTTTTTCTCAATGGAACTCACCAATGCATCATACAAAGACATCAAATATGAGTGTTGAGAAGAAAGCAGAATAGTGTATGAATCTGCTATCTTTAAAAGTTGTTTCATTTCAGTTGGCACTTAATATGTCTCAAAATTAATTATTTACAGATATTAATCAACAAAGATTCTAAATAATATTAGATAGTAATAGTTCTAAATTAGCCCTTTTCAGTAATCTACTTCATGACTAATTTAACAGCAGAAACTCTCTTATCCGTTTCTACTCAGGCAACAAAAATGGTTGATTCCGTTTCTGTCTGAATATCAAAACTGTTTGTATTCATATTGTAGTTTCTATAAAGTTGCATTCCTGATTCTTCCAACAAAGTAAGGTTTAAAATTTTCTCATTTGGTGAACTGTAAACATATACATGATTTTCTTTAGCATAAATAGATATACAATCACTATAGCATACCTCATTATCTTGAACACCTGTAACAGTAGCTTGTCTAAATTCAATAAACAACATTCCTTCAAGATTAGGTTCATCACTATAGAATGTATAATCATTATCAAATTTCAGATTTTGTTGCTCACCGGTTGAGGTGTTAAACAATGTAACATCCATTCCTGCAAATGTTGATGGATTAAGTGGGTTCTGTGCCTCAGGACTATCATACCAGTTAATTGCACCAAAACCATTTAATGCCACAGAAACATCATCGACCAAAGAGTTGAAACATAATATTTGTTCCGTCAAAGTATGCAAGAATTGCATGTTGATTAGTCAATCTGTTCCTACAAGATCTGAAAAATAACAATCCGAGCCTTGTAATAAATCGGCTACAGAATCTTTCTTTACAATGGGTGCATAAGGGATTTCGCTTTGAATCAAATCACTGCTAGGAGGGTTTGTGAATCCGATTTGTAGTCCATTAGTCTTTAACGATACATATCCATCACCATCAGGGTCTAAACCTGTCGCTCCTGTACCGGCAGACTTTACAATAAACCCTGAAGTTTGAGCAAGCATAATACAGCTCAAGGGGAAAGAAATCATTAGGAGTAGACTTTTTTTCATCCGTTTCTAATTTTAAAAATTAGTGTCGGATGGAACTCATCTCAACGAATTGGGAATCATTTCATGAGGCACTAAAAATGAAGTCTAAAACATAATATAAACAAAATTAATGGGCTTTAATAAGCAGTCGTGGTCGGGAGAAAATATTTGCCAATAAATTATAAGTAATTTAATAGCACGGTACGCTGTACCTAAAAGAAATATCGATACATAAAACCTTTTCTACCAATAGCATGGTGCGCTGCACCTTTAGCTGCATAGCAGCGTTCTATTAGTATAAGTCATATTTAGAACAAGAGATAAGGTGCACCGCACCGTGCTATTAAAAAAGCTTGCTTTGACTTTACTATTCCCATTAAAATCTTCCGACCATGACTGCTTTAATAAGCGCTCTTATTTTATTTAATACAGTATTAAAGGTACAAAAAAATGTGTTTGGTTATCCCAATCAGATGATGTTTTTCGCTACAACTTATAATTATAATAACAAGAAAAAAGGACAAGAATTTACCTTGTCCCTTTTCCTTACAACAACCTAAAATTATAAAATATTATAAGCCTATTTTACCATAACTTTTACCACATAAGTTCTACTTTCTGTTTGTACCCGTGCCACACAGATTTGACTCTCATCATTTACTTTTACTTGATACTCATTTGTATTCAAGTCTTTTACACTACATATTTGCGTTCCGCGTTCTTCCCACAAAGTAAATCTAAGAATTTTATCATCCGGCGGACTGGTTGCGTATACAGTCCCATTCTCAGCATATACTGACACACATCTGCCTGAACACATGTTATTTTCATCAATCTCAGTAGTTGTATTTGCTTCTCGGAATTCGATAAACAAACTACCGTCTGACAATACTCCATCATTATATAATGTATATGCATTGTTCATTTTTAGATTTTGTTGCTCTCCGGTCATCGTGTTTAATAGAGTTACATCAATTCCTTCAAAGCTTTGTGCATTAATAAACTCAAGCAATACAAACCCAACTGAGGATGATTGCACTCCTAGTGGAACCATATAAGGCAGATTACTAAACTGATTTATGTCTAATGACCTAAAGTCTGCAATAGTGTATACCTCAGGCACTTCTTTGTACTGAGTAAACAATTTGAATGCATCTTGATCATCATAACCATTTGTAGCAGCACTGCGTCTTGCTACTACTGTTGAACTTCCCAAATCATTTATGGACGCTTTTACCTGCAGCAGCTGTTTTGGCAACACCTTAGCTGCTCGAAGTTTAGTTACAGTATCAGCTACAAAGTGTTCAGCTAAATTTATATCAAGTTGAGTATCTTCACCAATAAAAGGTTTCCCTTCTACAAAGAATGCTTGCATTGGAGGGATCTTAGTATAATCAAGATTCATATCTGACGAAATCTCTGAACCTGACATATAAGTCACAAATGTAGTTCCATTCCAGAATTTTACTTTGTTACTAATTTTATCTTCATTGCTCAAATACAATGCATCAAAGTCCAAGTGTGTCATCAACGGATTACCGATAAGGTTTAGTCCAGGCTTAATATTTACTCGCACATCTTCTAATACCCCTTCTGCATTTTCCATAGCAAACCTATAAGCAACAGAGGCATCTCTAGGTAAAGTTTTGGCAATGGTTGGATATAGTTTTCCGGTTATGCCGCTATATGGAGTTACTGTATTCAAAAGAACATCGGGAGCGCTCTCTCTTGGGAAATAAACCATTTTATCGTTGGTATTTACAATGATTGGATTAGGGAAATCAAACTCTACCGAATCCACCCAAAAACCAAATCCCATACCAGGAGTTAATGGCACCATCATATTTACAAATGGACTAGTCCAATTTCCTACAACCACACCATCCCCTAATTTATCAGGATTTACTTCATCAAATAACATCATATATGAACGAGGAGCTCCTTCAAAATAATAATCACCTGAGAACTGACTTTTCAATGGAGATGTAAGCGTATACCATTTGTTGCGTTGTAAGCTCAGTTGCACATACGCTTTTTCATAAGTTAGATACTGTAATCCAAGCACTCCTCCACCCGGTTCGAAAGTAATATTCTTACAAGCGGCTCCAGCCGAAATTACGGGGTATTCAACTCCATTTCCTACATCGGGAATAGTGACATTGGTACATGCAGTAGGCGGTTTAGGGTTCCAGTTATTGGGATTGGCCCAATTAGCATCAGCACCAAAGCCTGTCCATCTAGTTTCGGTAGGAGCAACATCTAGAATCAGGCTTGCAGTACTATCACAACCTACTGCATTTACAAAATTAAAGGTAACCACTGTATCTGCCGAAAATTCTTCCCCATTAAATGAATAACTAGCCCCTTCACAAATACTTACTGTAGTATCCGAAGCTGTAGAAAAATCTCCTTGTTCATAACTAAAATTTTCGAGATCAATTGGGGCATATCTATTCTGAATATAAACTGACTCAATATAATGTTTCTCATGACTAGCTCCAGTGGCAGAACCAAAACCAAAAAAAGTACTTTTACCCTCAAAATATGAAACTAAATCATATGCAATATCAATAACTGCAGTGGCTGGCCTTGTTACTGTATTACTAATTCTCACCTGAAGATTAGTCCCATCATAATCTACCCATACATATTTAGTCTGCTCATCATCCACTATATCAATCCCTAAGGCATACAAATCATCTTCATCAATTAATATTGAAGATTTTGGAAGTCCCATATAGCTAGCATTATCATCATGATCTACAGAACCATTGATATTAATTGCGATATGTCCATTATCAGGGTCTCCTTGGCTTAAGTTTCGATATGTATCAAACTCTACAGCAATAGATTTACCGGGCAGGCTTAAATAACCCATACCTTCCCCCTCTTCTCCAAAATTATTAGAGTACTGCTGGATTATAAACACAATACCATCAGCCTGAGAGTTAGTCTTATCAATTTCATAAGTAAAGAAGGAACTGAACTTCATGCCATCTCCATTACATATTTTACTAGTCCAGAAGATGGTACCAATCTGATTCGTCACATCATCAGTCAACCGCATACGGTTATCAATAACAGTACTATTTCCATTAAGAGTCCAATTATCAATATACGATGAACTAAAATCAGGACTATAAATAGATATGGGAATATTAGCTGCACTTATACTTGCAGCGCAAAAATTCGCTAATATAAATATTAGGATAGATTTAGGTGAGTAGATTTTTTTCATGGTCATAAGGTATTATATTTCAATATCACTATATACTCTATAAAGATTTGGTAGCCCTTAAGATCCAATGCCCTCCCTCTTATTTTTTTAGAGAGGAAATATAAAGATAAGAAATAAATAAACAGAACACAATAGGCTTATGCTACTTTGAAGCATTGATAGTTTAGTTAGGAACTAGAATTTCTCCTTGTCCCTAACTAAATTTAACGAAAGCTCATCTATTATCTTACAAAAACTTTTACCACATAAGTTCTACTTTCTGTTTGTACCCGTGCCACACAGATTTGACTCTCAACATTTACTTTTACTTGATACTCATTTGTATTTAAATCTTTAACACTACATATTTGCGTTCCGCGTTCTTCCCACAAAGTAAATCTAAGAATTTTTTCATCCGGCGGACTGGTTGCGTATACAGTCCCATTCTCAGCATATACTGACACACATCTGCCTGAACACATGTTATTTTCATCAATCTCAGTAGTTGTATTTGCTTCTCGGAATTCGATAAACAAACTACCGTCTGACAATACTCCATCATTATATAATGTATATGCATTGTTCATTTTTAGATTTTGTTGCTCTCCGGTCATCGTGTTTAATAGAGTTACATCAATTCCTTCAAAGCTTTGTGCATTAATAAACTCAAGCAATACAAACCCAACTGAGGATGATTGCACTCCTAGTGGAACCATATAAGGCAGATTACTAAACTGATTTATATCTAATGACCTAAAGTCTGCAATAGTGTATACCTCAGGCACTTCTTTGTACTGAGTAAACAATTTGAATGCATCTTGATCATCATAACCATTTGTAGCAGCACTGCGTCTTGCTACTACTGTTGAACTTCCCAAATCATTTATGGACGCTTTTACCTGCAGCAGCTGTTTTGGCAACACCTTAGCTGCTCGAAGTTTAGTTACAGTATCAGCTACAAAGTGTTCAGCTAAATTTATATCAAGTTGAGTATCTTCACCAATAAAAGGTTTCCCTTCTACAAAGAATGCTTGCATTGGAGGGATCTTAGTATAATCAAGATTCATATCTGACGAAATCTCTGAACCTGACATATAAGTCACAAATGTAGTTCCATTCCAGAATTTTACTTTGTTACTAATTTTATCTTCATTGCTCAAATACAATGCATCAAAGTCCAAGTGTGTCATCAACGGATTACCGATAAGGTTTAGTCCAGGCTTAATATTTACTCGCACATCTTCTAATACCCCTTCTGCATTTTCCATAGCAAACCTATAAGCAACAGAGGCATCTCTAGGTAAAGTTTTGGCAATGGTTGGATATAGTTTTCCGGTTAGTCCGCTATATGGAGTTACTGTATTCAAAAGAACATCGGGAGCGCTCTCTCTTGGGAAATAAACCATTTTATCGTTGGTATTTACAATGATTGGATTAGGGAAATCAAACTCTACCGAATCCACCCAAAAACCAAATCCCATACCAGGAGTTAATGGCACCATAATATTTGCAAATGGACTGGTCCAATTTCCTACAACCACACCATCCCCTAATTTATCAGGATTTACTTCATCAAATAACATCATATATGAACGAGGAGCTCCTTCAAAATAATAATCACCTGAGAACTGACTTTTCAATGGAGATGTAAGCGTATACCATTTGTTGCGTTGTAAGCTCAGTTGCACATAAGCTTTTTCATAAGTTAGATACTGTAATCCAAGCACTCCTCCACCCGGTTCGAAAGTAATACTTTTACATGCTGCAGAGCTACTGATTACAGGATACTGAACGCCATTACCTACATCTGGTATCACAACATTACTACAAACTGCTGGTACTTTTAAATTCCAGTTATCGGCATTATTCCAGTCAGCATTATCACCCAACCCAATCCAAAGAGTAGTATCCGGCACCATACCTAATGTTATTAGAACTGAAGTTCTAGTTTCACTCGAACAAGTATTATGGATAACTTCAGCATAATAGATTACTCCATCCTGAAGCTCAGTATCCATTGGAAGTGGCGTTTCACTATCTTCAGAGCTATACCATACAACTGTACCGGGACCTCCAGGATTCATATCAATATCTGCAAAGGTAGACTCATAACATACAATTTGTGCAGAGTCTCCTGTTGGCGCAGGTGGCAAACCTTCATTAGCTGTAATACCTATTCTGTTTAAACTCACACAATAAGTTGTATCACAAATTGCTTCAGCATAATAAGTTACTCCTGAGTCCAATGCTGTAGACAATGGTAATTCAGCACCCCCTGTATATGCATCATACCATTTTACGGAAGAACTGGCAGGCAAGTCCACAACCATATCGGCTAATGTTCCTGTTTCACAGAAATATTGAATTGGGTTAGCTATTGGAGTTCCCGGAAGTGTATGAGGTGAAAAAACAATCCCAGATGCCACAATTAACTCACAATCTCCTACCGGTAGTTTTGAAGCTCTTACACTTACATTTACGGTATCTGTAATTTGATAAGTAATAAGAGTTAAATCACCTCCATTACCCATTTTACTATAACCAAAGGTAGATCTTTCAGTAGCAAGAACCGGCTCATAAAGCACTCCTTCTTGAGAATTATGCACCACTATTTGACCATAATTTCCATCACAATAAGACTGTTCACTTGCGCTTATAGTAACTACAGCAGGATTTGAACATTGCACTGTTGCTAAAGTTCCACTTTCTTCACTTTCACAATTATCAGCATCAGATACACGAACTGTAATTTCAGCAGCTGTTGGGAAATCAAATGAGTTTAAACCAATAAGCTCCCAACTTCCATCAAGCGAAATTTCTTTTGTAACTAAAGGAACACTATCCACATACAAATGAATAGTAATAGGGGAAGTTAATCCTAAAATTGTTCCAGTTATAGTTGTTTGTCCTTCAGTAATTGGAGCAAGACTTATAGTATATGGCGTTAAATCATAGCGTTCATAGAATACTAGTGTATCAGCATCAGAACTTGTGCTTAAATACAAACCATCTGTTACCGCAGCGGTAATTTGGTCTCCGGCAGAAATGGAAATTCCACTAAGAGTCCAGCTCCCATTAGCTTGAACTATTGTAGTTCCCAAGCTAGTTCTACCGGAACTTAGATCATACACCGTAATCTCTGATCCCTCTGCCTCAACTGAAGTTCCGCTAACTGATGTTAAGTCATAGCTATCATTACATTCTTCAGTTATAAATTCTGGCGAATAGGCAGTGCGAGAAACCACAACCGTTGTAGGAGAAGAAATACATTTTGAAGTCTCTATTTGCTTAATTTCAATCGTATCTCCAATTTCTAAATTTGATAATGGTGTAGTAAATCCATAAGGCGAACTTGGGTCTACTGTTAAGGCTGTATCTTTTCTTCCATTGATATAAACTAAGATTTGTGCATCAGCACTAGTACCTGTACCGGAAATAGATACGCTATCTTCTGTGATTGGACTAGTGGTAATGGTAGGTGTTTGCACTTACCTCCTCTGTATAATGGCAAGAAATATATTCTTCAGACTCACAAGCTCCCGGTTCTTCAAAACTAATTAAGTATACACTAGAACCTGCAGATCTAGTAAAACAATGTCCTGTCTGACACTCAAATTTGACTGTTTCCGGATTACTAGTTGTTGTATATGGATTACTTATTCCTCCTTTAAGCAAAGCTGTATTAAATAAGCTTCCATCAGAATTATATAAATACACCTTAGTCCCTACCGCTCTATTAACGGTAATCTCATAACCTTTATCTCCACCTACTATATCAATATCATCATCTTCGGGTGCTTCAGTAGTATTTTCACAAATACCTACCACTTCCTCATCACATCTATCATCAGACTGCCCTTTACCGGGAGCTGTGGCACTTGCTCTTACTAGCTGCCCATTTTCTAGACTGACAGCAGGGCTTAAGTCTGCAATATTTAGACTCCATGTGCCAGACATGGCAATACAGGTATCTGAACCTAAGGTTGTGGTATGGTCTAAGTCATACAGCACTACTTCAATAATAGTACTATCAGCCTCAGTAGTAGTTCCGCTAATGGCTGTGCTACTTACAAATACTGAATTGATTTCAGGACAAATTGAGCGTTCTTCAATTCCATCATTAATTTCTTCGGCAGGAGTTGGCGTTTGCGACTCAATTACATTAATTAATTTCTCGTCTATGGTATTTCCCTCAGGGATACCTCCAATATCTGATATAGACTTTTTACCAATACTCGGGCTTGGGCTCATATTGGTCATAACTGCAAATCGTAAAGGAGAACTCTCATCTACCCCAAAACTTGCTAAATCTGAAACCGGCACATAAAAATCATAAAAGGCATTAGCTTGGGAGCAGAAATTTGAGCCAGCTATTGATTTTTGGGCATAATCATCATAAGAGCGCTGAACCACTAATTGTGGACTTGTAGTTCCGTCTACATCATATACTCCCACAGCATGATTCGTCATTAAGGCTACCTCAATTTCAAAACCCGGATTACCCGGTAGGGCATTGGGGTCGGAAGTAGCACCGGAAAAACCAAAGCTTTGATCTGTATCAATCAAAACGGAGTATCCTTTTGAATTAGGAGAATAGGCTGCAATTCGGAGTCTAAATAAAACAGCAGAATTAGCCGTATCCCAGTACATTAATACTGCTGGCAGATTTGCTGCATAATCTCCCACTAAGTCAGTAAACTTACAGCTTGGGCCCTTCTCCACATCAGCTGAAATATCAGTTGTAAAAATTGGCACATAAGGTATCTCACTTTGCTCCACATCACTGATTGGCGGATTAGTAAACCCAATCTGCACACCATCTATTTCTTGTGAGACATAACCATCTCCATTTGGGGTCAAGGATTGAGGCTCCTGCTCCGGCAGATTTAATAATCATACCAGGCGTTTGAGCTTGCAGGTAAGTGCATAACAAATATGCACAGACAACAAGTAGTAAAATTTTTCTCATGTTATTTGGGAATTAATTATTCTCACATTTAAGATAATCGCTTGGTAGCCCCAGTTACACATGAAATCTATTCCCTTTTTCTTATAATTTTAGGGAAAGGATAATAAAATTAATAGCACAAATGTTAATTCGCAAGAGGTATTTCTCTGCCTTGCAACACAGAAACGCAATAAAAAAAACACTGAAAAACAAGCGTTTATAATTACCGGTAGGCTCTTATTAAATTTTTTATTTTTCTCAGTTGCCCTAAACATGGCATATCTAATGAAATTTTTTAACATTTTCAAATATAGAAAAATATTAGATTATAAAAATTCCATTCTGCGTAAATAAGCAAAAAAAAAAGAGCAGAAAATAAATTTCCTGCTCTTTTTAATTTTTTTGTATCAAATTGTTTATTCCATCATAACCTTTACAACCAAAGTTCTACTTATTGTTTCAATTCTAACAACACAGACTTTAGATTTTGTTGTAATAAATGCATCATTTTTACTTTCATTTATGTCAGCCTTGTTATACAACTGTCTTCCGTCTTGTTCCCATACAGTCCATTTTCTTAATTTTTTCATTCTCTGGGCTTAGAGCTCTGATTGTACTCTCATCCTTCGCGTAAACTTGCACAGAATTATTAGAAGAATAATTACTGCTTTCCGCTATGCCTGTAGTAGAACGAACACTTCTGAATTCAATAAATAAATAATCTTCTGTAGGTAATCCATCAAACTCAAGATTATAAGTTGAAACAGCTTTTAAATCTTTTTGCTCACCTGTTTTTGTATTTACTAAGTACACAGAAATCTTGTCATCAAATTGATCTGCTCCGGCAAAATCCAACTTAATAACACCTGTATTATCAGTTTTTATTCCTACAGGCGTAGTATACGGGGAGTGAACCAAAGAAGTTTATATCCAAGGCTTTTCCATCAGAAGAAGTATACACCTCAGGCACATTTCTATACTGTGTAAAACAACTTGAATGCATCTTCTGAACCATAACTATTACTTGTTTCATCTTTGTAAGCAACGGCACAGTAACTATTTAAACCATACATAGTGGCCTTAAGGCTCAATACCGGTATTTTAACTCCTTTACCTGATGCCTTGCGTAACTTAGTAGTTTCATCCGTAATAAAATGGTTATCAAGGCTAATGTTTAACGGAGTACCTTCTGCAATACTAGAAAGACCATCTACAAAGAATGATTGCATAGGAGCAATACTTGTATAAGTCATATCCATACTAGATGCAATTCCACTACCAGACATATATGTGGTAAAGGTGTAGTACCATTCCAGAATTTGACTTTTTCTGATATCTTACTTGAATTTGAAGCATACAGAGCGTTAAAATCAAGATGAGTCATTAATGGGTTACCAATAAGATTTAATCCCGGCTTAATAGGTACGCTAACATCTCCTAACTCATTGCTGGCATTTTCCATTGCAAAACGATATTGCTATAGATGTATCACGAGCTAATGTTTGAGCTAAACTTGGATATGGTTTTACCAGTGATACCACTAATAGGTGACACACTTGTTATCAAATTTCCTTCTGAATCCTCTCGAGGGAAATAAACAATTTTACTTTGACTGTTATAAGTTGATCCATTTGGATAATTATATGAGAAAGAATCCACTAAGAAACCATAGCCCATTCCCGGATCTAATGGTACAGCGTTATTTGCAAATGATTGTGTCCATGTTCCTACTGCAACAGGATCTCCTTCTTTATCAGGGTTCACATCATCAAATAATTTCATGTATGATCTTGGATTTCCTGTGAAGTAGTAATCGCCGGAATACATATTTTTCAATGGTGCAGTTAGTGTGTACCATTTGTTGCGTTGTAAATCTATTTGAATATATGCTCTTACATAATCTAAATCTTTAAGACCATAAACCGCACCTCCCGGTTCAAATGTGATATAATGACAAATTCCCGAGTCAGATATAATTGGATACAACACGCCTCCACCTACATCAGGAATAGTAACATCAGTACAAGCTTTTGGGATACGAGCTGTCCAGTTTGCATGATCATTCCACTCAACACTTGTTCCACCTGTCCATGTTGATTGCTGAGTTGCGTAATCAATATCATAATCAGTATTATCAACTGTAATCCCACAGGCATTCTGAGCATTTACTCTTGCAGCTATATCACTATAATCGCCATTTAAATTAATTACGATATAATCTTCATTCTGTACAACTACTTGGCGACTTGGGGTAAACTGCCAGTTATATGATGTTGCATCTGAAGAACCCACAGCTGAAATTGCTAATAAATCATTGTATGCACAATCAGCAATCAATCCTGTAATTGGTTCAGGAGTTTCATCAGTCACATTAATTGCAATGGTATCTTCTCCTTTTAAGATAGCACAGTTACTTGGGTCAAACTCAACATTAATAGAGAACTCAATCGCCCCCTCTGTCATAACACTTGGAGCCTTAATTCTCAACACATCACCAATAGTATCACCAACAATCTCAAATAAATCTTTACTAGCTCCACCTACATGCCAAACATATTCTGGAGAGTTTGAAGCTGGCGCATTGGAAATCGTATACTCTGCAATAGAACCTAAACAAATCTCTGTTATTCCGGAAATTTCATATCCTTCTACCGGCTTATCCGTAAGATCTAAGAAGTAAATTGTATACGAAGATCCATCTCCCGAAATAGGAGTTTGACAAGTTGAGTTTGATGATTCTACAATTTCAATCTTTTTATCATCACCAAGCATATCCACAGGAATCATGATGGAATCAGCATAATATGCGGTACCATAATCTTCCATTTCTTCAATACTTACATCGTATGTTTTTTGTTGTCCCATCTTGAGCTGTAACTGTATATGTGACAGCATCTGTAAAATCTTTAGCTACACCTTCAGCAGGGCTAACAGTTGCATTTGGAGACAATGTAATCCAACTTGGAGTGATTGATGTCAAATCAGTTCCGGCAGGTACTTTTACTGTTACAACATTGTTAGTTATAAATACTTTTTCGCCAGACACACCACTTGAAAACTCTAAGATGTCTTTTGCGGAGCTCTTAATTCCAGATTCATATGGCGTAATTTCCAAATAATAAACTGTAGTTAACAGTTCTGGGTCATTAGCTAAAAAATCTAACGAAAGGGTCATCGCATTCGGATTATTGATAACTACAGAAGTTGTGTAACATGTATGTCCCGGAAGATATGATGCAGAGCGCTCATATATATTTCCTGAATTATCGGAAATCTGAATCTTTCTATAACCATTCGAACACCATTTTACTGTAACAGTTCCACAATTTAGCAAACTAATATCCAAAGCATTATCTCCCTCGCCAACTCGCAATGCGGAATTGCCATTAGGGAGACAGTTACCCTCACTTAAATAGACATTATAATCAGCATAATAATGCATACTATCAATAGCTGCGCCACTACCTAATTTTAGTTCAGAAGGAATATCAGACAATAAAGAAAAGTCTTGAACTAATTCAGTATTTGAATAGATAGGAGTGCTCACTGCAGATTGATATGTATATGGTAATACAAATGTAGCTCTAACTCCTTCAAAATTAATTGTTGAAGTAGGTGTTATTGCATCATCACTTACAAATGTAAGCACATCAGTAAGTAAGCCATTAACAGAACCAGACTGAAATTCTACAACAAAATCAGAAGAATCACCAACTGCGATAGAACTTGCAGGAGATGTGGTTACTGAATAATTTGAGCCAGCAAAACTAAGACTACTAATACTCAAATCACCTGTACCTATGCTATATATCCTAAAAGTTTTTGTTACAGCTGCAGTTGAGAATTGAATTCCCATATTACATGTTGCCCCATTTGCATAAAATGTACTTGTACTCACTTCTTTAATAGTTGCTTGTGAAGCAGGAAGAGCAATAACAACATATGTCGGACTTGAATAATTATAAGCTAAATCACGGTGCACAATAGCATATTCTTCTCCAACAGCAAAAGTGCCGGATGTATATGAACTTATTGCTGCTGAAACTGAGGCATCTACTAAAGTCCAATTACCAACGCCACTTGGGCCTACGCTTGAAGTCAAAGAATAATTCCCTTGGTTATTCAACACTAAGTCATTACTACCTACTGTACCAGCTGTACGCTTAAATATTAGAGTGTTTTGAATACCCGTAGCTCCATCACCATCATCAGAACCATTTGTCCAAAATAAGCCAGAAACGGTTGTTCCATAAGCATCAGTTGCTGAACTTGGAGAAGTAATATCTGTTGTCGCACTAGTTGAGACATACATCACTAAGTCATCAATGTAAAAGGTAGTAGCTCCTGTTGAAGTCTTTCTTGGAGCCGGGAAATACCAACGATTATCTACATTACCGGTACTTCTATAAATTTGTGTCCACGAAGTACTATTTATGGCAGTAGTCCCAGCAATTGAAGAAGATCCTGTTCCAGTAGGTGGTGAAAATGTTGTGTATCTGAGAGTTCCATCTACAGAAATTGAGCTTAGCCCTTTAGCCCAATAAATAAAATGCACATATGTACCTGATGCAGATGCTACATAAGGATCATTTGAATACCAATATTTATTTGAAACAGTACTAGTTGTGGTTAATGCTAAGGAGTAGTTTCCTGTTCTTACGGTTGAACTATTTACAGAAACTGTCTCTGTTGCTCCACCGCCTAGCCAGCCACCAACTGAGTTATCTTCAAAACCATCAGGATTTGTTGTTCCTTGAGCCAACACATTTACCGATGCAAGCACAAATATGCTCAGCAGAAATGAATAAATATGGTTGCTTATATGTGTGTAGATGTTTCTCATCTTATTTTGATTTATAGAGTTTCAATTTTTTGGTTATTCGCAAGTAGCTTTTGTTTCCGGCAAAAATGTTTGATAAGTACCATCAGGCATTTTTACTTTCACACTCCATCCTTCACAGTTCTGTTGATTCACATTCTTTAACTTAAAGAACCCTTGCTGTGTTCCTGAACTGTCATCACAAACATCGTCTCCAGAAAGGACTACAGTAGGAGTAGATGGCACTGGAATATTTACTGTTGGCGCCTGAGTAAAGGTTACACATTTACCTCCAAAACCATAAGCAGTAGACGATACTGCAATTCTAAACTGAGAATATTTACCATATTCAGCCAAAGGCAAAGTTAATTCTAATGGCATATTTACCGATTGTGTTTGCAATGGATACTCACCACCAATCTGCACCCAAAATCCATCGGTATTTAAACCTTCAAAATAGAATGAATAATCCTGAATATTTACATAACCAGGCATATCTTCTTCGGCAGGAAAATCGGACAACATTGTCACGATACCTTCTGTACAAGCTTCAGCCAAACTGTTTGCAGAAATCTGAACATTCAATGTAAACGGAGCCCATGGTTTAAATACGATGTCATCAAGTGCAATATCATTTCCACTACCACCTTGTCCGTAATTACGAACTACAACCCACACATAATCCTGTCCCGAAAGCAAGAAGTATTCTTTAATCTGGAACCATTTCCCCAAATCAGCAGAAACACCCAAATCAGTAGTTTCGCCAACTTTTAACAATACAGCATCATTTGCTTTTGTGATTGTATCACCTTCATTATTACTCGTTAACGAACCTAAGCTTGGATCATTTCCAGGATCAGCACTCCAGAATTCTAGTCTAAATTGGGCATTATTTACAGATGTCTGAACTGATGCATACCAAATAGAAAACTCAAACCAAGAATCGCGACAAAGCTCAGTAACAAGGCGTTTATAAACAGGACTTGAAATCCCTGTTACGGCAGCACAATTGATAAACAACATACGGCTATTATCGTTAATTGCAACCCTTTCTGATGCAGTTGTAATTGGGCTTAGAGTATTATCAACATACCCGGTATGGTCTCTATAATCATTTGGCAACCAGTTAACTTCGCCTCCACAATCAAATATATCAAGGCTACTAACTATTGCATAGTGACCATCATCAGGAACTGTACAACGAGAAGTATTTTCATATGTAATATAATAGAAGCCAAATTTCCATTCTCCATCTACCCATGTCCAAGCTGCCGGAATTTGGGTTTCATAACCTGTTGCATAGGTATAGTACACATCATCCCACTCCGACAATGTTTCAGGACTACTACTGATAGCAGCACTAAAAGTTCTGTTACGCCACGAACTAATGTTGAAGTATACAGAAGCCCATCCCGGACCATCAACTATAGGCTTATAGCTATATTGTGTTTCTGTAGTTAATAATGGAACTTCGTGAAAAGTTACATCTTCTGTAATATATACTTTGGCAGGATTTGAAGCTTTATATGCTTCAAGCTTAGCAGGATTTAAGGCATATACATAGTTAATAGCACCTTCGTACTTATACATACCTCCAATTTTACCAAGACCTGTAATATCAGATCTTACAGAACCTGTTCCAAAGTTCTCCCAAAAGATGGTGTCACCATACATTTGAGCTTGAGCAAATGTAAACATGCTCAGCAGGAAAGATAATAGTATATATCTCGACTTTGGAATGAATAAGTATTGTGTAAAGTTTCTCATAAATATGATTTATCTGTGTAACGAAAAGCTATCTATTTCTAACTGAGTTAAAAGTAGCAAATATCAATATTTCAATTTGTTAATGCACTAGTGTTATATAGCATCATTAAGGGAAAAAAAGAATATTTAACACAAAATGTTAACACTATATGGGACAAATTAAAATTATTATATGGCAAGGAGCTCCAATTTAATAAAAAAAACCGCTCTCATAATTTATATATGAGAGCGGTTTTACACACACAAAAAATATTAGTATAACTAATCTATTTTTCCATTAAAACTTTAATAACCATAGTTCTTGTTTCTGTTTGAACTCTTACCACACATATTTTACATGTTGTGTTTAAATGAGTCTTAAATTCTGACTTATTAACTTCGTCATTACAATACAATTGTTTTCCGGCTTCTTCCCAAATTGTCATTTTCTTAATCATATCATCATCCGGACTTATTGCATAAATGGCATCATCTTGTGCGAATACTTGTATACATTTATGAATTCCACACATTTCGCTTTCAGGGGTTTCAGTTACACTATTTGCTGCTCTAAATTCTACAAATAAACTTCCATCAGTTGCAGAACCATCAAATTCGAGATTATACTCACTATCTGCTTTTAAATTTTGTTGTTCACCTGTCATTGTATTTAATAAAGTGACATCAACATCTTTAAAAGCATCAGCACCATAGAAACTAAGATTTATTGTTCCACTTTCAGTAGATTTTATTCCAATAGGCACCATAATTGGCATCTCTCCAAATTGGTTAATATCTAAAGCCTTATCGCTCGCAACTGTATATATATCAGGCACTCCCTCATATTGTGTAAACAATTTGAATGCATCTTCATCACCGTATGAGTTTGAAGCAGACTCGTTATATGCTAATGCAGTGGAACTACTTAAACCATTACGCGAAGAGACTATATGCATAACCTTAGCAGATGAATTCGCAGCCCTTAATTTAGTTACTTCATCAATTACAAAATGTTCGCCCAAATTAATATCTAATTGGGTATCCTCAGATACAGTACTTTTAGCTTGTACAATGAAGGCTTGCATTGGAGGTATTCGAGTATAATCTGTATTCAAGCTCGATGATAAAGCTGTACCTGCCATATAAGTTGTAAATGTTGTTCCATTCCAGAAACGCAACTTATTCTCTATCTTATCCTCATTACTTGCATACAAAAGATTAAAATCTAAGTGTGTCATTAATGGATTCCCAATTAAATTTAAACCTTCTTTAATAGGCACTCTTACATCCTCTAACACATTTTCAGCATTTTCCATTGCAAAACGATATGCATAAGCCGAATCTTTAGGAAGCGTTTCTGCAATACTTGGATAAGGCTTACCTGTAATTCCACTAATTGGAACAACTTCTGTCATTAATGTATCTTTACCAATCTCTCTTGGGAAATAGATCTTATAGTCATCATTAGAGATAAGTGAACCATTTGGATAATTATATGAGAATGAATCAACTAAGAACGCAAAACCAACACCTGAGCTTAAAGGCACTTCATTGTTAGCAAATGGCTGTGTCCATGTACCTACAGCAATTGTATCACCTTCAATATCAGGGTTTACATCATCAAATAATCTCATATAAGTTCTTGGATTTCCTTCAAAATAATAATCACCAGAGAACATACTCTTCAACGGAGCTGTCAAAGTATACCATTTACCGGGTTGTAATTGTAATTGTACATATGCCTTAGTGTATGAAAGATATTGTAAACCTAATACACCACCACCTGGTTCAAATGTAATACTCAAACATTCAGCCGGACCGTCAATTATCGGATAGTTAACCCCATTACCCACATCTGGGATTATCACATGAGTACATACAGTAGGGAATTTTGGATTCCAGTTATTATCATTAAACCACTCTTGGCTTAAAGCACCTGTCCATGTAGTTAATAGAGGTCTAACATCTAAGATAAGAGTAGCTGTACTATCACAACCTACACTATTCATTAGATTTACTGTATATACAGTATCTGTTGTAAACTCAATTCCGTTAAACAAATAACTCTCACCTTCACAAATAGTATCTGTAGTTACTGAGTTAGTAGAGAAATCTCCTTGCTCATAAGTATTCGCTGAAACATCAATTGGAGCATAACGATTATGAATATATACAGAATTAATAAAATGTTTCTCTCTACTTGCTCCAGTTGCCGAGCCAAAACCAAAGAAAGTACTTGCACCATCAAAATAGGAAGCTAAATCAAATTCTATATCGATAATTGGATTAACTGGTCTTGCGGGTGAAGTACTAATTCTTACTTGCAAGTTTGTTCCATCATAATCAATCCAAGTGTATTTCACATTATGATCAGCCAAGTCAATACCCATCCCGGCAAGCTCTGACTTTGTTACAAGCATATCTGTCTTTGGTATTCCCATATATGCTGCATTAGTATCATGGTTTACCTGACCCTCAATATCTACTGCAATATGCCCATTATCAGGGTCATTACGATTTGAGTTTTTATATGTATCATACTCAATGGCAATAGATTTCCCTGGCAAATCTCCATAACCAATACCTTCACCTAATGAACCAAAAGTGTTAGAATACTGCTGAAGTATAAAAGTTATACCATCAGCCTGTGAATTGCTTTTATCAATTAGAAACTCAAAATATGCACTAAACTTAAACCCGTCTGCATTACATATCTCTGCTGTCCAAAAAGTAGTTGCAGATTGGTTAGTAACATCATCTGTCAAACGCAATGCATCATTGACCACAGTACTATGTCCATTTAAAGTCCAGTTATCAATATATGTCGGGCTAAAATCCGGACTGTAAATTGATATAGGAACTGTTGCTGCAGTCAGTCTAACAGCAAAGAATAATAATAAAATTATTACTATAGAGTATTTGTTTTGCATGACCCTAATATTTAGTCTGTAAATAGCAATTTTAGTCTTAAAAAGTTGTCAATATCTAGTAGATTGTGATGCTTTCTACTATACCAAATTTAGCAATAATTAAGGCTAGCTAATAGTTATCAACATGTGTTGTCTAACACTATATTAACATGAACAAAAAAACGATCGTAATTTCTCAAAATGACTTAAGACTTTTCAACACAGAAATGCAGTTTCTATAAACAAGTGTTAAATAAAGCCATGTGGTAATATGCTGAAAAACACAGGATGTATTTTTACTAAAACACAATAAAAGTTCTAGAATGAATAGATTTACTCTCTTTTTCAATAAAAATGATGTACATACCGGCAGATAAAACAGAAGAATTCAAAAAATATTCGCTAGATTTAGGAATCTCTTCTTCAAAAATACGAATGCCGGAACTTGAATAAATCTGAAAAGAAGAACCAACCTCAGAGGATGGGAATTTAAACAGGACACCGTCATTATGGTAATTAATCTGAATTAATTCAGAATACTTATCATTATTAAACAAACAAGTTGATATTTGCGCTCTAACTGCAACATTGGAAGAATTTGGAAGCAGCTGTGCATAACAAACGGATATTCCATTTTCATATAACCGTTCGTAAACAACGGATTCTCCATCCTGCTCTACAAGCACACTATCAGTAGTAATACCGGACGGAAGCTCAATGCGCAAAGTCAAAGGCATATCAAAAACAACATCATCTAAGTCATCTTCCAAAATAAAACTAAGACTATTAGATGTTTGCGAAAGTTCACTTATCACAACAGCATTCCGTTCCTTAATGTATTTACTAATATTCTCTTGTGTGTCAATCCAAAGATCCATGGTGGCTGCATAATCCACAACCGCATTAAAGTCAGCTATTTCTGAATTATACTCTATCAAATCAGAGTCAGAACCCGTGTATCCAAGATAGTGATACATCAAAAGTGTCCAGTAGCCATATTCTACTGTAATATCTACCCAGCCTTGAATCTCCAAAACTGAAGTGGTATTCAGAATCACTTTAGACTTTAACGCATAAAAGTCTGCCGGAGTTTCTGTATTATATCCACGCATACTCGTTCTAGCAGATAAATAATCATCACAAAGAGCAGATAACTGCAAAACCTCAAAACTAAAACCTCCACCAGGAAATACGAAGGAATTAACTTGCTTGCCCGTATGCATCTCAATATCTTCTTTTGATAAGCTAAGCTCTCCTACAGCTTGAGTTAAGGGAATTTGATTTAAACGATTATGTTCATAAGAATGAGAAGCATATTCATTTCCTAAACTGTCTGCTTCAATCTCTCCCCAGCTGGCATAAACATCGGAACCTGTAAAGTTTGAAACAATATTATGTGTTCCTCGCAAGCCCTTAGTGTACAAATACTTCGAAGCGGCTATTGTTTCAGTATATCCATCATCAAAAGAAAAGGTCAAAGCTCCAGCTTTATTCCCTTGCCATTTTGTTACAGTTATTGTATCAAAAGAAATAAAATTTCCATACGACACAAAACCCAACTTATAAAAATTAAAATCATCAATGTCAGACGAATAGTAAACTTGTGAGCGATCAAAAGCCCTTCCAACATTTATAACAACTTTTGTATAAAAATTAGTAAAAGAAGAATCAGGTGAAACAACTCCTTTGATATATACAATATCTATCAAACTGTCGACATTTATATCTGCCGCAGTCACAAAGATCAAATCATGGTTAAGCGGCAAAGAATCTATTTGTTGGATACTAATATCTTCAACACTATCACCATCAGTGGAGAAGCTTATTATTAATGTCTCAATAGCTAAAGAATCTTTTACCAAATAAAGCAAGTTCTCATTTGCAGAATCCGTAAACTTTCCGCTAATAGATTTTAGAAACTCTAAACTATCAGGCAACTGAAAAACAGAAACCGGTTTGTCAAATCCTACTCCATTATTTATAGACACATACAAACTATCGGCAGAAGTAAACAATAAATCCGAAAGATTATCAGCATTTACATCCACCCCATTTATCCAAAAAATTGAATCTACTTGAAGATATAATGAAACCGGATCTACTTGAAAACCATCATCGATATTAATCAATAAACGAACAGAAAGGGTATCTGCATTATGATAAATGATAGCGACATCGACAGCATTATCAGCATTAAAATAACCCTTAGTTACAGAGATTACCGATGCAAAATCCAGACTATCAGCTAATATTGAAAAACAGCTGCCTTGATTAACCATTTTTCCTGCATATGGCTGAAAAAGCTGGATGTCTGATTTTGCATAAGGTGGGCAGTCATAACCCGTCATACAATTGGGGGTATATACCCGCTTGGTGAATAGCAACATCTCATCTGCACCATCGCCATCAAAATCAGCAGTACAAGATAATGGATAATAAATGGTATCAGCAAGTGTAGTTGCCTGAGTTAAATAATGATTTTCTATTGGAGGAAGCACAAAAGAATTTTCGTCTTTTTCAAACAGAAAAAAACGGAGATCCTTTGTATCGTTATCGTAGTTATATAATCCAAGTAAATTTTGTGAAGAAACAAAGAATCCAACCTGACTTATCATCATCCATATAAGTAATGCTCCTTTTTTCATCTAATTCAATTATTAAAGATAAAAAATCTAAAGCTGACTTCTTATTAAAAAACATGTAATGTTTATTAAAATTATCACCTAGGAATTATTCTAACTTAGCTTTTATAAACAAAAAAGGCCGTTCACTCTGAACAGCCTCTCTTGTTTTTATTTAAGTGTAGCAAATGCTTGCTCTAAATCTGCAATAATATCATCAATATGCTCAATTCCAACAGAAAGTCGAATTAATCCGGGTTCTACTCCTGATGCTTTTTGCTCTTCTACCGACAATTGTTCATGCGTAGTAGAAGCCGGGTGGATGATTAACGACTTAGCATCTCCAACATTAGCTAGATGACTAAGTAGTTTTACATTATTAATTAATGTATCTGCATTATCATTTGCTCCTTTTACTTTAAATGTAAGTACGCCACCAAATCCGCGTTTCAAATATTTTTTAGCCAACTTATGGTATGGACTACTTTCCAAGCCTGGATATTTTACATATTCCACTTGCGGATGTTGCTCTAACCATTTTGCTAATTTCAAAGCATTTTCCACATGGCGTTCTACTCTTAATGATAGCGTTTCAAGCCCTTGAAGCAGTAAAAATGAGTTAAATGGGCTAGGTGCAGTCCCCCAATCACGAAGCCCCTCTACACGGGCGCGAATGGCAAATGCGATATTCCCGAATGGACTATTCGCACCAAAGACATCCCAAAATACAAGACCATGGTAACTTTCACTCGGGTCAGTGAACACCGGGAACTTTCCATTACCCCAATTAAAGTTACCTCCATCTACAATTACACCTCCTAAAGAAGTTCCATGACCTCCGATCCATTTTGTAGCAGATTCTACCACTACATTAGCACCATGTTCCAAAGGACGGAACAAATATCCTCCACAGCCAAAGGTATTATCCACAAATAATGGAATATCATATTTTTTAGCTACAGCAGCAATTGCTTCAAAATCAGGAATATTCATTTCCGGATTTCCAATAGTCTCCAAGTAAAGAGCTTTTGTTTTCTCATCAATAAGCTTTTCGAACGATGTAGGTTCATCATCTTCCGTAAAACGAGCCTCAACACCCAAACGCTTAAACTGATTTTTAAACTGATTATATGTTCCACCATATATGTGTGCTGTAGACACAAAATTGTCTCCTGCCTCCAAGATATTATTTAACGCGACAAACTGAGCTGAAATCCCGGAAGATGTAGCAACAGCAGCAACTCCGCCTTCAAGCGCAGCAATGCGTTTCTCAAACACATCCGTTGTAGGATTCATTAGGCGAGTATAAATATTCCCAAACTTACGAAGCGCAAAAAGGTCTGCACCATGCTTTGAATCGTCAAATAAATACGATGATGTTTGATAAATAGGTACTGCACGAGAGTTGGTAGTTTTATCTACATCTTGTCCTGCATGTAGTTGCAGTGTTTCAAATTTGAAATTTTCTGTTGCCATAATTGAATCCCTCCAATTTATAATTGTAAAAATGATTTATTTTTTTGATAGCACAAAGATAAGCGTGGTTTGCAGTTTGCCAAATGCCTATGGCATGGGATTTTGATACCATATTTGTGGTAGAGCCTCGATTCATCACGGCTGATTGATAGCTAATCGACGAAGTCGTTTTAAATAAAATTCCTTATATGACAGAGTGCTATTTGAGCGAAGTAGACTAAAAGCATACGGAGCGAGTTCAGTCTGTCAAGTTTTCTTTGCTTCGTTTCTTTTTTTAAAAAAATGAAGAGGAAAGATGAAAACAAAAAAATCATCTCGTTAATTAAGAAGGCTTTATTATTTTGCTACAACAGCTTTCTTGCTATTTGAAATGCAAGAAAAAAATAATTCCTTTACATATAAAATATTAAAGACATGAAAGCCATCGAAAACATAGACCTGGTATATCTGCAAAAGTCAGATTACGAGGAAATCAAGAATACAATGATAGAAGCATATGCAAATATGCCGAATGCTTACTGGAAAGAAAATCATATCAATGCATTAATAGATAAATTCCCCGAAGGGCAAGTGGGAATTAAAATCGATAATGAACTAGCCGGATGTGCACTATCAATAATTGTCGAATCAAATAAATTTGACAACAAACACACTTATAAGCAAATCACTGGAAACTATAGTTTTAACACTCACACAAGTCATGGTGATATTCTTTACGGCATAGATGTATTTATTCGTCCAAAATTTAGAGGTTTACGCCTCGGTCGCAGACTTTATGATTACCGAAAAGAACTCTGCGAAAAACTAAATCTTAAAAGCATTCTATTTGGAGGACGAATTCCAAATTACCATAAGTTCTCACAAGAAATGACACCTAAAGAGTACATTGATAAGGTGAGAAAAAAAGAGATTCATGACCCGGTATTGGATTTCCAAATGTCAAATGACTTCCACCCAAGATCAGTATTGAAAGGCTACTTAGAAGGAGACAAAGAGTCCAATGAATATGCAGTCCTTCTTGAATGGAATAATATCTACTTTGAAAAACCAAATTCAAATGCATCAGCAAAAAAGACTATTATCCGTCTGGGACTTATTCAATGGCAAATGCGCCTATATAAAGACATGGATGAGGTCATGCAACAAGTTGAATATTTTATTGATGCAGTTTCTGGTTATAGATGTGATTTTGCTTTATTCCCTGAGTTTTTTAATGCTCCGTTAATGTCAGCATACAACCATTTGTCAGAACCGGATGCAATCAGAGAACTTGCAAAATACACGAAAAAGATAGTAGATAAATTTGCCGAACTAGCTATCTCATACAATATTAACATCATCACAGGTAGCATGCCTGAATTAGTAGAAAATGAATTGTACAATGTTGGTTATCTATGCAAAAGAGATGGCGGTATTGAACGATTTGAGAAACTACATGTAACTCCTGATGAAGAAAAAGTTTGGGGTCTGCAAGGAGGAAATAATATCCAAACTTTTGATACCGACTGTGGCAAAATCGGAGTCCTTATTTGCTATGATGTAGAATTCCCTGAGCTGGGAAGATTATTAGCTGATGAAGGTATGGATATTCTGTTTGTACCATTCCTTACAGACACACAAAACGGTTTTTCTAGAGTAAGAAATTGCGCACAAGCTCGTGCTATTGAAAATGAATGCTATGTCGCCATTGCAGGCAGTGTAGGCAATCTACCTAAAGTACATAATATGGATATACAGTATGCTCAATCATTAGTATTCACCCCTTGTGACTTTGCATTCCCTACTAATGGTGTAAAAGCAGAATCAACGCCAAACACAGAAATGATATTGATTGCGGATGTTGACATTGATATGCTACGGGAACTAAATCAATTTGGAAGCGTTCGCAATAAAAAAGATAGACGAACGGATATTTACAACCTACAACTAAAAAAGAAATCATGATAAAAACCCATTTCATTATCAGTATTCTATTTTGCCTCTTCATAAACTTCAATAGTGCAATTGCAAATTCAGACAGCACACATACTGACTCCGTTAAATCATTAAAAGGGGATTCTATTAATGTGAGCATACTTGATAACATTAATCTGAAACTACAAGAAGCAGAAAAACAACGAATAGATGACTCAATAAAACAAGCAAACCTTGAGCTTCAGTTATCAAAACTAAAAACAACTGATAACATCAAAAAAGAAGAGTTATTAGCTCAACTAAAGGCAATTGAAGACAAAAAAATTGAATTATTAAACAAAAAAAAGAGCCAAATCGATTCTTTACGAAACACTGCTAAAGGATATCCTGTTATTGGAGTATTAAATGATACTTTATTTCATATATATTCCCGAATTGGAGCCTATACGGCTAAGGAAAGAGCCAAAAATATTAGCAAAAAAGTAAGTAATCTTTATGATAATGATTTTCTAAAAGTAGACTCCATTATTTACATCAATACAGATGATGAATGTGATATTGTGTATGAAGACAAAATCATCATGTCAGTTACTCAAAATGATGCCATCTGGTACAATACACCTAGCGAACAACTAGCAAGATCATTCACTGAGAAAATAAGATTTGCTATACAAAAGGCTAAAAAAGAAAATAGTTTATTACGACTTGGATCTAGAATTGGTCTTGCCATCTTGGTAGTTATTTTAGCTTGGCTAGTTATATTCTTTATTCAAAAAGGGAACAAAAGCTTACTTGTATATATTTCAAAAAATAAAGAACGATTCCTTAAAGGCTTAAGTTACAAGGACTACACCTTCTTATCTTCGGCACAAGAGCTTAAAATCATTGTCTTTCTAACTAAAATAATGCGTTGGTTTATTTATCTGATCATTCTATACATAAGCTTACCTGTTATCTTCAGTATATTCCCATTTTCAAGAACCTGGGCTGATTCTTTATTCCAGCTTATTTGGACTCCTTTTAAAGGTGTCTTAACGGCTATATGGAGTTATTTACCTAATCTGTTTAGCATTGCGGTTATTTACATTGTAATGAAATATGTCAATCGATTTGTAAAGTACTTCTTTGAAGAAATAAAATCTGAAAGACTAAAACTAAATGGATTTCACCCAGACTGGGCTATGCCTACTTACAGCATAGTTCGCTTCTTACTTTACGCTTTTATGTTTGTATTGATATTCCCATACTTACCAGGATCTGATTCAAATGTATTTAAAGGAGTTTCTGTATTCTTAGGAGTACTATTCTCGTTAGGTTCTTCATCGGCTATTGCTAATATGGTGGCAGGATTAGTAATCACCTATATGCGACCTTTCAAAATTGGGGATAGAATAAAAATTGGAGATGTAAGTGGAGATGTTATTGAAAAAACACTTTTAGTTACTCGTATAAAAACAATTAAAAACGAGATAGTAACCATACCAAATTCATCAGTTCTTACCGGTAACACGATTAATTACACTATTGAAGCTGAAAACCAAGGACTAATTGTACATACAACAGTTACTATTGGATACGATGTAGCTTGGAAAGATGTACACCAAGCATTAATTGATGCAGCACTTAAAACAGAGCTAATCAGCTCAGAGCCAGACCCATTTGTGCTCCAAACAAGCTTAGATGATTTTTATATCTCTTACCAAGTTAACGCCTATACAAAATACGCAAGCAAACAAGCTGTGATTTATTCCAACATGCATCAAAACATTCAAGACATATGTAATGAAAGAGGTATTGAAATTATGTCACCCCACTATAGAGCAGAAAGAGATGGCAATAAAAAAGCAATGCCAGACCAATATTTTCCTAAAAATGAAACTGAAAAATAGGGTATCATAAAATTCACAGTATTTAATCTTCATTTTTGTTTTGCCAATTAAAAAATTTACTATATTTGCCTATAAGAGAATTAGGAACTTAAATACTAATTAATAAAACGGAATTGTTATGACAAAGTTAAACCAAGTATACAAATGCAATGTATGTGGTAACATAGTAGAAGTAGCTCACGCCTCAGCTGGAAAATTATCTTGCTGTAATCAACCAATGGAATTATTGGAAGAAAACGCAAAAGAAGCAGCAACTGAAAAACATGTACCTGTAGTAGAAAAAATTGATGGTGGATACAAAGTATCTGTAGGATCTGTACTTCACCCAATGCAAGATGACCACTTTATCGAGTGGATTGAGTTAGTAACTCCAACAGGAATCATGAGAGAATATCTTAAACCAGGTGATGAACCAGTAGCAGTTTTCAAAACTGATGCAACTGAAGTTTATGCTCGTGAGTTCTGTACTTTACACGGACACTGGAAATCAAACTAATCACTATATATGGGGATTTTATACAAGGTGGGAGCAAAAACTCTCACCTTTATTATTTCATATAGAGCAAATTCTCTAGTTTTGCATAAACAAAAATTAAGATGGAAACACAAAATATATTATTCGCTCTAGGGCTTACAATATTTGCCGGACTTTCAACAGGGATTGGTAGTTTAATGGCTTTTCTTGCTAAAGATTTTAACCCAAAATTCTTAGCAGGATCATTGGGATTCTCAGCTGGGGTAATGCTCTATGTTTCTTTTGTTGAAATTTTTGTCAAAGCTAAAGATGCACTTGCAAATATCTATGGAGATAAGCCGGGATACATTTACACTGTTATTGCATTTTTTGCAGGGATTGCACTGATTGCACTAATTGACAAACTGGTTCCAAGTTATGAGAACCCACATGAAATGAAAAATGTGCACAATGGAGCACAAAAAGACCCTAAACGCCTAATTAGAATGGGGCTATTTTCTGCCTTGGCTATTACAATACATAACTTTCCCGAAGGTCTTGCTACTTTTATGGGAGCACTACAAGACCCTACTTTAGGTATAAGTATTGCTGTTGCTATCGCCATTCACAATATTCCTGAAGGCGTAGCAGTTTCTGTGCCTATGTATTACGCAACCAAAAATCGTAAAAAATCGTTTCTATTATCTTTTGGTTCAGGGCTAGCCGAACCAATTGGTGCCATAGTAGGTTACTTCTTAATTATGCAGTTTATGAGCGACGCCGTATTCGGATATGTCTTTGCCGGGGTAGCCGGAATCATGGTCTACATCTCACTAGATGAACTACTACCTACTGCCGAAGAATACGGAGAACACCATGTGGCAATATTTGGGCTTATTGCTGGTATGGTAGTTATGGCTGGAAGCTTACTACTATTTGCATAATACTTATATAAAAAAACAGAGAATGGGCGAGATTTTTTCTCGCCTTTTTTGTTCCCATACAGCAAGAGACAGATACATATTGATTTGTTTTTAATGTTTTTTATTACATTCGCATAGCGAAAAGACATTGGGGTTAAAACCCATACCCTCAACTCAAACTATTCCGTTGACAAAGTCAACGGCTTGTCCCGAAAGTCGGAAGCAATAAACAAGCACTAACATCATTGCCGTTGGTTTCAACCAACGGTTTTATAAAAAACATTATAAAATGGACTATAGTCCGAATCACAGAAATTCATAACACATAAAAAATCATGCTAGTAAAAACCTACGGGTCAGCCGTTCAAGGCATTAACGCCACTATTGTAACCATAGAAGTAAATGTATCACAAGGAATTAAGTTTCACTTAGTTGGATTACCGGACAATGCGGTAAAAGAAAGCCATGAACGCATCCTTTCTGCATTAAGTTACAACGGACTAAAAGCTCCTCGAAGACAAGTAGTCGTAAATATGGCTCCGGCAGATATTCGCAAAGAAGGTTCAGCATACGACTTACCCATTGCTATAGGAATGCTAGCTGCAAACGAAACTATGAATTCCGATGAGATCAGTAAATATATTATCATGGGGGAGCTCTCATTGGATGGAAGTCTTCAACCAATAAAAGGCGTTCTACCTATTGCTATCAAAGCAAGAGAAGAAGGTTTTAAAGGATTTATCTTGCCTAAAGCAAATAGCCGTGAAGCTGCAGTGGTTAATAATCTTGATGTATATGGCGTAGAAAACATCAAGGAAGTAGTTGATTTCTTCGATGGAAACATACAACTTGAGCCTGTAGAAGTAGATACTCGCGATGAATTCTTTGAAAACATCAACCTATTTGAAGCAGATTTCTCTGATGTAAAAGGTCAAGAAGATGTAAAACGAGCATTAGAAGTCGCAGCAGCTGGCGGACACAATATAATTATGGTTGGTCCTCCGGGAGCCGGAAAATCAATGATGGCAAAGCGTGTTCCAACAATTTTACCTCCTCTTACTCTACACGAAGCATTAGAAACAACAAAAATTCATTCCGTGGCAGGAAAAATTGAAGGAAATACTTCTCTGATGGCACAACGCCCTTTCCGAAGTCCTCACCACACAATTTCTGATGTAGCACTTGTCGGGGGCGGTTCTTTTCCACAGCCTGGAGAAATCTCATTAGCCCATAATGGCGTTCTTTTCCTCGATGAATTGCCGGAATTTAAACGCACTGTATTGGAAGTTATGCGCCAACCATTGGAGGACAGAAAAATCAGCATTTCTCGCTCTCGGTTTGCAGTAGATTATCCGGCAAGTTTTATGCTAGTTTCATCAATGAATCCTTGCCCTTGCGGCTATTATAACCACCCCGAAAAAGATTGCGTTTGTGGTCCCGGACAAGTACAAAAATACCTAAGTCGTATTTCAGGTCCTCTTCTCGACCGTATTGATATCCATATTGAAATAATCCCTGTTCCTTTCGAAAAACTTTCTGAAATTAAAGAATCAGAACCTAGCTCTGCAATTCGTGAACGAGTAATTAATGCTCGACAGATTCAAGCTGAACGATTTAAAGATAATGATGAAGTGCATTGTAATGCACAAATGAGTAGCAAACAACTCCGAAAATTCGCAACACCAGATAAAGAAAGTTCAGAACTCCTAAAAAATGCAATGCTTCGGCTAAACCTTTCAGCTCGTGCTTATGATAGAATTTTAAAAGTATCTCGAACTATCGCTGATTTAGATAATTCTGAAAATATTCAATCTCAACATATTGCCGAAGCAATAAACTATCGAAACCTAGACAGAGAAGGATGGGCAGGATAAATAGTAAGTGATGAATGAGGGATAAGTAAGTGAGAGAAGTTAAAATTTACAATTTTAATACTTTAAGACCGCTCTTGTTCATAACTTACCCATTATTAGCATCTTTCTATCTTTAAAAAAAATTATTTTTGCAAAATGGAAGAGATGAATCAAAACACACCGCAAGAAGTACAATACACGGATGATAACATTATCACCCTGGAAGGTCTGGAGCATGTGCGACGCCGTCCCGGGATGTACATTGGGAAATTAGGTGACGGAACCTATGCCGATGATGGTATTTATGTATTGCTCAAAGAAGTGTTTGACAACTCTATCGATGAATACCGAATGGGCTACGGCAACTCGGTAAAAGTAACCGTGAAAGACGGAGTTGTAAAAGTACGCGATTACGGTCGTGGTATTCCTTTGGGGAAAATGGTAGATGCTGTTTCCATTATGAACACCGGAGGTAAATATGATAGTAAAGCCTTCAAGAAATCTGTCGGACTGAATGGTGTCGGGACTAAAGCCGTAAATGCACTATCATCAAGTTTTGTGGTACAAAGTGTACGCGATGGAAAAATGAAACGCGCTGAGTTTTCTGCCGGGAAACTAGTCAATGAAGATGACTTAGTTGATTCAACTGATCAAAACGGAACTATGGTAGAATTCATTCCGGATAATACCATTTTTACCAACTACAAATTCCGCGAAGATTACATCGAAACTATGCTACGCAATTACTCATATCTGAATACAGGTTTGAGTATTCATTATAACGGCAAAAAATTCCATTCAAAAAATGGTCTTTTAGACCTGCTAAATGAAAATATAACTTCTGAAAGCCTCTATCCTATCATTCACCTAAAAGGAGAGGATATCGAGATCGCATTTACACATAGCGACCAATACGGAGAAGAATACTATTCATTTGTTAACGGACAACATACTTCCCAAGGTGGAACACATCAAAGTGCTTTTCGCGAATCTATAGCTAAAACCATAAAAGAATATTACGGTAAAAACCACGACTTGACCGATGTTCGTAACGGGATTATCGCTGCCATTTCTATCAGCGTAGAAGAACCTGTCTTCGAATCTCAAACTAAGATTAAGCTTGGGTCAAAAGATGTTGGACCAGAAGGTCCATCTGTAGCAAAATTCATTGGGGATTTTGTAAAACGCGAGGTTGACAACTACCTACATAAAAACTCAGAAACAGCAGAAACGCTTTTAAAGAAAATACAAGATTCTGAGAAAGAACGCAAAGCAATTGCCGGAGTTACTAAAATGGCTCGTGAAAGAGCGAAAAAAGCTAACTTACATAATAAAAAACTTCGCGACTGTCGCTTCCACTTCACTGACAGCAAAAGGGATGATAAAGACGAAACTTGCATCTTTATTACTGAGGGAGACTCGGCAAGTGGCTCTATCACTAAAAGTCGGAATGTAAACCTTCAAGCTGTATTTAGCTTAAAAGGGAAGCCTCTTAACTCATACGGACTAACAAAAAAGGTGGTGTATGAGAACGAAGAATTTAATCTGCTACAAGCGGCTTTAAATATTGAAGATGGCCTAGACGGACTTCGCTACAACAAAGTAATTATTGCGACTGATGCCGATGTGGATGGTATGCACATCCGATTACTATTGCTAACATTCTTCTTGCAGTTTTTCCCTGATTTGGTAAAAAAAGGGCATGTACACATATTACAAACACCATTATTCCGTGTGCGTAATAAAAAAGAGACACGCTACTGCTACTCAGAAGAAGAACGACAAACTGCTTTAAAAGAACTTGGTGCAAACCCAGAGATTACACGATTTAAAGGTCTTGGAGAGATTTCTCCAGATGAGTTCAAGCACTTTATTGGCAAGGACATGCGACTAGATCCGGTTACCTTAACCAAAGCCGATTCAGTAGCTACTCTTCTAGAATTTTATATGGGTAAAAATACTCAAGAAAGACAAGATTTCATCGTAGAAAATCTAGTAGTGGAAGAAGATATTTAACAACAAACCTAATATGAAAAAGACGATTATTAAATTACTCCTTTTCATGTCATCATTAGGCCTCTTGTCCGCAAAAAATCAGATAAAATAGAAATTGGAGATAAAGTTTCGACTTTTGAACTAATAAGATCAAAATGGAAATTTTTTTCATATTTCATCTGTTATTGGAGAAAAGAATCTTGTTAAATATTTCTACCCCAAAGACAACAGTCCTATTTGCACAAAACAAGCCTGCTCATTCAGAGATCAATACTATTTATTCAAGCAAAAAGATGCAATAGTAATTGGCATTAGCGGGCAATCAACAGAAAGCCATAACGACTTTGCAAAGGAAAATAATCTAAAATTCATTCTTCTTTCTGACAAAGATAACTCAGCAAGAAAGCTATTGGGAGTCCCATCTACAGCAGGATTAATCCTTGAAAGAGTTACATATATCATCAATAAAGAAGGAATAATTGTTTATATTCTCAATTTGATGAAAAAAAACATGTCGAAGAAGCACTTAAAACACTTAACTCATTAGACCCCAATAACAAATAGACTTAATTACTTCATTCTTTTATCGATAAAAGTAACGGGTTTCCTACTCATATCTGGGAACTGTAGTTTTGAAATATCAGATGCATTATAGAACTCTAAATTAGGAGCTACACGAATTTTTGCCCTAAAAATATCTTTAATCTCTTTTTCAAATTTATCATTAACATCATTACATCCAATTTTAATAAGGATATCATCTGTATCTATATCATTAGTAGAGACCTCTACAATATAATTTTCTACTCCTTTTATCTCATTCAGAATATCATATAGAGCTGGAGGGTATAGCGTAGTACCCTTAAACTTAATCATTTGCTGCTTTCTCCCCATTACTGGCCCAAGTCTCATCGTAGTGCGTCCGCATTTGCATTTATCTGTGTAATGATAACAAATATCTCCTGTTTTAAACCTTAAAAGAGGCATACCTTCTACACCTAAATTAGTGATTGTCACCTCTCCAGGGTCACCTTCTTTTACAGGATTATTATGCTCATCTAAGAACTCAACTATAATCATCTCGGGGTGATGATGTCCTCCTTTACCTTCACCACACTCAGTAAAAGCTGTTCCCATCTCTGTTGAAGCATAAGTAGAATATAATTCAATATCCCATTTACTTTTAATCCTCTTGCCTAGAGTATTTAATTCAAAATCATTACCCCTAATAGGTTCACCAATACAAACAGCCTTCTTAATTGAAGTGCTATTAATATCAATATTATGTTTTTCTGCATACTCAATTAGCTTAATGAGAAATGAAGGAACAGTAACCAACGCTGTAGGTTCAATTCTTATTATAGTATCAAACTGTAATTCTGGAATACCTGGTCCAACACGCACAACACCTGCTCCTAACTTTCTTAAACCATCATAATATGCCATACCTGCCATAAACCTACGATCAAGAGTAACCATGAGTTGAAAGATATCTGAATCTTTTGCATCAGCACACAAAAAAGATATATACTCATTATATGCCAAACGCTCCAAATCTTTATTCGTAGTAGCAAAAACGACAGGATCGCCTAATGTACCTGATGTAGTTAAATAATCAATAATACTTACCTTCTCTACACAGATAAAATCTTTATTTCTAGTTTGTAAGTCGTTCTTTGTAGTTACAGGAATCTTTGAAAGATCTTCAAGGGTATTTATCTCACTAATATTAATATTATTCTTCTGAAAAAGCTCTTTATAAAAAGCCGATTTAGAGTCTAAATAAGATAATAATTCTGGAAGTTTTCCCTCTTGAAATTTCTTAATTTCTTCAGCTGATTTTGTTTCAATCTCGGGTATATGCATAACTGACAACTTTTATTTATTTTGTTCTATAAACTTGATTTTCTCTTTCACCTCATCAACCTCTTTTGTGGTGGGAATCTCTTTATTAAGACAATCCTCATAAAAAGATTTTGCTTGGGATAAATCTCCCACATTGAGGTAATATTGACCTACGAGAAAATATGGGTAATAGAATTCTGGATTTAATGATATATAAATATTTAATTCATCCTTTGTAAACCGTAGTTTAAGTTTACCTGATATCACCTTCTTAAGCTTTTCAGTAAAGCTCTTATATTCAACAAAATTACGATAACCTTGCGTTTTAAGAAGGGTGTCTTGAGCAATTGTTTCGGATGCAATATAAAGCGTATCAGTAAACACTAAGGAATCCGAGAATATTTTATCTAAGTCATAACAAAGGTATGCTCCAAATTGATAAGGTGAACATGACAACCAAATCTGTCTTTTTTGAGGCTTAAATATTACAGAATGATGTGCAATAAGCTGATTTACTGCTTTCTCATTCCCTAAACCAATATTCTTATCATCCATGCCACGAGTATCTCTTAAAATTGCTGCAAAACTAGCCGGATTATGTTTATCTACTCTATCCAATAGCTGTCTTGTTCTTTTCCATCGATACATCGTACTATAGCCATTTATACTTTCTTGGTTTAATTCGGAACCATAAAACTTTTTACCTTGAAAATGATTAGTAAGAATAATCTCATCCTTACTAGGTCGATACAAATCAATATCTTCTGTAGTTTTCTCAATAACAGCAATATCATTATCTTTTGCTGAACCAATCATAAATGCTTCAGCTACGAAAGCATCGTATTTTTTTGCTATTGCAAAAGCCTCATCAATCGTTGAAGCATATTGAAGAATTTTACGAGCAATAATAGAAACTGGAGTTTTTGCCGAGGTAGGTATTGGTGACTTTGCAGCATTCAGCGTAACAGTAAGCCCTTGGTCGTTCATTCCTGATATTACTCCAATCATACCAGCCCAACTAACATAAGCAAAGTTGTATCCACTATCGGGCTTACAAAAGACAATAATTTTATTCTCAGCAAACTTATCGCCACAATAAAAATCCATATTTCTTCCGATAAGCAAGGTACTATCTTCTGATCGTGAATTCCTTACACCAAAAGCAGTACAACCTACTAAACTCATATTTTGCAAAGTATGTCCAATATCATGCGCACCATGATAATTTATCATTCTGTGATAATTTGGAGCAATATATTCAAACTGCTTTGAGGCAAAAAGCGACACACCATATATCTCCTTTTGATACTCAAGAGGAATGTTTTCATCGATGTTTCTATTGAATAGTGCGATAAAATATTTTAAAAAATTCAGGTAATCTTTTGAAGGAACTAGTTCATCAATTCTCTCAACAAAAGCTTCCTCCTGATATTCATTAAGTTCCTTGGTAAGCATTCCATTTTTGACACCTAGTTCAAACGCATCACCGGAAAGTTTCATTTCCCATAAGCCGTAAGAATTCTTCTTTAACCAAGAATCACCTACTTTATATGCATTAGGCGCCACAGAGTCTCTTTTCAATTCTAGAGCTGACATATCCTTTACTTGAGGAGGATTGATAGTAGCAGCTACATAAAACCAAACAATAAAACTCACAATAACTACTAGAAATAAAGAAAATATAATCAGGAGCCATTTTTTCCAACCTAAACCTTTTCTGTTATTCATCTGCAAACTCTTTTATTTCCTTAATTAACGCATTAACATCCATTATAGAAGAACATGTCAAGAATGAACTCATGATAACTCCAAGTATACCGTGTAGATTAATATTTTGACCGGTTAAAAGTAAGTTCTCAACCCTAGTCTTAGGTGAAATAAATGACTTTAATGGATCATTAAAATCCTTTATAATACCATACATTGATCCATTATGAGTTGCCGTGTAATCTCTAAAAGTTAATGGAGTAGCACTATCAATATAATCAATAGCTGATTCCAGTTCAGGGAATTTAATGTATATCTGTTTTAATAAAACGGCTTGTTTCTGCTTTTTAAAAGCTTCATATTCTGACCCACGATTTTGCAAGGTAGTATTTTCCCAAGCTTTTACATCCTCGAAGTTCATCATTGAAATAACTTGAAGGCTATCTGCAAATCCTGGATTATCTTTATCCTCAGTAGTATATAACATATACCCTCTTGGCCAAGTTTCATCAGTGTACTCATGCTGATTCCACACATTAGTATCGGGGCTGTAGTAGATATTAGAATTAATGTGCTTAAATTGCTTCTTCTTCAATACCACATATAGGATAAAGTTAGAAGTACTGTTTGGCAATGTCTTAATTCTATTTACAAATGCATTTCTTAATTTACCTGACTCAAGCAGCTTGAAAGTTGCATTAGGATGAATATTTGAAATAAAATGCTTTCCATAATAGGTTTCGCCTGAACTTGTAGTTGCGGAAACAATTCTTGATTCTTCAAAGTTTAACTTACTTGCTTCTTGTTTTGTAAGAACTTTACCTCCAACATTTTCAATAATCTCTTTTAGCAGTTTTGCTAGATTCTGGCCATCTTCAGCAACTCTCCACGCACTTTGAATAAAAAAACGATTGATGTTTGCATGTATAACCAAAGGTGTTTTCTCCTTAACTCCCGCATACAAACCATTAGTTCCGGCAAGCAATGCTTTAAGTTCAATATTATCGGTTAAAGAATCAATAAATTCATAAGCAGATTCGGAATACTCCTCCAAATGATTCATTGTTCCAAAATCAAGCTCTCTCAGATTCAAAATATCAGAACTACTCCAAATAGTATCAAGCTTATTACAATAAGTCTCAATTGCCTGCTTTTCATCTGGGAAATATTCAATTAACCTTGCTTTAAAATTATCCATGCCCATGGCATATGAGAATTCCTTATCGCCAATAATTACCCTATCAAAGCAATCAGAATCAAGTTTAACCAACCTTAGCTCATCTAGGATACCTAAATATTTAAAAATCTTATATAAAATTTGGCCTTTATCCAAGGAGCCTGCATAGTGCATACCCACACTAAAAGAAGAACCTTTACGCTTAAAAACTTGCAGATTGCCACCAATTTGATGATGCTTCTCTAAGACACAAACTTTCATTCCAGCCTTACTAAGAAATGCTCCACAAACTAAGCCACCTAATCCACTTCCAACAATAACTATATCAAACTGATTATCCATATTTACGACTCACATATTTTATCAACAAGGTACTTATAGCCCACAATTTCAGAACAAGTTAAAACAGCACCAATAGTTACACCTAAAATACCATGCATATTTAAGTTTTGTCCTGTGAAATATATATTTTTAATACGAGAACGAGATGTAATTATGGTCGTATATGGATCTTTATAATCTTTTAGAATACCATAAGAAGAACCTTCAGGAGTAGCAGTATAGTCTCTATAAGTCAACGGAGTGGAAGTATAATAACACTCAACACACGCTCTAATATTAGGAAATTTCTTTTCAATTTCCTGTATCAGTTGCTCCGCCTTTCTTTGCTTAAATTCCTGATATTCTTCACCTCTATTCTCAACCGATGAATTTGCCCATTTTGCAACTTCATCGTATCTCATATAAGTCATTGCAATAAGTCCATCAGCCCATTGGTCTGATTTTGAACTTGCAGGAGTATACATATAATAATGTTCCGGCCATAATGATTGCTTATAATCTACATCCCAAGGAGTTGATGTAAAGTGGTTGATATTATAATTCAGATAAGGAAACTTATCCTTTTTCAAAACCATATATACCGAAAACATCCCAACTGTATTATCTAGTGAATGAATTCTTTTTGCATAAATCTTTTTTTGCAAATTATCACTTGTAATATTTAATGTTGCTGAAGGATGTATATTTGAGATAATATAATCGGCAAAGACCTTATTTCCATCAGATAATTCTACATATTCTGCCTTTTTATTTTCACCTCCAATGCTCTTAACTTTTGTGCTAAGAAAAACTTCTCCTCCATTTTCTTTTACTTGTTCTACAATTCTGACAGCTAACTGAGAACTACCATCAACTAACCTCCAAGAGCTTTTTATAAAAGAATAATTAATTAAAGAGTGTACATACAATGGAGTTTTATCTTTTACAGCTCCAAATAATGGATTCATTCCGGCTAACACATTTTGTAGTTTCGGATTAGAGTCTGTTTTCTCTAAAAAGCTGTATGAATTGATAGTCAAGTAATTACTATTCGCAACCCCTACCTTGGTATTATCCAACTTATATAATGGAAAAGCATTACATACATCGGATAAATTGCGAATATACTTCTTTAAGTTTTGTTTGCTTTGAGGAAAATACTCTGATAATCGATCTACAAATCTATCATGACCTTGTGCAAAAGGATAATCAATATTATCTACATCAAAACTAACATTTAAAAAAGAGTCCACATCTAATTGTTTAATCTTAAGCTTATCCATTATTCCAAAATAATTGAAATAGCGATTCAAGACTTCCCCATCACCTAAACTCTCTGTATAATTTAATCCTGTATTAAAGATGGTTTTATTCTTTGCAAACGACTGAACACTTCCTCCCGGTTTACTATTTTGCTCTAACACACATACAGATAAACCTTCTTTACTAAGAATGTCTGCACAAAGCAAGCCTCCTAAACCGGCCCCAATTATAACAACATCATACCTATCTCTCATCGTCTAATCACATATGTTATATTGGATGTGTATTTTGCATTATCTACACGCTCAAAGGTACAGTTATTTTCCCTAATGAATTCTTCCAATTCTTTACCTGAGATAAAAGTCAGATCATGTTTAGTTTTATTAAACTTAAACAGCTTTGTTGAATGGAATTCAGTTTGCTTAGTTACCTTAGTTCGCTGAGTAAGGTCAGCATCTGCATCTCTTAATATTATAAATCCATCGTCAGATAGATTCTGCATACATTTCCTTAAAACCAAAAACTGCAATTGCTTTGGCATATAGTGTAATACATCAAGTATAGTATATACATCAGCCTGAGGAATCTCTTCTGTCTCAATATCCATCACACTAAATGAAAGTTTTCGATTAGAATGAGCTATATTTTTGGCTAAGGATATCTTTTCTTCATCATAATCAACTCCATGTATTATCCTTTCTGAAGATGTCAAACTCAATAAATACGCAAAATATCCGTATCCACAACCAATGTCAAGAACAATTGCATTTGATGGTATTAACTGATTGTAGTATTTATAACCGCCCTCAAGCTTTAACTTAAGTTTCACATACCATTCTAGAACCGGACCTTTATAAATATATTTTTTCCTCAATAGATCTTGAAAATAACTTGAGCCTTGTTCTGAAATATAATTCAGTTGTAATTGCTCACGCATAAATCTAGTCAGGTTCATAGCCTGAGCCTTATAAGTTTCCCCTTTTTTAATATCTACAGAATCTACTCTTAAAGAATCAAAAATAGTGATACTTACAGTTGCTATATTAAATAAAAGCTCTGATTTTGGGCAAAATAAATTTGCACCACAAATAAGAATAGGCTGGATATCAAGATTCAACTTATCTGCCAAATAAAAAGCACCCTGATGAAAACGACTAATCTTACCATCCTTAGTTCTGGTTCCTTCTGGAAAGACTAATACAGAATAGCCCTCATTTACTTTTTGCTTTATTCTATCTAGACCAGATTCTATTCCCTTGTAAACAGGGAAATACTCAGCATATCTGACGATAAATCCAAAAAATGGATTAAACCAAACATGTTTCTTTGTAAGCACAATAATTCTAGGATTCAATTGCAATAATAGAATCAAATCAACAATCGACTGATGATTAGATACTAAAATCTTTGGCTGACTAAAATCTAATTTTTCTTTTGAGATTAGTTTTGTTTTTAACTGAGGATTTAGAAAAAGAATTATTCGACAAGAATAAGTAATTATATAATGAAAAAGCAAACGAGTTTTTCTCTTTCCAACAGGGATAAGAATAAGCACAGGAATAAATAAACCTATTACTATAATAGAGTTAAATAATACAAGATATATATGAAGAGAACTTAGTAGCTTAAAAAGTGTAACTGGTGATTCTCTGAGTTTTCCTGTTTTCATCGTAATAAGATGAAACAAACGAGGTATGAGAACATTCGACAAAAACACTACTGAAGCAATACTAAATATGGAAGGCAAAGCAATAGATCTTAATGCTGGATGGAAGGCAAAAAGCAAAGACGCCACACCAATAAGTGAAGTCCTAGAAGATAATAAAATTGAAAGTCGATATGGTTTCAACGAATGGTTGCCATATTTATAATTATTCTGTAAACCTTGTAAGGTAATTATACAATAATCAACTCCAGAACCAAAAATAAATGTAGTGATTATTATATTAAAAATATTGAACTCTATATTGAATATACCCATTAATCCTAAAGTCCACAACCAGCTCAAATATACGGGAATCATTACGATAAGAGCCAACTCTATTCTTCCTAGTGATATCAGAATAAGAATAAACACCAGCAACATGGATATATTCACTAGCTTCCCAAAATTTTCTTTTAAGGTATTAAAGAAATTATTGGAGAAATGCTGTTTGTCAAAAATCACAACATCATCATCGGCCTCAAAATGAGCAAATAATGCATCCTTATTCTCCTTATCAACCTTTAGGATGGTAATTACCATGTTAACACTATCATTAGAGTTCACATAGTTGCTTAAGAAAGTTTCCTGAATTGATTGAAATTCATCCGCACCAACAGGAACAAAATCTTGATTAATAAGATTGTAGAAATTATCAAAGGCTGTATCCTTAAACTTAAGATTAGCGCCATTCTTTTTAGTAAGCAACTCAACCTTATCTCTATTTACTTTATCCCAGAAAGAATTCCATCTGTCAATTTTATACTGTTGCTGTTCTTTACTTAGAATCAAATCTGCACCAGATGATTTCGACTTATATAAGAGTTTGATTTCAGAATTCTCAAGTTTTTCATTTACCCTTTCTGCTTTATGCAAAGCCTCCTCCATAGTGCTCGCAATACTCACAAAATAAACCGCACTTTTACTTTCAGAACTTATCTGGGTTAGGTTATTTTCTGCCTCCTGTAAGTGAGTTGGCATATAATTTAGTGTAGCAATATCGCTATTAAAGTTTGGCTTATTTGAAAAATAAATAAAAACTACACTCAGAACTAATACCGCATAAAACAAGAATTTTGTATTCTCAATAGGATACTTGGCAATGTGATCAAGAAGGTAAGTATGACTTTTTGCATTCTGAATCTTCCCATCTTTATTCAGCTTTGTAAGTAAATATGGAATAAAGATAAGGACAAACAGCGCTGTAGACATCACACTCAATGCACCAAACATCCCAATCTGATTTAATGCAGTAGATGGGATAATATTCAAACAAAGAAATGCAGCACTAGAAGTTATACTACACATCAGAAGCGGAAGTGATAATTCCTTAAGAATCTGCGCTATTGACTTCTGGTTTTTAAACTGCGTAAATACATACAGAGGATAGTCTACGGAAATACCCACCAGAATTGCACCTATCCCAAAGGCAATTGCAGATACAGGCCCCACTGTTAATGAAATAATACTTATTGCAATCCCAAAACCAAAGGCGACTGGTAAGAACATCAAAGCAATAAGCTTAAGATTCTTAAAATACAGATAAAGCAATACTATAATCAACACAAACACAATACTCAGAGTTAGCATTATATCTGTTTTAATCCTTTTTGCATTAGCTACAGCTACAGCTGTACCTCCGTAATATTCCAGATGAATAGACGGATTTTGGATAGATATAGAGTCAATTACCTCATCTAGTTTATCAATTAATTTCGAATTTTCTTTCGTATTACTCGAAGAGTATTTTGGTTCTAAAAAGACCATTAAATGCTTCCTATCTTTGGTAAAAACGCACTCATTGAAGACCTCGAAATTCTTATCTAACTGAAATGCTTTTAACTTCTCTAGAGCAAGAGGCGTTATACTATAAGGATCTTTTAGAATATATTTCTTGGTGACTAGTCCCGCAGGAGATATTAATGTTTTAAAATTTTTGTTTAGAGTAGTTTGAATATTTTCTTCAGTGAAAAGGGTGTCTAATCTAGTGTAATCTTTTTCTGACAAATAGAAAGGAAGGTTCTTATAGAAAAAATCATATATCCCTAAATAAGTGCTTTGATCTACTCTGAAATCAATCTTCTTAATTAAAGATGTATCCTCGGATAATTTATTGACAAAAGCCTCTGCAACAGACTCTAATGAGTCTGTAGAAACCAATTTTGTATCCTTACCCGATAAAGTTACAATAATCTTATCAGCAAACTTTGAGTTATTTAAAACAAGGTTAATGTTTTTAAGTCGTGCATCTTGTGGCAAAACAGCTTTTACATCTTCTTCCAAGCGTAACTGAGATGCAAAAATAGCTATGAAAACTGTGATCACAGCAATGCTAATCCCAAAAGAATATTTTCGTTTTAGAAACCCTTCGTATATCAATAAAAAGATATTCTTCATCCTTTATTCCTCTTATTATTTCTATAAAAACTAAGAGCGAAATAAGAGCTTGCAGAGAACACTAATCCTGCAACAATTGACAACAATACTGCTCCAAATATATATTGAAAGATATTTGACTTTATGGTTTCAACAGTAAAATCATTTAGATCTAACATCCACGACCCTCTACCTAATGCATAACCACCGACAACATAACTCAAATATAAGATAATTGGAATCATAGGTGGGATACTGATATTCGCAAAAATAAAAAAAATAGCTTTGTTAAGCTTTAGAAAATATGCGACAATAAATCCAATAATCAATTGGTAACCCCATACAGGGAAAATACCCATAAAAACTCCAAAACCAATAGATATAGAGATTATCTTTATGGACGAGTTTAACTGAAAAATATCGTCTCGAAGCACCTCCTTAAATGGCTTAGATTTATATAATCTGCTGAAGTTTCGTGGCAAGAAATATATAAGTGCAAGAAACACTAATACGGTATTTAAAACACTGATTCTAGAGAAATCCTGAAATGGTCGAAAATGAGAAACGCGTTCCTCTTTCTTAGGATAAAAAACATCAATTGGAACAGTTGTTACCTCAACTGCTTTCCATGACAAACGAACAATTATTTCTATCTCAAACTCATATTTTTTTGTATAGAAATAAGTTTCACTTATTGGATGTAATGGATATAAACGATAACCAGACTGAGTATCCTCTACATTCAACCCCGTTTCAATCGTAAACCAGAAATTTGAAAACTTATTGGCAAACTTACTTCCCTTTGATTTGTTCTCCTGCACAGGTTTACGCGCCCCAATAATCACAGCATTAGGATGCTCGTCTAATACATCAATAAAATTGGGTAAGTCAGAAGCATAATGTTGCCCATCAGAGTCTATAGAAATTGCATAAAGAAAACCATCTTCATAGGCTTTTCTAAACCCAAACTGAAGAGCGTTTCCTTTTCCTATATTTTGTGTGTAACTAATAATTGTGACTTTATCCTCAAATTCCTTTAGCAAAGAAGAAGTAGAGTCTGTACTACCATCATTAACGACATATACATTGTTTGTATACTCTAGTACATCTGTAATAACTTGACAGATTGTCTGGTCATTATTATAGGTAGGAATTATTACACAACATTTCTTCTCGTCAAAAAGCGGTTTATATAGTTTAGGGTCTTTCACAATATTCGGCACTTAATTTCAAATATTTAGTTTGACTGTCAAATAATTCAGCATTTACATTAATGCCAAGCTCAGTTTCTTTTATCTTAATTGTAGCAACAATGCTTTTAGTTTCTTTCGGATTCAACATTGATAGAAACTTTATGCTTTTTGCTGATGAAAGCGTTAATTTCTGACCTTTCTCTTCACATAATATTTGCTTAATCATCTCTAACTGGCAAACTCCAGGTAAAATTGGAACTCCTGGAAAATGACCCTCAAAAACATGATGCTCATGATTAATAAAGATCTCTGTTTCAATTAATTCGCTTGAGCTTGATTTTACACTATAATCGTATAATTTTTTTTGTCCCATTATTTTGAGCTTAATAGTTGTAATGACATCTTCAAGTTCAATGAAGGATGCTCTATAAGTATTGATTTTGGTATGCTTTCATCATAATTAGAAAGGCAAACACATGTTTTTAATATACCACGAGGCTTAACAATTTGACTCAACTCCTGTGTCTGAGGGTAAAAATAATTCAATTTACCCGATTTACCCTTGAGTGAGATTTTTTTTAACGCTGATGTATCGTTCTTATATTCTCTAATCTTAGAGAATTGCGGTTTTTTAACGAGAAGTTCTAAATCATTTCTGAGTATATTAATAATTGCTTTTTTATTAAAAAACTCTTGACAGCTCTTTACCTCAAATTCTCCATTATTGAATTCAAAATCAAAAAAACTCAAACCAATCTCTGACATAAAGACAACACGCTTAACTGAATCTGATATCGCCTTAAAATAAAATAAACCGGAAAAGTGCTTTTCTTTATAATCAATCTGAGTCTTATACAGCAAAACATTATACCCATTAGCCAAAGGTGATTCTGGCGTAATACTTACCACATTAGCCTCCTTGTAGCCAGTAGTATACGACACACAACTGCTAAGATTTATACTACTTAAGAATAAAAGTATTAGCAGGAATTGGTTCATTTATCTTTCTGTTTTTAAATGAAATAACCGTATAATCTTCTTCATTCTCTCGCATTACCAATTTATAAATGGTATAATCCTTAAGATTGAAATACAAATCCATTTCTTGAATTACCGATTTCATATTTTTATCTTTTGGAGATAAGCGTACCAAGTAAGACGACAAACTCTTGAATGCAGAAATATTAAACAGATTTTCTTCCATCAGAGTTCCTCTTACAGAACTCACAATCATCTTATTGACTTCCTGAAAAGCTTTGTTTGACTTTATATCAAACTCACTCTTTTTACTATCATCTTTGATAATAAATTTCCCATTATTAATTACAATAATATAATTAAATGGGTTGGTGTATTCCCATCTTAGAGTGTTTTCCTTTTTAAACCAAAACTTACCATTTGTAACGATGGAATCTTGCAAGAATGCCATATGTTTTACTTGCACAAAGTCACTCTTAATAGTATTAGTTTTCGAAGCATTTTCATTTAAAAGCTTCGATAATTCCGTCAAATCAGATACTGGTTTATAACCTTTTTGAGCAAAACTACTAAAGCTTAAAAAAAGAAAAAGTATAATTAAATATCTCATAGCCCTTAATTTAATAATATATCAATATTTACAGCGTCATAACCTTTTGACTTTGCCAAGATAAGGGTTTGTTCTGTAAGCCAGCACACATCAGCGGTTTTATCATGCAGAAGAATGATATCTCCTCCTTTTAATTTAATTTTAATTTTATCCAGAATGGATTCTTTTGATTTCTTACAAGTATCAAACGAGCGAATAGACCATCCTATCGTTTCCATTTTTGCAATTGCAGTTGCTTTAGCAATTAATGGGTTAGTCACCCCAAAAGGCGGACGAAAATATCTTGTTTTGCTATTTGAAATATCTTCAATTAACTCTTGAGTCTTAGTGATTTCATTCACCATTTTATGACGATCTAATACCGGAAATATATTTTTATGACTATAGGTGTGATTCCCGATAACATGACCTTCATTAATAATCCTTTTCGCTAAACTTTTGTTATTTACGATATTCTCTCCTATCATAAAAAATGTAGCTGTAGCATTATATTTTTTTAAAATATCCAGAAGTTGTGGCGTATGCTCAGAATGTGGGCCATCATCAAAAGTAATAGCAATCTGGTTTGATTTATTTGGGACTGAATTTATTGCCTTTACAAATAACTGTAATCTAATATTTGCAACACCATACACTAAAACAAGGATATAAGCTGTAGAGAAAAAGAATAGCAAAATAGTCTTCAATAAAAAATCAGCCTCAAATAAGATAAAGCCAGGAAAAACAAGAGAATATGAAAGCGTTATCGCATAAAATCTTAACATAAATCTAATAAGATAAATGAATGTTTGTATTCTGGAGAATAATGATGAATTAACACCCTTTTAATAGCATCTTTTTCAGCATTATTCGTTTTTAGTACTTTAGGTATCGTTTGCTGCTCAATGAACTTTGTTCCTAAACACATGGCAAAAGCACTTGCTGTATTATACTCACCTACCACATGTTTATAAGCTACAGTTACTGATTCAGGAAACAGTGATTTAAGTTTAGTGGATTCATTATCAATCTCAGTAACTCCATTTTCTCCAGAAATAACTACATCAATACTATTTACATCGGCTCCAATTCCGCCTAGAATAAAAACAACATCATAACTATCTGAGTTAAAAGCAGATAGATGAGATATTTTTGCTATAGATTTTTTCTGTTTTATCTTTTGAAACCACAAAGAAGGAGCTTCCTTCACCGGGAATATAACCAGACACATTATTCTCTGTCTTAACACATCCGGCTTTTTTCATCAAACTCATTGAAGTTTCTATTAACTCATCAATACCTCCTACCAAAACTTGTTGTTTATTATTTTGCTGTAGAAATAATAATGCATCAATCAATGCTGTTTCAAAAGAAACTTCTGCTTGAGAAAAAGTAAGGTTATAGTTCTTACATGCAATATTTAATGCAATTTGCCCAGAAACAGTGTTATGAGTAGACTGAATAAAGGCTGTGGGATTTAGCAAGCTTTCATTATTTTCTGTGATTTGAGCAAGGAACTTATCTGTATCATTTAAACAGCCAAGTCCAGTCCCTATATGAATCCCTTCTGGAACCACTATTCCTGCTTTCTCAAGAGCTTTTTTAGAACAAGCAACCCCCATTCGGATAACCTTACTCATTCTACGCAATTGGCGTGGATCAATATATTGCTTATAGTCTGGACTAACACATTCAAAGAAATCTGTAGACACCGGTACATCTTTAAAGTTCAAGAAAAAATCTTCTAAATCAAAAGTATCCTGCGGACTTATAGAAAATGCTGAATTAATATATCCTTCCATGCTTAAGCTCTTCTATTTTGAAAAAATTACTGAAGAATTATTTCCTCCAAAACCAAATGAATTTGAAAGAACATGCTGTACTTCTAGTTCTTCCACCTCGGTTTGCGGGCTTAATCCAAAACCTTCAATAGGCGTTTTAAAATTCAGGTTTGGATAAACTATTCCTTCTTTGATTGACAATACCGAAAAAACAGCCTCAATACCTGCAGCTGCACCCAAAGTGTGACCGGTAAAGGCTTTTGTAGAACTGAATCTTGGCATTTGCATACCAAAAACTCGCTTTAAAGCAACTCCTTCACTTTGGTCATTATTGTTTGTCCCTGTACCATGAACATTGACATAATCAATTTGACTTGGTAATAATCCGCTCATATTTAATGCTTCTGTCATCGCTGAATAAGCTCCATCTCCATCCGGAGAAGATGCTGTTTGATGATATGCATCATTTGAATTTGCACAACCAGTGATTTTACAAATTGGACTCACGCCTCTTTCCTCTGCTGACTGTGAAGATTCAATAACAATAAAGCCGGCACCTTCGCCAAGGTTCAACCCTTTCCTATCTTGATCAAAGGGCTTACAAAAATCAGGATCAAGAATCATCAGAGAATTAAAGCCATTCAAAGTAAACTTTGATAAAGCATCAACTCCACCAACTACTACCTGATCAACTATTCCTGCGTCAATTAATCTTATAGCGTGTATAATTGCATTTGTCCCGGAGGAACAAGCTGTACTAATTGTAGACCTGTAACCTAAGATACCCAGCGTTCTACAAACCTTATCTGTTGAATCACCACATGGATGTGTGCTAATAAAATCAACAGCAGCAGGATCTGAAATCTCAAGTTCAGTTTTATCCATTCCACCTACTGTTGTAGCTGAAACTAATCCCGTTTTATTAGTAACCGTAAGTTTAGCATCCTTCACTGCCTCTTTAGCTGCAATAATAGCTAATAAAGCTGTTCTGGTATAATATTTATAATCGTTGTAATCCAAACCAGCCATAGTCATGAGCTCTTTATTGGTAAATTTAATCTCTCCGACCTTGAACTCATCTTTATGGACAGTATTTAGTAGTTCAATTGAACCAATGCCGGTCTTTTTTTGCTTTAAGGATGCCAAATTCTCATCAGAATTATTCCCAATAGCAGATATTACACCAACTCCGGATACAACAATTGTTTTATGCATTGCTAGGCTTATTTAGCTTGATTTTCTGTAATGAATTTTGCCAATGTTTCTACTGAATACATGATGTCTTTTCCATCAGCAGGATTAGCAATTTTCAACCCATATTCTTTTTCTAATAATACAATAATTTCAAGAGCATCAATTGAATCTAGTCCAAGTCCATCTCCAAAAAGTGCTTTTGAAGAGTCAATTTCTTCTGGAGTAATATCTTCTAAGTTTAATTGCTTAATTAGCTGCCCCTTTAGATTCTTAATTAATTGTTCCATATTTTTAGTTCTTTGTTAGATTATCTAGATTAAATTCTCGTGTTGTTTCTTTAGGTGCTACCAAGTAAAGCTTTGCATTATAGCTATCATCCATTGCCATTTCAATCCAGCCTGTAATGCATATTTTTGTTTGAGTCGTTTTAAATAAAATATCTAAATTCGCAACTAACGCTGCCGGATTATACTCTTCATCAACTAGGAATAATGACTCACCTCTAATATTATTTTTGATACAAATCTCACCTATCACAATATTTGGAAGAGTATAAACAAATGTTGCAGGACTAGGAATATCTTTAATACTATTTTGATAAGCCACATCTGTATGTAATGAAGATGACTTGTTTATTATAATAAGCCCTATTTCATTTGGTTCAAATTGCGACAAATCTGTATCCTTTAAAAGCAATTCAGCAGCAACAAAACCTAGCCTACATAAAGCATCCATTTTATAAAACTTAGGATAATCTAACTTATAAGTTTTATATGCACTCTTAATAAATGAAGCAAAACCATCAACATCATCTGCTTGAAAATCTTGCTCTGAGTTCACATAAATCTGCTGATTATTGACCCTTATATCTTTCTGTATATATAGCTTACTCATGTTTAATAAATAACGCTGAAGCATTACAACCACCAAACCCTGAACCTAATTTCAAGAATGATTCTAGAGCTTGATGCTTTTGTTCTTTTGTAATTACAATTTCTTCTGCTGTTCCTTGATTAGTACACCCTAGCGTTTTAATCAATGTATTTGCTTTAAGAGCTTCAATTGAAATAATACTTTCCAACACTCCACCGGCACCTAAAGTATGCCCAAAATATCCCTTAAGGCTATGAGTCTCTATTTGATTGTACCCACTACGCATAATCGCTTTTGACTCCATATCATCATTATACAATGTAGCTGTTCCATGAGCAGAAATAAAACTTGGTGCTTTTTGCCCTTTCATGGTTGCCTGTATCGCCAAATACAAACCTTCTCCTGTTCTTGAAGGACCAGAAATATGATTTGCATCATTACTTGTGGCTCCACTCACAACCTCGATAGAGTTTGCCTTTTTTGAAAGAATGATAGTTGCACTAGCTTCTCCAAGACTCAATCCATCTCTATCCACATCAAAAGGCTTACATGGTTTAGGACTAAGTGATTTAAATGATTGAAAACCTGACACAACAAATTGTGACAGCACATCAGTTCCATTAATAATCACCTGATCATAAACACCTTGCTGAATGTATCTTTGGGCAAAAACAATAGCAGCTACACCTGAAATACAAGCGTTAGAAACAACTATTGATGGAATATCTGTACTAAAATAATTAATGATTGTTTTTGCAGTATTGGCTAAATATAACCTTTCCTGCGGGAATTGAACTTTTTTGGTCTCATCCAGTAACTCAACATTTCCTTTTGTAGTAGAAAGAATAAATAATGTTTTCTTACTTAAATCGATTTGCGATTGATCTATTGCATCTTTTACCGATAGAATTGCAACTTTCTCAAAACGAGTATATTCATTTTTATCTGCTATCTCCAAAAAAGATTTATCTATAAGCTCATCTGAAATACGAGAAACTGGAATTGGCTCAGGAGATATACTTTTATCCTCAACAATCTGAAGTCCGGAAGTTTCTGAACAAACATTTTTGAAGTTCTGCTCTGTTGTAAACCCTAATGAACTAATGATATTTGTGCCCTTAACATATACCTTTTCCATGCTTATATTAACCCCATTTTCTTTTGCCAATCCAAATAAAACTCCGGATTAGTCATTTGAAGTTCATAATTCTTATCTATAAAAACCTGTGTACTAGTTGCCTTTAACACTACCTCATCTGTACTTAGGTTTTTTATAATGTACTTAAACTTAATCTTAGCAGCTTCAGTGTAGATGTACTCCGTTTCTATTGAAATAGTTTCACCGTATTTTACCATGCGTTTATAATCCATATCCAATTTCACTATTGGTGTCATATATTGATTCGCATAAGCGTCATAATACCCTAAACCAAACTCTTTCCCCCAAGCTTCCCTACCATCTTCTAAATACTTGACAAAAGAGCCATGCCAAACTACTGCCATAGAATCAACTTCACTAAAACGAATCTTCGTTTGAACTATATTTAATATTGGTTTCAATATATTTATTTTAGACCCAAATTAGGGTAATTCTGTCTGATAACATTAATTGCACTATAAAAACCACTTGCCCACCAATTACGGAATCCAAAACCACCTGTAACCTTTGAATCAATGTAATATTTATATAAGATTGTTCCAGTATTTTCTTCAAAGAATACATAATACAGACCAATATGAGCATCTGCTTTTCTCATATTCTCAACTACAAATAACATCCCTATCTCATTGCTTCCAGTTTTATACTGACTTACAATCGAAGACAAATCAAGTTCAGTTAATTTATTCACAGATAAAGTGACTAAACTATCTTTAGATACCTTTTTATTTAGCTCTATTGCTTTACTAATATCATATGAAACTGTTTTTTCGATAGCTTTCTCAAAATTATACTTCTTCTTTTCTTTTAATAGAAGCATATTCAATCCTTCAAACTGCGTATCTACAATGTCATTAACATTAGTAAAATCAGTTACAGTACTTCCAATAAGTTTTGCATGGGTAAAATCAATTCCATGCCAAGTTACTCTTTGCACATCTTTGATTTGCGCAAACACCATATTAGGGATATAACTTAAAAGAATAAATAAGATAAAAATTCTCATATGCATAGTCCTTAAATTACTCTTCAATAAAGATTTTCATATTACATTCAGCAAGTAATTCATCACCTAAACAAGCAGTTCCTTTTATAATATGAACATTCATTACCTCAGTCTCAATTACGACAGTAGTTTCAATAGTATCACCCACTTTAGGCAGTTTATTTATTGAAAGATTACTTAGAGCTCCAATAAACCCCCTTTTTACGGAAGATTTACTCTGTATTGCATTAAAACCATTCAAAGCAGCAGCTGTTTGTGCAATATTTTCGACTAAACCAGATTCCTGTAAAAAATCATTCTCACAGAATATATTCTCCGCCTTAATTTCTAAGCGAGTAGTTGCTTCCTTTTGAGAAGCCGAACAAAGCTCCGAAATCATTACAATAGGGGCTCTCTGTGGAATATATTCTGTAACTTCTTTTATAGGAAACATATTACTTTAGTTTACATTTATACAATGTGTGACTTACTCCAATATTTTCGAATGTTTCTTCAACATAAAGACCTGCTTTCTCAATCATTCCAAGCATATCATCCGAATGGTACATCTGACTACAGCCATTAGCTATATTCGTAAAGTATAATGAAGTGGCATGCAGACTATAAGTAGAAGCCTCAAATTGTTGCTTATCCCAATATGTTTCCATGATAAATAATGACGATTCACTATTCATCGCCTCTTTTCCTCTACGAAGCAGTTCAATTACATCCTCTTGAGAGAAACAATCTAGGAACTGACTCATCCAAATCACATCAGGATCTTTTGGATAAGGTTTACTATGGTCAAGTAAGTTGATTGGGAAACCAGATATTCTATCCGAAAAACCGTGCTGTTCAATATTCTTATATGCCTTATTTAACTGACCTGGTAGATCAAGAATGGCAACATGAACATCTGGATTAAATTCAGCACATTTAATTGCAAATTTGCCTGTATTACCACCAATATCCAACACAGATTTTGGTGAATCCTTAAATACTATTGGTAAGATTTGTGGAAATGCATAGTCAGAGTAGTAATGATCAAAAGCGAACCAGCTTTTTTGAACATCTTCCGGTAATTGAGACAATCCTTCATAAACAGTATCCCATTCGCCAAAAACCTTTAATCCAGTAGGTTGACCCGTTTTAATAGATTCAGTTAAAGAAAAGATACCCATATAGTTTACATCATGAGTAAAATCCATATTTACTCTTGTCAAATCATCACTTTGGATATACCAGCCTGTTTTAGTAAGGAAAAACTTATTATCTTCAACTCGTACCAGTTCTAAACTAATACCAGCTTCTAATAGCACTTTTACACCATATACTGAAAGGCCAAGGTTACTTGCTACTTCTGCAATAGAAATACCTGTCTTATGTTTTTTTACTTCTTCAAGTATACCTAAATCTCTTAATGATTTCGCTGCTTGAAACATGATTGGAGCAAATGCTATTTTCTGAGCATCGTACATTGCTTGCAAGGCAGACTTCTTATCTGAACCGTAGTTTTCCATTTGATGTTTATTCGTTCCAAAACTGATGGTAATTAAACCATTGCAATGGATATAATTTAATTATTCGTTCTAAAGACTGTGTATAGTCTAGAACCATTTTTTTTATCTCTTCTTTTCTAGTCTTTAGATTGGCCGGATACTTATAGACTACCGGTTTTGAAGCATAAAAATGATAATGCGTTGCTTTCTCTTTTAATGAATATACAAAACAGACAGGCACTTCATTTTTACTAGCTAAGTACAAAGGCCCTGTTGGAAAAAGTGCTTTCTTAGACATAAAGTCAATTTCAACGGTATTTGTACCTGGCAGAAATCTGTCTCCATGCATAACAACAAGTTCGTTGTTCTTAAAAGCATCTCTAATCTGATATAAATGGCTAAAGTCTTCTTTTATTGCAATAATATTAGTTGTCTCTTTATTAAGATTATTTTCCATAAGGGTTTTAATCTCTTTTTTTTCAGCATCATACATCACAATATTGATTCTGGTTTGTAGTCTTTCCAATAGCTCGCCAGCTACCTCCCAGTTTCCCATATGAGCTCCAACCAATAGCCCTCCTTTTCCATTTTCAACAATCTCTCTTAAATAATTTTCGCCTTCAAAGTCAAAGGTAAACTTATTACCAATGCCACCTAGAACAATTATCTTATCGATAATAACTTGTCCTAATAAGCAAAAATTCTTGTATATACTGACGACTGTTTTGCTTTTACTATAACCCAAAATTTTGGAAAAATAATACTGTATTCCTTTTTTATCAGTAAAAAGTAAATAATGAAAAGCAACAAAATAGATAAAGAAATATACAATCTTAATATTTGTACATCTAGCCAAGGCAATAAAAAACCGGTACCCAAGCTCTCCTCCTTTTGATTTACCTGACCAACCTGACATGAGATTTATTAGATGTTTTGTTCAATATAGCTATATAAATCGCCTATTGTACGAACATTAACCATCTCTTCACGCTTAACTTTAAACTTAAATTCTTTTTCGATAATTACAACGATATCAACAAAATCAAGGCTTTCAATTCCTAGGTCACTTATTAAGTGAGAGTCTTCTGAAATTAACGATTCTTCGATTTCAAATTCATCAATTAAAAACTCATTTACGATCTGTGCAATTTCTTGTCTTGTCATGTTCTATTTTTTAAATTTTGATACTATTAGGGTTGAATTTGTACCTCCAAAACCGAATGAATTTGTTAAGAAAGTATCTATTGTTGCCTGTTTTGTTGCTGCAATTAGATTTAAGCGTTGTGCAGCCTCATCTACATTATGTAAATTGATATTTGGAGCAATAAATGAATTATGCATCATTAATAATGAGTAAATTACCTCACTAGCTCCTCCCATCCACATTTCATGACCTGTCATTGACTTAGTCGAACTAATTGGGATATTATATCCATCAAATACATTTAATAATGCTTTTGCCTCATTTAAATCACCAACAGTAGTTGAAGTTGCATGTGCATTAATATAATCAATATCTTTTGGTGTTAAATTAGCGTCTTTTATGCATCTTTCAAGCGATCGGGTTGGACCTTCAACATTTGGTACAGAAATATGCTCCCCATTAGATGAGAAACCATAACCACGAATTTCACCCAAAATAGTAGCGCCTCTTTTCAAGGCAGACTCTAAACTTTCTACAATTACTGTAGCGCCACCACCACTTGGAACTAATCCATCTCTATCTCTATCGAAGGGACGAGAAGCCTCATGAGGAGCATTTTCTCTTGTTGAGAATGCACCAAGACCATCAAAACTTCCCATTGATTCCGCATTAATTTCCTGACCACCACCACAGATTACTATATCTTGCATTCCTTGGCGTATCATAGTATAAGCTAAACCAATTGCATGAGAGCTACTTGCACAAGCTCCACTTATTGTTAGATTAATTCCTTTGAGTTTAAGTATTACTGAAAGATTCATAGTAATAGTTGAGTTCATAGATTGAAAAATTGAACCCGAACCAATTAGTGTTGTATCTTTTTTTTCTCTTACAATGTCAATAGCATCAATTACCGGAATAGAAGAACTATCATTTCCATATAAGATTCCAACTTCATTATTTTCAAGAAAATCCATATCAATATTAGCATTTTTCAATGCCTCCATTGTTGCTACATAAGCATATTTCCCTTGCTCAGCTAACCCAATTCTTTCTCTACGACTTAGTACTCCTTTTAGATTAGGTACATCAATAACTCCAGTAAGTGCAGAACGAAATCCAAACTCTTTCCGTCTGGGATCAATTCCAATTCCTGATTTACCATTGTACAAAGAATCTTTTACCTCTTCCAAGTTTTTACCGATAGTTGAATAAATACCAACTCCTGTTATTACAACTCTATTCATATTAGGTTAATTAACTGTGCATTCCTCCATTAATAGAAATAGTCTCTCCTGTAATATATGAGGCTTTATCAGAAACTAAGAAGCTAACTACTTCGGCCACTTCACTTGCTTCACCAAATCTATTTAATGGCACTAATCTTTTTAGTTCTTTTTCATCTAGGTTTTCTGTCATTTCTGTACGAATAAAACCAGGAGCTACAGCATTAACTGTCACCTTCTTTTTACCCACTTCCATTGCTAATGATTTTGTTGCAGCAATGACTGCACCTTTAGCAGCAGAATAATTCACCTGACCTGGCTGACCTTTTTGACCAGATAAAGATACTACATTTACAATTCGTCCTTGTTTTTTAATCAACATGTTTTTCAATAACAACCTAGTCACAAAAAAGAAGCTGTCTTGATTAGTAGAGATAACGCTTCTCCATTCATCGTCAGACATAAATATCATTAGGTTATCACGAGTAATTCCAGCATTATTTACTAATACCTCGATAAATTTATCCTCGTTTTCTTCAACCCATTTCCCTAATATTTTCTCAATATCATCTGGATTAGAGACATCAAAAGGTAATAACTCTCCAGTTCCACCATTTGCAACAATTTCATTTAATGTTGCATTAGCCTCTTCCTCATTTGATCTATAGTTAATAATTACATGGTATCCGTCTTGAGCAAGCTTTATTGAAATAGCTTTCCCAATTCCTCTTGAACCTCCTGTAACTAAAGCATATCTCATAATTAAAGTTTATCTAAATTAAGTTTTGTATTAAACATATAGTTCTTCACTTTCTCCATTTCCTTATATTTTGGAGTATCCTCAACAAATACGGGAACTATACTTCTTAATGAATCATATACCTTTTTTGTAAATGATGAAAGTTTATCTTGAGCTTTTAGGCAATCGACTGCTTGAATCAGAGAAATCATCTGTATTGATACGACTTGGTATGCATTTTCAATTACCCTCTTCGTCATTAAAGCCGAATTGGTTCCCATACTCACAATATCTTGATTATCATTATTTGTAGTAATGCTATGAATATACATTGATGTTGATAAAGCTTGATTCTCAGCTGTAGTAGAAGTCGCTGTAAATTGAACTCCTTGCATACCTAAGTTAAGACCTAAGGTGCCAAGATTAACAAATGGTGGCAGAATCTCATTTAATTTCGGATTAAATAAGAATGCCAATTGACGGTCAGATAACATTGAGATTCTTGTAACCGCTAATTTTAGTTTATCCATTGTTAAAGAAACAAAGTCACCATGAAAATTTCCTCCATGATATACATTTTCTGTTTCAACATCAACTATTGGATTATCACTTACGGAATTTAGCTCATTAATGATTACTTCTTTTGTATCTTCAATCGTATCTAAAACAGGACCTAAAATTTGAGGTATACATCTTAGAGAATAATACTCTTGAACCTTTCTTTTAAAAATACGATCATCAACTTTTGAGTTGTAAAAATGCTCATCGCGTCTGGAAATCAGTTGACTATCTTTTAAGATCTTAGACATTTTATTAGCCACTTCATGTTGGCTTGGGTGTTTCTTTGCCTGATTCAATTCTTTAGAATAATGATCATCAAATGAACTAACAATTTCATTTAACATTGCAGATGCTACAATTGACCAATCTAATAATTGTTGTGCTTTCAATACATTGATTGCACCAATACCTGTCATTACAGAAGTTCCATTAATTAATGACAAACCTTCTCTTAACTCAATTTTAATTGGCGACAACCCTAATTCATTAAAAACTTCAGTAGTTGGGCGAATTGTTCCTTTATAACAAACTTCACCTTCTCCAATAAGAATTAAAGCAATATGTGATAGTTGAACTAAATCTCCACTAGCCCCTACACCTCCATGTTCAGGAATATATGGATAAACATCATTATTGATTAAGTCGACTAGGAGTTTGGCACAAGATGGGTGAATTCCAGATTTACCTTGAATAATACTTCTAAGACGAACTAGCATAGCTGCTTTTACATATTCATCAGGAATTCTTTCGCCAGAACCTGCGGAATGGCTTCTTATTAAATTGTATTGAAGATTTTTCTGCTGTCCAGACTCAACCTTATATTGAGCCATAGGACCCAATCCAGTATTAATTCCATAGATCACCTTATCCTTTGAGAAATCTAATAAGAACTGAAAGCTTTTTTCTAATAATAATTCCGTTTTCTTATCTATGGAAATTTTTTCTCCATTTAAAACGATTGATTCAAATATTGACAAATCAATCTCTGTTGAGTCCTTTAAATCTTGCATTGCATATATTTATTTAATCTTGTGCGCAAAATTAAAAAGGTTTTCTTTATTAGAACAATAGAATCCTTAAAAAAAGGTATAAATTCTATTAAATCAACTGTTTTTTTAACTATTCCATAGGGAAATAAATACCTAACCCAGCAGTTAATCTGACTTTTACATCTTCATTATCACTGTAAGCTGGTCCCTTGTCTAAAACATAACCCGCTCCAAAATTAAATGTTAGCCATTTCTTTCCGCGATACACAATTGCAGGCCCAATCAAGGTATTTCTATAACCCCAATCTTTATCTGTATTTCCTATACCTTTACAAGTATATTGAAGGCTTAAATATGTACTTCTGATTGTCGGCAAGAAGTGATAATTAATTCCGGCACTAAAACCGGAATACCCAACCCCACCTTGAAGACCTACTTTTTCACAAAACATATACTCATACTCAACTCCTCCATAAGTAGAGCCGCCTAATCCAACGCCAATACTAATAGCTGATTTAGCATGGTAACCTGCAATAGTTGTATCAGCCATCACACTATAACGGAAGTTATAAATATCTGCACGAGGGATAATTGTATCTACCTTTTGTCCATCACGAGAAAAAGTAAAAGCAATAGAAGAACTGTCTTCATTTGTAATATAAGCATTGTATGTTTCACCGGAATTGGTTTCAACAAAATCTTGAGCAGAAACACATACAGAAAACAATACAGCAGCAAACAAAAAGTAAATCTTTTTCATAAGGATTTGATTTTAATCATGTTCTACAAAAGTATAAAATTCTTAAACGCACACAATAGCACTTAACTATTTGCTAAAACAGAATATCAGAAACTAATTTTTGATGGAAAACACTACCTTTGAGAACAACAAAAAACATCAATATGAAACACTTTAGAAATATTTTAGTGCAATTTACCCAAAACGGAATGGGTGCAGGTGATGAAGTATTAAGCCAACTATTAGCAACTAATTATCTTAAAATTCTTGATGAAGAAAATGACCTTCCAAAATTTATCGTCTTCTATAATGCAGGGGTAAAATTATTATGCACAGGCTCTCCTGCTATTGATACTCTTAAAAGCATCGAAGCTAAAGGCGTAAAACTACTAGCTTGCAAAACATGCATTAATCACTTTAAGCTTATGGATAGCATCGAAGTTGGACAAGACAGCACCATGATTGATATTATTGATTTACAGAGAATTGCAGATAAGGTTATTAACCTCTAATAAGATTAGAAAGGCACATAAAACCGGAAATTGTGATACAAATGATTTCCGCCTTTCTCAAATTCATTTGTCATAAAATACATGTTTAAATCAAAGCCGAAAGATTTATATTTCACACCTAATCCTAAACGATTTTTTAAAACAATTTTAGAAATATCGTTAGATACAACATAAATATCATTTGATGAGCTGAACCAACCTCCTTGCAGAATCGCATTATACGCAACAAACTCTACAGAAGGCTCTATCTCAAAATAATATTGCCACTTTTGAGACGATTCACTTACAAACCGATTTCCTAAACTTGAGATATAACTATCCTTTGCTCCCGCCCTAAATTTAATTCCTGCTTCAGCTGAGGCATGCAAAGTACCCACTTTAAATCCGCCAATTGCAATCAGTTCGGAATATTTATTTGCATAGATTTCCTTTGACAACTGAAAATTATAATTGATCACTGGCCAGGTACATTGCTGGTTATCCCAACCTTGAGGCAAGAAATCATTAATCAAGTAATGAAAATAATATTGCACCTCTCCGGCTCCTGCATAAGGTCCCATTACTCCTAAATCCAACTCGCTTTTATACAGCAACCCCTTCTCTTTATTTGAGGCTAAAATACTAGATGAAAGCATCAAAACTCCAGCATATGGATAATCATTAGATTGTATTTCTGTGCTTAATATATCTATCGGACTATAAGTTTCCTGATTGAGTCGTAAACCATAGGTGATATTATCATAAGTTTTTGGCTTTATTAGAATATAATTTACAGGAGTATATCTCAAAAAAGGAGTATACACATCAAATTTCATCCCTTGCGTATAATACTTATCTGTAGTCAAAAGCACATCATTATCCCAGTCTATAATCAACAGACTACTATCCTTCTGCTCCTGCGAAAAAAGTTTCATGGAAAAGGTAAACAAGGTCAATATGGACAACAAGTACTTTCTCAAATTCAACTAAATTTTAGCTGTATGTACAAGCTTTATTCCAAAACCCAATTTGAAAATAATTTTTATAACATATTACAAAAATTGTAGCCGTAAGAGCAGTCATGGTCGGAAGATTTTAATGGAAATAATAAAGTCAAAGCAAGCTTTATTTAATAGCACGGTGCGCTGCACCTTTTCTCTTGTTCTAAATACGACTTCTACTAATAGAACGCTGCTATGCAGCTAAAGGTGCAGCGCAACATGCTATTGGTAGAAGTTTTATATTTGATATCTCTTATAGGTACAGCGTACCGTGCTATTAAACTGCTTGTAATTTATAAGCAAATATTTTCTTCCGACCACGACTGCCGTAAGAGATGCCTTTTCTTTCTCTAAATTCATTAATCCCTCTGCCTCACTTCTCTTCCCGAAATTTTCGTAACTTTGTGGGCTAAAATAAACGATTTTTTACGCAAGAGATTTATGGAACACAAGCTAAGCATTTACAACACGCTTACTCGCAAAAAAGAACAATTTATTCCGCTACACAGCCCTAATGTGGGCATGTATGTGTGCGGACCTACAGTATATGGCGATGCTCACTTAGGGCATGCTCGTCCGGCAATTACTTTCGATTTACTTTTCCGCTACCTTAAACACTTAGGTTATAAGGTGCGTTATGTGCGCAATATTACAGATGTGGGTCACTTGGAAAATGATGCTGATAGTGGCGAAGATAAAATCGCAAAAAAAGCTCGTTTGGAAGAATTGGAACCAATGGAAGTGGTGCAATATTACCTAAATCGCTATCACGAAAATATGGAAGCCTTGAATGTACTTCCACCAAGCATTGAGCCACATGCTTCAGGTCATATCATTGAGCAAATTGAGTTTGTGAAAAAGATCTTGGATGCAGGTTATGCTTATGAAAGTGAAGGTTCTGTATATTTCGATGTAGAAAAATACAACAAAGACTACAACTACGGAAAGCTTTCTGGCCGCAATATTGACGACTTATTGGAAACTACTCGTGAGCTTGATGGACAAAGCGAAAAACGCCGTAGTTTTGACTTTGCTTTATGGAAAAAAGCGTCACCGGAACACATTATGCGTTGGGCATCTCCATGGAGTCATGGGTTCCCGGGTTGGCATATGGAATGTTCAGCAATGGGAACCAAGTACCTTGGTGAAGAATTTGATATTCACGGTGGTGGTATGGATTTAATTTTCCCTCACCACGAATGTGAAATTGCCCAATCTACCGCAGCTTTAGGTAAGGAAACCGTGAAATATTGGATGCACAACAATATGATTACCATCAACGGTCAGAAGATGGGAAAAAGCTTAGGCAACTTTATCACGCTAGAAGAATTCTTTACTGGAAATCATAAATTATTACAGCAAGCATTCAGTCCTATGACTGTGCGTTTCTTTATCCTACAAGCACAATATCGCAGCACTGTTGATTTCAGTAATGACGCCTTGGCTGCTGCTGAAAAAGGTCTACAACGCCTAACAGAAGCTTATAATCGTCTTCAAAAGATTAAGGCAGGCCAAGAGTCGACAGTAGATGTAAAAGGATTAAGAGAGCGTTGTGAAGAAGCAATGCTTGATGATCTGAACTCACCTATTGTTATCGCTCACTTGTTTGATGCTGCAAAAGCTATCAATACAGTATATGATGGTAAAGGAACTATCAGCGGAGGTGATTTAGTTGAATTAAATGCCACTTTCAAATTATTTATGGAAGATATTCTTGGCTTACAAACTGAAATGCAGGCAGATGGTGGCAGCAATGATGCTATGAAAGCTGCTATTGACTTGCTTTTACAAATCCGCCAAGATGCCAAAGCAAACAAAGACTGGGCTACATCGGACAAAATCCGTAATGAGTTGCAAGCCCTAGGCTTTGAAATTAAAGACGGCAAAGACCGCACAGAGTGGAGCCTTAAGTAATTAGCTAATTAAGATTTCTTATCACAACCGACTGCGGTCTTCAGACCTCGTTTGGTGAGCCAAAAAATAAGTAAAAGGGGCGTAAGGATCGTCCTTGTTTGAGTGATCCCGAGAATCGGGAGAACGAGTTTGGACGATTTAGCCGATTGAGCGCTAATTTTTTGAGTGAGACAAACGCAGTCTTGACTTTTTTTGCTTCGTTTTTTGTGTCAAGACAAAAAATGAAGAAAATTTATTAAAATATAAAACTAGATTCATTAGCACATAGCTAATTCAAAATTTATGGAAACTACAAGACAACAAAAAATAGGTCGCTTATTAGAAAAGGAATTTGGAGACCTTTTCCTTCAATATGGAAAAAACTTACAAGGAACACTTGTTTCAGTAACACGCGTAAATGTAACTCCTGACTTAGGAATTGCTCATGTTAACTTAAGCATCTTCCCTAGTGAAAAGGGACCTGAAATCCTTAAAAACATCGAAGGAAACACAAAAGCTTTCCGCTTTGAACTTGGGAAAAAGGTTCGCCACCAATTGCGCATCGTGCCGGAATTACGCTTCCACATTGATGACACTTTGGACTATCTAGAACGCATTGATGAACTTTTGAAAAAATAATTAGCCTTTGGCGATATTTGTAGATATTAGCCCTTCGGACGATATTAATTGAAAGACAATAAATATTCGGCGAAGCCTAATATCGCAAAGCAAATATCTATAAATATCAAGAATGAATCTATCCTTCTATATAGCCAAACGGTATCTGTTGTCTAAGAAATCGCACAATGCCATAAATATTGTTTCGAGCATTTCAGCCGGAGGAGTATTAGTGGGAACATTTGCCCTTGTGTGCGTGCTTTCTGTATTCAACGGCTTTGGAGGCATTATAGAAAATTTATTTAGCGATTTTGATCCTGATCTAAAGATTTCGATAGTTGAAGGCAAATCCTTTTCAGTAAATGAAAAAGAGATAAAAGCACTACGACAACTACCGGAAATCATTTCCTTCTCTGAAATCCTTCAGGAAAATGCCATGCTTAGGCATAAGGAAAAACAATTTACCGGAACTATCAAAGGCGTTGACAGCTCATATATCAGCATGATTGATGAAAATCATGTCATCATCAGCGGTAAATACGAACTAAAAGACAAAGCCTTCAACTACGGAGTACTTGGGCAAGGACTCGCAAGTACTTTAGGTGTAGCACCATACTTCAACGAACCGGTTTTTATCTACGCTCCCCGCAAAACTGGAAGAATCAACCTAAGCAATCCAAAAGCCAGCTTTAGCATGGACAGAGTTTTTGTATCTGCCTTATTCTCGGTTCAGCAGCCGGATTATGATATGAACATGATGATTATTCCAATTGAACTAGCTCGAGACTTATATCAATATGATACTGAACAAGTTACTTCCATCGAACTAAAAATTGATTCTACGAAAGACATCAATTCTGTTAAAACTAAAATCACAACCATACTTGGTAAGAAATACAAGGTTCATGACAGATATGAACAGCAGGAGGATTATTTCCGTATTATGAAAATAGAAAAATGGATTACCTACTTAATCTTAAGTTTCATCCTTTTAATCGCTATTTTCAATATCATTGGTTCTCTTTCCATGCTTATTATTGATAAAAAAGAAGATATTAAAACACTAAGAAATATGGGTGCCAACCAGAGACTTATCAGACGCATATTTTTGTTTGAGGGTTGGCTTATATCCATGTTTGGGGCAATTATTGGCATCATATTAGGTAGCATCGTGTGTATAGTACAAGAACACTTTGGTTTCATTACCTTACCTGATGGCGCAAACTATGTCATCAATGCTTATCCTGTAAAATTAGAACTTACTGATATCCTTTTAGTCTTTTTAACCGTAAGTATAATGGGCTACATTGCAGCCTATTACCCCGTTAAACAAATTAAAACCGAGTCGGCAGAATAAATCCTGAATTATGACTTATAAATTTGATTTTTTAGTAATTGGTAGTGGTATTGCCGGTATGAGTTTTGCTCTAAAAGTGGCAGACAAAGGCAAAGTGGCAATTGTAACAAAGAATACCTTAGAAGAGGCAAACACTTTTTACGCACAAGGCGGTATTGCTTCGGTAACAGACACATCAGCTGATAATTTTGAAAAACATATTCAGGACACACTCACGGCCGGCGACGGACATTGCAATCGCACTGTTGTTGAAAAAGTGGTAAAGGAGGCTCCCTCTCAAATTGAAGAATTACTTCGTTGGGGTGTCGATTTTGACAAAACTGAAGAAGGAGAATTTGATCTTCATAGAGAAGGAGGACATTCACAATTTAGAATCTTACATCATAAAGATTCAACTGGAGCAGAAATTCAAAACAGCCTTTTAAGACAAGTAAAGGCTCATCCAAACATCACTATTTTCGACCATCATTTTACAGTTGAAATAATCACTCAACACCATCTTGGTGAATATATCACTCATCATACCCCAAACATTGAATGCTATGGGGCTTATATTTTAAATCAGAAAAAAAGAACAATTTCCACCTTTTTATCGAAAGTAACTTTACTTGCTACAGGAGGTATTGGGAATGTGTATTTAACAACCTCTAATCCAACAATTGCAACAGGAGATGGAATTGCAATGGCTCATAGAGCTAGAGCTACCGTAAAAGACATGGAGTTTGTTCAATTTCACCCAACAGTTTTATTTAATCCTAATGAAAGGCCATCTTTCCTTATTACAGAAGCTATGCGCGGTTATGGAGGAATCTTACGCGACATTAATGGGAAAGAATTTATGCAGAAATATGATGAAAGAGGATCTTTAGCACCAAGAGATATTGTTGCTCGGGCAATTGACAATGAGATGAAAATTGCAGGTTCTGATTTCGTCTATTTGGATGTTAGACATAAAAATGCTGAAGAAACAAAAAAAGGATATCCAAATATTTACGAGAAATGCTTATCACTTGGAATTGACATCACTAAAGATTTAATACCGGTAGCACCAGCAGCTCACTACTTATGCGGAGGAGTTGTTGTTGATACAAATGCTTGTTCAAGTATTCAAAGATTATATGCTGCAGGAGAATGCTCGTGCACAGGATTACATGGAGCTAACAGGCTAGCTTCAAACTCACTAAGCGAGGCACTAGTTTATGCAGATGCTGCAGCAAAACACGCTTTACAGCATATCAAGAATTACCAATATAACATTCTCATTCCGGACTGGAACGATGAAGGCACTTCATTAACAGAAGAAATGGTACTTGTTATTCAAAGCATGAAAGAAGTGCAACAGATGATGAGTGCTTATGTTGGAATTGTGCGCTCAAATCTTCGATTAAAACGAGCAATGGCACGACTTGAAATTCTATATAAAGAAACTGAGGAGTTATTTTTCAGGTCAGTTGTTTCACGCGAAATCTGCGAGCTAAGAAACATCATAAGTATTGCATACTTAATCATCAAACAAGCTTCTGCAAGAAAGGAAAGCAGAGGACTGCACTACACTGTTGATTATCCTGGTAAAAACGAGTAATATTAAATAAACATTCCTTGTAAATACATCCAAACAATGTAACGAGCCAATTTACCTAAAAACATGGCTAAGGTTACAACCCAGATATTACAACGAAGAAATCCTGCTGCAACGGCAATAAAATCCCCCACTGCGGGAAGAAATGAGAAAAAGGCAAGCCAATCTCCGTGCTTATGGAATTTTGAAGTCCATTTGTCAAGTTTAGCTTTTTTTACACCTAAATATTTCTCTATCCACTCTATTTTTCCAAGATGTCCTAGCCAATAGCAAGTCAATCCGCCAAGAGTATTCCCGACCGTAGCAACAGCAACACAATACCATGGGTCAAGACCCATTTGCCAGACTACTGCAGTAAACACAACTTCTGATGCCACAGGCAAAACGGTAGCTGCTAAAAAAGCCGCCATAAATAAACCAAAGTATCCCCACTCAGCAAAAGCTTCCATCAGATTAAATTATCTATTAATTAAAAAATAAAGATGAGAGATAGAATATTAAACTAATAGACATTTGCACCCAAAACAAAATACGGATAAATAAATTGTAATGCAATGAATAGTAGTGTGCATAAAGGAATGAAGCAAATATACTACTAAGCGTAAACACAATTGCTGATTTATTTGACATCATTAAATATAAAAGAAGAGAAAACACAAAACACATTGAAATAAATCCTAACATTCTACTCACTCTAATCTTCTCATTAAAAGCATTATTTAGGAGGTTTACAATCGACAGAAAAGCTCCTACAGCTATCGTTCCAATGTATAATAGGAATATAAACTCATGATCAAAAAGGTTAAACTCATAGTGAAATTGATTTATCAATAAATCAAAATAAGAACTAACATCAGACTGTAGATATGCAATTCCGGTAAAGATTAAAAACGGGCTTAAGAAACCTAATAATGAAGACAAAAATGACCTAAGTGTAAAACTGTTTAAACGAATCATTCCTAACCAAAACAAAGGCAAAAAGAAAAGCATCTCAACAGTAAAGAATGCTCCTACCGCTAAAAAGAAGCCTATATTAAAGGTTTGTCTTACGGGACTTCTTTGTTGATAAATAGAAAATAACTGCCACAATGCAAAAAGTAAAAATAGACAACCAACCTGCCCAAAAGAAAATTCATGTGCATTGATATTGCTTCCCATCAATACAATAAAGAAAAATAATGGGAGCATGGTTCTTGTTCTAATAAATGAGAATCGCTCGTTATATTGAACCAAAACGGCGCCAATCAAAAGCGAAAAAATAAAACCAAGGAAATGAGACATAAACGAATGACTCGGAAGCTGCTGATTTAACCACGCAGCAAAAGGAGATGATTGAGTTACAGCCCAATCGGCAGTTGGAATTGTTATATAACTTACCGTCCAAAGTATAACACCAAGAACAACAGGAATAAGACCTGATATAATACCTGGGATAATAATTATGTTTAGTGGCTTCTTCATTTAAGTTAAAAATCTAACTGCTGTACAAACTCTTTATCTTTTTCCAATTGAACAACTAACTCAGCTACTGAATTAAACTTCAGCTCGTCACGCACTCTCTTTACAAATTGAATTTCAACCAATTCATCGTATATATTTCCTTCAAATTCTAATATATGTACCTCTACACTTATTTTATCATTCTGACTTACAGTAGGGCGCTTCCCAATATTTAGCATCCCTTTATAAATCTGGTCATGTACTTTCACTCGTACAGCATAAACTCCTAAAGCAGGAATAAGTTTATGTGTGTCAATAATCTGAAGATTAGCCGTTGGGAAACCTATTTTAGAACCTAAACGATCACCAAAAATGATTTTTCCTTTAAGATTATACAAACGATCAAGACATTTTGCGGCTTCTTCTACCTTACCTTCATTCAAACAATTACGAATTACAGTTGAACTTATATGCTCATCATCATTTTTATAAGAACCTACAGGCAAAATATTAATGCCTATCTCCTTCCCATATCTGACATAATCATCATAACTATCCTCTCTGTTTTTTCCAAAACGATTATCATAACCAATGAGCAAAGTATGAACACCAAGTTGTTTCAAGATAACTTTATCCAAAAACTCATATGCCGAAAGGGAGGCCATTGATTTATCAAAATGCAGCAAAACAAAAGCGTCTACTCCAATTTGTCTCATTAAATCAATTTTCTCCGTATTACTTGTAATTAACGAAGGCATAAAGCCTGATAAAATCACTGCTTTTGGGTGAGAATCAAAGGAAATAACTAAAGACTTCTTTCCTAATTCAGCCGCCTTTTCTTTCAAGCCCTGCAACAGAAATCTATGCCCTAAATGCACTCCATCAAAAAAACCGATGGTGGCAACATATGACTCTGACGAAATCTGATCTATGTTTGTAAGTAGTTCCAATTATTTGAAAATATATTATAAAAACAGAGGTCTAAAGTCCTCATATTCTTTCACTAAATAAGTTTGAAATCCCATTAATTTAGCAATCTCAACATTCTTTTCACCATCATCTAAAAATAATATCTCTGATGCTGGTGTTCCTTCTTCTTTAAGCACATGCTCAAAAATTTCCTTTTGAGGTTTAGCTATTCCTAGCTGGTACGACAGATAACATTTATCAAAATAATCTTCTACCCCATAGCCTAACTTTGAGAATTCTTGCTGTGCCTTTTGTTCAAAATGAATTTCGTTTGTATTGCTTAGCATAATCATCCGATACTTCTTTTTAAGTTCAAGAAGCAGCTCCAATTTATAATCAGGAATATCTATTAAAAAAGCATTCCATGCTTTGTCAATTTCAGAATCATGCACATCTGAATCAAACATATTTCTCAATTTATTTCTAAAATCAGTAGCCGAAACATGTCCTTTTTCAAGTTGCAAAAATAATCCTGTTTGGGCATAATTATCTATATATTGAGCAATATCTGTAATGCCAATTGCAGTAAAAGCATCTAAACATGCCTGTTTGTTGAGGTTAACTAACACTCCTCCAAAATCAAACATCAATGTACGAACCCTATTCATTTGCTAAACTTTCATTATTGTATTTTGCATTTTCACAAAAATTACTACTTTTGTATCCGCTTTGCAAAAGTACTATATTTTTTGCAAACATCGGGCCCATAGCTCAGTTGGTTAGTAGCACCTGACTCATAATCAGGGGGTCATCGGTTCAAGCCCGGTTGGGCCCACAAAAAAGCCTCCATAAAATGGAGGCTTTTTTTATTTTATCCGAATCAATTATCTAACAATCAAAAATTTACCAATTGCAGTATTAATATTATCTGGACTTGATTCAGAACCATTTGAGCACATTATAAAGTAAACCCCTGCTGAAGCCTTGTCTCCAGTAGCTGTATAACCATCCCATGTTGCAGTTCCACCATTTGACTTTCCTTGATAAACTAGATTTCCATAAGCATCAGTAATTTTAAAGGTTGTTTCATCCATCAATCCTTCAAAAGTAATAAGCCCAACAAAATCTTTACGAACGGGATTTGGGTAAATATTTATGCTTGAATAATCATCTTGAGACTCTGTTGCGTCACTCATAAATGACATTAACCCTAAATCTGTTGCAATAAACACTTCTCCTGTTTTATCATTTACATCAATTGCAATAATTGAATTTGAAAATAACGGACTGTTTGTTTTTGTAAAATGATGAATTGTTTTTAAACCATCAGCTGACACTAAATAAACTCCAGAAGTTTCAGTCCCAACCCATTTTCTATTTCCACCATCCACAGCTAATGCTGTAACAGCCTGACCATCTAATAAATAATCGGCATAATCTGTTCCATCATTACGAGAGATCTTTGGACGATAAACTGTATATCCATTGTTAAAAATATTATCAACATTCTGGAAAACCACTAAACCCTCACTTGTCCCAACCCACACATCTCCATCTAAATCTTCTACAATTGAATAAGGCCTTTCCAAAGAAATACTATTTTCATCCTGGTCGGTTACATTATCATAAAAAATTGAACTATGGTATGCTGAACTTTCTGGATGATCATTATCGTCTACAATCAATATTCCTCCTGTACTTCCTGTTAAATAATCTAAAGTTTCCCACTTAAAATTATTTGAAGTCACTATTGCATCGTTCCATGCATATTTCTTAGTTGTACTTGAATAATAATGTTCAACCCATGTTCCATTGTTTAACATCACTTTTAATCCATTTGAACTCCCATCAGCCATAGAGTTATTCATCCAAACATTATTATTCTTATCTATGCAAATGCCATCTACGACATTGCTCTCATCGTTTAGTTGAGAATTTGTATTTTTTATGGTACTATTCAAATAATTATATCTATTAAAATAAATATCGTTCTTAAATTCATATAAGCCTTCTCTATATGAACTTACATAAAAATGGGTAGGATCACTCTCATCAATAGCTATTCCAGTTAAAACTTTAAAATTATTATTTGAATACGGATACACATCTTTTTTTACAATGTTTTTCCAGTTTTCATCTTCAAAAATCATTACTGCTCCCATTCTATTCCAATCTTCAATATCTCGTGGACCTCCTGTAACTGCAAACATTCTTCCTCCAGTATATTTTAACCCAAAAATATCATTTGAAGCAGGTCCACTTGGCATATAAGTAGCTATAAGGCTTTGATCTTTCACTTGAATTAAGCCTGTAGTGTCTGCCGCAAACCAATACTTATCATCAGAAGAATCATATACACCATCTAAAACATTCAAATCAGCAATGGTTTTTTTATTTAATGCATCATCATAATTAACAACAACATTTGACGAGATAAGAAGAAGGTGGTCATCACACACCCGCATATTTAAATATGAATACGAATTATCAAACAATGTCCATGTATTCAAATCACTTGTAACATAGACCTCCCCATTTGCTTTTAACAGATATAACTTATCGTTGAAAACAATCATTTTTTTATTTACAACTCCTGATTGTGGTAGATTAGTGATTTTAGACCAGTTTTTTGAATCTGCTAAAAACAGGTTATCTTTTTCTGCACCATATAAAAGATTATCTGCCAAAACATAAATAGAATCTTTAAAAATTGCTGTTGAATTAGCTGAAACAAAAGAACTATTATCACCAAGGATATAGGTATCAGCAATTTCTTTCTTACTCATATTTACAACAACCACTCCTACACCACATGATAAATAGGCATAATTCCCATAAATAAAAATATCATTTGCAACTTTACTTACTGAATAGGTTTTTTGCATTAACTCAGGAATATTTGTCACACCATCGGAGCTCAACAAATCAATATTACCATTATCATAAGCAATAAATAATGATTGTACAGTTGAGTTATAGGCAATTTCGTGTACAGATAATTGTGTTAGGCCTGTTAATGTTGAGTATAAATCAACAACACCTTCTGTTTTATCCACTGACATCATGGCTCCGTCAGAAATTGCAAAAATTTTATTTGGAGTTTGCTCAATCTGAGATACAGATCTGTATGAAAGATGCGTTCTCCATCCATTCATCGACAGTTGTCCAAAAACAAGCATCGGTAATAATCCAAGGGCGACTATAAATTTTTTTTTCTTCATAATGCATGAAGTTTATATATTATGCGATTGATTCTAAATATTTTATCAACTTCTGAACGGCTCTACCTCTGTGACTTATTGAATTTTTAACCTCTGATGATAATTCAGCAAAAGTATTGTCATAGCCTTCAGGGATAAAAACAGGGTCATAACCGAAGCCTTTACCACCCCTTTTTTCTTCGATGATTTTTCCTTCAACTTTTCCTTCAAAAAGCAATTCTTGACCATCAATTATCAAAGCAACAGCAGTTCTAAATTGAGCTTTTCGGTTTGCTTGTCCATTTAACTCAGTCAATAGTTTATTCATATTTGCTTCTGCATCCTTATCGACTCCGGCATAACGCGCTGAATAAACTCCGGGAGCATTATTCAATGCATCCACCTCAAGCCCCGTATCATCAGAAAAACAATTTTTACCATATTTTTCATACACATACTTCGCTTTTATCAAAGCATTTCCTTCTAAAGTATCGGCAGTTTCTGGAATATCTTCATCACAGCCAATATCTTTTAATCCTAATACTTTATAAGCAGTACCTAACATGGATGCCACTTCGGACAATTTATGCTCATTATTTGTTGCAAAGACAATCTCTTTCATGTTTACTAATCTCATTTTCTGATGAAAAACAAAGATAGATTTTTTAAAGTTTCTAGAAAGCTGATTTTCACCAAAAAAGCCCATATTTCTTTTTATTAATTAAAGTAAGACGAATTTCTCTACGGTTTTTTTACTTTTGTTTTTTTGAACTATTTAAAGCCAAAAATATGGCTTGAAAACTTTATCAGCATGAAAAAATTACTTCTTTCTATTGGGATTTTAAGTTTCTCGTTCTGCTCTTTTGCCCAATTAATGAGCCTTTTTGAATCAAAAAGTGATATGCAGAACATCAACAGAATTATTGAAGCTTCCGTTAAAATACAGCAACTATATGTAGATTCAGTAAGCAGCGATGAAATGGCAGAAAATGCAATCAAAGGAATACTTGAAAAACTAGACCCACATTCTGTATATATCCCAAAAGATGAAGTAAAAAAAGCCAATGAACAGCTTGTTGGAAATTTTGAAGGGATTGGAGTTCAGTTCCAAATACTGGATGACACTTTATTTGTTGAACAAACCATTTCAGGTGGCCCTTCAGAAAAAGTCGGCATCCTTCCCGGTGACCGCATTGTGACTGTTAATGACAGCACAATTGCCGGCGTAAAACTTACTAACCTGGATGTAATGAAAAAATTACGCGGTAAAAAAGGAACTTCGGTGAATGTAAAAGTTTTACGCAGAGGAAATCCAGACTTATTGAGCTTTAAAATTATTCGCGATAAAATTCCTTTATTTAGTGTAGATGCTAGCTATATGGCAACTCCAAGCATTGGATATATTAAACTTAACCGATTCAGTGCAACTTCTAAAGATGAATTCGACAAAGCTTTTGATGAGCTTAAAGCTCAAGGTATGAAAGATTTAATCTTTGACTTACAATCAAATGGCGGTGGTTATTTAAAAACTGCAATTGACCTTGCCGACGAATTTTTGGCAGATAAAAAGATGATTGTTTACACTAAAGGCAGATCTGAAAATAATGATCAAACAAAATTCATCGCCTCAAGCAAAGGGAAATTTGAAACCGGAAGAATTGTAGTTTTGGTTGATGAATATTCTGCCTCAGCAAGTGAAATTATATCTGGAGCAATCCAAGACTGGGATCGAGGTCTAATCATAGGTCGAAGAACCTATGGAAAAGGATTGGTTCAGCAACAAATACCAATGTCTGACGGCGCAATGATGCGTTTAACGACAGCCAGATACTACACTCCTGCCGGCAGATGTATCCAAAAACCATATAAAGAAGGCATTGAAAAATACAAACATGATTTAATTGACCGCTATAACAGAGGAGAACTTTCTTCGGCAGATAGTATTCATTTCCCGGATTCTTTAAAACGCTATACTTTAAATCTGCACAGACCAGTTTATGGTGGTGGTGGAATTATGCCGGATATCTTTATCCCAATTGACACCACGCATCTCACAAAATATTTGAAAAAAATCGTTTCAAAAGGAATCGTTAACTCTTTCTCTTCAAAATATTTTGAAACACATGCTGATGAATGGAAAGTAAAATATCCAACATATAAAATCTTCTCCGAACAATTTACTGTAAGTGATGAGATTTTAAATGAACTAACTGATGCTGCCACAAAAGATGAAGTTGAATTTGTGAAAGATGATTTTGAAAAAAGCAAAGCATTTCTTTCAATGGAACTAAAAGCGTTATTTGCAAGAAGACTATGGGGATTATCTGAATTTTATCAGGAAATTAACACCACAAATGACACCTACAAGAAAGCTATTGAGGTACTTGAGAAAGAAAATGAGTATAAGCTTAGCTTAACCCAAAACTAGCCCTGTTTTTTTAGTACCTTTGCAGTTCAATTTTAATCAAGGGCAATGCTTACAAAAAATAAAAAGATAATTGTTGACACAATTGAAACGCTTTCTAAGATTGACGGATTCAATACGGTGTGCCATCAGCAAAAAGATGGAGCGCCAATGCCTTCAATTAACGAGCTTGAAGAGATTGTCAATCTTACCAGAGCTATTCTTTTCCCAGGATATTTTGGAAACGCATCTGTAAATATTCACAACCTGAAATACCACATGGGTGTAAGTGTGGAAAGGCTTCATCACATCTTGACAGAGCAGGTTCTAGCTGGACTTTGTTTTGATAGCAATCCTGAAGTTGATAGTTCTGAATGTAAAAAACAAGCAAAAGAAATAGCAGCTCAGTTTGTAGCTGAACTCCCAAAACTTAGAGAAATTCTTATCACGGATGTAGTTGCGGCATACAATGGTGATCCGGCAGCGAAAAACTCCGGTGAAATCATATTTTGTTACCCTGCAATCAGAGCCATCAGCAACTATCGAATGGCTCATATTTTATTAAAACTTGGCGTGCCTTTAATTCCAAGAATCATCACTGAAATGGCTCATTCTGAAACTGGAATCGATATTCATCCGGGAGCAAGAATTGGTGAATCTTTTACGATTGACCACGGCACTGGAGTTGTTATCGGAGAAACTGCCATTATTGGCAAGAATGTAAAACTTTACCAAGGAGTTACTCTTGGAGCAAAAAGTTTCCCAATGGATGAAAATGGCAACCCTATCAAAGGCATTGATCGTCACCCTATACTTGAAGATGATGTTATTGTTTACTCAAACGCATCAATTTTAGGTAGAATAACAATCGGCAAAGGGTCTATTATTGGTGGAAACATCTGGGTAGATACAGATGTTGCTCCAGGTTCAAAAGTATTGCAGAAATAACTATAAAATAACTCATGGAAAAAAGATTTGAAATCATTGCTAAAACTTTTAAAGGATTAGAAGAAGTATTAGCAAAAGAGTTAATCAATTTAGGAGCTGACGAAGTTCAAATAGAACGAAGAGCTGTCAGTTTCAAAGGAAACAAAGAACTCCTTTACAAAGCAAATTTACATGTCAGAACAGCAACAAGATTCCTTGTGCCAATTGCGAATTTTACTGCAAGAAATGCAGATCAAATTTACGAAAAGTCAAAAACAATAAACTGGGAAGATTACCTCGATAAAAACAGCACTTTTGCTATTGATTCAACTGTCTATTCTGACCAATTTACTCACTCTAAGTTTGTTGCATACAAGGTAAAAGATGCCATTGCGGATCAATTTATGGAGAAATACAACAAACGCCCGTCTGTTAGTATCTCAAATCCTGATTTATCAATCAATATCCATGTTTCACAAACTCGCTGTACTGTTTCACTTGACAGCTCTGGTGATTCACTTCACAAAAGAGGATATCGCGTAGAACAAACTGAAGCTCCAATTAACGAAGCTCTTGCTGCAGGTATCTTACTTTTAAGCGGTTGGGACGGAAAATCAAACTTTGTTGACCCTATGTGTGGTTCAGGAACTTTCCTAATTGAAGCAGCTTTAATCGCACTAAACATTCCACCAGGACTATTTAGAAAATCATTTGGATTTGAGCGTTGGAAAGATTTTGACAAAGATTTATTTGACGACATATACAATGATGACAGCTACGAACGAGAGTTCAATTTCAAGATCTATGGTTCTGATATTGCTCCCCGTGCTATCCAGATTGCAGAAAGAAATATTAAAAGTGCAGGTTTAAGTAAATATATTGAATTACAAACTTGCAATGTAAACAATCTTGAGATTCCTGAGGGCAAAGCATTAATGGTAACTAATCCGCCTTATGGTGAAAGACTAAAACCAGATGCAATCTTTAGTGTATACGAAAGCTTAGGTACAAAACTAAAATTTGGTTTTGCAGGAAATCAAGCTTGGGTTATTAGTTCTGATGAGAAGTTCTTGTCAAAAATTGGAATGAAACCATCTAAAAAGATTAACCTTTTTAACGGGGACATTGATTGCTTACTATGTAAGTATGAGATTTTCGAAGGAAAACGAAAAGACTTTGTTGCTCACAAAAAAAGAAGATAAACCTTATACAGTACAATTTCGGCACATTTCAAATACTTTTTTATCAGTTAAGATTTGTTGTCGAAATTGTTTTGCTTTTTCACCATGCCAAATCTCTTTTAGAGACATATTATTAATGTTTCCAAAAGAATGCTCAGCATTTTTATCATAGCTACAAGGCAAAACATCGCCTTCGCTTGTAATTACTGCTCCTGAAAAAGCCCTCCAACAGATATTCCGAACTTTCTTTTTTCTCACAAATAAACCATCCGGCTGTTGTACATATCTTGAGTACTTCTGCTGTTTTGGCAACAAGTCACTTCCCTTTTCATAGGAAATGATTTGAGCTGTCTTAAAGGTCAATTTATCAACTTTCAGTTCTTTTGCCAATTCTCTCACAGCATTCATCTGATGCTCATTATGACTGAACACTAAAAACTGCAACTCAATTTCCGGTTGCTTTAACTGAAAAAGCGCCTTTTTCTCAACTAAAAATTTTATCCCTTCCAACACCTTATCTAAACTACCTCCAACTCTATATTTTTCATATACATCTTGAGTAATACCATCCATTGATACTATTATCTTATTAAGATTATATCTAACTAGTTCTTCGGCAATAACAGGAGTTATTAACTGTGCATTAGTAGAGCTTGCAGCATAAATACCGTTTCGGCGAGCTAATAATACTAGTTCAGTAAAATGCGGATGCGTAAATGGCTCTCCCTGAAAATATAAAGTCAAATAGGTACAACTGTATTTTACTTGCTCAATAATCTTTTCGAATAATGAAACTGAAATTAATGTCTTCTCTCGAGTAGACAGTCCATTTCCGACAGGACACTCCGGGCAATGAAGATTACAAAAACTACTTGGTTCAATAGAAAGCACAGCAGGCATACCCCAAACGATTGGCTTACGAAAAACAAGGGATAATAAATACGCTAACATCACTTTCACCCCGTTTATTAGCTTTGAAGAATATTTCTCGAACATAGATTTTTAGCTGCTATTCTAGATTAAACGCAAATATCTGACTTTTATTCCAATACTTTATATATGTTAAATATTTAACATATTTTAGCAAACGAGAGACATCAGAAATCTATCTTTTTTGAAAATAAGCTAGGTAATCTAATTTATTATTGTGATTTTTGTGGATTCAAAATAGTAAACAGAGATATCAAAATTTTATTCACAAACAATAAATCAAAAACAGTTATTTTTATGAAAAAGCACTTTTTATTAGCAACCGCTGCGCTTCTAATGGCTTTCTCGTTTATGTCTTGTTCAAAGATGAAACCGTTAGTGCAAGAATACTTTAAAGTTCAGCCAGCTGTATTGGAAGCAAAAGGTGGTGTAGTTGAAGCTGCAATTACAGGAACATTCCCTGAGAAGTATTTTAAAAAGAAAGCAACTATGGTTGTCACTCCAGTACTGAAGTACAATGGAACTGAAGAAAGACTTACAGCAATTACTTTCCAAGGTGAAGCTGTACAAGGAAACGACAAGAAAGTTCCTAACGCTAAAGGTGGAACATTTACACACACAGTTACTTTCGATTTCAAACCAGGAATGGAGAAATCTGAACTTTATCTTCAATTTGAAGTTAAAGAAGGAGATAAATCATTTAACCTTCCTGAAATAAAATTAGCTGATGGTATCCAATGTACATATATGTTAGCGAAAGCTGAAAATATGGAACCTGCATTTGCTGCTGACGGATTCCAACACTCTATTACTAACCAACAAGAAGCTGACATCAACTTCTTAATCAACCAAGCTGACATTCGTTCATCAGAATTAAAAGCTGAAGATATCGTTGAGTTAACGAATAAACTTAAAGAAATCTCTGCAAGCGAAGGAACAAATGTAACTGGTGTTGAAATTTCTGGTTATGCATCTCCAGAAGGTGGCTTAAATCTAAACACTAACTTAGCTGAGAAACGCGAAAAAGTTGCTGTAAGCTACATCAACAAACAAATGTCTAAGCTTAAAAATCAAGCTCAAGTAGATTCTAAATATACTGCTGAGGACTGGGATGGTTTCCAACAATTAGTATCTAACTCATCTATCCAAGATAAAGAGCTTATTTTAAGCGTACTTGCTCAATTCTCTGATCCTGAGCAAAGAGAAACTGAGATTCGTAAACTATCTGCTGCATTTAAAGTGTTAGCTGACGAAATCTTACCTCAATTACGCCGTTCTAAAATGAAAGTTAGCTATGAGTTAACTGGTAAAACTGATAATCAATTAACTGAAATGGCAGTTAACTCTCCTGATTCATTATCAGTAGAAGAAATGCTTTACGCTGCAACTTTAGTTACAGACTTAGATACTAAAGAAAAAATCTATTTGAAAGCTGCTCAACTTTATCCATCTGATTGGAGAACTATTAACAACTTAGGTGCTGTTAAATATCTTAAAGGAGAAAGGGACAATGCAGAGAAATTATTCTCTAAAGCAATTGACATGAAATCTTCTGCTAAAGAAACTAACTTCAACTGGGGTCTTATCCAATTAGGTAAAGGTGATATCAAAGTTGCTGCTAACTTCTTAGGTAAATGTTCTGGTTTAGGAGCTAAACTTGACGCTGCATTAGGTGTTATCTACCTACACAAAGGAGACTACTTTGCTGCTAACAAAGCTCTTTCTGCTGATAAATCAAACAATGCCGTTATTGCTAAATTAGCTAAAAACGATATCGCTGGAGCTACTGCAAAAGCAAAAGAGGTTAAAGGTGCTAACGAACTTACTAGCTACCTAAATGCTATTATTGCTGCAAGATCAGGTGATAAAGAAAGCGTATTCTCAAACTTGAAAGACGCTGTTAAGGATCCTGCATTAAAACAACGCGCTGGTGTAGATATTGAATTTGCAAAATATAACACAGAAGCTGCATTTGCAGAAATCATCAAATAATATCTCTAAAATATTATTCAAGACATTAAAGTCCGGTTTTTTAAAACCGGACTTTTTTTATACCTAAAAACCTCCTTTTATATTCTAAATATTCAAGCTATATTTGCATGATTTAAATTTAGGCAAAAAGCAACAACATGGCAGAGAACAAAGAGATTGTACAAGCAATAGTAGAAGGAATACAAGAAATTAAAGGAAAAAAAATAGCAGTAGTTGACATGACAGATTTGTCAGAAAGAGCTTGTGACTATTTTATCATATGTGAAGGAACTTCTTCTACTCATGTAACTTCAATTGCCGATTCTATAAGGGATTATGTAAACAAGAAGCTAAAAGTCAAACCATATGCAATAGATGGGAAAGAAAACGCCCTATGGATTGCCTTTGACTATGGTCAGATTTTTGCGCATGTGTTCCAACCTGATGTTCGTGCCTTCTATGACATAGAACACTTATGGTCAGATGCTAAAATTAACTATATTGAAGACCTGAACTAAAGACTGAGAAAACATGGAAAAGGATAAGAATAAAAAACCAGACCTATTTAACGACAAAAACAAAAAGTTTCTTAGGCCAAACCTAAACTGGATATTTGCAATCATCTTCATTGCTCTAATTGCAATGAACTTTTTAAATGATGACACAAATAATAAAACAGTTGCGTATACACAGTTTGAAAATTACATCGACAGCAGTTACATTGAAAAAGTAACTGTCATCACAAATAAAAACTTAGCTAAAGCTGAAGTTAAAAAGGATGACTTATCAAAAGTATTTGATAAGAAAGAGCAAAAAAGCGAAGAGAAAGGATTTGTAGAAACAAATATCCCTTCTGTTGAGGAAGTTGCTAAAATGATGAAAGAAAGAGGTTTCAAAGGTGAAGTTAAATACACTGAAGAAAACAATCTACTAGAAACATTCTTTTTCACTTTCGGACCAATCATTTTATTAGTTGGACTATGGTTACTTCTAATGAGAAGAATGGGTGGAGGCGGAAGTGCCGGAGGCATCTTTAATGTAGGCAAATCAAAAGCTCAGTTATTTGAAAAAGGTGGGGTAAACTCTATCAAAATTACTTTCAAAGATGTAGCAGGCCTTGCTGAAGCTAAACAAGAAATTGAAGAAATTGTATCATTCCTTAAAAACCCGGAAAAATACACAGAACTTGGAGGCAAAATCCCTAAAGGAGCTTTGCTTGTAGGCCCTCCTGGAACAGGTAAAACTTTATTAGCAAAAGCCGTTGCCGGTGAAGCTGATGTGCCATTTTTCTCAATGTCAGGTTCTGATTTCGTTGAAATGTTTGTAGGAGTTGGAGCTTCGCGTGTTCGTGACCTTTTCCGTCAAGCAAAAGAAAAATCTCCTTGTATCATTTTCATTGATGAGATTGATGCAGTTGGTCGTGCTCGTGGTAAAAACCCAAATATGGGCGCAAATGATGAGCGTGAAAACACCCTGAATCAATTATTAACGGAAATGGATGGTTTTGGCACTAACAGCGGTGTAATTATCCTTGCTGCAACAAACCGTGCTGATATTCTTGATAAGGCACTGCTTCGTGCCGGTCGTTTTGACAGACAAATTCATGTTGGTTTACCAGATATTCAAGAAAGAAAAGAAATCTTTAATGTACACTTGCGTCCAATCAAAATTGGAAACGATTTAGACATCGATTTCTTAGCAAAACAAACACCTGGTTTCTCAGGAGCTGATATTGCAAATGTTTGTAACGAATCTGCTTTGATTGCAGCTAGAAAGAATAAAAATATTGTTGAAAAACAAGATTTCCTTGACGCAGTTGACCGTATAATTGGTGGTCTTGAAAAGAGAACTAAAATCATTACAACTGCAGAGAAAAAATCAATCGCATATCATGAAGCAGGTCACGCAACAATTAGCTGGTTAATTGAACATGCTGCTCCACTTGTAAAAGTAACTATTGTACCTCGTGGAGAAGCATTAGGTGCTGCATGGTATTTACCAGAAGAAAGAGCTTTAACAACAAAAGCTCACATGTTGGATGAAATGTGTGCTACTCTAGGTGGTCGTGCAGCAGAAGAAGTTTTCCTAAAAGCAACCTCTACAGGAGCCTTAAATGACCTTGAAAGAGTAACTAAGAGAGCATATGCAATGGTTGCATACTTTGGTATGAGTGAAAAAATATCAAATGTAAGCTACTATGATTCATCTGGAGCAAATGAATATGGCTTCACAAAACCTTATAGCGACAAAACAGCTGAATTAATAGATCAGGAAGCGAAAGCGATTATCGCAGAACAATATGAAAGAGCTAAAAAACTTCTTTTAGATAACAAAGAAGGACATAATGAATTAGCAAAACAGCTTATTGAGAAAGAGGTAATCTTTAATGACGATCTTGAGAGAATATTTGGAAGAAGACAATGGTCTTCAAGAGCTGATGAACTTCTTTTAGAAAGTGATAAAAAAGAAGTTGAAACAACTGAACCAAAGATTGAAGAAACAAATACGATTGAAGAGCCAAAAACTGATATAGATACAGAGTCTATTGAAGAAAAAGCTGCGGAATAATATGCTGCTAGAATGAGCGAATCAAGAAAGCATATTTTAGAGAAGATAAAGAAAGGTATTGAGAAAAAAACACACTCAGAAACCCCTGACTTTTCTTCTCCAATTTACAAAGAAATAACTCCCAATAAAGCGGAATGCTTTAAACAAGAATTGGAAACGGTTTCTGGTAAATGCACGATTTGCGATTCAGTTGATGAGGTTTACAAAAACATCATCAACGACATGAAACAGGAAGGGATAGCTGAACTCTTTTGTAAAGACAGCGAAATACAAAAGGATTTAGTAAAAAATAGCATCTCATATCAAGATGATGCAGACTCGTTTACTAAAATGAAAGCTGCAATAACAAGATGCGAACTTTTAGTTGCCAGAACAGGAAGCGTAGTAGTTTCATCGAACTCAGAATCAGGACGACAGCTAAATTTTTTCCCTCCAACTCATATTATAATAGCTAAGGAAACACAACTTGTAGAATATGTTGAAGATGCTTTAATTGCTCTACAAGAAAAATATAACACACAAGACTTTCCAAGCATGGTTTCACTTATTAGTGGACCAAGCAGGACAGCAGACATTGAAAAAACCTTAGTTCTTGGTGCACATGGGCCTAAAGCTTTATATGTGTATATTTACGAATAACTTGATTTGTTTACATGAAAAACTTAATACAAAGAAGCGCAACCGGAGCATTAATTGTTGGACTTCTGATTTTTTCTATTCTTTGCAGTGAGTATGCATTTGGAGCTCTATTCTTGGTAATTACAGTTGCTGCAGTAAGAGAGTTTAACAAACTTATTACTGCTAAGTATAAATCTGAAATCAACCCATTTTTATCAGCTTTCATAACTGCGACTTTATTTATCTCTCTTTTTGCAATCTCAATTGGATGGGTAAGCTATAAAATTCTTGCTATTTATTTAGCACTTATCAGCATTAGCTTCATAATAGAACTATATAGAAAAAAAGAAAACCCAATTTTAAATTGGGCTATTTTAGCCTTAAGCCAATTATACATCGCCCTACCATTCTCATTACTTAGCACAATAGGCTTTGCTGAAGGACAAGGAAACTACAACTCATGCTTTATTTTAGCATTCTTTGTAACTGTTTGGGTATATGATACCGGAGCATACTTAGTAGGGATGGCAATCGGAAAACATCGTCTATTTGAGAGAATCTCACCTAAAAAATCTTGGGAAGGCTTCTTTGGCGGACTTTTATTTGCAATGGGAGCTGCATATATTTTCTCAATTTTTGAAAATGTAATGAGCTTATACCAATGGTTGGGCTTTTCAGCAATAATTGTTATTTTTGCTACATTTGGAGACTTAAGCGAATCACTGCTTAAAAGGACTTTAGGCGTAAAAGATTCAGGTTCTATATTACCAGGTCATGGGGGTATATTAGACCGTTTTGACAGCATTCTTTTTGCTTCAATTTTAATTAGTATTTACCTACATTTAATATTAAACTAACACTTTTAAAAAGTTCAATGAAACGGTTAAAAATTCACAAAGAAGGTCGTGCTATTATCCTATTTTTATTAGTATTCCTTTGTATTATAAATGTTTTGATTTATTGGAAGTTTGAAGCCCCAATCACAATTTTAAATATTTGTGTGTCAGTTGTTGCATTCTCTTTCTTCTTATATTTCTTCCGAAACCCGGATAGAGAAATTGAAATTGATGATCCAAGTTTAATTATTGCGCCTGCCGATGGTACTGTTGTAGTAATTGAACCAACAGAAGAAAACGAATATTTTGGAGACAAAAGACTTCAGATTTCTATATTCATGTCAGTATTCAGCGTGCATGCAAACTGGTATCCAATTAATGGTATTGTAAAGCTTGCTAAACACCATAGTGGAAGACACATGGCGGCTTACTTACCAAAATCAAGTTCAGAGAATGAACGCTCAACAGTAGTAATTGAGTCTGAAGGAAAAACTGAAATCTTGATGCGCCAAATTGCAGGAGCTCTTGCTCGCCGTATTGTTACTTACGCACATGCAGGAAAACACTGTAATGTAAACGAACAGTTAGGTTTTATCAAGTTTGGATCTAGAGTAGATTTATTCTTACCTCTTGATAGCGAAGTATATGTCAAAATTGGAGAAAAAACCACAGCAAACGAAACGATTATTGCTAGATTAAACGAAGAACCAGTTTAGAAGTGAACATTAAAAAACATATACCAAATACAATCACAAGCCTAAATCTTTTTTCAGGATGCATGGCTTGTGTTTTTGCATTCTACGGTGAATACGAGATTGCTACTTTGTTTATTGTATTAGCCGCAGTATTTGATTTCCTAGATGGCTTTACTGCAAGATTATTAAAGGCATATAGCGAAATAGGCAAAGAACTAGATTCGTTAGCAGATATGGTTAGTTTTGGTGTTGCACCCGGTATTATGATTTACAGTTACTTGACTACTCTAAATATCTTCTTTGCATTTATTGGATTCTTAATCCCGGTTTTCTCAGCATTAAGACTGGCTAAATTTAATGTTGACACAAGACAAACATCCTCATTTATAGGATTACCAACACCGGCCAACGCTATTTTTTGGGTATTCCTTATTAGTTATATTTTACCTGCAGACCTATTCCTATGGGCTGACCAAAGGTTGTATTACTTAGCAATGATAATCTCAACTATTCTTATTCTAACATTTTGTATTTTGATGGTTGCAGAAATACCAATGTTTGCATTGAAATTTAAATCATTCGGATTTAAAGAAAACAAGATTAAGTATATATTTCTAATTGCATGTATAGTGCTTATTGCAATCTTCCAATATAAAGCACTACCAATTATAATTGGGTTATACATTTTTATGTCTGTGGCTTCAAATTTGCTATTAAAAAAGGCAGAAAAAACAGAAATGTAAAATCACCATCTATATTAGGTGAATTTGTTTATCATTAATGACTTGCCAATCTCAAAAATTCACTAAAGCAGCAAAAGCGATTGCTTTTGACAAGCAACACCGAGCAACAATTAAGTTCAACATCTCAAAATATGATGTTGCAGTTGCTAATGGGAAAAAGCGATATGAGAATCTACAACTGGCAAAAGACAGGGCTGCTTTCCTTAAAAGGGAAATGCTAAAAAACTGGGACAGCTATCTCCTACAATTTGAAGAAAACGCAATCCGAAATGGGATTGAAGTCCTTTGGGCAAAAGATGCTGATGAAGCCTCATCATACATTCAAAATATTATAAAGGAAAACAATGCAAGACTGCTAGTCAAAAGCAAATCAATGACTACCGAAGAAATTAATTTAAATGAAAAAGCAGCTGAGGTTGGTTGTGAATCGGCAGAAACAGATTTAGGTGAGTTTATAGTACAACTTGCAGGAGAAAAACCATATCACATTGTAACACCGGCAATGCATAAAAGCCGTCATGATATTGCGAAACTCTTTCACGAAAAACTTAACACTCCGCTTGAAAGTTCACCTGAGGAAATGACAAACCATGTTAGAGGCATTTTAAGGGAAAAATATTTGAAAGCTGATATTGGTGTAACAGGAGCCAACTTTCTTATTGCAGATATTGGAGGAATTGCACTTACTGAAAATGAAGGCAACGGAGTAATGTCGACATCATTCCCTAAAATTCATATAGCAGTTGCGGGAATTGAGAAACTGATTCCAAGCATGAAAGATTTAGGGCTTTTTTGGCCACTACTAGCAGCACACGGAACCGGACAACAAATCACAAACTACAATACAGTTTTTACAGGATCAAGAAAGGAGAATGAAACTGATGGCCCCGAAAAAATGTATGTGATATTACTTGATAATGGCAGAACAGACTTATTCAATGATGAAGATTGTAAAGAGTCGTTATCCTGCATCAGATGTGGAGCTTGTTTAAATGCTTGTCCGGTTTATAAAACAATTGGCGGTTATACATACAACACTACATACAGTGGTCCGATTGGCTCAGTAATCACGCCGTTCTACAGAGGTTTCAAAGAATATGGACATCTAAGCTTTGCATCTAGCTTATGCGGTGCATGTGCAGCCGTTTGTCCTGAAAAAATCCCCTTGCCTCAACTATTATTATTCAACAGAAAAAAAAGTGTTGAAAATGGGTTACGACCAAAGCTTGAAAAAGCAGCGATGAAAGGATACCAAATGGCTAGTAGCAATCGCTTTGCATATGACAATATACCGGCATTTGTGAAAAACCTAAGCTTTGCACCATTTAACTATATCTTATGGGGACCAAAAAGAAAAATGCCTACATTTGCGACTAATTCATTTACAAAGCAGTACAAAAAATTAAAGAAATAAAATATAAAATGAGAAGAAAGATTCTATTAAGCATCATCTTGACATTGTCTACAGCGTTAATGTTCACAGCATGTATTGATGAAAAATACTATGACACGAAAGACGCTGGTGACAAATATTTGGAGCAAAACCTAACTAGTGATACAATTCAAGTTTTATCTGATGTTATCCAATATAAAGTTTATTATAACAATGAATATGGCTTAAATCTGAACCTTGATTTATTACAAACCTATAGTCAGGTTGATATTAGATACACAGCTTACTTTATTGATGGCACAGTATACGAAGAAATTGCAGGCTCGGCATATTATACTGCATTACCAAAAGGATTAAAAGAAGTGGTAAGAAAAATGAAGACAGGCTCAAAGTGGAGAGTTTGGCTACCACAAAACTTAGCTTACGGTTCTGACGGAGTTCAAAATGATGACGGAAGTTACGCCGTTGATCCATACACAACTCTTATTTACGATTTTGAACTTCTAGCAATAAAATACTAATAACACAAGCATGAAATATTTAAAGATATTAGCCCTTAGCACTCTATTTATCACAATAAGCGCATCTGCTCAACATTTAGGCATTGTTGGAGGATATACATTAACCGGACTTGAACAATCTCATTATAGTAATTCAGGTGATTTTAGTCCTCTGTATGGGTACCATGTAGGACCAAAAGTAGAATTAGACATGGAGCCAAACTCAGATATGTTTACAATAAACCTTGCAACCCTATTTGAGATGAGAGCTAATAGATATGATATCAGCTGGTTAAAACCAGGTACTTCTGCTGAAACATTCATCTATTACCTATATGTTCCTATGGATTTTAACTACAGACAAACTATTGGAAAAAACATGAAATGGCTTGTTTATGGTGGACCTAGACTAAATATTGGTTTATTTGGATTTACAAATAAACACTATTATTTAGCAACAAAAGCCCAAGAGAAATACACAAAACCTTTTGGAAATGATGCCAGCTTAAATCCTCTAGATTATAGTTTAGGAATAGGGACAGGTTTAGAATTGGGACATTTCCAATTCACCGTAGGATATGACCTTCCATTAAGCAATAGTTCTAAAGATCCTGACTTAAGTCAAGTACGCCAACACAACTTCAGAGCGTCTATTGCATATTCATTTAGAAAATTAAAAAACTAGAAATCCAAAGCCTTAAAAATATTTAAGGCATCATATAAAGACTTTACATCATGGGTGCGGAGATAATCTGCACCTTTTTTGTACGCATACATTTCTGCTGCCAATGTGGGAGACAAACGAGATTTCACATCTGTTCCGGTAATTTTACCTAAAAATGATTTACGAGAAACTGCTATCATTAATGGCAAATTAAAAACTTCTTGAATTTTAGTAAAACGCTTAAGAACAAGGATTGATGTTTCTGGATTTGAACCTAAAAAGAATCCCATACCAGGGTCAAGAATAATTTTTTCCTTACTAACCCCAGCCTCAACTAAGGCCGTAATCCTTTCATTGAAAAACTGCATCATAGACTCAAATACCTCTTCAGAATTTGTCTCAACCTTTGTAGCTACACCAAGTCTTTGAACTGAGTGCATCAACACTAGCTTACAATCAGACTTGGCCAATACAGGATAAAATTCGGGATAAGGAAATCCTTGAATATCATTAATATAATCTACGCCTTGCTCAATGCAAAAACGCTGAACTTCAGGCTTAAATGTATCAACAGAAATTGAAACACCTTTTCCTTTCAAAGCTTTAATAACAGGTTGAAGTCTTTGTATTTCTTCCTCAACACTTATTTCACTAGTATCGGGATTACTTGAAGCTGCTCCTAAATCAATCACATCAGCTCCATCTTCGACTAATTGCAGTGCGTGTTCAATCGCTTTATCTGCCTCAAGATATAGTCCTCCATCCGAGAAACTATCTGTAGTAATATTTACAATCCCAAAAATCTTGCTCATATCTTTTTTACTTTGATTACAAAAGTAGCATTTATCTTAATTGGCTTATAATCACTTACGCAAATTGACACATTTTCCCTATCTTTGCAGCCTAATTTTTTTGTTTTAATTCATTATGAAAGATTTTAAACGCACCACAGTTACATCTGCCTTACCATACGCTAACGGACCAGTTCACATCGGGCATTTAGCCGGAGTATACATCCCTGCTGATATTTATGTTCGCTACCTTAGGTTAAAAGGTGAAGAAGTATTATTTGTAGGAGGATCTGACGAACATGGTGTACCTATCACTATTAAAGCAAAAAAAGAAGGAGTAACACCTCAAGATATTGTTGACCGTTACCACGGAATCATCAAAAAATCATTCGAAGAATTCGGGATTTCATTTGATGTATATTCTCGGACCAGCTCTAAAACGCATCATGAAGTTGCATCCAATTTCTTTAGAACCCTTTATGATAAAGGTGAATTCATCGAACAAACTTCGGAACAATATTACGACGAAGAAGCTAAGCAATTCTTAGCAGACCGCTATATCACAGGAACTTGCCCTCATTGCAAAAATGAGCGTGCATACGGTGACCAATGTGAAGCATGTGGAACTTCATTAAGTCCACTTGATTTAATCAATCCAAAATCAGCTATTAGCGGAAGCACTCCGGTACTTAAAGAAACAAAACACTGGTATTTGCCTCTTGACAAACATGAAGGATGGTTACGCCAATGGATTCTTGAAGATCACAAAGAATGGAAACCAAATGTTTATGGTCAATGTAAAAGTTGGTTAGATATGGGCTTACAACCTCGTGCTGTAAGTCGTGACTTGGATTGGGGAATTCCGGTTCCTGTTGAAGGAGCTGAAGGGAAAGTGCTTTATGTGTGGTTTGATGCTCCTATCGGATACATCTCTAACACAAAAGAATTACTTCCTGATACTTGGGAAAAATGGTGGAAAGATGAAGATACTCGCCTATTACACTTTATTGGAAAAGACAATATCGTGTTCCACTGCATCGTGTTCCCGGCTATGTTGAAAGCTGAAGGAAGTTATATTTTACCTGAAAATGTACCTGCTAACGAATTCTTAAACCTTGAAGGCGATAAAATCTCAACTTCTCGCAACTGGGCTGTTTGGTTACATGAATATTTGGAAGATTTCCCCGGGAAACAAGATATCTTGCGCTATGTGCTTACAGCAAATGCACCTGAAACAAAAGACAATGACTTTACTTGGAAAGATTTTCAAGCTCGCAATAACAACGAACTTGTAGCTGTATACGGAAACTTTGTAAATCGTGCATTGGTTCTTACTCACAAATATTTTGATGGTAAAATTCCTGCTCGTGGCGAATTAACTGACTACGATCAAGAAACGCTGAAAGAATTTGCGGATGTGAAACAAGAAGTAGAAAAGCTGTTGAATGTATTCCGCTTCCGTGATGCGCAAAAAGAGGCGATGAACCTAGCTCGTATAGGGAACAAGTATTTGGCGGACACAGAGCCTTGGAAATTGGCTAAAACGGACATGGATCGCGTAGCAACAATCATGAACATCAGTTTACAGATTACTGCTAACCTTGCTATCGCATTTGAACCATTCTTGCCATTCTCATCAGAGAAACTTCGTGGCTTTATCAACCGACCTGAATTTAATTGGACAGAACTTGGTAGCATAGACTTACTTCCGGCAGGACATCAAACAAATAAACCTGAGCTTCTTTTTGAAAAACTAGAAGACGATGTTATCGAAGCACAAGTACAAAAGCTATTGGATACTAAAAAAGCAAACGAACTAGAGAATGCAATTGCGAATCCAAACCGTGAAAATGTTTCGTTTGACGATTTCTTAAAATTAGATATCCGTGTGGGAACTGTACTTGAATGCACCAAAGTGCCTAAAGCTGATAAATTGCTTCAATTTAAAATTGATGATGGATTAGGTGGACGCACTATCCTTTCAGGAATTGCGATGTACTATAAACCTGAAGACCTTGTAGGAAAACAAGTTTGCTTTATTGCCAATTTCCCTCCTCGAAAACTAAAAGGAATTGATTCAGAAGGAATGATCCTATCTGCTGAAAATGCCGATGGTAGTTTGGTAGTAATTGGCCCAACAGGTCCAGTGAAACCGGGCTCAGAAGTAAAATAAAATTATTATTATCATAAATCAAAGTCCTCGTCAATTTAGCGGGGACTTTTTTTGTTTAAAATCAGATAGTTAGCGTTAATATTTTTAACACAACACGCCTTTTTTCATCTATAATTTTTTAGTACCTTTAATAGACATTTAACAAAACCATCATCAATAAAAAACAAACATGAAATCACATGTTGCAATTTACAAAACTCATGACGAAGCACTAAAAGCAGTGCAAAGATTAAGTGAAAAGAAATTCCCTATGGAACATGTTTCTTTGATTGGTAAAGCTGATATTGTCGATGACCATTTGCATATGCAGACAATAGAAGACAAAAAACTTATTCCTTTTGCAGTAGCAATTGTACTAGGTGGATTATTTGGATTAACGCTAGGTTTAGACTGGATTCAGTTACCAAGTATAAGCTTTGAATTTAGCGACGGGTTCTTTGTTAGTATTTTCTTTGGTTTGAGTGTAGGCTTAATGGTTGGTGCTATTGCAACAATTGTTACTGCTTTTATCATTCCAAAAGATAGAGTACTGAAATATAAAGAACATTTATTCCCAAGAAGATTCCTAGTTGTTGTAAATGGAACGGAAGAAGAAATATTAATGGCTGAAAAGATTTTGCATACCGAAGGACAGTTTAAAGCCATTGCATAAGTTAGTTTATTAATAAGAGCTCTTGAAACACTTCAAGAGTTTTTTAATGTGAATATTACTATCCTATGATATTTTTAGAACCTGAAAAGTGTTGTTTATTAACATATTAAAAGTTGAAAATATAAATAAAAAACCTATTTTTGTAAACCCATTTAAGGCTCAACCAACCAAATTTCACATAAAACACCCAAACAGAAACCTTTATTCCATTGTGAATAAAGGTTTTTTTATTCTACAACAAAAAATTAACAGTTATTTTAGTACTCATATACTTTTATTTTGTAAATTTGTGTCTAATAACATAAGTCTTTAACATAAAAACTAACGCTTATGAAGTCACATGTTGCAATATACAAAACTCATGAACAAGCTCTGAAGGCAGTAAGAGCTTTAAAAGAGAAAGGCTTTCCAATAGATAATGTTTCATTAGTTGGTAGAGCAGATTATATGGATGATAATATAAAAGTAAGGTCAATTGAGCTATATAAGCTTTCACCTGTATTTTTATTTGTTAGTGTAGGAATAGTAACTGCTCTACTGGCTGGGGCAGGAGTAATTAACATCCCCGGGTTTGAACACATGAATAGAACAAATCAGCTAATAAATGGTATTCTTGGTTTTAATTTCGGACTATTAATAGGTGGAATGTTAACAATAACCTTATCAATTATTTTTAAAGAAGATAAGGTAGTGAGTTACAAAGAGCACTTAGTTGAACAAAAGTTCCTAGTCATTGTAAACGGAAGTATTGAAGAAGTCGAAACCGCTGAGCATATACTACACACTGAAGGTATACATTTAAAAGTAGCATAAAATAAATCGAACAAGAAGAAAAGTCCTTGCCAAAAGCAGGGACTTTTTTTTATACAAAGCAAAAAATTATCTTTGCAACTCAAACACAAAAAATTTGAAAAAATGAGTAAAACAATTATTGCAAGTTTTGCAGACTTAGAAACTATGATTGGTAAAGAATTAGGAGTTTCTGATTGGCATGAATTTACACAAGATCAAATTAACCTTTTTGCGGATGCTACTATTGACCACCAATGGATTCATGTAGATAAAGAAAAAGCAAAAGCAGAATCACCATTTGGAGACACAATAGCCCACGGATACCTTACTCTTTCTTTGCTTCCATATTTATGGGATCAAATTGTAGATGTACAAAACCTAAAACTACAAGTGAACTACGGTATCGAGAAATTCAAATTTAACCAACCTGTACTTGTAAACAGCAAAGTAAGATTAGTAGCTAAAGTAGTTAGCGCAGTTAATCTTCGCGGTGTAACAAGAGCTAATATTGGTGTGAAATTGGAAATTGATGGAAATAGAAAACCTGCCTACGAAGGCGAAGTAGTTTTCTTATACCACTTTAACGACTAAGACCAAGCAAAATAATGTTATTAAATCCTCGTCATTTGACGGGGATTTTTCGTTAAATAGTTCTTATTTTTGCTTTTAAAGAAACATACATCATGGAAAATATTGCTGAAGGTATCTTTCACCGCTCTGAGCTCTTATTAGGCAAGGATATGATGAAAAGCCTTGCTAACAAGAAGGTAATTATTTTTGGCGTTGGCGGCGTTGGTAGCTGGTGTGCTGAAAGCCTAATTCGCTCAGGTATTAAAAACCTAACAATGGTAGATAGCGATGTGATTTGCGTTACCAATGTGAACAGACAGTTGCACGCAACAACTAAAACAGTTGGTCAGGTTAAAATTGAGGCTCTAAAGAATCGATTATTAGAGATAAATCCTGAAGCAAATATCATTGGGATACAGAAAGTATACAATGAAGATTCTCATGAGGAATTTGAGCTTGAAAAATACGATTTCATCATTGATGCTATTGACAGTCTAAGTAGCAAAATTCATTTGATAAGAAAAGCAACACGAACAGATGCGACATTCATCTCATCGATGGGAGCCGCTTTAAAACTTGACCCTACTCGCATCAAAGTAGCTGAATTCTGGAAAGTACGCGGATGCCCTCTTGCGTCAGCTATACGCAAAAGAATAAGACGAGGAGATTTACCTGCAAAGAAATTTATGTGTATTTTCAGCGATGAACTTCTTGAAAACAAAGGAGAAACTTTTCATGATCAAGATGAAAGCCACCAGTCCAATAATAAAAAAGCTAGCATCAACGGAACTATAAGCCATGTTACAGCAATATTTGGTTTAATGATTGCTGGACTTGTAATCCAAGCCATTTATAATGAACATCATAACTAGGAAATAAATACTATATTTGTTTAACTATAAAAACAAAATGACCATGAAAAAATTTCTTTTACTTTTCGTTTTTGCTATTGGGATTAATGCTGCCAATGCACAAATCACAGATAATGATTACAAAGACCTTGTTACTTATTTAAAATCTTACGACTACAAAAAGGCCTACAAAGTCTCTAACAAACTTTTAGAAAAAGCCAATGGAAATCAATCAGAATACGAACAAATGACTGCTTATATCAACATTTATTCGGCTACAGTACTAACTTCTAATGGGAAAATGACCAGAAAAGAGCTTAACGATCTTGTTAGTAAATACAAAGGACAAACTATTTTCATGTCAGGACATGTTGCATCTGTAAATCCTAAAAACTCGCTTAATAAGACATTCTTATCAAACGCAGGGGATTACACAACCGGATATACAGTTATTCCAAATCTGAATTATGATATTATGATGACTGAAGATATCAGCTTCAAAGAAAAACTTGATTTGAATTACTACTTTGCTTCGACAGTTCGCTGCGGAGGAAAACTTACAGATTACGAAGTAAATATGGATGAAACCAACGACGATTGGATTCTAAAAATCAAAGTAACTGACGCATTTATTCGCAGAACAAAATAATGCCTATGAGAAAACTGCTGCTAATATTTTTTACACTTTTTATCTGGCTTACATCTTATGCTCAATGCGATAAAGCAAATACTGAGGGACTGAAACTAATTATTTCACCTGTTGAACAAACAAATGTGCATAACCAGCTAAATATTGAGCTAAAAAACGATACAGAAGAAGAATTATCCTTTTGTTGGTACGACTTGGAGAAAACCTGGGGCATTCCGCTTTGCTTTAAAATAAGCGTTTGGGATGAAGCTGGAGATTCTATAATAACTGATTTCTCATTAGAAAAGAAATTCACTAAAACAACATTGGAGAATTTACCAAAACGGCAGGAGCTAATCAAAATAGAGGCAGACAATTCTTTTCAGAAAGAAATAATACTGTACTGGGATAATATGACTCAAGGAACTTATAAAGTTCAATTATCTTATGAAAACGGAGAAACAAAACTGATATCAAATACTACTACAGTTAGAATAAAATAAAAAAACTCATCCTAAAATTGGGATGAGTTTTTTACTATAAAGTAATTTCAAATTATGCTTCTTTAATCTCAAATCCTACAGATTTTAAATCTTCCCAGTAGCTTGGGTACGACTTGCTTACCACATGAGGGTCATTAATATTCACGGCTTGCTTAAATGCAATAGGCGCAAATGCCATAGCCATACGGTGATCATCATAAGTGTCGATATTGACTTCGGCAGCAGGTTCGCATTTTTCGCCTTTCCATTCAAGGATAGAGTCGTTAGAATCTTCCAGCACATAACCTACTTTCTTCATTTCCGCAATCAAAGCAGCAATACGATCTGTCTCTTTAATTTTCAAACTTTGTAAACCTGTAAAGCGGAATGGGACATTTAGCATACAACAACAAACTACAAATGTTTGCGCCATATCCGGTTGCTCCACAAAGTTGTATTGCATTTTTTGTGTGATGTTCGCGTTTAGTGATAAACGAACACCTGTTTTTTCGTATGTTGATTTCACACCCAATTGCTTGAATAATTCAGCAATTTTTGAATCTCCTTGCGTACTGTTTTTACGCAAACCTTTTAGGAACACCTCTCCTTTTCCACACAAAGCCAAGATCTCATACCAATATGAAGCAGCTGACCAATCGCTCTCAACAGTAAACGGAATTGGTTTATATTCTTGCGGTGGAATAGTTATCGTATTTTCTTTCCAATATGCTTTCACGCCAAACTCTTCCATCATTTGTAGCGTCATATTGATATACGGAATAGAAATAATATTTCCGGTCAAAGTCAGTTTTAACCCTTTTTGCATGGTTGGAGCAATCATCAGCAATGCAGAAATATACTGGCTGCTTACACCTCCATCCAATGAAATTTCTCCACCTTGTAAAGCACTTCCGTAAATCTTTAACGGAGGGCAACCTTCAGTTTCAAGGTATTCAATTCTTGCTCCCAGTGTATTTAAAGCATCTACCAAAAGCTTGATTGGGCGTTGCTTCATACGCTCACTTCCGGTAATTATCCACTCCCCTACTATCTTCGATAAAAAGGCAGTTAAAAAACGCATAGAAGTTCCGGCAGCACCTACATCAAACAGGTTACTGTCCGAATTCAAAGCTTTCACCATTACGCGTGTATCATCACAGTCTGATACATTGTTAATTGGGGTATCACTGTACGCCAAAGCATTTAAAATTAAAGCTCGGTTACTGATACTTTTTGACGACGGTAAATTAATTTCTCCTTTTAATTCCTCAGGTGCTGATAATGAATATTTCATGGATTAAATAAGTAAATATTTGCCTGCAAAGGTAAACAAATAAGCTATTTGGAACAACTCAAGTTGATTTGGAATAATTATTGCAAAACCAGAGTCTTTACAAAAAAATGACAAACTTTTTGTATCACTAAATTTTTATATCTTTGAACGCTTTATAAAAACCAGAAAAGTAGAAAACAACAAACATGAAACAGTACAAATTACTAAACAACCTTTTCGGATGGGTTGCGTTTGCCATAGCGGCATTTACTTATTTGTCAACAATGGAACCCACTGCAAGTTTTTGGGATTGTCCTGAGTTTATTGCCACAGCATTTAAGCTAGAAGTAGGTCACCCACCGGGCGCACCATTTTTCATGTTGATGGGTCGTTTCTTCACTTTGTTTGCATCTGATTTACAACATGTAGCAGTTATGGTAAATACTTTATCTGCTCTTGCCAGTGCATTTACAATCTTATTTTTATTCTGGACAATTACTCACCTTGCTCGCAAAATGGTGGTAAGAGAGGGTTCTGAATTTACACTAGGAAACTTAATCGGAATTATTGGTGCCGGACTAGTTGGTGCTTTGGCATATACATTTAGTGACACATTCTGGTTCTCAGCTGTTGAAGGTGAGGTTTACGCGTCATCATCATTCTTCACTGCTATTGTTTTCTGGGCAATACTGAAATGGGAAGATGTAGCTAACCAAGAGCATGCTGACCGCTGGTTAATTCTTATCGCATATTTGATGGGACTTTCTGTTGGTGTCCACTTGTTGAACTTACTTGCAATTCCTGCAATTGTTTTAGTATACTACTTCAAAAAATTCCCTGTAACTAAAAAAGGAACTATAGTTGCCCTTGGGGTTTCATTTGCAATCCTTGGTCTGATTATGTACGGTATCATTCCAGGTATCATGCTAATCGCTTCATGGTTTGAATTGTTGTTTGTTAATAGTTTTGGTTTCAGCTTTAACACAGGGTTTATTTTCTACTGTATCTTATTAGCTATTGTTCTTATCTGGAGTATCTTCGAAACATTTACAGATAAAAGCGCTTTACGCAGCAGAATCTCATTTATTTTAAGTGTTGGTTTGCTAGGAATTCCATTTATTGGAGAAAGCATCTGGTTAGGTATCATTCTTTTAGGTGCATTAACTGCAGCTTTATTTATCTTTAAAAAGATCAATGTTCGCATCTTAAATACTATTGTTCTTGCATGTACAGCAATTACTATTGGGTACTCATCGTATGCAATGATTGTAATCCGCTCTACAGCAAATCCTCCAATGGATCAAAACTCACCGGACAATGTATTTGCTCTTAAGAGTTACTTGAATCGTGAACAATATGGTGACAGACCATTAATTTACGGACAATACTACAATGCAGAAGTTAAGCGCGAAATCAAAGGTGATGCTTGCTATCCTGTATTAAAAGATGAAGGAAATATCTGGAGTCCTCAAGAGAAAATAGATGAAAATGAGAAAGACAAATACATCATCTCTGGTAAAAAACAGAAATATGTTTATGATGATGCTTTCTGTACTATTTTCCCACGCATGTATAGCAGCACAGGTAACCATGTGAATGCATATAAAGACTGGGCTAACATCACCGGAAAACAAATTACGCATTCTACATGTGGACAAACACAAACATATACCATCCCTACATTCGGTGAAAACTTGAAATTCTTCTTTGATTATCAAGTAATGTATATGTACATGCGTTACTTCATGTGGAACTTCTCTGGAAGACAAAATGACGAACAAGGTTATGGTGAAGTTGATAAAGGATTCTTCCTTACAGGATTTAAATTTATTGACAGCATGTTTGCCGGAGATCAATATAACTTACCTCCTGATCAATTAAATAACAAAGGAAGAAATGTATACTATATGATGCCTTTCATTCTAGGTATTTTAGGTATGTTCTTCCAATTGAATCAACGCAAAATAGGTAAACAAAGCTTCTGGTTAACGGCAATCTTATTCTTTATGACAGGATTAGCAATTGTGCTTTACCTTAACCAAACGCCATATCAACCTCGCGAGCGAGATTATGCTTATGCCGGTTCATTCTATGCATTTACTATTTGGATAGGTTTAGGAGCATTGTATTTAGCAACTTTAATAGAAAAAGTTCTTAAAAACAAAACCATTGCTGCGGCAATTGCAACATTACTATGTTTAATTGTTCCTGCACAAATGGCAGCAGAAAACTGGGATGACCATGATCGTTCAAACCGTTATACTTGTCGTGACTTTGGTTATAACTACTTGATTTCATGTGCACCAAATGCTATCATCTTCACAAATGGTGATAATGATACATTCCCTCTTTGGTACTTACAAGAAGTAGAAGGAGTTCGTCGTGATGTGCGTGTATGTAACTTAAGCTACTTACAAACAGACTGGTACATTGACCAAATGCGTCGTGAAGCATATGAATCTGAACCACTTCCAATCAAATGGAAACGCTATCAATATGTTCAAGGAACGCGTGACATTGCTTATGTGTACGATGTGAAACAATTCCCAGAAATGTCTGTTGACACAGCAATTAATAGTTTCTTATTAAATCCGGAATTACTACAAGAAAATAATATTGGAGTACTTCCTACTAAGAATTTATATATCCCAACAGATACAGCTGCTGCGATTAATCAAGGCATTATTAAACCTAATGAAACAGATAAGTTACTTCCAAGACTAGATATCACATTAAAAGATCGCATTTACAAACACGAAATGATGATTCTTGAAATGTTGTCTCAAAACAAATGGAAACGCCCAATCTACTTCTCAGTAACAGTTGGTGACGATTATTACATGGGCTTAGGTGGCAACTTCCAACTTGAAGGATTAGCTTACCGCATTGTTCCTATGGGACAAAAAGGTGGCGAAGGGGCTGTAAACACAGACCTAATGTTTGACAATATGGTTCACAAATTCCGTTGGGGGAATATCAATGAGCCTAAAGTTTATTTGGATGAAAACAACCAAAGAATGTGTCGTACATTCCGCTTAATGTTCTATCGCCTTGTTGATGCATTAATTAAAGAAGGCAAAAATGATAAAGCTCTTGAGGCACTTGACTATTGTATGAAAGTTATCCCTGGTACAACAGTTAGACATGACTATACTTCTTCATTCCTAGGTGCTCAATATTATCATCTAAAACAAAATGAAAAAGGAGATGCTGTTATGGATAGCATTGCATCTAACTGCGTTAAAAACATTGTTTGGTACAACTCAATTACAAGTCCATCAATGAGAGCTTCAGTTAAACAAGACATTGGTCAAAACTTGGCTATTCTTCAAACTGTGCTTCAACAATGTAAGCTTGCAGACAGACAAAACATCTTAGATAAATACATGCCAACATTAGAAAAATTTGCGGCAGCTAATAGTTCTTACTAGATGATTATTGAAAGACCGCTAGATTTCCTTCGCGCATTTTATAAAGGAGGAATTTGGCGAATTAAAGACGATAAAGAAAAAACTATATACATCACTTTTGATGACGGTCCGGTGCCAGAAATAACACCGGCCGTCTTGGATGTATTAGACAAATATCAGGTTAAAGCCACTTTCTTTTGCGTTGGCGAAAATGTAGCAAAACATCCCGATGTATATGCCGAAATTTTAAAAAGAGGACACCAAGTTGGGAATCATACATACAACCATCTGAAAGGTTTTGCATACCCAATTCAGTTTTACATTGATAATGTAGAAAAAGCGGCTACATACATTGACTCAAATCTTTTCAGACCACCTTACGGACGCATTAGACCGCTACAGCTAAATGCTTTGCTGAAAAAATATAAAGTGATTTTGTGGGACATCATCACGCGTGATTACAATCCCAACTTAACACCTGAATACATTATGAAGAATATCAAAAAACTTAGCAGAAGCGGTTCTATTGTTGTTTTTCATGATTCTATCAAAGCTGAAAAAAATATGTTTGCGGTTCTGCCTGAAGCTATTGAGTTTTGGAAATCAGAAGGATATAAATTTGGTGTTTTATAAACACTAAGCCATAAAAACAAAAACCCGTCCCGATAAAAATCAGGACGGCTTTTTTATTTAAAATTTAGGCACAACTCCCAAATTATACTCTAAGTTAAGTTTCTTTTTTATATTTGCATAAAAACCTATTAAATAAAATGCAATGTCTGAGAAATTACTTCACTTTATTTGGCAACATAAACTTTTCATCCCGAATAATCTAACCACAACTGATGGACAAGAAATTGAAGTACTTGATGTTGGCAAACTTAATTCAGATGCGGGGCCTGATTTTTTCAATGCCAAAATAAAAATTGGTGAAACGACTTGGGCTGGCAATGTTGAAATCCACATAAACGCCTCAGACTGGGAGAAGCACAAACATCATACGGACAAAGCATATGATTCAGTTATATTACACTTAGTTGCAGTTTCAGATAAAGCGGTACAAAGAACCAATGGAGAAAAAATTCCACAAGCAGTTCTACTATTTCCAGAACACATTGAAAAAAATTACCTTAACATTAAAGAAAATAAGTCTCAAATTCCTTGTGCTAATAAGCTTCAAGAACTAGATTCATTTTTACTTAGCTCATGGCTGCACGCATGCTTAACTGAAAGACTGAGTCAAAAAGCAGATAAGATTTTCAGTCTGCTAAGTGAAAACAATAATAATTGGGAGGAAGCTTTCTACATTACCCTTGCACGCAATTTTGGTTTTGGTAAAAACAACGATGCTTTCGAAAGATTGGCAAAGTCAATTCCTCTATCCTATCTAGGCAAACACAAAAACAATCTTTTACAAATTGAAGCAATACTGTTTGGGCAATCGGGGCTATTGAAAGAGATTGATACTAAAGATGATTATGTAATTAGTCTAGAAAAAGAATACAAGTTCTTAAAGTCAAAGTTTAACCTATCTCCTCTGGATAAATCCATCTGGAAACTTTTGCGCCTGCGACCTAGCAACTTTCCACATGTACGCATTGCACAATTTGCAGGACTTATACATCAGTCTTCTAAACTATTTTCTAAGATTATTGAAAACCCAAAACTTGATTCCTTGAATACACTCTTCCAGTGCGAACCATCAAGCTATTGGCAGACTCATTATCTATTTGGAGAAGAAAGTCCTGAAAAAGGCAAGAAAATAGGCAAAAAAGGAATTGAGATAATCCTTATCAATACCGTTGTCCCATTTTTATTTTGTTACGGGAAAAGCCAAGATAATATTGAACTACGGGAAAAAGCTATCAACTTACTAGAAGAAATACCTTCAGAAAAAAATAGCATAATAAATCAATGGCAGGAATTAGGCATTAATTCAAAATCAGCTTATGATAGCCAAGCTTTGATTCAACTGAAAACAAATTATTGCGATAACAAAAACTGCCTAAGATGTAGAATTGGACATAAAGTTCTATCTATAGAAAACGAAAATGGCGAATGAAATATCATTCGCCATTTTCTATATTCTTGATAAATAATTAATACCCTCTTTTTACCAAATTGATAAACTCTTCACGCGTTTTATGACTTTCAAAAATACCGGTAAAATCTGAAGTTGTTGTAATAGAATTTTGTTTTTCTACACCACGCATTTGCATACACATATGTTGCGCTTCAATCACTACCATTACTCCTAGCGGATTCAAAGTTTCTTGAATACATTCTTTGATCTGAGTTGTCAAACGCTCTTGAACTTGTAATCTGCGAGCAAATACATCTACAACTCTAACTACTTTACTCAAACCTGTAATTTGACCATTAGGAATATAAGCCACATGAGCTTTCCCAAAAAACGGCAACATATGATGCTCACATAAAGAATAAAAATCAATATCCTTCACAATTACCATTTGACGGTAATCTTCCTTGAATGTAGCTCCGAGAATAATTTCCTTTGGGTCAATCTCATATCCCTTAGTAAAAAATTCCATAGCCTTTGCTACACGAATAGGTGTCTTAACAAGACCCTCTCTGTCAACATCCTCACCCAACAGTTTAATAATCTCTTTGTAGTGATATGCTAATTTTTCAGTATTGTCCCCCAATTTTTCTACTTCGTTTATATCTTTCATTGAAATAAATTTTAATCCTCAGGTATAAGGACCTGATCTTTAACTATATAAATTTCTTTTGAGAGCTCAGGAAATTCTTTCTTGATAGTATCTCTAATTGTTGTTGCTTCAGTTGGACTGAAACAATTACCAACTCTCACTTTCCAGAATGGCGAAAAGTACGCTACATAAACATCATATTGAGGAAGTTTTTCTTTTAACTGCCCTTCTACCTTATATGCTTCTTCTTTTGCTGTCTTCTGCTGATTACTTGAAAAAACTTGCACTCTAAAGCCTTGTGTAGTAGTCAGTTTCTTATTTTGAATATTGCGAGCTTTTGTATTATACACCAATTGCTCAATTCGTGGGTCTTGCTTTAAAATAACAATACCTTGACCAGCTTCCCCATTATCTTTAAGTTGATTAAAAATCTTAGGTTCCTCAATATTCACATCTTGATTTTGTGCAAAACAAAGAGAAGAAAAGCTTAAAACAAATCCGGAAAGAATAGATGTAAACTTATTCATTTTCAATTCAATTTTATCTTGCAAAGCTACAAAAATAAATTGTAAGAGGAATGTAAATCCATCTCAATACTCTGCACACGCTATTCTAGAAGCAAAAGCTAGGTAACATGAACATATATATTTTTTTTATCTTTGCTTAAATTCAAAATAATATTTCTTGAGAAAATATGCTGTAATAGTTGCCGGAGGAAAAGGTTTAAGAATGAATGCAGACATTCCTAAACAGTTTCTATGTATCAATGACTTACCTATTTTGATGCATACCATAAATAGCTTTTACAATTTTGATAAAACTATCAAAATTATCCTTGTTCTGCCCAAAAGCCAATTTAACTACTGGCAAGAACTGTGCGAAAAATACCATTTCCAAATTGAATATACCTTGGTACAAGGTGGAAAAACTAGATTTCATTCTGTAAAAAATGGACTTTCAAGAGTTCATGGAAATTCGCTTGTTGCTATTCATGATGGGGTTCGACCATTTACAAGCAAAGAAACTATTTCTCGTTGCTTCATAACTGCTCAGGAAAAAGGCTGTGCTATTCCTGTCACTGACTCAGTTGACAGCTTAAGATATTACGATGAAAACGGAAGTAAAAGTGTAGATAGGGCAAAATATAAACTAGTTCAAACTCCACAAGTATTCCAAACGGATTTGCTTCAAAAAGCATACGAACAAGAGTATAACGATATTTTTACTGACGATGCAAGTGTTTTTGAAAGCATCGGAGGTAAAATATTTCTGACAGAAGGAAACCGAGAAAACATTAAAATTACTACGGCATTTGACTTAGAGGTTGCAAAAGCAATCATCAATTCCCAATAACTGCAAGTGGATGTAAATACTGACATACAATTTGTACCTGGTGTTGGTCCTAAGCGGGCTGAACTATTAAAGAATGAATTAAATATTCGTTCAATGGAAGATTTGTTGACTTATTATCCTTACAAATACATTGACCGCAGTAGATTCTATTATGCTCATGAAGTTTCAGCTGATATGGCTTACATTCAGCTTAAAGGACGAATTAGAAACATCCAAAAGACTGGAACTGGAAGAAACTTGAGACTTAACGCCACTTTTTATGATGAAACCGGAACTATCGATTTAGTTTGGTTTAAAGGTATTCGCTATGTAGAGGACAAACTAAAACCGAGTGGAATGTATATCGTTTTTGGTAAACCTACACTTTTCAACGGGCATTTTAGCATTGCACATCCTGAAATTGAATTTGCTACACAAGAGAATCAGAAAAAAGCTATAGGCTGGGAGGCTCATTACAATACTACTGAGAAAATGAAAAAACATTTTCTTAACTCAGCAGCAATAAGGAAAATAATGTTTGTGGCACTAAAAAATTTGCAAACAAAAATTCCTGAAACTTTACCACAAAAACTAATTGATCAATACAATTTGATGAATCTGCACGATTCAATAATCAATATACATTTCCCACAACACACAGATCAACTCCGGAAGGCTCAACACAGGTTGAAATTTGAAGAATTATTTTACATACAGTTAGATATTCTTCGACAATCAAAATACCGCAAACAAAAGTATAAAGGCTTTATATTTTCAAAGATTGACTATTTCTTCAATACTTTTTACAAAGAATATCTTCCTTTTGAACTGACTGGAGCACAAAAAAGAGTACTACGAGAAATTAGACAAGATGTTGGTTCAGGCAAACAAATGAATCGTCTACTTCAAGGAGATGTAGGAAGTGGGAAAACACTAGTCGCCTTATTGTCTATGTTGATGGCTATTGACAACGGATTTCAATCATGCATAATGGCACCTACTGAAATTCTTGCCACCCAGCATTATGAAACAATGTTAGGGCTAACTGAAGGATTAGGACTAAACATTGCACTACTTACCGGCTCAACAAAAAAATCAGCTAGAGAAAAAATCCATGCAAAACTACTATCTGGAGAACTTCACTTACTGATTGGTACTCATGCTTTACTAGAGGATATTGTATCATTCAAAAATCTTGGACTTGTAGTAATTGATGAACAGCACCGTTTTGGGGTGGCTCAAAGAGCAAGACTGTGGAACAAAAACATTCAGCCTCCACATATTTTGGTGATGACAGCTACACCAATTCCGCGAACTTTAGCAATGACTGTTTATGGAGATTTAGATGTTTCCGTGATTGATGAACTCCCTCCCGGAAGAAAACCCATACAAACATACCATTACTACGATAATAAAAGGGATGCTATGCTAGGCTTCCTAAAAAAACAAATTGATGCCGGAAGACAAGTATATGTTGTTTACCCCTTGATTCAAGAAAGTGAGAAGATTGACTTACGAAACCTTGAAGAAGGATACGAGTATTTCAAGAATCACCTGCCAAAATACAGCATCAGCATGGTTCATGGTAAGATGAAACCTAAAGAAAAGGACGATGAAATGAAGAAATTCATTTCTGGTGAAACTCAAATTATGGTTGCTACAACAGTAATTGAGGTGGGAGTAAATGTGCCGAATGCATCAGTAATGGTAATTGAAAGTGCCGAGCGATTTGGTCTGGCTCAATTGCATCAGCTCCGTGGAAGGGTTGGCCGCGGTGCTGAACAATCATTCTGCATACTATTATCTTCATTTAAAATTACAACAGAGACCCGGAAACGACTTGAGATAATGGTTAAAACTAACGATGGCTTTGAAGTTGCTGAGGCGGATTTAGAAATGCGAGGACCAGGAGATATGGATGGCACACTACAAAGTGGTATGCCATTTGAACTCAAAATTGCCAATTTATCAAAAGACTCTCACTTGCTTTCCTTAGCACGAGAAGTTGCCAGATCAATCCTTGAAATTGATCCAAGTCTTCAATCTCCAGAAAACCGCGTTTTAATCAAAGAACTTAATAGAAAACAGAAGAATCTTATAAATTGGAGTCAAATAAGTTAAAATTTTAACTTAGAATAGCTATTATCAACGATAAATTTTTATCTTTGGCGAAAATGTCAAAGGATTGGCATAAAACTATCACACATAGTTTATGGAAAGAACCCTGGTAATCATTAAACCAAGTGCAGTTCACCGACAATTGATTGGTGAAGTTATTTCTAGATTTGAGCGTAAAGGTTTACGCTTGGTTGGTATGAAAATGATACAACTTTCTGATGAGATATTAAAAGAGCATTATGCTCACTTGGCTGACAAGCCTTTTTATAACAGGATAAGAGAATCCATGCAATCAACACCTGTAGTAGTATGCTGCTGGGAAGGTAAAGATTGTGTACAAGTAGTTCGAGTAATGTCAGGAGTCACAAATGGAAGAATGGCAGATGCAGGAACCATACGCGGAGATTTCAGCATGAGCGTTCAGGAAAATATCGTACATTCATCCGATTCACCTGAAAGTGCTGATATTGAGTTAAAAAGATTCTTTTCATCGAATGAATTATTTGATTATAAAAGACCAATAGATACAGCAATGTACTCATCAGACGAAATGTAAAAACAGGTCAACACAATATAATGACACAAAAAATCAAACTTCTCACCGTTAGTCTACTATTAGGCTGTTTTTCGATGTCCGCTATTGCGCAAATGACTCCTCGCAAACCGGACAGAAAAAAAGCATCAGGCTTAATGGCTGACAATATCTCTATCCAAAAACAAGCTCAAAGACTTGATTCAGCAATTGCCCGCCTATTAGCTGAAGATGCATTGAATGAGCTTGATTCACCCGAACTTGATTATGACAATCCTGCAAGTGACATATACCAAGGCGCATGGAACACAAACAAAGTTAACGGAGATAGAGCTGACCTCGATAAGGTTCCTGATTCTGTAAATTTTAATTGCAAAGGATACATTCACCCAATTTCGGGAGAACTTACATCGGTATTTGGGCCAAGAAAATATAGATACCATTACGGAGTAGATATTAAACTTAACATAGGTGATAGTATTGGATCTGCTTTCGATGGAAAAGTTAGAGTAACTGGATATGATAGAGGTGGATATGGAAACTATGTTGTTGTTAGACATGACAATGGCTTGGAAACTGTATATGGTCACCTTTCTAAAATTTTAGCTTTTGAAAACCAAGCTGTACATGCAGGACAAACTATAGGTTTGGGCGGGAATACAGGTAGAAGTACTGGTCCACATTTACATTTTGAAACTAGATTCTTAGGTAACCCAATTAATCCGGAAGACATTATAGATTTTGAAGCAGGTGAAGCTATCTCTGATGATTACTTTATGGTAAAAGCTGAAGCATATGACTATGTTAAGGTTGCCGGAAGAACAAGTAAATATTACAACAAATATGCTGATGTACGATATCATAGAGTTAGAAGAGGTGAAACCTTATCATACATTGCAAAAAAGAATAGAACCACAGTAAGTAGACTGTGCAAGATAAACGGGTTTAGTCGCAAAAAGATGCTTAGACCCGGACAAAAAATTAGATTATAAATCTAATACATGAAAACACAGAAAAGCCCATTTCATCAAATAATTTGAGAAATGGGCTTTATTTTTGAAAAGACAATAAGTTTTTCCTTTACAGAAGAGATCTAGATTTATCTCCCAAGTAACCACCATGATGTCTTTTTGCGTATTCTTCATTCGTAAAACCTATGGCCTTCATTGTTCCAACAACAAGAATGTCACCTATTACAGTCATCATTGTTGTAGAAGTTGTTGGTGCCATTCCTAATGTACAAACTTCAGGAGGATTTCCCGTAAGCAGAAATGCTGATGCTTCATTTGCTAATTCAGAGTCCTTGTTAGCTGTAATCACAATAAACTTCATGTCAGCATACAATCGGCGTACTAAATACACTAATTCAATTATTTCACGGGTTTTCCCTGAGTTAGAGACTAATAACATGATGTCATTCTCTTGAATAATGCCTAAATCACCATGCTGAGCTTCTGCGGCATGTAAAAAAACGGAAGGAGTACCAGTTGAACTTAATGTAGTGGCAATATTCATCGCAATCTGACCTGCCTTACCCATGCCACTGGCTACAATCTTACCTTTTTTTCGATGAATCTGCTCTACAATTAATGAAATTGCCTTTTGGTACTCATCTGTAACAGGAATCTGCATTATTGCATCTGCTTCCTGTTTTAATAATGTTTTAATTTCTTCTGTTGTCATTATAAATACGACTTATATTCTAAAAAAAAGAGCTACTAAAAGCAGCTCTTAAATTTCTTATTTCAAGGTATAAACCTTAATCCAATCAACTTCGAGTGCTCCAGAGCCTCCTTTTTGATTTTCGCTAATAAATGAATTAAGCGATAGGAACATAGATTTATTTGGTACATTCTTATTTACTCGGAAGACCTCAACATTATTGACACTCCAAATAAGTTCTGTAGGAGTCCATTCTAAAGAATAAATATAGAAATCTGTTGGACTGATTCCAGAAATAACTTCCTTATCCATTGCTACTTCTTTTCCATCAGCAATAAAATTATTTACAGTAATATTTTTACCGTTATAACAGAATATGTTAATATGAGGAAGTTTTCCATCAGTACCTAACCAACATGCGTGACTAATATCTGTAGAGCCATTAATACGAAGCTTAGCCTTGATAAGTCCATTTGCTTGTTGGAAAGAGCTTCCTGTATTAATAATTCCAGAGGTGTAATCGAATTCTTTCATAGTAAAACCAGAAGTAGCATTCCAAGCTACAGCCTTAACTTTTTCTGGTTTAGTAATAACTCTAAGGTTACCACCATTTACTTGAATATTAGCTCCATCAGTATTTGCTTGCTTTTCATTAGCAAATGAATACAGTTTCTTTAATGACTCAGCACGGTTGTAATATCCGTTTGCCCATACTTCTGCGTTAACTGAATCACCTTCAAATTTATCTTCAAAAGTAAGCAACCATTTATCAATATCTACGAAAGATTTAGGGTCTGTTTCACTATAGAATTTGATATCCGGAGTACTTTGAAGCTCATAATAGCGTTGCTCGGTTTTGTATTCTTCTGTAGTCTTCCATCTGTCTTTGTTTTTCCAGAATTCATTAGCTTCAATGAATTTCTCATCTGCACAGATTTTTTTCAAGTCTTCAAATTCTGTAATAACATATGACTCATGGAATCTTACATATACTTTATAAGCTTTTGATTTCTCAAATTTCTTATATTTTTGAAGCTTTTCATCAGCTTTAACCAATTTTGGATCTCCTAGCTTTTCATAGTCTTCAGTCTCTTTAAAAGCTAAAAAATCTTTTAGCTCGCTAGAGTCTAAAACTTCAAAATAAAGCTTCAGATTAGCATCATTATTCAACTTTTCTAGTTTCTTAAAATCGCGATACTCTTCTGTATCCTTGTACTTGCGATTTTGCAATGTTTTCTTCTTTTCGATAAAGTCTGCAGCTTTAATAATGTGGAACAACTGAGTATATTCAGCCAATTGTTCAGATACTTCTACATCGCAGTATCTTTTGTACGCCATTAATAAATCTAACTCTGCCTGCTCAAGTTTATCTGTAGCAGTCAAACCTCCGAAAAGTTTTTTCCAAAATAGGTTCATTGTTTTAGATTTGGATTATATAATAATTAAAAAATAACCTTGTTATTCCTTTATCAATTCAATACATTCATCAGCATTATTAACAAATGTAAAGAGCTTTTTATTTGCTATTGCTGAAAACTTCTCATCAAAAATCTTATTAAACATCTCAATTAATGAATTATAATAACCATTAGAATTGATTATAATAAGTTGTTTGTCGTGTTCTCCTATTTGTGCAGAAGCAAGTATTTCTAACATCTCATCTAGAGTGCCAAAGCCGCCAGGTAGAACAACAAATTTATCAGCATATTCCTGTAATAATTCCTTTCGCTCTGAAAGAGAATCTACAAATAACTTTTCATCGATGAAATCAGATAATTGAGATTTTATTTCTTCCGGTAAAATTCCAATTATAAATGCTCCTGCATCATGCGCCTTACGAGCAACAGTTTCCATTAAACCATTTTTTGACCCTCCATAAACTAGGGTATGGGATCCTTTTCCTAAAAATTCACCTATCTTCTCTGCATCCTGATGAAAAAAAGGATTTAGATCGTTACTAGAGGAACAAAAAACAGCAACATTCATTACGCATCAATTTTAGCGTAAGTAGCATTTTGTTCGATGAATTCACGGCGAGGAGCAACCTCATCACCCATCAACATTGAGAAAATATGATCAGCATCAGCTGCATTCTCAATAGTAACTTGACGAAGTGTACGGTGTTCAGGATTCATTGTTGTACTCCAAAGTTGCTCAGCATTCATCTCTCCAAGACCTTTATAGCGTTGGATATGTACTGAACCTTCTTTCCCGTCAGCATATTTCTCAACGAACATCAAGCGTTGATTTTCATTCCAGCAGTACTCCTCAGTTTTACCTTTTTTACACAAGTAAAGTGGTGGAGTTGCAATATATAAATATCCGTTTTCAATCAGTTCTTTCATGTGACGGAAGAAAAATGTCATAATCAAAGTTGCAATGTGGCTACCATCGACATCGGCATCGGTCATGATAATGATCTTCTTATAACGAAGTTTTACCATGTTCAATGCTTTTGAATCTTCCTCAGTTCCAATAGTTACACCAAGTGCTGTGTAGATATTACGAATTTCTTCACTTTCTAGCACTTTGTGTTGCATCGCTTTTTCGACATTCAGGATTTTACCACGCAAAGGAAGAATAGCTTGGAAAGCACGGTTACGACCTTGTTTTGCCGTACCACCTGCCGAGTCACCCTCGACAAGGAAAATCTCACAAATATCCGGATCTTTATCTGAACAGTCAGCTAGTTTACCAGGCAGACCACCACCTGAAAGAGGTGATTTGCGTTGCACCATTTCACGAGCTTTACGAGCTGCATGACGAGCTGTTGCTGCAAGAATTACCTTTTCAACAATAACTTTAGCCTCTTTTGGATGCTCTTCAAGGAAGTTTCCTAAAACTTCACCAACAGCTTGGTCAACCACACCCATAATTTCGTTATTACCTAATTTGGTTTTTGTTTGACCTTCAAACTGAGGTTCAGCAACTTTTACTGAAATAACAGCAGTAAGTCCTTCACGGAAGTCATCACCACTGATTTCAAATTTCACCTTCTCTAATAATTTTGCATCCTCAGCATACTTTTTCAAAGTACGAGTAAGACCACGACGGAATCCGGCAACATGAGTACCTCCTTCAATCGTATTGATATTATTTACATATGAGTTAATGCTTTCGTTGAAAGTAGTATTGTAAGTCATCGCAATTTCAACAGGAGAACCAAATTTCTCTGTGTTGATATGAATTACATCTTCAAATAATTGTTCACGAGAAGAATCTAGATATTCAACAAACTCACTTAATCCTTTTTCTGAATAGAATTTATCAGATTTAAATGAACCATCTTCTAGTTTTTCTCTTTTATCTGTAAGTGTAATATGAATTCCGGCATTTAAGTAAGAAAGCTCACGGAGACGAGCAGCAAGAATATCATATTTATAAATTACTTCTGTAAATATGCTTGCATCAGGCTTAAATGTAATTGTAGTACCATTTGCAGTAGAAGTTCCTATTTCTGCAATAGATGCCTTTGGAGCTCCGCAAGAATATTCTTGCATATATAATTTTCCATCTTTCTTAACTTCCGCTTTAAGGTAAATAGAAAGTGCATTCACACACGAAACACCTACCCCGTGAAGACCTCCGGAAACTTTATAAGAATCCTTATCAAATTTACCCCCGGCATGAAGTACAGTTAAAACAACCTCAAGTGCTGATTTCCCTTCTTTCTCATGAAAATCAACAGGAATACCACGACCATCATCTACTACCGTTATTGAATTATCTTCATTGATGTCTACTGTAATGTTCTTACAGTATCCGGCCATAGCCTCATCAATAGAGTTATCTACAACTTCATAAACTAGGTGGTGTAAACCTTTTACGCCAATATCCCCAATATACATTGCCGGGCGTTTACGAACTGCCTCTAAGCCTTCTAATACCTGGATACTACTAGCGCCATAATTTTGGCCTTTTTTCTCTACTTCACTCATTTTAGATAAATATAAATTCGTTATTCTTGTTCTATATATAAAAAGCAAGCAAATATACATTTTTATACTCTAGATGCCAAAAAATTAAAAAGGGAAATGGCCTGAATTTTGACTGTAGTATTTTTGATTTTTATATACCTTTGTAAACCTATGATAATCACTGAAAAATGAAGAAAATAACACTTATAAAAATCCTTTTTTTTAGCCTTTTCGGCATCTTTTTCTCATGTGAAGATGTTAATGACAACTCTTCAATACCAGACTACCCAGTGTATTTGGAAAGGAACACAAATTTAGAAGCAATAACCCTGCGCACTATAGGTGGTGTGATGACATTTACCGAAACTGAAAAATCAAGCGACGCACTTGGATATGGGGGAATTATGATAATGTATGGCTACAAAGACGAATATTATGCTTTTGACATGGCATGCCCTTATGAAAAAAAGCGCACTGTGAGAGTAATTCCTAATGGTGTTGGACAAGCAATTTGTGAGGAATGCGGTTCAGTGTTCAATATTGGCTGGGGAATTGGATACAGAGAATCCGGTCCGGCAGAAGAAGGCCTGAAAAGATATACCGTGACGAAACACAACACATCGTCAGGACTAATACTTACCGTAACTCAATAACGCCTATCTTTCCAAGTATAACTCCCAAATAAGCCCAAAAACCCAGATATGAGAACATATAACGGGTATAAAACTGAAAATAAAGGCATCAAAAGGATTAAGCTTTTTTGACCGAAGAAATCAAGTGTTTTTGACAAAAATAGCATATCTGAAAGAGTCTTTACTAACCATATTAAAATAGCTGCTTTAAAAGCTATTGGATAAATAAATCCGTAGGACAGATATCCTAAAATCAATAGATTAACTATCATCACTTCTAAGCCTACAGCCATAACCTGAAAATCTGAATATGATTTTGACTTAGAAACCCAACGCTTACGCTGATTGATAAATTCCGGAATAGTTTCACAAGCCACAGTCTCAACTATAGCTTCTTCTTTTTTCAAAAAATGAATTCTCCCATTTCGTTTTTTAATGCTCATCATCAAGAACATATCATCACCTGAAGGTTCATTTTCTTTCAATTCATCGACACTTCTCTCCCAGGCTAAACGAGAAAAACCGAGATTAGCACCATTACACATAATTGGCTTTTTAATCCCAGCTGCACCAGCTCCAGATGCAATCAAAGTCGTAAATTCTAAGGCTTGTAGTTTTTGAAACACAGATTGGCCATCAGCAATTTTCACCGGACAAATAAGCATATCACAATAATGCTCTGCTTGATAACTGGCAATGGTTTTAATCCAGTCATTTCCCGGGATACAATCTGCATCTGTACAAACGATAAAATCTCCTGTTGACCGAGCAATTCCTTCTTTTAAGGCATTTTTCTTGCCTTCTCCTTTTGCATCTACAAGTTTTAGAAAAGGAATATTTTGCTGAAATTTTTTGACGATATCTGAAGATGAATCTGTGGAATGATCATTGACTAAAATGATTTCAAGATACGGATAAGTTTGAGCTGACAATGCCAACAACAATGAAGGAAGATTTTCTTCTTCATTTCGAAAAGGCACAATAACCGATATTGGAAACATAGCTTCTTCCTCTGAAGCAGAAAAAAAAGATAAACTTTTCCACCCTCTATAAAATTGCGCTAGCATATAAATATACGCTAGAACGACTAGGACGGAAAAGGTTATCAGGTATTGCATATTATAAGCTACTTACAACAGTTTCCAACTTGATTCCTCTAGAACCTTTTATCAAAATATAATAATCTTGTAATTCCAACTGAGGAATTTCTTGAATCAAAGCATCGGCATTTGGGAAAGTTGGATAAGAAGTATTTGTCTTACTAAAACAATCTCCTACTAAAAACACCTTATCAAATTTATTTTCTGCTAATAAATCAACAATGCGTTGGTGCTCCGATGCACTATCATCGGCCAGTTCGCGCATATCTCCCAAAATCAAAGCCTTTTTAGGAACTTCCATTAAAACAAAATTTTTAATGGCTGCCTGCATACTTGTGGGATTAGCATTATACGCATCCACAACTAATTTATTCTTTTCTGTTTCAGTTAGTTGCGAACGGTTGTTTTGCGGAATATAGTTGCTGACGGCGTTACTAATCGTTTTTGAATCAATATCAAAATAGCGACCTATACAAACAGCAGCTAATACATTTTCAGCATTATAACTTCCGATTAAATGGGTTTTAATTAGATGTAATTGTGCATCACCATGATTTTGCCATTCAATTTCTAAAAACGGAGAACAAGCAGAAATACGACCATATACCTGACCGTCTTTATTTTCCATACCGTAACCTACGCGCTCAATGCCTTCAGATTTTTCAAACAAAATAGAGTTATCTAAATTCACAAAAGCCTGACCACCAGTTTCTCGCAAAAAATCATACATCTCACTTTTTGTTTTGATAACACCTTCGAACGAACCAAAACCTTCCAAATGAGCTTTGCCCACATTGGTAACAATACCTGCATTAGGGATTGCAATCTCAACCAAAGTTTTAATTTCACCGGCATGATTAGCTCCCATTTCTATTACTGCCATTTGATGCTCTTTTGTCAAACTCAATAGCGTAAGCGGAACTCCGATGTGATTATTAAAATTCCCTTGCGTATAAAGCAAATTAAATTTTTGTGTTAAAACGGCAGCAATCAGCTCTTTAGAAGTGGTTTTTCCATTAGTTCCGGTAATGCCAATAACTGGAATTCCCATAGCAATTCGGTGATGCTGCGCCAGCTCTTGCAAACAACCCAAAACATCTTCCACCAAAATAAATTGAGAAGAAATTGCATATTCAGGCTCATCAATAACTGCGTAAGCACAACCTTTTTCAAGGGAAGAAGCAGCGTATGCATTCCCATTAAAATTAGCCCCTTTTAAGGCAAAAAAGATAGAATTCTTCGGGCAGTTTCTACTGTCTGTAGTCACCTGAGGATGTTGTAGATAAATCTCGTAAATTTCTTCTATTGTCATGGCTTTGCTGATTTTATCACAAAGGTATATTTTTTTATATATCATCAAAAGCTCTTTCCTGCGCAAAATCTGACCCCTTTTAAATATTTCTGATTACTTTTGTGGGTTGTAGAATAGGGTAATTAAAACTTCTGTACACTATGTCAATATCAATTAAAAATGTAACTAAACATTACGGCGAACAGTGCGTGTTGAACGATGTGAGTTTTGAAATCGGATCAGGACAGATTGTTGGATTTATTGGGCCTAACGGTGCCGGAAAATCAACCATGATGAAATCCATCACAGGATATGTTCCATATGAAAAAGGTTCTGTTCAAGTTTGTGGCATAGAAGTGAAAGATAACCCACTGGAAACAAAAAAGTTAATCGGATACCTTCCGGAACACAATCCTTTGTACTTGGAAATGTATGTAAAGGAATACTTGCGTTTTGTTGATCAAATGTACAAACTAGGCAAAGGTAGCAATGCTCGCGTAGATGAGATGATTGAGATGACTGGATTGACATTAGAATACAAAAAGAAAATCGGTCAGCTTTCTAAAGGATATCGTCAGCGCGTGGGTCTAGCTCAAGCTTTAATCCACGACCCTAAAGTGTTGATTCTTGATGAACCTACAACAGGACTAGACCCGAACCAGCTAGTAGGCGTTAGAAATCTAATTTCAGAAATTGGTAAAGAAAAAACGGTAATGCTTTCTACTCACATCATGCAGGAAGTGAGTGCTATATGTGACAGAGTAGTTATTATCAACCGCGGAAATATTGTTGCCGACGAGAAAGAAGAAGAAATTATTTCTGCAAAAAACAGAAAAAGCCATGTGCTTACTGTAGAACTTGATAAAGAAATTGATGAAGCATTGTTTAGAAAGATTGAAACTGTACTAGCTGTTTCTAAAGTTAAACCATGCCTATATCAAATTGAGAGTTCAGAAGATATTCGTGGTGAGGTTTTCCGCTTTGTAAATGAACAAGGACTGACCTTACTAACTCTGAATCAACAAGAAAGAAACATGGAAGATGTATTCCACGAATTGACAGGAGGAAACAAGATTTAAATGCAAGACGAGAATTTCAACATACGAAACCAAAACAGGGAATCAGATTTTGAAAATGCCTTACGCCCACTGAGTTTTGACGACTTTTCAGGTCAAAACAAAATTGTGGAAAACCTTGGCATTTTCGTAAGTGCTGCACGCATGCGCTCTGATGCCTTAGACCATGTTTTACTTCATGGCCCTCCCGGTTTAGGAAAAACAACCCTTTCCAATATCATTGCAAATGAGCTTGGGGTTGGATTCAAACTAACTTCAGGTCCAGTGCTTGATAAGCCGGGTGACCTTGCCGGGATTCTTACTTCTTTAGAAGAAAATGATGTTCTTTTCATCGATGAAATCCACCGTCTGAGTCCGGTAGTTGAAGAATACCTATACTCAGCGATGGAAGATTATCGCATTGATATCATGATAGATAAAGGGCCAAGTGCTCGCTCTATACAAATTGACCTGAATCCGTTTACGCTAATTGGAGCAACCACTCGCAGCGGTTTATTGACAAGTCCGCTTCGTGCTCGTTTTGGGATCAACTGTCACTTAGAATATTACGACAATGATGTGTTGTCAGGAATTATTCTTCGTTCGGCAAACCTATTAGGTGTTCCATGTGAAAAGGCAGCTGCGGTAGAGATTGCAGGTCGTAGTCGAGGAACCCCTCGTATTGCCAATGCATTGCTTCGTCGTGTTCGTGACTTTGCTCAAGTAAAAGGAAACGGAACAATTGATTCAGAAATAGCTCAGTATTCGCTCGAAGCTTTGAATATTGATAAATTCGGGCTAGATGAGGTTGACAATAAAATCCTCATCACAATGATAGACAAATTCAAAGGAGGTCCGGTTGGTTTAACAACCATTGCTACGGCATTAAGCGAAGATGCAGGAACAATTGAAGAGGTGTATGAACCATTCTTAATAAAAGAAGGATTCTTAAAACGAACCCCTCGAGGTAGAGAGGTTACCGAATTAGCCTATACGCATCTAGGACGAATAAAACAAAGTGAACAAGGATCACTTTTTTAGATTTTTAGAGCAAAGAAAAAAGATTAAAGACAAGAGTTTGATGACTCGATATTTACAAAAACCAAATAGCCGAATCATCAAATAAACATTATGATTTTATGAGTAAAATGAAGTCCTTAGCTAAGGACACAGCAATATATGGGGTAAGTAGTATTTTGGGGCGTTTCCTAAACTGGTGTTTAGTTCCGATTTACACACATGTACTAAAAAATGCCGCTGAATACGGGATTATAACAAACTTGTATGCTTGGACTGCCCTACTTCTTGTTTTACTTACTTACGGAATGGAAACCGGCTTTTTCCGTTTTATGAATAAAGAAGTTGATCGTGTAAAAACGGTTTATAGCACATCATTGTTTTCTCTTGCATTTACTTCTATCCTATTTGCAATTGGAATCATCATCCTACAAAAACCCATCACCGACGCCATGGGCTACAATGGCTACAATGAATACATCTGGATGATGGGAGTTATTGTTGCAATAGATGCTTTTACAGCTATTCCATTCGCATATTTACGATATAAAAATCGTCCGATAAAATTTGCAGCCATCAAGCTGATGATGATTTTTATCAATATCGTATTAAACTTATTCTTCTTAATTGCTTGCCCTTGGATTTGGGAAAAGAACCCGGGATTAATCAGCTGGTTCTATAATCATAATTATGGCGTGGGCTACATTCTAATTGCAAACTTAATTTCAACAGCTTCAGTACTTTTCATGCTTCTTCCAGAAATATTTGAAGCAAAACCTGATTTTGATAAAGAACTATTGAAAAAGATGTTGAAATACTCTTTCCCTCTTCTAATATTAGGGATTGCAGGAATTATGAATCAAACTGTTGACAAAATCATTTTCCCATATATCTATCCAGATGCTGAGGAAGGAATGCGTTTACTAGGTATTTACGGAGCGTGTTTTAAAGTAGCCATGGTAATGATGATGTTTACCCAAGCCTTCCGTTTTGCATACGAGCCATTTGTTTTTGCTCAACATAAAGACCACAAAAGCAAAGATGCCTATTCTGATGCGATGAAGTTTTTCATCATCTTCTCTATACTAATTTTCTTAGGAATGGTGTTCTTCTTAGATATCCTAAAATACCTAATTGCTGAAAGTTATTGGGAAGGATTAGCAGTGGTTCCAATTATCTTGGCATCTTACTTATTCCAAGGTATTTTCTTCAACCTATCCTTATGGTACAAACTGATAGATAAAACGCAATATGGGGCTTATTTCTCTATTTTAGGAGCCATTATCACCATAGCAATAAACATCCTTTTCATCCCAAAATATGGTTATATGGGATCAGCTTGGGCTTCATTCTTTTGCTATCTAACAATAATGCTAGTATCATACTTTTACGGACAAAAACATTTCCCAATTGATTATCAGCTTAAAAGAATTGGTTTATATACCATACTGGCATTAAGCTTGTATGGAATTAGCTTTATTACAGAAACTCCGTGGTCAATGGTAAATTATGCAATCAGAACTGTACTTCTTGGGGTATTTATTGTTGTAATAGTAAAAAAGGACATGCCTTTGCAAAAGTTGCCGGTAATAAATAAATTATTGAAGAAGTAATTTATGGATTAATCAAAGACTTCTCTAAAGACTTGTTTTTGAGATTCAATATCCCATTTCTTTAATGAAAACAAAGATTCATTTGATGAAGCTGTATTAACTAATGAGTTAATAAATTCAATGAAATTCTCTTTTGAGTAAAAATAACTAGAATCTTTAAAATCAGCATATTGGAGCATTGACTTCTCAAAAAGCATAGGAATCTTGTACCCATAAGCTAAACTGTATGTCCCAGAAACCTTAGAACTTACATAAACTTTCAAAGCATCAATATCAAGATGAATTAATGGTAAAAAATAATCTGTTTTCTGTATATATGAATAAAATAAATCATCAGAAACATATGAATCAAAGAAAATAAAGCTCTTCTCAAGTTTCATAAACTTAATCTTTTGAAGAACTGTCTTTCCATCATAATTATTAATGTTACCAAGAATGATAAACTTTATATTGCTGTTAATCATAAAAATTTCTTTATTAGAAAGTAAGAAATTATAATCCCTTCTTCTGAAATCTACTGATCCAGGAATTGTTATCCAAATTTCATTACTTGGTTTATGAATGTCTAAGATATTTCTTTCTGGAAAGAAAATAGGATAAAAAACAGAGACAGACTTGTTTGTAAGGGACTTATATTCTGGAATCAATATATCACTGAGCAAAAAATACCTTTTTATTCTACTCGTAATGAATCTTTGGCTATAACTAGTTTTAAGTTTACATACATTATGTAAAGTTCCAACGACATTTAATCTACTTAAAACGGGAAATAAAAAGAACTTCCAAACAGGATTACCTTGAGCAGTATTAAAAAATACATTTATAAACTGTTTCTCAGAAATAAATTTTCTCAATCTTAATAATGCTGCAAATGTTTTAATTCCATCATGAAAATTTAAAAATAAGAATTCATCTACTACTTCAGATAAAATATTTTGCTTGTCTCTCAACTTCTTATCTGCAATTAGAGCAACATGAAAACCATTTTCTTTTAATAGCTTACACTCGGAAAACAGACATTCATCATGCCATGAAAGGAGCTCTAAAACTAAAACTTTTTTTCTATCTGCCTCCTGAAGTTTCTTATACAATCCATTTTTACAGAAAAATTCATATTTTGATTCTTTCTGCTTCATAATTGATATATTTTCTTCTTGGTCTATCCAGTTTAAATCATGATCCAGATGATACTGAACCCCCAAATTACGCAACGATTTAAGTTTATATCCGGCATAGTGAAAACGCCAGGTTAAGTCAATATCTTCACCAATTGCTGGTTTTCTAAAGTTCTCATCGAATCCATTGATTGCATATGCTGCCTGCTTAGAAAAAGACATATTACATCCCTTAAGTTGAGACATACTCCTAATTTTTGGAATAAAACCTAGAATCCCTCTAGGATTAATAAAAACTCCCTCCTCAATGAAACCTATATTATCGTGATGTGCTGATAAAAGGTTTCTAGATAGAATTTTTGGCAACTTATGAATATAACTAATATTAGAAACTAATTTATCGGTAAGAAATTTATTTAGCTTTACTCGCTTACCAGCAAGGATATGGTCTGGATGTGCATATCTGACATGGAACTCAACAAACCGAGGATGAAGGACACAATCCCCATCAATAAATATCAACCATTCTGACTTTGCAGCTTTAATTGCATTATTCAAAGCTTTATTTTTTTGCCATCCATTATCTGGTTGAGTTAGATGCTGATAATCATTACTAAAAGAATATGAATTTAAAAACTCTTTCACATGCACATGCTCAGCATCTTCTGAAATTATTATTTCAAAATTCTGCTCAGTTTGAAGCTTAAGGGAATCAAGAACTACTTTTAGAAACTTAACATTATTATAAATAGAGATAATTACTGAAGCTTTATATGACATATGGTTCCGATATTTGAAATTGCACAAAAATGTAAAATTTTAAGAATGAGAATAGTTCTTCATAGAAATAACTAAATTTGCTGTCTTGAAGTTTCTATAACAAGCATAAACAATGCAAAATAAAGAAAATTTTACCACCAAAAATGTATTTTAAATTAATTCTATCAATTATTTGACAAGATGAAACAATATCTTAATTCCAACCTTAAAAACAACATCATTTTAATTGGACTTTATAACTTACTAGTTGTATTGTCATTATTTATGATAAGTCGAATTGCATTTTACTTTGTAAATAAAGATGCTTTTACTTGTGTAACTCTTAATGACTTCCTCTTAATTATTAAAGGAGGATTTATGTTTGATATTACAGCTATATTGTATCTAAACATACTATATATGCTAATGATAATAATTCCTTTTCACTTTAGATACCAAAAGAGCTATCTACAAGTAGCTAAATGGATTTTTTATATCACAAACAGCTTAGGATTGATTGCTAACAGTGTAGATATGATTTATTTCAAATTTACAAACCGACGCACAACAGCTACCGTATTTGGTGAATTCTCTAATGAAGGAAACTTAGGAAAGATTTTCTTAGAAAGTATGATTGAATACTGGTATGTAGTGCTTTTCACAATTGCAATTATTTATGTTCTAATAAAACTATTCTATCAGCCTGAAAGTTTTAACTCTCCATACAAGCAGGAAAAGAAATCGGTCTACTACACTAGAAACTCAATTTCGATGCTTCTAGCAATAATGTTTACAGTATTTGGAATTCGTGGTGGAATTGGCTCTTTTGTTCGACCAATAACCTTAAGCAATGCAAATAAATATGTAACCCGTCCTCTTGAGGCAAGTATTGTATTAAACACTCCTTTCTGCATCCTTAGAACCATGGGAAAAAGAGTATTTAAGAATCCTAAATATTTTGATTCAGATAAACTAAACTCAATTTACCAACCAATTATTCAACCTCATCCGGGTGGTGAGTTTAAGAACCTAAATGTAGTTGTTTTCATCCTAGAAAGCTTTAGTAAAGAATTTGTTGGTTCCCTCAATAAAGACTTAGATAATGGGAACTATAAAGGATATACTCCGTTTCTTGATTCTCTTATTAACGAAAGCCTGACCTTTGAATACACATATAGCAATGGTAGAAAATCAATAGATGCAATGCCATCAGTACTTTCAAGTATTCCGATGTTTTATGAACCATATTTTTTAACTTCCAACTCAAATAATAAAGTATCCAGTATTGCAAGTGAACTTAACAAAAAAGGCTATTACACAGCTTTCTTTCATGGGGCACCTAACGGATCAATGGGATTTGAAGCATTCGCAAAAGTTACCGGATTTAAAGATTACTATGGGAAAGACGAATTCAATAATGATGCAGAATACGATGGAACTTGGGCTATTTGGGATGAGCCTTTTTTACAATATTATGCAAAAACAATGGGAGAATTTAAACAACCATTTATGACTGCAGTTTTTACAGCATCATCGCATCATCCATTCCATATTCCGGAGAAATATAAAGACATTTATAAAGAAGATGGAATACATCCACTCCATAAATGCATTGAATATTCTGATAATGCTTTGCGAAAATTCTTTGACACAGCATCTAAACAACCTTGGTTTAAAAACACCTTATTTGTAATAACTGCTGACCACACAAATGCTTTAACAAGAAGAGAATATTTAACAGATGCAGGAAGATACAAAGTGCCTATTATTTTCTATCATCCTAGCATAGGTTTAAAAGGCAGAATACAGGATGTTGCTCAACAAATTGACATCATGCCTACAGTACTTGGTTACTTGAATTATGACAAGCCTTTTGTTGCATTTGGACATGATTTACTAGATGAGAACTACAAAAATCATTATGCAATCAATCATAACAACCAAACATTCCAATACTTTGATAAGAATAGCTTATTACAATTTGATGGAGAAAAAACTACTGCAATATATGATTTTCAAAAAGATCCATATCTAAATCAAAACATAATCAGCACGGTAGGTAATACTAAAGAAAAAGAAGAAAAAATAAAAGCAATTATCCAACAGTACTTAGTTAGAATGATAGATAATGATTTAACAATAAAAGATTAAAAATAACAAAACCTGATAATCAAGCCTTACAAAGATTTTAGAACAGAGTTTCTTTTTAAAATCTTTCGTAAGGCTTTTTTTATATTAAATAAACCTCTAAGAAAAGCTATATGGTGATATTCATAATCAAATATATTTTTTGCTGGAATAAGTTTTACTGTCTTTTTGGGAAGATTTGGTTCTAAACCATCACAAATGGAAGCAATCACATTAAACATGTTATAATCATCTAATACTAAATCCTTACACTTCTGCAAATTAGATTTTTGAATAGCATATTCTTCATTTGCTATCAAGCTATCAATTAATTCAACTGCCTTAGCAAAATCATAAATATCAATTGCGGCAAATGATTCTTTGGGAAAATAGTCCTGTAGATTTGTACAACCATAATAAATTGGAAAAGTACCGGCTAAGTAACAATCAGCTAACTTCTCAGTCCAATAAAATTTTGAAGAAGAATTTTCTAGTGCTATATGGTATTTATACGGAGCTAATACATCCCATTTATCATCAAACTCATTAAAACCTCTACCGAACACATCAAGCTTATCACCATAATGTTCTTTTAGCTTTTCTACAAAATCAATTCTATCTTGATGTCCTTGAGTAAATGCTTTATCACTTGTAATTACTGAAATTAACTTTGTTTTATTCGGTATAGATGCATTTTTCAAGTCATCATATGTACGAGTGTATGATATTTTGCCATTTTTTCTAACAAAACCAACAAACCAGGGTAGGACAGGAATAGTAAAACGAATATTTTTTCTTTTTTTCAAGTGATCTTGACAAGAACAAAAAACACCAAATTGATCGGTATATTTCTTAGGAAAGCTAATTATTGATTTTGGCTCAGAAATAACAAGAATAGTGTTTTCAGGGGCAACATTAACCACCTCTTCATCTTTTAATAGTTTATTTCTAACAACCCAAAAATCAGGATCTTTCACATCATCTCCAATGTAAAACTGATACTTTCCACAACTAGAAATGGCTTTTCCACCAGCAGTCTGACGAATCATATTTATTGCACCAAAGTCATTTCCAGTAGTAAGTTTTACCTTGTACATGTCAATAAATCTTAGATAGTTTTTATCCCGTTAGGAGTTTCTACAATTCCTGATTTACGCGTATTCTTTCTGATTACAACATTTTTTGCAATAGATTCAGCCGTTTTATATGGGCGTTTATGGTCTAGGTGCAATAAGATGGCTGAATAGCGTATTTGCTTTGATTTTAAGCCCATATTAAACATGCGCTCCCCAAACTCACGATCTTGTCCACCGTACTGCATTTCTTCGTTAAAACCGTTTGTTTTAAGTATATCCTCACGCCATCCGGAGGCATTACAACCATTCCAAGTTGCCTTAGCAGGCGTAACGGCATTCATAACTGAAGCAAAAGCCTTGTTATTGAATAATTTCGTAACCTTAAATGTATGAGGTAATTTGTGTGTCTTTAACCATGAAAGTTTGAATGCATTCTCTGAAAGCACATCTTCTTTAGTAATAATCTCACTAATGTCCATTGGTAAACGGAAATATCCACCAGAAAGGAAGAACCCTTTTTGAGAAAAACGAACATGCGTTTCCAAAAAATCCGGACGAGGGATGCAGTCTTGATCTGTAAAAAGCAAATAGTCAGCAGTAGAAGCAACAATCGCCTTATTCAAAATCATTGATTTTTGGAAACCATTATCTTCATGCCATACATGCTTAAGAGGCAATCTATCTTTATAACTTTCGACTAATTGACGCGTATCATCTCTTGATCCATCATCTGCAATAATTATTTCATCAGCCGGAACAGTTTGATTTAAATACCCCCAAAATACTTTTTCTAACCACTTTGGATTATTGTAAGTAGATATGATTACACCTAGAGTGAATGTTTTCATTGATTCAGACATATATTAAATTTATTCTAGTTACTTGATAAAATCTTTCCAAAACCAATATTTTGCTTCCTTACTCCAACCATGACAACCAAAAGGAAGTTGCTTATGATTCTTTTCATAACAAATATCTGGATACTGATCAAAAGCAAATTTCAATGCTTCAGTAACACTTGGTCTATTAAAGTGTACAGCCGTTGCCCAAAAAACATCTTCATTAAATTCAGAGTGTTTTTTACTCTTTTCCAAGTAATGCTCAATTAAATGTTTTTCATTGACAGTTACATCAAAGAATGTTTTTACTTTTCGCAAAGAGAAACCTCCATTCCCGACTTTATCCCCAACAATGAATTTTCTAAAAGGCTTATTTTGAACTTTATAGCTGATAGATTTGAATTGCAAAAATAGTTTATTATACCATTTATAATACTTATCCTTCATTAACCACGGAGCACCTATGTAATCATATCCTTTTTCACACCATGCTGATAATTCATCTTTGAAAACATAAGCATCCAGCTGATAAATCAAGATATATTCAAAATCAGAAAAACGCTGATAGAATGATGAAACAAGCATTAACTCATTATATGCTTGAACACTTTTAAAATATTTATCTTGAAAAGATTCTGCTCCAATTTTTGGAAATATTTCCTGATAATCAGAAACATCTAATGATTCAGGCTTAACGAAACAAATCTTATAATCTGATAAAACTGCACAACATTGTTCTATAGCCTTTATTTCATTTTGAGCCAATACATTTAATGGCTTATGTATGGGAATAAGTATTTTAACTTGGTTACTATGCATTAGTAATAATTGCTCTTTTTTCTAGAGCATTTGGTTGAAGATTTAACAATAAAACCAAAACAAGAGAGTATGTAATTAAAGGCATACCAGCAACAAATACATCTGTCATCAATTGCCCAGCAAATATCACAGAAATACTTATAGTTACGAATCTATTACCTTTTTTAGAAAAAAACATTGGTAACAAAAGCATACTTAGAATTGTAAGGAGTCCAATTACTCCAAACTCAATCATGGACTGTAAAAGTTGATTATGAGCATGCGTGCATACAAGACTTTTCTTATTTACAGCAAAAATTACAATAGGATCTGTCACATAGCTAGTCATCAAAGTATCATCTGCAGCTAATTTATCATGAAAGACCTCAACAGCAGAACTTGAACCATAACCAATAACAGGATTATTTTTTACTGTTTCAATAGCATCATTCCATATTAACATTCTAGCATCTAAACCTTTATTACTTCTTGATACATAAAAAATGGCACCCGATAAGATAATAACACTTATGAGCACAAGTAATAGTTTGTATTTTTTATAAAACAGTTTTGCAAACATTAAAAATAAAATCACATTTACCATAAGCTGTCCTTGTCTACCATCAGAAAGCATAATGACAAAATACAATCCTATACCAAAAACAAATAAAAAAAGCTTTACCGCTTTTGAACTAACAGGTTCAATCTTTATCAAATAAAATACAGCCACAATAGCTAAATTCATATATAAATTGAACTTCATATGTGTAGAAATCAAGAAAGATCTAACCCCTATAAAAGTAGGATTATAATATGCAATTGGCAGATTTTCAATAAAATATAATTTATAAACTAACACATAAACATTTAATAACAAAGCATTTATTATAAAGAAATATGCAAAGTTCTTTACTTTGAAATATTGATTCGTACCTAATATTCCAACTAAAGCAAAAGCAAATAATGGCAATCGATGTTCAAGGATTCTTCCCCAATTAGATAAATCAGATTCAATTGGATAATAAAATATTGTTAGCAGAAAGTAAAATATCATGGAAACAAATACCCAGTTTTGTTTTTTCCACCGTATTTGTTTGTAACGAGATTCGATAAAAAAAGGTAAAAAATATGTTACAAAGAAAAGATATAAGCTATACTGAATAAATGAGTTATATGAAAATACACTCGATGATAACATTGAAAATGCACTCAAAAGATTTAGCACATCCAGATACTTTATGATATTTTCTTTAGATAGACTCATTTTATTTCCTTCCAAAGTCAGCAGGAATTTCTCCCCACACTTTGGTTTCCCATTTTAAAATTTCAGTTGAATATTTATTTTCAGCCAACCACTTTTCTGCTCGTTGAATTAACTCAAAAATCTTAGCATTCTTAGCAGTTCGGTCAAGCTTTGTTTTGCATTTTTTTTGTTTCACCCAAAGTATCGCATTTCTACTATCCGAGTAAACAGGCAAATTGCTGTTCATTTGTTTTAACAAAGCAAGCCCATGAACTAAAGCAAGGAACTCACCTACATTATTTGTACCATCTTCATAAGGACCAATACGAAAAAGCTCGGCACCAGACATGACATCAACACCTCGATATTCCATTTTCCCTGGATTTCCACTGCAAGCAGCATCCACAGCAATGGCATTTCGATTTGGTTTTTCAGTTTCTGGAAGATGATCATATGACACAGGTGCACTTATGCCATCTTTTTTTGATGAAACACTTTGCCAATAAGAGTGGGAATATGCTAATTCAGCAGCAGCTTGAGTTGGAAAACCTTTATACTGTGCTCCTTCATAACCATCAACTTGTTTTTTGCAATCGTTCCACGAAGAAAAAATGCCTTTTTCCCTACCCTGCCAAACTACATAAAACTTATTTTTTGCCATAATCGTACATTATCATTTTATGCGTTTTCATCTTCAGTTTCATGTGAAACATTCGGATTGTTACTTGGGTGAAATTGCATAACAGTATCTCGCAAGAAATCCATATCCAGATGGGTATAAATTTCAGTTGTCAAAATTGACTCATGACCAAGCAATTGTTGAATTGCTCTCAAGTTCGCACCACCTTCTAGTAAATGTGTTGCAAAAGAATGTCGCAAAGTATGCGGACTAATATTCTTTTTAATTCCGGCAATTTCTGCAAGCTGCTTTATAATTGTAAAAATCATCACACGAGTTAATTGCTTTCCTCTTCTGTTTAAAAATAAGAAATCTTGATGACCATTCACAATATCTAACTTATTTCTGTCAATCTTCCACAAATTTATTTGCTTCAAAGATTCTTGAGAAATTGGAACCAAACGCTCTTTGTTTCCTTTTCCTTCCACTTTCATATACCCTTCATCAAAGTAGATGTTGGAAATTTTCAAGCCAATCAATTCTGAAACACGAAGACCAGAACCATAAAGCGTTTCTATAATTGCTCTATTTCTCTGCCCTTCATTTTTTGATAAATCAATAGCAGAAATCAGTAAGTTAATTTCTTCAACGGATAAAACTTCCGGTAAATGTTTACCCAACTTAGGCATTTCTAAAAGTTCAGTTGGATCTTCCTCCAACAAATCGTCATACTGAAGAAAACGATAAAATGACTTTACACCTGAAACAATACGCGCTTGAGAGCGAGCAGTGATTCCCATATCACTCAACTCAATCAAAAAATCACGCAAATGTTCAAGCGTTGCCTCCATGTAATTTATTTTTGCATCAGAAAGGTAAGAAAGCAATTTTTCTAGGTCATTCTCATACGCAGAAATTGTGTTTGGAGAGAGCGATTTTTCTAATAATAAAAACGAGTGATATTTCTTTAAAATCGGGTCAGTCATAAATATTTCTTAATAGCTAGCGAAATTACAATACTTTAAGCTAATTTCAAAAATTGAATTCTACATGAAAGATTACTATAAACAGGGCGTTACAAATAGAAACACAATTTCAATTTTAGATTATGAAACTTGAAAATAAACGAATTGTCATAACAGGAGCAACTTCAGGTATAGGATTAGAGACTTTAAAACTCCTTCAAAAGTTCCAAGGCACAAAAATTATTGCCGCAGGTAGGAACTTTGAAAACATGCCGACATTTGATAATGTTACCAATTACAAATGTGATATTTCTGAAAAAGAAAATGTGGATAAACTTTTTCAGTTTTCAATAGAAAGTTTCGGTGAAATCGATGTATTTTTTGCTAATGCCGGTTTCGGATATTATGAGGTAATGAACAAAGCAAACTGGGGTCAGATAGAAAATATTTATCGTACAAATGTAATCTCCCCCATGTATGCTTATCAAAAAATGGTAGAGCTTTATCCTGAAAAATATTTTACATTTCTAATCACAGCTTCTGCAGTTTCATATTTTGCAATGCCATATTACACATTGTACTCAAGTACAAAATTTGCACTTCAAGGATTCTTGGATGGCATCCAATATGAGAAACCAAAAAACGCAACAGTTACATTAGTACATCCGGTTGCAACCAAAACGAAATTCTTCACAAAATCGAGCAATGAAAGTTTGAAAGAAGTTTGGCCAAGTCAAACTGCAGAAACCGTTGCTAGGAAAATTGTAAAGGGAATCCAGAAAAATAAACGAAGAATTATTCCATCGCCTATTTTTTCTTTAGGAAGATTTTTTCCATTTATTGTAAAATTAGTTATGAAAGTTCAAATCAAAAGACCCGAATAAATCTGTAATAATTAGTTTATAATTTTACGATTAAATCACTTTGATTATCAGTAATTTGAGAGTGCAAGGCATATTGAAACGCCTTGCATTTTTTTTTATCTTTGCAAGCAATAAAATATAGGATAAATATCACATGAAATTTAATTACGATGTAATTGTTGTTGGAGCCGGACACGCCGGAAACGAAGCCGCTTGTGCTGCTGCCAACTTAGGTTCAAAAACTTTGCTCATAACCATGGACATGAACAAGATTGGACAGATGAGTTGCAACCCTGCCGTTGGTGGAATTGCAAAAGGACAAATTGTTCGTGAAATTGATGCCCTAGGCGGACAAATGGGTATCGTCACAGATATGACTGCTATTCAGTTTCGCTTATTAAACATGTCAAAAGGGCCTGCAATGTGGAGCCCTCGTGCACAAAGCGACCGCGAAAAATTCATTAACGAATGGAAACGCGTAATTGAGAACACTGAGAACTTAGATATTTGGCAAGATACCGTTACAGAAATAACGACAAAAGATGGTGAAGTTACAGGTGTAAAAACCGAACTTGGTGTTGAAGTTTCTGCGAAATGTGTGGTGCTTACTGCCGGAACATTCTTAAACGGATTACTTCATATTGGTAAAACACAAATTGCCGGAGGCCGAATGGCTGAACCTGCATCATATGGAGTAACTGAACATTTAAAATATTTAGGCTTCAAAGCTGACCGAATGAAAACCGGAACACCGGTACGCATTGATGGTCGCTCTGTAGATTTCTCAAAAATGGATGAGCATGGAGGTGAAAATTCATTTCACAAGTTCTCATTTCTAGATTTCACCCCTCGCCCACTAAAACAATTGAGCTGTTGGATTACTTATACGAATGCTAAAACCCACGAAATTTTAAACAATGGTTTAGCAAATTCTCCTCTTTACAACGGACAAATTCAAAGTATCGGTCCTCGTTACTGTCCAAGTATCGAAACCAAGATTGTAACTTTTGCCGAAAAAGAAAGACATCAGTTATTCCTAGAACCGGAAGGAGAAAACAGTCAGGAATACTATTTGAATGGATTCTCATCTTCACTTCCAATGGATGTACAATATGAAGCTTTGAGAACAATTCCAGGATTAGAGAACGCCAAGATTTATCGTCCCGGTTATGCCATCGAATATGACTTTTTTGATCCAACGCAATTAAAACATACGCTAGAAACAAAACTAATAAAGAACCTTTTCTTCGCTGGTCAGGTAAATGGAACTACCGGATATGAAGAAGCAGCGGGTCAAGGTTTGATTGCAGCAATAAATGCTCATCAGAATTGTATAAACGGCGAACCATTTATACTCGGTCGTGACGAAGCATATATAGGTGTACTTATTGATGACCTTGTAACAAAAGGTGTAGATGAGCCCTACCGCATGTTTACTTCTCGTGCCGAATACAGAATTCTACTTCGCCAAGATGATGCTGACATGAGACTAACTCCAAAAGCATTCGAACTTGGTTTGGCAACAAAAGAACGCTACGATGCTTTGATGGAGAAAAAAGAACATCGTGACAGAATCATTGAATACATCCGTGAAACATCTGTAAGAATTGCCGATGCAAATGTGATGCTTGAAAAGGCTGGTTCATCGCCACTAAAATATGGTTGCAAATTAGTGAACCTATTAGTGCGCCCTGACATTAATCTAAACATGATGATCAAACACTTCCCTGCCCTTAAAGAGGAAGTGGACAAAATTCCAAATAGAAAAGAAGAGATTCTGGAAGCAATAGAAATCTTGTTGAAATACGAAGGCTATATTGAACGCGAAAAAGGATTGGCTGAAAAAATGAAACGCTTGGAAAACATCAAAATCAGTGGCAAGTTTGATTATGAAAGCATCAATTCCCTTTCAACTGAAGCAAGACAAAAATTGAAAAAAATCGATCCGGAAACCATTGGACAAGCAAGTCGTATTTCAGGAATTGCTCCGAGCGACATCAACATCTTACTAATTTTGATGGGAAGATAATTTGTTCCACATGGAACAGAAAATAATGGCTTCGACTACGCTCAGCCAACGGAAAACAAAACAACAAAATCGCTGAACAACTTCAGCTTCGACTTAGCTCAGCCTGCAGGGTAGTTATTCGGAATAAAAAACAGTTGATTGAGCGTAGCCGAAATCAAAAGCAAAAACTGAGTTCGACTTCGCTCACTCAGCAGAAAAATTGTTCCACATGGAACAGAATAAAAAAGATGGCTTTACAAAGTTCAGCCATCTTCAAAACTATAAAAAAAACTTCGCTTACGCTCAGCATAAAGATTGTTCCACATGGAACACAAAGTTTGCAATCAGAAAAACAAAACCTGTTCCACATGGAACACAAAACATAAACCTATGACAATAGAAGATGTAAAAAAAGAAATTAGAGACATTCCGGATTTCCCAAGCAAAGGAATTGTGTTTAAAGATTTAACTACAGTTTTCAAAAACCCTGATTGCATGAAGTTCTTATCAAATGAACTAACAGAGCAATACAAAAACAAAGGGATAACAAAAGTCATAGGAATTGAAAGCCGTGGTTTCATATTAGGTTCAATCCTAGCAACAGGATTAAATGCAGGTTTTGTTCCTGTAAGGAAAAAAGGAAAACTACCTGCTGATTGCTATGAAATAGAATATCAATTGGAGTACGGATCAGCAATTGTTGAAATACACAAAGATGCTTTAGACGAAAACGATGTCGTACTTATACATGACGACTTACTTGCCACTGGCGGAACTTTAGTCGCAGCAATAAGTTTGGCAAAAATGATTGGTGTAAAGAAAATCTACTGCAACACCATCGTGGAACTAGAATTTTTAAAAGGGAGAAACCTCCTAGAAAACGATATTGAGTTTGATGCATTAATCAAATACTAAGATGAGTGCAAATTCCGAACATATAAAACAAATAGTAAGTTCCCTTCCTGAAACTCCCGGAGTATATCAATACTTCAATCAGGAAGGGATTATTATATATGTAGGTAAAGCCAAAAATCTAAAAAAAAGAGTCAGCTCATATTTTACAAAAGATCATAGCGACTCACCAAAAACCAAAGTACTGGTTAAGCAAATAGCAAACATAAAATATATTGTAGTCAACACCGAAGAAGATGCACTTTTACTAGAAAACAATCTGATAAAAAAACATCAACCTCGTTACAATGTTTTGCTAAAAGATGACAAGTCCTACCCTAGCATCGTCATCAAAAAAGAAAGATTTCCGCGTGTATTCAAAACAAGAAATCTGGCTAAAGACGGTTCTGAATATTTTGGACCATACAGTTCAGTGTATATTGCCAATACTTTTTTAGAACTAATCAGAGAAATCTACCAAATAAGAACATGCAATTTCTTCCTTTCAAAAGAAAATATCAGTAGTGGAAAATTCAAAGTCTGCCTACAATATCACATAAAAAACTGCAAAGGACCTTGTGAAGGTTTGCAAACGGAAGAAGATTATCAGAAAACCATTGACGAAATTCGTGAACTTTTGAAAGGAAATGTTCAAAGCATTAGTGATTATTTAATGAACGAAATGCAAACATTGGCTGCGGAATATAAATTTGAAGAGGCACAAAAAATCAAAGAAAAGTACGAGGTAATTGAGAAATACAAATCAAAATCAGTTGTAGTTAATCAAAGCTTAAGTGATATTGATGTGTTTTCATATGCTGAAGATGAAAGTGCAGCTTATATAAATATTCTCAGAATTATTAAAGGTGCAATCGTTCAAGGCTTCACAATTGAATATCGAAAAAAACTGGATGAACCAAAAGAAGAACTTTTAGGCATGGCAATTATTGAATTACGCCAACGCTTAAAAAGTAAATCGAAGGAAATCTTAGTACCATTTTATCCGGATATTGATCTGACATCAGCTAAAATTTCCATCCCTCAAAGAGGAGATAAAAAGCAATTATTAGAACTTTCACTTCAAAATGTACGACAATATAAACTAGATAAATTGAAGCAAGCAGAGAAATTGAACCCGGATCAACGCATGATTCGTATTCTAACTAATCTGCAAAATACACTTCAACTGACAGAATTGCCAATGCATATTGAGTGTTTTGACAACTCAAATATTTCCGGTTCGGATCCCGTAGCAGCATGTGTTGTTTTCAAAAAAGCAAAACCATCGAAGAAAGATTACCGCAAATACAACATCAAAACTGTAAGCGGACCGGATGATTATGCATCCATGAAAGAGGTGGTTCGAAGAAGATATCAACGCATGATTGAGGAGGACACTCCCCTACCCAATCTTATAATTACAGATGGCGGACTAGGTCAAATGGAAGTGGTTCGTCAGATTGTAGAAGATGAATTACAACTTCAAATTCCAATTGCAGGACTTGCAAAAGACCGAAAACATAAAACCAATGAAGTGCTTTTTGGATTTCCTCCGAAGGTAATTGGACTGAAACCAACAGATGAACTTTTCAAATTTCTAGCAAGTATACAAGATGAAGTTCACCGTTTTGCCATAACTTTCCACAGAGATAAAAGAAGTAAGTCACAAATTGCTTCGGAACTGGATGAAGTGAAAGGAATAGGAGAAAAAAGCAAAAAAGACCTTCTCACCCACTTTAAAAGTGTAAAACGCATTAAAACGGCCACAATTGACGAACTGGAAAAAGTGGTTGGAAAATCAAGAGCTTCAATCATTTACAGCCATTTTAACGGTGATTTAACTCGCTGAGAATCGAATAAAATATTTTTGCTGTATCTTTATGAACAAATATCACAACCTAATACAGTAAAAACAGCAAAATGCGAGCAGTTATTCAACGCGTAACGAAAGCATCAGTTACAATTGATGAAAAGGTAAAATCTAAAATCGACAACGGACTTTTAGTTTTAGTTGGAATTGAAGATGCAGACACCGATGATGATATTGAATACCTAAGTTCTAAAATTTCAATGCTCAGAATTTTCAATGATGAAAATGGCGTCATGAACAAATCAGTCATCGATATTGATGGCGAAATTTTAGTGGTGAGTCAATTTACACTTCATGCCTCTACAAAAAAAGGAAATCGTCCCTCCTACATCAAAGCTTCAAAAGCGGATTTTGCCATACCGATATATGAAAAATTTTGTGCAAGCATTCAATCAAAAATTAATAAACCAATCGGAACCGGTGAATTTGGTGCAGATATGAAAGTGGAATTATTAAACGATGGCCCGGTGACTATAATGATGGACAGTAAAAATAAAGATCTATGACAATTGAAGAAGCACAAAAGCAAGTTGACAATTGGATAAAAACATATGGAGTTCGTTACTTTAATGAACTTACTAATATGACTTTGCTTACTGAAGAAGTTGGTGAATTAGCCAGAATTATTGCTCGAAAATATGGTGAACAATCATTTAAGGAAAGCGATAAAGAAAAAAATATGGCTGATGAAATGGCTGATATTCTATGGGTATTGATCTGTTTAGCTAATCAAACAGGTGTAGATTTAACTGAAGCTTTCGAAAAAAACATGGAAAAGAAAACAAATAGAGATAAAGAAAGACATATAAACAACCAAAAACTACAATAGAAAATGAGCGACATGCACGAAATTCTGAAAGGATATACTACAATTTCAGATGCAGATGTAAAAAAAGGACTTGAGAAAGTTCAAGAAAAAATAAAAGAAAACAGTACAAAAGAAGTGTTGAAAACATGCTTTAATTGTATGGATCTAACTACTCTTAATCATACTGACAACGAAGAATCAGTTTTTAAATTCGTTGAAAAGGTTAATGAATTTGAAAGTGCATATCCAGAAATGGGTAATGTAGCGGCAGTATGCGTCTACCCTAGCATGGTTCAAGTTACAAAAGAGAACTTACAAGAAAATATTAACCTGGCATCTGTAGCAGCAGGATTTCCATCTTCACAAACATTTATCGAAGTAAAAATTGCTGAAACAGCAATGTGTGTAATGGAAGGTGCTAACGAAATAGATGTAGTAATTTCCGTTGGAAAATATTTATCGGGAGATTATGAAAATGTATCGGAAGAATTAATGGAAATTAAATCATCATGCCGCGAAGCTCATTTGAAAGTTATCCTTGAAAGCGGAACATTAAAAAATGCTGAGGATATTTACAAAGCTTCAATCATTGCAATGGAATCGGGAGCAGACTTTATCAAAACTTCTACCGGAAAAACAGAACCGGCTGCTACTCCTGAGGCAGCTTTCGTAATGTGTCAAGCAATTAAAGATTTCCATAAAAAATCCGGTCGTAAAGTTGGATTTAAACCTGCGGGTGGAATTGTGACTACTGCTGATGCAATTCTTTACTACTCTATCGTAAAAGAAGTATTAGGCAAAGATTGGTTGAATAATGATTTATTTAGAATCGGTGCCAGCCGACTTGCTAATAATATTTTAACTGCCATGTATGACAAAGAATTAAAATACTTCTAAGTTAGTTAACATAATATTTATAAAATATAATGCCCTTGATTAAGTTGATCTTATCAAGGGCATTATTTATTTAAACAAAGTGAATACAAAAACAGTAATTTTAAGTATTAACATGCTGACATAAAGACATTTGTTACTCTAAATATTCAACTGTAAAATGATATCAAACAAATAAAAAAGCCGTTTTTGGATAAAAATTCGTAATTTAATAAGCAAATAAGATTAATAATACCTATTTGGTAAACTGTTTGATGAGAAATATTGTTTAAATGAAAAAAACAGAGAATATGAAAAATTATATAATGCCGGCAATTTTTGTTGGACACGGAAGCCCAATGAATGCAATTGAAGAAAATGAATTTACAAGTGCATGGAAAGAAATAGCAGATAGTATTCCAACACCGAAAGCTATACTAAGTATTTCTGCACATTGGGAAACTCATGGAACAGCTTTGCATGTTGGTGAAGATCCAAAAACCATACATGATTTTGGCGGATTTCCACAAGCATTGTTTAATATTAACTATGGCGCAAAAGGAGACCCTACTCTAGCAAAAGAAATTATAAACAGGATTCCTGAAATCATATTAACAGAAGAATGGGGTATAGATCATGGAAGTTGGAGTATACTTGTACACATGTATCCTAATGCAGAAATACCTGTAATTCAGCTAAGTATTAATAGAGATATAAGCGTACAACAACATTATGACTTAGCCAAAAAACTAGCTTATTTAAGAGAAGAAGGAGTTTTAATCATGGCAAGTGGAAATATTGTGCATAATTTACGCTTGCTTAAATGGACAGATGATACTAATATTGAACTATCATATTTATGGGCAAAGGAATTTAATGAAACAGTTAAACGAATGATTATCAATCATAAACATGAACAACTAATCAATTATGAACAACTGGTAGATGGAGTAATTAAATCAGTTCCATCACCGGAACATTACATTCCTTTACTATACATGCTAGCTATACAGAATGATGAAGATAAAGTGGAATTCTTTAATGATAAAATCATAATGGGTTCATTATCTATGACTTCTGTCATATTAAAACCTTGATATCAACAATTGTTGAAAACCCTATTTTTAGGGGATTATAGGTTAGTTTGTTGTTAATAACATGTTACAAAACAAATATAAGATTTCAAAACTATTTCTTGCAGATTTCAAAACCTACACAGCTTATACAGGAACTTGGAATCTGCAAAAAATAGAACCAATTATTTTAGGGAACTTATCAGACCAATTATTAGACATATTCCCGGCTGTTAACAACAAAACTTATTAACTTTGCACAGAATTAACAAACTGTTAATAAAATTAAGAATGCATTGGAATTAAAGCTTTTAATAGAAATAAGTATTGTTAATTACTTTATATCCTCTGCTAAAAAATGATTGCCACAAGAGTTTTAGAAAAAAGTTTTCAGACTTATTAACAGGCTATAATCATCATTATTTTTTCTTTTTTTTAAAATTTAAATTTAAGATAATATATATATGAATTCGGATTTGTTGAAAACAGGATTTGTAGATGCGAGCATTCCTGAAGGTATCAATTTACCAGATGAAATTAAAAAACTGTGTAAAGAGAAAAACGCAGTAATTATGGCGCACTACTATCAACCTGACGAAATCCAAGATATAGCAGATTATATTGGTGATAGTTTAGCTTTAGCACAACTGGCTACTAAAACTACTGCCGATATTATTGTAGTATGTGGCGTTCACTTTATGGGTGAAACAGCTAAAATACTTTGTCCCGATAAAAAGGTTTTGATTCCGGATTTAAATGCAGGATGTTCTCTTGCTGATAGCTGTCCGGCTGATGAATTTGAGAAATTTGTAAAACAATACCCGGATCACACCGTAGTTTCTTATGTAAATACCACAGCAGCTGTAAAAGCAGTAACAGATGTATGCGTAACTTCTACTAATGCTAAAAGCATAATTGAGCAATTCCCGGATGATGCAAAATTGATTTTTGGACCTGATAGAAACTTGGGTGGATATATTAATAGCACTACAGGTAAAAATATGATGTTGTGGGATGGGGCATGTCATGTACATGAGCAGTTTTCATTAGAAAAGATCATGGATTTAAAGAAACAATATCCTGATGCTTTAGTACTAGCGCATCCTGAATGTAAAAAGCCGGTTTTAATGGTAGCAGATTACATTGGAAGTACACAAGCGCTATTGAATTTTGCTACTGAAAGCGATAAAAAACAGTTTATCATAGCTACTGAGAGTGGTATCATACATGAAATGCGTAAAAAGAACCCTTCTAAGGAGTTTATACCGGCTCCACCCCTTGATAGCTCGTGCGGATGTAATGAATGTAATTTTATGCGCTTAAACACGCTAGAAAAGCTTTATAATTGCTTGAAGTACGAACAACCTGAAATTATTATTGATGAAGACTTGCGTAAAAAAGCAGAAAAATCTATCGTAAAAATGTTAGAGATGTCGTAAATATCTTTAAACCATAATATTTAAATGCCTTGTTATTAATTTAATAAGGCATTTTTTGTTGAATAAATAATATATTTGAGCGACATTAAAATATATTATCATGAATAAATTAATACTCATATTCTCCTTAGTTTTTTCATTAACACTAGTTTCTTTTAGTACTGATAGTAATATTGAAACTAACTTTGAAACTCAATACACTTGTCAATATGGACAGTGTCAAGCGATAGCAAAATCTACTGGTCGTCAGTGTAGACATTGTGTGTCAAATCCTGGAGATTTATACTGTTGGCAACATAAATAATAAGTAGTTAAAAACATTCCAAAAAGCCGAATTATTCTCAAAATAGTTCGGCTTTTTTATTATAACAACTAAAAAATGTTATTTTTATTTTAGCTCTTTATTAATATATAATTGTTAAAAAATACTTTAATAAAACAACTAAATTTAGGCGTTTACAGATAAAATATATATTTAAATAACTAACTAAATAACTCATTATTAAAACTATAATTTAATAATTTGTTAATAAGTATATTTGTAAATAAAAAAAATATATATATATATTTGCAATGTTTAATTATTAAAATTATTAACAAATAAACATTTTGCCAATGAAAAAAACTCGAAAATTATCGCTGTACTTGACATTGATAAATGTTGATACAGTATTAAAACTTAAAAAAATTATAAAACCCCAAAACTTTACTATATGAGAAAATTATTACTCTTTACTTCATTAACCCTTTTTATTTCATCAATTCTACTTTTTGTAATGCCAACAAATATTCCTAATGTTGAGCTTTGTTATACAATTACTTTCATATTATCATTAGTATTATTAGCTATAGCTGATTACATGAAGTTTAAAATTTCTAATAATATGGATAAAATGTAAATGAGTTAAAAGAACAAATCAACCAAAAAATTAGGGGCTGTCCAAAAAGTATTGGACAGCCCCTTTTTGCTTGCTTATAGTAGAGGTCAAAAAGAAAAATTTATGCTATTGAAGATTTGAGTTTACCTTAAAAGAAACTCAAAAACACAAATATTATCGACTTGTTATTAATTTAAAAACAGCTAATGGGCGTTAAATATAAAAACAGGGAATTATATTCTAGATAATTTTAAGAGGTAGAAAATGCTGTATAATTAAAATATTTAAATCCTTTCAGATTTTTTATATATCTGATGGAAAATCCATTATATGGTCTTTATTCTAAATATACTATCTTTGAAACAGAAAATCCGTTGCAATGGTGCATGGAATGCTCACTATGCTTCCTAAATAAGGTAAATTATTTGCACATAGTGTTAACAAATCGTTATCATTTTTTCGCACTGCATAATATGAATAGTGAAGTTTATTTAGGGTCAGATTGTGCTGATAATTATGTTAGAATGGCTGTGTAAATAAAGTCAACCATTATTTCAATGGATTGTATATTTAATTATATCATAAAATATATTATATTGAAGAAAAATATTTAGTTTGGTAAATTTGCAAATTTGGTAGAAATGAGCGCATATTTAAGAACATACTTGTAACAATTGTGTGTATATATTACAATTGTGTATTTTCTAATACGCTTGCTAATGTTTTTATTAAAAATTAAAAATAATGAAATTTAGTCTCAGAACAATTTTATCATCATTTGTAATCAGTCAATTGTTTTTCCTAAGTAATATTTTATCACAAGAAAAAGTAGAAGAAAAAATTAGTACACAAGAGTTAGCAAAAAAACTTGCTAATCCTGTGGCTTCATTAATTTCAGTACCATTTCAAAATAATGCTGATTTTGGTATTGGTGAGTCTAATGCTACAAGAAATACATTAAATATACAACCAGTAGTTCCAATTGAACTTACAGAAAATATAAAATTAATTACAAGATATATAGTTCCAGTAATATCACAATATAATGTAACTGGTGTAGGAGAAGAAGAAATTGGATTAAGTGATGCTGTTGTTAGTGCTTTTTTAAGTCCTGTTGATAGTAAAATCGTATGGGGTGTGGGATCCGTGTTTCTTTTACCAACAGGAACTGATGATTATTTGTCAGCCAAAAAATTTGGTGTGGGACCTACAGCTGTAATGTTAATGCAAACTAATGGTTGGACATTTGGAGGTTTAGTAAATCAAATATGGAGTGTTGCAGGAGATGAAGAAAGATCTGATCTAAGTCAAATGTTTTTACAACCATTTATTGGTTATAGTTGGCCAACGGGTGCTGGTATGAATGTAAATGCGGAGTTAACTCAAAATTGGGAAGCAAACTCAACAGTTATTTGGATAAATCCAGCAATTTCTACTATATCAAGTTTTGGTAATCAAAAAGTGAGTTTTTCTGTAGGACCAAAATTTAATATTATTGCTTCAGAGGGTACAAAAGCTGATTTTGGTGTGCGCGCTTCAGTAACGCTAATTTTTACTAAATAACTGTTAAGCTATAATTTTTTATATGAAGTATTTAAAAAGAATAGTATTATTAATTATTATTAGTTTAATATCAAATATTGTTTTTTGTCAGCAGAATAAAGAGGCAAACACAAAAGAACGATATTCAGCATATGAACTTTTATCAAGTTATTATAATAACACTGATTTTAAGCCTTTTAAGAAATCCAATATATATTTTGGGATGTCATTTTCTTTGACAGAACAAAATTTAGAAAATGTTGATTATTTATTAGAAGAAGTAATTGAAGGAGAAAAAAATAATTACAGTATTGATTTGCAGGGAGGATACTATATTGGTAATTATGTGATGCTTGGTGCAAATTTTAATTTTTATCAAAAAAAATTTGTTGGTGATATTTTCCAAGACCCTGACACCATGCAGTCTAATAGTATAATGCGTGGATTCTATATTACTCCATATATTCGTACTTCATTTCCTTTAGTTGAAAATGAGCGCTTAAGTTTTTTTACTGAGATTGGTTTAACTTATGGTAGAAGCAATAGTTTAAGTAGAAAGATTAAAGCCTTAGATGATGTAGAAAAAAGTTTTAGTACCAATAATATCTTTAAAGCAGGGATAAGTCCTGGTATTACATTCTTTGCTATGGAAAACTTTGCATTTGAGGTTCAACTTGATGTATTGGGTTATACTTTGGATGTTATTGAGAAAACGCAAAACGGAGAAAAACAATCTATGCAAGTTAAACAAAATATTGATTTTAAGATAGATATATTGTCTTTGAATTTAGGTCTTTCTTATTATATAGGAGCTAAAAATAAATAATAATGAAAAAGTTAATATACATATTTTTGTCTGTTATTTTACTGGCTTCTTGTGTGGAGGAAGATTATTTTGGATATTCAAAATATGGTAATATAAAAAGTATTTCTGTAAGTAATCAAGCAAGTAATTCTGTTATTGATAACGATAATCATACCGTAACTGTTGAAATTCCAGGGGGGGTAGATTTAGAAAATATTACAATTAATGAATTAACTTTATCTGCATATGCTAAATCAAGTAAAAAGGTTGGTGATATTTTAAATTTAAACACAGCACAAACTATTGTTGTAACTGCTGAAGACGGTGAAACTTATACTTGGACTATTGAAACATTTATTGCCTCAAAAACCCCTCAATTCAGTAATGGTGATATGAATTTGTGGTACAAAACTACATCTGGTTATTATGAACCGGGAGAATCGGCATCAAATACTATATGGGGGACAGGAAATCCTGGAACTCAAATTTTAAATAAATTGGCTACTGTTCCGGAAGATTTAGGTAATGGTAATTATGCTGCTAAAATGATAACATTGGATAATGGATTTTTAGCGGCAACATTTGGAGCACCAATTGCAGCAGGTTCAATATTTACCGGAGTATTTAATTCTGATAAAATAAATCCATCAGATCCTGAAGCAGCTATTGATTTTGGAACATTGTTTTCAGGTAGACCTAAAACTTTGAAATTTAAGTATAGATATACACCAGGAGGTGTGAATAAAGATAAAGATGGAAATGTACTTTCATATTCTGATGCATGTGATATTTATGCATATTTAGAAGTGAGAGCAGGAGAGAAAATTGAACGATTAGCTACAGCTTGGTTTAGAAGTTCAGATATACAAAGTGATTTATCAACTATGGAAATACCATTTGTGTATGGTGAGTTGGATAGTACATATCCTGATTATATGAAACCTTCTGATAATAGTTATGTAAGTGCTGATTCTGCTTCATTTATCTTACCTACGCATATTACTTTTGTTGCTTCTTCTAGTTATGACGGAGCCAGTTTTGCCGGTGCAGTTGGCAGTGAGTTATTACTTGATGATGTTGAATTAGTATACGCAGAATAATTTTTAATACTTGCATTAAAAAAATCGAATCTTTAAAGGTTCGGTTTTTTATTCTATATTTTTTTAGCGTTTTTTCTTAAAAAACTCTTTCATCAAGCTGCCACACTCTTTTTCCATTATACCTGAAATAACTTCAGTTTTTGGGTGTAAGGCTTTAGGAGCAATTTCACTATATCCGCGCTTATTATCTGCAGCACCAAATACTACTTTACTAATTTGTGACCAGCCTAAGGCACCTGCACACATTACGCAAGGTTCTACAGTGACATAAATTGTGCAATTTGTTAGATATTTACCTCCAAGGGCTCCTGTTGCAGCTGTAATAGCTTGCATTTCTGCATGAGCAGTAACATCATTTAAGCGTTCTGTATAATTATGAGCTCGGGCAATAATGCGATTTTGTGAAACAATAACAGCACCTACCGGTACTTCATCCATGTCAAAAGCTTTTTGTGCTTCTAACAAAGCTTGTTTCATGAAATATGCGTCGTCAAACATGGGATTATAAATATAAACCTAAGGTAAGTACATAAATGAATCCGGTAACAAATCCGGCCAGAGTTTGCATAGGTGTATGGATATTTAATACCATACGAGCAGCAGCAACCACTCCTGAGAAAACAAATGTCCAGCTAAGTAATATAGTTGGATTAATTTGTAAGCGTAAAGCCACTACCATTATTGCAGCAGTTAAACTACCCATGGCGCAAAGATGAGCGCTAATTTTCCATTTAAGGTTAATTAAACTAACTGTAATTACTGCTAATAATACACCTAGCATCATAGCAACAATGTATATTGGCATATAAATGCGCCATAAGAACACTATAGCTGTGATATAACAGATTATAGTGATAATATAGGGAATAAGTCTTTCTTTGCGTTCAGCAAGCTGTATTGAGCTCACAATACCCAATTTCTTAAGAATCAAAATAGCAGCTAAAGGAATGATAGCTGTGAGCATGAAAATAGTTAGTACTGTGTACAGCTGATAGGAAAATCCAAAATATGCATAGTTACCTGCCTGAAACAGCAATAGAATGCTGTAAGTAGGTATTAACAATGGTTGAAAAATATTCGATATTATTTTGGCAATTCTTTCCATTATTCTCAATTGTTATATTGATGGTTTGTTAAGTTGTTATTTTAAACAATATAGCCATTTAACAATGAATCATGTTAATTATAATTCTTTACGCAAGCGAGCAACCGGAATATCTAGTTGTTCGCGGTATTTAGCTACAGTACGACGAGCAATCACATAGCCTTTTTCTTGTAACACTTTGGCAAGTTGTTCGTCAGTAATTGGTTTGCGTTTATTTTCGTTTTCTACGCAAGTTTGTAAGATACTTTTAATTTCACGAGAAGAAACTTCTTCACCGGAGTCAGTTTGCATAGATTCTGAGAAGAAATATTTCACTGAATACACACCAAAATCAGTTTGGATGTACTTGCTGTTACTCACACGCGAAATAGTAGAAATATCTAATCCGGTAATTTCAGCAATATCTTTTAGGATCATTGGTTTTAAAAGAGTTTCATCACCTTCAAGGAAGAATTCTCTTTGAAAATCAACAATAGCTGACATGGTTGTTAACAAAGTATTGTGGCGTTGCTTAATGGCATCGATGAACCATTTGGCAGAATCCAGTTTTTGCTTCACAAACATCACAGCGTCTTTCATTTCTTTGTTTTGCTTGTTGCCCGAATAATCTTTAAACATATCCTGATAAGTATGGCTTACTCTAAGTTCAGGAATATTGCGATTATTCAACACCACATATGGATTACCGTTTTCTACTTCAAGAATAAAATCAGGTACCACATGCTCCATATTTTTTTCTAAAATAGTTCCCCAAGCATTACCTGGTTTAGGATTAAGTTTGGTTATTTCAGATATGGCTTGTTTAAAATCACCTTCGCTAACATTTAGCTTTTTGATGATTTTTTCGTAGTGTTTTTTAGTGAATTCATCAAAGTGATTTTTAATAACCTTATGGGCAATTTCTACGCTTTCACTATGTTCCCGGCGTTTGATTTGCAGTAAAAGACATTCTTGTAAATCACGAGCACCAACACCTGCCGGCTCAAAATCTTGAACTACATATAGCAGGTTAAGTATTTCTTCATCCGTAACTTGTACAGCAAGTTGAAATACGATATCATCCACCATAGCCTCAATATCACGACGAAGGTAACCTTCATCATCAATATTTCCGATAATATATTCAGCTAGTGATTGATCGCGCTCAGATAGGTTGCGTAAATGCAATTGATCAATTAGGTGCTCATGAAAAGTTAACCCAATTGAGAAAGGAATATCTTCTTTTCTATCGTCTTTTGAACTGTTATTAGACTGTAGTTTATAATCAGGTATATCATCATCTTGCATGTATTCATCCAAGTCCATATCGTCGTTATTACCACCATCCATACTTTCGTCCATTGACACATCATCAGAAGCAGCTTCTTCTTTACCTTCTTCCAAAGCAGGATTCTCTTCCAATTCTTGATGGATGCGTTCTTCCAATTCAATATTCGGAATTTCCAAAAGCTTAATAACTTGAATTTGTTGTGGTGAAAGCTTTTGTTGAAGGCGTTGTTGTAGACTCTGATTAATCATAATAAAAAAGACTGAAAAAAGAATATTTTTATAAAGTTACAAAATTTTAGTCTCGCACGAAAGCAATAACCGTGCCTTTTGCAGTTTTTATTATTCGTTAATATTTGAAACTACTTCCTCCCAAGAATTCTCTAAGCAATGAAGTAGGTGGAATTTCACGATCATGTACATGGTGGAAGAACTTCAAGAACTTCAACAAACGGTGAGCTTCACCATATTCATTACTGTTTCTTGGTACTTCTTGTAGAATGGGTTCAGCGTATTTTTTGATTACTGCTAGTTCAAAAATCAAAGCTGAGTTAAACATTACATCTGCATTTTCTTGATAAGGGAAAATCCATTTATCTTCACCTTTTCGTACGCTTGCCCAGCGTGAAATGGTGTTTTGTGCACTATATCCTCGGTATTTATAATCGCGTACAATACGGCGTAATAAACGGTTATCAGTTGTAGGAATCCAGTTGTGATTATCCAATGAAATTGTAGTCAGTGCCGATACATACACTTTGAATTTTAAATCTTCAGCAATTGCAGGAGTTAATTCCGGATTTAAGGCATGAATACCTTCCATTAACAAGATATTTTTATCTGTTAATTTTATTTTTTCACCTCTATACACTCGTTTTCCTAACTCAAAATTAAAAGTTGGAAGTTCTACTTCTTCACCCGCTAGAAGTTGATTTAAATGTTGATTAAACAAGTCGATATCTAAAGCATGAAGGTGTTCAAAATCTAATTCACCATGTTCATCTTTAGGAGTATGTTCTCTGTCTACAAAATAGTTATCTAATGAGATTAAAACTGGTTGAACTCCAGCTACTTGTAATTGAATAGATAAGCGTTTACTGAAGGTTGTTTTTCCTGATGATGAAGGTCCGGAAATCATCACAAAACGCTTTTTATCCATTTCAGCGATTATTTTATCTGCAATACCGGCAATTTTCTTTTCGTGTAATGCTTCAGCAATTTTAATTAAGTCAAATGCCTTTTTATTTTTGCAAGCAAGGTTAAAATCACCCACGCTATCAACTTCTAAAATTTCGTTCCACTTAATATGTTCCTTAAATACCTGATACATTTTTTCTTGAGGAAAGAGTTCTTCCAATTGATTTGGATTTTGTCTTGACGGTATGCGTAAAAGTAATCCATCATAATGTGGAATGAGATCAAATAGATTTATATATCCTGTGCTTGGTAGTAAGGCTCCATTATAATAGTCAAAGAATCCATCCAATTCATAAAATTCAGTATATGGACGATTTAATGATTCAAGCAGAACCACTTTATCCATCTGATTTAAATCTTTAAACAGGTTAATAACAGATTCACCTTGTAGCTCATGTTTTACAATTGGCGTATCATTATCAATAATTTCCTGCATCTTAGCTTTTATGCTCTTGATATTTTCTTCACTGATTTTTCCTTCAAAGTTTTTTATGTTACAGTAATACCCTTTTGACAGCGTATGTTCTATATGTAAGCTTGATTCCGGGAAAACTTCATTTAAGGCTTTTGATAAAATCATAGACAGTGTACGCACATATACACGCATGCCCGAAGAGCTTTTGATATCAATAAACTCAATGTCTTTAGGTTTATAAATAGCAAAGTTCAAGTCTTCTGTTTTATGATTTACGCGAGCAGAAACAATCATATTTTCACATGGTAAATCAATTTGATCCAGAACCTCCAATAGTGTAGTACCACTTTGAATTTGTAAATATTTATCAAGTTTTTTGCAGTAAATAGTGATTAACTTTTCCATAAAGGTGTAGTAGTAGATTTTGAGAATTCAGTTTTATAAAAATCCCTGTTTTTTGTAAAAACAGAAAAACAGATACGGCTTAAAATTACATCAATTTTTGCGTTCTTTTTATGCCGGTATAAAATAAAATAGCTATAACTTTGTAAACAATTTTTTTGGGAATAGAGTTCATAAGAATTTTATAACCCTTTTACCACACATATTTATTTTATGAAACTATTTGATGTATATCCGTTGTTTGATATCAATATTGTAAAAGGTCATGCTTGTCGTACATACGATGATCAGGGCACTGAATATTTGGATCTTTACGGCGGACATGCGGTGATTTCGGTAGGTCATGCACACCCTTTTTATGTGCAAAAACTTACTGACCAGTTGAACAAAATTTCCTTCTATTCAAATTCTGTTGTGAATAAGTTGCAACAAGAATTAGCCACAAAACTAGGTAAGGTAAGTGGATGTGAGGAATATGATCTTTTCTTAGTAAACTCAGGTGCAGAGGCCAATGAAAACGCCTTGAAACTTGCGTCTTTCCACACCGGGAAAAAGAAAGTGTTAGCTTTCAAAAAAGCTTTCCACGGTCGTACTTCGGCTGCTGTCCGAATTACTGACAATCCAAAAATAGTTGCTCCTATTAATGAAGGTTTTGATGTTGTTTTTGTTGAACTAAACGATATTGATACAGTAAAATCAGAGCTAGCTAAAGGAGATTTTTGTGCTGTTATTATTGAAGGAATTCAAGGTATCGGTGGTATCAAAATTCCTGAAAATAGCTTTATGCAAGCTTTGCGTGAGGAATGTACAAAAACAGAGACGGTTCTTATTTTGGATGAAATTCAATCAGGTTATGGACGAAGCGGTAAATTCTTCGCTTTTCAATATGCAGATATCAAACCGGATCTTATCACTACTGCAAAAGGTATGGGTAATGGTTTCCCAATAGGAGGACTGTTAATCAGCCCTATGTTTGCTCCTGAATACGGAATGTTAGGAACTACTTTTGGTGGTAACCACTTAGCTTGTGCAGCGGGTATTGCCGTGCTTGACATTATCAAAGCAGAAAAGCTTGTAGATAATACAGCTAAAGTTGGAACTTACTTAAAAGGAGAGTTAGAGAAAATTTCTGAAATTAAGGAAGTGCGTGGTTTAGGTTTAATGATAGGAATTGAGTTTGAAGAGCCAATTAAGGAACTTCGTACTAAGTTATTGATGCAAGAAAAAGTGTTTACCGGAGTAACAGGAACTAATGTTATCCGTTTGCTTCCACCATTGTGCCTTAGCAAATCAGATGCAGATATTTTCTTAGAAAAATTCAAACGCTGTTTGGTGAAATAAGATTACGATATTTATAAATGAACGCCCTCTTTGCTTTTGCTAAGGGGGCGTTTGTATTTCGTGTCTTTGGGTAGAGACAAGGTAATGCCTTGTCTCTACAATACAGATCCGCTGACAATGAATTTCTGAATTTCTCAAAATTCTGACTTCAGCTACGCTCAGCCATCGAGAAAGGTTTGTTTTTCTTTTGGAACTATTTTATATCTTTGAGTTAACTAAAACAAAATACTATGAATTTTAATCTAGAGATATCTGAAATTGGGAGTATTATTGGTAAAGTGATAGAGTCTATTGGGGTACTTGTTATTGTGATAGGTATTTTATTTGGGGCTGTATACTCATTCTTTTATAAGAAAAATAAGTCTGTTAAGAGTCGTTTACAAAACTTCCGTTTTGATATTAAAAAAGGAATGTTGCTAGGGCTTGATTTCTTGGTTGCCGGAGATATTATTAGAACAGTAACTGTAGAATATTCTTTAACCAATGTGGCAAGTTTGGGACTATTAGTCTTAATCCGTACCATTTTAGTGTTTACCATTCACCTAGAGGTAGAAGGTCACTGGCCTTGGCAAAGAAAAGCAGGAGAGGAGATGGAACTGTAAGAATATGCCATTGACTTATAACTAAAAAACAAAAAAGCGAGAACTATAATTCCAGTCATGGTCGGAAGATTTTAATGGAAATAATACAGTCAAAGCAAGCTTTTTTAATAGCACGGTGCGCTGCACCTTTTCTCTTGTTCTAAATACCACTTCTACTAATAGAACGCTGCTATGCAGCTAAAGGTGCAGCGCACCATGCTATTTGTAGAAAAGGGTTTATGTATGGATATTTTTTAGGTACAGCGTACCGTGCTATTAAATTACTTATAATTTATTGGCAAATATTTTCTTCCGACCACGACTGCTATAATTTTCGCTTTTCTTTTATTCAATCTTTTTCAGTCTAGTTTCCTTCACATAATTGATAATTCCATTTCTACCTTTTTCGGTAAGGTAATAGGCTAGTTTTGGATATTTTAATAACAGTAGTTCGTAGTAAATATAGTCGTTAAAATTTTTGTGTTCCAAAGCTTGGGTTAGAGCAATAAATTCAGGATGTTTTTCTACTGTTTTTTCTTCATTTAGCGTAAGACTTAAGGCAAGTACACCTTCTTTTGTTCGGTTAAGTGGGAAGTCATTTTTTATGTTTACAAATGCCGGATCAAAAGTGTAAGCTGCTTCTACCATGGCATAAGGTAACCATTCAGGTTTTGAAGCAATAAGCACATGTTTTTCGCCAATGCTGTCCAGTTTTATTTGTGGGTTGAATTGCCATTCTTCGTAGCGCAGATGGTTGATTGCCAGAATTCGTTTTAAAGAAGCCTGTATTCTAGAGTTATTTCGGTTTAGCACTTTTGCGATTAGGATGTTATCTAAGGCTTTTTGTTTTTGACCCAATTCATAATAACTGTCAGCCAAGAACCAGTACGACATAAAGTCGATAGAGTTTAGCTTAATGGATTTTTTCAGGTATTTTACGGCTTTCTTATAGTCCTTTTGCATGTAGTATGTCTGACCAATATAAGTATAAGCACGCGAGAAACTTGGAGCTTCTTTCAGTGTTAGCTCATACATCTCTCTAGCTTCCTCAGGTTTGTTATCGTTAAAAAGCTGTTCGGCACGGATAAATGCTTCTTTAGCCATAAGCGGAATATTAAATTCTTTTACAGAAAAAGCATCTTCCTGTTCCTCGCGATATACCATTCCGGTGTTAATGTTTTCAGAATAGTCTATTGGTTCAATATATTGATCCAAGTCGGTACGAACTTCGTACATAATTTCTGAGCTATCCATAATGGCAAAAAAATCTGCCGGAGAAATCAGTTGTTGTGCAGAGACTTGTGTTATAAATGCCAGAAGCGTTATTAGTATCAGTTGTAGTTTTTTCATAAGTATTGTGTGTTTTGTATTAGTCAATTGTGTTTATTCCTTTACAGATTTTTTCCACGCAAGTTTTAATTGGTGTAAAAGTAAATCCAAGTTCTGTTTTTATCTTTTCTGACGAATAATAGGAGCGTTTTAATGCCACTCGAGCCGTTCCTTTATCCAATATCATTTTTTTGCCCGTAAGCTTTTGTAAGAACTCCATAATGCTTGCTAAGTTCATCAGTAACCATTTTGTCCCGTGAATATATGGTCGGCGTGTAAGCATGGCATCAGCAATCATAAAAAGTAGCTCTTTGTTAGATAGATTTTCACTTACTAGTACATAATGTTCTTTGCTGTAATTGCCTTCAGTTAGTTGTATCATTACACGGCAAACATCCTCTACGCAGACATAACCCGAACCTCCTAGTGTGTAAATAGGTAGTCCGTTTCTTATGGCTGTAAATATTTGCATACTGCCGTTTTTGCCATTTGCATAACCCAAGATAACTCCCGGATTTACAATCACGGCATTAAGCCCTTTTTCAATGGCGTCCCAAACTACTTTTTCTGATAGATATTTACTTTGTGAATATGGTGAGCTTTCGTCTTTTTCTTTCCCAAAGCAAGTTTCGTCAATTACTTTTTGAGGTTCTGAGCTGTCTAAAGCACCTATAGAACTAACGAAGCAAAGTTTCTTTATTGTATTTTTTTGAGCAGCATTAACAATATTTTCAGTCCCCTTAATGTTGATTTCCAGTAATTTATCAGGATTATCGGCAAAAGAAACCATAGCGGCACAGTGGTACACATAGTCAATACCTTGCATGGCTTTTTCCATCGAGGCAGCATCTAGCACATCGCCTTCAACCCATTCTACTTGTTGGGCGTATTTGCTCAACTTATCTTCGTAGAATTGGAAGATTTTTTCAGTTTGAGCATAACTGCTGTGCAAACGCTTAGTTGCTCTTACTTTTAAACCTTTTTGTAGCAATTGCCATAGTAAGTGCGCTCCAAGCATGCCTGTAGCTCCGGTAACAAGTATTTTAGTTTCAGACATTTTTGATAAATTATGGTGACAGTCTTTTAGAAATTCAAATATAAAGAAAGAAAACAGTATTTTTGCATCAAAATTCCAGTTATGGTTCAAAGCCTTTGTGTTTATTGTGCTTCTAGCGCAAAAGTAAATCCTGTTTTTTTAGATGCGGCAACTCAGCTAGGGAGCTTACTTGCACAAAATAATCTGCACTGTATTTATGGTGCCGGTCATGTTGGTTTGATGGGTGCTTTAGCTGATTCTATTTTAGAAAATAGTGGGGATATTACAGGTGTAATTCCTCGTTTTATGAAAGATAGAGATTGGCATCACAAAGGTTTGGAAAAGGTAATTATCACTGAAACCATGCATGAGCGTAAAGCAAAAATGGCTCAGTTATCTGATGCTGCGGTGGCTTTGCCGGGTGGCTGTGGTACCATGGAAGAATTGCTTGAAATCATCACCTGGAAACAACTGGGCTTATTCCCCAAACCCATTGTGATAGTTAATATCAATGGTTATTATGATGAGTTGGTGGCTATGTTGAAAAAAGCCATTGATGAAAAATTTATGCGTGAGGAGCACGGTGGTTTATGGACGGTAGTCAGTTCGCCTGAGGAAGTGATTGATATCGTTAAAAATGCTCCTGACTGGGGTGATAAACCATTAGATTACGCTATAGTTTAAAGAAAAGATATGCCGATAACTTCTGCAATAATAAACGACAGTTTACAAACTCTTTCTGTGATTTCAGCTGATACTTTGGACACAGTAGTTCAAAAAGTAGTAGCTGCACCAGTTGCTTTGCAATTTGCCGGTTATGCCGGGAAAGCAATTCCAGAAACTGTTGGTTCAAATATGTTTGTTCCGATACTTTTATTGGCAATGGTTTTCAGTTATGGTTATGTTATTACTACCGGAAGAAAGGTGATTTTTGAAACCATCAATGATTTCTTTTATCTGAAGGAGCGTTCAAGTATATTTATTGAATCCGCTGTAAGTCAGTTTAAGCTAAACACGAATTTTGTGTTCTTGTTTATTTGCTCAATGGGCTTGTTTCTGCATACAGTTACATACGACACACAACTAAGTATTTCTTTTGAACAGAAAAGCACATATTTACTTTTCTTTATTGGCTTAGCTTCTGTGTTTTTATTGGTGAAATGGTTGTTATTTCGATTCCTAAACTTTGTTTTTTTCGGGTCGGGAGCTAATGATATTTTTATTCGTTCGTATTTTACCATCATGTTTGGGTATGCTTTAGGGTTATTTCCAGTTGTTGTTTTCTTGATTTATGCCCCTAATAATTTTCACAATTTCAGCCTTGTAATAGCTTTAATTGTTACAATTTTTGTGATTTTGTTAACATTTTTAAAGACAAGCCAAATCTTTCTTCAAAATATTATCACATTTTTCTATATAATATTGTATCTTTGTACCCTTGAAATTTTACCTATTTTTATAGTGTTAAAAGCCCTAATCTAAGAAGAAAATTTTTGTCTCACACCTTAAAAGTAAATGCTTTGAAAATCAAAAAAATCCTTATTTCTCAGCCAAAGCCATCAGGTGAAAAATCTCCTTATTTTGATATTATTGATAAATACGGTGTAAAAATCGATTTTAGACCTTTTATCAAGATTGAGCCTGTTCCGGCAAAAGATTTTAGAGCTCAAAAAGTTTCAATATTGGATCATACTGCCATCATTTTTACTGCACGCACCGGAATTGATAATTTCTTCCGTTTGTGCCAAGAAATGAGACTTACTGTGCCTGAGGACATGAAGTATTTCTGTATTTCTGAATCAGTAGCTTTGTATCTTCAAAAGTACATTCAATACAGAAAGCGTAAGGTTTTTTTTGGTAGTACAGGTAAGTTACCTGAGTTGATTACTGTGATGTTGAAACATGCCTCTGAAAAGTACCTGCTTGCATGTACAGATACCTTAAATGATGAAGTTACATCTTTATTAGATAGTAATAAGTTTACTTACAATAAGGGTGTTATGTACAAAACTGTTAGTAACGATTTCGGCCCTGATGAAGAATTCAACTACGATATGTTAGTGTTCTTTAGCCCTTCAGGAGTCGTTTCCTTAATGAAGAATTTCCCTAATTTTCAGCAAAATGATATTAAAATTGCTTGTTTTGGAAAAACAACTGTACAAGCTTTAAGTGAAGCTGGTTTGCGTTTGGACTTAGAAGTTCCGCAACCACAATTTACTTCAATGACTACAGCTTTAGATTATTATTTGAAAGAAAATCAAAAAACAGTGAAACAGGTAACAAAATAAGCCACTGTTTATCAAACTCATACAAACATCCCAAGATTAGCTGAGAATCAGTATCTTTGGGATGTTTCTTTTTATCACTAATTATATGCCTTATACCAATAAATTTCCCAAACAACATAAACTTACAGGAGAGATTCGTGTTGCCAAACTTTACACAGAAGGTGATGCGTTTATTTCATACCCTTTGCGTGTAGTTTATTTGTCTGATGAAAAAGATGATAAGGTTCCGGCTAAGGTGGTTATTAGCGTGCCTAAGAAACGATTCAAAAGGGCTCATGATCGTAACTTGTTGAAGCGTCGTATTCGTGAGGCTTATCGATTAAATAGGAGTCCCTTGTGGGAATATCTTTCAGATAAGGATTTTAGTCTGAATCTTGGAATTAATTATGTTTCTGATGAGGCTTTGCCATATGAGAAGATTGAGAAGAAGATGCAAGATGCTTTTGAAAAATTAATAAAACGGTTAGATGAAAAGCGTGATTAATATAATTAAGAGGTTTTTCGTATTTCTGTTATTGCTGCCGATTTACTTTTATCAGCGAGCAATTTCGCCTATGCTGCCACCTTCATGTCGTTATACTCCAACCTGTTCTCAGTATTCAGTTGAGGCCATTAAGAAATATGGACCAATCAAAGGTCCTTGGTTAGCTATAAAAAGAATCCTAAGCTGTAATCCTTGGGGTGGGAGTGGATACGATCCTGTGCCATGAGTCAGTTTATTGATATACACACGCATCAATTTTCCAGGAACTCACTTGAATTGAAAAATTGTTTTCCACAGGAAATTAAATCTTCACTTTTACAATATTCAGATAAATTCTTTTCTGTTGGCTTGCATCCATGGTATATCAAGGATGATTATTTGTTGCAGTTACAAGAGTTACAAACTTTTGCTGTAGATAAACTTGTGTTGGCAATTGGAGAAGCCGGCTTAGATAAGGTGTGTGATACGCCATTTCAGTTGCAGCAGGAAGCTTTTATAAAGCAAATTGAGATTTCAGAGGCTGTTCAGAAGCCGCTAATAATTCATTGTGTAAAAGCATACAACGAGTTAGTTATTTTAAAAAAAGATTTGCAACCTAAGCAGCCTTGGATTATCCACGGTTTTAGGGGAAAGAAAGAGCTTGCCGATGATTTGCTTCGACATGGTTTTTATCTTTCTCTTGGGAAGGGAATAAGTCATATGAGGGAAGTAGTTCAGAATATTCCTTTAGAAAAACTATTCCTAGAAACGGATGATTCTTTTGAGTCGATTGAACAAATTTACCGGCAGATTGTTTTTATACTTGAAATCCCCATGGAACAGCTACAACTTCAGCTGTTGGAAAATTTTATGATATTATTTCAGAAAAATAATCGTTAATTATTTGATGCTTATTTCAGCAAAAATTTTACTTTTGTAGTCAATTAGTTGCATAGACAACTAAAAAAGTTTTAAGTTATGATTGAAGAATTAAATTTAGATAAAGATGCCATATTTGGCATATTGAGTGGGAGAGTGTCAACAGCTATAAACAGGGCACTATACAGAAACTTCCGTTCAAATGGGATTAATATTACCCCAGAACAATGGACAGTATTGTTATCCCTTAGTTATAAGGATGGAATTACGCAGCAAGATCTTGCTGAAGCAACATTTAGAGACAAGCCAAGTATTACTCGTTTAATTGATAATTTAGAGAAACTTCAATTGGTGAGGAGAGAAACTGCTGAAAATGACAAGCGAATTAATCTGATTTACATTACAGAACTCGGTGTCGAAGTCAATAAACATGCTAGGAAAGTATCTTTATATGTTATGAAGGATTCTTTGCAAGGGATTAGTGAAGAAGAAATTCATCGAGGAGAGCAAACATTAAAAAAGATTTTAAAGAACTTATCTTAATAGTAAGGTTCTTATTTATAATATTTGTTGCTTATGCAACTATGTTTTCGAAAATTATATAATTAATTAAATATGAAAAGGATAGCTACATTATTAGTGTTGTTAGTTGCAGTGCTACAAGTTCAAGCAGAGCTTTCTCTTGACTCATGTAGACATTTAGCGTTGAGGCATAACAAAGATTTGTTGATAGCACAACAAAAAGTAAAGGCGGCAAAAAGCATGAAGAAAGCTGCTTTTACTCAGTATTTACCAAACATTTCTGCAAATGGAGCCTATTTGTGGAATGAGAAAAACTTCTCTTTGTTAGGAGAAGACAAGTTGCTTCCGGTAGGAACAAAAATGGCTGATGGAAGTTTTGGTTTTACTGCTGACCAAGTAAGTAATAACTGGACAATGGTAAATGGTTCTCCAGTACCTTTAGATGCAGACGGAGCTCCTTTTAACCCCAAAACAAATCCTGAAAAAATTCAGTGGAAAAATTATGCTTATATTCCTGAAGAAGAATTTGAGGTGGATATGGAAAATGTGTTTGTAGGTTCTATCATGTTGACTCAGCCTATTTTTATGGGAGGAAAAATCATCGAAATGAATCGCATAGCAAAATTCACAGAACAGATTGCTGAAGCTAAGTTAGATGGTCAGACTTCAGAAGTGCTTTTACAAACTGATGCGGCATATTGGAGAGTGGTTTCTCTTAAGAATAAAGAAAAGTTAGCGCAAAGCTATGTAGATCTGCTTAAGAAGATGGATAGCGATATGGAAAAAACCATTGCCTTTGGTGTTGCGACAAAATCTGATGGTTTAAGTGTGAAGGTAAAATTGAATGAGGCACAGATGACATTGGTGAAAGTACAGAACGGACTTGGTTTGTCTAAAATGGCTCTTTCACAGTTATGTGGTTTGCCTCTAGATAGTGTTTATTCCCTTGCAGATGAAGATATTGATCCATTAGTAGAAAAGGTTGATCCAGTGCTTGATGTTGAAGGTGCTATTGATAATAGATATGAGATTTCAGCATTGAAAAATAAAGTAGATATTGCGGAATCAAATCGCAAAATAATGATCTCTCGATTTTTGCCAAATGCAGGATTAACTGCCGGATACATTGTATCAAACCCAAGTATGTTTAATGGTGTTCAAAACGAGTTTGACGGAATGTGGCAAGTGGGTGTTGCTGTGAATATACCTCTGTTTCATTTTGGAGAAAGGTTTCACACGCTTCAAGCAGCAAAAGTTGAAAAGAAGATTGCTGAATATGAGTTAGAAGAAGCTCGTGAAAAAATAAAATTAGATATATCTCAGGCTTCATTTAAAATCACTGAGGCTGATAGGAAAGTGGTATTAACAAAAACGAATAAAGAACAAGCAGAAGAGAATCTTCGTTTTGCTACCGTTGGTTTTGAGTCAGGAGTAGTTGAACCGACTGTACTTATGCAAGCTCAAACAGCATGGTTGAAAGCAAATTCTGAAGACATTGATGCTAGAATAGATCAAAGATTGTGTGAAGTATATTTATTAAAAGCTATAGGAAACTTAAAATAATTAATTGATAACATGAAGACAAATAAAAAAGAGTTGGTACAAGCAAGCCTTTCAAAAAGTAAAGCAAATTTACTTATAGGTTTATCCACACTGATGGGAGTAATCCTTCTTGTTGCATTAATCGGATGGATTGTATTTAAGCCGGAACCTGAAATTATTCAAGGTGAAGTAGAGGCTACAGAAGTTAGAATCTCAAGTAAACTTCCGGGAAGAATTCAAGAACTTAAGGTGTCAGAAGGTGACAAGGTTTCTGCCGGAGATTTATTGGTTGAGATTGATTCACCAGAGTTATATGCAAAACTTGCACAAGCTGAGGCTGCTCAAAGTGGAGCTGAGGCTCAGAACTTGAAAGCTCAAACAGGTGCAAGAAAAGAACAAGTGGCTGCAGCATTTGAAATGTGGCAAAAAGCCAAAGCAGGTTTAGATGTGACAGTGAAATCATATGAGCGTGCTAAAAAGCTGTATGAAAATGAGATTATACCAGCACAGAAATTTGATGAGGCAGAGGCTAAATATCATGCTGCTGTGGCAACTGAGAAAGCTGCAAAAACCCAATATGATATGGCTAAAGAAGGTGCTCGTGTTGAAGATAAACTAGCTGCAAAAGCTATGGTGGAAAGAGCAAAAGGTGCTGTTTCAGAGGTTGAAGCATATGTGCCGGAAACAAAATTAACAGCTCCTATTGATGCTGAGGTTTCTGAAATTTTCCCTCAAGTAGGTGAACTTGTTGGTCAAGGAGCTCCTATCATGAACCTTGTAGATTTAAGTGATTGCTGGATGACTTTTAATGTCAAAGAAAATTTATTGTCTAAAATAAAAATGGGAGCTGAACTTACAGTAACTATTCCTGCTTTGGATAATCAAAAAGTGAAAGTAAAAGTTAGCTACATTAAAGCTTTAGGAAGTTATGCTACATGGAGAGCTACAAAAACTTCGGGTGAATTTGATGTAAGAACATTTGAAGTAAGAGCAAAACCGGTAGCTCCAGTTAAAGATTTACGCCCGGGTATGAGCGTGATTTTAGAAGAAGAAATCTAATCTTTAGATAAATAGAATATGCATTTGAAAAAAGATAACAGCTTTGGTAATGTAATACGCAGGGAGTTAAGGCTAATGGCTAAGCACCCGATTTATGTGATAATGATCGTAATTATCCCCTTGGCTAGTTATATCTTTTTTGCATCCTTAATGCCACAAGGTTTGCCCGAGAAATTGCCTATTGGGGTTATCGACCATGATAATTCCAATGTATCCAGAAAAATGGTGAGGCAGATTGAAGCTACAGCACCGAGCAAGGTGGTGGCTCGATATCAAAATTTCTCCGAAGCCAGAGCCGATTTGCAAACAGGTAAGATTTATGGTTTTATTGAGCTTCCGGCAAATCTTGAGAAAGATATAATGTTGCGCACACAGCCAAAGATTTCGTTTTATTACACCCAAGCGTTTTATATTCCAGGTTCGTTTACATTAAAGAACTTCAGTTATATGCTTTCCACCTTATCGGGTGGAATCAATTTGCAAACGCGACAACTAAAGGGGCAATCTGAGCGAGCTGCCATGGCACAAATTCAGCCAATTGCACCGGATGTGCACGCTATTGGGAATCCGTATATCAACTATTCTGTTTACCTGATAGATTTGATTATTCCGGGAGTTTTTGAGTTGCTTATTTTGCTTACAACAGTTTATTGTATTGGGATAGAGTTGAAGCATAAGACATCAAGACAATGGTTGAAAACGGCTAACTATTCATTCTTTAAAGCTTTGGGTGGGAAATTATTGCCATACACTATTTCATTCTTGATAATGGGGATATTGTATAATGTTATCCTATTCCAATTGTTGAAATACCCATTAAATGCAAGTATTTTATGGATGTTCCTTGATACATTCATGTTGGTTCTTGCAGCTCAGGCAGTGGGCGTATTTATGATTGGTTTGATACCAAGGCTAAGGGATGCGTTAAGTATGTCTTCATTATATGGCGTATTGGCATTTTCGTTCTCAGGTTTCTCATTTCCGGTGGAAAATATGTTGCCATCAATGCATGCGTTGAGTAATATTTTCCCATTGAGGTATTATTTTAAAATATATCAAAACTTTGCTTTGAATGGCTCAGACTTTAAATATGAGGCAATGAGTTTCTTGGCACTTCTGATTTTCCTTTTGTTGCCTTTAGCGGTTTCTGTGAAGTTGAAAAAGGCAATTTTGTATCAAAATTATCCGAAGAAATAAGGAATATATTCAGTTATGATAGAAAATAAATTAAATATAAAATCGATAAAGTCTGCCATTAGTGACATGATTCAGATAGCTTGTCAAGAGCTTAAGAATGTGTTTAAAGATGCAGGTGTGATTATCATTTTTTTTGGGGCCGGATTGCTATATCCTGTAGTGTATGGTTTAATGTATTTTCATGAAACCGTCAGAGATATTCCGATTGTAGTGGTAGATAATTCTCATTCTTCATTGAGCAGAAGTTTTGTAAGGAAGCTGGATGCAACTCCTGATCTGAAAGTGCAATCAGAGCTAACTTCTATGGAGGAAGCGAAAAAGCTGTATCATGCAAAAAAGGTATTTGGGATTATTTACATTCCTTCATCTTTTTCAAAAGATATAAATACAGGTCAGCAAACGCATGTTTCTGCTTATACCAGTATGGCAAGTATGCTATATTATAGGTCAGTTTACTCAGGAGTAAATTATGTGGCTTTGGATATGGGTATGCATATTCAAATGAAAAACCTGATGATGCAAGGAATGACTACCCGTCAAGCAGAAGTTACTGCAAGTCCAATAGCATTTGAAGGATTCTCGCTTTATAATACTAAAGGTGGGTATGCATCATTTCTGGTGCCTTGTATCTTGATTCTGGTACTACAGCAAACCTTAGTATTAGGTATCGGAATCTTATCCGGAACATCAAGGGAAGAGAATACTTATCATAGTTTGATTCCTTACCAAAGAAAGTATCATGGTACATTGAGAATTCTGCTTGGTAAATCGGCAGCTTATACATTGATCTATTTCTTTGTGGGAGCATTTAACCTATTATTAGTGCCTTATATGTTTAATCTGCCTCAGTTGGTTGATTATTGGTCATTGACATTATTTATACTGCCTTATCTCTTGGCTTGTGTCTTTTTTGCAATGTCTTTATCAGTGTTTTTTGCCGATAGGGAAGTGGTTTTCTTGTTGTACTTGTTTACATCCTTACCATTATTGTTTATGTCAGGAGCCATGTGGCCACAAGGTCATTTGCCTCAATTCTGGAAAATTGTATCGTACTTCTTTCCATCCACATTTGGTGTGCAAGGATTTATTAAATTAAACTCGATGAATGCGACGCTTTCTCAAATTAGCTGGGAATACTTTATGTTGTGGGTACAAGCCGGAGTGTATTTTATAATGGCATTTTTTGTGTACCGTTGGCAGATATTAGATAGTGAAAAGAAGCGTTTGTTGCTAAAGGTGAACTTGAAAGGAAAGGCTTCTTCGGATGCGCGATAAAAAGAAATGTCAGTTTTGCAAGGAAAAATAATTATACTTTTCAACAAGAATGATTTGGTAAGTAAGAAATCTTGTCTATCTTTGCAAGCCCAAAAGAACGGAAGTAAAAATATAAAAATATATGTGTTATGGCAATGAAAAGAACATTTCAACCTTCTAACAGAAAGAGAAAAAACAAACACGGATTTCGTGAAAGAATGGCTTCTGCTAATGGTCGTCGCGTACTAGCTGCTCGTCGTGCTAAAGGTAGAGCAAGATTAACTGTTTCTGACGAGGTTAAAGGAAAATAGTTTTGCATTAACTGCAAATTAAAAAAGTAAAGGCTTGCGGGTCTTTACTTTTTTTGTTTATAGCCGTTTGTGCTATTTTTTTTATATTTTTGACCCAATATTCTCACCCCAAAAGAACTTCGATAAATCATGGGATCAAAGGCAGGAAACTTCTTTAAATTCATTTTTAGTCTTCAGTTTCTAAAGCATTTAGGGATTGCACTGGCAGTAATTATTGTCGGTGTTTTTGTGTTGATGATATACCTGCGTTCGTATACTAATCATGGTGATTATGTTAGTGTGCCTAGCATAAAAAATATTGAGTTAACAAAAGGAATCGAAGTGCTGGAAGCCTTAGATCTAAAATATCAGGTAATTGATTCTGTATACTTACCAAAGGTTGCTCCTGGAACTATCGTTGAGCAAATACCTAGTCCTAATGAGAAGATTAAGCATTACCGTCAAGTATATTTGGTTATTAATTCTTATAAAAAGCCAAAGGTTTCACTGCCTGATGTAAGGGACTTGTCGTATAGGAATGCAAAAGCAACCCTTGAAGCTATTGGGTTTATTGTGGATGAAGTACAATATGTGCCATCTGAGTTTAAGAATCTGGTAAAAGGAGTGAAACTTGGTTCTGGTAATGTTGCACCTGGAGTAAGAGTTGCTAGAGGATCTCATATTACGCTTGTTGTGGGTAGAGGCACAAGTGGATCAGAAATACCTGTGCCTAGCTACAGAGGTTTAAGCTATAAGGAATTATTTGTTAAGGTAGATCAAGATTCCCTTAATATTCGTTCTGTAGAATTTGATGAGGTGCCAAAGAATAAGGCAGATAGTGCTCTATTTGTTGTGTATAAACAATCTCCAATTAAAGGAACTCCAGTTTATACCGGAACTTCTGTAAATTTCTGGCTAACAAAAAATAAGAAAATCATAGAAGAAGAAACAGAAAAGGAATATGAAGCTCCTATTGATTCTACTGTTTCGAAACAAAAGGTTCATGATATAGAGGAGTTTGATTTTTAATTTACTAAGAATGATTGAAGAAGAGAGCTTCGAAGAATTTGAAGATGAATTAGATGATTTGGAGGATGCCAATCCTTCCAATGAGAAATATGAGCATCACCGCTTTGTTGTAGATAAAGGGCAAAAGATGATTCGTATAGATAAGTATCTGGTAAATATTATGCCGGATATTTCTCGTAACAGAATTCAAGATGCTGCTGCAGCACAATGTATTTTGGTGAATGACAAACAGGTAAAGTCAAACTACAAGATTAAGCCGAACGATGTTATCTCTATTCAAATGGCTTATCCGCCAAATGAGTTTGAGATAATTCCTCAAGATATTCCCATTGACATTATATATGAGGATGACGACTTGCTGGTTGTAAATAAACAGCCGGGCTTAGTGGTTCATCCCGGGTTTGGTAATTTTGAAGGTACGCTTTTGAATGCTTTAGCTTGGCACTTAAAAGATGATCCGAAATTTGATGTTAATGACCCTCGCTTAGGATTAGTGCATCGTATTGATAAAGACACTTCAGGTTTGCTTCTAATTGCAAAGAATGAAGATGCCAAAACAAAACTTTCCAAGCAGTTTTTTGATAAAACAACTCACCGTAGATATAATGCGATTGTTTGGGGGAATATTGAGCAGGAAGAAGGAACTATTGTAGGGAACATTGGTCGTGATCCTAAAGATCGCATGCTAATGACTGTTCTTCCACCCGAAAATGAATCAGGAAAACATGCTGTTACACATTATAAAGTACTTGAGCGTTTAGGATATGTGACTTTGGTGGAATGCCGACTAGAAACTGGTCGCACACATCAAATTCGTGTGCATATGAAGCATATTGGACACACGCTGTTTAATGACTCAAGATATGGCGGGCATGAAGTATTGAGAGGGACAACATTTGCTAAATATAAAGCTTTTGTAAACAACTGTTTTGCTATTTGTCCTCGTCAGGCTTTGCATGCAAAAGAATTAGGCTTTGTACATCCTAGAACCGGAGAAATGATGATGTTTGATTCAGAGATTCCGGAGGATATCCAAGCATTAATCGAGAAATGGCGAGTGTATATCTCTAGTAGGGATATTGAATAAGGAATTTCAATAATTACAACATAATGAAAAAGAATATAGCCATAGTTGCCGGCGGAGATCAGTCGGAAGTCGTTGTGTCGCTAAAAAGTGCACAAGGCATTTATTCGTTTATCGATAAAGAAAAATATAACCTTTACATCGTGCTTGTCCAGGCTTCGGGTTGGAGAGTGCAATTGCCTGATGGACAAGAGCTACCTATCGATAAAAACGATTTTAGTTTTACGCTTTGCGGGAATAAGGTTTCGTTTGATTGTGCCTACATTACTATTCATGGTATTCCGGGAGAGGATGGTCGATTACAAGGCTATTTTGAGATGATTGGCATGCCATACAGCTGTTGTGATGTATTGGCTGCTGCAATGACATTTAATAAGTTTGTTTGTAACACTTACCTGAAAGGCTTTGGAATAAAAGCAGCAGAGTCTTTGATGCTTAAAAAAGGTCAGGCTGTAGATGCTAAAGTTGTAGTTGATACTTTAGGTTTGCCATGTTTTGTGAAACCAAATGTGGGAGGATCTAGCTTTGGGGTTACTAAAGTGAAAGATGTGTCAGAGGTAGAAACTGCCGTTGAGAAGGCTTTTGCTGAAGGTGATCAAGTAATTATCGAGAGCTTTATGCAAGGTACTGAGATTACTTGTGGTGTATATAAAACAGATAAAAAAGAAGTTGTTCTGCCAATTACGGAAGTAGTAAGTCACAATGAATTCTTCGATTTTGATGCGAAATACAAAGGTCAGGTAGAAGAAATTACTCCAGCGAGAATCTCCGATGAATTGACTAAAAGAGTACAGCAGCTGACTTCTGCTATTTATGATATCCTAGGTTGTAAAGGTATTGTGAGAATTGACTACATAATTACTGAAGGTGATGTAATTAATGTTCTTGAGGTAAATACAAACCCGGGAATGACCGCTACAAGTTTTATCCCTCAGCAAGTAGCTGCAGCAGGCTTAGAAATGAAAAATGTGTTAGCAGATGTGATTGAATATGCTATAGCTGTTTCTAATTAGGCTAGAAAAAAGTAATTAAATATATTTCCCATAATCATTTTGATTTTTTCAAAGTGATTATGGGATTTTTTATTTTTATAATTTTAAAGTTTTCATCAGAAATTTATTTCTAAAATATTCTTACCATAATCATTCCTTAAAAATTATTATTTCTAGCTTTCTATAATTTATTTTTTTAACTATAATTTTAGTTTATTTTTTTTCTATTTTGGAAATAATTATCCCTATTTTTTAATGCGAATATTCTAAAAAACAATTGTTAATAAGTTTTTTCGCAAGCAATGTATTTTTTTTATAGTTTAGTATGTCATAAAACTATATAAGAATGTATTCTTCGAAAGATATTCAAGATATTTTAAATCAGAAGTTTAGCGAAGTTAAGTGGGTGTGTGAGCCAATTGGTTTGTACGCCCCAATAAGTTATGTGTTGTCTCTTGGAGGAAAAAGAGTTCGTCCAACATTAGCTTTAATGGCTACAAATTTATTTTCCGACAATATTATTGATGCACTTAATTTAGCTATTGGAGTTGAAGTTTATCATAACTTCACTTTACTTCATGATGACATTATGGATAAAGCTCCTTTACGAAGAAATAAACCAACAGTTCATATAAAGTGGAATGAAAATACAGCTATCCTTTCGGGTGATGCTATGTTGATTAAAGCTTATGAATATGTTGGAAAAGTTTCTCCTGAAAATTTAAGCAAGGTGTTGCCAATTTTTAGCAAAACTGCTTTAGAGGTTTGTGAAGGTCAACAAATGGATATGGATTTTGAAGATCGTACAGCAGTTTCAGAGGATGAGTACCTTGAGATGATTCGCTTAAAGACAGCTGTATTATTAGCAGGCTCTTTAAAAATGGGAGCTTTGATAGGTGGAGCAAATGAGGATGATGCAAAATATTTATATGATTTTGGAATAAACATCGGATTAGCTTTCCAACTTATGGATGATTTATTGGATGTATATGGAAATCCTGAATCATTTGGAAAACAAATTGGTGGAGATATCCTTTGCAATAAAAAAACATATTTGCTTATAAATGCAATCAATGAATCAGACGATTCTCAAAAGGATGCTTTAGATTATTGGTTGCAGCAAGATGGAGCTGAGAATCCTCATGCGAAGATTCAAGCAGTAAAAGAATTGTATAATCAAATTGGTGTTAAGAACCTATGTGAGCAAAAAATGGAGCAATATTATGAGGCTGCCATGAACTGTTTAAGCAAGGTATCTGTTTCACAAGAAAAGAAATATAACCTAACCACATTAGCGCAACAATTAATGTATAGAGAAGTTTAAGCCTATGCCTTACAGAAGATTACCCAATACCGATCTAGCTAGATTGCGTGCTTTGCGTAAAGCAATTGAGCAACATTCAAAACAATCGAATGTGAATGACTTGGCAATATCATATAAATCAATCAATGATGCCAAAGTTTATTTGAATAGCTTTGAGAAAACTTTAGCCCAATATAAACAAGCTCTTGATTCTCAGGTGTCTGCAAATAAGAATTATCAAAATGTAATTCGTAATGCTCGTTTGTATATCTCTCACTTTATTCAAGTGCTAAACCTTAGTGTTACGCGTCATGAGATAAAGAAAGAGCATAAAGCTTTTTACAAACTGGAACCGGATAACTTTTCTGTGCCGGATTTAAGTACTGAGAATGCTTTGATTGAGTGGGGGCAAAACCTTATTGATGGGGAAGCTGAACGCTCAAGAAATGGTGGAACTCCTATGTTTAACCCTACCATTGCTAAGGTAAAAGTACACTACGATATTTTCAAAGAATATAAAACAAGTCAGAAGGTGTATCAGCAAAGTACTGGTAGATACTTAGATATTGTGGCAAATATGCGTGAAGAAGGGGATAGAATAATCCAAGAAATATGGAATGAAGTTGAGGCTGTATTTGCAGATCTACCTCCATATCAAAAACTTGTTCAGTGTAAAAACTATGGTATTGTTTATTATTACAGAAGAGGTGAGAAAGAATTAGTTCCAGAGAGTGATTTGGCATACAATATGCATATGGAGTCGCACGACGGATTTTAATTTGCCACTTCGATAATTTAAATGAACAAAACCACTTTCTTTAAGGCTTTAATAGTCACTTTTTTGTTATTTCAGTTCAGTGCCTCGTATGCTCTTTTTGGTATACATTTAAAGAAAAAGGCTGAAGTTGATACTACGCAAGTAAATGAATCATTATTGTATGAAGGGAAATATAGTCCTACTCCTGCAATTGATTCCTTACTTATTTTCGCTTACTCTCATTTAAATAAACCATATCGTTCAGGGTCAAAAGGCCCTAACTCGTTTGATTGTTCAGGGTTTACCGGTTATGTCTTTGCCCATGCCGGACATCCTTTGCAAGCTTGTTCTTCTGCTCAAGTAGTAAACGGAATTCCTGTTGAGAAATCAGCATTATTACCAGGTGATCTAGTTTTTTTTAATGGCCGTTCAGCTCGTTCTTCTCGAATTGGTCATGTGGGAATTGTTCTCTCAACAGAACAAGATAATACTTTCTCATTTATCCACGCATCCACTTCTAGCGGTGTAATTGTTTCAAAAAACACAGAGCCTTATTATGCCAAACGCTATGTTACGGCTCGTAGGGTTATTAGTCCTAATGGAAACTTAGCTACCCAAGAGAATCTTCATCCAGTAAGTGTTTATTCATCTAGCGTTGTTCAAGATACTTCGATACCTAAGTCTTATGGTGCTGAATATAAACCTAAGATGAAGAAAGTGAAGGTAAAGAGGGGAGAATCATTGTATCTGATTGCAAAAAAATATAATTGTACAGTTCGTCAGTTGAAACAATGGAATAATCTTAAATCAACTAACTTAAAGTCAGGACAGGTCTTGTATGTTTATCTAGAGAATACAGCTGTTCCAACTGCAATTAACAATCAGAACATATCAAATAATGATGCAGATTATGATTTGACTGAACATATGGTAGAAAAAGGAGAGACTCTGTTTGAGATATCTCGTAAATATAACTGTAAGGTTGACGAAATTGTACAAAGAAATAATCTTTCTAATACCTCTATCCGACCAAATCAAAAGTTATTAATTAGAGTTCCAAAAGAGGAAGTGATTTCGGAAGAGCATGAAGTAGCTGCAGGTGAGTCTTTGTATTCAATATCAAAGAGATATGGTATAAGTATTTCTGATATTATGGATAAAAATGATTTGCCATCAGAAAAGATTCATCCTGGTCAGAAACTTCGCTTAAAATAAAAAAATGGAAGAGTTAAAACTCTTCCATTGTATCTTCATTTTCATCTCCGTTTTTAGATTTCTTTTTATCTTTTCCATTATTCCCAAAATTATAACCTAATGTAAGCCTAAATGATGGGCTGTAGTGCGTTGAGTAGTAATATTGAGAGAAGTTTTCACCATAGGTATAATTTGAGTGATTTCTTGTTCTAAATACATCTCTGACTGATAACGAAAGATTAAGTTTGCGGCTCATAAATGATTTACGAAGCCCAAAATCAAAACTGTATTGGTCATCTGTTTTTCCTTGTGCAAGAACTTTTGGTGAAGCATAGTTAGAAGTGATTTGTCCACTAAAAGTTTTACTAAGCATAAAGTTTGCTAGCACTTTTAAATTCCATGAGAAATCCTCATTTCCTTCAATCTCTATTATGTCATTTTTTGGAGTAATAAACTTACTATCTTTCAAGGTGTAATAATATAAGTTCAAGGTTGTCGTCATGGAGAAAAACTTAGCCAGACTATTTTTTGATACTAATTCAAGACCACTTGATTGTGATTGACTGACATTTGTATATGTTGTGTTCAGCACAGCATTATCCATAAATTGTACACTCTGAATAATGTTATTAGTGTATTTGTAGTACAAGGATGTAGATAAAGTGTGTTTCTCCCATGTTTTAATGTGATTCAATTCGATAGAGCTTGAAAATTCCGGTTCAAGATCAGGATTTCCGTAAGTAACATTTGTTGAGTCTGAGGTATTTCTAAATGAGTTCAGATAGCGTCCTCTAGGTCTTTGTACTCTTCTTGTGTAGTTGAGTTGTACCTCATTGTTTTTGGGTAGTGAGTACGATAAAAACATTGTTGGATAAGGCTCAATATAATCTTTTGTATCCTCCTTTTTTCCATTTGTGGAATTATCTACAACTAGATATTCTCCTCTTAAGCCAGCCTGAATGCTTAGTTTGTTAATTTGCATTCCATATGTACTGTAGATAGCATATTGTTGTTCCTGATAATTGTATTCATTGTAGAGTTCCGGTACATCAATAAAGCTCCCATTTTCATTATTTGATGTCTCAGTAGTGCTTGTTCTATCTCTGAATAATACATTTACACCTGCTTCAAGTTTACTTTTGTTTTTGAAGTTCTTTACAAAGTCACTTTTCAGCTCAAGGCTTTTATTGTTCGTTCCTGTTTCTTGTAATTGGTTCAATAAACCAATATTACCTGAGTTAACTGTTTGAAGGTATTTTGCATCACTTTCATCATTAAAAGTTGTAAGTGCTAAAGATGTACTTATCTCTGTTAGTTTACTAAACTTGTGGTTATGATCAAAGGTAGTTTTTGTGAATAGTCGGTTTGATTCTGTTGTGTTCAAGCGTTCATAATCTGCAAGATTTACATCGCTGCTATCTTTTGAATAGTCGATATTGCTATCAGTATCTCTACCTCCGGTAAGTATTGAACCTGATATGCCAAAGCTGTTTTTGGGATTAGCATTGTATGTAAGCCCGTATCTTGACATTTGGCCAAGTAAGTGGTAAATATCCTCCTGATGTTGGGTTAAGACGCTTGTAACCTCTCCATTGCTGTTTAAATAGTCTCTATCAACATCTATTATGTGTCCATAATAGTTATTTCGAAAGCCAAGGTTATAATAACCTTCAAACTTGCCCGCATTGAAGTTTATGCTTGCACCTCCTCGTTCACCAATTTTGTCTGTCCCATTGGAATAATCACCACTTAAGTTTACGCTGCCGTAGTACCCCGCTTTACGCTCTTTTTTCATCACTATATTGATGATTCCGGCACTGCCTTCAGGGCTATATTTTGCTGATGGGTTGGTAATAACTTCAATAGATTCTATAGATCCTGCTGGCATTTGTTCAAGCACTTGGCTTTTGTTGTCATCAGTTAATCCGGACGGTTTTCCGTTGATCCATATTTCAACACTAGAATTGTTTCTAAGTGAAATATTTCCTTCCTGATCCACTTCTACTGAAGGAATATTTTCCAAAACCTCTGTTGCACTTCCTCCGGATGATGCTATGCTTTGGTCAACAGAGAACACTTTTTTATCTAGTTCAAATTTTACCTGAGAACCTTGTGTAACTATTTCTACATCTTCAAGTTGTTTGCTGTCTTCTTGAAGAAATATTTTTCCAAGTTTTATGTCTTTATTTTTTCCTGTGATAGAAATATTTCGTGATGATTCGCCGTAGCCAATGAATGATACTTTTAAAGTATAAATGCCTACAGGTATATGAGTGAAGATAAAGGATCCATCTTCCATGCTAGATGTCCCTTTTATTGGTTTGCTATCTTTTTCAAGGCTTATGTTTGCATAGCCAATTGGGTCTTTGCTGTTTTCATCGAGGATTCTTCCAGTTAAAGAGATGTCTTGAGCAAAGCTTAATGCAGAAATTATGCAGCCTGTAATTGTTATGATTATTTTTTTCATGTAGATTCCTTTTTATGGACGAAATGTTCAACAAATATAACACCAAAAGGATAGACTTATTTTGCTACAAAAGGTTTAATATCTAGAAAAAAAAAGTGCGAAGAGATATTCTCGTCGCACTTTAATATTTAGTTCATAAATGAATTAGAAACTTGGTAAGTTAAATTTTTTCTTGTCATTAAGAATCTTTTTAACTTGGTTGATTTCAAGGAATGTAGTACCACATCCTGCACCAAAGCTTCCACTTAAATATGAGATATAATCTTCTTCAGAGATTTTTCCTGCTTTAAGTAAATCTGCAGTTGCTTCAAGTAAGTATTCTCTTGATTCAGCTGTTTCTGGTTTGTATGTAGCACATACACCATAAGATAAAGCTAATTCACGAACAGTTCTTTCTTTGTAACAAATAGCAAGGATAGGATTATGACTTCTGAAAGAGGCTAAATAACGAGCTGTGCGACCTGTGAAGCTATCAGTAATGATTGCTTTAGTTCCAAGTTCGTTAGCAGCTTTTGCAGCTCCTTGAGCTAAGAAAGTAGTTGTATCAGAAACTTCTTTTGTGAATTCTACTCTGATATCATTTTCAGTCATTTTACTTGCTTCTGCTTCTTCAGCAATTTTAGCCATAGTAGCTACTGCTTCTTTAGGGTATTTACCGTATGCAGTTTCACCACTAAGCATGATAGCATCTGTACGATAGTAAATTGCATTTGCGATATCAGTAACCTCAGCACGAGTTGGGCGAGGGTTATTGATCATAGAGTGAAGCATTTGAGTTGCTACAATAACTGGTTTCTTAGCATAAACAGCTTGACGAATCAAATGGCGTTGGATGCCAGGAATTTTTTCTTGAGGAACTTCAATACCTAAGTCACCACGAGCAACCATAATACCATGTGCAACTTCTAAGATTTCGTCGATGTTATCAACACCTTCTTGGTTCTCTATTTTTGCAATGATTTTAATTTGGCTGTTTTGTGCATCAAGGATTTCTTGAATATCTAAGATATCTTGTTTGTTACGAACAAAAGAGTGAGCGATAAAATCTACATCTTTTTCAATTGCACGACCGATGTTTACTCTGTCTTTCTCAGTAAGAGAAGGTAGGTTAATGCGAACACCAGGAACATTTACACTTTTACGGCTTCCTAATTTACCGTCATTTTGCACTTCACATAATAAGTGATCGCTATTTTTCTCAATAACTTTTACATCAATTTCACCGTCATCGAATAAAAGGTTACAACCTACATGTAGGTCATCAACGATTTTCTCGTAAGAAAGTGAAATACATTCTTTTGTAGAAAGTTGTTCCGGATTTCCAATGATCTTAACTTTTTCACCTGCACATAGAGAAATGTTTTCTCCATCGCTTGTTTTTGTAGTTCTAATTTCAGGACCTTTTGTATCAACTAAGATAGCAAGTTGGTTAGAAACAGCACGAGCATTGTTTATAACTTTGTTAAATCCTTCTTCATCGATGTGAGCTGTATTCATGCGGACAACATTCATTCCCGACTCGTACAGGTCTCTTAAAAAATCAACATCACAGCGTAAATCTGAAATTGTAGCTACAATCTTTGTTTGCTTCATCTGGTTTATTATTTATTAATTAGTGCTTGAATTGCGAGTTCGTATGATTTTAGTCCGAAACCACATATGCATCCTATACATACAGGAGACAAAAAAGAGTGGTGGCGGAATTCTTCTCTTGCAAAAACATTTGATATATGAACTTCAATTACCGGAGTAGTTATGCCTTTAATGGCATCGGCAATAGCAACTGAAGTGTGCGTGAAAGCTCCGGCATTCATAACAACACCATCGTAGCTAAACCCAACTTCGTGTAGTTTATCTATCAAAGCTCCCTCATGATTTGATTGAAAATACTCTAACTGATGTTCAGCAAAAATAGTTTTAAGAGTATCAAAGTAACTCTCAAAATTTTGACTTCCGTATATTGTTGGTTCTCTTTTACCTAGAAGATTTAGGTTAGGACCATTTAAAACCAGAATTTTCATAATTGTTAGAGATTTGTGCAAAAGTAGTGCTTTTTTTCTCGTTATAAAGTTTAATATTGCATATTTTTATTTCAATACTATAAATATTCCTTATTCAGGCACTTAAGTCTATTAGAAGAAACCTTATTGTTATGCGTAAAACCTTTCTATTTTCTGTACTATTCTGTTCTGTTGTGACATTTGGTCAATTAAAAAAGAATGAGCCCTTACCAATTGTTGATCTCACTTCTGAGGTAAATTATGGTTACCGTGAGGCTTCAAACAGAAAAATTGATATCATAGTAATTCATTCTACCTATTATGTCAATAAAGATTCCTTTTCTTTGGAAGGTGTAATGAAGCAATTTAAAGCTTATAGGGTCTCTCCTCATTATATTATTGACCGAGATGGTAATATCTATTCAACTGTAGCTGAAAAGAATGTTGCATTTCATGCTGGATCAAGTCAGTTGCCAAATACAGATCGAAAGAACCTGAATACAAACTCAATTGGTATAGAGATTATTAATACTCCTGATACTCCACCAACTGATTATCAGTATGAATCTTTAATGAACTTAGTACAAGATATCAAAAAACGCAATCCTATAGAATATATAGTTAGACACAGCGATATTGCTCCAGGAAGAAAGACCGATCCATGGCAATTTAATTGGCCTGTTTTTCTTCAATTTTTAGAGAACGAATAAAATAAAAAAAGCACAATCAGTATTATGCCGATTGTGCTTTTTTATTAATCCAATGTAAAACTCGTTGATCCAATTAGGCTGCCATCGCAGAATAAATCTAATTGATAAAGACCCTCAAGTAAAGTTTCATTTACATCCCAAAACATTTCTTCCTTCAAAGCTTCTCCTTTGTATTCAATAGCTTTTCTAATGGAGTATTGAAGGTTTTGGTTTTCGTATTTGAATGTATTGCTAATGTTTTTGTATAGAACCTCAGAGTTTGGTTTAACTATGCGTGCGTAAACAATCTTTTCACCAGCGTTAGCCGTGATGTTTTTTGTGATATCATAGTACACAGCAATTGTTACTATTTTTCTAAGACGCTTAGTCTTTTTTCCTCGTTTATTTAGAGTCTCAACAGTAATGTTTTGTGCTTCTAGTTGAGAGGCTCTATTTACAACTTCTGTAAGAAATTGTTTGTCTTTAGTAAGCTTGTTTTTAGTCTCAGTAAGTTCAGTGTTAATTTGTCTGAACTGGCTGTTTTCTGTCATCAAGCCTTGGTTAACCTTGTTTAGGGAATCTACCTGACGGATATAGTTAATCAAAACAGTACGAACAGTTGATAGCTCCTCTTTAAGTTGTGAGATGCGTTTTGCATTAGTTGATTTTACTGTGCGCAATTCATCTAATAATTGTCTGATTTTTTGCTTTTGCTCGTCAAGAAGGAATACCAATGAGTCATTCTTAATATTAGTTGTATTGTATCCTTCTACTTCAAGTGCAAGCTCACGAAATTCTTTTTCCGTTTGCTTTTTTTCAAAATCTAATAATTCAGCTGCACTCTCAAGGTCTTCTTTTTGTTGTTTGTTTTCTTGAGTAGTTGTATATAGTTGAAATCCAAGAAAACCAACAAGGACTGTAAAGACAATTAATAGAGATGAAACAATAACTGTTTTATTCATAAAAAGGTGATTTTTAGGTCTTGATAACTTAGTCCGCAAAGTTATTCTTTTAAAAAAATAACTGCAAAAATTTAGATAAAATTCAAGCCGAACATACTTGCTCGGCTTGGGATATTATTTTTTAGTTGATTTTTTTCTTTTTGGCTTGTCAGACTTGTCTTCTTCTTCGATAATCTTCATGCAGTCTGCTAAGCTAAGGTCTTTAGGCTCCATTTTTTTCGGAATCTTATAGTTGCCTTTTTTGTAAGCAATATATGGACCGTAACGACCATTCAAGATTTGAAGTTCTGGTTCCTCATCAAATGTTTGGATGATTTTATTTCTATCCGCTTCGCGTTTATTTTCGATTAGTTCAATAGCTGTTTCTGGTGTAACAGTCATTGGGTCTTCAGTTTTTGGAAGCGAAACAAACTTATTGTCATGTCTGATATATGGTCCAAAACGACCAATTGCTACAGTCATTACTTTTCCTTCGTATTCACCTAATTGTCTTGGCAGTTTGAATAGTTCAAGAACTTCTTCCAAAGTGATGGTTTCAATACTTTGGTTTTTAAGTAATGAAGCAAATAATGGTTTTTCTTCTTCTTCGGCAGTCCCGATTTGTGCAACCGGTCCAAAACGACCGATTTTTACTGATACCTGACGACCTGTTTTTGGGTCTGTACCTAAGATATGTTCTCCTACTTTATGTTCAGAGCGTGCTTGTGAGGCTTCTACAGTAGGATGGAAATCTTTATAGAATGTATCAATAGTTTTTGTCCATTCAATGTCCCCTTCCGCAATATGGTCAAATTCTTTCTCTACACTTGCCGTAAAGTTATAGTCCATAATTTTAGGGAAGAATTCTGACAAGAAATCAGTAACAACAATACCTGTGTCAGTAGGGAATAGTTTTCCTTTGTCAGCACCTACCGTTTCTTCTTTTTCTTCGTCAGAGATAATACTGTCCTTTAAGGTAAGTACATTGTACATGCGTATTTGCCCCTCGCGTTCTCCTTTTTCTACATAACCACGATTTTGTACCGTAGATATGGTTGGAGCATATGTTGAAGGACGACCAATACCTAATTCCTCTAATTTGCGAACAAGGCTTGCTTCAGTAAAACGAGCAGGTTTTTGAGTAAAGCGTTCTTGAGCAACAACTTCGCTTAGGCTAAGAGGTTCTTTTACATGCAAAGGTGGAAGCATGCCTTCTTGTTCTTGCTCGTTTTCATCGTCAGTTGATTCTAGATACACTTTCAAAAAACCATCAAAAACAAGCACTTCACCGTTAGCAATGAACTTCTCACTACTTCCAGATATTGAAATAGTTGCTGTTGTTCTTTCAAGTTGAGCATCTGCCATTTGTGATGCGATGGTGCGTTTCCAAATTAATTCATACAAGCGTTTTTCTTGTGCTGTGCCATCAATTTGGTGTTGATCCATGTATGTAGGACGAATAGCTTCGTGCGCTTCTTGTGCTCCTTTGCTTTTTGTGCTGTATTGGCGAGTTTTAGAATATTCTTCACCTGCCATGCGGATAACCTCAGCTTTTGATGTGCCAATAGCCAAGTCTGAAAGGTTTACCGAGTCGGTACGCATGTATGTGATTTTTCCAGATTCGTATAAACTTTGCGCCACTCGCATCGTTTGGTTAACTGAGTAACCGAGTTTGCGAGAAGCTTCTTGTTGTAATGTCGAAGTGGTAAAAGGAGCTGCCGGCGATTTTTTAGCAGGTTTAGTGACAATGTCTTCAATCTCAAATTGCGATTTATTGCAATTTTCTAAGAAAACAAACACTTCTTCTTTTGTTTTGAAGCGTTTGTTAAGTTCCGCTTTTAGTTCAACAAGTTTTCCGTTTTTATCTTTTACCATGAACGCAGCGATTACTCTGTATGCTGCTTCGGGGACGAATTTGTTGATTTCACGCTCACGGTCAACAATTAGGCGCACTGCTACTGATTGTACACGACCTGCTGATAGTGATGGTTTGATTTTTCTCCAAAGTACAGGCGAAAGCTCAAAACCTACAATTCTATCCAGCACACGGCGTGCTTGTTGTGCATCTACAAGGTTGATATCAATTTCACGAGGATTTTCAATTGCATGTAAAATTGCACTTTTTGTTATCTCATGAAAAACAATACGCTTAGATTTTTCTTTAGTCAACTTAAGCACTTCACTCAAGTGCCATGAAATAGCTTCTCCTTCGCGGTCTTCATCGGAAGCCAGCCATACCATTTCGGCATCCTTTGCTGCTTTCTTAAGCTCTGCTACTACTTTTGTTTTGTCTTTTGAAACAGAATATTCCGGCTTGTAATTATGCTCAAAATCAATCCCTAACCCTTTGCCTTCAATATCTCGAATATGTCCAAAACTGGACATTACGGTAAAATCTTTACCTAAAAAATTTTCGATGGTTTTAGCTTTAGCGGGTGACTCAACAATTACTAAATTCTTGGGCATAAACAATATTTTTTGTGGCGAAATTTATGGAAATTGGCTGCAAAATAACAAAAACAAGAAGCTATAATCCAAATTTTTATCTGTTTATTTTCAAAACCTTATCATTTTGTACTTCTATTTATACATTAATTAATATCATGTAAAATGACATTTTTGGGTAAGATTTAGATCCTGAAATTCAACAGAATTAGGTTGGTGAATTTTAGAATTTATAATTTAATCCAACACCAATAACTTCTTTAAATTGAATTTTAGCTCCTCTTGTTTTAGTATTCCCATTTGCATCAACTTCTTCTATTTTTATATCATCATCATACATTAATTGACTTGAAATTGTAGCATTGATATATTTATTAACTTTGAAGTTGATAATGGTTTCCCAGTTTACATCAATGTTTTCAGGATTATTTAGGTAGCTAGAGAATAACTCTAGTTTTGATAAAATGGAGATGCTTTTATCCATAAAGTCATTTTGGTAAATGAATCTTGTGTAAGCACCGACCTCTGTTCTTGTTACAGCTCCAGAGTCAACCCCATAAGCACCCATGTTTGATAATCTCTCATCTGCAACGATAGTCATTTTGCATGTTGCAGGAGAAGCAAAAGCAGTAAATGATTTGTGAGGTTTGTAGTCAAGACCGACTGCTGCAATAACATAAGCAGGAGCAAGGAAATTAGAAATTGCTACAGAGTCGTTAGGATAATTAAAACCTTCAGCAAACTGAGATTTAAAGTTTAACATTGCAGAATAAAATAACTTCTTTGAAGCTCTTCTACCATATTTAGTTGTGAAGTCAATTTTATCATCCGTTTTCATTAGGATATCCCCTTGTTGTTGTAGACCATAAGCAAGGTCAATCATGTTATCCCAGCTGTTTTTTTTATCACTGTAGTTTGCAAATAAACTAACTAAACTATTGATAGATATAGAGTTTTCACCTCCTGCAGACCAGTTTGTGAAGGATGATTGAGCAAGGTTAACAGAAACTACACCTCCTGTTTTCCATTTTGAGACAGAATCAACTTTTCCTGTTGATACATTAGAAACTTGTTCAGAAATTGCTCTCATGTCATTTATTTGAGAGTATGCTGAATTAAGGAATAACAATCCTATAGCTAGAATTGAGATAAATTTTTTCATTATTCAAATAATTAAGTTTTAACAAAAAAACAAATGCTTATTTATTTAAGCAAGATATTGAGTTATATGTTATAATTTTTTTTAAAATAAAGAACGCTCTTTGAATAAGATTAAGGAGCGTCTTAAAGTTTTATTTTTTGACTATTTAATCAAGCATTTCCCGGTCATTTCTGCTGGTTGCTTAATTCCTAAAATTTTACAAATAGAAGGAGCTACATCTGCTAAAATTCCGTCTTCCACTTTAGCGTCTTTATTGTCGCTGATGTAAACAAAAGGAACAGGGTTTAGCGAGTGGGCTGTATTTACGGACCCGTCAGCGTTTACTGCGTTATCGGCATTACCATGGTCAGCAATCATAATGGTGTCATAACCATTAGCTTTAGCAGCTTCGATAGTTTCTTTTAAACAAGTGTCAACTGTAGTAATTGCTTTTTGGATAGCAGAGTAATCACCGGTGTGACCTACCATATCTCCATTAGCATAGTTTACTACGATGAAATCAAATTTTTGTTTTTTGATTTCTGCAACCAATGCATCTTTCACTTCAAAAGCACTCATTTCAGGTTGAAGGTCGTAAGTTGCTACTTTAGGAGAAGGAATCAAGATGCGTTCTTCGCCTTCAAATTCAGCTTCACGACCACCATTGAAGAAGAATGTCACATGGGCATATTTCTCAGTTTCAGCAATGTGTAATTGTTTTCTGCCAAGAGTAGAAAGTACTTCACCTAAAGTGTTTTGTACATTTTCTTTGTTGAATAAGATATTTACTCCTTTATAATTAGGGTCATAAGGAGTCATTGTGAAATATTGTAAGTTAGGTACAATCTTCATTCCTGCTTCCGGCATATCTTCTTGAGAAAGAACTACTGTAAGCTCTTTAGCACGGTCGTTACGATAGTTGAAGAATAATACTACATCACCTTCTTGGATTAAGCCAACAGGATTTCCTGCTTCGTCAACCTGAATAGTTGCTTTAATAAACTCATCAGTTAAACCTTCGTCATATGATGTTTGCATAGCTTTTACCATGTCAGTGGTTTTAATACCAACACCATTAACCATTGCATCATAAGCTTCTTTTACGCGTTCCCAGCGTTTGTCGCGATCCATTGCGTAATAGCGACCTACGATAGAGGCTAATTTGCCACCAACTTTTGCTAAGTGAGCTTCTAATTCCTCAACGAAGCCTTTACCGCTTTTAGGGTCAGTATCACGACCGTCCATAAATCCGTGTACGAATGATTTCTCAATACCGTATTCTTTAGAGATTTCAGTAAGTTTCATCAGGTGCTCAAGAGAACTGTGAACACCACCATTAGAAAGTAATCCTAAGAAGTGAATGCTTTTGTTGTTTTCTTTTGCGTAAGAGTATGCTTTGATGATTTCAGGATTTTCAAGAATTGTGTTTTCACGACAAGCTTTGTTGATTTTTACTAAATCTTGGTATAAAACACGGCCAGCACCAATGTTAAGGTGACCTACTTCAGAGTTACCCATTTGTCCGTCAGGTAAACCTACATTTTCACCTGAAGCTTGTAATTGTGAGTGAGGGTAGTTAGCCAACATTGAATCCCAGTAAGGAGTTGGCGTATTGAAAATAACATCCGCTTTAGATTGATTTCCCAATCCCCATCCGTCGCAGATAACTAGTAAAGCTTTTTTGCTCATAATTTTTCTATATTTTGTTTTGATTGATAGCGCTTTAATTCAAGAGACGCAAAGTTACTCATTTCTTTTGTTTAAGGAAAGAGTAGGTGTGTGAGTTGTGAAAAATATGTTGGAGTATCCGATTGTGTGTTAGACTTATTTAAAAGGTTCTAGGTTTATTTTTCTAGCAATCTTAACAAAAATGGTTTCTTTGACTGTGGAGTAATCTTTGAAATATTTAATCCTTCAAATTTTGTAGAAATATCATTTAAGTCTTTAATAGACCAGGAAAAAGTTAATGCAGGAGCTTCAAAGTCAATAACTTTCTTAAAGTAGTATCTAGATTCCTCATGAAGTGTGGTGTCATAAACCATTCCTTTAATAAGAACCTTTTCATAAATAATTAGTGTTGAGTATAAATTAGTAGTGCCATTCAATGCATATCCTAAATTTTCAAATGAAATCTGCTTAATATTTTTACGGTTAATTTCTATTGTAAAGTTCTTGTCATTTTCATCAAGGACAATTTTCCTCGGCACCCTCTTTCTTAATATACACACAATAGGATAAAAGGTAAACGGAACTGTAAATGGGAATAATGTCAAATATATTCCCAAAAATGCATGAAAGAAACTAGGCTCCTCTGCCTTATTTATAGCTCTTAATACAAAGAAAGATATTAAGATGAAAACTACTAATAATACAATAATTATAAATTCAATTTTTCCGGAATATCCCTTTTGCCAAGCACTTTTCATAGTTCAATAATATTATTGGTTCCTCACATAACTTGCCCCATTCCCAAAGTCAAAATTACCGCCTGCAGCAATTACAAAATGAGCTTTTGCAATGCCAAGGTCAATGTTTTCGAATTTGTGTTTGTTCTTTACCTGAGCTGTAAGTTTGTTGTTGCGGTATTTGAACAAGACTGGTTGGTGGTTGACAGCTGAAGGAGCTTTTTGTACGGCTTTCATTCCGGCAGTAAGCCAGTTGGGAGCAGGGCAGTCAGTTTCCAACATTTGTTCTATGGTCTTAGATTTTCGTGCTGCAAGTTTGTGAATAAGCTTTTCTCGACGCGTTTCTTTTGGTACTTCCCCAATAGGAATTACGCAGCATAACTTTTGATTCTCACCGACTTGGAAGACATTCGCTTTTTTGCTGTATGTGCCACCTACCCAACATGTGCCTAAGCCAAGTTTAGTTGCTTCCAGAATTATAAGTTCTCCGTAATACCCACATTTTTCTTCCAAGTGATTGTCACTGGCATTCCCAATAAGAGCAAGCACAGTGCACACACCTTTAAACATGCCATAACTTTTACGGAATCCGTTAAAAGCATCACTAGCATCGCTAATAAGCTGCATATGCAAACCGCTCTCTTGGTTATATGCTTGCATTAAGTTTTGTAAGTGTTGAAAATGCATCGCCGATAAAGCTTTATTGGAGAAAGTCCGGCGAGATCTGCGAATGTTGATTGCTTCTAGAAGTTGTTTCATGGTTTATTCCTCCAATATATTTTTTACTCGTCCTACTTGCCCGTCTTCCAGCATCACTTTAATGCCATGTGGGTGGTGAGCAGATTTTGTTAGCAAACGGCTAACTACACCTTCGGTCAAATTTCCGGTGCGTTGGTCAGCTTTTAGTACTATTTCTACTACTTGTCCAACTCGGACATCTTTGCGATTACGGCCATCTAGATTTGTCATAGCTTATTTTAAATAACAAACGCAAACCGATGAAAGTTTGCGTTTGGAAAATATTATTTGTGTTTTGTTATTACTTATTGCGTTTTACCACATAATCTATCGTGGTGATTAATGAATCAACAATTTCTTTGTTATTGAAATTTGAAAGCAAAGCAATCGCCTTTTCACGGTACTGTTCCATGCGATATTCAGAATACTCGATACCACCTTTTTTGTAAGCCAGATTCACTAAATAGGTAATTGCATCAGCATCTAGTTGGTCTTGAGCAAGGCAGCGGTCAACTTCAGCTTTTTCTTCATCAGTAGCGTGATTGTAAGCATAAATAAGTGGCAGCGTGATTTTCTTTTCACGAATATCGTTCGCTGTAGGTTTACCTATTTCTTTGCTGTCCGTGTAATCAAAAATATCATCTTTAATTTGGAAACAAATACCAAGATATTCACCAAACAAACGCAATTTTTCTACTTGCTCATCAGTTGCCAAAACCGAAGAAACGGCTCCGGTAAACATACAAGTTGAGAAAAGTACTGCTGTCTTTTTCGTGATGATTTCTAAGTAATTGTCCTCGTTAAATTGCGGACGATTGTAATTCTGTAGTTGAAGTAATTCTCCTTCGGCAAGTGTTTTACCAAGACTTGTAAATGCATCAATCAAGCGCTTATCATCAAATTTTCCTGCGTAAGAAAATACTTGCGAAAGCAAATAATCACCCGAAAGAACTGCTATTTTATTGTTGAAAGCATTGTTTACAGAAGGAGCACCACGGCGTTGAGGCGTTTCGTCTACCACATCATCGTGGATGAGGCTTGCCGTGTGCAAAAGTTCTAAGCCGATAGCAGAAAAATAAGTTGAGTGAGTAACACCACCGCAAAGCTTAGAAGCAAGCAAAGTTAATATCGGGCGAATTTGTTTCCCTTTTGTTTGTAATACATGTGCATAAACCTGTTGAAGCAGTGGGTTTTCTGTTTTAAAAGAAGCGGCAAAAAGCTCTTCGAATTTATGAAATTCTGCTTCGATTGGTCTTTTTATAATGCTAGTATCAGTCATTTTAAATTAACTTTGTGCATACAAAAGTAATATTTTAGTAATAGATAAGATGCATTGATTGAAGCATAAACGCAAAATTTAATACTTTTACCGGAAATAGTTAAAATACTTCTGTTACAAACTGAATCAAAATAGAACCCCATAATTTCATGAAAAAACTTTTCTTACTTGATGCTTATGCGCTGATTTACAGAGCCTATTATGCATTCATCAGAAACCCAAGAATCAATTCAAAAGGACTAAATACTTCCGCTGTTTTTGGCTTTATAAATACGCTGGAAGATGTGCTAAAGAAAGAAAATCCAACGCATATTGCTGTGGTTTTTGATCCTTCCGGCCCTACCTTCCGTCATGAGGCATATCCTGAATATAAGGCAAATAGAGAAGAAACACCGGAAGACATTCGTAAGTCTGTGCCAATTATCAAAGAGGTCATTGAGGCATATAATATCCCTGTGATTGTTGTCCCTGGTTTTGAGGCGGATGATGTGATTGGAACGCTGGCAACAAAGGCGTCTAAAATGGGTTATGATGTGTTTATGATGACTCCCGATAAGGATTATGCACAGTTGGTAAATGAGCATGCTTTTATTTACAAACCAAAGTTTGGTGCAAATGACTTTGACATATTAGGAGTTGAGGAAGTAAAAGCAAAATTTGAAATTGACCATAAGGATCAAATTATTGACCTGCTTGGGTTGATGGGCGATTCGGCAGATAATATTCCGGGCTGTCCGGGTGTAGGGCCAAAAACAGCAGTGAAGCTGTTGAAGGAATTTGGTTCGATAGAGAATATATTGGCAAATACAGATAAGTTAAAAGGTTCACTGAAAACAAAGGTTGAAGAGAACAAAGAGCAAATTGAGTTTTCTAAATTTTTGGCAACTATTAAGATTGATGTACCTATAGAGGTAGAAGAAGAAAAGCTAGTTCGTGAAGCTCCAAATGAAGAAAAACTGAAAGAGTTGTATATCGAATTGGAATTCAGAAATTTGTTGACTCGTTTGGGAGTGCAGCCTGCACCAAGTACAATCGTGAATCCTCCGGCAAAAACAAAATCACAACCTTCGGCGCAAACATCGCTGTTTGGTGATTTGAATCCCGAAACTCAGGAGATAGAGGTTACTGCATCGGCATTTAGTCATTTGCAAAATATCACTACCGTTGAGCACAACTATAAATCGGCTGAAACGGCAGAAAAAAGAGCCGATTTAATCAAGCAATTAATGGCTCAAAAATCAGTTTGTTTTGATACGGAGACAACTGGTTTAGATGTGTTTGATGTTGAATTGGTAGGGATGTCATTCTCATGGAAAAAAGGCGAGGCGTATTATGTGCCCGTTCCTGTTGACCAAAAAGAAGCGCAAGCGATTGTGGACGAATTCAAACCATTTTTTGCGACTGAAGGAATTCAGAAGATTGGTCAAAATATCAAGTACGATTTGTTAGTGCTTTCTAATTATGGTGTGGAAATCAAAGGTGAATTATTTGATACTATGATTGCGCATTATCTGTTGCAACCGGAATTGCGTCATGGTATGGACTACTTGGCGGACATTTACCTTAATTATAAAACCATCCATATTGATGAGCTGATTGGGCCAAAAGGCAAAAATCAGTTGAATATGCGTTCGGTTGCTTTGGATAAAATAACAGATTATGCTGCCGAGGATGCGGATATTACACTTCAGTTAAAGGAAAAACTGGAAAAAGAGATTGCAGAAAATAAGTTGGAACGCTTGTTCTACGAAATAGAAATGCCGTTGATGCAGGTACTTGCTGCTATGGAAAAGGTAGGAGTATTGTTGGATGATGGCGCACTGAAACAGTCGTCGGAGATTCTTACCGAAGATATGCTGAAGCTTGAAAAAGAGATTCAGGAAATGGCGGGCGTTGAGTTTAATGTCGGTTCTCCAAAGCAAGTGGGAGAGGTGCTTTTTGAGAAACTAAAAGTGGATGAAAAAGCGAAGAAAACTAAAAGTGGTCAGTACTCTACCAGTGAAGAAGTGCTCGAAAAACTTCGTGGAAAGCATCCAATTATTGAAAAGATTTTGGATTACCGCGGATTGAAAAAGCTGTTGAGTACCTACATTGATGCTTTGCCGCAATTGATTAATAAGAAAACAGGAAAAATACATACTTCGTTTAACCAAACAGTGACTGCGACAGGTCGTTTAAGTTCTACGAATCCTAACTTGCAAAATATCCCGATCCGTGATGAGCAAGGGCGTGAAATCCGTAAAGCGTTTATTGCTGAAAAAGATTGTGTATTCCTTTCTGCCGATTATTCGCAAATCGAGTTGCGCATTATGGCGCATTTGAGTGAGGATAAACATTTGGTTGAGGCTTTCCAGTCGGGACAAGATATTCACGCAGCCACTGCTGCAAAGATTTACCATCTGCCGTTGGAGGAGGTCACCTCCGATATGCGTCGTAAGGCTAAAACAGCCAACTTTGGGATTATTTACGGCATTTCGGTCTTCGGTTTAGCAGATCGTTTAACCATTCCTCGCAATGAAGCGAAGGAGTTGATTGATGGCTATTTTGAAAGTTTCCCTGGAGTGCGTGAGTACATGGACAAATGCGTGGAAGTAGCTCGCCAGCATGGTTGGGTAGAAACACTTTTGGGTCGTAAGCGTTACTTGGCAGACATCAACTCAAATAATGCTGTAGTGCGTGGTTATGCAGAGCGAAATGCGATAAATGCGCCTATTCAAGGAACTGCTGCTGATATTATTAAAATTGCCATGGTAAATATTCATAAGCGTTTCCTAGCAGAAAAAGTTCAATCCAGCATGATATTACAAGTACATGATGAGTTAAACTTTAATGCTCTGAATTCTGAATTGGAACAAGTAAAACGCATTGTAAAAGAAGAAATGGAAGGTGCTATCAAACTCCATGTACCATTAAATGTGGATATGGGCGTTGGTGATAATTGGTTAGAAGCGCATTAAGATATTAGGCCGAGCAGTTTTGTTCGGCTTTTTTGTTTCTAAAAATACAGACCTCCCCAAATTAGTTGAGGGGAGATAGTTTGTGTATTGTTCCCCCTCGAAGGGGAGAGGGAGTTAGGGGGAGGTCGAAAAAATACTAGCACGGTGCGCTGCACCTTTTGTTTCATCGATGTTGGTTTTGCTACAAATAGTTTGCTGCTCTGCAGCTATCCACCCCCAACCCCCTAAAGGGGGCTGCAAATTCGCTGAATATGCTAAGTCACCTTTAAGGATATAGGGTTAGTTTATTGGTTTTGAGTTAATTTGCGTCATTAGCGCAATTTGCGTTCTCTATTTTCGTAGAATTTGTAATTCCCCTTTAGGGGTTAGGGGTGGTTTCTCACAAATATCCCCACATATAGCGATAACATTTTCCATTGGAAATCATTATCTTTGTATGATGTTATTTTAGAATAATTCTAATCTAAAAAAAGTGTATTATGGAAAATTATATAATGCCGTTTATTGATTTACTAAACGAGATGTCACCCTATCTATTGTTTGGCTTTTTGGTAGCAGGAATACTAAAGGTGTACTTGCCTAAAGAGGCGTATACAAGAAATCTAGCAAAGCCAACATTTCGTTCGGTGGTGTTATCAGCTTTGGCTGGGGTGCCGCTACCATTGTGTTCGTGTGGGGTAATTCCTACAGGGATGTCCTTGCATAAGGAAGGAGCAAGCAAGGGAGCTACCGTTTCGTTTTTGATTTCTACCCCCCAAACAGGAGTGGATAGCATTGCTGCAACATATTCATTATTGGGTTTGCCGTTTGCTATTTTGCGTCCTTTTATTGCGTTTATTACGGGGATATTAGGAGGTGTAATTACCAACAAGGTGGATAAAAACCCTGATGTGGGACAAGTGCAAGATGAGAGCTGTGAGGTGTCACGCATGCCGAAAAACAAGCTGATGCAAGTATTGCATTATGGCTTTATTGAAATGATTGAGGATATAGGAAAGTGGTTAGTAATTGGTATTCTGGCTGCCGGACTGATTGCCATTTTTGTTCCTGATTCATTCTTTACGGCTTATTTGAATAATCCATTGTTAAATATGCTCATTGTACTAGCTGTTTCGGTGCCGATGTATATTTGTGCTACGGGTTCTATTCCTTTGGCAGCGGTGTTGATGATGAAAGGTTTGAGTCCGGGAGCTGCATTAGTTTTACTGATGGCAGGCCCTGCAACTAATGTGGCAACAATGACCGTTATCGGAAAAGTGCTTGGTAAGAAAACGCTGATTGTTTACTTACTTACAATTACCCTTGGAGCTATTGGCTTTGGATTGGCAATTGATGCGTTCTTGCCGGCCAGTTGGTTTGTGATGAGTCCTGAATCGATGGGCGGACATGTGCATGATGCCTTTTCATGGGTAAAAGCAGGAAGTTCCATATTGCTTACTGGATTAATTATCAACTCATTTTTACAAAAGAAATTAGAATCAATCAAACTTAAAAAAGCAGCGAATATGGCAAAAGTGTATAAAGTAGGTGGTATGACTTGTAACCACTGTAAAGCTAATGTAGAGAAAAACTTAGCAAAATTAGAAGGTGTAACCTCAGTGCAAGTAGATTTGGATAAGGGAGTAGCTTATGTGGAAGGAAATCCCAATGATGCTGATGTTGAGAAAAAGTTAGATGACATCGGTTATGATTATAAAGGAGTAGAATAAAAAAAGGAGCATTTGCTCCTTTTTTCTTTGATATTAATGGATGTTTGCCCTTCAGGCGATATTGAGTCAAAGTATCATAAACGAAGTGAGTAAATATTGCGAAGCAAATATCTTAGACGCTACTCTTCTAGGAAATTAGTTTGCACGCTATCAATAATCTGGAATAACTCCTCTGCAGTATTGGCACGCAACATGGCTATTCTTGTATCTCGGAAGTTAGGAATGCCTTTAAAAACCGGTGCGGCAGCAATGTGACGACGACTGTGTAAAATTCCTTTTCTTTCATCTAACCACTCAATGCTGTCAAGAATCTGTTGGTTGATAATGGCTATTTGTTCCTCTGGGCTCATAGGTGCTAAATGCTCACCTGTTTCTAAGTAATGACTTATTTCTCTAAAAATCCAAGGTCGACCAATTGAAGCGCGACCAATCATAACAGCATCTACACCGTATCTATCAAAGCATTCTTTGGCGCGTTCGGGAGTAGTTACATCTCCGTTACCAATGATGGGAATATGCATGCGAGGGTTGTTTTTTACTTCGCCAATTAGTGTCCAGTCGGCATCTCCTTTGTACATCTGTGAGCGTGTACGACCATGAATGCTTAGTGCTGCAATTCCACAATCTTGCAATTGCTCGGCAAGCTCCACAATCACCTTACTGCTCTCGTCCCAACCTAAGCGAGTTTTTACCGTTACGGGAAGTTTCACTGCATCCACTACTGACTTAGTGATTTCTAGCATACGAGGAATGTCACGCAATAATCCTGCACCTGCACCTTTGCCTGCTACCTTCTTTACAGGACAACCAAAGTTCAAGTCAATAATTTCCGGTTTAGCTTCTTCGGCAATTTTTGCAGCTTCGGCAACGGAATCAGCATCACGACCATAAATCTGAATCGCTACCGGGCGTTCTTCATCGTAGATAGTCAGCTTTTCTTCCGTGCGTTTCACATTGCGCACCAAAGCATCTGCCGAAACAAATTCCGTATATACCATATCCACCCCAAACTTTTTACACAGTTTGCGGAACGCATGGTCGGTCACATCCTCCATCGGAGCAAGGAATAGTGGGTGGTTTTTGAATTCTATATTGCCTATTTTCATTGTTAAAGAGAGAACGCGAATTGCGCAAATATTCGCTAGTTATTTTATTTTGGTCAAAGCCCATAGTTAAATTTGGACTGCAAAAATAGCCTGTTTTTGTGAGAAAAAGAAGAGGACTACTTCCAACCCCAAAAAGGAGCTTCTAAAGCTATAAAACAAAAAGCGAGAGCCTCAATAAAGAAACTCTCGCTCAATATTGTTATCCTAATATGATTAGAAAAGGATCTTTTTACTTACGCTTCCAACTTTTACAATATACATTCCATTAGAAGGTAATTTAAATTCTACAGATGAAGCACTTGCTTTTTCTGTGAATACTACCATTCCTTGTAGATTATATACAGCCACTTGTTCTCCTGCGTCAATACCACTTACAAGGACTTTCCCATTTTGAATTGTTACATCTAAGTTGTAAGCAGATGCATTTTCTATATCAGTAGTAGTCGTTGTACGAAAACCTCCAGTTTTGTTGGCAACTACTTGGTCAGAAGAGTTAAGGGCACTCATAGAATAGTAGTAATCAGTATTATTATTAAGGCTAGTTACTGTAAAACTAAAACCACCAATATAGCTTGTAGAATCTGAGCTTGTGCTACGCAATGCTAAGGCTGTTAACTGACCATAAGCATTAAAGGTAAGTATGCATATAGTATCAGTGTTTGCTGCATCAGAACAAACTGTAAGTTCATATTTTTCTGCACCTGTAGTTGGTGTCCATGTAAAGGCCGCAGAATTAGTGGCAGAAACTACTTGCATATCAAAATCGTAAGCTTCTGTGTCAAAGTTCTTCCATGGCTCCATTAAGCGGTAAAGTTTAAAGCTGGCGGCAGGAATACTTAAGCGTGCCTGAGCGTATATCATAGCTTTTGATAATTCATCATCACCAAAGACACTTTCTGCACTTTTACTTGTTGGTGGATATTTCCCTTTACATGTTATTTGAGTTATTGATTTGCAGCCAGCAAATACATCATCTTCAAATTCAACAGAATCACCATTAATTGTTATAGACTTTAAGTTTGTACAATTTTTAAAAGCGTTATAATTAATATAAGTCACAGAGCTTGGAAAATCAATTGTAGTTAAGCCTGTACACTCAGAAAATGCAAATTCAGAAATAGTGTCTATTGTACTTGGGATAGTAATAGAGGATAAGTTATAGCAATTTGAGAATGCGCTATAGCCAATAGAGGTAACATTTGAAGGGATAGTATATGCACCTGAAAGACCTCCGGGGTACGAAATTATTCTCGTTTTATTATTATTAAAGAGAACTCCGTTTTCACTCGTGTATTTTGTGTTTCCTGCATCTACTGTTATTGAAGTTAAATTGCTACAACCTTCAAAAGGATTTGAGGTATTATAATAATATAATGATGAGTTCCAGAGTGTATCAGTTGCTGCTGGAATTGCTATAGAAGTAAGCCCAGTACATTCATAAAAAGCCTGTGTTAAGATTCTAGTTACAGTAGCAGGAATGATATAGTTACCGGTTTTATTTTTTGGATAAGCTATGATTCTCGTTTTATTTTTGTTGAACAATACTCCATTTTCACTACTTAATGATGCATGTCCACTATTTACAGTGATTGAAGTAAGATTACTACAGCCATTAAACATGATAGCAAACATATCTGCAATTAACTGACCATAACTATCTCCTTCATGATAGAAATATTTTGTTGTAGCAGGAATCGTTACTGATGTTATGTTTTTACAGTAAGAAAATATGTTATACGAAATACCAATTACTTGATATGTCTTTCCGTTGTAAGTAACAGAGCTAGGGATAGTAATATCTCCAGAATAATCAGTTCTAATATACTCTGTAGTATATGTAATTGCGAAAGCCTTATATGTTGCACAGGCAACACTGTCATAAGTATAAGTAGAGCTGTTATATTCAGTTTTGAGGTCATAATAGATGCCATCTACTTCGAAATCATAAGCCCAGATGTTCGCGATACAAAGAAAGCTAGCTAAGAGTAAAATAAGTTTTTTCATTGTGTAAATTTTTTGTTCAATAAGTTTTTTTAATGGCAGCAAATTTATGGATATAAGTTTGGATTCCAAACAGTAGAGTCCTAAAGTTGTTTAATTATATTAATGTGACTTTGAAAGTTTTTCTGAATCAGTATGCTTCTCTCATTAGAGTTGAGTCATTAAATAAATAATTAAAACTCAATTTCCTCAAATAAACCACTAAAAGCTAGTATTTTTGCAGGGCGGATTTTAAGTGAGGAGGTGACTTAGAGTCACCCCCTCACTAAGAAGATAAAAATTATGACTAGAAAAGAACTTGAGATAATGGCTCCTGTGGGTTCATGGGAGAGCTTGGCAGCGGCGATCAAAGCCGGTGCTGATTCTGTTTACTTTGGAATTGAAAACCTAAATATGCGTTCGCGTTCATCCAATAACTTCAATGAGGATGACCTGCGCGAAATCGTTCGTCAGTGTACTGAGGCGGGCGTGAAGACTTACCTTACTATCAATATTGTCCTGTATGATAATGACATTAGCCAAATGTATAAGGTGGTGGATGTTGCCAAGGAAGCCGGCGTTACGGCAATTATTGCTGCTGATGTGGCGGTGATGATGTATGCTTGCAGCAAAAGTGTGGAGGTGCATCTTTCTACTCAGCTAAATATCTCCAATGTAGAAAGTTTAAAGTTTTATGCACAATTTGCCGATGTAGTGGTATTGGCTCGCGAGTTGAATATGGATCAGGTAGCAGCTATCTACAAAGAAATTGTTGCGCAAAATATTACAGGTCCAAAGGGCGAATTGATTCAAATAGAGATGTTTGCTCATGGTGCTTTGTGCATGGCTGTTTCGGGTAAATGTTATTTGAGTCTGCATGAGAAAAACTATTCGGCTAACCGTGGTGCATGTATGCAAATGTGTCGTCGCAGCTATATCGTGAAGGAAAAAGATAGCGATATGGAATTCGAGGTAGATAATGAGTACATTATGTCGCCAAAGGATTTGAAGACTATCCATTTCTTAAATAAAATGATAGATGCCGGAGTGCGTGTGTTCAAGATTGAAGGTCGTGCCCGTGGTGCTGAATATGTGAACACGGTGGTATCATGTTATCGTGAGGCTGTGGAAAGTATCCTTGACGACTCTTTTACTGAAGAAAAACTTGAAGCTTGGGATACTCGCCTAAAACGAGTGTTTAATCGTGGTTTCTGGAACGGCTATTACCTAGGTCAGAAATTGGGCGAGTGGAGTTCTAAATACGGTTCGGAAGCAACGGTGAAGAAAGTGTATATCGGGAAATGTACCAACTATTTTGCAAAAGCCGGTGTAGCTGAATTTACCCTTGAAAGCTATGACTTAAGCGAAGGTGATGAGTTCGTAATTACCGGGCCAACTACCGGAGCTTATGAAGGCAAGGTTGATGAAATTCGTGTAGATTTAAAACCAGTACAGAAAGCGGTTAAAGGTGATGTTGTATCCTTTGCTGTTACGGAGCGTATTCGCAGAAACGACAAGCTATTTAAGTGGGTAGATTCTAAGCAGGTAAAAGATTCTCAAGAGTAAACTTTCCTCAAAAAATGAAAACAAATATCATCCTTTTTAGCAGCATGGCATTGCTGCTATTCTCTTGTAAAACAAACTTAAGCACTGTCCGTCCGGATGAGAATTATATTGCTCCAAAAGTAGAAAGTAAGCTTTCATCTATTGCATTAAATGTTGATATAGATATCCCTGCATTGGAAAAAAGTTTAAACAAAAGTTTGAAGGGAGTAATATATGAGGACAATAATTTTGAGGATGATAATCTAGAAGTAAATGTAACTCAAACAGCAGATATTAAATTTTCAGTATTTGGAAATACTATAAAAACCGTATTGCCTTTAAAATTATGGGTAAAAACGGGTTACAAGAAGGAATTGTTTGGACTGAAAGCCGAAGATTACTATGAGGTAAATGGGGAGATGCAGGTAGAAGCATCTATTGTTTTTGGGGTAGATAAAAGTTGGAAAATTATTACTAAAACTAATATTGATAAGTACCAATGGACTAAAAAACCATATATAACGGCTGCCGGAGTTAATGTTCCGGTTACGATGGTTGCTGACCTTATTATACTTTCATTAAAAGGAAAGATTGCAAAAACAGTTGACAAAATTATAGCAGAAGAATTTGATCTGCAATCTACTATGCAAAAAACATGGGCAGAGTTACAAGACCCAATACAAATTGAGCAAGATCATGATATTTGGCTAAAAATTAGACCTGTAGCTTTCTGTTCGACACCGATTGTGGGTACTGGTAATCGAATGAAGATTGGCTTTTCATTTGATAGTTATGTAGAGACTACCGTGGCGTTTAAACCTGAAGCGCAAGCAAAAACAAAACTGCCTGAATATAAATTAGTGAATTGTCTCATACCGGATTTTTCTGTGTATTCAAATGTGGCAGTAAGCTATAAAAAGTTAGGTCATATAGCTAGAATGATGGTTGTTGGTCAGGAATTTTCTCAGTCGGGTAAAAGGGTAATGATTGATAGTCTGAGTTTTTTTGGTCAGGGAGATAATCTTGTGGTGCAAGTAGCAGTGTCAGGTTCTGCAAATGGAACTTTTTATTGTATTGGCAAGCCTTATTATGATGAAAGTTCGCGTATGTTAATGATCAAAGACTTAGATTTTGAGTTAAAAACACGCAATACCTTATTAAAATCAGCTAACTGGTTACTGCATAAAGAATTTTTAGAGAAAATAGAGCCAATGTTAGAGATTCCATTGGGTTCTGAAATTGATGCGATGTTGACTTCTGGAAATGACTTTCTTAAGGAGTATAAATTAGCTAAGGGAATTACTTTGAGAGGGAGGTTAAGTAAAATATCTTTTGATAAGATTACCATTACAAATAAATCTATAATTGTGGGAGGAGTTATTAAAGGACAGCTTCGTTTGCAAATTGATGATTTATTTTAAAAGCAATAAGCAAGGTTAAGTTCAACATGTAAGCTATTAATAGTTTTGTCGTTGTATCTAATTTTATTTGGGTCAACATTTAGTCCAGTTGTATCAAAGTTCAATGATTTAAAGTTGATGTTGTATCCCATATTTACCCCTAATTGAACTTCAGGAATAAAACTAATATCCATATCCATTCCAAAACCAAGATATGGTGTTCCGTTTGTCTCTTCCATAATCTCAATATTTGTATTCAGAATCGTAAATCCGAGATTCACATATGGGCGGAAATAAACAATGTCTTGTTTAATATTTAGCCCTGTGCTGACAAAAGTATTTAGCTCAGTTAAGGTGTGATTATTTGAGGAATAAACATTTTCATTCCACACTGCCTCATATTTAGAATAACCAAAACCTCCTCCTACAGAGAAGATGTTTTTGAAGTTATGATAATATCTTCCTTTGATATTAATAGCATTTGCCCATTCCTTAATTAATGCATCATAGGTTTTATTAGTAGGCCAACCTATTGTCACCACCACACGATTATTTTTTGGCGGAAGAGGTTGTGCCAATGTGCCAATAATACATAGGAATAGTAAAAATAATATGGCGATGGATTTTTCCAACTTGTAATTAATTATTTGGGTTAAAACCCAAGTTTTAGTCTTATGTCTTCTTCCGTTGACTAAAGTCAACGGCAATGAAAAACACTAACATTTATTGCCGTCGGTTTTAACCGACGGATTTTTTTATTACAATATATGTGGACTTTAGTCCAAATAAACTTATTTTCTAAATTACACAAAAAAGACTCAAGCAAAAGTTCGATTAAGCCTTCTAACTATTGACATATTTTAGGACTCTTTATTCACATAAAGCGTTTGTGTAGGGAAGGCAAAGTCTAGTCCGTTGGCGTTGTATTGTTTTAAAACATGTAAGTTAACCACTGATTGTGTTTCCAAAATATCACTTTCTTTTTTGATAAAATAGAAGCACTTAATGTTTAGAGAGAAATCACCATAACCCGAAAAGAAAACAAGAATTTTTTCATCTATCAAATTAATGTTATTGGGCATATCTTTTAAGATAGCTATTGCTTCTTCCATTCTTTCATGGCTAGTACTATAAGTCAGACCCAGATTTAGTTCGATTCTTCGAGCAGGTTCCTGAGTAATATTTTCAACATTGCTGTCAACAATCTTGTAGTTAGGAATGGTAATTAATCTGCCTGCTAATGTGCGTAAACGAATGCTTCGCATGCCAATATCTTCTATCGTTCCGGTGAAACCATCCACAGAAACTAATTCGCCAATGCGGAAAGGTTTATCAGTGAAGATGGTGAACCCCCCAAAGATATTTTTTACAGTATCCTGAGCCGCCAAGGCAAATGCCAAACCTCCAATACCCAGACCGGCAAGTAATGCTCCAACATCAACCCCTGCATTGTTTAAGGCCATGATGATACCTAGTACCCAAATTACTGTGGTTAAAAGTTTTTGGATTAGGGAAATGATATGTTCGTCAAGTTTATTGTCTTCTCGTTCTGAAATTGGAATTAGGTATTCTTCAATTAATGATTTCACAAAGCGAGCCACAAACCATGCGATGTTTAGTACTATTAGAACTTTATAAATAGTATCAATCACACCATCAACTTTATCACTCAAGTGTAATCGTTCTATTCCAAACCAAAAACCGGCAAGAATAATAGCTGCAACTACCGGTTCTTCTAACATATCAATAATGATATCATCAATATTTGATTTTGTTTTTTGAGTTAGCTTTTTAAGAACCTTTGAACTAAAAAGATACAGTAATCTTCCTATAATGACAGAGCCTAAAATAATTAGTGCTGATAGTATCCAATCTTCCAATGTGTCACCATAGAAGCTTTGTTGAAAAAATTCACCTGAAAACATATTCGTATTGTATTAATTGTTTATTATTTGGGATTAGAAATTCAAATCTACGATTCTTGTTCCATCTTCATTTTCACTGATTTCCACTGAAACGCAATTTTCGGGTAGCAAACCGGCAATTTTTTCCGGCCACTCAATAAAGCAATATGCATCGCTGTAGAAATAGTCCTCGTAACCAAAGTCATATGCTTCTTCTTCAGTTTCAATGCGGTAAAAGTCGAAGTGGAAGATTTGCTCTTTTTTAGCCCCTAGGTATTCATTGACAATGGCAAAGGTTGGACTGTTAATTACATCAGTCACACCCAGTTCTTCACAAACGGCTTTGATGAAGGTTGTTTTTCCGGTTCCCATGGGGCCGTAAAACGCAAAAACGCGATGCTCTCCAATATTGTCAATAAACTGACGAGCAGTGCTTCTGATGCTTTCAAGTGAGTCAATAATTAATTGCATAGGGAAAGATTGTTTTTCTTGAAGGCAAAAATACATAATGTACCTGAAAGCCCAAATAGGAGATAATAAGGATGTATTAAAATTGTAAAAACTGTGCTGAATGTACAAATATGTTTTGTATGTGAATGATTTAGATTATTTTTGCAGTCCTTAAACGGATAAAAATTATCAATAAAAATTATAAAAAACCTATGGCAACTACTGCAGATATTAAAAATGGAATGTGTCTTGACATCGATGGTCAATTTTATTTCATTGTAGAATTCTTACATGTAAAACCAGGAAAAGGTGCTGCTTTTGTGCGTACTAAATTGAAAAATGTTGTAACTGGTCGTGTGATTGACAAAACTTTCAATGCCGGAGTAAAAATTGAGGAAGTTCGTATTGAGCGTCGTCCTTACCAATACTTATTTGAAGACGATATGGGTTATAACTTCATGAATACTGAAGATTTTGAGCAAATCATCATCAAAAAAGATTTGATTAATGGTGTTGCTTTCATGAAAGAAGGAGATATCCTTGAAGTAGTAGTTCATGCTGAATCAGAAACTGTGCTTTATGCAGATATGCCAACTCATGTAGTATTACAAATTACTTATACTGAGCCAGGTCTTAAAGGAGATACTGCTACAAATACCTTGAAGCCTGCTACATTAGAAACTGGAGCTGAAGTGCGTGTGCCATTGTTTATGACTGAAGGTGAGAAAGTGAAAATTGATACTCGCGATGGTTCGTATGTTGAGCGTGTAAAAGAATAAGAATAATCTTTATTCCACATATAAAGTTGCCTTTCATTTATGAAGGGCAACTTTTTTTTGCTCTATAGTTGTGAGGGAGCCCTTTTTATTCTTATTGTTCTTATTATCTGATTTTTGTATAAAAAGTTCATTTTCATTAAAAATTTTGCTAAAAATGTATTTTGTATTGTATTAATGAATAAATTTGCAAAATATTTAGAATATTTATACAAAAGTTAAAACAAGCTTTCTTTTATCGGAAAGCTTGTTTTCCCTTAAATCATTAAGGCATGAAAAACAGAAGAATAAGACACCAAAAGATTCGGGAGATTATCAGCACCAGCTCTGTTGGGAGTCAGGAGGATTTGTTGCAGGTGCTTAATGAAAAAGGGTTCTCGTTAACGCAAGCAACACTCTCAAGAGATTTGAAGAGCATGAAGGTGCTAAAGCAAGCGACAGAAACAGGCGAGTATAAGTATATTTTACCAATTGAAATAGATAGTATTCCAAAGCGTACTACAGAGCTGGTTGACACGGTTTTTGCTGAAAAGGGTTTCGTCTCGATTGAGTTTTCAGGCAACATGGCTGTAATAAAAACAAAACCGGGATATGCTGCAGGTATTGCTTCAGATATTGATACGAGTGAGAATCCTGAGTTTATTGGGACAATTGCAGGTGATGATACCATTTTATTAATAATGCGAGAAGGTGTTTCTCGAGAAAAAGTGATTAAAGTTTTATCCTCTATCATTCCCTCTATTAAGGGATAATTATTATTACATTAATGCAAAAAGACAAAGTTGAAATTTTTGTTGCCAATGAAGGCCATTTTGCTTTCGTTGACACTATTCTTGAAACCATTGAAAAAGCTGCTAAAGCTCGTGGTACAGGTATTGCAAAGCGTTCTCCTGAATACATCCACAAAAAAATGGAAGAAGGAAAGGCTATTATTGCTTTCGTTAATGGTGAATTTGGTGGTTTTTGCTATATCGAATCTTGGGGCGACAAGAAATTTGTTGCCAACTCAGGTCTTATCGTTGTGGAACACTTCAGAGGACATGGTTTGGCTAAGCTAATCAAGAAAAAAGCATTTGATCTATCTAGAACAAAATATCCTGATGCAAAGATATTTGGATTAACTACAGGTTTGGCTGTGATGAAAATTAACTCAGAGCTAGGTTATAAACCGGTTACTTTCTCAGAACTTACTGATGATAAAGAGTTCTGGAAAGGTTGTGAAGCTTGTGTGAACTTTGATATTTTGCAGCGCAATAATAATAAAATGTGCTTGTGTACAGGTATGCTTTTTGATCCGGCTGTACAAGAAAATCAAAAAAAGAATGAAGAGCACCATACGACATGGAAAGAAGTTTTTCAAAAAATTCTTAGTATCCCTGTTGCAGCGGTTACGCTTAAGCATAAAAAGGAAAAATAATAATTTGTAAAATATTAACCCTCAGGGGGTAAACAAAGAGAAATTGTATGAAAGAAAAAGTATTGTTAGCATTTAGTGGAGGCTTGGACACATCTTTTTGTGCCATGTATCTTGCTAAAGAAAAAGGGTATGAAGTGCATACTGCCATCGCTAATACCGGAGGGTTTAGTAAAGAAGAACTAAAAACTATAGAGGAAAGAGCTTATAGATTAGGTAGTGCTTCTCATGCTGCGCTAGATGTTACACAAGAATATTATGAAAAAAGCATCAAGTACATGGTGTACGGAAATGTGTTGCGTAATGGTACTTATCCAATTTCAGTAAGTTCAGAGCGTATTTTCCAAGCTATTGCCATTATTGAATATGCAAAACAGATTGGTGCTGATTATGTTGCTCATGGTTCAACGGGTGCAGGTAACGATCAAGTTCGTTTTGACCTTACATTTGAAATTTTAGCTCCTGAGATTAAGATTTTAACGCCAACTCGTGATATGGTTCTTACTCGCGAATACGAGATAAACTATCTAAAAGATCACGGTTACGAAGCTGATTTTGTGAAAATGGAGTACTCTATTAACAAAGGATTGTGGGGAACCTCAATTGGTGGTAAAGAAACTCTTAAATCAGATCAAACATTACCAGAAGCAGCTTACCCATCTCAAGTAACAAAACAAGCAGAGGAAACGCTTACTCTTGAATTTGATAAAGGCGAGATTGTAGCTGTTAACGGTACAAAATACACAGATAAGATTGCTGCTATTAATGCAGTTGAGGCTATTGGTGGCGCATTTGGTATTGGTCGTGATATGCATATCGGTGATACCATTATAGGGATCAAAGGTCGTGTAGGTTTTGAAGCTGCTGGTGCTTTGTTGATTATCAATGCACACAAGATGCTTGAGAAGCATACTTTGACCAAATGGCAACAATACTGGAAAGACCAATTAGGTAACTGGTACGGAATGTTTTTACACGAAGCACAATATCTTGAGCCGGTTATGCGTGACATTGAATCATTCCTTGAAAGCTCACAAGGCAATGTGACAGGAAAGGTGATTTTAAGCCTTCGTCCTAAAGCTTATACTTTAGTTGGGGTTGATAGTCCATTTGACTTAATGAAGACTGATTTTGGCGAGTATGGTGAAGTAAATAAAGCTTGGACTGCTGATGATGTTAAAGGCTTTACAAAAATCCTAGGTAATCAAATGAAGATTTACCACAATGTTCAAAAAAGAAATAATAAGTAATTCTTAAGATTACTATATAAAAAAAGAGTATCTCAAGTTTTGAGCTGCTCTTTTTTTATGCAAAATTATTTTCTATAGGACGGTGCTCTGCACCTTATTTAATTTATTGCATAATCTGTAGCTACAAAGAGAACGGTGCTACGCACCTAAACTCAGAACAATAGCTGCAGAGCAGCGAGCTATTGGTAGCAAAAAATATAATGAAAGCAAAAAGGTGCAGCGCACCCAGTCGTGGTCGGAAGATTTTATGGAAATAATAAAGCGAAAGGAAGCTTTTTTTAATAGTACGGTGCGCTGCACCATATTTCTTGTTCTAAAATGATTTCTACCCATAAAACGCTGCTATGCAGCTAAAGGTGCAGCGCACCATGCTATTGGTAGAAGGTTTATATTTGATATCTCTTTAGGTGCAGCGTACCGTGCTATTAAACTGCTTGTAATTTATAAGCAAATATTTTCTTCCGACCATGACTGCCCCATAGGGGTTACACAGAAATAAAAAAGCTGAACAAATTTGCTAGGATAAATATTATTTCAAAACGACCCATTCTCCGGCTTTAGTAGAGCCTACATGTTTGATGAAGCCTTTTTTAGTAAGTTGATGAAGATGGTATTTTACTAAATCTGGGGAACAGTTTATTTCTGAGGCAATTTGATTTCGGGTAATTCTTGAATTTTGCTTGATTGAATTCAGTACTTTTTCTTGGGTAGTTTCTTGGGTAGTTTCTTGGGTAATGTTCTCATTTATTGCTTCAAGGATCGCATCTAAAATAAACTCAATAAATGGACTACAATTTGTTAGCTGAGTACTTTTATTTATTGCATCATAGTATGCCTGTTGTTTTTGATAAATGAGATTCTCCACAGGTAAGTGTGCAAAGCGGACATCCCATTTACTTAAAAAAAGCGTTTGCCAAAGTCTGCCGATACGCCCATTACCATCTGCAAAAGGATGTATGTATTCAAATTCGTAATGGAAAACAGCTCCGGCAATAAGCGGATGTTCATCCGTTTGTTTTAACCAGCCAAGTAAATCAGAGATAAGGTATGGTACTCTTTCTGCCGGTGGAGCTACATGAATTACATCAGTTCCTGATATTACGCCTACACTTTTGCTGCGAAGTTTTCCACATTCGTCAATTAAACCCGTAGTGATAACTTTGTGTGCATTTAACATATCGTCAATTGAGAACGGATTCCAGTCTTGGAATTTATCATAAGCACAAATCGCATTGCGTACTTCTTGAATTTCACGCATGGATCCTATTACAGGCTTATTGTCTAATATTGCTGTGATTTGTTCGGGGCTAAGCATATTACCTTCAATAGCCAATGATCCGTGAATAGTTTGTATGCGATTGATTCGGCGTAAACGCAAATCTCTATCTATAGTAGAATTTAAAAGGGAAAGCTTCTCGGTAATTTGTGCAACCAAATTTACCATGCGCGAACTGATACTATGTGGAGGTTTATAGCTTGACATAAGTATGATTAGATACTTGAAAAGATAAAGATAATTATTTTTCAGATAATAGGTTTTCCTTTTTTAGAATACAAATTAATCTTTATAGTACGGTGCTCTGCACCATATTTCATTGCATAATCTTTTGCTACAAAGAGAACGGTACTACACGCCTGAAAGAATATTACCCAACTCGGTAGCTGAGCGAAGTCGAAGCAACTTCCTTTGATTTAATACTCTATATAGCTGCAGAGCAGCGAACTATTTGTAGCAAGATTTACAGCATAAAAAAAGGGAATCAATTTGATTCCCTTTTTTATGAACTTATGAATATTATTCTCTTTCTAGAGCAATACCATAATAATTTAAAGTTTTTGGTCCATCTGATTCTAATGTTTCAGTAACACCTAAGCCATAATCTAAGATTACATTTTTCCCAGAAATTGAGTATGTTCCTCCATATGAAAGAGTTTCACCACTTATCGTAGAATTAAATGTAAAGTTTTGAGCTGACGCATCAAAAGTAATGGCATAAGTGTCTGACCCTTCTGTTCCTGAGAATGTGTACCCAGATAAGTCAGATAATACTAAATCTTCATCATCTTCTGAACATGAAGTCATGAAGATTGGAGCTGCAAGAGCTAAAAACATTGCAAAAATAATCTTTTTCATAATTGATATTTAATTAGTTAATAAAAAAATAGGATTCATATTTCTTATTTTGAAGCTGCTGCTTTAGCTGCTGCTCTAGCTTGAGCAGGAGTTAATGCTTGAGAAGCTGCTTCTTGTGCTGCCGCTTTAGCTTGAGCAGGAGTTTGTGGTTTAGTCTCTTGAACTGGAGCAGGCGCAGCTGCAGGTGCAGCTTCTACTACAGGAGCTTCTTCTTTAACAGGCTCAGTTACTTCTTTCTTAGCAACTGGTTTAGCAACTGGTTTTGCAGCAGGAGCAGCAACTGGTGCTTCTGCAACAGGCTCTTCTACTACAGCTGAGTCTACTACAGCTACAGAGTCAACGCTAAGGCTATCTACTGCAGGAGCTTCTTCTGCTTTTTTACCACATGACATCACTAAACTTCCGAAAACGATAGCTGTAACAGCTAATAAACTTACTTTTTTCATGCTTTTTTGTATTTTAATTGAGTAATAAATCCAATTGTTAAATTGAAGAGCAAAGTTAATTTATTTTTCATATAAAAAAATAAATTAAAACATTTTTTGTCAAAGGCTATTATACATTAAATCTAAAGTGCATAATATCTCCATCCTGAGCTACATACTCTTTTCCTTCCACATTTAGTTTTCCGGCATCTTTACAAGCCGCTTCAGATCCATATTGAATAAAATCATCGTATTTTATTACTTCGGCACGAATGAAGCCTTTTTCAAAGTCAGTGTGAATAACGGCTGCACATTGTGGGGCTTTACTGCCTTTTAGGTATGTCCATGCGCGAACTTCTTGTACACCACATGTAAAGTATGTTTCAAGTTTTAATAGTTTATATGCTGCTTTGATTAGTCTTGAAACTCCTGATTCAGATAAACCTGCTTCTTCAAGGAACATTTGGCGTTCTTCGTAAGTTTCTAGCTCTGCAATGTCCGCTTCTGTTGCAGCAGCGACAATGATGATTTCGGCATCTTCATCTTTAACTGATTCACGAACAGCTTCGACATATGCATTCCCGTTTACGGCAGAACCTTCGTCCACATTACATACATACATAACCGGTTTGTCTGTAAGTAGGTTAAGGTCAGCAACAACGCTTTTTTCTTCTTTCTCAAGATGGACTGTGCGAGCGGATTTTCCTTGAGTTAGAGCTTCTTGATATTGTAATAATATATCGTATGCAGCTTTCGCAGCTTTATCTCCACCGGTTTGTGCTTGTTTTTTGATTTTTGTGATGCGATTTTCTACTGTTTCAAGATCTTTTAATTGAAGTTCAGTATCAATAATTTCTTTGTCGCGCACAGGGTTTACTGATCCATCTACATGGGTGATGTTGTCATCATCAAAACAGCGAAGTACATGTAGAATTGCATCTGTTTCGCGAATGTTTGCTAGGAATTTATTTCCTAAACCTTCTCCTTTGCTAGCTCCTTTTACTAGTCCTGCAATATCTACAATTTCTACAGTAGTAGGGACAATTCGTTGAGGTTTTACTAATTCTGCAAGTTTATTTAGTCGCTTATCAGGAACAGTAATTACACCAACATTAGGTTCAATTGTACAGAAAGGAAAGTTTGCAGATTGTGCTTTTGCGTTTGAAAGACAGTTGAATAGAGTTGATTTTCCAACATTAGGTAAACCAACAATACCGCATTGTAATGCCATGGTTATAATTTTTAATTTTGGTTGGCAAAGGTATGAAAATGAATGCTAGAACCAAAAAATAAGGGATGGCTAATGCTCATCCCTTGTAATATTTTATTTGTAGCAGTTTTTATAGTTGACCAGCTTCGACCAAAACGATAACTCGTTCAATAATTTTGTCTTTATCTGATCCGTCATATTCTTGTTTTAAATCTGTTCCAAAAATCCTAGCCATTCCTTGCCAAAACATTGCTGTGAAGGTTCCCCTGTACATTTTAATAAGTTCGTATGAGGTGTATTCTGTTTCACGGTTGATAAGTCTAATTAGCATTTTCCCTTGGCTAAATGTCATTTTACGCATTTCAGGTTCATATTTTTTCTTCACTTCTCGTTCAAGTTGTTTCAGATAAGCTTTTCTAGCTTTGTCATCCGGAAGCTTTGTTAAAGTGTCATTGGCTTGATTTAATGTTTTGCCAACTATTTTAGCGTATGGTAGTGTTTTTTTTACATCTCTGACTGTTTTCCAATAAAACTTTTCTTGTTTTTTATTCTTAAACTTCATTACTGGAAAACAATATGCAGTATGTAGATTGGCTAAGTATATAGTATCCCCATTAGTCAATACCTGCATTTCCATTAGGCGTTGACCTTTTTCATTGACATAAATTTGTGCAGAGCTGCTAAAATTTGCCAAGCTTATGAGTAATATTGATGTGATTATCAGCCGTTTCATAATACAAATTTAACGAAATAGAGTCATATTTTGTTGAGTTATATTGAAAATGTTTAGTACCAAATATTGTGCCTATTAAAACAAAATACCCCTGCTGTAATTTTAGCAGGGGTGTCATTCTCGTGAGAGAATTTATTTTGACTTTGGTCGGATGGCCATGTAGAATTTCATCGTGTGAGTGATTTCTTCAGAGCGTTTGTCATGATATTGTAGTTCTGAAATCACTGCTTTAGTATCTAGTTCATAAGGCGATTTAGGTAACCATTTGTTATGAATATGTTTTTCAATTCTGTCAATGGCAGCAGCCCATGATTTTTCATCTTTGATAGTTACCGGAAAACATACATATTTTGATGGAGTAACTTTAATACCTCTCATTCCTACAGGAACATGGTTGAGGTTTTCTACAATATCGCCGATGATATATTCGAAATGGTCATAGTTTTCTGAAGAAAGTTTTGCAGCGACAAAACTATGTTCTTCTTTTTTGTTTTCAACTAATTTTTTCTCTCTAACTCTTTTATATTCTTTCCAAAGTAATAAATCATCCTCGGCAAAAGTTTCTTTAGATGTTTTAGCCGCTACACCAATAATGTAAAATTCGTCTTTAATATCAACAATTTTAGCTTTTGGGATTCTGCGGGGCGCAATAAATACAAAGTATATCAGAAGCCCTAAAAAGGCAACTGTCGGAATTACTGCGGAGATTACTCCAACTATTCCGGGAGTCTTAAGGAAGATTTCTAGAATCATGGCATTATAGTTTAAGGTTGATTTCGATGCTATTAATTTAATAAAATTTTGTGGGAAAAAAAGCAAAAATATGGGATTTTATGTTAACGCAATGAAATTTTTAGGAAACTTATTAACAATATGCAACATTTATATATTCTAGAGCATAAATTTCACTTCTTTAAAAGCGTAGGCCTTTTCTATATCATCTTTTTTTTCAAGGATAAGGTGGCCTGTTGATTTTATGTTTTTGATTCTAGCTTCAAATATTTCGTTGTCATCTTCAAAAGTATGGTAGCCATCTTTCCAAAATAGATGTTCAAGATATTTTTCGTTTATTTCAGTCTCATCATAATTGCATGCTTTTATGTAGTACAAGATAATTTTCTCTTTTATCTTTTTCAATAATTCATTTAGGTGAAACTCTTTTGCTGTAATTTGTTTTAAAGAGATCGGGTTTGGTGCATTGCTGAAAAATTTTTCTTGATTTACATTAATCCCAATTCCAATAATGGTTTGACTTAGGTATTTCCCGGTAAGGACATTGTCAATAAGGATGCCAGCAATTTTTTTGTTTCCTACATAAATATCGTTTGGCCATTTAATATGTACTGGCTCATAGATTTCATCGCTTAAAACCTCAGTTATAGCGACAGAAACCAGCTTTGAAAGAATAAACTGCTGGTTTGCTTCTATGAAGTTTGGGTAAAGAACCATGCTGAATGTAAGATTCTTTCCCTGCTCAGATTCCCATGAATTTCCAATCTGTCCTTTTCCTGCCGTTTGAAAATCTGCCCAAAGAATAGAGCCTTCATCTAGCTTTTCACTTTTAAGCAAAGCGTTAAGATGTTCGTTGGTAGAATTGGTTTCCGGTATATGTATTGTACTCGACATGGTTAATTTATTTTTCTACGCTAAGAAGTAACTGTTCAATGCTATCTATAGTTGCACTGCGTGAACCTGAGTAATTATTAATTAAAACGGCAAAGGCATACTTTTTATTATTTGAAAGGATGTACCCGGCAAAACATTGTACTCCGGAAATACTTCCACTTTTTGCTCTCACTTTCCCTTGAAGGCGAGTTCCTTTTAGCAGATTTTTAATTGTGCCATCTACTCCTGCTGTTGGCAAGGAAGCCAAGAAATCTTCAGCATATGGGCTTTTATTTGCTTCGTAAGTAAGAAGATCGACAAAGAATTCTGCTGAAATGGCATTGTTTGGTGAAAGTCCACAGCCATCATACATTGTGAGTCCATTAATGTCTAGTCCTTTGCTTTTCCAAAAGTCTTTGATGACTTTTACTGCGCCTTCATTTGAAGCAGTTCTTTCTTTTTGCAGACCGATGTAACGGAAAAGGTGTTCCGCGTAGTGATTGTTGCTTTTCTCGTTGATATTACGGATAATTTCTTTCAGTGGAGGCGAGTTTAGACTCAAGATATTAGTTCTTTTACTTTTTTCATGAGTGAAGGTAAAACTTGCTTTTTGGCTAATTGAAATGCTATTTGCTTTTAATGCAGTCGTTAATACTTGTGCTGCATATAGCGGTGGATTTGGGATGTCGCCTTTTGAAACAAATTCGATTCGGTTGGCAGGTATCTCGCCATATACAGAGCGTTCATTGCAAAATGGAGCCCCATAGAAGTAAGCGTTATCTTTTTTAGTATCCGAAGCTTTTAAATATAGTTGGAAATTTAGGTCAGCCATTTCCGGTTCTGTTCTAATTACTTGTGGAGTACTGCCAATTGCTCCCGTTTTGAAAACTGCTTTGTAAGTGTTGTCATAAATGGAAATTCCATAAGCGCCGGCAGCGTAGTAATTCCCCATGTCCTCCCAAGACCATTTTGGGGAGATGCCTTCCGTATCAAAGATGCTAGCATCTCCGCACACAGTTCCGTCAATCTTTTTAATACCTAGAGCTTTTATGGCATTAACCCATTTTTCCAAGAAAAGGCTATCTCCCATATGTTTGGAGCCAAGAGTTGGGTCGCCACCACCAAGGATGTAGATATTTCCTTTTAGAGTCCCATTTTCGATAGATCCATCATATTGAAGTTTTGTTTCAAAAGTAAAATCTGGGCCTAATAGCTCTAAAGCTGTAGAAGTCGTAACCAATTTTGTCGTGGAAGCAGGGACGGTATTTTTATCAGCACGATGCTGGGCAATGGTTTTTCCCGTTTGTACATCTTTTACCAAAAAGCTGATATTAGCTCGTTTAAGATTAGAACTGTTGATAAATGTGTTAGTTCCTGTTTGAGAGCAAAGACTTGTGCTTATAATTAATAGTACTAAAAGCTTATATATTCGTAGTTTCATGTCGTTCTGAAATCATTTTTCACGAAAGTACAAAATTCTTATTGCTTGTTAATAAGCTGTTGATAAGTTGTGGAGAAACTGTTGATTTTCTAGTTTGATGAATTAATTTCACCAGCTTTTTTCAAAGATAATTTTGATGATATTGGACCAATGATCTCATGAATGAGGGCAGCTCCAATAACAATACTCATAATTATTGGAGCTGTGTCTTTGTAAATTGGGTCTTTTGTGAGTAGAATTGCCAAACCAATAACAATACCTCCTTGTGGAATAAGCCCTCCTGCTGTGTATTTTTTTACTTTTAGGCTACTATGCGTTACTACAGAACCACTATATATTCCTGCGAACTTACCAATTACTCTTGCAATAATGTATATGGCTATGATTATTATATAACTGCCGGAAATAGAAACTATATCTAGATTTAAGCCTGACAAAGTGAAGAAAATCAAGAATATTAGTTCATCTGTATAGCGTTCAATCAGCTTGAATATTTTATCAGAAGCCGAATTATAATTTACGACAACAGTTCCAAGCATTATTGTAGAAAGTAAGGATTCAAAGCCAAAATATTCAGAAATACCGTAGCTTAATAATATTAGTCCGAAGGTCAAAACGATTAATGTGCCTTCTTCTTGTTTTTTGAACACCTTAATCAATAAATTAAATAGCAATCCGATTATTCCTCCAATAATAATTGCTCCAGCAATTCCTTCACCCATTCCCAGCAGTGTTTTGCCAAAGTTTAATTGTGTAGACCCTAAAAAGAATTTGGCGAATGCTGTAACTAGTGTGTAAATAATTATACCAATGATATCATCAAAAGCAGCAATTTCTAATACTGTTGAACTTACTTCACCTTTAGCTTTGTACTCTTGTATTACTGCAAGAGTTGCCGAAGGATCTGTAGGTGCAGCTAATGATGCTAGTACTAAGCTGACGGCAATCATCACATATAAGGAATCAAAAATGGGAATAAAGAAGTATAGACTAAGGAACAAAATAATGAATACAAACAGAAATGCTGCTAGAGATTCCAGTATGGTAAGGATAATAATTGCTTTGCCGGTAGCTTTTAGCTTCTTGATGCAAAGTGAACCTCCAATTGAGAATGTAATAAATGATAGCGCAATTGTTAGCAGAGAATTTGTGTGCCCAACAAATTTGCTTGGCATTAATCCAAATAACTGAGGATTTAGTAGTAACCCGGCAATAATATAGCCGGAGATCTTTGGTAGCTTTATTTTTTCAGCTAACTCACCAAAGATATATCCTACAAAAATTAATAATCCGGCGCTTAATATTACATTCATTGGGGTTTGGATTATTGGTCTACTTTCTCTTCGCTTTTAATTTTCTCTTTTCGCACCATCAATAAGTAAATCAAAGGCAAAACTCCAACAGAATTAATAATCAATATTGCAATAAACCAAGCTGTGTGTTTTAGTCTTGCTGCACGCCAAAGCGCAAATCCCTTAAGAATAAGGTCAATTAATACAAGAATGAGAATAACTGTAAAGATTTGTGGGTGAGCTGTAATTGGACAGCTTGTTCCGTTAAAACATGATGGTTCCATAGTTGTATAGTTTAATAGTTGACTTTAAAGTTAATTGGGTCGACATGGAGATTCTCAGGGATGCTTTCAAAAAGAATTTCGTCTATTCTGTAAGAACCATCGCGTATTGCTTCAATGGTATAGCTGTCTTCATGTGTGATAATGTTATTTGAGACTTTTGAAGAAGAGCTTTTTTTTAGAACCTGGAAGATGTCACTGTCTTCAACAAGCTTAATAGATGACTTAGAGTTATAAATTAGTTTCATCTGAAACTCAGCTCCTATCTTACATTCTTTTGGGATGATTACAGTTACTTTTTCTTGCTTCCATTCTTCTTTTGAAGCAGTAGCTCCAGAGGTTCCATCTGTTTTATTGCCGTCTTTTGCGTATGAGGTGATGCCAAAAGCCATCAATAATAGGACTACAGTTAATTGTTTCATATTGCTAAAATTTTAGATGTATATAAAGATAGGTTTTCTTTCTTTTTTTGCAACAAAAGGGTGGTTCTATTTGTCTTATACTTGTGTAAATAACTGATTTACTCATTAATTATATTTTTTAACATAAATAATTGTATTTGATTAGGTAATTAAATACAGAAATACATATATTTGTAATCAGAAAATAATAATTGAAACCAAAAATAATAAAACTATGTCAGTATTAGTAGGAAAAAAAGCACCTCAGTTTACAGCAACAGCTGTAGTGAATGGGGGAGAGATTGTAGATAATTTCTCATTGAGTGACTATGAAGGAAAATATGTGGTATTATTCTTCTATCCGGCAGACTTTACTTTTGTGTGCCCAACGGAGATTATCGCATTTCAAGATAAGATTGCCGAATTTGAAAGCCGGAATGTACAAGTGATTGGAGCTTCTGTTGACTCAGGCTTCTCACATTGGAAATGGTTACAAACACCTTTAAACGATGGTGGTATCAAAGGAGTTAAATTCCCTCTTTTGGCAGACCCAAGCATGATTATTTCTCGTAATTATGATGTATTAGCGGGTGACTTTGAAGTGAGTGAAGATGGATCATTGGTATTTGAAGGAAACCCTCAAGCATACCGTGGTTTATTCTTAATTGATAAAGAAGGTGTGGTTAGACATCAAGTGGTAAATGATATGCCTCTAGGCAGAAGTGTGGATGAGGTTATCCGTATGGTTGATGCGCTACAATTCTTTGAAGAAAACGGAGAAGTGTGTCCGGCTAACTGGCACAAAGGAGAAAAAGGATTAAAAGCAACCCAAGAGGGTATTGCTTCGTATCTTTCAGACAAATAGAGTTAAGTTAATTGGTTGAAATAAAGGAGGGGTCGAAATCTATTTTCTTCCCCTCCTTTCTATTATAAGCCTTTTTAGACTTGTGGATTCTTGTTACTGCTTTGAATCCCGTACTGTTCTCAAGCTCAATCTCCCGATTGGCTTTTTTCACGGCTCGGATGTAATCATCTTGCGTGATTCGATTTTTCTTTTTCTTCATGTTGAAAATGTATTTATTACTTGCCCAAAGGGCTAAATTATAATAACCCCATATGAAGTGATGCGGAATGTGGGGTAAAAGATAATCCACTTTAACAGAGCCCTGAAAGGGTTCAACCCACTTCGGGGTTGGGGTTTTTCTAGTATAAGTTACCCCGCATTTCATACGGGGTTATTAATGTTACACTCCTTCGGAGTTTTCTATAAATCTCACAAAGTTATAATTAAAAAACCGAATGAATTGCTTCACTCGGTTTTCTCTCTCTCTCTTTCTTGTTTGTTATAAACTACTATTCAAAATGCATTGCGCCCATGGCACAATAGCGGATACATTTGCCGCAGTTAGTACATTTTGACTCATCAATTTGTGGTAAACCAACTCCGTTTTGAGTAATGGCTCCGGTAGGGCACACATTCAACAGCGGACAACGGTGATTTTGTGGACACGCGTATTTGCTAACTTTAATTGCCATTTCGTTTTATTTTTTTGCTATGATTAAAAATTGTTGAAAATTTTTAAGCCCTTGTTCAGTCTCTTTTTGTATGGTATTGAAGATTTCGCACAGATGAAGTTGAAAGCCTATGTTACTCATGCTTTTGCAAAGCGTTTGCTCATCAAAACCATTATGTGGTACTTTTTCAGGATGAAAACTTCCATCTTCTTTTGCTAAATCTGCAATTGCAATAAATCCCCCCGGATTCAGTTTGTCATACATTTGTTGTAGCACCTCGTCAGTATTTTCCACATGGTGAAATGCCATTTGCGAAACAATTGCATCAACTTTTTCAGTTGCTGATGCTTTGATGCTTGGGCCTACAACCTCTACCGATTCAAGTTCCATTTCGCCCACTTTTTTCACTAAAACAGCTAGCATGCCCGGTGAATTATCTACCATGACCAATTGTTTTACATAAGGAGCAAATTGTAGTCCGACAAGTCCTGTTCCGCAGCCAAAATCCATTAATGTCATGTTTTCTTCAATTGGCATCAGTTCCATTACACGGCGAACAAATTTGTTTGCCATAGCCACGCGGCGGTCATTCTTGTCCCAATCTTCAGCTTTATGACCAAATGTGTCAATATCTGAAGCAGAGTAGCCTAGCTCTTCCAGAATGGATTTTACTTCCGAAAAGCTTACATCGGGAGTATGATCAACAACAATATTTTTTTCAGCGATATTGGCCTCTACACCAAATACTCCGTTTATTTTTAATAAATTGCTGTTGATAGTACTCACGCAATGTGCGCACTGCATATTGCCAACATTCAACTTAGTTTTCATTTTTAATGTTTTAAAAAACTCGTCCCTAAAAGAGACGAGTTTTGTAGCGATTTATAGTTTTGCTAGTTCGGTTTCCATTTCACTGACATTGCTAATGCCAATCTTCTTCCATTTTACTTCACCATTCTTAAAAATCATTAGTGTAGGTACACTTCTAATTCCTAATTGAAGAGCTAAGTCTTGATTGTCATCTACATCTATTTTTACGATTTTAGCTTTGTCGCCTACTCTCGCCTTTAAGTTTTCAAGTACAGGTCCCATGGCTTTACAAGGTCCACACCAAGGAGCGTAAAAATCGATAACTATAGGCTGGTCGCTTCCAACCAATTCATTAAATTTTGAAGATTCCATATTGTTTTACTTTATTTCTTCGTAGTTAATAGTTATTTCTTCGTTTTGAGTCTCCGTGTTTTTTTGTTTTGGAGTAGTCTTGCAACCACCCACTCCGCAGCAGGATATATTTGTGAAAGCGAGGAACCCAAACCACCCGGATGCAAGCAACAGCCCGTATTGCTCAGAATCTATGGCATATGCGGCAATCATTGCAGCAATTATTATTCGGAAGTAACGGTCAAATGTCCAGCTTTTAAAATATTCTATCACCTTCATCTTAAAAAATCTTTGGGATTATCAATACGAAAAATTATTCTTTAGATTTAAACGAGCTAAACAAAAGAGCCCCAAGTATTGCACCATAAGCAGAGCTGATTAGAGGGTCGCCTGTGATTGGGCACGCACCGGAATTACATCCTATGAAGTGCCAATACAGATAGCCTCCTAGAGCTCCAACGGGAATCCCAATCAGAGTGATTAGGTTCTTCTTTAGGTAATCTTTTATCTTGTTTTTCATCGTTTAATATTTTGTGCCCCCGTAGGGGCGTAATATATTCTGGTTGGTACCTGCGATTTATTTATTCTTGTACTTTAAGTACTTCGCTAATAGCTTGTTTGAAAGCTGACTTAGGTAGAGCACCTTGTGCCATTTGTGGATTTTCATCCATTGGGCAGAAGTAAATAGTTGGGATGCTTTGAATACCAAATACTGCTGCAAGTTCTTGTTGTTCTTCAGTGTTGATTTTGTACACATAGATTTTGCCGTCATACTCCTCAGCAAGTTGTTCCAAAACTGGAGCTACTGCTTTACAAGGCCCACACCAATCTGCGTAGAAGTCGATAATACAAGGTTTGTCACCTAGGTATTTCCATTCTGTTGGGTTTTCCTCATAGTTCATCACTTTTTTCAAGAATTCTTCTTTTGTTAAATGAATTGCTTTCATGGTTTTTTCTTTTTTAGTTTCTATTTGTGTTTCTTGTTTATTCTCTTCTTTTTGCTTGTTATTGCCGCATGATGCTAGTAGCAATACTGAGGCAAAAGCAAGGATTAATGTCTTTTTCATACTATATCAATTTTTAAATTACCACTTGATACCCTGAGTAGATGTTTGGTTGCATTTGAAAATCGGTTGTAATAATTCTGGAATATCTAAAGGGTTGCTTTGAATTTTTGCTAGCATCTCTATGCCTTTTTCAGAAAGTTCAAAGTTCATATATCGTTTATCACTATTTCCTATAGAGCGGTTAATGTATCCTTTGTCTTCTACCGATTTTATTAGTTTGGATGCATGTGATAATTTTAATCCGGCATGTTCTGCAATTTCGCTTGATGATAGTTGTTTGTCTTTCAGAGAGCAAAGTACTAAGCCTTCATTAATGCAAATACCAAATGAGTTATCAAACTTCTCTTCAAAATCGCTAATAGCTCTATAAATATCTTTTATTATACAAATACATTCCATATTTAAAGTGTGTTATTCTTTGATTGATGATACAAAGATAAATACAATTTCCAACATAAACAATTTCCAAAGGAAAATATTTATGTTGTTGACTATTTTTAACAAAAAAGGGAAGAATGAGAATTTTGTTGATGATTTTAAGTCGACCTCCCCAAGTTAGGATAAGGTTTGCTATTGCAGTTCTGTTCCCCCTCCACATGGAGGGGGTTAGGGGGAGGTCTAAAATATTGTTGTCAAGATTTATTCTTGCGGTGGATCTTTATGTAAAGTTTTTGCGTATACCCAGCCTTTTGTGAAATTTCCTCCAAATTTTGCACCTCGATCATAATAGCTGACCACTTTTGCTAATATGCTGTCTGGAGTGTACTTGATTACATAAACGGGACTGTATTGTGGCATCCCTTTTAATGGAATATCATTATGTAAGTATGGTTCTTTCCCATTTTCTAATTCATGATAATATTCCAAATAATGATTCTTTAAACTTAAGTCTTCAATTATTAGTACAGAAACAGGATTCTCGTTTCCTTTAAAATATTCATAACAATACATCTGAGGATGACTTTTTATATTTTCATGGTAATGCTTATTTATAAAATGTCCTCCAATAGTAAAGAACAATACAAAGAGAACTCCTATCCCAATTAATATATTTCTAGTTTGTTTTTTCATAATTATATTGAATTATCTCCAGATTTTATATCCGACTTGGCGTAGTGCTAGAAATACAATTAAGATGAATGAAATATAAAAAACTAATTTGCTAGTATATGCAGAGAAAGTATTTAGTAACGAGTACCTTGTAAATATTGCTTTAGTTATTCGATTTCCATGCAAAATATTATAGTCATTTGGGATGAATAACATATTATTATGTATTATCAATGGAGATGGTGTTCCTGCCTTTATTCTATATATTATCCCTCTATTTTTATCTGTAAGAGTTTTAGAACTGGTCCAAGGACCCAACTTTTCGTCTTCTAATGTAAACTCCCCATCTAAAGATATTAAGTTAGAATTTATTCTTGGCTTTAAATCTTGGCTATCAGCTATTTTTTTAAGATAATGTTTAGTGTTTGATAATTTTAATAGAGAGTTTTGTATCTCTTTTGGTAACTCACCAAAGGCAACTTGATGACTTTCTAGATTTTCAACACGAAATCTATTACTAGACATTAAGAATAAGATTGTTACTGAAATTATAGTGAGATACATTCTCATAACGATTCTTTTTTATTTACCGCAAAAGACCAATCATTAATTATATATGTTTTAAACAGTCCTTCTTTATATCTTACAATAAAAAAGGCATCAATATCTGTATTTCTCTTTTGCTTTAAAATATCATATATCTCTGGAGCCCCAGAAAATACATTTACTTTTCCATCAACCACATACTGAATAGAAGCCTTGCTTTTACCTGTTCCTTCAGATATATGAATAATTTTAAAAGAATCTGTTTTTATGTCTGAACCTTTAGTATATGCCCAATTAACCATTCCAAATGTGGATAACAGAATAGGTGTAATTAAAACAAAAAGAGAAAAAATATATACATATGATTCTTTTAATTTTGATGCAATATCTACCCATCTTAACATTTTTTCCTTTTTATAAACTTGATATAAAAGGAATAGAATTAGGTCAATAACTGTAGTTAGGATAAAATATAAATATCCAGGATGGTTAATTGTATCTCTTTCAAATATTCTTCTTTGAACAATGAATAAAATACAGCCAATTAAAAATATATACCAGTTCTTATTTTTCTTTCCTTTTTTCATTTAATCTTAAGCTAATAACACATTATTGAGTTTGGTTTAATGTCCAAGTCCATACAAATATAACTATTTATAAATATAAAATCTGAGCTATATACAGTAACAAAAATGGCGAAACCCAAACGAGCTTCGCCACTTTCATATAGTGAATTTGATTCAGAACTTATTTTACATCACCAACCTTGATAAGGTATTCGGCGATTTGTACTGCATTAAGAGCAGCTCCTTTTTTGATTTGGTCACCCACGCACCAGAATGTTAGTCCGTTAGGATTAGCTAAATCTTCACGAATACGACCCACAAAAACAGGATCTTTTGTTGCTACAAATAAAGGCATTGGATATACTTTGTTTGCAGGGTCATCTTGTAGAATTACGCCTTCAGCTTTTGCAAATGCTTCTTTTGCAGCTTCTACAGAAACTGGAGCCTCAGTTTCTAACCATATAGATTCTGAGTGAGCACGAAGTGCAGGAACACGCACGCACATTGCACTTACTTCAATATCAGAGTGCATGATTTTGCGTGTTTCGTTATACATTTTCATTTCCTCTTTAGTGTATCCGTTTTCAGTGAAAACATCTACTTGAGGAATTAAGTTGTATGCTAATTGGTGAGCAAATTTATCAACAGTTGGCTCTTCACCGCGTACGATTTGTGCATATTGCTCTGCTAATTCGTCCATTGCAGCAGCACCCGCACCCGAAGCAGCTTGGTAAGTTGCTACATGTACTCGTTTAATGTGCGATAGGTTTTCAATAGCTTTTAATGCAACTACCATTTGGATAGTAGTACAGTTTGGATTAGCAATGATGCCACGAGGACGATCTTTTGCGTCTTCAGGGTTCACTTCCGGAACAACCAAAGGCACATCGGTATCCATACGGAAAGCGCTTGAGTTATCAATCATTACCGCACCAAATTTTGTGATGTCAGCAGCAAATTCTTTAGAGATACCTGCTCCTGCAGATGTAAATGCAATATCAATACCCTTGAAATCATCTCCATGTACCAATTCCTTCACCGTATATTTCTTTCCTTTGAAATCATATTCAGTTCCGGCACTGCGCGATGAACCAAACAACACTAGTTCATCCATTGGGAAATTTCTCTCTTCTAGTACGCGCAAGAATTCTTGACCTACGGCTCCACTTGCACCAACAATTGCTACTTTCATTTTAGTAAAATAAAGGGTTTGATAAAAAGTTCAAACTAAATTGTATATTTGTTATTCGTTTCTCAAAATGAGAAAAGTTTTGCAAAGTTAGTTCATTTCAATTAATTAGAAAGTTTCATGCGCATAATTCTCCTATTTTTCATGCTGTTAGCCTGCATTCAAGGCTTCTCTCAAGTGGATGATGATTTCTCGGATGGCAGTTTTACTGAAAATCCTAGCTGGATAGGGACAACGGAGAATTTTATAGTAAATGCAGATAGTGTGTTGCAGTTAAATATTTCGGTTGCTGATACTTCATACTTGAGTACAGAATCGAAAGCAATTAAAAATGCAGTTTGGCAAGCTGACATCAAGATTAACTACAACCCATCCTCATCAAATTATTCTTTGTTTGTACTTACTGCCTCCAATCCTGAATTACTGTCTTCAAAAGGATATTTTGTGAAAATTGGAAATACTACGGATGAAATTTCCTTGTATAGAAATGATAGTACAAAGCAGGTAGAGATTATTGATGGCTTGGATGATAGAGTTGATATGAAACCAGTTGAATGTACTGTTAGAGTGACTCGAGATAGTGCTGGTTTGTGGAGTTTGTATTCAAAATTATCAACTGATTCAGCTTTTACGCTTGAAGGAACTACTATTGATACTACTTATTTAGAATCAAAATATGTGGGGGTGCTTTGCAAAAATTCATCTACGCAAGGGAAATCATATTTCTTTGATAATATCAAAATTACCGGTGAGGCATATGATTTTACTTCTGTAGACACCATTCACAATGACACTATCATTATCCCTCAAGATTCAATTATTTCCGAAATATATTTCCCCAAATCGGGAGATTTAGTTATTAATGAAGTGCTATTTAACACCTCT
>CAXXVQ010000008.1:0-593234 GCA_963662245.2 Paludibacteraceae bacterium | reverse complement strand
AAGAAACAATCAAATATATCATTAGCTTTCTACTTGAAGTTAGACAACAACTCTAAGTTTTTACATGAAGTGGGCTATACAGCTAACAAATATGAGTTTGACCAATACAAAGTAGTTATCATACCTTCGGGATTTTTTGACAGCGAACAATATGGAACAAAAGCATCACTACCAAGTCTTCCATTACAAAAGATAGAAAACACACCTTTCCTTTTCGGCGAATCAAAAACCGAGGTTCATAATAACACATTGGTAGTATATGCCGATATTATCGCTTCAGCCTATTTCTTTCTTAGCCAATATGAAGAATGGATACAACCAGATGTTAGAGATGAACACGATCGTTTTTTAGGAAAAAGCTCTATTGCTTACAAAGAAGATTTTATTGAAAAACCAATTGTAGATGAATATGGTGCTTTATTAAGAAAATGGCTTCAAGAGAAAGATATAAAATTTGAACAACCCGAACATAGAATTAAAAAAATCTATTTAACTCATGATGTAGATCAGGCGTTTAAATATAGAAACATACGAAACATTATGGGTTCTATTATCAGAACTATCAAACTCAAAGGAAATGAGATTTCTCCGGCTTTAAAAACTTTTTGCGGAAAAGTAGCTCATGACCCATTCTTTTCTTACCCGTGGATTCTAGCTACTAACAAACGACTTTCTGAAACTACAGAAACACCGGTTGAGTCAATATTTTTCTTTAAGTCGCCAACAAAGAAAATGGCTACATATGACCATCCAAAGTACAGTTTAGACAGCAATGATGTGGAAAGCCTGTTTCATTTATGCAGAAATAACCATGCTAAAATAGGCCTACACGGAAGCTATTACTCAAAAAAACATCCTCATGTTTTATGCAAAGAGAAAAACATACTTGATCTGTATTCAAAACACAAAGTGCATTACAATAGGCATCACTACCTTCGTACTTTAGAGGCCGATAAGCTTGACAACTTGATAGAAGCAGGTATTAAAGAAGATTTTTCATATGGATACCCTGATGTTGCAGGATTCCGTTTAGGAACTACTCATGCGGTAAACTGGATTAATCCTAAAACGAAAGAAGTTAACCTTAACCTTCTGTTACACCCTCTTCACATTATGGATGTAACATTAACCAGAGAAGAATACATGAACTTGAGCTTCATTGATTCATATGACCATGCGGTAAAAATCATCAATCAGGCAAAAAGACACCATGGTGAACTATCAATACTATTTCACAACAACTTACTTACCGACGAACCCAACAATTACAGAATGTTGTATAGCAAAATCATAGACTATCTATCTGATGAGAACTAAGAAAAGAATTATCATATCAGTTAGCAGCGACATCTGTACAGATCAACGGGTTCAGAAGGTTACTTCTAGCCTCCATTATGCAGGATACGAAGTACTACTTATCGGCACAAAAACAAAGAAAAGTGGTTCGTGTGATGCTATTTTTGAATTTCGCAGAATACCGATGCTATTCAGCAAAAGCGTATTTTTTTATGCAGAATTAAACCTGCGCTTATTTTTCATTCTACTATTCAAAAGAGCAGATATTTTATTAGCCAATGACACAGACACTTTACTCCCTAATTTTCTAGTTTCAAAACTTCGTTCTAAGCAACTCGTTTTTGATGCACACGAATTATTTCCGGAAGTTCCGGAAGTTACAAATCGCACTTTTGTAAAAAGTGTATGGACAGGCCTTGAGAAACTTATCTTTCCAAAACTAAAACATACCTATACTGTTTGCGATTCCATATCAAAACATTACCAAGAGCTATACGGGATAAACATGAAAGTAATTCGCAATGTTCCATACCGCAACCCAATTGTATCTGAAAATGCTCTTGATTATGGAGAAAAGAGAATCATACTATACCAAGGAGCGGTCAATATTGGACGCGGATTAGAATGGGTGATTGACAGCATGCCATATATTGACAATGCCGTACTAGTTATTATTGGAAAAGGGGACATTATACACCAACTAAAACACAAAGTGCACAAAATGCATCTTGAAGATAAGGTGAAATTCCTAGGCAAGATAATGCCTCGAGAACTACCTGCTTATACACAATCAGCCAACTTAGGCCTATGTCTTTTAGAAAAAAATGGACTTAGTTACTACTATTCATTACCAAACCGCATTTTTGATTTTATGAATGCAGGAATACCTATTTTAGCCACAGATTTCCCTGAAATAGCAAACATTGTTAAACCAAACAATACCGGACGCTTAATATCCAATCACGAACCACAGTATCTTGCTTCGGTAATTTCAGAAATGTTGGATTCTCATACTGAAGAAGATGCAGAGCGTATAAAAAAACTAAGCAATAATTTCTGCTGGGAATTAGAAGAACTAAAACTTCGTGCTATCTTTGAGAGCCTTTAAGAAAATTTACACTTAAGACTCTTACTATCTGAATGCTTTCTATTCTCATCCCCGAATATAATTACAATTGTTTTGATTTGGTCAATGAACTAAACCAACAGGCACTTAACCAAAACATTTCCTACGAGATCATTGTAATGGATGACTTTTCAACACAACCAGCTACTGAGAATAAAAAGATCAACGAACTACAAAATTGCCAATTCATTGAACTTACGGAAAATGTAGGACGCTCAAAGATTCGCAATTATCTAGCTAAAAAAGCACAATACGAGAACCTTCTCTTCCTTGATTGTGACTCAACAACTCATACCGAAAGTTTCATTCAACGATACATCTCCTTTTGCAAAGAGGCAAATATTGTAGTTTGTGGTGGCAGACTTTATGAATCAACTGACCCAACCAACTCCGACCAATATTTGCATTGGTATTATGGCAGCAAAAGAGAAGTTATCCCTGCTAGCGAAAGACAAGTATCGCCTTACCACTCATTTATGAGTAATAATTTCTTGATCAGCAAAACGCTGTTTGAGAAAATACGCTTTAACGAACAAATTACCATTTACGGTCACGAAGACACGCTGTTTGGTATTGAATTAAAAAAACTTGGAGTTAAGATTTACCATATAGACAATCCACTTATTCATATAGGACTGGAAACTCCAGAACAAATTTTAAAGAAAGAAGAAGACAGTATCAACAATCTCATCTTTATAGGTCAACAGATATTACCTTTAGAGATCCTTGCAGAAGAGATAAAACTGCTTAAATATGGCATATTCTTAAAAAAGCTCTATTTAACAGGAATAACTGCCGGTATTTTTAAATTATTCCGAAAAAAGATCATACAAAATATAAAAGGAAAAAAACCATCCTTATTCCTCCTTGATATTTATAAATTGGGGTACCTCTGCCAATCTCTTTAGTGTCAATATGACAAGCTGTCAGCAAAAATCGAGTCATTACACCTCTTCTTAGAAATTTTGACATTCTTACCTTAATGGCACAATATTCGATAATTAGCTGCCGTAAATTCTTATTTTAATTTATAAACCTAAATATTTTAATAGTTATGAGTATTAAACCATTAGCAGACAGAGTTCTAGTAAAACCTGCTGCAGCAGAAGAAAAAACAGCAAGTGGGATTATCATTCCTGATTCGGCAAAAGAAAAACCATCAAGAGGTGAAGTTATCGCCGTAGGTAATGGAACTAAAGACGAAGAGATGGTAGTAAAAGCAGGCGACACGGTTCTTTATGGAAAATACGCCGGCACTGAATTGGAATTCGATAGTGAGAAATTTTTGATTATGCGTCAATCAGACATTTTAGGAATTTTATCGTAACGAATCTAGCTTCGCGATACTAGATATTCGCTTCGCTGATATTAAGAACAATATCGTCGATTAGACAAATATCTACCAATATCGCCGACGGCAAAAAACTATTAACTATTAATTATTAACTGAAAAAATCATGGCTAAAGAAATTAAATTCGATATTGATGCTCGCGACCAATTAAAAAGCGGTATCGACCAATTAGCAAATGCTGTTAAAGTAACTCTAGGACCTAAAGGTCGTAATGTAATTATTGAGAAAAAATTTGGTGCACCACACATCACTAAAGATGGTGTAAGTGTAGCTAAAGAAATTGAATTAGAAGATCCGTTCCAAAACATGGGTGCACAAATGGTTAAAGAAGTAGCTTCTAAAACTAATGATGACGCAGGTGATGGTACAACTACTGCAACTATCTTAGCTCAAGCTATTGTAACTGTGGGTCTTAAAAATGTGACTGCCGGTGCTAACCCAATGGACTTAAAACGCGGTATCGACAAAGCAGTAGCATCTGTTGTAGCGGGCATTAAAGCTCAAGCAAAAGAAGTTGGAGATGACTACAGTAAAATTGAACAAGTAGCAACTATCTCTGCTAATAATGACACCACAATTGGTAAACTGATTGCTGATGCAATGTCTAAAGTAACTAAAGAAGGTGTTATCACTGTAGAAGAAGCTAAAGGTACTGAAACTACTGTTGAAGTAGTAGAAGGTATGCAGTTCGATCGTGGTTACCTTTCTCCATATTTCGTTACTAACACGGAAAAAATGCAAGTGGAAATGGAAAACCCATACATCCTTATCCACGACAAAAAAATCTCTAACTTAAAAGACATGCTTCCTATCCTTGAACCAGCTGTTCAATCAGGAAAACCTCTTTTAATCATTGCTGAAGATGTTGACAGTGAAGCATTAGCAACTTTGGTTGTTAACCGCTTGCGTGGTTCATTAAAAATCTGTGCGGTGAAAGCTCCGGGATTTGGTGACCGTCGTAAAGAAATGCTTGAAGACCTTGCTGTACTTACAGGTGGTGTGGTTATCAGCGAAGAAAAAGGATTAAAACTTGAAACTGCAACTCTTGACATGTTAGGAACTGCAGAAAAAATAACTGTAGATAAAGACAGCTCAACTATCGTAAACGGTGCAGGTGCTAAAGATGCGATTGACTCTCGCGTTCAACAAATCAAAGCTCAAATCGCTACAACTACTTCTGACTACGACCGCGAAAAACTTCAAGAGCGCTTAGCGAAATTGGCCGGTGGTGTTGCTGTTCTTTATGTAGGTGCTGCTTCAGAGGTTGAAATGAAAGAGAAAAAAGACCGCGTAGATGACGCATTAAGCGCAACTCGTGCTGCTATCGAAGAAGGGTTTGTACCTGGTGGTGGTGTTACATATATCCGTGCTATCAGCTCTCTTGATAACCTAAAAGGCGAAAACGAAGACGAAACTACTGGTATCGAAATCGTTAAACGCGCTATCGAAGAACCTCTTCGCCAAATCGTTGCAAACGCAGGTAAAGAAGGTGCAGTTATCGTGCAAAAAGTAAAAGAAGGTAAAGACGACTTCGGTTACAATGCTCGTACTGATGTTTACGAAAACTTCTTTGCTGCAGGTGTTATCGACCCTGCTAAGGTTACTCGTGTAGCTCTTGAGAACGCTGCTTCTATCGCAGGCATGTTCTTAACAACTGAATGCGTAATTGCAGACAAGAAAGAAGAAAACCCAATGCCTCCTATGCCTCCTATGGGCGGTGGTATGGGCGGCATGATGTAAGAAATTCATCAGCTACAGTACAGACGCGATTCATCGCGTCTCCATAAATCTGATAAACCGTATAGACGGTGCGCGCACCGTCTATACAAACCACAATACAACCTCCTTCCCTTTTGGGTGGGAGGTTTTTTATTGGGTATATTTTTCGATTAGATGGTTTGTTGGAGGAATTTGTTACTTTTGGAGGAAAATTAAAGTCTGAAATTTGTCAGACCAATACTAACAAATTAGCGATATAGGTCTATTTTTATCAGACCTATAAATAGTTACCAGCAATTATAAAAAAGCATATAATGAAAAATGCAGTTTTATCATTATTTATCGTTCTATTAATTTCTCTTTCATATTCATGTGACCCTTTATATAGTTTAAAATTTCAAAATAAATCTAATAAAAGTATTATTTTTAGAGTTCAAGAGAACGATTCTACAAATATGTTATCATATAAGCAATTTATAAATAACCTAGATGAAATAGAATCTGACACTATTAATGTAAAACATTATTATTCTGACAGTATCTTATACACTGAAATTGTCCTTTTACCAGATGAATATGTTGTTCTTGATATTGGAATGGGTAATTATCCTCAAGAATCAATAAATGACAAAAAATATGAAGTTATAATAAACACCGATACAATTAAAATTAATGGTCGAGTTATTCTAGAAGATATGGAGAAACATTATTATCCAAATGAGTATATTTATGAATTTCAAACGAAAAAATAACAGCTGGCAACAACCGCTATCGCACATGCGCCAGAGCCTTTGACCAGATTGTGCACTGTGTTGGCGTGAGCATAGCCCCTAGCTGGCGCGGATATTTATCCGTGTCTTGCTTGAAAAGCAATGCGTTTTGTTCTTTGAACAACGCACGGATACACATCCGCGCGAGCGAGGTTATTTTTGAAAAATTAATAAAAACAAGTATAAACTGTACAATATATCCCAATATGACATGTATTGTACAGTTTTTTCATACATATAAATTAGTTAGTGGTCAGGCTGTGAAACGACACAAACATTAATGATTAAGATTCGAAAAATAATAATTAATAACTCAACCTAAAATGGAGAATAAAATGACAAAAAGAAAATTACCCTTAGTTTTATATGTTTTTGCACTATGTGTTTTTTCCTGTTTTAATAAGGGATATGCATGTTCAAGAGCTGTTTATAAAGGACCAGATGGAACTGTTATTACAGGTCGGAATATGGATTGGAAAACAGAAATTCCTGCAAATCTTTGGGTTTTTCCTCGGGGCATAGAAAGAAATGGACAGGTCGGAACATCTTCAATTAAATGGGAATCAAAATACGGAAGCGTAATAACTAGTTCTTGGGACATAGGCTCTTCAGATGGAATGAATGAAAAAGGATTAGTGGGTAATGCACTATGGTTAGCCGAATCAAAATATCCTGATTTTGAAAAAGATGGTAATAAATCAGGCTTAGCCATTGGGTTATGGCTGCAGTATGTACTTGATAATTTTGCAACAGTTAAAGAAGCAGTAAATGCATTCAGGAAAGAAGAATTTGTAGTGGTATCGTATAATATACCTGGTACAGAAAGATTAATATCACTTCATTTATCAATATCTGATAAAACCGGTGACAATGCAATCTTTGAATACATTAATGGGAAACTGGTTATTCATCATGACCCATCATATGTTGTAATGACCAATTCTCCGATATATGAAGAACAGCTGGCTATTAATACTTACTGGAAAGACATTCCTGGAACAACAATGCTTCCTGGAACAAACAAGGCTGCCGATAGATATGTACGAGGTTCATTTTACATGAATTCAGTTCCAAAAACCGATGACATAAAAATAGCTGTTCCAACTGTTTTTAGTGTTATGAGAAACATGTCAGTGCCATTTGGCATTTCGACTCCGAATCAACCAAATATTTCATCAACTAGATGGAGAACCGTTGCCGACCAAAAAACTATGGTATATTACTTTGAGGATGTTTTAAATCCTAGTGTTGTATGGTTGAATTTTGAAAATTTAGATTTCAGTGAAAATGCTAAAGTGAAAAAATTAGTATTAGAAAATCATGACTATAATTATGGAAGAGAATCATCTAACAGTTTGATTGATGTTAAACCATTTGATTTTGCTGGATTAGAATAAACGGCTGATTATTAAAACCCGAACCTCCTATGGGCGATGGAATAGGTGGTATGATGTAAGAAATTCATTAATCCCTTGCTGGCGCGTATATTTATCCGTGTCTTGCTTGAAAAGCAATCCGTTTTGTACTTTGAACAACTCATGTATACACATCCGCACTAGCGAGATAAACACTTCATTATCAAATAAAAAACAAAAAGGCTCTCAAAACGAGAGCCTTTTCAATTTATATCATCTGATAATTATTGAGCAACTTCAACAAAAGGAATTTCTAATGCCATTTCAGCATTTACTAAAGTTTCGATTTTGTTATCAGCTTGCATAAATAAAGCTGCTTTTCCGGCAGGAAGAAATTTTTTAAACTTAGAATAATATTTTTTCTTAAGCTTTAATAATTCAGCTCTCACTTTCAAAGAGGATTTCATTAACTCATCTGCCTTAGCATCAGTCATGCTTTCATAATTCTTTGCATAATCATAGATAAGTGCAATTTTTTTGTTTTCAACCTTATACAATGCAGCGTCATACTCATTGTACAAATCCCAGAATGCTTTGCTTTGAGATTCATCTAATTGCATAACTTCAGCAATAGCAACTTTTTTCTCTGTTTTTAATACATTACGAGCCACCTCTAAATAATCATGCCCAGTTTGAGCACTTACACTTACAGCAACAAAAGCTGTTACTAAAAACATCAAAATCTTTTTCATAATTTATTTTTTTATTAAGCATTAAAATAATACCTGCAAAACTAATATAATTTCATGAAAAAACATACCAAATATATTAATCTAAATCAAACTATAATCAAACAATAATCCAGCGGCATAAATTTCTAATCACAAAAAAAAACTATATTTATATTTGGCAAAATGCTAAATATAAATATAGTTTTGAGGATAGGTAGGGTAATCCAATTCTCATGCGGATAAAGTATAAAAGCAACTATTAATAACTAGAGCCTTGACTAAAAACGATTTCAAATATTTGTTCGACACCTACTTCGATTCTGTTCGTAGCTATCTGTTTTAAAGGGGTGCCGGAGCTGACGACGCTTCGGACATTGCTCAGGAAGTATTTATGCGAGTATGGGAAAAACAAATGGATATAGATACAAAAACGGCCAAGCACCTTTTGTTTAAAATAGCCGGAGATATGTACATCAGCAAGTACAGGCACGATATGCTGGAACTAAAATACATCAATACCCTGAGTCATGACAGGGATGATCACTCTCCGGAAGAGGAACTAAAAAACAAGGAGCTGTTTATCACCTACAAAAAGGCCTTGTCCGATTTAAACGAAAAGCAACGAACGGTATTCTTAATGTCACGCATGGAAGGACTCAAATATCACTTACAGACCATTGCTTTGGTACTTCAAACGCAGTGTACAACTTGCCGGTGAGGCTTACTTTGAAGTGGAAAAAGGAAAAAAAATCGAGGTAGTTTCCGAAAAAGCAAAAACGGTAGTACTCGGCACTAAGTTTTTGGTTACAGCCAGAAACAATGAATACACCGTAGATTGTAAAAGCGGTAAAGTAAAAGTAATAGAAGCTGTACATAAGAACGAAACGACCATTACGGCAAGCCAAAAAGCAGAGTTAAAAGCAAACCATCAGTTTAAAGTTTCAGCAAAGGCAAATGTACCTGAAAAAGTGGAGCCTGTAGCTGAAAAAACAGGTATTGATTTAAATGAAAAGAAAGCTAACAATGAAAACCACAGCGTAGAGCCTAAAAAAGAAGTTGTACCTGAAAAAATAAAAGCAGAAAATAAACCAAAGACCAAATCAGATAACAACAAAACATCTCAACCAGCAGCCAACAAAAACAAGAAATGAAAGCCAACATTGGTGGCAGTCATGGTCGGAAGATTTTAATGGAAATAATACAGTCAAAGCAAGCTTTTTTAATAGCACGGTGCGCTGCACCTTTTCTCTTGTTCTAAAACGACTTCTACTAATAGAACGCTGCTATGCAGCTAAAAGTGCAGCGCACCATGCTATTGGTAGAAACGGGTTTATGTATGGATATTTCTTTTAGGTACAGCGTACCGTGCTATTAAATTACTTATAATTTATTAGCAAATATTTTCTTCCGACCACGACTGCTATTCGTGTCTCTTTTTTTCAAAGAATAAAATTATTGCCTTTAAATAAAATTATTAATTTTGCGACAAAATCAATAAATATAAAAAAAATGAAAAAATTAGTATTATTTATCTCTGTATTATTCATTGGAGTTGCTGCCTCAGCCCAAACATTTGATTTTAGTCCATTTTGCGGTTGGCAAATGAATGGTAGTGTAAGTTTTTACCAAGGAGAACTTAAAACTAATGACAATCCAGTATACGGTGGAACCTTAGATATCCTTACGCATAAATCGTCTGGAATTAGAATTATGTATTCTAGAACTGAAACAAAATCGTACTTTAGACCTTATTACTCATACGGAGATTCTTATTTAGAATACGGAAATGGCATTAATATAACAAACGAATATTACCAAATTGGGGGTATACACGCTATTCCGGGAAAGAAAATTGAACCTTATGGTGTATTTACTGTTGGTGCTACAAGATTTTTTGGAAGCGAACATTCTGGCTCAGATGACAAATGGTTTGCTGCATTTACTCTAGGTGCTGGGGCTAAAATATTCATTACTAAACAAATTGGACTTAAACTTGAAGGTGCATTTATGGCTCCTATGGATTTTGGAGGTCTTGGATTCGCATTCGGATCTGGAGGAAGTGGCCTATATGTAGAAAACAGCATTCCTATCTTACAAGGAAACTTTAACATTGGTCTAATCTTTAGAATCTCAAAATAATCACATTACTCATGCCTAATACCCCTAAAACAAAACTAACATTAACAATATTATCCCTATGTATATTCTTTACCTGCTCAATAAAAGGACAGGTAAAGGATTCTATAATTACCCCTGACCAATTAAAAGATATTAAGTTTATTAAACCTAAGTTTTCCGCCAATTTTGGAACTTACATTTCCAACAATAGTTCAGGCCTAACCATTGGAAGTAAACAACTTGGGTTAGGTGTCGTTATAAATTTAGAGGATGCTCTTGGTTTAGAAACAAACACAACTGTTCTTCGAGGAGGTGTAGAATATAACTTTGGAAAAAGATTGCAACATGGCTTGAGTCTTGATTATTTTAGAATAAACAGATCTTCTCTAAAAACTCTAGCTGACGACATTGAAATTGGGGACTACATCTTCTCAATTGGAGATAATATAAAAACAGAATTCAACCTAAGCATTATCAAACTCAAATACAATTATGCATTCTTGAGTGATGAGCGAGTGGATGTCGCTTTCTCTTGCGGATTTTTTATTATCCCTATGAGTTTTGAGATTTCCTCAGACCAATTTGATTCACAAAAAGGTAATTTCATCGCTCCCCTTCCTGTTTTAGGAATTTCATCTAATTTCTTGCTTGCCAAAAACCTTTACTTAAAACAAAGTGCTGATTTGCTTTACCTTAAAGTTAATAATCTGAAAGGCAGTATTGTCGATCTAAATCTTGCCATTGAACATGCTCCATTCAAACATTTCAGATATGGACTTGGTGTAAATACTTTTAAAATAAACATTTACGCCAACCAAAAAGAATCCGACATCAACTTTTTTGGGAATGTAAACATGGATTATAGTGGCGTTATGTTTTATCTCAAATATTGCTTATAATCTTGCTTTCCTCAACTTTATTTAAATATTTAACAAATAATTCAGGTAATCTGATGCTTATTTATTGTAAATTGCAAGCTCAAACAAGAGTTGTAGTTTTATGATAAATTCTTTCTACCCATATATCACCCTTGGATTCCTAATTTTATCCATCAACATACCTTTTGGATACTGGCGCACAGGCACTAAGAGATTTTCATCCCTGTGGTTCATATTTATCCATTTACCAGTTCCGGCTGTAATTTATTTACGCATGGCTTTCAATATCGACTTAAGCTTTGCTACTGCCCCACTCCTTTTCAGCACTTACTTTATGGGACAATACATTGGTAAAAAATTAAAAGAGTCAATTCTACTTCAAAAGAAAATTCAAGCAAGCATATCTTAAGTAATTTCAGGCACTGAAAAACCTAGCCAAAATCGGCTTAATTTCTTAACTTTGCGATATTCATAAAATGAGTATGCATTTAATCGTTGTCGGACTAAATTATAAAACAGCCAGTGTTGATATAAGGGAGCGCTTTCACTTTGAAAATGAGGCTCTTCCACAAGCATATCAGCAACTGAACGCAAATAAGGTAATTCTTGGCAGTGTGATTCTTTCCACCTGCAACAGAGTTGAACTGTACGCCTGTGTAAAAAATATCGAAAAAGGCTTTGAGGTGGTAGAAAATTTCATCTGCAATTTCCACAACTTTAAGCTGTCCGAATTACAAACCAGCCTCTACAAAAAGAACTGTCAATTTGCCGTTTCACACCTGTTTAAAGTTTCATCTAGCCTAGACTCTATGGTGCTGGGTGAATACCAAATACAGGGACAGGTGCGTGATGCGTACTTCATGGCTTACGAGCTAAAAGCAACCAACAACATGTTGAATAAGCTCTTCCAAACAGCTATTCAAATTGGTAAAAAAGTACGCTCTGAAACAGAAATTGGGAAAGGAACAGTTTCCGTTGCCACGCTAGCCGTTGACCTTATCAAGCAAATTTTCTGCGAAAAAAGAAGTTTCCACACACTGCTGGTTGGTGCAGGAAAAATTTCTACACTGACAGCTTCAAACCTAAAGGAACTTAACAGTCCAATCACTATCAGTAACCGCTCTGAAGAAAAAGCCAACGAACTGGCTCAACGATTCTCAGGAAGCGTAGTTGCTTACGAAAACCGATACAGCGCCATTGCCAAAAACGATATCATCATCGTTTCCACTAGCGCCAAAGAATACACGGTTCAAAAACAAGAACTATTAGACAGCAAAGCCTTGACGGATGACAAGATGAAGGTCTTTATTGACCTTTCCATTCCTCGAAACATTGACCCGTCAATCAACGAATTAGAAAACTGTCAGCTATATTCCATTGACGATATCAACAAACTGATTGACCAAAATATTGACCGCCGCAGTCTGGAAATAGACAAAGCGGAAGGTATCATCTCCAACATCGCACAGGATTATTACGAGTGGTACGCCAAACAATTTATATTACCCATTATGCACGAAATGAAGGATAACTTAGAGCTTCTAAAAAAACGAACTTTAAGCGAATACGAGGCAGATTTAAACAACCTTAACGAAGAACAACGCGAGATGATGAAAGGCATTTTGGATAATTATTCGGACAAGCTGATTAAAATCATGATGTCAAATTTCAAAAGCACAAATTCTCCCGAAAAAATCATAGAAATGACCAAAGGCCTGAAAGAAAAATTCAGCATGGAAATGGAGAAAAAATAGAAATCATATAGAACGCTACTCTGTAGCTCTAGAATTTATTTAAATTCTAGAGCTACAAATAGAACGCTGCTACGCAGCTAAGGTGCAGAGCATCGAACTCTTTGTAGCAAATGAAAAAACGACTAGGTGCAGCGCACCGTGCTGTAAAAATCATCAAAATCCACCCCTAATTAATTCCCATTCGGTCATTGACCGTTGGCACCCCTAAAGGGGACTTGGGTGAGTGATTACGCAAACAAAATTCCGTTTTGCGATCTCGTTCGGTGAACCAAAAAATAAGTGAATGAGGCGTAAAAATCATCCTTATTGAGCAAACAGGAACTTCCGCATCAGCTAGAAATCGTTAAAAAAATTGACGAAGTGTAGCGTTTAAGAATCATCCCTGTTTGACGACCGAAGGAAGGAGTTTGGATGATTCTAACGGAACGAAGATAATTTTCAGATTTCTAGGTGCAGCGGCGGGACTTTTTTGCTTACTTTTTTCAACTGTAGTAAAAAAGTAAGAGCCCGTCTGGCTTGAAGACAGAAAAAAAGAAATAATGAGCAAAAAAAAGAAATACATCGTGGCAACACGCCCCAGCCTGCTTGCCTACACGCAAACCCAACAAACTGTAGCTTTGTTACAAGAGCGCCATCCCGAAATCGAATTCGAGATAGTGAAAATCAGCACACATGGCGATAAGGTAGCCGACAAACCTTTAACACAGTTTGGAGGCACTGGCGTTTTTGTGAAAGAGCTGGAAAATGCGCTGATGGATGGCAGAGCCGATTTTGCTGTGCATAGCCTGAAGGATGTGCCAAGCATACAGCCGGAAGGAATGTTGCTAGCCGCCTTTGCTCCACGCGAAGATGTGCGCGATGTATTGCTACTTAATTCAGCTCAAAGTAAGGAAGACTTGGCGGATGATTGCATTATCGGCACAGGCAGTCCACGACGCATTGTGCAATTGCAACAAATCAAGCCCAATGCTCAGTTCAAAGAATTGCGAGGCAATATCGATACCCGCATCCAAAAGCTGCAAGACGGTCATTACGATGCTATTGTCTTGGCTGCTGCAGGATTAAATCGCTTAGGGAAAGAAATTCCTGAAAACGCATTTTTGTCGGTTGATGAAAGCATTCCGGCAATCGGTCAAGGCGCTATCTGTTTGGAATGTCGTGCTGATGATACCGAAACCATTGCCCTTTTACAAAGCATTAACGACACTGCAACCGAAACAGCCATAATTGCAGAACGCAGCCTAATGAAACGCATAGGTGGCGGATGTAAATTCCCACTTGGAGCTTATGCTAAAATCAAAAATGGAAAGTTGACAATGATGGCCATGACCGGCGATCATCTAACTGGAAAAATGATTAGCATTGAAGATGCTGACTTACCAGAAAATGCTGAGCAACTAGGTGTGAAGATGGCGGAAAAGTTGATTGAATTAGCAGAGGTTCAGGGAATAAAATTGATTGTAGAGTAAAAGCGTCCTGAAAGGACAATATACTATAGCCCAATGGCAACGCCTTGGGTCTAATGATAAAATTACAAATTTGCGCCCTGAAAGGGCAATATAAATAACATTATTCTGCCCTTACAGGGCGCAGATACAAAACAACTAAACACCCTAGGGCGCTGCCCTAGGCTAACATATACTGGGCTTTCAGCCCGAAGTCTAAAAAAAGCCTATGAAAAAACACCCCATCATCCTTACCCGTCCGGTTTACGAAGCGGACAACATCAAGCAAAGCCTGATGTCACAGGGTTTTGATGTCGTGTCTTTTCCCATGATTGAAATACAAGCCTTACCGCTAAACGAAGCGGATAAGTTGATACTAAAGCAGATTGCTGATTTCAAGCAAATAGTTTTCACCAGCAAAAACGGAGTACAGCATTTCTTTGAGCAATTAGCTTCAAAGGAAGATTTACAAAACACTCGCTTTGCATGCATTGGAAAAACCACTGCTCTAGCTTTAGAGATGCAAGGATTTACAGCAGAAATCATTGGAGAAAAAACCTCTGTTGAGTTTATGCCCATAATGCAAAAGGAATTTGCAAAAGCTGACGAAAAGCTCCTATTGGTACAAGGCAAACTGGCAGATGATAATTTACTAAACGGACTGCAATCCGTTTGCCCGGCAACTCGCTTTGATGTTTACGACACAGTTCCCGTAAAAAATTATGCTAAGGAAACTGTAGAGCGCATTTGCCAAAACGATTACGAGCTACTGTTGTTTACCAGTCCGTCGGCTTACAAACGATTTTTTGAGATAATGAACGAAAACCAACTATCAGCTCCTTTTCGCATTGCCTGCATTGGCAATATTACAGCAGCTGCTGTCAGAGAATCAGGCATTGAACCTGTTTTTGTGGCTAGTAAAACGAAGGGAGAAGAAATGGTAAAAGAACTAATTAAATTTATAAAGAAATAACACCCCTATATCCCCTAAAGGGGACTTTGGGCATTCCACAAAAGCTCCCTTTAGGGGGTTGGGGGTAAAAATATTTACATTATGAGTTTCCCATATACCCGCATGCGTCGTTTAAGAAAGACGAATTTATTACGCAATCTTGTTTCTGAAACCAGCGTCCAAACGGATGATTTGGTGATGCCACTGTTTGTTTGTCCGGGAGAAAATGTAAAAAATCCTATTTCATCCATGCCCGGAAATTACCAAATGAGCGTGGATAAGATTTTGGAGGAATGCGAGGCTTTGCTTACGCTAGATATCCATTCGGTTTTGCTGTTTGGAATTCCTGAACACAAGGACGAAACCGGAGAAGTGGCTTGCCAACACAATGGCATTGTACAACAGGCTTTGCGCGCTATCAAAGCAAAGTTTGGCGACCAGCTTTTGCTGATTGCTGATGTGTGCAACTGCGAGTACACCACGCACGGACATTGCGGAACCATCGTGGATGGCGATGTGGATAACGACCTAACGCTAGAAACGCTGGCTGCTCAATCGGTTTCACTTACCGAAGCCGGTGCAGATATCATTGCGCCTAGCGATATGATGGACGGCCGCGTGCAACGCATTCGTCGTGCACTGGATGAAGCGGGTTACAGCAATACGCCAATCATGTCGTATGCTGCCAAATACGCTTCGGCATTTTACGGACCGTTTCGTGATGCAGCCGAGTCGGCACCAAGCTTTGGCGACCGTCGCTCATACCAAATGAATCCTGCCAACTCCGACGAAGCAATGCGCGAAATTGCTCTCGATATAGAAGAGGGTGCGGATATCATAATGGTGAAACCGGCTTTGAGTTATCTGGATATTATTTTCCGTGCAAAACATGAATTTAAAATGCCCGTGGCTGCCTACAATGTAAGTGGCGAATTCTCGATGGTAAAAGCAGCCGGAGAAAAAGGCTGGGTGGATGAAGCTCGCATCATCATGGAAATCATTACCTCCATCAAACGCGCCGGAGCGGATATCATCATCACTTATCATGCGAAAGAAGTGGCGGATATTCTTAGAAACAACTAGACAAGATTAACAGGATTTACATGTTTCTTAAATTTGAAATTTCATCTTGTTAATCATGTAAATCATGTCAAATAAAAACAATGAATACACAAAATAGCAAAACCGCTTTTCAGAAAGCAAACGAAATCATTCCGGGCGGTGTAAACTCTCCGGTTCGCGCATTTAAAAGCGTAGGCGGAAACCCTTTGTTTATCAAAGAAGGAAAAGGTTGCCGCGTTACGGATATTGACGGTAATGAGTACATCGACTTTGTAGCATCATGGGGGCCACTTATTTTGGGGCACGCTTATCCACCTATTGTGGAAGCAATCCAAGAAGCAGCAGCCAAAGGAACCAGCTACGGTGCTCCTACCCTTGCCGAAACCGAAATGGCTGAACTAATCACGAGCATGTTCCCATCAGTGGAAATGGTGCGCATGGTAAATTCAGGAACGGAAGCCACGATGAGTGCCATTCGTTTGGCGCGAGGATATACCCAACGCAGCAAGATTGTGAAGTTTGCCGGTTGCTACCACGGACATGGCGACAGTTTCTTGATTAAAGCCGGTTCGGGAGCGGTAACATTAAACCTGCCGGATAGCCCGGGTGTACCTGCAAGCGTTGCCAATGACACGCTGAACGCAGAATACAACAACCTAGAATCAGTGGAAGCGCTTTTTGAAGCTTGCGGAAACGATATTGCAGCTATCATCGTTGAGCCGGTTGCGGGAAATATGGGCGTTGTACTTCCCGAAAAAGGCTTCTTGGAAGGTCTTCGTGAGATTGCTACCAAAAACGGCGCTTTGTTGATTTTTGACGAGGTAATTACCGGATTCCGTTTGGCAAAAGGCGGTGCACAGGAGTATTTCAATGTGCTACCAGATCTCACAACCATGGGTAAAATCATCGGTGGCGGTCTGCCAGTAGGTGCTTATGGCGGTCGCAAGGAAATCATGTCGCAACTAGCACCAATGGGACCTGTGTACCAAGCAGGTACGCTCTCGGGAAATCCTTTAGCCATGGCAGCAGGTATCGCCATGCTGAAAACTTTAAATACACCGAACTTCTACCAAGAGCTGGAAGCTAAAGCAGCTCGCTTGGAAGCCGGACTGAAAAAGAACTTGGAATTATCAGGACAAAAAGGAATTATCAACCGTGTAGGTTCTATGATGACTTTGTTCTTCACCGACCTAGAAAAAGTGACTACTTTCAGCGAAGTAATGCAATCAAATACAGAGAAATACGCAAAATATTTCCAACTATCATTAGAGTCCGGCGTGTACTTAGGCTGTTCGCAGTTCGAAGCCTTCTTTGTGTCGGCAGCTCATACCAATGAGGATATTGATAAGGTGATTGCGTTGAGTTTGAAAACAATGAAGAAGTTGTAAATAACATTCAATGTAATAAATCTTCTTATTTTTGATAATTTTTTAATGATGCCTATAAAATAACTTATGAAAGAAAATATTGTAAAAGAACCACAGCTTCGAATATACTCCCCTATATCTAACAGAAAAATTATTGAGAAAAAGGACTTTAGTGTTATTTCTCTTTTTTCTGGTTGTGGAGGAATGGACTTAGGTTTTTTAAAAGCTGGATTTAATATTAAATGGGCAAATGACTTTGAGAAAAAGGCATGTGAAACCTATGCTAAAAACATTGGAAATCATATTATTCATGGAGATATAACTGAGATTGATTATAACACAATCCCGGATGCAGATATTGTAATTGGAGGATTCCCATGTCAAGATTTTTCTATGATTTGGAAAAGAGGTGGAATTAATACAGATAGAGGAAATCTGTACAAAAATTTTGTTGATATCGTCTCTCTTAAAAATCCATTAATGTTTATTGCTGAAAATGTTAAAGGTATTTTAACAGCAAACAAAAAAACAGCGATAAAACAAATCATTAAAGACTTTACAAACACTGGAATATATGGATATACAACAACTCCATATCTTATAAACTTTGCAAACTACGGAGCTCCTCAACTAAGAGAACGAGTATTAATTATAGGAATTAGAAATGACATAAAAAAATTCTTTGACATCCCTTCTCCAACACATTCCGCAGAAAATTATGTTTCAGCAAAAGAGGCTCTTAAAGATGTTGAAAATGTAGTTTATAATAATGAACATCAAAATATTCAACAAAGTACAATTGAAAAACTCAAACTAATTCCTCCAGGCGGAAACTTTACGAATATTCCTAAAGATTCTCCTCATTATGTTAAAGGAATGATATCTCATGTTTATAGAAGACTTCATCCAGATAAACCTTCAACTACAATTATTGCTGGAGGTGGTGGCGGAACTTGGGGATATCATTTCTCAGAACCAAGACCTCTAACAAATAGAGAAAGAGCTAGATTATTTGGATATCCAGATGATTTCGTTTTTGAAGGAACAATTACTGAAGTGAGGAAACAAATAGGAAACTCTGTTCCACCATCAGGAATTTTCCCAATAGCAAAACATATAAAATCTTTTTTAGAAAATCTAGATTAAAATGTATACTAACATAATTAAGCATGGCGGATTATTTAGATCTGTACTCGACAACGAATTCCCCGAAGCAACAAATGTAACAATTGCTTCAGGGTATGCATCTTTAGATGTTATTCATGATTTTGAAGAATCATTTGTTAAAGTTGCTGAAAAAGGAGGCGTATCAAGATTACTATTAGGGATGGCCTTCTATGAAGGCTTAAGTCAAAAAAAATTAGATGCAGCAAATTTACTTCACAGCAAACTTAAAGCTTTTAAAAATGGCTCTGGAGTCTTTGTTACAAATGGTAGAAGGTATCATGGGAAAGTATATTTATTTGAAAATAAAAGCGACACAAATATTTATGTAGGTTCATCTAACTTCTCCTCCAGTGGTACAAAAGGAAATATTGAATGTACGGTTCCAATCTCAACTTCTGACCAAAAGAATGAAATTATTCATTTTATCAATGATTTATACTCCCCCTCATACTCAATTACAATTGACAAAGCTGTAATTACTGTTCCAGGTAAGAAAAAAGTAATTGAGACTTCGATTCAAAATATTTGGAATCGTATATTAAAATATAATCCAAAAGAAATCAATCCTTCAATACTTCCAAAATTTGAGTACCCTCTTTCAAGAGTAGCTCAAATGGAGAAATCTAATCTCAATGTTTATTTCGGGAAAGGAAGGTTAAATACTAAAACAGGAAAAATAATACCAAGACCTTGGTACGAAATTGAATTGATTGCAGATAAAAGTCTAAATAGTCAACCATATTATCCTAAAGGAGATTTTCTAGCATACACAGATGATGGTTTTATAATTCCCATGAGAACGCAAGGAGATTATTTCAAAAACATTAGATCAAAAGACAGTTTACAAATATTTGGAATTTGGCTAAAGGGAAAACTTGAAAAGAAAGGAGTTCTTAATATGTATGAACCTGTAACATTAGACACGCTTGAAGAATATGGGAATAATAAACTTTCTTTTTATAAAATTGATGACGGTAAATATTATTTAGAGTTCTAGTGTAAATATATTCAAAAAAATTATGAGTAAATCCATCTTTATAGATACAATCAAAGGCGAAAAACGCGAACGACCACCCGTGTGGTTTATGCGTCAGGCAGGACGAATTTTGCCTCGCTATATGAAAATGCGTGAGAAGTATTCCTTCCGCGAAATGATGCTTCAGCCTGAATTGGCAGCAGAAGTAACGCTTTTGCCTGTGGATGATTTGGGTGTGGATGCCGCTATTTTGTTTTCGGATATTTTGGTGATTCCTGAAGCTATGGGCATGAAATTGAATTTCTCTGATAAAGGACCAAAATTCAGCAATCCACTGTACCAAAGCAGCAATCCGCTAGCAGAGCTAAAACCTGATGAGCAAAAGTTGGAGCATATCTATAAGGCAATTGACATCATCAAAAATGATAAACCGGAAGATGTGGCTTTAATCGGATTTTGTGGAGCACCATTCACTACTTTTTGTTACATGGTGCAAGGGCACAGTGCCAACCACAATTTCACGGAAGCCATCAACTTATTTTACAATGACCCAAAAACTACCGAGGCAATTTTTGAAAAAATAACCGAACTATCTATCCATTACGCAACCACTCAGGCAGCACACGGCATTGATGCTTTCCAGCTGTTTGAAACGCATGCAGGATTGATTCCTTCGGAACTATATAACGAGCGCGTGCTACCTTTTGCCAAACGCATTTGTAATGCTGTGCGCGAAAAAGGCGTACCGACAATCTTTTTCCCAAAAGGACTAGGCAATGGCATGAAAGCCGTAACACATGAGGTAGCGGATTTTGTGAGTATCGACTGGCAATTTTCCCTAAACGAAGCGCGCGAACTAATTGACCAACGCGTTGGCCTGCAAGGAAACATTGACCCACGCCTGTTCTCAATAAAAGACCGTAATATGCTAACCGCAGCTTTGGAAAGCTATCTACCATTCGGACAAGCAAACAGCAATTGGATTTTCAATGCCGGACATGGTGTATCTCCCGACAACTCTTTTGAGAATGTGAAGTACACTGTGGATTGGATTAAAAGTGTGAATTGGGGAAGATAAAATAGCTACCCCTAAATCCCCTAAAGGGGACTTTGATAAATACGAACAAAACTGATTTGATATAAACTCTTGAAATATCAGGATTATATATTATTAAAATATTGATTGCACAATTCCAAAGTCCCCTTTAGGGGGTTGGGGGTGGAAATTATTTACAAGCATGCAAATACAAAACCTCAAAGAAGGATTCTTAGAAAAATATAATCGTCCGGGACCACGCTACACCTCATACCCACCGGCAACGGCTTTTACTGAGGCGTTTGACAATGCGCAATACCTGCAAGCGGTGAAGGCGTCCAACGAGGAAGAACCGCAAAACCTGTCGTTCTATTTTCATGTGCCTTTTTGTCCGCAGCGATGTTTCTTTTGTGGTTGTAATACAGCATCATATCAGAATGAGGAAACTGTTAGTCGCTATATTAATTGCCTGATTAAGGAATTCAAAACGGTGGCGCAACACATTGATTCTAAACGAGAAATCACTCAAATACACTGGGGAGGTGGCACACCAAATTCCATCGACCTAAAACATATTGCCCGCGTAATGGAAACGGTTTTGGCTGCTTTCACATTGGCAGAAAATCACGAGATTGCCATTGAATGTAATCCTGCTTATTTGGAGCCGGAACACATCAAGCAATTAGCTGAGATGGGCTTTAACCGCATTAGTCTGGGCATACAGGATTTTCACCAAGAAGTGCTAGATGCTATCAACCGCAAAAGCTCTTTGCATCCTTTGGAAGAAATTATCCAAGCCATCAAAGACAATGGTTTCAAAGGCTTTAACTTCGATTTGATTTATGGTTTACCACTGCAAACGCGTGAAAGTTTTCAGGAAAACCTTCAAAATGCCTTAAGCCTAAATCCCGACCGCATTGTGACCTTTTCTTACGCTCATGTGCCTTGGTTCAATGAGAATCAGAAAAAGCTGGAAGTGTACAATCTTCCTTCGGCTGATATCAAAATGAGCATGTTGCTGGATGCTATTGATACATTCACTTCGGCTGGTTATGATGCTATCGGTATGGATCATTTTGCGAAGCCTGATGATGAACTCTCGCAGGCTAAACAGAACCTGGGTTTACACCGCAACTTTCAAGGTTATTGTACCAAAGCCACTACCGGACAGGTTTACGCTTTTGGGTCATCTTCTATTTCGCAGATGCAAAGCACCTACAGCCAAAATACGAAAAACTACATGCAATACATCGAGCAAATTGAGGCAGACGGCTTGGCAATAGCAAGAGGTTACAGCATGAGTTTTGAAGAAAAAGTGATTCGTGAAGTGATTAACGAAATCATGTGCAACGGCCATTTAGATTTTGCTCAAATAGCTACAAATAAGACGACTACAGCCGATGCAATAAAACACATCGTTGATTATAAACCTGAAAAACTTCAGGAGTTTTTGGAAGATGATTTAATCACTATCACAGAAAACGGCATCAGCGTAAGCCCAACAGGAATGTTGGTGGTGCGCAATATCGCCATGGCATTTGACCCGGCATTGAGCAGCACGGAAGGTAAATTCTCAAAAACAGTATGACAACAGTTATTCTAGCAAATATGGGTTCTGCCACTTCTGAGGCGGAAATGAAAAGCTTTCTCCAACGCATGTTTTTGGACAAGGCAATCATTCCTGCGCCTTACCCTGTTCGTTTGATGCTTTCGTGCCTGATTAGCCGCACACGCTACAAAAAATCATGGGGAAAATATAAGCTGATTGGTGGTTCGCCTCTGGTTAAATCCATGAACTCTATTCAGCAGGATTTACAAATGGCTTTGGGTGCTGATTACAAGGTGCTAAATGCCTACAGCTACTCTGAACCACAACTCACGGCATACCTAAAAAAAGAAGCTGATAACAAAACGATTGTCGTTCCGCTTTATCCGCAAGCTTCCATCTCAACCACAGGAAGCGTGGAAACGGAGGTTCAAAATTTCACGAAAAAACACAAAGATTCAAATATCCGCATAACGGAAGATTTTTATCAAAATAAAGCCTTTATCAATTATTGGTCGGAGCTGATTCAAGAGACGCTGCAAAAAGAAAAAATGCAAGACGCACATCTTGTTTTCAGCGCACACTCCATCCCTGAAAAGTATGTGGAGAAAGGCGACCAATACGCTAAAAAGGTACGAGCATCTGCCAAACTGATTGCCGAACAATTGGGCTTGCCTTATTCGGTGGGCTTTCAGTCGCGCATTGGTAAGATGAAATGGGTCTGTCCCGACACGCAAGAGCTTTTACATAAATTGGTAAAAACAGAAAAAAAACAACTGCTGCTTGTGCCTATCGCTTTTGTAAATGAGAACTTGGAAACGCGCTACGATTTAGATATCGAGATTATGCCGGCTGTGCAAAAAAGATATCCCGACTTGCATATCGCACGCGCCATTATTCCTGATTCTCACCCTCAACTTATTAACTGCTTGAAAGAAAAAATACATGAAATCGAATCCATCTAAACCCGAAGTAATCATCCTTGGCGCCGGACTTTCCGGACTGAGTTTAGCTCATTTTTTAAAGAAAAAAGGCGTATCTGCCATCATCTTGGAAAAAAAAGAGCGAACGGGAGGTGTGATTCATACGCATATCGAAAACGGATTTGTGGTGGAAGAAGGTCCGAACACGGGTGTGGTGGGAAATACTGCTGTGGTGGAATTGTTTGACGATCTATCAGCGGAATGCGAACTGGAAACAGGCGACGAAAGCGCAAAAAAACGCTATATCCTAAAAAACGGAAAATGGGAAGCTATTCCGGGTGGACTGCTGGGCGGAATCAAAACGCCACTTTTTTCGTGGAAAGATAAGTTCTGCATCCTTGGCGAACCCTTTCGTCCGGCAGGGACAAACCCACACGAAACACTAGCCGAATTCGTAAAGCGCCGCATGGGTGAAAGCTTCCTTGATTATGCCATCAACCCTTTTATAAAAGGCGTGTATGCAGGTGATCCGAATTACCTGATTCCAAAATATGCCTTGCCCAAACTGTATAACTTGGAGCAGACTTACGGCAGTCTAATTGGCGGTTCGTTTAAGAAATCATTTATCAAAAAAACAGAACTAGAGAAGCGTGTTAGTCGCAAAGTATTTTCATGCAAAGGCGGTTTATCGTCTTTGATTAATGCTTTGGAAAAATCCGTTGGTTCTAAAAATATCATTTGCGGTGTACAAGCATGGGAAGTAAAACCAAATGAAAATGGCTACACCGTGAACTACACTGATAAAGACGGAAACGCTCAAACGCTCACTTCTCCAAAACTGGTTTCTACACTTGGTGCATGGAACCTGCAAGAAGCATTTTCATTTATTGATAAAAATGAGATGGATGCTATCAACAACTTGCATTATACGCGTATGGTGGAAGTTTCGCTAGGGTTTAACAAGTGGGATGGCATGAAGCTGGATGGCTTCGGCGGACTAATTCCAAGCAAAGAAGAGCGCGATATACTGGGCGTACTGTTTATGTCCAACCTGTTTGCTGACCGTGCCCCAAAAGGTGGTGCTATGGTTACTGTTTTTCTAGGCGGGGTGTTTCACGAGCATTTTTATGATTTAAGTGATGATGAAATCAAAGCCATCATTGAGCGTGAATGCAAGGACTTGCTACAACTAAAAGAGTTTGCACCCGACATGATTCATATACATAAACATGCGAAAGCCATCCCACAATACGGAGTGGAAAGCGGTTTGCGTTTTGATACCATTGAGCGCATCCAAGAAAACTATCCCGGACTAATTATCGCCGGAAACCTGCGAGGTGGAATCGGCATGGCAGACAGAATCAAACAAGCGCAAGAGATTGCGGAAACATTGTCAAAATAGACCATGTCAGCAGATAAATTTCAAAATAAATATCGGATACCGTCAGCTAGGGCGGAATGGTGGGATTATGGAAATAATGCCAGCTATTTTATTACCATTTGCCTAAATGACAAAAGTCAACATTTGTTTGGGGAAATACCTATCACAGACACACTATGTAGAGACGCCATTAATGGCGTCTCTACGACGGATAAACCACAAATATATCTATCACCAATTGGCGAAATTGCCGAATCTATCTGGAAAGAAATTCCATCGCAATTTCCATATGTAAAACTAGAATTGGACGAATTCGCAATAATGCCAAATCACATACATGGAATTATTTCAATTGATAAACCCGATGGTGGTAATAAAAACATACAAACGCAATTGGGTGTTGATGTAGAGACGCGATTAATCGCGTCTCTACGGGATGACGAACACAACGACGAAATCGGCGGTATAACAGGAAATCACAATCCAATGCTACATGATAATTTATCACGCGTACTGCGCTGGTATAAAGGACGCGTAAAGTTTGAAGCAGGAAAGATTAATCCTGAATTCAAATGGCAAACCCGTTTCCACGATCGCATCATTCGTGACCATGAAGAATATCGCCGCATATTTAATTACATCGAAACCAATGTAGAAAACTGGCATCAGGATAAACATTTTGGATAATAAATCCACACACCCAGTACAGACGCACGGCCGTGCGTCTCTAACAATGATAAAAATTACACATGCTACACCATTTCACCCAATCCATATCAGAAATCTCACTGCCGGAAAAATTCACCTTTCCGTTCAATTATACGCCACATCCCTTATGCGTGATGGCTGCGGAGGAATTACAGGCCTATCTGAAAAGCAAACCCGAATGGGCTGAAGAAATTCAGGCAGGTAAAATGTTTGGGGTGCTAATCGTAGAGACGGAGCGCGCTCCGTCTCTACAGCAAGAAATCGGCTTCCTAGCAGCCTTTTCAGGGAATCTGGATGGCAAAAATCAGCATGAATATTTTGTACCACCTGTATTTGATATGCTAAAAAAAGATGATTTTTTCCTAAGTGAGGTAAAGAACATTTCGGCCATAAATACCGAAGTTGACTTGCTAGAAAAGGATGAACAATTCAAACTAGTAGAGCAAAAATATACTGAGGCAAAAGAAAAAGCCACAGCCGAAATTGAGGCACAAAAGCAAACTAATAAAGCCAATAAAAAGTCACGCCACGAACGACGCAAGCAAGAACTGACAAAAGAAGAAAGCATCGAATTATCGAGAGCTAGTGTGACTGATAAAAACACATTAAAGGCACTGCAAGCAGCTTGGGATGACAAGCTACAAAAGCTGAAAAGTGAATTGGCTATTTTCACAAATAAACTACAGTCCCTAAAGCATGAACGCAAAACCCGTTCGGCAGCTCTGCAAAATAAGCTTTTTGACAACTTCACTTTCCTGAACATCAACGGACAGATAAAGGGTTTAAACGATATTTTCAGTCCGACAGCGCATAAAACGCCTCCCGCAGGTGCAGGAGAATGTGCAGAGCCTAAGCTGCTGCAATACGCATTTAAACACAATATGAAACCGCTGGCTATGGCGGAATTCTGGTGGGGTAACTCGCCAAAGAATGAGGTACGCCATCACGGACAGTATTACCCTGCTTGCAAAGGAAAGTGTGAACCCATACTTGGGCACATGCTGCAAGGTATGGCAATGGATGTAGACCCGCTAAATCAACAAAAAGCGGATATCAACGATATTGAAATCCTGTTTGAGGACGAATATTTGCTGGTGCTGAACAAACCTGCCGGCATTCTTTCTGTGCCCGGAAAATCGGATGCGCCATCAGTCTACAGCTACATTCACGAGAAATACCCACAAGCTACCGGGCCACTGATTGTGCACCGCTTGGATATGGCTACTTCCGGACTGCTGCTGATTGCCAAAACAAAGGAAATACACAAGGAGCTACAGGCACAGTTTCACCTGCGCAGCATCAAGAAAAGATACATTGCAGTGCTTGACGGCATTGTTCCCGACGACCGTGGCCGCATAGAACTGCCGCTGGCTACCGACTACTACCACCGCCCTTGCCAAATGGTGGACTTTGAACACGGCAAACCTGCCATTACCGAATATGAAGTGCTGGAGCGAAAAAACGGCGAAACCCACATTGCCTTTTCCCTACTGACTGGACGAACCCACCAACTACGCGTGCACTCGGCTCACCAACTTGGCCTCAACTGCCCCATCAAAGGCGATGAACTGTACGGCAAAAAAGCCAACCGACTGCACCTCCATGCCGAATGCTTGGAATTCACCCACCCTATTTCTAAAGAGCTGATTCAGATTGAGAAGAAAGCGGAGTTCTAGAGATTCAGATATTCTTTAGTTTAGTTGGGAAGGAATTGTTATTTTTGAGAAATAAAAAGATATATAAATGGAAAACAATAGAGAAAATCTTGAAGAAAAAATTAATCTAGAAATTAAAGAATTAAAAAGACCTTGGTATAAAAAATCATCAAACATTATTACACTTTCTATTGCAGTTATAACTTTTGGTTTAACTTTAAGATCTGGAATAGTTGAAACAACAAGAAAAGAATTACAAGCAGAAAAGCAACTTCTTCGAGATAGCATACAAATTTTTAAAGACAGTATAAATACTGTCAAAATAAAAAACAATGAGTATCAAAAGGCTTTCAATGAATATCAACAAAAAGAAATGTCATATCTTCAAGAACTAAGAGAAAAAAACAAAAAGGATGAAATAATAGAATACTACAAAAATAAACTAGACAGCTTGACTGGGATAAAAATATTTAACGAAACCTTTGACGAGACTTTCAAATAAACATTTACAATAAACTGCTTGTGTTCAAGAGTTGATATAATGTATGATTTAGTTATGAGCATAGAGTTTTGGTTTAGCTTCATAATTAGTTCGCTGATTAATGAATTTTTAAAACTAAAGACTATGAATATATTTAAAACCATAATTGTAGGAGTGGGTACTGTTATGTGGAGCCTTAAGACAATATGACTCATAATTCTGATTCCATTAAATCAACTTATCAAGATAATAGTAAGGGGGTTCGAATCCCCCTCTCCACTCTTTTCCCCTTCGGCATAGGCTCTGCCCAATGTCATTAAGTTAAGGGGATTTCAGCCTGAAGGGCTAATTTAATCTAGCCCAAGGCAACGCCTTGGGTTGATGAATGAATTGATATTTGCGTCCTGTAAGGACAGGTTAAATACATTAAATTGCCCTTTAGCTAACGCTGATTTTCAATTCAGGGCGTAAAATACAAAAACATAACTTACCCTAGGCGTCGTTTTACTTTGCCTTGGGCTAAAATAGATTGGGCTTACAGCCCGTCAACTTCTTTACTTAATGACATTGACCCCCTGCTACCACCCAACTCCCCTCCCGTACTACAAAACAATAAATAACCACAGAATAGAATCGTGCGGCAGCCACTATATAAACCAGTTTTATCTTACTATATAAAAAATTTAACACTAATTGAGAAAAAAGCCTACTTCCTAGAATAAGTTATCCGGATATTTTGTAAATTGCTAAATAAATTAAGACTTGCATGTCACACATATTATTACGGACAAAAATATCACTTGCTACAAGCATAACAGCTTTAATTATTTTAGGGACTGTGATTGCATTTTTCGTTGTAACAATTAGGGATAAAGCTATAAGCACAGCAAAGACTGAATACCTTGAAAAAACTAAACGCCTCTCATTACAACTAAAAGGAGAGATTGATAATTCATTTTCAAAGCTACAAACACAAAACAATATCCTAAAAAGTCTTGATAGCAATCATGTATTAAGCAAATCAACAACGCTTGAAATAATTAAATCTAACCTTCTAAAGAATCCGGATTATGTAGGAATGTCTGCCATATTTGAGCCAAATACTCTCTGCTCAGATGACACTTCGTATCCCCAACTCATGGATATCGGGATGTTCATTCCTTATCTTTATTATAATTCTGAAGGCGGTATAAATATTGAGCCTTTAATAGATTATGATGTTGAAGACTATTATCTAATCCCTAAAAAAACTAATAAACCACTGCTTACCGAACCTTATTTATATCCAGTCAATGGCAAGGAGGTTTTCATGATAACTTTATCAGAACCTATAGTAAACAATGATATATTTATAGGTATAACAACCATTAATTATGAAATAAGTTTTATTCAACACTTATGTAAAGACATGGCTCTAGAATTAAATAATGGCAATTCAAATGTTGCAGTAGTTTCAAACATGGGGATTATCGTAGCTAATTCTGCCGACTCTTCCTTAATTGGTCAATATATCAGCAAATTATATGCAGAAGACATTGAATTTGACTTTGCAGAGATAAAAAAAAGAACAGAAAATGTTGAATTTCAAAACGGAGATTTAGTCTTGGATATTCCTGTATATTTTTCTGAAACCCTAACACCGTGGAGGGTACATGTGGCAGTTCCAATTGATGATATTTTAGCAGAAGCCAATAAACAAATCCTAACACTTATCATAATCGGAATCTTGCTTCTTCTGGTATCTGTTGTTGTAATAAATAAATTAACAGGAAAACTTACCCTGCCTTTGTTAAAATTGGTTGAGAGTACAAAAAAGATTAAAGACGGAGACCTTTCTGAAGTTATAAAAACAAAACAAAATGATGAAATAGGTATACTTGCCCATTCATTTAATGTAATGTTATATCGTTTACGAGAAATGATTAAGGTATTGAAGGAATCGATAAAACAAGTTGAAATAAAAAACATAAAACTTGCTGATGAAGAAGCAAAGTTCAGAAAACTCTTTGAAGAAGCACCAGATAGTATTTTTCTTTTATATGGGAATGGAAAAATCTTTGATTGCAATAAATCTGCAACCGAATTATTTAATTTATCAAAAGATGATTTATTAGGTAAAACAGTTACTGATCTAAGTCCTGCATATCAACCGGACAATCGTCAATCAAGGGAAAAAGCACTGGAGTTATTAGATAAAACTTTAAAAAACCATCCTCAGCGTTTTGAATGGGAACTGTCCAACGGTGATGGCAAAATATTTACGGTTTCTAGTTCACTAAATAAAATTGAATTAAGTGGAATTACCTATGTGCAAGCAATTCTGAGGGATATTACAGAAAAGAAACAGAAAGATAAAGAACTTGAGATGCATAGAAACCATCTTGAGAAGCTAGTTTCGGAAAAAACTCATGATTTAGAAATAGCTTACAAAGACTTGCAAGCAAGCCTTAAGAATCTACAAGAAACTCAAGCCCAATTGCTTCAATCTGAGAAAATGGCATCTTTGGGGATATTAACTTCTGGAGTTGCACATGAAATCAATGATCCATTGAATTTTATAATGGGTGCGTATATAGGACTTCTAAGGCATTACGAGGATAATTCCTTTACTGAAAATCACGAACAAATTGGATTATTAATTAAGACCTTAAAGACTGGACTCGACCGTTCATCTGCTATTATTAAAGGAATGATTGAATTTAGTCGAAAAACTGATTCGCTTGATGAAGACTGTGATATCCATTCAATAATAAATAATTCGCTTACTATGTTACATAATAAAATAAAAAATGGTGTGACAGTAGAAAAAGATTATTTTGATTCAGATATTATAATCAAAGGCAATGTAGGAAACTTACACCAAGTATTTATTAATGTATTAGGCAACGCTATTCAGGCAATTGACACAAAAGGAGCAATTTTAATCAAAACAGAATCTAAACAATCAAATGTGGTTATTAAAATTACTGACACTGGTACAGGTATTTCTCCTGAAAACCTAAAAAAAAATAACTGATCCTTTCTTTACAACCAAAGATCTGGGGAAAGGCACTGGCTTAGGACTGTCAATCACTTACAATATAATTAAAGAGCATAAAGGGAAAATTGAATTTGAATCAATAGAAGGTAAGGGAACAACTGTAAAAATTATACTACCAAAAACAAAAATACTATGAGTGAAAAAATAAAAATTATTTATGTTGACGACGAAGAAATTAATGTAATGTTGTTTAATATTAATTTCTCTGTCAACTTTGAAGTATACACTGGTTATAGCGGTTTTGAAGGTTTAAAATTGTTAGATGAACATCCTGATACAAAAGTCGTAATCAGTGACATGAAAATGCCCGAAATGAATGGGATTGAATTTATTCAGGCAGCAAAAGAAAAATATCCTGAAAAGAAATTTTACATTTTAACAGGATTTGAAATAACAGATGAAATTCAAAGTGCTTTAAATTCAGGTCTGATACAAAAATATTTCAGAAAACCATTTGATATGCAGGAGGTTGAGAAAGCAATCAATGAGCAATAACACCGCGGGTGCACGAGCGAGGCGTATTCCGTACCTTTTGACACATACAAACTAGTTAGCAGCAATTAAAAACGAAACACATAAAGTTAAATTTTTTAATAAATTGTAATATGTTAAATGATAAATTCTCAAATATTGAATTTACAGACCTAATTGACATTGAGACACTTCAGCGTTTTCAGGATTCTTTTTCGGATGCAACAGGAGTTGCCTCTATAATAACTAAACCTGATGGAATTCCGATTACTAAACCAAGTAACTTTTGTAATTTATGCTTGTTGATACGCAAAACAAAAAAAGGTTTAGCAAATTGTTTAAATTCCGATGCTGTTATTGGCAGGCAACATCAAGGAGGTCCCATTTATCAGAAATGTTTAAGCGGTGAACTTTGGGACGGAGGCGCAAGTATTTCTGTGGATGGGAAACATATTGCAAATTGGCTCATTGGTCAGGTTCTGAATAAGGAATCAGACGAAAAGAGAATATTAAACTATGCAAAAGAAATAGGTGCGGATGAGGATGAGTTTAAGAATGAATTGCAAAAGGTAAAAAGAATGCCCTTGGAGCAATTTAAAAAAATTGCAAACTCATTATATATTTTTGCAAATGAACTTTCTGATAAAGCATTTCAAAATTTGCAATTAAAAATACACCAAGAACACTTAGAAGTTTTGGTCAAAGAAAAAACTGAAAAACTTGAAACTGCGAATAAAGAACTACAAGCAACCAATGAAGAACTATATGAAAAGAATAAAATTATTGAAGATCAGAATCAAGAACTAGAAACGACCCTTCAACATTTACAGGAAACACAAGCTCAATTGCTTCAATCTGAAAAGATGGCATCTTTGGGTATATTGACTGCTGGGGTTGCACATGAAATTAATAATCCACTTAATTATATAATGGGTGCTTATGTGGGACTTCTTCGGTATTATGACGAAAACACATTTGCTGAAAACCATGAACAAGTAGGAATGTTAATAAATGCTTTAAAGGTAGGAGTCGACCGTTCAACGGCTATTGTCAAGGGCTTAAACCAGTTTAGCAGAAAAAGTGATTCGCTAGATGAAGATTGTAATATACACCAGATAATTGATAACTCACTTACGATGTTATACAATCAGATAAAACATAACATCTCAGTTAACAAAGAATATTTTGCTTCTGATTTAGTAATCAAAGGTAATGTCGGAAACTTGCATCAGGTATTTATTAATATATTAGGTAACGCTATTCAGGCAATTGAGTCAAAAGGAACAATTTCAATCAAAACAGAATCTGAAGAATCAAATGTGATTATTAAAATCACTGACACTGGCTCAGGTATTCCTAGTGAAAATATAAAAAAGATTACCGACCCTTTCTTTACAACCAAAGACCCAGGAAAAGGAACAGGTTTAGGGCTATCAATAACCTACAATATAATTAAGGATCATAAAGGAAAGATTGAGTTTGAATCAATAGAAGGTAAAGGAACAACAGTAAAAATTATACTACCAAAAACATAAAACATAAAAATATAATATTATGAATCAGGACATTATTAAGATATTATTGATAATCGAGAATGAAACACAAGCTGAATTTCTCGAAGAGATCTTTGAAAAGAAAGACAACTATAAAGTTTCAAGAGAGTATAATGGAAGAGAAATCTTTGAAAAATTAAAAAACAATCCGGAAGAATATTTAGACACAGTAATTATTATAGGTTATCAATTACCTGATATGAATGGTCTTAAAATAATGTCTGAGTTGAAAAATTTAGGCTGTAAGTTTGGTTTTATTTTTCTAACATCTGATAATATTGTTGAAAGGGCTATAGAGGCTATGAAATGCGGAGCATTAGATTTTATCTCAAAATCAGAGGAACTACCAGATATCTTGCCTGCAATAATAGATAAGGCATATCTTACTCAAAAAGAAAGATTAGAAAAAATAAAAATATACAGGGAGCATGATGAAAGAAGAATAGCTTTAGAGGGATTTGAGACTATTACCAGAGAAATGAATAATGGTATTTTAATCTATGATAATAATGGAGTAATTGAATGGATGAATAACGGTTATACAAAGATTACCGGATTTACACTACAGGAACATTTAAAGAAATATGGAGGCCATTATATTTTAAAAAGTTATGATAATGAGCTGAAAAATGAAATTAAGAATAATATTGAAAAAAACGAACCATACTCTTATACGGTAAAAGCTAAAACATCTGACAATCAAAATATTTGGCTACTAATATGTTTAAGCCCTACTTTAGACGAAAAAGGTAATTTATCAAAAATAGTAAAAGTAATTTCTGACATTTCAGAAGTTAAACTTTAGTTCTTCTCCACCCCCACAGTAATCTCTGTTCGGCGTAGGCTCTACCTGTATTGAAGCTAAAAGCAAGATTTAAACCTTGCAAATATTCAAAGAAACTAAGGCAGTACCGCCCAACGACTAAACACTCTCTACCCAAAATAGAGACGCACGGCCAATGTTATTAAGTTAAGGTGATTTCAGCCTGAAAGGCTAATTTAATCTAGCCCAAGGCAACGCCTTGGGTTGATGAATGGATTGATGTTTGCGTCCTGTAAGGACAGCTTAAATACATTAAATTGCCCTTACAGGGCGCAAAACACAATAACATAACTTACCCAAGGCGTCGTTTCACTTTGCCTTGGGCTAAAATAAATTGGGCTTGCAGCCCGTCAACTTCTTAACTTAATGACATTGGACGCACGGCAGTGCGTCTCTAACAATTGACATCACCTTGGCAAACGCCATAGATGTAGAGACGAGACTAATCTCGTCTCAAGCCAAAAGACAGATATTTTCCTAACTTTGTAAAAATCACAAAAAACTTATCATGTCAATAAAAAATATCCTTATCACAATATTACTATCATCAGGGATTACAGCATTTGCGCAAAGTAAAAACCTTGCTTATCCTGTTGATCTAAGCTATACCATCGAAAAGCAATATCAAAAATACAAGAAAGATTTTCCAGAAATAGTTCCGGTAAAATATTCACTTCCTGTTGGTGTGGTTGCTAACCGTGATTTAGTTTATACAACATTGGAAAATACTCCTTACGGCAAACGCGAACTACACTTGGATGTGTTCTCACCTGAAGTTGTTGGCCACTACCCTACTATCGTATTAATTCATGGTGGCGGATGGCAATCAGGAAATAAAAACATGCTTATACCAATGGCACAACTACTGGCTGCAAAAGGCTACACTACTATCACGGTAGAATACCAATTAGGCCTAGAAGCAAAGTATCCAGCATCGGTTTACAATATCAAATCAGCCATCCGCTGGACGCATGCCAATGCTGATAGATACAAAATAGATACAGCTAAAATTGCTATTCTTGGCTGCTCATCTGGCGGTCATTTAGCAAACCTAGTTGGACTAACTAATGGCATAAAACAGTTTGAAGGAGACCAAGGCAATATGGGTTATTCAAGTTCAGTAAAAGCTGTGATTGATATTGACGGACTGGTTAATTTCCTTGCGCCGCTATCGTTAAACAAGGACAGAAAACCCAATGCTACAGATATCAACTGGCTAGGTGGTACTTATGAGGAAAAACCAGAAATCTGGAAAGAGGCCTCTCCTATTTATTGGGCAAATGAGAAATCTGTGCCTATCCTGTTTTTTAATAGTGGCTCCCCACGCTTCCATGCAGGACAAGATGAGCTTATTGGGTTGTATAAAGAATGGGGCATTTATTATGAGGTACATAAGTTTGATGTAAAAATGCACACCTTCTGGCACTTTCACCCCTATGTAGATGAAACGGTAAATTACATTATGAATTTCTTAACCAAAACACTAAAATAAAAAGCATAAAAAAACTCCGACACATCACTGTGTTCGGAGTTTTTTTGTTTTTAAACTATCTATTTTTTCAAGAGCTTCGTTGCCATTCTACCATCATTGGTAGAAACTTCTAAGAAATAGAGTCCTTCTTTAAAATTGGAAAGATAAATTTTTTCATTTCCGTTAATATGCCTGTCAAACATAATCTTTCCTTGCATGTCATAAATTACCACTCGGGCATCCCCTACTAGTCCTGATAAGTGGAACTTCTCACCAGCAGGATTTGGACTTACTTGAAAAGTTAATTCTTTTGCTTCGGCATTTGTTAAACTTAGTGTTGTGATCAATAGTATTAGTAAGGTCATTTGGTTGACTGCCTTACTCATTTCACTTATGTTTTATAGATTTACACTACAAAATTACAGTGAAAATATGTTTTACAACATAAAATAGCCTTATTTTTAATAATCTTTTATTTTGCGAAAGGCTTATTAAGTATTGCAATACCTAATGTTAAAATTAAGACTTCAAGTGTAAAATTCGCACAAATCTTCGATCCATTTCGATCAAACCTTCAGCTTGCATATTTGCCAACTCACGAGAAAGAGAAGGGCGAGTGACACCAAAATACTCAGCCAAACTATTTTGAGAACGATCCAGAGTAACCACTCCATCTTTAGCCGGCAACTTTAAAAGGTAGTTAGCAATTTTTTGGCGAATAGTTTTAAAGGATAAAAAGTAAAGTTTATCACTCAAGCGAGTTGCATACATCGCATTTAAATTCAAATAATTAATCAAAAACTTCCTATTTTGTTGAAACAAGGACAGCACTGTTTCCTTTGAAAAAACAATAGCCTCCGTAGGTTCATTGGTCAATACTTCCACTGGGAAACGATTTCGCTCACCAAACAAATATAAAGGAGCTAACGGACTCGGAGCCTTTAAGTCTTCCACTTTCATAACCTTTCCAGCATCATCAATCATCTGCGCACGCACACTCCCTCTCAACAAAATAATAAGCCTATTACATATCTCATTTTGATTTGCCATGATTTCATCCTTAGGAAAAGTTTGTTCTTTATATTCTACTGACTCCATGATTGTATCCAAGTCTTCTTCATTAAGTCCTGTAAATAGAGGACAGCGCAGTAATATTTTATATTTTATTTCCATTCCTTCTTAATTTCAGATTCAAAATTTCAAATTATTAAACTACCGAGAAACTTATAGCAAAACGAGAAAACACACAGAGTAAGTTTCTCCTTGTTATATCTCTGTGTCCTTAGTGGTGAAAAAATTATTTTTCAATTTGGTAACATATGATACCGTTTCACCCTTACAAGATAGCATACTTTTGTCACAGAGATTAATCATTAACCCAATAAAATTAAAAGCGTTATGGAAAATATGTTTTGTTATCAATGTCAGGAAGCTGCAAAAGGAACAGGCTGTACTATTAAAGGAGTATGTGGAAAAGACCCGGAAACTGCAAATGCGATGGATTTACTCATATATGTAGTAAAAGGTATAGCTGTACCTAGCACAGAGTTGAGAAAAAATGGTGTTGTTGACCCGGCAGTAGATCATTTCATCTTAGATGCACTATTCTGCACCATCACCAATGCCAATTTTGATGTGGAAAGTATTGAGGCGCGAATCACTAAAGGTGTGGCAATTAAAGATGCCTTATTAGTAAAAGCTGCATCGATGAATCTATCTATTCGCCAAACAGAAGAAGTTAAATGGGCAGGAAAACCTGAAAGATATAAAATAGCAGCAAAATTAGTAAGCATCCTTACTGAAAAGAATGAAGACATTCGTTCACTAAAAGAACTTGTAGCTTATGGCCTAAAAGGAATGGCTGCTTATGCAGATCATGCTTTAAATCTTGGATTCAATGATGATGAAGTGAACGAATTTATCCAACACGCCCTAGCTGAATTAACTCGTACAGATATTAGTGTCGACGAACTTGTTGCACTTACTCTTGAAACAGGCAAATTTGGTGTAAGCGCAATGTCATTACTTGACAAAGCAAATACAAACTCGTTATGGTAATCCTGAAATCACTTCGGTAAATATCGGTGTAGGCAAAAATCCGGGTATCCTTATCAGTGGACATGACCTAAAAGACATTGAAGAACTGCTTGCTCAAACAGAAGGCACAGGAGTGGATGTTTATACACACAGTGAAATGCTTCCTGCTCACTACTATCCTGCTTTCAAAGAATACAAACACTTTGTTGGAAACTATGGTAACGCATGGTGGAAACAAAAAGAGGAGTTTGAGAGCTTTAATGGCCCTATCTTGTTTACAACTAACTGCATTGTTCCACCATCTGATAAAGACAGCTACAAAGATCGTGTGTACACAACCGGATCAGCAGGATTCCCAGGCTGCAAACATATCGCTGCTCGTGAAGATGGAAAAGCAAAAGATTTCTCTGAAATCATCGAATTAGCTAAAACTTGTCAAGCTCCTATCGAGATTGAAACAGGAACTATCGTTGGTGGTTTTGCTCACGAACAAGTTTTTGCTTTAGCTGATAAAGTTGTAGATGCTGTGAAAGGTGGTGCAATCAAAAAATTTGTGGTAATGGCAGGTTGTGACGGACGCATGAATAGCCGCGACTATTATAGCGACTTCGCTACTGCTCTCCCTAAAGACTCAGTTATCCTTACTGCTGGTTGTGCAAAATATCGTTACAACAAATTACCTCTTGGCGACATAGGAGGCATCCCTCGCGTTCTTGACGCCGGACAATGTAACGACAGTTACTCTCTTGCCCTTATTGCATTGAAACTAAAAGAGGTATTTGAACTGGAAGACATCAACGAACTACCAATTGCATATAACATCGCATGGTATGAACAAAAAGCCGTTATCGTATTACTTGCTTTGCTATACTTAGGTGTGAAAAACATTCACCTTGGACCAACGCTTCCGGCATTCCTTTCACCTAATGTAGCTAAAGTTCTTGTAGAAAACTTTGGTATTGCAGGAATTGGAACTGTTGAAGAAGATGTTGAGTTATTAATGGCTTAATAAACTTACCAACCAAAACAAAAGAAAGCCATCTCTTATTTCAAGAGATGGCTTTCTAATTTTAGAAATTCTAATTATTTCAAAATTTTAAGTTCACTCAAATGACCTTACCACATAGCCGTAGGCTTCTTAATTAGGTCTTTTATCTTCGACTCTATTTTATCCTTATGTGAAACAAGGTTTAAATAGGTCAAAGCATCGTCCATATTCTGCCTAAGTGTAAATTCTTGTGGCAACTTATCGTGCATTTTCTTAAATACAGATGAGTAAATTGCTTGATTCGGTGTCTCAAACACTGTAACAACTTTTCTATTTCCAGCTATTGTTTTCTGCTTCGCTAAAAAAGTTACATAGTCTTCTACTTCAGTCAACAGTCCATCTATTAGAATTGAATTTTGAATTGTCAAAACATTATATTCCGAGTTAAATTCGGGATTTTCAGACTGATCTAGCTTAAATGCTTTCATTGCCTCCAAACTCATCTTTCCCGAAAAAACTTCAATCACAAGCCTTATCTCGTGCAAATATGCAACTGCAGTTGCAAACTCCTTTCTAGAATTAGAAGTCATTGGTTGGTAGTTTGTAAAAAAAGAAGCATCCCAAATGAGACGCTTCTAATATCTATGCAATTTATAATCCTGCTTTAATCTTCTCGATTGTTTCCGCATATTCTGTATCAGAAAGATAAGTCTTCTTAGGGTTCATTTCGATTACCCCTCCAAAGTTATACCCACCTTCATATTTAGGTACAATATGCATGTGTAAGTGTGATAAAGTATCAGCAAAAGCACCGTAGTTAATTTTAAATGGATTGAAAGCATCTTGAATAGCAGCACCAACTTTTGCAACATCTGCCATAAATGCATTGCGTTGCTCATCGTTTAATTCGTGAAGTTCAACACCGTGATCTTTGTAAACCACATTTACGCGACCTGGATGTGATTGCTCTTTAAATAAGAACACTTGAGACACTGATAAATCACAAATTTTAATCATTAATTCATCTAGTATTGGCAATTTTTGGCAATACAAACATTCTGAAACTGGTGAAGCCATAATTTTATTAGTATTTAAAGGTTAATAATTTCTTTTTTTTTCGCAGTCTGCATTCTTGCTTCTGCCTCTAGCATCAAGGTTCTTGAACGACGATCAGAAACCTCTGCAGGGCCAAAGAACTGAATAGGACCCGGATAAGAATATGTATCTTCCGGACCAGCCCACAGTTTACGCATTTCTTTGAATTTTAAAAATGGTGCCCCATCTAACTCAACTAATGCTTTTTTAATTACAGGAACATCTTTACCATTTCTACGCTCCATATTCATCATAGATGTCAAAGGCACACCTCCGGCAATCCATTCTTCAGTTGGCGCATGTGCATTTCTAATAATTGACATATAACCGGTTTTACCCTCAGCAGCTAGTAGAGATGCATTATATCCTAATGAGTAACAATAATTTGAATCAAAATTTGTTGGGAAAGCACAACGACCTTCATATCCAAAGAAGTGTGACAAGGCACTGAATTTACCTTTATAATCTCCATCTTCTTTTAGTTCATTCAGGCGATTTTTTACCATTTCAATAAGCATTCGTTCTGTTTCAATTAACGAAACCTGAACATTACCATGTGCATCTCTATCCATTGTTAACTGAGTTGCAATAAATAACGGCAATGATTCAAATACAGGGGCATTATCTGCTGAAAGATGCTTTATTACATAAGCATATTTTTCAGCACTATCTTTCATGATTTTGAATTCAGTATTATCAGCTAATAAGTCATTCAATTCGCTGATTAATGCTTTCATATCAGGAATAAATTCCAATAAACCTTCCGGAACCAATACTGAACCAAAGTTTAAGCCTGCGTTTGCACGAACCACAATCGATTCAACAATTGTATCCACCACATCTGATAGGCGTTGCTTTTTAGCCTCTACCTCTTCAGAAATAATACAAACATTTGGATGAGTTTGTAATGCACATTCTAATGCAATATGCGAAGCAGAACGCCCCATCAAACGGATAAAGTGCCAGTATTTCTTTGCAGAGTTAGCATCTCTTTGAATATTTCCAATCAATTCTGAGTACACTTTACATGCAGTATCAAAACCAAACGAAATCTCAATCATATCGTTTTTAAGGTCACCATCAATTGTTTTAGGACAACCAATTACTTGGATACCATATTTCTTCTGAGCAAAATACTCTGCCAAAATACATGCATTCGTATTTGAATCATCTCCACCAATAACAATGATAGCTGTGATATTTAACTCATTACAGATTTGAGCTGTTTTTTCAAACTGCTCTACCTCCTCAAGTTTTGTTCTTCCAGAACCAATAATATCAAAACCACCGGTATTACGATATTTATCTATTGTTTCTTCTGAAAGCTTGATATATTTGTGATCAGTTAAACCGGAAGGACCACCTAAGAAGCCATAAAGGTTGCTATTAGGGTTCATTGCTTTTAATCCATCATACAAACCACAAATCACATTGTGACCACCAGGAGCTTGACCACCGGATAAGATCACCCCAATATTGATAGCACCATAATTCTTTGCTTCACCTGAAACAAATTCAACTATAGGCATACCATAAGTATTTGGGAATAATTTCTGGATATCTGCTTGGTTAGCTACAGAACTTGTATTCTCACCTGCCTTTACAGAAACAGAACCAGTTAATGCATTTGGCAATTTAGCTTGGTGTTGCAACCTTGCAGCTTCTAAAGTACTCTTATTATTCTCCTCCATGAATATTAATTTTCTTGATTGTTTTATATTTTATATTGATGTGCTTTTAAGTTTATTAAGATTTACATATTAAAACAAAAGACTAATACCCAAGACTTTATATCTGGGTTTTAATCTTTATTTAATTTAATAGCCTTTTGCAAAAATAGTTTTTTTTAGGATAAAAACAAGCTCAAACGACCTATTATAGAACATTTAATAGCGGTTTTTCCACAATTTGTGCAACCAATCTGTTAACTTTTGCTCAGCAGGATTCTTTTGTGGATTCCAAAACTTTTTTGTTTTTACTTCTTTGGGTAAAAACTCCTGTTCTACAAAGTTATTCGGATAATCATGTGAGTATTTGTAGTTCTCGCCATAACCCAACTCCTTCATTAGTTTTGTTGGAGCATTGCGTAAATGCAATGGAACAGGAATATCTCCGGTTTGTTTCACAAAAGCAAGAGCCTCATCAATAGATAAATATGCTGAATTACTTTTTGGACTTGAAGCCAAATAAATAGTTGTTTCCGCTAAAATAATGCGACCTTTCCGGCCAACCTATTTTTTGTAATGTATCAAAACATGCGTTGGCAATCAACAATGCATTTGGATTAGCCAAACCAATATCTTCCGCTGCTGAAATAACTAAACGACGAGCTATAAACTTAGGATCTTCACCTCCGGCAACCATTCGAGCTAACCAATAGATAGCAGCATCAGGATCGCTACCACGGATAGATTTTATAAATGCCGAAATGATATCGTAATGCATTTCGCCATTCTTGTCATAGGCAGCAGGATTTTGCTGAAGTCGCTCAGTGACCACTTCATCAGTCAAAACCACATCTCCCTCGTCGGCGTTGCAAACAAGCTCTAGGATATTTAGCAATTTGCGAGCATCTCCTCCTGAATAACGCAAAATAGCATCAGTTTCCTGAATATCGACCTTACGCTTTTTTAGTTCCACATCAGTTGCCAATGCCCGATTAACTAAATCCAATAAATCTTCTTTTTCCAAAGATTTCAGTACATATACCTGACAGCGTGAAAGCAAAGGCGTAATTACTTCAAATGACGGGTTTTCAGTTGTAGCACCAATCAGCGTAACTGTTCCATTTTCAACCGCACCGAGTAAGGAATCTTGTTGAGATTTACTAAAACGATGAATCTCATCAATAAAAAGAATTGGATTTGCTGTATTAAAAAAGCGACTGTTTTTTGCTTTCTCTATCACCTCACGGACATCTTTAACTCCTGAAGTAACAGCACTTAGCGTGTAAAAAGGACGATCAAGTTTATTGGCAATAATTTTTGCCAGTGTAGTTTTCCCCACTCCGGGAGGGCCCCAAAGTATAAAGGAAGAAATCACTCCAGAGTCTATCATTCTACGCAAAATAGCTCCTTCACCAACCAAATGTTTTTGGCCAATGTATTCATCTAATGATGAGGGGCGAAGTCTTTCTGCTAAAGGTTGCACAATAAAATGAAGAATTAAGAATGCTTACTCCTCATTGCCTGAGCCTAGCCGAAGACAAAACGAATAAACTGAAGACAAAAATACGACAATATTTTACAAAAAAGAAACCCTTCCGATCACTCGGAAGGGCCTCCCCTCACTAATTCAAAAAAATCCAGGTTTAACTAAAAAACTAACAAAATGACTAAAGTGCAGCTAATGCTGCTTCATAGTTCGGTTCTTCAACTATTTCATTAACTAGTTGATTATATTTCACTACTCCGTTTTCATCAACCACTACTACTGCACGAGCTAACAATCCTTGTAATGCTCCATCTACTTGCAGTACCCCATATGCATTTGAAAACTCAGAGTTACGGAATTCCGATGCGTTTACAACATTTTCAATACCTTCAGCCCCACAAAAACGAGCTTGGGCAAATGGAAGGTCTCTTGAAATACATACAACTACAGTATTTTCTAATCCAGCTGCTTCTTTATTAAATCGTCTTACTGAAGCTGCACACACGCCAGTGTCAATACTTGGAAAGATATTTAGAACTACTTTTTTTCCTTTTAATTCAGATAGTGTTAATACACTCAAATCATTTTTTACTAATGCAAAATCAGGAGCTTGAGATCCTACTGCCGGTAAGTTACCATTTGTGTTTACATCACCTCCTTGAAAATGTGTTACTGCCATAATTATAAGTTTTAATTTTTTATATCGTATTTTATTTGCTTGCTTATGCAAATATATATAATTATTTCGGTATTTAATTACTGTTTGTAATAATTATTTTCACAAAATCTTCACACTCAAACACAAACTATTGATATACAATTATTTAAATCTAGAATAAAAATCATAAAGATATTTATTCCAGCACAAATCATAGAAAAAAGAAAATCATCATTGCAATAAAAAGGAAAAAAGGACAGATTATTTATCTTTGTAATTAAACTATAAATGAAGGATTATGTTAGACATACAACATATAGAACAAGAAAAGGAAGGAAAGTTCGTTTATTCAGAAAACAACGAAGTTCTAGCTAAAATAACATACAAGCTTCGTAATGAAAATGAAATGGCTGTTGACCACACCAATGTTGACCCTTCATTAGGAGGAAAAGGCGTGGGCAAACAACTAGTAATAAAAGTTGTAGAATTTGCTCGAGCAAATAACTACAAGATTATTCCAATCTGTCCCTTTGTAAAAGCACTAATCGATAAAACGCCGGAATGGCAAGACCTAATCTAACCTAAACTACCATGAAAAAATTATTTCTAAGCACACTACTTTTATCATTAACAGTTCTTGCATTTTCAGGAGAAAAGACTCCTACAGAATCAGAACTACTTGAACATATCAAAACAATAAATAGCTATAACAACGAAATTAAGCTTACAAAAAGACGAGTTAACCCAATTGAGGATCTGAAGAAAGAAAATCAAATATTGACTGACTTACTTCTTAAATACACATCTGAAGATGCATCTACTCTGACACAACCATTTGATTCGTTGAGAAAATACATGTTTATTGCAACATCCGAAGATGGTAAACTTCGTATTTATTCTTGGCAAAAAGAAGAAAATGATGATATGAAATATTACGAAAACATCTTCCAATACGAAGCAGAAGGCAAAGTCTATTCAACAAAGCTAGTAGAGGACGACGATTTCAATCCAAAAGGCCTTTATACTGCTATTGAAACATTTGAGAAGGACAGCAATGAGGTTATCTATTTTGGAAAGCTAGATGCAATTTTCTCTGAAAAAGATTATTCCACAAGCATTGAAACATTCAAAATAGAAGGAACTGAGCTCATTGATTCTCTAATGATTTTCAAGGTTTATGACGATTTTGATAAACTGGAAACAAAACACAACATATCAGTTTTGTATAACCCAAACAAAAAAAAGATCAGATAAGTCATTAATCATCTTTAACCCAAAGAAAAAGATAATTGAAGTAAGAACCACTGACGATAACGGCGAAGTTCAAAGAGAGTCTGAAACCTATGAGTTCAATGGAACCGAGTTTGCTATTCCGGTAGAATAAATCCAAAAGCAGGACTGATTTTAGTGTGAGAAAATTTTTATTCATATTATCCCTTTTATCTATACTGTTATCATCATGCCAAGATGATGACAGTACAACTTATAAGGTTAATGACACACTAAATGAATACTTGCAAAGATTCTTAACCGAAGCTAAACTCCGTGGACACACATTTAATCTACAAGAGTCCGGATTAATAATGAAGTTTGGCGACCTAGAAGACAATGTTGCCGGACGCTGCTATTACGAAAACCCTATCAGAATTGTTTTTGATACCGAATATTGGAACAACATTACCGGTGCTCAAAATGCGGATGAAATATACGAAGACCTCGTTTTTCACGAACTGGGACATGGCCTACTTCTTCGCAGCCACAAAAATGCCTATTTATCAAATGGCGATTGGGCCTCAATAATGTGTGGAGGAGATGAAGTGGATGGTCGTAGCTGGAATATTAACTATAGAGGAATTCGTAGAGAATATTACCTCGACGAACTCTTTAACGCCAGCACAGCAGAGCCATATTGGACAACTCAATCCACAAAACAATCTCTTAGCACTGATACATTAATTTTTGCTGATAATTTTAGCACAATAACTCAAAATTGGGCATATGGTTACCTAACTAATTACTCAGGCACATACAATAACGGCATCTATTCTTTCACAAATAATCTGGATGAAGGCTATTTAGTTCCTGTTCTAAAAGACCTTCCTCTTGAAACATCTCAGGATTTTTATATTGAAGCAAGAATCAAGTTTACTTCATCAAGTGCGGATGATATGTTTGGATTAATTTTTGGATCATGCGTTACGCCTATTTATGTAAACTATTTTACAATAAACAATAATTCTCGCATGTTCATGGGCAATACTAAAACCTATGGATACTACACGGAACTCACAAAGTCACAAATAGCAAATAATGATTTTAATGTGATTGGATTAAGAAAAGTGGGTCAAAATCTGTACTACTTCATAAATGGTGAATGCGTATACTATGACCAACTTACAGAAACTCAATACGGAAGTGATTATGGATTCGAAGTTCCGGGTAATTCTACATTACAAATCGATTATTTTTATGTGTACGCAAATAACACATCATTCAAAAAAGCAACAACTAAGACAGTAAGCTCTAAAGAACCTAAAGTATTCTCCATCAAAAAACATAAACTAGATAATAAATAATCTACAGTATGAATATTTATCAAGTATTACCACGCCTTTTTGGCAACACAGAAACTACCAACAACCCAAACGGAACCATAGCAGAAAATGGCTGTGGAAAACTAAATAACTTTACACCAAAAGCTCTTCAGACCATCCAAAAAATGGGTTACTCCCATATTTGGTATACTGGATTGCTTGAACATGCCACAAAAACAGATTACACTAAGCACGGCATTGCTAAAGACCATGCAGGCATTGTAAAAGGTCAAGCCGGCTCACCTTATGCCATCAAGGACTACTATGATATTGATCCGGATTTGGCCGTTGATATTCCGAATCGCATGAAGGAATTTGAAGCTCTAATTGAAAGAACACATAAGGCTAACCTTAATGTAATCATAGATTTTGTTCCTAACCATGTGGCTCGCGAATACAAATCGGATGCAAAACCTCGTGGCGTAAAAGACCTTGGAGCTGATGATAATATCGACTGGCAATTTAGCCAACAAAATAACTTTTACTATATCCACCAACAAGCTTTTCAACCAAGCTTTGACACTCATGGTTATGAGGAATTCCCGGCAAAGGCAACCGGCAATGACCAATTCACAGCTACTCCAAACATAAACGATTGGTACGAAACTATTAAGCTTAACTACGGCGTAGATTATGTAGCTGGACAGCAAAAATATTTCGACCCAATTCCAAACACTTGGATGAAAATGCGAGACATACTACTCTTCTGGGCAAAAAAGAAGGTGGATGGCTTCCGTTGCGATATGGCAGAAATGGTTCCTGTTGAATTTTGGGGTTGGGTAATACCGCAAGTAAAAGCCAAATTCCCAAAAGTAATATTCATTGCAGAAGTGTATAATCCAAATGAATATCGCAATTACATTTTCAATGGTAAATTTGATTACTTATATGATAAAGTGGGAATGTATGAAGTAACCAGAGCCATTGCTAGTGGTTACGGTTTAGCATCACAAATTACCGGTGCCTGGCAAGCTGTTAGCGACATCCAAAAGCATATGCTCAACTTCATGGAAAACCATGACGAACAACGCATTGCCTCCGACTTCTTTGCCAAAGATGCAAAAAAAGCCATGCCATGCATGTTATTCCTTGCAACTTACACACACTCTCCACTAATGATTTACAGCGGGCAAGAACTTGGCGAATCCGGGATGGATGTAGAGGGTTACAGCGGTCTAGATGGCAGAACAACTATTTTTGATTACTGGAGCATCGACTCTCTAAGAAACTGGTATAATGACGGCAAGTTAAATCAAGAATTACTTTCTGAGGAACAAAAAGAGCTGCAAAACTTCTATAAAACAATCCTCACTCTTAGAGAAAAAGAAGACACAATCTCAAAAGGAGAATTCTACGACCTAATGTGGGTAAATTATGAAAACCCACAATTCAATTCTGAAAAACAATTTGCATTCATACGCAAACATGAAAATGAACTGCTTTTAGTAATTATTAATTTTGCACAAGAATCAGCTTCTGTTGAATTACACATCCCAGAGCATGCGTTTGAATACTTAAACATTGAGCAGTCTGCAAAGCTTAAATGGACTGAACTTTTAAGCAAAAAGAAACTTACAAAAGAGCTGTCTTCTAAAAAATTATTTGAGGTTGAAATCGAAGGCCTATCCGGTTTGGTTTTAAAAACAATTACAGACTAATACAAAATGACTAGAGAGGCAAAAGAAAAAGTTAAATGTGGCATCTGTCTAAGTGGTGGTGGCGCATTAGGCTATGCTCATATTGGAGTATTGCAAGCTTATTGGAAAATGACATTTATCCTGAAATCGTTTCCGGATCGAGTATGGGAGCAATTTTTGGAGTTCTTTATGCTAATGGTGTTTTACCAAAAGAAATGCTTAGAGTAGTAAGAGATGAAAAAATGTACAAGATCTCTGCACTAATTAATCCTAGCTTTCATAAACTTGGATTTTCCTCACACAAGCTCTTGCGTAAACTGCTAACTGAACTTGTTCCGCACAATAGCTTTGATGAACTACAAAGGGATTATTATGTCTGCGTTTCAAACATCAATAAAGCAAGTTGGGAAATAATTAGCACAGGGAATCAACTTCATGACTATGTGGTTGCATCAGCATCTATTCCATTTGTTTTTGAGTCCATTGAAATTAACAACCACACTTATGTTGATGGCGGATTATTCAATAATCTTCCCGCACAAACACTTAGAGATAAATGTGAAAAATTAATTGGAGTAGATGTATTGCCACACTATTATAAAAAAGTAATCAAGAACACCAACGAAATGATGGCACTTACAATTAGGGGTATTGAGCACAGAAATTCCATTCCCGGAAGAGAGCTTTGTGATTTCATTATTGAACCGCCAGCAATCAAGAAATTTCACGAATTCAATTTTGAGAAATATGATAAGATATATGAAATTGGATACGAGTCAACTTTAAAATACATAGAAGAACACCCCGACATCTTAGAACTAAAACAAGCTATTCTTTAAGGTGTTTTCTGTCAAGATAAAACTCTTTCACCAACCAGCCAATTGTAAAGGTTGGAAGAATATCAGAGAATGGAAAAACCTCTTCAAGCATAGTAACAACACCACCAATTATTCCTACTTTGCCTCCGTACATTTTGTAAAACACCCAACCTGCTGCGGGAGCCCAAACCATATCAATTCCTTCTCCTACAACAGGAACCCAATACGACAACAAGCCAATCCCATCTAATACGATTGACCAAATCAGCATTTTGTACTTCTTTTTCATAATTTCAGCTTTATTTAATAACAAAAATAAAGTTTTCAGTCGTAAATAGATAACTTTGTTTGCTTAAATAATAAGATGACCAATTATGGATGACAACCAAATGAAAGACACCTTAGCTTCTTTTGAACAACTACTAAACATAATGACTGAGTTACGCGCAAAATGTCCTTGGGACAGCGTACAAACTTTTGATAGCATTCGCCCACTTACCATTGAAGAAACTTACGAACTAGCCGATGCCATTATTCAAAAGAATATGCATGACATAAAAAAAGAGCTTGGTGACCTTTTGCTACACATCGTTTTCTACGCTGAAATAGCAAGTGAAACCAATGACTTTACAATAAAAGATGTTTGCGACACACTCTGTCAAAAACTTATTTACAGACATCCACACATTTTTGCAGACACTGAAGCAAATAACGCTTCTGATGTAGAAAAGAACTGGGAAGAACTTAAACAAAAAGAAAAAGGAGGTAACAAAACCGTACTTTCCGGCGTACCAAATGGACTTCCAGCTTTAATAAAATCCTATAGAATTCAAGACAAAGCCCGCAATGTTGGTTTTGATTGGGAAAACAAAGAACAGGTTTGGGACAAGGTAAATGAGGAACTGAATGAATTAAAAGTTGAAATAGCAGCTAATGACACTGAAAAAATGGAAGAAGAGTTTGGAGACTTCCTATTCAGTATAATTAACGCTAGTCGCTTATATGGAATCGACCCTGAAAACGCACTCGAAAAAACCAATCAAAAATTCATCCGCCGTTTCAACTATGTTGAAGAAGGAAGTAAAAAGATTGGAAAACCCCTAAAAGAGATGAGTTTAGAAGAAATGGATAAGATATGGAATGAGGCAAAAAAACAAGGTTTATAACTATTCCTTAAATGATATTATATTAATAAACCGTAAAATATACCAAACATTTAACAAACTATTCTCCAACAGTTTAATTGACGAAAATATCACACTTCTTAATGAAGACTCATTTCTTTTAAAAAAATTACATCCCTAATAAAAAAAAATAACAATTCCCTTTTTTATTAAAAAATAGCTTGTACATTTGTACTCGAATTTGATTCAACACAAAAACATTAATGTTTAATCTTTTAAAAAGAAAAAAAATGAAAAAAGTAATTTTATTTGCTGCTGTTGCTACTACTATCGCTCTTGCTTCTTGTGGTAAAAAAGCTGAAGAAGCTCCTGCTGTAGATTCTATGGCTGTTGATACTGCTGTTGTTGCTGTTGACACTGTAGCTGTTGTTGATACTACAGTTGCTGACACTGCTGCTGTTGCAGTTGCTGAGTAATTAGCCGCAAAAAAGAAATTGAAAGTCTACCTCATTGGTAGACTTTTCTTTTTTATAGACTTTTCATTTAGTACCTATTGACAAAATAGATTTTTTCTTTTAGCTTTGTAGCACAAAACATTAAAAATGAAAACAAACAATATCCATACTGCTCACCATCATTTCTTTCTGGGATAAGCCGGTGAGCCAATATTGATTTGTTTACAAGATAGTAAGAGCTTGCCGTATCCGGTGAGCTTTTTTTGTTCTCTAGACACCATAAAAACAAGGAGCTTATGAGAAAAATAATTAACCCGTGGAATGATGACGAAACAAATCGTTGTTTCGGAAGTTCTCCACATAATCCTCACGGATTGCATTTAGAATTTTATGAAGATGGCGAATACATACTTTGCGTTTGGCATCCGAAAGAAGATTTTCAAAGTTGGTTAAATACACTGCATGGGGGCATACAGTGTGCATTGATGGACGAAACAGGAGCTTGGGCTGTAATTGACAAACTAAAAACAAGTGCTGTAACCTATAAGCTAGAAGCAAAATTTGTTAAAGTCGTCCACATAAATCAAGGCACAATTTCCATTCGCGCTAAATTAAAAGAGGTGTCGCACAATATTGCCCATGTGGAAGTTGAAATACACAATGTAAACAATGAACTTTGTGCAAAAGCTGACATCAGCTATATTACATTCCCACGCGATGTGGCAAAAGAGAAATTCAGGTATAAAGATCCTGATATAGAAGAAGATTATTCAATTTTTAATTCACCATATTAAAAACTACTATGCTAAGAATTGCAGTACAGGCTAAAGGCCGACTACACGAAGAAACAATGACAATGTTTGCAGAATCAAGCATTAAAATTGAATCAGGAAAAAGAACATTATTAATCCCATCAAAGAATTTCCCTGTTGAGGTTCTTTACTTACGCGACGACGATATTCCTCAAGCTGTTGCTAGTGGAATTGCAGATGTTGGTGTTGTGGGAGAAAACGAATATGAAGAAAAAGCTGAGGACGCAGCGATTGTAAAGCGTCTTGATTTTAGTAAATGCCGTCTTTCTTTAGCCATTCCTAAAGCTGAAGATTACACTGGCGTTAACTGGTTTGAAGGCAAAAAAATTGCTACTTCTTACCCAAAAATCCTTAGCCGATTCTTAGAAAGGAGCAATGTTAGTGCAGAAATCCATGAAATAACCGGTTCTGTAGAAATTGCTCCGGGTATTGGTTTAGCTGACTGTATTTTTGATATCGTTAGTTCTGGTGGTACACTTATCAGCAACAACTTGAAAGAAGTGGAAGTGGTAATGAAGTCAGAAGCTTTAATGATTGCCAACAAAAATCTTTCTACCGAGAAAAAAGCAATCCTTGACGAAATGCTTTTCCGCTTTGACTCGTACAAAAATGCTGAAGGGAAAAAATATATCGTACTAAATATCCCTAACGCTAAAATTGCTGATGTTTGCGCATTGCTTCCGGGCATGAAAGCACCAACAGTGACTCCTCTTGTAGAAGAAGGTTGGAGCTCTTTGCAATCAGTTATCAAAGAAAAAGATTTCTGGGATATTATCAGCAAACTAAAAGCTTTAGGTGCTGAAGGTATTTTAGTTGTTCCTATTGAAAAAATGATTCTATAAAATGAGCAAATTTGAGAATTAGCAGATTAGCAAATAAAAATTGTTAATCATAATTTGCTAATTACCCAATATGCTAATTTGCTAATTAAAAGATATGAAACTTATAAAATATCCTGCCACATCAGACTGGGCAAATATTCTTGCTCGTCCGGCACACGATAACAGTAGCCTTATGGAAACTGTCAAAGTTGTGTTGAATGATGTGCGCAGTCGTGGTGATGAAGCCGTAAAGGAATACGAGCTAAAATTTGACAAAGTTGAGCTAAGCAGTCTTCAAGTTACTGAAGCCGAAATGACAGCTGCCGAAAAACTAGTTTCTGAAGACCTGAAAGCTGCAATCGTGTTAGCAAAAGGAAACATCGAAAAATTCCATGCAGCACAAAAACACGACTTGCCCAAAATAGAGACCATGCCTGGCGTTACTTGTTGGCAAAAGGCTGTGGCTATTGACAAAGTTGGCTTATACATTCCAGGTGGAACAGCTCCTTTATTCTCAACTGTGCTTATGTTGGCTATTCCGGCTCAAATTGCAGGTTGCAAAGAGATTGTGCTTTGCTCCCCTCCTAACAAGGAAGGGAACATTCACCCTGCTGTGCTGTTCGCTGCAAAAGTGGCGGGTGTAAGCAAAATCTTTAAAGCTGGTGGCGTACAAGCTATTGGCGCAATGGCATACGGAACAGAAAGCGTACCGAAAGTGTACAAGATTTTCGGACCCGGCAATCAGTATGTGACCGCAGCAAAACAGGTAGTTTCATTAAAAGAAGTGGCTATCGACATGCCTGCTGGCCCATCGGAAGTAGAAGTACTTGCTGATGAAACAGCAAACCCTGCTTTTGTAGCAGCGGATATGCTTTCGCAAGCAGAACATGGTGTGGACAGTCAGGCAATACTAATCACCACTAGCGAGAAACTAGCTGATCAGGTAATGATTGAGGTTTACCAACAAGTGGAAAAACTTCCACGCGTTGATCTTGCCAAACAAGCCCTTGAACACAGCAAAATAATCGTGGTGAAAGATTTACAGGAAGTGATTGATATCACCAATGAATATGCACCGGAACACCTGATTATCTCTACTGAAAACTATATGGAGATTGCCAATCAGATTACCAATGCAGGTTCAATATTCTTGGGACACTTAACTCCGGAAAGTGCCGGTGATTACGCATCAGGAACAAACCATACTTTACCAACCAATGGTTACGCTAAAGCATACAGCGGTGTAAATCTGGACAGTTTCTGCAAAAAAATCACCTTCCAAGAAATTACGCCTGAAGGTTTAGAAAAAATAGGACCTTCAATTGAGTTAATGGCAGAAAACGAATTGCTTTTTGCACACAAGAATGCGGTGACGCTAAGAATGAAGAAATAAAAAACACCCCTAAATCCCCTAAAGGGGACTTGGGAATACACTAACAATATTGAAAACCACAAAAGGTTTGCACAACACCAAAGCCCCCTTTAGGGGGTTGGGGGTAATACAATACAACTATGGACTTATCTAAATTAGTTCGCCCAAATATTTTCGCCTTAAAACCTTATTCATGCGCACGCGATGAATTCAAAGGCGAAGCATCTGTGTATCTCGATGCAAACGAGAACCCTATGAATGCACCCTACAATCGCTATCCAGACCCGATGCAATGGGAACTAAAGGAGAAGATTGCGAAACTGAAAAATATTAAAGCAGAACAAATCATGCTAGGTAATGGTAGCGATGAACCTATCGACCTAGCATTTCGTATATTCTGTGAGCCTCAACACGACAATGTAGTAGCTATCGATCCTTCTTACGGCATGTACCAAGTATGTGCCGATGTCAACAATGTAGAATACCGCAAAGTGCTGCTAAATAGCGACTTCACTCTTGATGGCGACCGCGTACTAAAGATTATCGACGAGCACACAAAAATCGTTTTCCTTTGCTCGCCAAACAACCCAACGGGCAACTTGCTTAACCGCCAAGAAATGCTAAAAGTGGTGAATGGCTTCAAAGGCATTGTGGTAATTGACGAGGCCTATGTAGATTTCTCTTCAGAAGCTTCGTGGTTAGCAGATTTGGATAAATACCCGAATATCATCGTGCTGCAAACCTTCTCTAAAGCTTGGGGCTTGGCTTCTGTGCGCTGCGGGATGGCATTTGCTTCACCGGAAATTATCAGCTATTTCAACAAGGTAAAATATCCTTACAACATAAATAAGCTAACGCAGGATTTTGTAAGCGAACACCTCGACCAAGTGGAACGCAAAAATGAATGGGTAAAAATGCTGTTAGAACAACGCAACCTCCTTACTCAGGAATTAAAAGCCCTGCCATTTGTAGAAGAAATTCATCCAACTGACTCTAATTTTATATTAGTAAAAGTGCCGGATGCAAACGCTGTGTACAAATACCTAGTAGACAAAGGCATTATAGTGCGCAACCGCAACACGGTTTCTCTTTGCTTAGGCTGCTTGCGTATTACTGTTGGAACTAAAGAGGAGAATGAGGTTTTGATGCAAACTCTAAAAACTATAAATATCTAAATATGAGCGACATTTTGCATAACATCCAAACATTTTTCGATGGAAATACTTATTTTAATGTTACAACATTTATAATAGCAACATTGGCTATAATAATCGCAATATACCATTATAAAAAAGGTAAAAAGGAAAAAAAACCAATATACATAACTAGATCTATAAATCTTGTCAAAGAAAATATTAACAAAATTAATAGTGTCAATATATTATATCAGGGAAAAGAAGTAGAAACATTAACAATTACAAAACTTGCATTCTGGAACGCAGGAAAAGAGACAATCCACAATAACGACATTGCTCCATCAGATCCTGTAATAATTAATATAGACACTGATTATAAATTTCTAGATGCTGAAATCATTTTCTCAAAAAAAGAAGCAAATAACTTCAATCTTATAAAAATTGACGATCACAAATACAAATTAGACTTTGACTATATCGATTATAAGCAAGGGGCAATAATTCAATTATATCATAATGCAAATAATTCAAACTCAGTGCAAATAATTGGTACGATAAAATCTTGCAATAATATAAATAGGAAAAGCAATAAGCTCTACCCTGCATTTATTGAAAAAGGGCTAAAAAGTAGGCTAAGAAAACTACCAGAAAGAATTTTTAGAAAAACGACTGGATATTTAATGTTGTTGGTGTGTATTTTAACTCCAATTGGATTATATTTTGATGAATCATTTTTTAAAATTGACTTATTTCTAATACCTAAAACCTTATTCATTATTATCATTTTAGGCTTCTATGGCTACATTGGCTCTCGTTTAATTAATGAGAATGTTCCTAGAGGGTTAAGAATATTTCATGATGAATTCTGATGAATACAAAAAACAACCCATAAGATTACAAAACAAGATATGAAAAAAGCCCTATTTATAGACCGTGACGGAACGCTAATCGTAGAGCCGCCAGTTACCTTTCAAGTAGATACTTTACACCAGTTGGTATTTCTTCCGGGTGTAATCCGCAACTTGTATTTTATCAAGAAAAACCTTGATTTCGAATTTGTGATTGTAACTAATCAAGATGGATTGGGTACAGATGCAAATCCGCAAGAGAGCTTCGATACCGTGCAGGGTAAAATGGAGGAAGTTTTCCGCAATGAGGGTGTGGAATTTGACGAGGTTTTAATTGACCCAACTTACCCGCACGAAAACGCGCCTACCCGCAAACCGGGAACAGGTCTGCTTACTGAATACATGAAAGGGCATCATGATTTGGCTGGCAGCTTCGTTATTGGCGATCGCCTTACGGATGTGATGTTGGCTAAAAACCTTGGCTGCAAAGCTATTTTTATACAAGATAAAGAAACAGCAGAACAGCTGTTGACCGAAAATAATTTGACTGAGCACTGTGCATTGGTGACTCAAAGTTGGGACGAAATTAGCGAATTCCTTTTTGCAGGAGAGCGTCGTGCAACCGTACAACGCAACACAAAGGAAACAGAAATCTTCGTTGAAATGAACCTCGACGGAAAAGGAACTGCACAGGTAGATACAGGCTTAAAATTCTTCGACCACATGTTGGAGCAAATTGGCAAACACTCGGGCATGGACCTGACTATCAAAGTGAAGGGCGACCTAGAAGTGGACGAGCACCACACAATCGAAGATACTGCTATCGCTTTAGGCGAGGCGCTACAAAAAGCTTTGGGCAACAAACGCGGCATTGAGCGTTACGGCTTCTGCCTGCCTATGGACGAAAGCCTGTGCCAAGTGGCATTAGATTTCGGTGGCCGTCCGTGGTTAGTTTGGGATGCTGATTTCAAACGCGAAAAAGTGGGCGACATGCCAACGGAAATGTTCTTACATTTCTTCAAATCGCTTAGCGATGCAGCTAAGATGAACCTAAACATCAAAGCCGAAGGCGACAACGAGCACCACAAAATAGAAGGTATCTTTAAAGCCTTAGCCAAAGCCATCAAAATGGCGATTAAGAGAGATATTTTTAATTACGAATTACCTAGTACTAAGGGGGTTTTATAAAGAAGTTCCACTCTCCGAGTGGCATTATCTTCGACTTCAAATACCACGGGTGAAACCCGTGGTTAATAATGTGGAACTCTTCGAGTTTGAAACAGTGAAGGGTTATCTTTTGATTATTTAAATTTAGAACGAAGAAGTTATTGTCCGAAGGACAAAACATTAGTAACCGCGGGTGAACAAAGTGAACCCGTGGAAAGTCTGAAAGACGGCACAATGGTAACTGCGGACGAAAGCCCATGGCAGAAAGAACAAACAAAAACCACCACTCGAAAAGTGGAACATAGATAAGTACTGAGGAAAACCTATAAAGAAAAAACTTGATAGCATCTCGAAAAATATCGCTATAGTTTATTGTGCCACTCTCCGAGTGGAAGATATTTTCTCTATTCATAACCACGGGTTTCACCCGCGGTTAGTAATGTGAAACTCTTCGAGTTCAAAAAATAAAGGCTCTGGTTTTCTATTTTGTCCGAAGGACAATACATCGGTAACCGCGGGCGAACAAAGTGAACCCGTGGATAAAACGGAAACCAAGATACTCCGTCTGAAAGACGGCACAATGATAACCGCGGACGAAAGCCCATGGCAGAAAGAACAAACAAAAACCACCACTCGAAAAGTGGAACATAGATAAGTACTGAGGAAAACCTATAAAGAAAAAACTTGATAGCATCTCGAAAAATATCGCTATAGTTTATTGTGCCACTCTCCGAGTGGAAGACATTTTCTCTATTCATAACCACGGGTTTCACCCGCGGTTAGTAATGTAAAACTCTTCGAGTTCAAAAAATAAAAGCTCTGGTTTTCTATTTTGTCCGAAGGGCAAAACATTAGTAACCGCGGGTGAACAAAGTGAACCCGTGGAAAGTCTGAAAGACGGCACAATGGTAACTGCGGACGAAAGCCCATGGCAGAAAGAACAAACAAAAACTAGCACTCGAAGAGTGACACAAGGAATGAGCTACACTAAAATCCTATACCACATAGTGTTTCGCACAAAATACAGCGAATACACTATACCTAACGATAAATCAGAAATTCTGTATCGTTATATCTGGGGTTTTATGGAAAATAAAAAGTGTAAACTCTTTCGCATAAATGGGATGCCCGATCACATTCATTTATTGATTGAGCTCCACCCCTCTTTATCAATTGCAAACTTGGTTAAAGAATTAAAGACAACAACAAACGGTTACTTAAAGAATCATTCTGAATTCCCAAACTTCAAAGCTTGGGCAGAAGGTTATGCTGCTCTCACATACAGCAAAAATGAATTAGAAACCGTGAAAAATTACATTGCTAATCAACGAGAACATCATGCAATAACTACCTTTGCAGATGAATATCGTAAATTGCTTGTAGAAAACGACATTGAAATAAAAGAAGAATATTTCTTAAAAGATTGAATATGAAATTTCTAGGAATAATCCCTGCTCGCTTCGCTTCTACCCGCTTTCCGGGTAAACCATTGGCTGATATGGCAGGAAAACCAATGATACAACGCGTGTACGAACAAGTACAGGGTTTGTTGGATGCTGTTTATGTAGCCACTGATGACCAACGCATCTACGACGCAGTTATCGGTTTTGGCGGAAAGGTTGTTATGACGGGGGAACATCATCAAAGCGGAACTGACCGTTGCTATGAAGCATACCAGAAAATTAGAGGTGAGGAGCAAGAAGTGAGTAAAGAGCAAGATATCGTAATCAATATTCAAGGGGATGAGCCGTTTATTCAAGGGGCACAGATTGAGGCATTGAAAGCTTGTTTCAATGACGCAAACACTCAATTGGCGACACTGGTAAAAGCATTTACCGAGGAAGATGAATTTGAGGCTTTATTCAATCCAAACTCACCAAAAGTGGTATTGAATCAAAATAGTGAGGCGTTGTATTTCTCTCGCTCGATTATTCCATACAAGCGCGGAGCTGAACATACCGAATGGCTAAAAAGTCATACATACTATAAACACATCGGCTTATACGCTTACAAAGCTGAAGTGCTAAAAGAAATTACAGCTCTACCACAATCACCGCTTGAATTGGTGGAAAGTTTGGAGCAGTTGCGCTGGTTAGAGAACGGCTATAAAATTAAAGTCGGCATTACCACGCAAGAAACAATTGGGATAGATACCCCTGAAGATATGGAGAAAGCAATCGCTTTCATGAAAAAACAGAAATAATATGCCAATAAGACTAATGTGCTAATTCTTTCATTGGCACATTGGCATATTAGCAAATTTGTACATTGATATATGCTAGACCGAACCATACAACCCGAAATAAAGCCTATCACTTCAATTCCATTACCGGAATTTGAGCAAGTGAAATTATCCAACGGAACGCCATTGCATTTAATCCGCGACAACGCACAAGAAGTTGTTCGTATTGATTTTATGATTGGCGTAGGTGCGTGGCATCAACCTAAAGCTTTGGTTGCAAACCTATCTAATCAGATGCTGAAAGAAGGCACTGCCAACTTAAGCTCACAACAGATTGCTGAAAAACTAGACTTCTACGGTTCATGGTTGCAATTGTCAGCATCATTTCATTACTCTTATCTGACAGTTTACTGCCTTTCAAAATATGTCACAGAAACTTTAGCGGTTGTTGAAGAAATGCTGAAACGGCCATCGTTTCCGGAGTATGAATTTGGCGTTTTATTAAACAAACGCAAACAAAATTTCCTACTGGATCAACAAAAAGTACAAACATTGGCAAGCAAAAAATTCTCAGCCTGCATTTATGGCGAAAATCATCCTTATGGAAAAACCGCTATTGCTTCGGACTTTGAGAATATCAACACGGAAGATTTAAAAGCTTTTTATAATCAATATTACGGCTCGCGCAATTTACAAATCGTTGTGGCCGGCAATATCAACGACTCTTTGCTTGGAGAAATTGAAAACTACTTTGGCAAAGAACATTGGGGAACTGAAACAATTCCTGCAAACCCAACATTTACAATTACGCCTGAAACAGAAAAACATCACCTAATTCCAAAAGATGATGCAATTCAATCAGCCGTGCGTATTGGTTGTACAGGCATCCAACGCAACAACCCTGATTTCTTTGGAATAAAAGTGCTAAGCACGGTGCTTGGAGGTTATTTTGGCAGTCGCCTAATGACAAATATCCGTGAAGAAAAAGGATATACTTACGGCATCGGATGTTCACTAAGCGCTATGAAAGAAGGCGGAAGTTTTGGAATTGGGACAGAAACAGCTACTGAATATGTAGACCCATTAATTGCCGAAGTTTACAAAGAAATGGATTTGCTTTGCCAAGAAAAAGTAGAAGCTGAAGAATTGGCAATGGTAAAAAACTTTATGTTGGGTGATGCAGCTCGTTTATTTGACGGCACTTTCTCCATTGCTGATGCATGCATCTCACTTCTAGCAAATGATTTAGACATTTCATTTTACGAAAAACAAATTCAAACTATCAAAGATATCACGGCTGAAAAAATTCAAGCTTTGGCTCAAAAATATTTTGTAAAAGAAGAGTTTTACGAAGTTATCGCAGGAAAGAGATAGATAGATATTTGGCTTCGCCGATATTAAAGATATTTATCCCGATAAATCGGAATGATATTAAAATATCGTAAACAGAAAGAACAAATATCACAAAGTTAATATCGCCCGAAGGGCAAATATCTTTCATTCTATGAATTATCGCTACTTCATATACCTATCCTACAACGGAGCTCATTACCACGGTTGGCAAATTCAACCCAATGGCATAACTGTACAAGAAAGACTTAACAAGGCTCTCTCTACAGTATTACGCCATGAAGTGGAAATTGTTGGTGCCGGGCGTACTGATGCAGGCGTTCACGCTCGTTTGATGGTGGCACATATGGATTTACAAGAAGCCCTACCCAATCCTGCGGCTTTAGCATTCCGACTAAATGGCGTTTTGCCTAATGATATCTCTATCCAGAAAATCGTTCCGGTAATTGAAGAAGCTCATGCTCGTTTTGATGCAACATCACGCACTTATGAATATTGGCTGGTAACTAAAAAGAATCCTTTCTTACATGATTGGGCTGCTAAGATATATGCCGACTTAGATTTCGCAGCCATGAACGAAGCCGCAAAGTGCCTGTACGACTATATCGACTTTACCAGTTTTAGCAAATTGCACACCGATGTAAAAACTAACAACTGTAAAATCATGCGTGCCGAATGGAAACAGCGTGGCGAGATGTGGGTGTTTACCATCCAAGCCGACCGCTTCCTGCGCAATATGGTGCGTGCCATTGTGGGAACGCTGCTGCAAGTTGGTCGTGGTAAAATGACGACAGACGAGTTCAAAGCAGTAATCGAAGCTAAAGACCGTGGCAAAGCCGGAACCTCAGCCCCGGCAGAAGGACTTTATCTAATTGATGTAGGTTACCCTGAAGAAATATTCTTATAGTGTTTAGCGATAAACTATTAGCGATAAGTGGCTTCGACTCCGCTCAGCCACCGATGGGCATTGAGCGTAACCGCAATAAACATTCTTCATTATTAATTTTTCATTTTTCATTTAAGAAGTGTGGTTAATCCTCGTCATAGTAGCAGCATTTAGTCTCGGACTGTATAATGTATCACAAAAAATATCTTTGCAAGATAATGCCGTGATGCCTGTGCTCTTTTTGTCTATTCTTTGCTCGGCAATTATACTTACACCCTTTTTACTAATCTCGTTAATTGCTCCCGAACAAATACAAGACACGCCGTTTTATGTACCCAAAGTTAACTTAGAAACACACTTTTATATTTTCATAAAATCGTTAATTGTGCTCGCTTCTTGGTTATGTTTTTACGGTGGTGTAAAACATTTACCTCTAACGATTATCACACCAGTTAAAGCAACTCAACCGATTTGGACAGTAATTGGAGCAGTTCTTATTTTCTCAGAACAACTCAACACTTACCAAATTACAGGTATTGTTATCACTATAATTTCTTTCTATATTTTCTCCTTGATTGGCAAAAAAGAAGGCTTCTCATTTCACAGCAACAAATGGATTTTACTATTGATTGCAGGAACACTGATTGGCTCTTGCAGCGGATTGTATGACAAATTCTTGATGCGACAGTTTGATCGCATGGCTGTACTGGTGTATTTCACCTATTATCAGGTCATTGCTATGGGAATCGTACTCTTGATAAGCTGGTATCCGAAACGAAAAAGAACAAGCCCGTTCCAATGGCGATGGGCAATTCTACTGATATCCTTATTCTTAAGCCTTTCAGACTTTTTATATTTCTACGCACTCTCTCTACCGGATTCATTGATTGCTGTAATATCTCCATTGAGAAGAACCGGACTAATCGTTCCATTTATTTATGGAGCTTTTTTCTTTAAGGAACAAAATTTAAAGTGGAAATTGATTTGTTTAACAGGTCTTTTGACAGGCGTATACTTCTTATTTTTAGGTTCTTGGTAAAGAAAACCAAACATAATTCAAACTTATTTTCAAGAAAATAGACAGATTACTTTTGAAATTTAAAACTTATTTGTAATTTTGCAAGCCGTTTAAAAAGCGAAAACTGAATATATTAACATAAAGATATAAAGAAAATGAAAAGCGGAATTCATCCAGAAACTTATCGCCCTGTAGTGTTTAAAGACATGTCAAACGGCGATACATTTATCTCTCGTTCAACTGCTCCGTCAAAAGAAACTATCGAAATCGACGGACAAGAGTACCCAGTTATCAAATTAGATATCTCTAGCTCTTCTCACCCATTCTACACAGGTAAATCTAACCTTGTAGATACAGCAGGACGCGTAGATAAATTTAATTCTCGTTACGCAAATCGCGGAAAAAAATAATTTTTTCGAGAAAAAAGATTTAACTTTAAAACCTCGCCATCTTTTTGGCGGGGTTTTTGTTTTTCTATAATTACCAACAAAACACAAACACACTATGAAAAAATTATACGCTTACGCCTTAAAGGTCGCAACCATACTGCTTATAACAGTATCTTTCAGTGCATGTAATGTTGAACCGGAATATGTGTATTGCAACAATGGAGTAATTGAAGTTGTTAACAACTCCCCTTACACTATTTACTATAGCTGGAGATCTGATTATTGCAACATACCTCTATATAGTGGACAATCTACAGTTCTTGAACTTGGTCAAATTCAAAGCAATGTTAGACATCCAGATAGTGAACAGTTTTTCTACAGTTTTGATTATCCGGGTTATGCAGAATACAATTTAGATATTGAAATAACCGAATGCTATACAAGCATCGTTTTAGATTAGATTAAAATTAATATGTGTGAATCAAAAAAGAGTGTTGGGATAACACTCTTTTTTACTTTTATCTACAATGATATTTTATTAAACCATCCATTGGGCTCTTCACCACCTCACCTACTTGTACATTATTAGCAGCTGCGGCATGCACTAACAAATCTTTAAAGTAATAGGCAATTGAACCAACAAAAGAACAAGCATGTTCTTTATAATTATACTGCCAGACATTACGCTGAAAAAACTCTGCAAAACTCTGATTTATGATTTTACTAACACCTTCATCTTCCTTATGCACACTCATAAATCTAGTAAAACGAGCTAAATATCTATTTGGGAATGGCTGTTTATATACAGCATCCATAATTTCTGCCGGAGTCAACTTAAACTCATCAAAGAACTTTCTGCTTAAATCCTCACACAACTGATTCTTCAATAAATCACCAATAAACTTTTTACCCAAAACCGCTCCACTACCTTCATCTCCGAGTATAAAACCAAGTGGAGATACATTTGCAACAATAGACTCTCCATCATAAAAGCAGGAATTAGACCCAGTGCCTAAAATACAGGCTATACCTGATTTATCTTGAAATAATGCACGAGCTGCAGCCAACAAATCATTATAAATATAGATTTTAGCCTCTGGAAAAATCGCAGCAATAGCATTATTTACCATTTGTTTCTTTTCTGGAAAACTACAGCCTGCACCATAAAAAAACACTTCACTCACCTCCTCCTTCACCTGAGGTTTCAATTCAGACTCAAGTTCCTTCAAGATATCAGCTTCCGATTGATAAAAAGGATTAATACCGTTTGTATATATTTCTTTTACTATTGTTTTACAATCTACTAAACACCAATGTGTTTTTGTAGAACCGCTATCAGCAATTAAAATCATAAGTTTATTTTTAAGTATTTTGCTTAGGTAAAAATACTGATTATGTTTAAAACTCATTTCTTTTTCAGCTTTTGAGTGTTATTTTTATTCCGATATTTGCAGATGCTATAAAATACGAACAGATAAATTCCTGAAAACAAAATCTTTAATTAAGCATGAAAACAATCAACTGCTTTATTCCTTTTTCGGATGAAGAATCAACATCCAGAACTATCATTTCGCTAAAAGAAAGCAAACTTGTTAATACCATATATGTTTTATACACCAGTGTAGAACCTGAGCTAAATGAATGTAAATTACTAAAAGTGGATAACCCGCAAAGTGCTTACGCAGCTCAAGTAATTGCTGAAAATGCTAACAAAAAATACAGCCTCATCATTACAAAACCCGAAGCATTGGAGATTGGAGCTTATGCTCTTGAGCGCCTGACTCAGGTTGCCAATGACACCCAAGCAGGTTTGCTTTACTCCGATTACTACCAAATATTAAATGGAGAATGTAAACTTATTCCAACTATCGACTATCAATTAGGAAGCTTAAGAGATGATTTTAATTTTGGCGCAGTCCTTTTATATAATTCAGAGGCTCTAAAAGCAGCTGAGAAAAACATCAAACAAGATTTCACTTATGCGGGACTATATGCACTTAGACTGCAAACATCCATCTCAAATGATATCTTTCATCTAAACGAACCTCTTTATACGATTGTAGAAAATGACAACAGAAAAAGTGGTGAAAAACAATTTGACTATGTTGATCCGAAAAACAGAATGGTTCAAATAGAAATGGAACAAGCATGCACAGCTTATTTAAAACATACCGGAGCATACCTTGAACCAAATTTCAAACAACCTGACTTAAATACAGAGGATTTTAAACTTGAAGCTTCAGTTATCATTCCTGTTCGCAACCGTGCAAAAACAATCGAAGATGCAATTCAATCTGTTTTATCTCAAGAGTGTGAGTTTAAGTTTAACCTTATCGTTGTAGATAATTACTCAACAGACGGGACATCGGAAATCATCAGCAAATATGCTGAGTTAGATAATCGCGTTATCCACCTAATTCCTGAAAGAGGTGATTTAGGTATCGGTGGCTGTTGGACTCATGGAGTTATGTCAGAATTCTGCGGAAAGTTTGCCGTTCAACTAGATAGTGACGATGTTTATTCATCACCAAATACACTAGACAGCATTGTAAATGCATTTTACGAACAACAATGCGCAATGGTAATTGGCTCATACACAATGACAAACTTTGACATGGAGACAATTGCTCCAGGATTGATTGACCACAAAGAATGGACTCCCGAGAATGGACGCAATAACGCTTTACGCATTAATGGGTTGGGTGCTCCACGCGCTTTCTTCACACCCCTACTTCGTGAGATCAAAGTTCCAAACACCAGTTATGGTGAAGATTATGCACTTGGGTTACGCATTAGCCGCGATTACCAAATTGGCCGTATATACAATTCAGTGTACCTATGTCGCCGCTGGGATGAAAACTCGGATGCAGCATTAGATATCCAAAAACAAAACGCGTACAACTCCTACAAAGACAAGCTGCGAACAATTGAAATGAAAGCTCGAATCAGAAAAAGCAGATAATATTAATAGCATAATACCGTTACTTGCATTAAAAAGTCATCCAATCTCTCGGATGACTTTTTTTGTTAATAAAATTCAGATAAAATATTTCACAATTACAACCCATTTTTAAGTTAATATAATTAACCTAAAAATGGATTATTTAAAGCAAATATAATCCTACTCATCCTTAAATTCCAATAATACTTCTATGAAAACTAGATTTTAATCTATACAAAACAAATAAACAACAAATTAAACCTATATATATCTGACAATATGCTATTTAAAAAAAATCTTAAATAATTTAACTAAAATAATGCTATTAAATAAATCTAAATAGTAATTTTGAAGGCTGTAAATGTTATTATTTGTAAATAACATATCATTACAACACACAAACATACTTATATTAACATTTACGCTAATTAAAAACTAAATTCTACAAGAACATGAAAAAAAGCAATTTATTTTTAAGATTTAGCTGGCTTTTTATGTTTGCTGTACTAGTGCATGGATTTGCATTTGCACAAACAAAGAAAGTAACAGGAGTAGTAAAAGATGCCACAGGAGAAACACTAATTGGAGTTTCCGTACAAGCAAAAGGAACTACCGCAGGAACCTTGACTGATCTAAATGGCAGATACAGTCTTGATGTTCCGGAAGAAGCAACAACACTTGTTTTCTCTTATCTTGGAATGCTAGACCAAGAGGTGCAAATAAGCGGGCCAGTTGCTGACATAACCATGAGCGATGACACAAAAACACTTGAAGATGTAGTTGTTGTTGGGTATGGAGTCATGAAAAAAAGAGACTTAACCGGAGCGGTTTCTTCTCTTGGTAAAAGTGAACTACAAAAAATAGCAGGAAGTAATGCCATGCAAGCTATGCAAGGTAAAATTGCCGGACTGGACATCCAACAAGAAAGTGGTGCCGGAGGTAGTTTAAAAATTAATCTTAGGGGAAACAGATCCATTAATGCTGGTAATGACCCTCTTATCATCGTTGATGGGGTAGAATATGGTTCTACAATTGACATAAATTCATCAGACATCGCATCAATGGAAATTTTAAAAGATGCAGCATCTACAGCAATTTATGGTACTCGCGGTGCAAATGGTGTAATTATCATTACCACAAAACGCGGTGGAGAAACCAAATGTGGTCAAAAAACTAAAGTAAGTTATAGTGGGTATATGTCAGTAAACTCGCCTACTTTAGTACCAAGCACTATGACTGCAGAAGAAGATGTTAATTTTTTAATAAACAAACAACGATATGCTGATTACCTTAGTGGAGACGCTACATTAGTAGAAAAATCAAATAGCCTTGCAAATTATCAGGCTTCAGATGTTATTTCTGGAAATGCTCTAGAATTATTGAAAGCAGGCAAATCGGTAGATTGGTTCGATGAATTATTAAGCAACTCTATCACCCAAAATCATGAAATCTCTGTATCTGGAGGTGGAGACAAAACTGCAGTAAATTTCTCTCTTGGGTATCTAGATGAGAATGGATTAATGGAAAATGATAATTTAAAACGCTACAATACTAAATTATCTATTGATCAAATAATAAGCCCATCAGTTAAAACTGGTATAAGTATCTTATTTAGCAGAAGAGATTGGGATAAACCTTATTCTGGATCATTTAGTCAGGCGGTAAAGCTTCATGCTTTAAGTGACATAGAGAACTATGATTCTCATGGTATGTCTAGTCTTGCCGATTCACACACAAACCCATTACTAAACCAAATGGATGGGAATTACCAAAATACAACATCACAAAATCGTTTATTTGGAAACACCTATGTTAGCTGGGAAATAACAAAAGGATTAACGGCAAAAACATCTTTTGCTTCAGATATCAAAAACACTTTCCAAGGCATCTATGAAGATTACAAAACATCAGGGAGATATCAAGCAGGTAGCCCATCTTATGTATCTCAAGAAAATACACAAAGCACAAATCTCACTTTAGACAATACTATTAACTACAAGACTGAAATAGCAAAGCGACACGATATTGAAGCCTTGTTAGGTCAAAGTGTGAATAGCTATGAATCTCTATACAGCATAATTTCAGGAACGGCAGGACAAACACACCTTGATAACGGGTATTATGATTTAGCTTCATTAACAACTATCAACAAACCGGAAGATCAATATATAAAATCAACAATGGAATCATATTTTGGTCGTGTGAATTATAAATATGATGAGCGCTATTTATTCCAAGCTACACTTCGTGCAGATGGTTCATCAGTTCTTGCCGACGGACACAAATGGGGATATTTCCCATCAGCATCTTTAGGTTGGCGTATTACAGAGGAGGATTTCTTAAAAAACAAAACGAGTTATATAAACAATTTAAAACTTAGGTATAGCTGGGGGGTTGCAGGAAATGCAGCTATTGACCCTTATCAGACTCTAAGTATGCTAGCCGGTTTTGACAACAAGTACTCTTTTAATGGAGTCTCATATTCTGGATTTACACCAGGACAATTAGGAAATAGTAACCTAACTTGGGAAACTACAGCTACCCATGACATTGGTTTTGACTTCAGCTTCCTACGCGACCGTATTTCAGGTAGTATTGATCTATATTATTCTACAACTAATGATCTACTACTATACAAAACTTTACCTCCAACATCTGGATATCCTGCCACTTGGGACAATGTAGGTTCTACTGAAAATAAAGGTATTGAAATTGTATTAACTACTCGCAATATTGAAAACAAAAATTTCAAATGGTCTACAGACTTTTCTTATTCTCTTAACAGAGACAAAGTTACAGGATTAGCAAGTGGTGCTGAACAAGACTATTCTAATCCTGACAGAGCATTAAAAGTTGGTGAATCTGTCTTTAGTTTCCTTGACTATGAACTTGATGGAACATGGGGTACTGATGAAGCTGATGAAGCTGCTTTATGGAATAGAAAACCTGGTGATCTTAAAATCAAGGACCAAAATGGAGATGGTATTATTGATGAGAATGACCGTATTCTTTATAACCAAAGCCCTGACTTCATCTTTGGATTAAACAATCACTTCACTTACAAAATGTTCACTCTTGATATCCTTACTTATGCTCGAGTAGGACAATGGATTGATTACGACCTATATAACTTCTTTAACTCTACAGTACAAGATGGAACTCCTGCCGGTTTAGATTACTGGACTCTGGATAATCAAGACACTCGTTTCCCTAGTCCGGGAACATCAACTTCAGTTGAAGGATTCTCTGCTTTAGGTAAAGTTAAAGCATCATACTGGAAAATTAAAGACATCACTCTATCATATAATGTACCAACAAAATTGTTAAAACATGTTGGAGTTGAAAATGCTAGAGTATATGGTTCTATGAAAAACTGGTTCACATTCAGTAACATTGACAACTATGATCCGGAACAAGCCGGAAGCATCAATAATGCTTTAATGAAACAAGTAGTATTTGGATTAAATCTTGATTTTTAATTATAAAAAACTAATATAATATGAATACAAAGAAATTAATATATGGAATCTTGATTGGACTAGCTATATTTACTAGTTCATGTAAAGATGATTTTCTTGAAGAAGATGTAAAAACAGGAAATAACGAAACTCTATATTCTAGCCCTGAAGGGTTAAAAGGGTTAGTTACTTCTTGCTATGCCTACACTAGATGCTGGTATGGTAAAGAACCGGGTATTGCACTTACAGAAGGTGGCACAGACTTATTTCTTACTGCTCGTGACAATAGGACAAAAGGGCTAACAACTTATTCAAATATCACCCCTGCAGCTGCAGCTCAACCTGAAAAAGAAAATCCTTGTTTAGATGAATATTGGGAAGTATTCTTTGCTGCAATAAACACATGTAATACAGCATTAGAGTATATCGACAAATCCGATGTTGCTGAAAAAGCTCAATATCTTGGAGAAATATCTTTCTTGCGTGCATTTTACTATTGGCATGTTGTAGAAACATGGGGAGCTGCTCCTATTTATAGAGAGGCCACTAGAAGTGCGTCTACCGAACCTATTAGAAACACTCCTGAAGAGATCTATACATTTATGCTTGAAGATGTTGAAACAGCTATTACAAACCTAGCTGACAAAACAACAAAAACCGGACGAGTAAACCTATGGGCAGCAAAAGCATTTAAAGCTAGATTATTATTGTACTATGCTAGTGAATATGGTCACACAGAAAAATATGCTGAAGCTGCGTCTGTAGCTCAAGAAGTTATATCTGGAAGTGGAGCAGCTCTTTTTGACAATTATTCTGATTGTTGGAACGAAGCAAACCAACACTTTGTAAGTAATCAAGAAGTAATTTGGGGAATTGAATACAACAATGATTTATCTTTTAATGGATTAGTATCTCACCTTTCTATAGACGAAAATGGTGAATATGAATTCTGGACACAAATGTTAGCCCGCGTGAAAAACAATGAAACTGGCGGAAACATGTCTCACTTGATGTTTACAGGATTATGGGATAAATCTAAAATCGGAGGAAAACTAGTTACTCGGACAGCAACAGATAACACTATACTAAACGGAATTGTAGTAAATCCTTATTTCCAAACATATAGTAAAGGATTCTGTCGTTTTGCACCTTCGGGCTACTTACTTGATTTATTTTATGATGGAGACAAACGCTACCAAGCATCATTCCGTGACACATATAAAATTCCTACAGAATTTGTTTCTCTAAAAACAAGTAAAGTTCCAGAATATTTTGATGTAGACGAATCTGATACTGTAATTTACTTATGTCCAAAAAGAACACTTGATAAATCTCTAACACCTAAGAAATACATTATAGGTAGTAGAACAAGTGCAGATGGAACAGCCTTGTCAACTTCACAATTCCCAATGTATGAAGACATTGAAGGTACAAGATTAACAGAAACTACTAGTAGTAGTAACTGGTTTTATGGAAACAATACATTTATTTCTGTAAAGAAATTTGATGACTGGGGAACAGGTCAATTAATCATTAGAGACATTTGTCCTCGCGATGTATTTGTATTCCGTTTATCAGAAATGTATTTAATTAAAGCTGAAGCTGCATTAAACGGAGCTGGTGGTACTGCTAGCAGTGAATTAGCTGAACTAGAATTAAAAAGAGGTTCAACTGGATTATATGAATATAATACTATTGAAGACATCCTTGACGAAAGAGCTCGTGAGTTCTGTGGTGAACAAATTCGCTGGTTCGATTTAAAGCGTACAGGAAAACTTACGGCAGCATATTTGGCTGACAAAAATGCTGTTGCATCAGAAAACATCCAATCTCATCATGTACTTCGTCCAATTCCACAAGTACAAATGGATGCGATAACAAACAAGGATGTATTCCTACAGAATACAGGTTACTAATAAATAGTTTATTTACATTGATTGAAGGTTGTTTCTCTTTTTTTGAGAAACAACCTTCTCTTTTTTTACGAGAGCTAAACATTTGGAAATACAAAAAATCTTCGTGAACTTTGTTCATCATTTTCAAGAGAAAAAAACGCGTGGATAAACAATTACAAAACAAAGTAAACAAGCTATTTAATTCGCAACTTAAAACCTGGCCTCTGGCAAAACAAAACTATGAGGCTTTACAAAATATTGAGGTCAAGGAATTTGACTTTGGCTCATTCTCTATTCGTGTGCAATTTAATCCGGCAAGAGCCGTTTCCTCACTAGCGAAACTAGACTCAAAATCGATTGAAAAACGCCCTTGCTTTTTATGTGCCGCAAATCGTCCGGCAGAACAAGAAGGAATCGAATACCAAGGAAAATATGACATCCTAGTCAACCCCTTTCCTATTTGCACAAAACATTTCACGATAGTTTCAAAACAACACGAACTGCAAACTATTATCGGAAAATTCACTGACATGCTAGATTTAGCTCAGGATTTACCGGAATACATCATCTTGTATAATGGACCTAAAGCGGGTGCATCAGCTCCTGACCATTTCCATTTTCAAGCAGCAAATGCCAACTTCTTTCAATATCCATTGGAATTTTCTCAAGAAGAATTAATTGGCAAACGCATCTGCATTTCTCAAACGAAAGAAGAAGCCATAAACTGGTTTGAAAACAATGTGGCGGAAATGCAAGAAACGGAAGAAGAACCAATGATGAATGTATTCTGCCAGTTCAAACACAATCTGTGGTTCACGGTAATTTTTCCTCGCTCCGTGCACCGCCCAACACAATACTTTGCCGAAGGTGACCAACAACTAATGGTTAGCCCTGGAGCAATTGACATGGCTGGCACACTAGTCTTGGCTCGCCAAACAGATTTCGACAGAATTACGGCAGCAGATATTGCCGATATTTATCATCAAGTTTCAGCAAAATAGGCATTTATGGAACCAACTATCAGCGTCGGCATATTATCAGCTCCGCAAATTGAATTCAACTTCAATCAAGCATATTTATTCAATGGAGAAAACTTTTCGGACAAACACTCGGTACAACTTTCGGATGGAAAAATCATTTTCAACGGAGGTGCTTTTGATGAGATTATTTTTTCGCCAGTAAACGAAAACGCGTCTTTTGACCTAATTGATGTCGTGATTGGCATTGGCTTCCATTGGGAACGCAAGGAAACTCAAAGCTTTCAAGGCAACCTGAAACTAATTATTGAAGGAAATAAACTTACAGCTATCGATATTGTTTCGGTTGAGAATTACCTAACCAGCGTGATTTCATCGGAAATGAGCGCAACTAGCTCATTGGAACTTTTAAAAGCCCATGCTGTAATTTCTCGCAGTTGGCTGCTAGCTCAGTTAAAAGCAAAAAACAAAAAGCCGGCATTAAAATTTGATACAATCCCTTTTCCACCTAAGAAAGAAAATATCGACCCTGAGTTAATCAAATGGTACGATAAGGACGACCATATTAATTTTGATGTCTGTGCCGATGACCACTGTCAGCGCTATCAAGGAATCACACGCGCCAGCACCAAATTTGTGCGCCAAGCCATTGAAGCAACCAAAGGCGAAGTTTTGATGCATGAAAACGAGATTTGCGATGCTCGCTTCTCAAAATGTTGTGGCGGAATTGCCGAGCTCTTTGAAAACTGCTGGCAACCGGAGCATTACGATTATTTACTTCCAATAGAAGATAAACCAAATGGAGGGATAAAAGAAAACGGAATGACTGAAGCTGAAGTGCAAGCATTTATCAAAACTCCTCCGGCAGGTGATTTCTGCAACACTACTGATACAAAAGTGCTTTGCCAAGTGCTTAACTCATACGATCAGGAAACCCCTGACTTTTACCGTTGGACAGTAAAATATACGCAAGCTGAGATCTCAGAATTATTAGCTCGTCGTTCGGGAATTGATTTTGGCAACATCATCGACTTAATTCCAATTGAGCGAGGTATTTCAGGTAGACTTATCAAACTTAAAATAGTTGGCAGCAAACATACGCTAACTGTGGGTAAAGAACTGGAAATCCGCAAATGGCTATCTAACTCTCACCTTTACAGCTCGGCCTTTATTGTTGAAAAAACAGATTTCCAAAACGGCTTACCTCAACAATTCATCTTGCTAGGTGCTGGCTGGGGACACGGCGTTGGTCTTTGCCAAATTGGTGCCGCAGTTATGGCAGAAAATGGTTACCTTTACAAGGATATACTGCTACATTACTTTAGAAATACAGATCTTAAAAAGATCTATTAAATTCAATCAGCCATGAAAAGTCTTTTCACAGCAATCATCTTTTCCACAATATTCAGTTTGGGATTTGGAGCTTGCAAATCACTTCAGCAAAGTTCATCAGAAATCATTACAAATAAACAATGGGAACTAACTGAGATTAAAGGAGAAAAAATATCCGATAGCACAAAATTTAGAAAACATCCTTTTATCATTTTTAAAACAGAAGAAAATAGACTTGCTGGAAATGGCGGATGTAATTCTCTCAATGCTTCATATAATTTTCTAGGCAAGAATCAAGTAAGCATTTCGGATATAGTTACTACCCGAATGGCTTGTATAGGGGTTGATATTGAAGCCAAATTTCTTGAAACGCTAAAAGCAACCCGTAGCTATAAAGTAAAAAAGAACATTTTACAATTTTTCAACGAAAAAGGAGAAATCATTGCTCAATTCACATTAAAAAAGACAACAGATAATGAGCAATAAAGTTAAATCCCCTTGGAGTTGGGTTCCCAGTCTGTATTTTGCGGAAGGGCTACCGTATATCTTCGTTATGTCAGTAGCCGTTGTTTTTTACAAAGCAATGGGACTCTCAAATGAATTGATAACCTATTATACAGGGTGGTTCTACTTACCATGGGTTATTAAACCTTTTTGGAGTCCTTTTGTAGAAATGTTCAAAACAAAACGCTGGTGGATAATATCCATGCAGGTTATACTTGGGGGAAGTTTAGCTGGAATTGCATTTTCAATACCGTTACCAAATTACTTACAATACACATTAGCATTCTTTTGGTTGATTGCTTTTAGCTCAGCAACTTATGACATTGTTGCTGATGGATTCTATATGCTTGCTCTTGATGAACATAATCAATCTTTTTTCCTAGGCTTCCGAAACACATTCTATAGACTTGCAATGGTAGTACTTCAAGGACCAATGGTGATCCTAGCTGGAAGTTTATCTGAAAAAACCGGCAACACTCCTTTTGCATGGTCAATAACAGCCGGATGTATTTCTATCATCTTCTTTAGTTTATCAATTTATCATCGATTTATTTTACCAAAGCCGTCAGACACAACCCAAAGTAACAAACAATCAATCTCAACCTTCTTTCACACTTTTACTACTTATTTCAAGAAAGAACATATCACATATAGTGTCATCTTCATCTTATTATTTCGACTTGGAGAAGCTCAATTAACAAAAATTGCAACGCCCTTCCTTCTTGATAATGTATCTGCAGGTGGACTTGGACTTACAGTTGAAAAACAAGGACTTGCCTATGGAACAGTTGGAGTACTGGCATTACTTACTGGAGGAATATTAGGTGGACTTCTTGTTGCCAAGCATGGTATTGGTAAATGGTTATGGCCAATGGCATTAGCGATGAACATCCCTAATCTGTTATACATATACCTTTCTTATGCAAAACCGGAAAGCATGTGGATTATTTCTGCTGTAGTTGGAGTAGAACAGTTTGGATTTGGATTTGGGAATACAGCATTTATGATTTTTCTTCTCTATTTTTCTAAAGGAAAACACGAAACTGCACATTATGCAATTTCAACTGGAATAATGGCACTCGGAATGATGATTCCGGGAATGGCATCAGGCTGGATACAAACTCATGTCGGTTACACAAATTTCTTTATATTTGTATGCTTATCTACAATTCCGGGTCTAGTTTTACTTAAATGGCTAACTCTTGACAAAGCATTTGGAAAAAAACAAATAAAATGAGAAAAATACTTTTTGCATTATATATTTTTGCCTTTTACTCAAGTGTTTTTGCTCAAGACATAAAACTCCCTGCTCCTAAAAAAACAGGAGGCAAACCTTTAATGGAATGTTTGGCAAATAGAAAATCAATAAAGAGCTTTAACCCAAACAAACAATTTGATAATCAAACATTGTCAAACCTTCTTTGGGCAGCTTGGGGATTCAATCGTGACGATAAACGCACTGCTCCTTCTTCACGAAACAAGCAAGAAATCGACATATATGTAGCATTACCAAAAGGACTTTATCTTTGGGATGCTAAACAAAACATACTTAAACTTGTTGTAGCTAAAGACCTAAGAAAAGCTACAGGCAAACAAGACTATGTAGAAAATGCATCAGCTAACTTTGTTTTTGTCTGCAATATCGATAAAGCAGATACCAATGGAGACAAACAAAAACTAACAGAAGCAACCTACGCCAATACTGGGTTTATTTCCCAAAACATTTATCTGTATTGCGCATCAGAAGGACTTGCCACAGTAATTAGAGGCTATGTGCCAAAAGAAGAATTAGCAAAAGAAATGAAACTTAATAACAAGCAAATGATTGTACTTGCACAATCTATTGGATATACTGAATAATAATTAACCTTAAATATCTTACAAATGAAAAAACTTTTACTTAGTTCAATTTTAGCCATGTTATTCATAGCTGGTTTTGCAAAGTCAACACCATTAATTGCATTCCCCGGTGCCGAAGGTTTCGGAAAATATGCTGTAGGTGGCCGTGGCGGAAAAGTAGTTGCAGTTACTAACCTTGATGATTACAAATCGACAGACACTCCTATTTCAGGCTCGCTCCGTTGGGCCTTAGATCAATATGTAAGCACAGATTCCGTAGACAGAGTTTATACTGCTGCCGGAGGTGGAGATTCAATTGTAAAAAAAGCTGTAACTGTATACACACCTCTTACAATTGTTTTTAAAGTTTCAGGAACAATCTGGTTAAAAGAAGATTTGAAAGTAAAACGCGACAGCCTTACAATTGCAGGACAAACAGCTCCGGGAGATGGAATTTGTATTGCTGGGCGTTCAGTATTATTCAATGGAGCAACTGGTGGTGAAATGTTTTACTGGGGACCTCGTCGCCGTGAATTAGTCGTTCGTTATATCCGCTTTCGACCAGGCATACCAAGAGATAACAGTGGTAACCCAACAAATAGCTTTGTAACTTATGGGGCAGACATGGAAAATTATGAAAATGTCATATTCGACCACTGCTCAATCAGCTGGGCAAATGAAGAATGTTTGGCTACATATGACACTAAAAATGTAACTGTACAATGGTGTATGATAACTGAAGGTTTAGAATGTGCATATCATCCTAAAGGATTGCGCGCATACTGTGGTGTTTGGGGTGGTCAATATGCTTCATATCACCACAATCTTATTGCCCATAATGTAAGTAGAACAGTTAGATTTAACGGTTCAAAGTCACATGATACAATTGCAGTAATTGATTATCGTAATAATGTTATTTATAATTGGGGAAATTCAGACGCAGTTTATACCGACTCAATTGAAATACCAGGAGGTCGTTCTGAGATTAATATGATTAATAACTATTATAAAAAAGGGCCGGCATTAAGCAGTCATGGTCGGAAGAAATTCCGACCATTTTTTTTGTTTATAAAAATGTGTTTAATCAATTGAATATCAATGAATTAACTTGCATATTCAATATGTTTTCACTATCTTTGTGTCTGATAATCAAATAGTTATGTCAGTATTTAAAGATCACAAAGTAACCGCATCAGAGATACTTAATGTAATCCCTGAAGCATTATTAAGTCATTTGTCAGAAACCACTAAGGTTGACCATTATTCAAAAGTATTACATGGTAAAAAGATGTTTTATCTTTTACTCTATGGGCTTTTAAATAATGAGAGGCTAAGTCAAAGAAGTCTAGAAGACACATTTAACGATTCTGTTTTTAAACTTCTGTTCAATCTTGATCAAGAAGATAAAGTTCGACGAAGCTCTATTTCAGAGAGACTCTCAAAGATTGATTCTAATTACTTTAAAGAAATTTATCAATGCATTTATACTCAGTTCTCAGATTTATATAGCTCAACTGAAAGAGACAAGTATAATCTAATACGAGTTGACAGCTCTATGGTTTACGATTTGTCGGGTAAACTCATTGAAGGTTTAAATCATAATTCATGTGGAAAGAAAGCTGTTAAGTACAGTCTTGCTTTTGATGGATTATTTCCTTGTGAAGCGCAAGTGTTTACTGAACAAAGCCATTGCAGCGAAGATGTTGCATTACCTAAAGTGGTTTTCTCTCATATAAAGCAGCAAGTAGGTCACACCAATTTATATGTGATAGATAGAGGACTGCAATCCTCTAGAACCATGAAAGACTTTTCTAAGCAAGAAATAAGCTTTGTGGCCAGATTAAAAGAAAACCGAAAATACGAAGAACTAGAATCATTAATTAATGATAATACCTCGTTGGATTTAGGCGAATTAACGCTACTCAAGGACAGTAAAGTGTTTCTGTATACTGGAGTGAAAATTAATAATACAAAAGGTAATACTCACTATCGCGAAGAACTCCTTGATCAGCCTTTTCGGCTAATCATAGGGCAAAGAAAAGATGATTCTCAAAAACAATTTTGGTTTATCTCTAATGATTTTAAACTAACTCCACAAGAAATTGCAGATGCTTATAGACGAAGATGGGACATTGAAGTTTTTTTCCGTTTTATAAAGCAAGAACTTAGTGTCAGCCATTTAGTCTCGTTAAATAAGAATGGAATTGAAGTGATTTTATACATGACCTTAATTGTTGCAATGCTTATTCTTATCTACAAGAAAATAAACAACATAAGTTACACTACGGCAAAAAGAAGACTGTCCATGGAAATTAGAAATCTTGGAATGGCAATGATAGTTCAACAATGCGGAGGAGACCCAAACTTAATGTTTAAAACATAAAAAAAGTCGGAAGATAAAATCTTCCGACCATGACTGGGCATTAAGTCCTTCTTCAACAGTCTCGTCTACAAACAAAGGTCACCGTTTACTATATTGTTATGCCGACACATCTGCTATTTATGGAACTGGAAACCATTATGTAAATGGAAACTATACGGATGGATACCCAACAGTATCTGCTAACAATTGGTTATATGGTGTTCAGTTCAAACTTTATGCAAGTGCTGATACTTCTAAAATATTCCCTAAATTTCGATTAAGCTCAATGTCAGCTGAAGTGGCTCCCATGTTACCAACAACCTTGGATCCTGCAACAACATCATTCTCTGAAGTCCTAAATGATGCTGGAGCAACTTTACCATTTAGAGACGCTCAAGACAAACGAGTATCACTTGAAGTTGCAAACGGAACTGCTACTGGATATGGAACAGTTGCATCTGTAACATCTACAGCAAATAAGGTATATACAAACCCCTACTACAATCTTACTAAAGGTATTATTGATGACCCTGATGTTGTTGGAGGATGGCCTGTATTTAGTACAGGAACAGTACTAACCGATACAGATGGCGATGGTATGCCTGATGATTGGGAAACTGCAAACAGCTTAAATCCAAATGACTCAACTGATGGAAATGGATTTGCTACAAGCGGCTATACAAATCTTGAAGAATACCTAAACGGAATTACTGCTCCAACAGACTTTATACAATCTCCGTTCTTCCTTAAAGGAAGCTTAAATGGATCTCAGGTAGATTTAAGCTGGCAAGATGTTGCTGATAACGAAGACAACTACGAAATTGAAAGAAGCAATGGCGTTGATGCGTTTGTAAATATTGGCACAATTGCAGCAAACTCTACATCATTCTCTGACACAAATCCATTAACTGGAACTAATATTTATAGAGTAAGAGCAACAACAAACTTATTGCAATCAGCATACTGTGATACTGCTCTAATAAGTACCACAACAGATAATCCTGAAACAAAAATTGATGGACTATCAATATATCCAAACCCTGTAGTAAACGAGATTACGATTCAAGCAAATGACTTCTTAACAAAAGCTGAAATCTTTACCGCTAACGGAACTCTTGTCTCAACTTACGACTTAGATGGACTGAAAAACACCATTAAAACAGAAGGAATTCCTAGTGGCTTATATTACATATCAATAAGCTCAGACAATGGAAAAGAGTCTGTTAAGATTATTAAAGAATAATTTATCTGAAAATGTCAAAGTAGATTAATAGTGTTAAAAAATAGTCTATATTTGCTTGCAAAATATTCAACACACTATTTGACATAAAATGAAAAAGTTCATAACACAAACACTGCTTTTTTTAGCAGTCGTGTTTAACTTCATAGCTTGTACAGAAACACCTGAATACGAAGATGTAGCTGTAAAATATCAAGAAGCTAGATACAGAGGTGACATTGTGGAACAAAAAGCCCTATCAACTCCAGAATCTGATAGTGTTATAGATTTATTTGAAGCAATCTACACTCAGTATCCACATTTAAAGGACATCAATGCTGAAGCAAGTTGTTCTGTTACTAAATCAGAATTATCTGAGGATGGAAAATATGCCTATGTAACAATTGAAGAAAACAATGTTCACACTGGCAACTTACTGAGTTTAAACACATCCAAAGTAGTTGACACACAAGAAACAGTTATTGAACTAAAAAAATCAAACAACAAGTGGCTAGTTATTGTAAAATACTAACACATACACAATAAAAAACAGTCCCTTTTCAAATTTGAAAAGGGACTGTTTTTGTATACACTTTTATATATTTGTAAATCAAAACTTAAATGAATCATGAATAAATCTGCTCTAATATTATTTACAACACTTATTCTTGCTTCTTGCTCAAAAAAAATAATGAAGGAAGATGCCATATTTGATCCTAAGAAAACGGAAACACCAAAAATTATAGAAGAAAGCGATAATGCTTTAAATATTGCTACGCGAATATTCCTAAATGAAAATTACTATGTAGAGCTTTACACGCAGGATAAAGATCAAGACTTAGTTAAGGTAGAAGACTTCAACAATGTTACTCCAGAATTATCTGCTAGCTACAACCTTATCAGATACAAGTCAGGAGAAATGATGTATGTAGCAGAGTTCCCTTATGCCGAAAGCGGAGATTGGGAAAACATCTATGAAAGCGTATTTGATATTGAAGGAAATTTATTGAAGTTTATTCGCAAGAGTTCATTTGTTGAAGGCGACAGACTAATCAGCGAAAAATCTGAATACTACTACAACAAAAGACATGAATTAATTAAAAAGACTTACGAAATTAAGGACCATAAGAATCAGCCAATAGAGGATATATCAGGAATAGACTTCAAATATCGATTTCCATATGAAATATATCCTACAAGAAAGAAATGGCTAAAGGCTCATGGATTAGAAAGATAGTCCACTACTAGTCTAAAACTTTTGTAGAAAGAATTCTGATATCTTTTATCGGTCGGAAGTTTCTATCTACCTTTTGTTGCTCAATTTTATCTAACACATTAAAGCCATCAATTACTTCACCAAACACAGTATTCATTTCATCCATAACTGGCACACCGCCAATTGAAGTATATGCTGCTCTTTGCTCTTTGGTAAAGAAAAATACATCTTCCTTCTCCATTTCTTTTTCAGCTATAGCAACTAAGCTATCCTGAACAGCACTTAACTTTTCCTTATCCTCATCGTAAAGAGATAGTTCATCAATTCGCCCACGGTTTAAAATAACCAATCGCTGCCAAAGTACATCTAATTGCTTATTATAGGCGTCCATCTCGATTGTATCTAGCTCTGCAGAAGTAAACTTATGCCCCAGCACAATCATAAACTGACTACCATGAGATGCCCTTGGAGATGCTTGTGAGTTTTTCAAACAAGCAGTCAAAACTCCTCGTTTATGAAAATATTTTGGATAGTCAATCTCTGACTCAAGCACATAATCGACCCCACCCCTACCTAACAAACGGTTGTGAGTAGCGTTAATGGAATTAGGATCACCTGTTTTTACAGATTGTCCGGATACCAAATCAAATAAAAGTTGATTATCATAATACCCCTCTTTTACTAATTTAAGGAAATTATCACGATGTAATGGAGTTTCTTTATATAACTGAATCACCAAAGTTCCTTCTGTAGTTTCTATTTGAACTTTTGGCTCTTCGTTTTTATTACATGCAGTAAACAGTAGTACTAAGCAAAGACAAAAAAAAAGATTTTTCATTCTCTATTTATCTCTTTTTTAAGCCATCAAAAATAAAACGAATAATCTCCTCACGATTTTTATCTATCTTTTTACTAATTCGCTCTCTCATAAATGGAGTTTCAAGACCCTTTAAAGAATACATTATAAGCAATGCACCAAGCTCAGTATCATCACACTCAAAGATTCCCTGTTCTACACCTTCATCAAGAATATTTTTCAAAAGTTTCACTTCCATCAAGTCTACCCTTTTACGAGCATGCTCAACTTCATAAATATCTCTAAAAAAATCTGCTCTTAAAGAACCATTACGAGACACAGCCTCTTTAACGGCATATTGGCGAGTAAAGATATAATCGATAAGCATCTCATCTGGTGGTAACCCTTTTGCAGCTACAGCCTGTAATTTCTCAATAAGCAAACTAAGCTCTCTTTCAATTACAGCCAAGTAAATTTCATTTTTACTTTTAAAGTATGTATAAAGAGTCCGCCTACCTTTTTGTGATGCTGTTGCAATATCATTCATTGTTACATTATCCTTTCCGGACTTTGCAAATAATTGCCTTGCAACATCAACTAACATTTGTCTAGTCTTTGAAATACCCATACCTTATTTTTTTGCTTATTTTCAGAGTATTGCAAAAGTATATCCTTTTATCTTAATATCAAAGCTTAAGCAAATTTCATTTTAAAATGCTGACTTGTTATTTAGACGGTTTTTTATACTTTTGCAAACTCTATTTTTGTGAAGCACAATAGCAAAAATACAGATTAACTCTTTCAGTGTAAAACAATAAACTTGAACCATTAAATAACATGTTTGAAAATTTAAGCGACAGACTCGAACGCTCATTTAAGATTCTTAAAGGACAAGGTAAGATTTCTGAAATCAATGTAGCAGAAACCCTTAAAGATGTAAGAAAAGCATTACTTGATGCCGATGTTAACTTTAAAACGGCAAAACAATTTACCGAAGATGTAAAAACAAAGGCTCTAGGTATGAATGTGCTAACTGCGCTTCAGCCAAGCCAAGTGATGGTTAAAGTTGTTCATGATGAGTTAGCTCAATTAATGGGAGGAACTTTTACTGACATTAACATCAAAGGTTCACCATCTATCATATTAATGTCAGGACTTCAAGGTTCTGGTAAAACAACTTTCTCTGGTAAATTAGCCAACATGCTTAAAAGCAAGCGTGGCAAAAACCCTCTTTTGGTTGCATGTGATGTTTACCGTCCGGCAGCTATTGAGCAGTTAAAAGTACTAGGTCAACAAATTAATGTTCCTGTATTTTTTGACGAAAACAGCAAAAACCCTGTTGAAATTGCTGAAAAAGCAATCAAACATGCAAAACAAAATGGTAATGACTTAGTGATTGTCGATACAGCTGGTCGTTTAGCAGTTGACGAGCAAATGATGGAAGAGATTGCTGCAATTAAAAAAGCTATCAATCCACAAGAAATTCTTTTCGTTGTTGACTCAATGACTGGTCAAGATGCTGTAAATACAGCCAAAGAATTCAATGACCGCTTAGACTTTGATGGTGTTGTTCTTACTAAACTTGATGGTGATACTCGCGGTGGTGCTGCACTTTCTATCCGTTCTGTGGTTAACAAGCCAATCAAGTTTGTAGGTACAGGCGAAAAAATGGAAGCACTTGATGTATTCCACCCTGAGCGTATGGCTGACCGTATCTTAGGTATGGGTGATATTGTTTCCTTAGTTGAAAAAGCTCAAGAGCAATACGATGAAGAAGAAGCTCGTCGCCTACAAAAGAAAATCGCCAAAAACGAATTTGACTTTAACGACTTCCTTGCTCAAATTTCCCAAATCAAGAAAATGGGTAATCTAAAAGACTTAGCATCTATGATTCCTGGAGCTGGAAAAGCATTGAAAAATGTAGACATTGATGATGATGCATTTAAAGGTGTTGAAGCAATCATTCTTTCTATGACACCAGAAGAAAGACAAAACCCTCAAATCATTAACGGTACTCGTCGTCAAAGAATAGCAAACGGTAGTGGAACTACAATCCAAGAAGTTAACCGCTTACTAAAACAATTCGCAGACACTCGTAAAATGATGCAAACCTTTACAAAAAATAAAGGTAAGCTACCAATGATGGGTAGAAGATAAATTAATTTAATAGTGAAAAGTTAATAGTTAACAATGAAAAAACTTCAACTCGTTTACCTGTCAACTCGTTTACTTATTAACTCCTAAAAATATGCAATTAATAGACGGAAAAGCAATAGCCGACCAAGTAAAGCAAGAAATTGCTGCTGAGGTGGCAGAAATCATCGCTAAAGGAGGAAAGCAACCTCACCTTGCAGTAATCATTGTTGGTCATGATGGCGGTAGTGAAACTTATGTTGCAAGCAAAGTAAAATCTTGTGAACAAGTAGGGTTCAAATCTACTCACCTAGCTTTTGAAGCAGACATCACTGAAGAGCAACTACTTGCTGAAGTAGATAAATTAAACAACGATGATGACATTGATGGGTTCATCGTTCAATTACCATTACCAAAACACATCAACGAAGAAAAAGTAATCGAAGCTATTGATTACAAAAAAGATGTGGATGGGTTCCACCCTATCAATGTGGGTCGTACTTCAATTGGCTTACCTTCATTCGTTTCAGCAACTCCAGCAGGTATCATTGAACTTATCAAACGCTACAATATTGAAACTTCCGGCAAACACTGTGTAGTTATTGGCCGTAGTAATATTGTTGGTAAACCGGTTGCCGGACTAATGGTTCAAAAAGGTTATCCTGGTGATGCTACAGTTACTATTTGCCACAGTCGCACAAAGAACCTTAAAGAAATTTGCCAACAAGCTGATATTATCATCGCTGCAATTGGTTCTCCAAACTTTGTAAAAGCTGAAATGGTAAAAGAAGGTGCTGTAGTTATTGATGTAGGAACTACTCGTGTTGCTTCTGACAAAACAAAATCTGGATTCAAACTTACAGGTGATGTTGATTTCGAAGAAGTAGCTCCTAAATGTTCATACATCACTCCTGTCCCTGGCGGTGTTGGTCCTATGACAATTGTATCTCTACTAAAAAACACACTTCTAGCTGGTAAAAAAGAGATATTTAAATAATAGCCAAAGAAATAAAAGATTGAATGTGCCAATAGAATGAAAACTCATTTTAATTGGCACATTTGCATATTTACTAATTAGCACATTATTATTTATGATTAAAGCAGACAAACTATTCTTCACCCCAAGTTTTGATGGCAAGTCAACTTCTTTCACTCTACCGGAAGAAGAATCACAACATGCAGTAAAGGTGCTTCGCATGCAAGCTGGTGAAACTATTCATTTAATTGATGGTAGAGGTGGTTTATTTGAAGCTGAAATCACACACCCACACCACAAGCGCTGTGAAGTAAAAATCATTCATTCTGAGTTTGAATATGAGAAACGAGAAGCATACCTACATATCGCAATTGCTCCAACTAAGATGAATGACAGAATGGAATGGTTTCTTGAAAAAGCTACTGAAATAGGCATCAATGAAATTACACCTATTATCTGTGATCATTCCGAAAGAAAGGAAGTTAAACTAGCTCGCATGGAGAAGATTCTTATATCTGCCATGAAACAATCAGTAAAAGCTTACCTCCCAAAATTAAATCCAAGCTGCACACTTAAACAGTTTCTTTCTGATCAACATGGAAACACTCAGAAGTTCATTGCCCACTGCTACAATGAAAATAAACTAGACTTAAAAGATAGCTATAAATCTAAAGAAGATGCTCTAATACTTATTGGACCAGAAGGTGATTTTAGTATGGAAGAGGTCAATCTAGCTATTCAAAATGAATTCACACCAGTGTCTCTTGGCAATAGCCGATTAAGGACAGAGACAGCTGGAATTGTTGCTTGCCACACATTTAACTTACTAAATTCATATTAGAATAATTCTAATATAGGATTTAAAGACAGAGAGTTACATTCATTTTTGCAAAAAAACATTTAACACTCACAAAATGCTATAAAATACAATAGCAATAGTACAATCAAACAATATTATTGTATATATTTATCCAACCGTAAAAAACTAAAACTACTATATATGGATAAAGTTTACTCTAAAAACATTTTATTACTTCTTTACTATTGGATATGCATTGGTATTCCTGCCTATATTTATACTAAGCTCTACAATAGCACAACCTCAAGCCATAATATTGATTTTATTCAAAAAACCGGAGAAACAATTCTTCAGTACATGCCTACACTAATAATGACAGTTGTTTCCTTCTTTATTGCAACGGGAATCACCTCATGGCATAACAGCACACGCAGACGCACCCTAAAAAAGATTATCTTTGTTAACCTCACTATACTTTTCTTATTCTCGACATATCTGTTAATATTCAAAACTAACTAATGTGCAATATGAAATAAAACCATTGCTTATGAAAAAAAAGACTCTAAACCTAATCTTACTTGGATGCTTTACGATATTAATTAGCAGTTGTGCTTCAGGAAGAAAACCACAAAGACCTCAAAAGATGAAAAGAAGTAATTGGAGCAGAGGCAGACAAGCTGTTGATGTCAAAGTTCCCCAATCAATTTACGAACTAAATTCTACAAATAAGCTATAAACAAAAAAGGTCGCAAATATGCAGTCATGGTCGGAAGAAATTCCGACCATTTTTTTGTTTATAAAAATGTGTTTAATCAATTGAATATCAATGAATTAACCTGCATATTCAATATGTTTTCACTATCTTTGTGTCTGATAATCAAATAGTTATGTCAGTATTTAAAGATCACAAAGTAACCGCATCAGAGATACTTAATGTAATCCCTGAAGCATTATTAAGTCATTTGTCAGAAACCACTAAGGTTGACCATTATTCAAAAGTATTACATGGTAAAAAGATGTTTTATCTTTTACTCTATGGGCTTTTAAATAATGAGAGGCTAAGTCAAAGAAGTCTAGAAGACACATTTAACGATTCTGTTTTTAAACTTCTGTTCAATCTTGATCAAGAAGATAAAGTTCGACGAAGCTCTATTTCAGAGAGACTCTCAAAGATTGATTCTAATTACTTTAAAGAAATTTATCAATGCATTTATACTCAGTTCTCAGATTTATATAGCTCAACTGAAAGAGACAAGTATAATCTAATACGAGTTGACAGCTCTATGGTTTACGATTTGTCGGGTAAACTCATTGAAGGTTTAAATCATAATTCATGTGGAAAGAAAGCTGTTAAGTACAGTCTTGCTTTTGATGGATTATTTCCTTGTGAAGCGCAAGTGTTTACTGAACAAAGCCATTGCAGCGAAGATGTTGCATTACCTAAAGTGGTTTTCTCTCATATAAAGCAGCAAGTAGGTCACACCAATTTATATGTGATAGATAGAGGACTGCAATCCTCTAGAACCATGAAAGACTTTTCTAAGCAAGAAATAAGCTTTGTGGCCAGATTAAAAGAAAACCGAAAATACGAAAAACTAGAATCATTAATTAATGATAATACCTCGTTGGATTTAGGCGAATTAACGCTACTCAAGGACAGTAAAGTGTTTCTGTATACTGGAGTGAAAATTAATAATACAAAAGGTAATACTCACTATCGCGAAGAACTCCTTGATCAGCCTTTTCGGCTAATCATAGGGCAAAGAAAAGATGATTCTCAAAAACAATTTTGGTTTATCTCTAATGATTTTAAACTAACTCCACAAGAAATTGCAGATGCTTATAGACGAAGATGGGACATTGAAGTTTTTTTCCGTTTTATAAAGCAAGAACTTAGTGTCAGCCATTTAGTCTCGTTAAATAAGAATGGAATTGAAGTGATTTTATACATGACCTTAATTGTTGCAATGCTTATTCTTATCTACAAGAAAATAAACAACATAAGTTACACTACGGCAAAAAGAAGACTGTCCATGGAAATTAGAAATCTTGGAATGGCAATGATAGTTCAACAATGCGGAGGAGACCCAAACTTAATGTTTAAAACATAAAAAAAGTCGGAAGATAAAATCTTCCGACCATGACTGCAAATATGCGACCTTTTTTGTTTATATTCAATATGAATTATTTACGAATTGCAGCAATACCAGAAAGAACTTTCCCTTCCATATATTCAAGCATTGCACCACCACCTGTAGATACATAACTTACTTTATCTGCTAATTTATTTTTGTTTACCGCAGCAACAGAGTCACCTCCACCAACTAAAGTAAATGCACCATTAGCAGTAGCTGCTGCTACTGACTGAGCAATTGCCGATGTTCCTTTAGAGAATTTCTCCATTTCGAACACACCCATAGGACCATTCCAAAGAACAGTTTTAGAATTAGCAATCACATCACTGAAAGTTTTAATTGTATCATCAGCAATATCTAATCCCATCCATCCTTCCGGAGTCTCATCTGTTTTAGAGATATTTGTGTTTGCATCAGCAGCAAAGTTATCTGCATTTACCGCATCAGTTGGGATATATACATTTACACCTTTTTCTTTAGCTTTCTTCAATACTTCCAAAGCAAGATCTAATTTGTCATTTTCACAAAGTGAGTTACCAATCTGACCTCCTTGAGCTTTAATGAAAGTATATGTCATACCACCACCAATAATCAAGTTTTGAACGCGATCAAGTAGGTTCTCTATAATCATGATTTTATCAGACACTTTAGCACCTCCCATAATAGCTGTAAATGGAGCTTTAGCTTCGTTTAACACGATATCCATAGCTTTTAACTCACTATTGATAAGGTAACCAAACATTTTATTTTCTTCAGAGAAGTTTTCTGCAATAATTGCAGTAGAAGCATGAGCACGGTGAGCTGTACCAAATGCATCATTAACATATACATCTGCATAAGAAGCTAACTTTTTAGCAAATTCTTTTTGTTTTGCTTTTAATTCACTTTTAGCAGCTGCTTTTTCTTCATCACTAGCAAATTCACCACGAGGTTTGCCTTCTTCTTCTTCATAGAAACGAAGATTTTCTAGCAACAATACTTCACCTGCCTTTAAAGCTGCAGCTTGAGCCTCAGCATTAGCACAATCATCAGCAAATTGAATTGACATTCCAATGTTACTTTCTACAGCTGAAACGATTTGTTTCAAAGAAAATTTAGGATCAGGATTTTGTTTTGGACGCCCCATGTGAGACATCAAAATAACAGATCCTCCATCAGCAATTATTTTCTTAATTGTTGGCAATGCTCCGCGAATACGAGTATCATCGCTAACAGCACCTGTTTCTTTGTTTAAAGGCACATTAAAGTCTACACGAACAATAGCCTTTTTTCCTGCAAAATTAAAATTGTCAATTAGTTGCATCTCTTTTATAATTTATGATTAATAGTTTTTAAAAACAGTAATTATCTCTAAATATTTACATACAAAATCCACATGCTAAACCATTATGATAGCAAGGTGTACAAAGGTAAAAATATTTTATAGAAAACAATAAACTACACATCTTAATGACAGCATAAAAAAGGCTCAGTTTCTTAATATAGAAACTGAGCCTTAAACTGTCTTCTAAGATTAAATACAATTTCTATTTAACCTTTTTTACTTTCTCTTTTTCATCACATTTCTCCTTCATCATTCTATAAAAGAAATAATCTTGAACTGCGATAAAAACAATTCCTGTCATAAATAATAAACTTGCATAAAGAATATTATTTTCTGGCAAATGGAAAAAATTTGTAAAATTCAATACTGAAAACACAAAACAAGCAATAGCAAGGAGTATAAATACAATTCTCATAAAAAATAAATTTGGGGTTTCTAGCTTTATATAATTATAGTCTTAATACAAGTCTTCTTCCATTTTATCAAAATGCTCAGGGACAATTGGCTTCGATTTTTTATTAATCTTCTCTTCCCAATAAACCCATATCATAAATATAAACGCATAAAAAACATATTTCATTATTTTTTCATGCATCAATTCAAAATATTCAGGATGCTCCTCAACCACCATTGATATAATTGTAATCCTAAGAATATTAAACAAATACACCAAAACCAACCCTAATGGAATATACCATAATTTCTTGCGCCATGGCCCTGGTGTCACTGCCATGATACAGAAAAAAATAAAGGATTGCTTTATTGGAGTACACCCCCACACTACACAAATTCTATGCCCATTGTAGAAACAGATATCATTAATACCATAATGATTAATATTGAACCCTAAAAAGTCCAATAATGAGCGTGTAGCATTAGTGGTGTTCACCACCATTAGATTAAAAGGTTTTGAGATATCCCATTGGTTAAACAACAGGACTTGAGATCCACATTCATCACCATAAATGGATAATTTCCATATACCATTGGCAACAAATAGAACAAGTGTAAAAATCAAGACAGAGTGTACTGGAGACAACTTTGCCCAGAGGTCTTTCAGCTTTTGCATCAATATTTGCGTATACTTTGAGTAAAAAAACTATTCCATTCGTGCAAAAGGTGGAAGTGATACATCACAAAACTCACCTTTTTCATACTTAAAATAAGCCGAAACAGCTATCATTGCCGCATTATCCATAGTAAAAGCTAAGCGAGGAATATATGCTTTCTTATTTGTGTTTTTCGCGTATTGTAAGAATGCACTTCGCAAACCAGAATTTGCGGATACCCCTCCTGCTAAAGCCACCTCAGTGATATTATATGCCTTTGCTGCCTTTTTAAACTTATCCATTAAAATATCAATAATGGTTGACTGCAAAGACGCACATAAGTCTGCTTTATTTTCAGCTACAAAGTTCTCATTTTTTTTCAATTCATCACGCAATAAATAAAGAAAAGATGTTTTCAATCCACTAAAACTATAATTAAATCCTTCTATATGCGGTTTATTGAGTTTAAAAGAATTTCCATCACCTGCTTGAGCCAACTTATCTACATGAGGACCACCAGGATATGGCAATTCCATCACCTTTGCACATTTATCAAAAGCTTCTCCTGCGGCATCATCAATTGTCTGCCCGATTATTTCCATATCACTTGGGCTTTTCATCAAAATTATTTGAGAATTACCCCCTGAAACTAGTAAACAAAGAAATGGGAACTCCGGATGTTGATTCTCAGCTCCTTCTTCCTCAATAAAATTTGCCATAACATGCGCCTGCAAATGATTTACATCAATCAAAGGCAAGTTTAAGGCTTGTGATAATCCTTTAGCAAAAGATGTTCCAACAAGCAAAGAACCCATTAACCCGGGACCTCGTGTAAATGCTATCGCATCTAACTGAGACTTTTCAATCCCAGCTTGCTTTAAGGCTTGGTCAACTACAGGGATGATATTTTGCTGATGTGCCCTTGAAGCTAACTCCGGCACTACGCCACCGTATTGCTCATGCACCTTCTGACTTGCAACTACATTTGACAATAATTTTGTGTTACAACAAACCGCTGCAGAAGTATCATCACAGGATGACTCTATCGCTAAAATATAAACATCTTTTTTATCTGAAATCATGGTTTATTTTTTGTTATCATCTTCAAAATATCAAGAAGACAGTCTTATCTGTTAAATTCTTAATATCTAAAGGCTATAAAGACAATTTGTTTAATTATTTTTGTATCCTGCTTTTCAGGAAAAATAACATTCAATTATTTCACGGGGTGATTAAAAGACTTGCAAAAATATTATTGATTTTCACCATATCGCTGATGTACCTTATCGGCGTTTTCATGGCTTTTCTTAACACAACACCCGTACAACAGTTTTTAATACAAAAGACTGCAACTATCCTATCCGAAAAACTTGAGACAAAGGTACAAATTGGTTTTGTTGATTATGAACTTTTCAATAAGCTTTCTTTAAAAGAAGTTTATATTGAAGATCAGAAAGGAGATTCCCTAATATCTCTAGAAAACATAAAACTTGGTTTTGACATTGAAGCTCTAGTCAAAAAAGAAATCGTTTGTACAAGTCTAAGTCTTATCGAGCTAAAGACTGACATTGTTATTGACTCTAACAAAAAGTTGAATCTTCAATTCATTCTTGATGCACTTAAACAAGATAAACCAACTGAAATAAAATTCACTTTAAGACTTAACGACATATCGATTAAAAACAGTCAGATTAGCTTTAAGAATTACACCAAAGAATTCAAAAAAGATCGTCTTGACCCAAATAATCTAGCCATAAATGATTTAAACATTAAGCTATCAATTGACGAATTAAATTCAGACACCTTAATTGCCAAACTTAAGCTCTTTAATTTTAAAGAAAAGTCTGGATTTGAATTAAAAGATTTTTCAGGCTCAATCTCAGCCGGAAAACAAAACGCAGCAATTAAAGATTTAGAAATCTCATTACCTCAATCAGAAATAAAGTTTGCACCAATTTCTATCGTTTATGATTCTCTTGCAAACCTCAAAAAGATTAATAAAATCCATGCTGATATTGAATTATTAGAATCAACTGTAAACTTTACAGATTTAAAAGCATTTAGCCCAGTGTTAGAAAGATTGAATGGAAACATCAATGTATCTACTCATTTAAAAGGATCTCTATCAAATATTAAAGTTCATGATTTAACCATCAGCTATAATGACGCCCTTAAATTTAATGGTGAACTGAGCTTATTTGGTCTACCAAAAATCAATGAAACATTTGTTCACGCTAAAATTAAACAGCTAGAAACAGACAAGCCTAAGCTACAAAAACTTCTATCTAACCTACAAGGAAGACAGATTACATTACCTAAACAACTAAATAAACTTGGTAAAATCCACTACAGCGGAAACATATCTGGATTTTTAAGCAATATAGTTGCATACGGAAATCTAAGAACTGATATTGGTTCAATTTCTACGGATATAATGTTAGAAGCAATGCCAGATTTCAAAGGATTTGACTACAGTGGTAAACTACAAACAAAACACCTTGAGATTGGCAAACTAAAGGGTGATAGTTCAGATATTGGTTCAATTGCATTTAACATTAAATCTAAAGGATCAATCAGACCTGAAGGACAAGCTTCAGGGACAGTAGACGGAACAATATCTAGTTTTGAATACAAACAATATGAATACAAAGATATTTTGCTAGATGGTAAGTTTGAGAAGAAAGAATTTATTGGAAGCATTTCTCTAAATGACCCAAATGCAACAATTGAGTTTAATGGATTATTAAACTTAAACGAATCCTTGCCTTCTGCACACTTTCAACTTATTGTTGATAATTTCAATCCACACAACCTAAATTTATCAAAGAATTATCCGGATTTAAATTTTGCGTTAAAAGCTGAAGCTGATTTCTCAGGAAACAGGCTTGACCAAAGAAACTCAAATATTAGAATTGATAGTGTATTAATACAAAACAAAAACACTGAATTATATATAAACAAGATTCATGTTTCCTCAACTATTACAGATACTTTAAAAACGATTCGATTAAACTCTGATCTGGCTCAAGGAATTATAAAAGGGAAATACACATTCAAATCTCTAGCTAAGAATTTTAAAGAAATTATAAAAAAACACATTCCATCTGCATATCCAGATTTGAAGACTGAGACTAAACGCAATGAATATAATAGTTTCGTGTTTCAGTTTTCTAAAATTCATGTTAACGAGTTATTTGAGGTATTCGGTAAAGACATCGCATTATCTGACAGCACTCAAATATCAGGATTTTATAACGACAAAACGAATAAATACCATTTAAGAGCTCATGTGCCATATTTAAAACTTGGCAAAAGAGAATTGAGCAATACACTAATTAGTATTAGTGATGAAAAAAATGCCCTAGATATCTCTACAAAAAGCCTTTTAAATAAGAAGACTAAGCTTAACCTTGATTCTCGAATATATAAGGACTCTGTTTCTATGTCCTTTAAATGGGATAAGCCTCAGAAATTCACTGGCTCACTAAATATTTTGAATATTTTCAAACGCAATGAGGACAATAATATTTGTTCAGATATACATATTTATCCCACAAAAATTTGGATAAAGAATGTGCCTTGGATGTTGGAACAAAGCTTAATTACAACTGACTATAAATCTATCCAAGTAAAGGATTTTACATTTAGACATGAGGACAACTATGTCAAAATTAACGGAGTCGGTTCAAAAAGCATTGACGATAAATTAAAAATATCACTACACGATTTCCAGCTAGGCAACATTTTATTTGCAGCCAATGTTAGAAAACCACAGCTTGACGCCCTACTTAATGGAGAATGTACAATCAGTAGCTTGTTTAACAAAATGGTTTTAGACATTGACGCTACGGGTAAAAACTTCAGCTATTACGATGCAGTATGGGGAGATGTTACCTTAAAAAGCTCTTGGAATAACATTGAAAAGAAAGTTGTTGCAAAAGGAGAAGTTATAAAAAACAACGCACATATTGCAAGTATTGCCGGTGAATATCACAGGCTTAATGACTCACTTAATTTTTACGCTGATGCTGACAGTTTAAATCTCCGTTTTTTAAGATATTATTTGAATGGAGTAGTTGAAAATGTTGATGGACTTGGAAGTGGTCGACTACGAATCTTCGGTTCTTTAAAAAAGCACATCTTGTTAGAAGGTGATATTGCAGTACGAAATGGTCAATTTGATGTTGATATTTTAAAAAGCAGATTCCATTTTAATGACATCGTTCATATAAGAAGAAACTCAATTTCATTTGATAAAGTAAAAGTTTATGACGACAAAAATACGCCTGCTATTTTCAATGGAAAACTAACTCATGAACACTTTAAAAACATGAATTATGATTTCACTATTGACTGCAAAAACATACATGGATTAAACACCACAAAAAAGGATAACGAAACCTTTTATGGCAGTGTATATGGCACAGGGAAAGTTCGAATATTAGGTAGCCCAGGGAAAGCAACCTTTAATATCAACATGAAATCAAATGAGAATTCGAAGTTCAATATCTCCTTAGAAACAGCAGCTGAAGCTACTGAAAATTCATTTATACAGTTTGTAGACAAAACAGAAAAGAAAGCTATTGCTGTCAAAAAGAAAAATAAAGTAGACTCAAATACTAAAACCCGTATTATACTCAATCTACTCATTGAAGCAACACCTGATGTCGAGGTTTCAATCATCACAGACCCTGTTGGTGGAGATATGGTTAAAGCGACAGGCAATGGCAATCTTAAGCTAGAATATGATAATTATAACAATTTAAAGTTATTTGGAGGTTATGAAGTAGAAGAAGGGGAGTACATTTTCACGCTTCAACAAGTTGTTAGAAAGAACTTTAAATTAAAAAGAGGTGGAACTATTAGATGGTCCGGAGACCCTTATGTAGCACTAATAAATCTTGACGCACAATACCCAATTCCATCAGTATCACTTCTAGACATTTTAGATGAATCACAACTTGAAGGGGTTGCTCGAACAAGTGTGCCTGTGAACTGCTTATTGAATCTGACAGGAGACTTAACTAAACCAAACATTCAGTTTGACATGGAAATTCCGTCGAATGCAGAAGTTCAAAGACAAATAAAGAGTATTATTAATACTGATGAAATGATGAACAGGCAAATATTAGCCCTATTAGTCATGAACCGTTTCTATAAACCAGACTACTTACAAGCAACAAGTAGCGGTAGAAACTCAGAAATGGTATCCCTGCTTACAACTACCGTTTCAGGACAATTAAACCACTGGTTGTCACAACTAAGCAACAAAGTTAACATCGGCATAAATGCTAGATTAAGTAACGGTCAAAACTTTAATGATGGCGGGGAATATGAAGTAGCTCTTATGTATCAACCTAACAACAGACTGATTATAAATAGTAATTTAGGTTACCGAAATGATATGATTAACACCACTAGTTCAAACTTTATTGGTGATGTAGATGTCGAATACAAACTAACAAAATCAGGTAAACTAAGAGCTAAGGCTTACACACACTCAGCAGACAATTACTATTATAATGTCTCGGGTACAGCAAAAACCACACAAGGTGTAGGTTTGCTTTATCGAGAAGAATTTGATAACTTTCAAGAATTAACTCAACGCTATTTCAATAGAGACATCAAAAAGAATGACTCAATCAAGGCTGTTGATAAATCTAAAACTAAAGTCAAAGTCAAATAATGAAAACAAAACACATCTTTTTCTCTGTGTTCTTTTGTGCTATTACTACAGTTTCATTTGCACAATCTGCGGTTGAGAAGGCTTTTGTAAGCATGCCTAATGAATTTTACTTAAGCATGGGTAATGAAAACAGGGCTAACCTTATTGAAGATTATAAAAATGACTCTACTTCTAAAAGAAAAAACCGCTTTATGGGAACAAGTCATATTCTTCAACTATCACCAGAGAACAATTTCATGGCAATACAAAATTCTCAAAGTGGAAAAGTGGAGCTTAAAGTCCTTGAAAAAAATGACACTGCCAAATTTTATGCGTTGATATTTACGGTTTGTGGTCCAATATGTGATTCACATGTTGGATTTTATGGCTCAGGTTGGAATTTATTAGAGAAATCGCTTATGCCCTCTCCTAATATCAAAGACTATCTTGACTTAGCAAAAATCAATGCGGATAAAGAGAACACTGATAGTATTGCTAAAAAATTTGACATCACTTTTATTCAATCTTCTTTCCTAAACCAAAGTTCAGATATTGAATGCACTTTAAACTCATGGAAATTTCTTGATGAAAAAAACTTCGAACGCATAAAGAAATACCTAAAAGGAGACAAAATCCTTTATAAGTGGAATAATGGCTTCTACAGAAAGGGAGATTGCTATTGGGAACCATCTAAAAACTAATCATGACACACGAAGAAATCATATCCACCTACAAAAGTCTTTGCCATCTACTTGAAAAAAAGCAGGTAAAAGAATTCCTAGATAAAATTGAAGAACTCGTATACGCAGTCCTTATTTGGCAATTGCTGGATAAAGCAAAAGAGCTTAAGGAGACTTATCATTGGATGCTCAACTATTCTGTTGATGGAGTTGATGATCCGGAACAAAAGAAAGTATACAACATCCTTATTTCAAACTGTTTTAAGCTAGCTGAAGATGTTAAAGAAGAATTGCTATCAATCAATTCTCATGATTACATTTATTCTCAAAAGAGATTTTTTCCTCATACAAAAAAAGTGTATGCACATGGTTTAGGCTTTGAACTTGAGAAAGTGGAAACTGAAACAAGTCTGCATGAAACTGTAGAAACAACTCAACCAAATCCGGAAGGCAAGCTTCCATTAATACAAAAACATGAGGAACTTTCAAATCAGTTATTTAAACAATGCTGGTTAGCAGCACATTATACTGATGAAGAATCACAACTTTTCACAGAAGTAGTTTCAAATGAAAATATTGCTGATGTAGACAAAGCACTAGCCATTGCTTCGATAAGCCTCTCCCTATTTAGATTCTTTGATGAAGACAAATTGGTTTTTCTAATTGAACAATGCAATAGCTCCAACGAACTGGTTGCACAAAGAGCCTTAGTAGGCTTACTTCCAGTTCTGGCAAAATATGATTCACGATTAAGCTTCTTCCCAAATATCCGAAATCGTTTAGTAATTCTGTTTGATAATGGCAAAACAGCTCAACATGTTTTGCGTATTATTCTTCAGTTTGCAAGAACAAATGAAACTGAAAAAATCACAAAAAAACTTCAGGAAGAGATACTTCCTGAAATGATGAAAGTAGCCCCAAAAATTAGGGAAAAGATTGACATGGAATCTCTAAATAAGAACGAAGATTCTGATGAAAAAAACCCAGAATGGGAAGAGATGCTTGAAAATAGCGGAATTGCAGATAAACTAAAAGAATTCAGCGACTTACAAATGGAAGGTGCTGATGTTTACATGAGTACTTTTGCTATGCTTAAGAACTTTGGATTCTTCCATGATATTGCAAACTGGTTCCGTCCGTTTGATGCCCATCACTCTGAGCTATTTGAATTATTCAAAAATGGAGATAATGCATTTCTATCAGCAATGATGAACAATAGCTACATGTGTAACTCCGACCGTTATTCATTCTGTTTAAGCCTACTACAAATGCCGGAATCTCAACGAGAAATGATGAGCAAAGCATTTACAACAGAAGCTGAGCAAATGCGTGACATGCAGAAAGAAGAAAACATCTTACTAAAAGGAAAAACTGCTGAATTTATTTCAAACGGATATATTCAAGATTTATATCGTTTCTACAATCTTTTCACCTATAAAGATGATTTTGAGAATCCATTCCATTATTCGTTAAGAATGCACCACACATGGTTCTTTGACTTACTTGGATTTGAATATGAGGAAATCTCACAAATAGCAGAATACTATTTCCGCAAAAACTTCTTTAAACAAGCCTTAGAATTATTTAGAGAGCTTGAAAAAACAACAGAGAAAACGAGTGAGCTTTACCAAAAAATTGGGTACTGTTACCAACAAATGGGATATATAAAGGAAGCTTTGAAGAATTACCTGCATGCAGACATTATCTCTCCAAACAATAAATGGACAATCCGAAAAATTGCGTTTTGCTACAAGCAACTAAAAGAATATGATAAAGCGTTAGAGTTTTATTTAAAGGCTCAGGAACTTTATCCAAATAATGAAAACCTGATGATGCAGATTGGAAACTGCTACTTAAATAACAAGCAGTACAATGAAGCCTTATCATATTACTTTAAAGTGGAATACGACAGTAATGAGAATGTAAAAATCTGGCGTGCCATTGCTTGGACTTCATTCCTTGCTGGCAAATTAGAACAATCGGACAAGTACTACACAAAAATCATTGAGTTTCAGGCACAATGGATTGATTTCCTAAATGCAGGGCATTCAGCTTGGGCAATTGGGGATAGAAAAAAAGCTGTTAGTCTTTATAAAAGAGCACTTGAGATTAATAATAATGATATCGAAAGCTTTATCAAATCATTCTCTGAGGATATTAGTTATTTAACTGATAAAAACATTGATTCAACTGAAGTTTCTATCATCTTAGATTATTTAAGATATTACACTGAAAACCAGAAAAAATAAACATGGGGAAAATCACTTTAAAGAACATGCAATTCTATGCTCATCATGGGCATTTTGATGAAGAACAGATTGTAGGTGCAAGTTATGAATTAAACCTTTGCCTGCATTTTGATGTTAGTAATGCAGCCAAAAGCGACGACCTAACAGACACTATCAATTACCAAGAAGTGTATGATGTGGTTAAAAAAGAAATGGCCATCAATTCGAGACTAATAGAACATGTGTCTCAAAGAATCCTTGACAGCATATTAAACACTTTTCCTCAACTCTCACAAGTTGATTTATCTTTTTCCAAAATGAATCCACCACTTGGCGGACAAGTTGAAAAAGTTACAATTGAGGTATCAGAAGTTAGAGGCGAATAAATGAGGAGTGAGCGAGTTAGCAAGAGAGAGGTGAGAAAAAGAGTAGCATATCAGATAAAAGATTCTAGATAAAAGAAACGGCGAATAAAAAATCATTCGCCTTTCTTATTATTCTTTATTCTAAATTATTAATCCATCATTTAATTGCAATGGTTTCAATCTCTACCAGAGCACCTAAAGGAAGTCCTTTTACGGCAATCGTAGAGCGTGCAGGACAATCTGAAGTATAATATCTCTTATACACCTCATTTAGTTCCGGAAACAAAGCCATATCCGAAATAAACACAGTTGTTTTGATTACATCTTCAAAAGCATATCCAGCCTCATCAAGTATAGCTTTGATATTTTTAAATACTTGTTCGGCTTGAGCACTTACGCCTTCAGCTTCTATCTTACCACTTGCAGGATTTATAGGAATTTGTCCTGAGATAAATAACATCCGATTTTTTTCTACAGCCTGACTATATGGTCCGATTGCTGCCGGAGCATTTTCTGTTGATATTACCTTTTTCATTTATATATTCTGTTTCTGATTACAATTCAATTTTTTCATCAACCCACTCACCTTTTTTCAACACGCGAACCGTCTCAATTCCTGCAGCTAATAACTGTGCATATGTTTCATCCATACCACTGGTTACCATATCCGGTAAGTGCGCATCTGAGTTTACCATTACAGGAATCTTCATTCCTTTTAGCATTGGGAAAAATTCTTTGTTAGGATAAGTGATACCCTTTCCTAATAAGGATTTGGTATTAATCTCAACAATTAGCTCTTTTTCTTTTACCAGAGATAGCGTTTCAAACATCAAATCCACATACCATTTTTCATCCACACTAAAACCCTCAAAATGTCTTGCATTACGAGACATCTTATCCATATGACCCAACACCTCAAAATCACAAGTTTCAATCATCTCACAAGTCTGATTAAAGTACTTGGTTATCGTTCGTTTTAAGTCACCATCAAAAACCTCGTTGACAGCTCTTTTGTAAATACCCGTTTCACAATCCACATTCCAAAACCTTCCATCTGAAAATGGTTTAATATAATGTACAGAACCAATACGGTAATCTAAGGCAACATCTTTATGTTTATTGAAAACAGCATCCTTATCATCAGGCAAGTAATCTAGCTCTAGCCCAATATACAAGTCAATCTGATCTTCATATCTTTTCTTCAACCTAGCATATTCTTGAAGATAATCCTGAAGATCTTCCTGATCCATTGCCCAACGAGTAACAAAAGGCACCGGCGCATGTGACGAAACCCCATAGGCATCTAGACCTTTAGCAATTGCATGCTGGACAAAAACCTCCATCGGAGCTCTACCATCGCAAAAGACACAGTGACTATGAAAATTCGTTTTATACAAACCAGTTATTTTTTTTTAAAATTCTAATAATAAAAAAGTCCGTCAGCAATAAGCCTTCGGACATCGTATCTATATTACAATCCTTTTAGTTCCATTCATTCATCAAAGAAACCAACCCCTGTTTGGTACCCATAAAATAGTTACCAACAGCATAAGCCGGAATCATTTGTGAATCGATTATTCTTCTACAGATATCATTTCTCAAAAGCTTTTCGGTACCATAAGCCGTAGTAATACGAACTGTACCCAGAGTTTTACTAACAATAATTATTAATGAGTTTTCAGCATCGTAATTATACAAATGCCAGTTATTTGACAAATCAGTTGAGTACTCCACCATGTTTTTGTACGGTTCAACTGTCTTTACTGTAACTATTGCTATCTCATTATTTGTTTTTGCCTGAAAATCACGAATCAAAGCATTAAGTTCTGCCTCTTGCTCAACGGTAAACAATTCCTCATTATCACTTACGGAACCTTCTTCAGGAAAAGGAAATTTATAAGATTGAGCATTTATCACTACTGCTGAACACAACAAAAGACTTAGAATAAATACTATTTTGAAAAGAGTTCTCATACAGGAAATAAGGTTAGTAGCGTTACTTTTATAACAATAATTTTTGTGTTTAGTTCTTACACTAATTAAGAAAACGCTAAAATAACAGAAATAATATGTACGAACTAAATTTTTCAACGCTTCTTTCTTCGATTATTGTTAATTATATCGCAAAAGTTATTTTTGCGGTATTCAAGTATTTTATTACTTTTGAAATAAAAAAACAATAACAATAAAAAATATGGATATGATTCTAGAAGGCGAAAAAGCTCCTGAATTCTCAGGCTTAAACCAAGATGGTGTAGAAATTAGTTTATCTCAGTTCAAAGGAAAAAAAGTGATCCTTTACTTTTACCCAAAAGACAACACACCCGGCTGTACTGCTGAAGCGTGCAACTTAAATGACAACCTTGAGTATTGGAACAAGAAAGGCTATGAAATTATTGGAATTAGCAAAGACAGCGTAGCTTCTCACAAAAAATTTGCAGAAAAATACAGCTTTAAGTTTAACCTTATTGCAGATACAGAAACTGAGATCCTACAAGCTTACGGCGCTTGGGGTGAAAAGAAAAATTATGGGAAAACTTATATGGGAATTATCCGTAGCACATTTATCATTAATGAAGAAGGGATTGTAGAAAAAGTTTTTGATAAAGTAAAAACTAAAGAACATACAGAGCAAATCCAAAAAGCTCTAGGATTATAGTTTAGTCGATTTATTAAAAAACAAAACCCTGTTAGAAATTCTAGCAGGGTTTTGTTTAATATACCAAACACATGGTAGACATTTACCAAAGCAATGGGATTTAATTCATCGGTCTGTGACGATATCTTTGTAATACAATAATAAAAGATATAAGCCATGAGAACAAATACATTTTGCCCAATAAACAATCAAAAGATTAATGAGAGAGTAGCGCGCGTTAATGGAATATTAAGTGCAGCAATTGTAGGGATATTTTTAGTTACATTAAATGTCATCCCAGTAATTTTCCTAGCTATTGATTTTTACCTAAGAAGTTCAAAACACGCATAATACAGTCCGGTAAGATATATTTCGTGTCATCTTGCAAAATTGTTCCAACTAAAGAAAGTAGAAATAAATGCCGGACCCAAACAATTTGCGGCTAAAATCGGATTTGTATTCGCTATTGCCATAAGTACTTCCTTTATATTTCAGGCAATAATCCTAGCTTACTCGTTAAGCGGAATCCTTATTTTATTTGCATTACTTGAAGGCGTATTTGGCCTCTGTATAGCATGTGAAATTTATCCCTTAGCATATCGATTCTTACATAAAGAAAATTCATTTGCCAAAGTATAATATAGTTAGACCAACAAAAAACAAAAACCCCGTTAGAATTATCTAACGGGGTTTTATCATAAATACCTTATACTAGTATCTTCTGCTACTTCTTTCTTCTCTTTGACGAGCTTCATTGACAGCAATTGACCTACCGTCTAATTCTGATTTATCTAATTCTGCAATTGCTTTTTTAGCTTCTGACTCATCAGGCATTTCTACAAAACCAAAACCACGAGAACGACCAGACTCTCTGTCCATAATAACATTTGCAGAAGTCACTTCTCCAAAGTTTTCAAATAATTCTTTTAAACTATCACTTGTTGTGTTATAGCTTAAACTTGCAACATAAATGTTCATTTTACTACTTATTGTTAATTGTTATTGATAATTGATTGTCACCAATCATATATTTATTTTTTTATTGAAATATTTACGGCATTCATTCCTTTTTTACCTCTTTCAAGCTCAAAAGTAACCTCATTTCCCTCAGCAATATTATCAGGAGCACTATTTATGTGAAAGAAATATTTTTCAATACTTCTGGAATCCTTTATAAAGCCATAACCTTTATCTTGGTTATAATGTTCTACCTTCCCTGTCAAAGCAACTTCTTCTATATCCTCCATTTTGGGGATAGACACACTAATACTCTCTACTTCAACCTCTTGTTTCTTAGCCGGATCCGGTGGAGTGCTTGTCAGTCGACCATTCTCGTCCACATAGGCAATCATATCATCTAAGGATTTCTTTCCACTACCATTTTTACGCTCTTCCTTACGCTCCAACTTTTCTTTTCGTTTCTGGTTTTTCTTTTTTTCTAATTCTTTCTTATTCATTCAATAATTTTAGTGATAATTTAACTATGATAATTTGGTAGAAATAATGTTTAAGCTTCCACCTGTTAGCTTCTGAATATCCTGAAGCATCACTCGTTCTTCTTTTGCACAAAACGAAAGAGCTACACCTTTATGACCGGCTCTACCTGTTCTACCAATTCGATGAACATAGGTTTCAGCCACATCCGGTAAATCATAATTGATAACTAATTCCAAATTAGCAATATCAATACCTCTGGCAGCAATATCTGTAGCTACAATAACTCTAGTTTCGCCTGATTTAAAGTTTACTAATGCTCGTTGTCTTGCTACTTGTGATTTATTTCCGTGTATAGCCTCACAACCAACACCTTGTTTATTTAACTTTTTTGCAATCCTATCTGCACCATGTTTTGTTCTAGAAAAAACCAATACTGACTTCTCAGAATCTTTTCTTAACAACTCATAAAGTAAATCACTTTTTTGTTTTTTCTCAACAAAAAACAGATGTTGTTCAATAGTTTCAACTACTGAAGACACTGGTGCTACCTCTACTTTTGCCGGGTTGCACAAAATACTGTTTGAAAGTTTTGCTATTGCAACAGGCATTGTAGCAGAGAAAAATAGTGTTTGTTTCTTCTTTGGCAACAAAGGTATCAAGCGCTTAATATCATGAACAAATCCCATATCAAGCATACGATCAGCCTCATCTAACACAAAGTGACGGATATGATCCAGCTTAATAATTTTTTGATTTATTAAATCAAGTAATCTACCGGGAGTTGCAATTAAGATATCCACTCCGCTTCTCAGCTGATTTACCTGAACGCCTTGCTTAACACCACCAAATATCACAGCACTTCTAATGTCTGTATATTTAGTATAATCAGATATACACTCTTGAATCTGAATTGCCAACTCTCTTGTTGGAGTTAAAATCAATGCTTTAATTTCACGCTTTTTATTTGCGGTCTTTAACTCATTCAAACATTGAATAATTGGAATAGAAAATGCGGCCGTTTTACCGGTTCCAGTCTGAGCTATCCCTAACAAATCCTGACCACTTAAAACAATCGGGATTGCCTGCTCCTGAATAGGAGTTGGACTTTTATACTTTTTATCTTCCAGAGCCTTTAGAATTGGTTCTGAAATATTTAATTCTGTAAATGTCATATTTTTTGACTACCATCAGCAGTCTTATTTGTAAATAATCGCAATTATTATTTATCACCTATTCTCTAACGGTTCAAAATAACACTGCATAATAGGCTACAAGCCGAAACCTGTTTTTTTAAGCCTTTTGAGCAATTTCATACTCAGCTTGCAATTTCTCAATCACATCGTGCACACTTTTAATTTCGGTACTTTTATAAGCATTAGCGCCAGCAAAAGCGTAACCTTTATCCATTTCACCTATAGATGCATTATACAAGGCCTTAATGATACAATAAGGGCTTTTTGTATAATCGCAAGTTCTAATACAACTATAAGGACAACCTTTAGGTTTTTCATTTCCCTCTTTCACACTCTGAAGAAAACTATTTTCAAAGGCTCTGCCAGGCATTCCAACAGGACTTTGGATTATCCTCATATCTTCTTTGGAAGAATCAATATAAACTTGTTTAAATATATCAGAGGCATCACACTCATTGGTTGGCACAAAAATACTTCCCATTTGTACTCCTGATGCTCCCATTTTCAAATACTTATCAATATCTGCCCCGGTGCTAATACCTCCGGCAGCAATTACGGGTATTGTTTTCTGATCTGCATACTTGCTTACAATCTTTATCACTTCAGGAACTAATTCTTCTAAAGCATAATCTCCATCCTCAATCTGATTTGTTTTAAAACCTAGATGTCCTCCGGCTTTTGGACCTTCTACAACCATAGCATCTGGTAAATAATTATAGTTGGCCAACCATTTTTTACAAATTAAATCAGCGGCTCGTGCTGAAGAAACAATAGGAACAAGGCGAGTATTACTATCGGAAGGTAAAAATGAAGGCAGATCAAGAGGCAATCCGGCTCCGGCAAAAATAATATCAATTTTTTCGTCTATGGCAGTGCGAACCATATCAGCAAAATTGGTTAATGCAACCATTACATTAACACCAACAATTCCTTTGGTTTTTTCTCGTGACTTACGAATTTCTTCCCTTAAGCCCCAAATACAATCTTTAAAATAATCACTTGAACTCTGTTTGTATAACAAACCTAGACCTGCACATGAAATTACTCCAACTCCCCCCTCATTAGCTACTGCAGAAGCTAAACCTGAAAGAGAAATACCTACTCCCATTCCGCCTTGAATAATAGGGAGACGGATTTGATTTTCCCTAATAAATAATGATTTTATCATATAGTCAATAAAGTATGCCAACAAAAGTACTGACACACCTTTTGCGACTAAAAAACACTAACAAAAAGTGAATATGAGGTCAATTTTACGATGAGAGCTGTTCCCTAATGAGAGAAAGCAAAGCATTGCTGTGAAAGAAATCAATATAAACTTGATTGTTGAATTGGGACAAAGGTACTCAATTAATTAGGATAAACCTTTTTTTATTAAAAATATCTGAAAATCAGAAAGAAAACAATATGCAAAAAAATTGCCAATAATCTCATAATGTAAAATAAAAGACGGTTCTTGCATATTGCAAAACCGTCTTTTTCAGAATGATCTACTAAATAAAATCTTAATATCTTCTCTTATTGTATCCACCATTACCTTTTTCTTCTCTTGGACGAGCTTCATTGACAGCAATAGTTCTACCATCTAATTCAGATTTATCTAATTCCTGAATTGCTTTTTTCGCCTCTGCATCATCTGGCATTTCTACAAAGCCAAAACCGCGTGAACGACCAGTTTCTCTATCTGTAATTACATTAGCAGAAGAAACTTCTCCAAAATTCTCAAATAATTCTTTTAAACTATCACTTGTAGTGTTATAGCTTAAACTTGCAACATAAATGTTCATTTTTTACTTTCTTGTTTTATTATTAAAAATGTTTTTAATCTTACACTGATACGAAAAATCAATATAAACTTGATTATTAAACGATGCAAAGGTACTTAAATAATTTAGATAAACATCTATTCAACAGAAATATATAAAAAATCATAATTAAAAGCTAAAGATTACATTTCATAAAAAACAAACCCCATTGAGCTAATGCTTAATGAGGTTTTATTCTTTCTAGTTTCTAGGCTCTAATAACTAGTCACTATTTCACTTCTTCTTAAATAATATCCCTTTATTTATTATAGCTACAAGAGCTATGGTACAAATCAGGTACAAGTAATTACCTAAACAACCCTATGTTATCTATTAATATAAATAGCTCTTTTTCAATAGATAAAGTATGACAAATATAGTAAAAACCTGAATATATCTAATACTTAATTCTACTGCTCAACTCTGCGCTCTCTTGCCACATTTAATTAGCTGTATATCAGAACACTTATCAATATCTTTGAGATAATTAATTATTTGTGTAACCCTAAATTATAGGAGATTAAATTATGGCTAGACAGACTGGACCATTAAAGTACAAAGGTAATATTGGCGGTGTGCGCCATTACAAAATCAAAGGCTTAAAAGGGAGCTTTGCAGGAATGGCTGGAGGAGCATCAGCAGAACAAATCAAAACTGCTCCAGAGTTTAAACGCACTCGTGAAAACATGAATGAATTTGGAGGCTGTGCAGCTGCTGGAAAATCTGTTCGTGTTGGATTAAGTGCCTTAATGAAAACAATGGCAGACCCACAACTTACAGGTCGTTTAACTGCTATCATGAAAAAGATTAACCTAGAAGATCAATCCGAAGCGAGAGGTCAACGAGCAATTTTAATTTCTGAGCAAACACAGTACTTAAAAGGCTTAGTATTTAACAAAGGGGTGAATTTTGATAGCATGTTTACAGGAAGTGTCAAAATGACTCCTACGGGAACTAGAACAGGTGTAAATGCAATTATCAGCTACAGTTTAGCTAATAACATTAACGCCCCTATGGGAGCAACTCATTTTAGACTGGTACTTGCGGTTTCAGCAATCAGTGACTTTATTTACAATGCTGACACAAAAATGTATGAACCAGCCAACCCTGATTTAAATGAGAAAAGCAATGTTTTATACATGCCTGAAACTGCATTTGGTGGTACTGGTAGTGTAACATCGAATACGACTTGTGAACTTCCATCAAGCATCACAACCTTAACTGACGATACAAGTCTAATCGCATGTGTAGGTATAGAGTTCTTACAAAAAGTGGGGCTAAATTATTACCTGCTTAGTTCTGGTAATGCTTTAAAAGTTGTAGACATCTACTAATCTAACCTTAAACTTTAGAGCCTCGACATATTTGAACTGCACCCAAAAAGTTAGACACTTTTTAGGTGCAGTTTTTTATGCAACGATTCATAATTAATATGCGCTTATCCTGCCTTTACCCAGCCCTTATCCCCTGCTTATCTACGAATCACATTACCTTTTAATGTATCTATAAAACAATACGCGCTTAGCTTCTTGAATAACCAACAAGTTTTGTTTATACTGCTGCTCTAATTGCTCAAGTGAGCGCAATGATTTTACCGACTTACCAAATTCTGGAAGGCTTGTATTTGCAACTTCCAAGCCTTTATAAACACATTGCTTTACATCGGATATAGTTACAAATGGGATAACAGAACCTTTTAAATATGAATAAAAGGCTTTGGACTGCCATAAGCCCATAATTAACCAATACAACTGCTCTTTATTTTCCTCATTCATACAGAGGATTACAAAGCAATTCGGACAGGCTGTTAAAAGTGGTTTACCACTATTATTGCCTTTGTTTAAAATAAAGAAATGAGGCTGTGTGTAAATAACTTCAACTCGGTGTGTTTTGATGGATAATGTTTGCATGGCTCTAGCTTTAAAAATTTATTCGCTTTCGCTCACACAATTATTCCCCCCAAAAAAGAAGAAAAAAAGAAAGAAGAAAAAAAGAAAAAGATGGCATTGCCACAGGGCGGTTGAAAAGGGCTGTCAAGGTTTTTTGGCAAAATACTACCTGTAGTGAAACGGAAGTGTGGAGATTTTGGCAAAAACTCATAGGGCTTGACCTTTACTGACCTTTTGGCTGTTACCGCCCTATCTTTGCCTTGCTTTTTGTTTTTTGGTGGATTAATTATCGCTTATTGGTATTTGAAATTTGGGGAGGACTCGACACAGGCTTAGATGAAGCATACCAAATTGTGGGTGGATAAAGAGCAAGGGTGGCGATGGAACGGAATGACACAATTAAGTGGGTGGAATTGCAGGGTGGAGATTTTGGCGTGTAGAGAATGGAGCTACTCTTGCTGTGAGGTGCTGAGGTTGGTGAGAGAACGGAAGTGGAATGTAGTGAAAGGATGAGTAGCGAAGCGAAACCCTGAAACGAAATGGAGCTGAAGTGAATGAACCTACCGCAAGCATATGATATAAACACTATATGCTTTATTTAAGCCTGTACCTTAAATGGGTGGTGGGGTATTTGCGGTTTCTTTAGGGTGGGAATTGCGGTTATTGGTTTTGGCTATTTAGCATAGTGTTCTTATAGGAATGTATTCTCATTTCCTATAAGGCAACATTATGTTAATATAGCTTCTGATTGTTATTTTTTGGCATAAAAGCGAAAGGGGTGCCTCGCTTGCTTTTTTGCCTTGGCTATGCTCTTGCTGCTGTATTTTCAGCGGCATGTGCATGAAAGCCAAAAGAGGCAAAAAATATGACAAAAAATAACAAGCAGCAAAACTAATAATTGCAATGGGTGGGCTATTAAACTCGAAAGAAATCCATTAATCATTCTCTACTTGACCAGTCACTATGTGTTGTCCACAAAACAATGAATTTAACACCCTCTTGAAAACATAAGCATTAAATAAAAATACATAGGTGTATAAACGCAAAAAGCTTACCCTGAGCGCGCTGTTCTTATGAGAAGCGGGGTAAGCATGTTGCTGCAAAGATAAAAAGTTTTTAATACTCCAACAATATCATTAAAACCAATGACACACTAGGTTCTTGTTCACGAATATCAACTGTTCACAAATAATGAACAAGACTGCTTTGTGAACACCCGACACCCTATTCGGCTTTTTACATATTCACTAAATATTGAGTTTCAACAACTTAAAAGTTGATTTAGACTGTATTTTGTCGCATATTTTGTAATAATTTGCGACAAAATAGGGATAAAATCACCAAGAACTTTTCTTTTTGAAGCTGAGGGTTTCTTTGTCTACTTCGGCGAGGAGTTCATCTTCTGAGTTGATGAATGGATCATACCAATCTGCTTTTTGGCGTGCCCATTGAATCCAGTCTTGTTTCTCTTCTGTTAGCGTGTTGGTGTCTTTGGCATGTTGCTCAAAAGTGTTGATGTAGTTTCTTAGGTCGTTGGCTTCTTGGTAGCGTTTGGAGAATTGAAACATTGCTTTGAAATCTTCTAGCTCTTTTTCTTTTCGGGCTTGTATGGCTTTCTGTTTTTCACGGATTGCATCTTGCTCCGCCCAGTGTTTGTGTAACTCAATTCTATCGGCAATATCAGTATTAGCAATATGCTCGAAGCTTGCAATTATATCAACAATTTTATCTTCTATAAGGGTGTAGGATGTATCAGACCAATCTCTTGTGGTATAGGGCTTACGATAGCGCAAACAAAGCTTACCGTTGGGAACTAACTTTGTTTCACCCCATTTGCTATTTTCAATTTTTATCCGATTGTTCTTTTCTACAATGCATATTTCCATCTCTTCGCCAAAGACAACAATATATGTGTTATGTCCTTTTAACAGGATTTTATGCCCACATTGATCTATTGCTTGAAGGAATAGTTCTAGAAAATGGAAAGCTCTTTTTAATAATGGCTGTGAAACTGAAATCTCAAACGATTTTCTTCTATTGGTGTAATCCCAATCTTTCCAACTATTACGCTTTTGGGAGTAGTATTCTTTTGTAATAGCTACTAGGTTTGAGTATTGAGCCGGAACTTGAGCTCCTTTTTTAGGAAGCTTGATTTTAGTTGCGGTTTCAATTTTAATCTTATTTTTCTCAGAGGTTTTTTTAGAAAGGTATTCTACACCCTCTTCATCAGTTCTTAGCCACAGGCTTATTTCTTGTAGAGCTTTAGGAGCATTCCAAAGCTCGTCTTTTTCTACAGTCTTGCCGAACTGTAGTTTTGACCAATAGCCATTAGGGGGTAAAGGAATTACCATTTCTTGGCATACCTCACGCAAGCATTGGTAGGAAATATTATATTCCCTTGATATAGCGGCAAGGGATTTTGACCAAACCAACTCATATAAGGTTTCTCGGGAAAAAGTGGTTTGTGACATATTTAAATATTGATAATTACCGCTTTATTAAACCCATCTCAAATGACATTAATATATTACAGCCAATTAAACAAGTTTCTTTATGCTAAAGCTCATCTTCATTAAGATGTAAAGTTAATTTACCGAAGATCCATAAAATCATCAATAAGTATTGTATAATACCAATTGTCGGAGTTGATAAGTTGCTCATTTTTCAATATGGCGCTATAGGACAATATATCAAAATCATATCCTACCTTATCAAATATTATCTTTTTTTCGGCAAATGACTTTTTATTTAATACTTCTGTTTGAGGTTTATTTATCTTTTGCTTATTTACAGCGTCATGCAAAGACACTCCATCCATAATATCTTCAACAACTCCACCCAGCAGACTACCATTTAATAAAACACACTCACTAGACCCAAAACGCTTAGAAATATCATACAAAAGCATTCTTTCTTTTTCAAGAGCTTGACAATATTCGGGATTCTTAATACACTCTTCAAGCATAAACCACTGAGACAAGTAATCTAAACCAAAGTACTGGCAACAAACATATTCTCTACCGAAAGACATTTCTCTGCCATTTTCGATATTTTCAAACAACCAAATATTTATATTTTGCGGATAGTCACAAATTTCAAGCTTCCATCCGCCTGACCCACTTTGAGATATCTGATCGTATTCAGAAAGTTCTAAACGCTCAAAAACAAGTTGAGAAATAGTAATAGACAATGCTGTTTCCAATTGAGATTTGAAAACAGCTATATCATCTACATTCAAATTGTGCTTAATTAGAGCATAGGTACTATCTGCCATACTAGTTTATCTATTTGATTGGTAAAATATCATAAATAGAAAAATGAATGTTATGTATTTAAAGTCAATATGTTAAACAAGCCATATATGATACTACATCCTTTACAGCGAATATATCTCATTGTAAATATCTTGTAGGTTCTTGCCAAGATAAGTCCAATATTTGGTTGGTTGTACGGCGTAGTCTAATCCAAGGAGTTCTTGGGTAACGGCAGTGAGTGAGGTTTCGTCTCCGTTGTATTTAATCTTTCTATCTCCACAGACTTCTACTTCTACTAATTCATCATCTTTTGTGTATTGCAGCATTGCGCCCATAGGGTGTATATTCCAGTCAAACTGACCACCCTTGTCCGGTTTAAATTGAGCAGGCTTTCCGATTTAAATTGACCACCCGTAAATTGTCACTTTTTACGCATGATTTTTCATCTGTTGATTAGTATTCAAAGATACTTATTTTTCTATCTCTTTTAATGCCTTCTTTTTTCTCATGGACTCACCTTGCAATTCTATTCTGTGAGCCTGATGTATAAGCCGGTCAAGTACGGCATCAGCTATTGTTTTTTCTCCTATTATGTCATACCAACCTTGCACTGGTATTTGCGAAGTAACGATAATTGAACCATTGTTGTGTCTGTCTTCTATAATTTCCAAGAGTGTAATTCTATTCTGACTATCAAGAGCTTGTAGTCCAAAATCATCTAAAATTATTACATCTTGTTTTTGTATTTTATTTAGTTCTCGCAAATAAGAGCCATCCGCTTTTGCCATTTTAAGTCGGGTAAAAAGCTTAGATGTATTGAAGTAACTAAGTTTATATCCTTGTATACAAGCTCTATAGCCTAGCGCTGTGGCTAAATAACTTTTTCCTACACCAGTGCTTCCAGTAATAAGGATATTTTGATTTTTCTCAACAAAATCACATTCGGCAAGTCTCATAATTTGTGTTCTATCCAGATTTCTAGATTCTTCATATCTAATACTTTCCATATCTGCTCGGTAATGGAATTTGGCATTGGTAATGCTTCGCTCTATGCGCCTATTTTGCCTTTCATCCCATTCGGCATCTATTATCATTGACATAAACTGATCGATAGTGTAATGGTCTGTCCGACCGGTTTCAATGGCTGTTTTAAATGCATTATGCATACCATAGAGCTTCATTTGTTTCATTTTACTAATTGTGGCTTGATTCATCTTCTTTTTTGTTTTAATAGTTAATAATAATATTGTTTCCCGCGTATGTTATTGTGCGTTGGCAGTTCTGGTTCTTGCTGCGTTTGCTCTATAGTATCCAAGTTCTGCTCCAAGATGTTTTGGATTATCTTATAACTATAGGATTCCACATGCAGAGCTCGTTTGCAGGCCTTTATGAGTCTCTCTTTGCCAACCTTCTTTTCAAAGGATAGGATACCCATACAGGTTTTATAAGCTTGCTCTGGATGCGCTCTGGTTTCAATAACCTTGGCTATGTATTTTCCAACATCAGCATCTAAGCTATGCCCCCAGGATACAAAACGGGCAGCATCCCACTCGGCAACAAAGCGGTGAGTACTAGCCAAATGTTCTTGGTTTGTGGTGTATTGATATTGCTTCATATCTCTTGGATAACTAGCAATACGAGTGTATTTAGAATAAATCTCCAAGCTTGTTGAGGTAAACAGAACGCTTACCTTTCTTTTAATGTACTGATACGGAACACTGTAATAATGCTTATCGGGGCTAAATAAAATATGACCATTCTGCATTACCGTGCAAGTGGTCTGATATTTAATCTCAAAACGATTGACAGGAAGGGCATATCGTTCTTCCATCTCAATCTGATCAAAGAGCTCTTGCCGAGAATAGGGTCTAGAACTAAGTTTTCGGGCATTGTGCTCAACTAATAGTTCTTCCACCCGATTGTTAATTTCTTCTAAGCTAAAAAAGGTTTCTTTGGATAATCGAGCATAGATAGAACGATACAGAAGCTTAACCGCATTCTCAACCAAAGCTTTGTCTCGTGGTCTATAAGCTCGAGCAGGAAGAATCGTGGTCTCATAATGCTCTGCCATATTTTCCAAGGTTTTATTAATCGTAGGCTCGTATTTACTGCTTTTAATCACAGCTGACTTTAGATTGTCTGGAACAATGGCGCGTGGAACTCCGCCATAAAAGTGTAACGCATTCTGAACTGAGTTTACAAAATCTTGTGTCTGTTGAGTACGGCTGCACTCAGCATAGGTATACTGACTTGCTCCAAGTATGGCTACAAAGAACTCAACTTTCTGTATCTCTCCAGTTAGAGGGTCTATTATCTGAGGTTTATCTCCAGAATAATCAACAAACATTTTATCTCCAGCCTTGTGATCCATGTGCATAACCCCACTGGAACGCTTAGACCATCGATTATACAGTTCGCAAAACTGAGAGCGTTTATAGCCCTCGGGGTGAAGCTTGATATACTCTTGCCATAACTGCATTTTAGTTACATAAGGCTTCTTTAATGCCTTCTGCATCTGTGGAAAGAAGTCATAGAGCTCTTGTGTCTTTGCTGGAATATACTCTATGGAAGTGCCTGAAAATAGTACATCTAACTCAGCGTCTGTTTTAGTGTTCAGAGTTTCTAAGTTGAGTCCGTAAAGCTGAAAAAGAGAAAGATATTTCTTGACGGTATTGCGAGAGATGTTTAAATATTTACTGATAAACATTTTACTCTCGCCCTTGCAATGTAATTTTATTGCTTGTCTAATTTTGCTCATTTCTGTTATTTTATTTGCCATACTTTTTTTGTTGCGAAAGTATGGGTAACAGAATGAAAAATCAGTGTGTTTTTAGGTGGTCAGTTTACTCCGGAATGGGTGGTCAATTTAGTCCGGCAGAGCTGGTCAATTTGCTCCGGAATGGGGTGGTCAATTTAAATTGGAATTGTATGCTCAATATGACTGGTTTTTACACTTTCACATCTTCAGCTAATTTCTTTTCCTTAGTTTTTGCAGCTCGTTCTTCTCGCTGCTTTTGATTAGCTGCTTTTAAATTACAATCTCTAGAGCAATAGCGAGTAGTGAATGTTTTTGCTTCAAAAGGCTGCTTACAATGCTCGCAAATCTTCGGTATTTTCAGTTTGCTATATCCCATATTATTAATGAACTAAAAAGAATAAGGTTCGTTTAGGTTCAGATAGTCATCATTATTAAGGTGCGGTACAAGTATGGTACAAATATAATATAAATAAGCCACTTTAACAATTGGAAAGTATGGAATAAATAAAATAGAAAGTGCCGCTAACATATTGTTAACGGCACTTTCAAAATATACTCAATTAGTTTGCCTATAGAAACTATTTCACTTCTTCAAAGTCAACATCAGTAACATTATCACCTTGGTTGTCAGAAGCACCACTTTGCGGTTCTTGTTGTTCTGCACCAGGTTGACCTGCACCTTGAGTTGCGTTATACATATCTTGGCTAGCAGCGTGGAATGCTGTATTTAATTCTTCCATTGCTTTGTCAATAGTTTCAATATCTTGTGCTTTATGAGCATCTTTCAATTTAGCTAGAGCGGCCTCGATTGGCGCTTTCTTATCAGCAGGAAGTTTATCACCAAGCTCAGTTAATTGTTTTTCTGTTTGGAAAATCATTCCATCAGCTTGGTTAAGCTTATCGATTTTTTCTCTTTCTTTCTTATCTGCTTCTGCATTAGCTTCTGCTTCTGCTTTCATTTTCTTGATTTCATCATCGCTCAAACCAGATGAAGCTTCAATACGAATTGATTGCTCTTTACCTGTAGCTTTATCTTTTGCAGATACATGTAAAATACCATTAGCATCAATATCGAATGTTACTTCAATTTGAGGTACCCCACGAGGTGCAGAAGGAATTCCATCTAAGTGGAAACGACCAATCGTTTTATTTTGGTTAGCCATTGGACGCTCACCTTGTAGAATATGAATTTCTACAGATGGTTGATTATCGCTAGCTGTAGAGAATGTCTCTGATTTCTTAGTTGGGATAGTTGTGTTAGATTCAATTAATTTAGTCATTACACCACCCATAGTTTCAATACCTAAAGAAAGTGGAGTCACATCTAATAATAATACATCTTTCACATCACCTGACAATACGCCACCTTGAATAGCAGCACCTACAGCAACTACCTCATCAGGGTTAACACCTTTAGAAGGAGCTTTTCCGAAGAATCTCTCAACTGCTGCTTGAATAGCAGGAATACGAGTAGAACCACCTACAAGAATCACTTCATCAATATCAGAAGAAGTGTAACCTGCATTTTGTAAAGCTGTTTTACAAGGAGCGATTGTGCGTTGAATTAAATCATCAACTAATTGCTCAAATTTAGCACGAGTTAATGTGCGTACTAAGTGACGAGGCACACCATCAACAGGCATAATATATGGCAAGTTGATTTCACTAGAAGTAGTGTTTGACAACTCAATTTTTGCTTTCTCAGCAGCTTCTTTTAAGCGTTGAAGAGCCATAGGATCTTTGCTTAAGTCAATACCACTGTTTTCATCTTTAAATTCTTGCACTAACCATTCGATAATGCGTTGGTCAAAGTCATCACCACCAAGGTGAGTATCACCATCAGTAGATTTTACTTCAAATACACCATCACCAAGTTCTAGAATAGAAACATCATGTGTACCACCACCACAGTCAAACACAACAATTTTCATATCTCTGTCCATTTTATCAAGACCATAAGCAAGAGCTGCTGCAGTAGGTTCGTTGATAATACGCTTAACTGTTAAACCTGCGATTTCACCAGCTTCTTTTGTAGCCTGGCGTTGAGAATCGTTGAAATATGCAGGGACAGTAATAACTGCTTCTGTTACTTCTTGTCCAAGATAATCTTCAGCTGTTTTCTTCATTTTTTGAAGCACCATTGCTGAAATTTCTTGTGGAGTATATAAACGACCATCAATATCTACACGAGGAGTACTATTGTCACCTTTTTGAACTACATAAGGTACTCGAGCAATTTCTTTTGATACTTGCTCATATGTTTCACCCATGAAGCGTTTAATAGAATAGACAGTTTTCTTTGGGTTAGTGATTGCTTGACGCTTTGCAGGATCACCAACTTTACGCTCACCACCATCCACAAATCCGATAACTGAGGGAGTTGTGCGTTTTCCTTCACTGTTTGCAATTACAATTGGTTCGTTACCTTCCATCACTGCTACGCAGGAGTTAGTTGTCCCCAAGTCGATGCCAATAATTTTTCCCATAATAATTTATTATAATAATTTTTTAAAATGTTTCACTTTAATATTTTTCATCGCAGTGCACACGCTTATTTTCAATTCCTATGCCAAAGGTAAAAATTGAGTTACACTTGATTTTTTGACAGAAAAATTATTAATCTTGTATTTTCATTGACAGAAAAACTGACAAAATTGCAGAAATCTCCTCTTATTTTTTTCAATAGCTAAAAAAGTAAGCAAAAAAGCCACCGCTTAGCCTACAAACCTAAAACTTGACTTCATTTCGCTAAAATCGCCCAACCCCTCACCCAAATATTGGGTTTGTCAAACAATGATGATTTTTACGCTTCATTCCGCCAACTTTCTTAACGGTTTCCAGCCGAGGCAGAAAACCCCTGATAAACTTAAACTAGAAGACATCTAGAATCAAATTCCCCGACAAAGTCGGTAATAAAGATTACTTATTCGACAGGGTGCTGTTTGAGAGAAGTCGAACACAAAGAGACGGAACGAGTTCAGCCTGTCATGCTTTTCTTTGTTTCGTTTCTTTTACATTAAAAGAAATGAAAACAAAAAACATTACCTAGACCTATTTTTTAATTATTTTTGCTCTAAACAGAACTCATGTCTATCCAAACATATATACACAACTCATACCACAAAGCAGGAGGAATCAAGGAGCTTATGCATCTAGCTTTACCTATGATTATTTCAATGGCTTTAGATGGTATAATGATTTTCACCGACAGACTTTTTCTTGCAAAAGTAGACCCACTACAAATGAACGCAACCCTTGGTGGTGGACTTGCTATTCAAGTACTTTTGTTCTTTTTCTTTGGGCTAACTGGATATTCCAATGCTTTGGTAGCTCAATATTTTGGTGCAAACGAAAAATCACAAGCTCCGAAAGCCACATTTCAAGCCATGATTGTGGCATTAACAGCTTGGCCTCTAACAATATTGTTTCGTCCGGTAGCAATTTCCTTTTTTGGCTGGATGAACACTCCCGCAGCACAAATTGGCTTCCAAACCATATACCTAAACATTTTAGCTTGGGCTTGCATTTTCGGACTTTTACGCCATGTACTTGCCAACTATTTTACAGGGATTGGGAAAACACGCATTGTAATGAATTCTACCATTGCTGCCTTGGTAGTCAACATTATTTTAGACTACATTCTTATTTTCGGAAAAATAGGTTTTGAACCCATGGGGATAAAAGGTGCAGCTATTGCCACTGTGTCTGGAGAGGCAGCTGCTATGCTCATGTTATTTTTTACATATATTGGCAAAAAGAACAGAACAGAATTTTCAGTAATGGATTCCTTCCGTTTTAATTGGGAAGTAATGAAAAAACTACTGTATTACGGCTCTCCAGCCGGACTGGAAATGTTTCTGAATTTCTTAGCATTTTACTTGATGGTGGCTTTATTCCACGGACAAGGAGAAATCATAGCCACCGCTAGCACTATCATGTTTAACTGGGATATGATTTCATTTATCCCACTTATTGGAATTGAGATTGGTATTACTAGCTTGGTAGGTCGATATATGGGAGCTCAAAAAGTCCATTTGGCTGAACGCTCAACTTTTTCAGCAATTAAGGTTGGACTAATCTTTTCCACCTTCACAATGTTGGTATTTATGTTAATTCCGGAACTACTAGTTTCTGTCTTTAAACCAGAAAATGCTGACAGCATATTCCAACAAGCGGCACCGATTTCGGTTAGTCTGATTCGCGTGGCATCGTTATATGTACTATCCGAAGCGGTTATGATTTCTTTTGTGGGAGCTTTACGCGGAGCCGGAGACACTTACTTCACCATGTTTGCGTCAATTGGCGTGCACTGGCTATTTGTAGGTATACTTTATTTATCGCTAAATGTATTCCACATTTCTGTGCCAACAAGCTGGTTCTTTATCGCCGTATTTTATTTAGCCTTTTGCGGAGTTTTGTACTGGAGGTTTAAAGGCGGAAAGTGGAAGAACATACATATTATAAACTCATAAGGAAAAACAGCAAGAAAGGAAAAGTCTGTTCACTACACTGCAAATAACTTTGTCATAACATTAAAACGAAGAAATGAGCTTGAATCTAAAACCCACAACTCGAGAAGAATATCTAAAACGCATCAACCTTCTCACCGAACACATCAACGCCCATTTGGCAGAAGAACTAGATTTATCTAGCTTGGCAGAGATGTGCATGTTTTCACCATACCACTTTCATCGCATTACGAAAGCATTTTTGGGTGAGCCACTTGGTGCACATATTAACCGCTTACGGGTAGAGAGTGCCGCGCGCAGCCTCCGCTATTCAGAATGCAGCGTAAAAGATATTGCCTATGGCGTGGGCTACGATTCTCCTTCTTCGTTAACCAAAATGTTTAAACAATACTACGGCATTTCGCCTAGTGAATTTAGAAACAACAAAACATTAATGATTATGCAAAGACCTGTTAGTAACACAGAACTGAATCTTAAAAAGCCAAAGATTCTGGAGATTGAAGAAAAATCTGTCATCTATATTCGCCTTATTGGAAATTATTCTGATCTGGATTTTGACGGTACTTGGAAAAAACTTTGGGCTTATGTAAAAGAACAAAAACTCTACAGTGCCGGAATTGAACATTTTGCCGTTTATCACGATGACCCACAACTTACAGAACCGGATAAATTGCGTACAGATATTTGTTTAGTAGTGCAAAAAGAAGCTACGACACAAGGAGAAATAGGAGTCCGCAAAATTGGTGGTGGCAAATATGCTGTATTCCTATATCAAGGATCATACGAAAATCTTGGTGCCGTATACGACCACATTTTTGGAGAATGGCTACCTGCAAGTGGATTAACCCTACGCAACTCTCCTTGTATGGAAAAATACATTAATAATCCAGAAACTACTGCTCCTGAAAAATTGAAAACAGAGATTTATGTAGCTGTGGAGTAATTCGACAAAGAATTTGAACGCAAATTGCGCGAATTTCGCAAATCAACAGATGTATACAGAGTTAATTTGCGTTTCATTCGCGCAATTTGCGTAATTCTCGTTCTCAATAAAAATCTTAATTTTGCATTCTCAAAAATTATGATTCTTGCAAAATGCTTAAAGATAAAATCCTAAACAAAGAAAGTGGCATCATCCTTTACGGTTTAACACCACCCAAAACTAATGCCGACAAAGAAAAGCTAAAAGCCATTGCAAACAAGCAAATGGAACGAATCAAAAACACTGGCATTGATGGATTGATTCTTTATGACATACAAGACGAATCATCCCGAACAGATGTTCCTCGACCATTCCCATATATGCCAACTCTGGCACCGGATTACTACAGCGAACATTTTTTGAAAGACTTAAAAATTCCACGAATCATTTATAAGAGCATTGGAAAATACAGTCCGGAAGAATTCACAAACTGGATAAAAGATAATGATAGCAACATTAATTATACTGTATTTGTAGGTGCACCTTCAAAAGATCAGGCTCTGAATTTATCTCTTGGGCAAGCATATAAACTACACAAAGAAATTAATAGCAATATGCTATTAGGTGGAGTGACTATTCCGGAGCGCCATTACAAAAAAGGAGACGAACACCTGCGCCTTTTCAGTAAAACTGACAATGGGTGTAGTTTCTTTGTTTCTCAATGCGTGTACAGTGTCAATCACAGCAAAAACCTCCTTTCAGACTATTACTATGCTTCATTAAAAGAAGGTAGAGAAATGGCTCCAATCATTTTTACTCTTACACCTTGTGGTTCTGTAAAAACACTACAATTTATGGAATGGCTGGGTATTGAAATTCCGAGCTGGTTGAACAATGACTTAAAGCATTCAACTGATATTTTATCAAAATCAATTGATGTGTGCAAAAACATTGCTGAAGAGCTGATTGCTTACAGCCTTGAGAAAAACATTCCTATTGGATTTAATATTGAAAGTGTAGCTATTAGAAAAGATGAAATAGAAGCTTCTATCGAGTTACTTAAATATGTCAAAGGCTTATTTTAAAATATTTGTGCCATGAACCTATGCATTGATCAAGGAAATACAAAAACAAAGATTGCCATTTTCGAAGAAGATGAGCCAATTTATAATACCGTTATCAATGATATTGATTTTGATGCTTGGGAAGAGTTATTTACTATATACAAAATAAAAAATACAATTATTTCATCAGTAAAAGACTTTGACTCCAAACTAATTTCCTTTTTAAAATTCAAATCAGAAAAGTTTATCGAACTGACTCATTTGACTCCCCTACCGATTACAAATCTTTACGAAACTCCTGAAACACTAGGAAAAGATAGACTTGCTGCTGTTATTGGTGCATTTACATTACAACCACAAACAAACTGCTTAATAATTGATGCCGGCACTGCTATTACTTTCGACTTCATTGACTCTGACGGTGTATATCATGGTGGCACCATTGCTCCCGGATTACAAATGAGGTTCAAAGCATTAAACAGCTTTACCCAAAAACTACCTCTTGTTCCTGTAAGTGAACATCATCCAATTTTAGGGAAAAATACTTACGAAGCAATCAGCTCAGGAGTAATAAACGGCATGCTATTTGAAATAGATGGCTACATAAATTTACTAAAAGAAAAACACCCTGACCTTTCCATTTTTTTAACTGGAGGGGATAGTTTTTTCTTTGATAACAAGGTAAAAAATAGCATCTTTGCAAATCAAAATTTAGTATCCATTGGCTTAAACCGCATAATTAATCATAATGCATAAAAAATTTCTCATAGCTTTAACTGCAACTATCATAACATTAACCAGCAGCATTCAAGCTCAAAACAACACTAACTCTCCTTATACAAGATATGGCTATGGAGAACTTGCCGATAATACATCAATCAGAAATAAAGGCATGGGTGGAGTTGGTATTGCAATGAATTCTAAATCAAGCATCAACCCAATAAACCCGGCTTCATACAGCGCTATTGACAGCTTAACTTTCATGTACGAATTTGGTGCATCTGCAAAAGAAACAATCTTTTCAAATGGAACAAGCTCTATCAACAAATTCAATGGTAGCATTGATTATATTACAATTTTATTTCCAATTTACAAGAAATATCTAGCGTTTAGTGGCGGTTTAACTCCATTCTCTAATGTTGGATACAACTTCCAAAATATTGAATCAATACCATTATATATAAACGACAGTATTTCTAGCATAGAATATGCTAAAAACTATGCAGGTTCTGGAACACTAACTCAAGCATATGCGGGACTATCTTCAAACCTAACAAAACACTTATCTGTTGGATTAAATCTAAAATACTTATTTGGAAACATTGAGCATACTAGACAATTAGCAGGATATGGAACAAGTAGCAGTAGTATAACCACGACTTCACAAACTTCAATTCTAAACATCACTGATTTCCAAATCCGCTATGGCTTACAATATTTCAACTCAACAAATAAAAATGACTACTATTCTTTCGGTTTTATTTTTGAAAACAAATCCGAAGTTGGAGGAGATTATGAAATTCAAACTTATACAAGTGATACTATAGCAAAAAACAATGGTTCTGATTTTGAAATGCCACTTACAATTGGTGTTGGAGGTACATATAATTTCAATCATAGACTAACAATTGCAGGAGATTATCTTTTTGAAAACTGGGCTGATGCAAAATATTTCGGCCAAACAGATAGTTTGAAAAATCGCAGCAAATATGCCTTAGGTATGGAATTATTACCAAACAGACTATCTAGAAACTACTTCCAAAGAATGACATATAGATTAGGAGGTAACCTATCTACAGGATACTCAGATTACAGTGATAATCCAATGAACTTTGGCATAAGTTTTGGACTTGGTTTACCAACAAAAGGAAGCCGTTCAAACATTAACTTAGGCTTTGAGTACGGTAGAATAAACTTTACTAACAAAGATTTCACTGAAGAATATTATAAATTTAGCATCTGTGCTTCATTTACTGAAACTTGGTTCTTCAAACGCAGATTTGAATAAACACAAACAAAAAAATATCATGAAAACTAAACTTATCTTATCAACAGTACTTAGCGGACTACTTTTCACAAGCACATTCGCTCAAAACCCTGCAACTCGCAGTGAAGAAGTCTCAGAAAAATGCAAACAAAACAATAGTATCTTTTACGAGTTTGCTAAAAACCAAAGCTATGGTGATGCCTTAGCTCCATGGGAACAACTATACAATGACTGTCCGGAATACTCTAAAAACATTTACAAATACGGAGTATTGATTATTAAATGGCAACTTGAACAAGAAAAAGACGAAGCTAAGAAAGCTGAACTTGGTAAAAAGTTAATGGGTGTTTATGACAACCGCATCAAATACTTTGGGGACGATGCAACCATGCCTGCAGCCAGAGTTTTAGGATTAAAAGCTATTGATTATTACACAATCTCAACGCCTGAAGATCAATATAAAAAAGAAGCTTACAAATGGTTAGGTCAATCAATCAATGAACTTGGGGCAAATGCTGATGCAGCATTCTTGCAATACTACATTATTCTATCTGTAAACCTTTACAAATTAGATGCTAATCACTTAGATCAATTAGTAAAAGACTATATCCAAACAAATGATATTGCAACTAAAAACGCATCTGATGCATCTAACAAGTATGCAAAATATTACGAACAAGTAAAAGACGCTAACAACACAACTATTGGTGCATCTAAGGCTCTATCTATGGAAACTTTAGACAAAATTTACTCATCAAAAGTTGAAGAAAACAAATCTAACTTAGATTACTTAAACTCTGTTGTAGGTCTTTACAAAACAGTTGGAGCAACAGGATCTGAGGTATATTTCAAAGCTTCAGTATATGTACACAACATTAAACCATCTGAAGAATCAGCAGCAGGTTGTGCAGATATGTCAGTTAAAAAAGGGGAATATGCTAAAGCTATTGATTACTTAGAAACTGCAACACAACTTTCTACTGACAACAGCAAGAAAGCAAACTACCAATTAGCTATTGCTACTTTTTATGATAAATTAGGTAGTTTCTCTAAAGCAAGAGAAGCGGCACGCAACTCATTAGGATTTAATCCAAATCAAGGAGAACCTTATTTATTAATTGGTTCATTATACGCTCGTTCTACAAGCATTTACAGTGATCCGGTTTTATCAAAAACAGTTTATTGGGCTGCTGTAGATAAATTTATAAAAGCAAAACAAGTTGACCCTTCTGTAGCTTCAAAAGCGACAGAGTTAATTAACACATATAGCCGTTACTTCCCTGAAGACAACGACATCTTTATGCACCCAGATCTTGAAAAAGGCAGAGCATATACAGTTGGTGGTTGGATTGGTGAAACAACAACTTGTAGATAAGTATACTTAGCTTGAAAACGCAAAACAAAAATTACAATTTAGCATATGGCATAACGACTGTATTATTTACAGTCGTTATGCTATTTTTTATTACAAGCTGTGGTGGTGAAAATACAGAGGTAATGTCAAAAGCTCCTTCGAGAGATAAATTACCAGTATTAAAAGCAGCAAACATTACTACTATCATATCGGATTCCGGAATAACCAGATTCCGAATAACGACTCCGGAATGGTTAGTTTATGATAAGGTTGAAGAACCTTATTGGGACTTCCCGAAAGGAATTGACTTTGAAAGATTTGACGAGAATTACAACATTGACGCCAACATGAAATCTAACAAAGCAAAATACATCCAAAGAAAACTTCTTTGGGAGTTTAATGACAATGTAGTAGCCACAAATATTAAGGGTGAAGTTTTTGAAACCGACCAACTTTTCTGGGATGATGCAAAAGACAGATTTTACTCAGACAAGAAAATAAAGATTACTCAAGAAAAAAGAATTATAACAGGTATTGGCTTTGAATCAAATGCAAGCCTAACCCATTATGTGATTAGAAAGACAAAAGGAATAATTCCAATTGAACAGGATAAGAAATGATGAACAATATCCTCATAGTACTTTTTTCACTTCTCCTTTCCGGCTTCTTTTCCGGGATGGAGATTGCTTTTATTACAGCAAACAAACTGAGATTTGAGATAGACAAAAAAAACAAAAGTATTTCTAGCGTTTTTTTGAGTCTACCTTTTAAAAACCCACAACAATTTATTTCAACAATTCTTGTTGGAAACAACATTGCACTTGTAGTTTTCGGGCTAAAAGTTGCGATTCTACTTGAGCAACCTCTATCAGAAATCTATTCAAGCGACATATTCATTACTATCTCGCAAACAATTATTTCTACAGTAATTGTTCTTTTTACTGGGGAATTTATTCCAAAAACTATTTTCCGCATTAACCCTAACCTTTGGCTAAAGATTTTTGCCATCCCATTATGGTTATGCTACATCATCCTCTACCCCATTTCCATGATTACAACTTGGATTTCAATTTTCATTTTGAGAATTATAGGTGTAAAAAACACAAACTCAAATGAAAATGGAGGTCTAAACAGAACTGACCTTGACTTTTGGGTTCAAGAGAGCATTGATAACATAGCCGAAAATGAAGAAATAGAACATGAAGTAAAAATCTTCCAAAATGCCTTAGATTTCTCCAGTGTAAAAGTAAAAGACTGCATGGTTCCAAGAACTGAAATGGCAGCTTTAGAAGAAGCAACAGATTTAGACTCACTAAAAAATAAGTTTATTGAAACAGGTTTCTCAAAAATCATCATTTACAAAGAAAATATTGACAATGTAATTGGATATGTCCACTCATCAGAAATGTTTTCTAACGCAAATAACTGGAGAGATAATATCCAAAATAGCACAATTGTTCCTGAAACGATGCCTGCAAATAAAATGCTACAAATTCTTATGCAACAAAAAAAAAGCATGGCTGTAGTTGTTGATGAGTTTGGCGGAACTGCTGGGATAATAACATTGGAAGATATTATGGAAGAAATATTTGGAGAAATTGAAGATGAACATGACAATAAAAAACTAATCTCCAAAAAGATATCTGATAACGAATACATCCTTTCGGGTCGTCAAGAAATTAGTGCTGTAAATCAAGAATTTGATTTAGACATCCCTGAATCAGAGAATTACCAAACCATTGCAGGTTTTATTTTAAACCATTACCAAGACTTCCCGAAAGTGAATGAAAACATTAACATTGACACATTTCACATCCGCATAATAAAAGTTACCAACAACAAGATTGAATTGGTAAACCTAAAAATAGAAGATTAAGCTCTCATCTTCGTTAAAAACACGGGATATTCTATACGGATTTTACTTTTTTTTGTATATTCGTGCGCTCAAAAAGCAACATATTTTTTGAATATTTTAAATATATAATTATAAAATGGCAACATTAGAAAGAATCAGAAGCAAAGGGGTTTTATTAATTGTTATTATCGGGCTTGCCCTTTTAGCATTTATCGTAAGCGACTTCTTAAACAACAGCACATCAGTGTTTAATCAATCAAAAGAAATGGTCGCTGAAATTGATGGGAAAGGAATTAAAATTGACGAATTCCAACAAGCAATTGAGCAATTAACAAGCGTTTATGAAATTGAATATCAAACAAATTCAATTGATGAAAACACTACTCAACAAATCCGCCAAACAGTTTGGGATTCTTTCGTAAAAGAAAACTTATTGGCATCTGAATCTGAAAAAGTCGGTTTAGCAGTAAGCGAAAAAGAACTTAATGACCTTATCACAGGAAATCAACCTCACCAATTAGTTTTAGGTCGTAAAATATTTATGGATCCAACTACAGGTAGATTTGACAGAAATCGCCTAATAGGATTCTTAAACCAATTAAAAACAAAACCTGCTTCTCCTCAAGCACAAGAAGAATACATGAAAGCTAAAAACTACTGGATGTATTTTGAAAAGCTAATCAAAAATAGCAAACTTGAGGAAAAATATAATGTTCTACTTAGCCGCGCATTAAATGCAAATTCTTTGGAAGCAAAATTATCTTTTGAATCGAAAAAGAATACAGTAGATGCAGCTTATGTAACAAAACCTTACTACACTATTCCTGACAGCACAATTGCAGTTTCTGAATCTGAAATAGCAGAAAGATATGATTCTCAAAAAGAATTATACAAACAAAGCACAGAAACTAGAAGCATTAAATATGTTGCATTCAGTTTAACTCCAAGTCAAGAAGATTTTGCTAAGGCAGAAAAATGGATGAATGAGCTTAAACCAGAATTTAGTACAACAACTGAAATTGCATCTGTAGTAAATGCGAATTCTAAGCCTTATCAAGATGTTGCTCTTTCTAAAAACCAAATTGACGAACACTTACGCACATTTGCCTTTTGTGGCAATAAAAATGATGTTGTAGGTCCAGTTCTTTTTGGCAATGTATACAAAATGGCTAGAATTGTTGAAACTGGCATCAATGAACCAGATTCATTAAACATTAAGCACATTGTTGTTGCTACACCTGATGTTGAAAAAACAAAAACTTTAGCTGATAGTATCCTTACTGCTCTAAATAGCGGTGCTGACTTTGGACAACTTGCTGTGAAATACTCACAAATGAAACAAACAGCATCTCGTGGTGGTGAAGTTGGATGGATTACAGTTTCAACTATGGATCCTGAAATGGCAAAAGCTTGTATAGCGCAACCAACAAATAAAAATTTCACTTATAAAGAAGGGGATGCTATTCAAATCATTCAAATCACTGAAAAAACAGCAAGTGTTTCTAAAGTAAAATTAGCTGTTATTGAAGCTGAAGTAAATCCTAGCCAAGAAACTTACAGCAAAATTTACAATGAAGCAAAATCATTTGCAGCAAGCAGCTCAAATCCTGAATTATTCGAAAAGAATGCAGTTCAAAACGGATATGCTGTTATCCCTATGAACGACATCGACAAAAACACTCCAAGAATTGCTAACTACAGTCAATCTCGTCAAGTAATCCGTTGGGCATTTAACGATAACACTGAAGCAAATATGGTATCAGATGTTTTTGACTGCGAAAAACAATACATTGTAGCTACAGTAAAAGATATTACTCCTGCAGGATATGTGCCTGTAGCAAAAGTATCGGATAGAATTAAAGCTGAAATTATCAAAGACAAAAAAGCGGATAAAATCATTGCTGAACTTAGCGGCAAAAAATCACTTGAAGAACTTGCTTCTCAATTAGCAAGCTCAATTGATACTGCAAAACAAGTTAACTTTGATTCTAGAACATTTGGAAATACTGGGGTTGAACCTTCTGTAATTGTAAATGCAACTGAAGGTAAACTAAATACTGTTTCAACTCCTATCAAAGGTAAAAATGGTGTATTTGTTGTTAAACCAATCAACATTGTTGCTAACACAGCACCATTTGTCAAAGAAGCTGAACAAACAACAATTGCAACTAAACACATGTACGCAGTTTATACAGCTGTTGAAGCATTAAAAGAAAGTGCAAACATTGAAGACAACAGATCAAATTTCTATTAATAGAAAGATCTCACAATATTAAAATAAGGAAACGGGATGATAACATATCATTCCGTTTTTTACATGTGCATATTTATGAAAAAAGATATACTACTAGGGAAAACCCTAACAGAACTAAAAGAAATTGTTAGTGAGCTTAAAATGCCTGGTTTTACAGCAAAACAAATAGCAGATTGGCTGTATAAAAAGAATGTATCTGACATTGATGGCATGACTAATATCTCGGCCAAAAACAAAGACCTACTAAAAGAAAAATATGAGGTTGGAAAAGCATCATCTATCGAGGTGATGGAATCTGTTGATGGCACTAAAAAATATCTTTTTAATGTAAATGATGGTTTTATTGAAGCCGTATATATTCCAGAAAAAGACAGAGGAACACTATGTATATCGTCACAGGTTGGTTGTAAAATGAACTGTGAATTCTGCATGACAGGAAAACAAGGATTTTCAGGAAACCTAAAAGCTGGTGAAATTCTAAACCAGATACAATCAATTCCGGAATTTGAGGAGCTAACAAACATCGTAATAATGGGAATGGGTGAACCATTTGACAATACATTAGAGGTTCTGAAATCATTAGAAATAATGACATCTGACTACGGATATGCTTGGAGCCCGAAAAGAGTGACTGTGTCAACCATTGGAGTTATTCCTGGAATGAAAATCTTCCTTGATAAGTCAAAATGCAACTTAGCAATTAGTTTACACAATCCATTCCCAGAGGAACGAATTAAACTAATGCCAATTGAAAAAGCATACCCCCTAGCTGATGTGATTTCTCTTCTTGAAAAATTTGATTTCTCTCATCAGCGTCGTGTTACCTTTGAGTATATTATGTTTAAAGGATATAATGACACGGTACGACATGCACGAGAATTAGTTAGACTACTATCAAACTTAGAGTGCCGAATCAACTTGATTCGCTTTCATGACATTCCGGGTGTAAATTTACAAGGCTGTTCTATCGAGGACATGGAGAAGTTTAGAGATTATTTGTCTGACAATAGCATTACTTCCACAATTAGAAAGTCAAGAGGCGAAGATATATTTGCAGCTTGCGGTATGCTTTCTACATCTAAAAAAGAGAAAGAACAGAATAATTGATTATTTTAGAGGCTCTAAAAATCAAAATGAATTTACAAATGAAGAAATATATCCTTTACTCTTTACTTTTAGTATTGACTCTAAGTAGTTGTAAAAACAAATCCAGATTCTTATCTAGTATAACCGGTAGCGCTTATGAGATTCTTGTTGTTGTAGACAAAGCACACTGGAAAGCCGAAAGCGGACATACACTATATAAATTACTTGAATCAGACATTGTAGGCTTACCTCAGGCAGAACCCAACTTAAGTGTTTCGTGGTGTACTCCGGAAGAATTCAACAGCATGCTTAAGCCTACTCGAAACATTATCTTAACCGATATTAATGACTCAAAATACACAAAAGGAAGCATTAAATACACTAGAGATAAGTGGGCTTCGCCACAGGCAGTTGCCAGACTTAGCGCTCCTGACGACACAACTTTCATTAAGCTGATTAATGAAAAAGGTCAAGAGATTCTTAACTTTTTTATTCAGGCCGAAAGAAACAGACATATTGATGTATTTAAAGACCGAGTAAACGGAACCCTAACCAAATTGATATACGATAAGTTTGGTATATCGATGGTTATTCCGGATTACCTTAACAAGTACAAGTATAACAAAGATACCTTGTGGATATCTACAGGCTCAAGAGAAGCTAGACAGGATTTGCTTATTTATTCATATCCATATACAGACAAGAATATGCTCACACTTGATGCTCTACTAAAAAAGAGAGATTCAATTGTAGGCAAATTTATCCCAGGACCAGTTGATGGTTCATACATGGGTACTGAGTACAAATATGATAAACCTGCTTTCAGAGAAATTTGGGTAGATGGTAAGTATTGTGCTGAAGTGAGAGGTCTTTGGAGAATGTTTGGCAATACATTAATGGGAGGTCCATTTGTAAGTCTTACAAGAGTAGATGAACTAAATGGCCGTGTAATAACCGTAGAAGGATTTGTATACGCCCCAAGCATCAAAAAAAGAAGTTATCTTAGACAAATGGAATCATTACTATATACAGTAAAATTACCAGTAGTATTAGATGATGTTGTAGTATCAACAGAAAACAAAAAAGCTGAAAACTAACATGGAAAAACAAAAGATTAAAATAGGAATAACACAAGGAGACATCAATGGAATCGGATATGAGGTAATCATTAAGGCCTTTTCTGATAATCAAATCCTTGATGTATGCACACCAATTATTTATGGATCGCCAAAAGCGGCAGCCTTCCACAGAAAACAATTAAATGTACAATCATTCAACCTGAATGTTATAAACAACTCTTCTGAAGCTCATCCAAAGAAAATTAACATCATCAATTGTTCTTCTGATGATTTGAGAGTAGACATAGCTAGCCCCACTCCAGAAGCAGCAGCTGCAGCAGTTGCATCTCTAGAGATGGCGACAAAAGATCTTAAAGATGGTAATATCGACGCTTTAGTTACATGTCCTATTAACAGAAAAAACATTGATAACACTCAGTTCTCGTTTGCAGGACACAGTGAATATCTTGAAAAAACAATTGGGAAAGAGGGCGAAAGCATCATGTTAATGGTAGACAACAACCTAAGAGTTGCAATCTTGACAGGACACACACCGATCTCAGAACTAACTAAAAAAATCACTAAGGAACTTATATTTGATAAAGTTGAAAAACTTGCATCATGTCTTACTACTGATTTTGGAATCACTAAACCAAGAATTGCTATACTTGGTTTAAATCCACATGCAGGAACAAATGGCTTACTAGGAAACGAAGAAGCAAATGTAATTGCTCCAGCAATTAAGGAATTAAATGAGAAAGGACACATCTGTGTTGGACCTCTTTCAGCAGATGGTCTATTTGGCTCAGGACATTACCAAAAATACGATGCGATATTGGCAATGTATCATGACCAAGGAATGCTTCCTTTCAAAGCTCTTTCAATGAATAATGGCATTAACTTTACTGCTAATTTACCAATCATTCGCACAGCTCCAATTCATGGTTCTGAATACGATATTGCTGGAAAGAACCTAGCTTCTGATGAGTCATTTAGAAATGCTATTTACCTAGCATCAGACATTTATCATAATAGAGTATTACATAAAGAAATCTCAAAAAATCCTCTAAAGAAACAAGAGTTTGAACGAGGATACGAAAGAAACGAAAGAAGGGAGTCATAATATGACTCCTTTTTTTATCTAAAAACGACAGAAATCTTTCATTGATTGATACTGACTCTTTTGCTTTCTAATATCATATCGCAAAATTATTTCATGAGAACCCTTATTATAGGTTACAGTTTGATTCACATATGACCAATCAAAAGAATAACCTAACATTAACTGAGGAAGAACCTCAACTGAAGCTAATAACCCAACAGCATCTCCTATTCTGAAAAAAGCTCCAAGAGAGAATTGTTCTTTAAACAAAAATTCAGTTGTTAAGTCAATTGAGATAGGAGCTCCATGTGTCATCTTAACCAAGGAAGTAAGTTTAAGTTTAGTTTCACGATCAATATCCAATAATCCTCCTGAAATAAAATAGAAGTGTCGTTCTTCTTGCGCAAAGAATCCTCCCTCTTCATACTTATAGTAATTTCTAACTAACCTTGGAGAAGAAACTCCTAAATAAAACAACTGAGAATAGTAGTATAAGCCAAAACCGGCATTAGGCAACAAACTCGATCCACTATCTATACTCTCAGACAAATATTCATAATTATCTATTGTTTCAAAGTCAATATTAAAACTCTCTACACCAAGCTTAAGCCCAAAAGAAAGAAACCTTTTTTGAGAAAAACTAATTTTAAACGCATAATCAACAGCCAAGGCATATGTATTAACTGGACCAATCTCATCATGAATAACTGAGCAACCAATATTATTTACACCTCCATTAATTGGAGCATGACAAGAAAAAATCTGAGTTTGCGGTGCGCCCGGAAAGTCTAACCATTGTGTTCGATGCAATAATGTGAAAGAAAATGCATCCCGACTCCCAGCGTACGCTGGATTTACAGAAACAGTATTATACATATAATGAGTGTACATAGCATCTTGTTGCCCCATAAGCAACACTGAAATAAATCCAAACACTAAACTAAATAATACCCGTTTCACAATTACACCTCTAATAACTTAAATATATATATCCTTTTTGGACAGGACTTCCATCACCTAAATTCAACACATAAAAATATGTCCCGACTGGTAATAATCCATTCCCTGCTTTAACTCCATAATGAGCTTTTCCATCCCAATCATTTAGATATGGAGATGCCTCATATAGTGTATTACCCCAGCGATTCAATATCAAGATTCTATTTTCAGGATAATTATCTAAGTTTTTTATTTCAAAAAACTCATTAACTCCATCACCATTGGGGGTAAACATTTCTGGAACTGAGAGTTCTAGGTTTCCCTCTACAGACTGAAGAGTTAAAATCACAACACTATCACAACCAAACTTATTCTGTAAAATATCAAAATATTCACCCTCTTCACTTAAATACATTCCTGCAAAGAAATAGAAATCATCATCAGATATTACCTTTTCAATTAATACCGTATCAGAAGACAAAACAGACAAAGTCAAATTATATATACTATCACAACCAAACTGTGTTTGATAAAGCTTCTGATAACCCCCCCCCTCAGTTATTACATCCCCTTGAAAGACATAACTTCCTCCAGCACAAATAGTATCTAATAAAGAGAATTCATAACTCTCTGCCTTTGACAAATTAAGAACAACAATACTATCACAACCAGATGCCGCGACAAGGGTATCTCGATACTCTCCCGTAATTGAAATATTCTTGTTCTTAAAAAAATAGCTATCCCCTTCACAAATTCTTTCTGAGATATTATTCACACTAGATGGCAAAACAGTCAAGTTTAAAATCACAACACTATCTGCACCTGAAGCTAAATTTATCGTATCACGGTAAATATCTGGCTGCGAAACCATTTTCCCATTAAAATTATATATACTACCCTCACATATAGTATCTGAATATTCTGTTATAATAGAATCTAATTGTATAGTCATGAATATTGTACTATCACAGTTATTTATATTAGTCAGCCTAATTGTATCTGAGACTGCCTCAGAATAAACCTTTGAATCAACCGTAATAGTTTGTCCTTTAAATATTGTCGTATCTATGATAATCGTATCTGGGAAAACTGGCACGAACATATCCCCATCTTCATTGATTGTAGTAGCTTGTTCCTGAAAGTTATTAAAAGGCTGTTTCCCATTCGGAAAGAATGTGGCATTATTAAATAAAGTACTAGGAATCGTTAAGTCTTCATTGACATTAGTTACATTATAAGCATACTGATTCCACACTTTACGAGCTGGAGCCCAAGTAGTTGTACTAGATGATTCAAAGACATACAAATATCCACTTAGGTCTGTCGGTTGCTTTTTACACGGTATAATTATTTCCGCCTCCCCATCTGCATCACAATCTGCAACTGTAGGAAGTTCTGCGACAGTTCCAGAATAAGCTGTAAATGAGGACAAATCATATACTTCTGTTGTATCAACTCCTGTGAGATGTGATTTTAAACTACCATTGATAATTCTTAAGTTTTTTGTATCTCGATATACTATCTCTTTTAATCCATCTTGATTAAAATCAAATAAGGTCATTCCTGTAGATCCGGATGGATCTGTTACATCTAAATGCCAAAATTCAGAAAAAGAAGTTCCATCAAATTTGTATGCCTTCATATAAGAATTTGTCTCTTGAGTTGTCGCTGAAAGCACAACTACTTCGGGAATACTATCTGCATCAATATCCCCTATTAGAGGGAAACCTTGACGATTGGCTCCTGTTCTAATTTGCTTACTAAACAAAATTGTTGAAGATCTAGGATTATAGGCATAAATTCCAAAAACATCTGAATTCTGTTTTACTAACACATCTAACTGACCATCTTTGTCGAAATCTGCTACAGCAACTTGACCATCGGATACAAACCCTGATGGAGGACTAATCGTTTTTATAAGATCTAAACTATTACTACTAAAATTAACCGAATAAATTTGTGATCCACAAATAAGCTCTGTTCCTGGAATACTAGGTAATACATCTGCGGCGTATGATATATTCTCGAAATTACCTTGAAAATAACCCTGTCCTTTATTAGAGTTCCCTTTAGCAATTAGGTTAAGTGAATATGCATCATAAACCATATTACCGGTATAAACCTCAGGTATACCATCATTATTAAAATCAGCAAAAGCAACAGATCCATTAGACAAAACATTTGTAGTGTTCTCCTTGAATAAAGAAATAGAAGACATATTTTCATACTTATATGACTTTAACCCATATTCAGTATTGACGATTATTAAACCAATAGTGTCTCCAAAACTTGCTTTATCTGGTAGTCTAACCATTCCATAAGAAGCTCCTGCATAATAATTTATATAACATCCAACATCTATAATTTTACTCTGAGAAATATCGTTCCCTTGAAAAACGGCTATTTTTCCACTATGACCTGAAGCATATGAATTTTGCAATGTAACAATCTCCGGAATCCCATCGCCATCCAAATCTCCAACCAAAGAAGACTGATAACTTTTAACTGTAATACTGGATACCGCATCCATCTGCATCCCCCAATCAGCTCCCTCTTCAATTTTCTTTGAACAAATTTCTTGTTTTACATTATCAGGAAGAGTAGTAGAATAAATAGCTACAAAAACAAAGAGTAGTAAAAAGAATAGAAGTAGTTTTTTCCAATTCAGACATAAATTCATAAGAAAATATTTAGGTTGGTAGTAATTTGTTTTTCAAAGGTATTAAGAGGTAAGCTCTACATCAACTGGCCAAAAAGATAGTTTTCACTCATTAAGAATTTAAAAAAAGACAGCACTACTATTGCAAGTAAAACTTACAACAATAATGCTGATTGATTTCAAAAAACAGCTAATTACTGTTTCCTCTTATATTAATTTAAGGCTGGTGTAAATATTAAATTTCAAAAGTATCTAGAAGATAAACATCAATCAACTAGCCAAAAGACTAGTTAAAGGAAGGCAGATACCCAAAAGACCATTAATAAAAGTTAAATAACTAAATAACAAACACATACAAATACCAAAAAGCTACATTTGTAATACAACCAGAAACTATCTAAACTATGAACCTTCCTTATTATGGACTTCAAACGGCTCCTTATGAATTAGTTTTTCATAAAGAACCCGACTACAATAACACAATAAAATGCTTCAACTCTTTAGAATCAATATCTACACTTGCAAACATCAATATTTCAGTCCTTGATTATTACAAACACCAATATGCATATTTAAGTGACAATCATTTGTTTAATTGTGGATACACAAGAGAAGAAGCAGATAACTATGATGAAAACTTTGGCAACAAAATTCTCTTCGAAAAAGACTTAAAAAACTTAATCGAAACAAAAAATGCAGCTTTTCTATTTTTTAAGGACTTAACTATTGAACAGCTAAAAAAAACCAATATATATAATAGCCACAGAATTACCCACAAGAATGGGACTGTAATGTTAGTATCAAACAAATATCGACCCATCTTATTTGATGACGAAGGCAATACTTGGATGTTAATGTGCATTACAACTTTAGCAAATAAGAATCACAAAATTGAGACAAGAATTGAAACTGAAATAAATGGTGTAGAAGAAGAATATTTCTACAACGAAAAGAAAAAGACTTTTATAAAATCTGTCTCAAAAAAATTGAGTCAAAAAGAACAAGAAATCCTTATGCTCTGTGCTCAAGGCTTTACTTCAAAAGAAATAGCCGAAAAAAAATTCATAAGCCTAAGTACAGTAAAATTTCACAAGCAAAATATCTTATCAAAGTTCCACCTAAACAACATGTCAGAAGCAATCTTATATGCCTATGCTCACAACCTCTTCGGAAAGGCTAATGAATATATGCTCTAAACACTAGTATTTACCCTTAGTTTGTTCAATTCTTGATGCCTTACCATAACCTTGGATATACATCTCAGTTCGACGGTTTGCACGATGTTCCTGCTCAGGACAAGGCACACCATTAGAACAGCCATTTATCAAGCGCATCTCACCATACCCCTTAGGTGTTATTCGAAGAGAATCTACCCCCTGTGAAATGATATAATTAGTTGCAGACTCTGCACGCTTTTGCGATAGCCAAAGATTATACTTATCAGAACCACGACTATCAGTATGAGAGCTTAATTCAATCTTCTTATATGGATTTGCCTTTAAAAAGTCAACAACTCTATTTAGCTCTTTCTTAGATTCAGGTAGTATATCCCATTTATTAAAATCATAATACACCTCACGCAAAACTATTGCTTTAAAGTTTTCTTCTACATTCAAGGATATTGTGTCCAAAACAACTGGCAAACTCTCTTTAGTAGATATTTGTGCATTCTTCTGAACATTCTGATACCCTAAAGCATCAACTTGAGTTATAAATGAACTGCTATTTGTAAATGCAAAGCAAACCTCACCATTCTTATTTGTACGAAGGGTTTTCCCATCAACTTTTACTTTTGCATCCAGAATCGGCTCTCCGTTAACTTTGTTCCTAACTAATAATTTATAATAATGTTCACGAGGTTTTTCCTCAGGTTTTGGAGCAAGCTTATATTGGAAACTATAAATATCGTCACCTCCTTTTCCAGACTTCCTATTCGAGGAAAAATAACCTCCCATACTTGAGCCATCGCATATAAATGCAAAATCATCAGCAGAACTATTTATTGGTGCGCCTAAATTCTTTGGGTAATTAAACCCTCCCCCATAACCAAACTTTGAAGCATATACATCTAATCCACCTAAACCGCAAAGACCATTTGAGGAATAATAAAGAACTTTATTTTTTTCATCATAAAATGGAAACATCTCATTGGCTTCTGTATTAACCTTTGCACCTAGATTTACAGGTTTCCCCCACTGTGTGGAAGATACTTTCTCCACATAATAAATATCAGAACCTCCATATCCCCCAGGCATATCACTTGTGAAGTACATTCTCTTACCATCCTCGCTTAAACATGGATGACCTACAGAATAATCAGCACTATTTAATTCAAATGGCTCAATATCATCCCAACTGCCATATCTCATTTTGCTAAAAAAGATTTGCAATCTGACCACATCATCCTCACTCCTTTTTGAATAGTTATTACGAGTAAAAGCGACCATGGTGCACTTCTCAGCAAAAGACGCAGGTCCTTCATGCCATTTCTTATTCCAATCCTTATTCCATAATACCGGATCAAACAATTCTCCACTTTTCAATCTGGTTGCAACAAACATATTTAAGAATGGTCTTCTGTTCCAATTATAATTGCGCCAAACAGGTTTATTGTCAGTACGAGAAGAGGTGAAAACTATTTGCTCATTATAAAAAGCAGTTCCAAAATCATCAGCATCGGTATTTAAGTTCAAGTTTTTAATTTCACAATTTGAATTAGGCACCAGCAAACTATCAAATTCACTCTCATTATGCACATAACTGCATGCTCTTAAATCCTTTGGATATCTAATTTTAAACTCATTCAAAATATCATTAGCTTGGGGATATTTCTCATTTGACTTTAGTGTAAGAACATAGTAATAAAAGTCATTTTTCTGACAAGAATCATTATTAATACACCTCTCAAATGCATTTTCAGCCTCAACAAATTCGCCTCTATTATAATAGCTCATGGCTAAATTGCGAAGGTGAGTAATATTTAAACTATCTTCTTTATTGTAAGCATTAATGGCTTTATCAAATGAATATAGCTCATAATATTTATCGGCCTGATATTCTTTCTGCTTTTGTGAATAAGCCAATGAAACGCAGCCAAACAAAAAGAATAGTATATATATCAAATATTTCATGAGTGATAATTAAAAAGTACTGAAATATCTAGGGGAACGAATTCGCTTCATTGATTCAAATACAAAATCATAACTCAGAACCACTTCATGCGAACCATCATTATATTTTGCTGTGTTATTTACAAACGACCAGTCAAACGAATATCCTAGTGCTAACTGTTTAGTAATAGAAACTCCAACTAAAAAACCAACGGCATCTTCAGTACGCCCCATAACCCCAAAAGAGAAGCGACTTTGATAAAGCAACTCTGCTGTTACATCTACCTCAATAGTAGCGGCTCTTGTCACCTTCATAAATCCCGTAGGCTTTAACTCCCAATCCGGAGATAATCTAACAAACGATCCAGCAATAAAATAATAATGCAGCTGCTCTACTGATAGATTCGAGCTAATATCATCATAATCGTATGTATTCTTGATTAGTTTAGGCGATGAAATACCCGCATAAAACTTTGGTGTGGAATAATAAATACCAAAGCCCATATTTGGCAAAACAGAATTATCAGCAATCTGATTTAACTCATCTGAATAATCATCAGATTCCAAAACTCTCAAATCAATAGCATATGTATTTAATCCCATCACTAAACCAAAAGCTAGTTTTGCCTTGGCTGATAATTTCAATCGATATGCATAATCTATATATACCGAGGTATTATTTACAGGTCCAATTTTATCATTAAGAACCGAGAAACCTAAGTTAACCGCGTCTTGATAACAAGGAGAATGGAGTGTAATTGTTTGAGTTTTTGGAGCACCCGGGAAACCTACCCATTGCGAACGATGTAATGCTGTAACGGTCAATGCATCTCTACTACCGGCATATGCAGGATTTATGGCAAGAGTATTATACATATAATGAGTAAACATCGCTTCCTGCTGTGCAAAAACAGCTGAAGCAATGAGCAACAAAACCATCAGAATTGAGATTCGTTTTTTATTCGTTTTTACTCTCTGCATCTTTATCTATTTAGATAAATAAACCCTTTTATAACATCAGATCCATCACCTAAGTCTAATATATAATAATAAGTTCCTACCGGCAGCACATCGCCACCAATCTTAGGCCCAAAATAATTTCTGCCATCCCATTCATTCATGTATGGCTTACCTTCATACACTTTATTTCCCCAACGGTTGAATATCAAAATATGATTCAATGGGTACCTATTTATATTTCTTATCTTAAAGAATGAATTTTTATTATCCCCATTAGGAGTAAATACTTCAGGAATATTTACCAGCGGTGATAATACCTCAAGATACATCTCCACCGTACTATCACAACCATAAGTGTTTTTCAACAAAGCAGACTGATATTTCTCACCTAAATCAGTTTGTACTGGGAAACTAAATCCATAATTATCATAGCTTTCACCTTGAAAAACAGTATCATTCAAAGTCGTTTGATCTGGTTGAATAACTACAAGATGCAAGGTTTCAATACTATCACAAGAAGTTTCAGTCTTAAAAGAATCAGTGTAATAACCACTCTCGGTATATATATTACCATTGAAGACTACACTATCTCCTTCACAGATAGTACGATCAAATTGCTCACTGGTAGGATGTCCAACAGTTAGGCGTAAAGCACGCTTATATGAACAACTATTTTGGCTCTTTGATTTATAGTAAATACCACTTGGAGTTCCAGTAGTAAAAAGACTATCTTGCCATAAGAAAGGGAACTGTTCTTCACAGATCTTAATGGTATCCTCCAAAACTGAATTCTCATCTATAATCTGAAGAGTAAGGTAAGTTGTACTATCACACCCCCCTTTACTTGCAGGAAATGGACCTGAAGAAAAATCATATATCCCTACAGGCAAACTTGCTGTAGATAATGATTGTTGATATTCCTCACCACCATTATAATTTGTTCCTTGACAGATTAAGTCCTCATAGTAGACCTTAATTTCAGTAACCGGCTCAACCGTTATACTATCCAAAATATGACAACCAAGACCTGAAATCTCAAGAGAGTAAGTTGACGACTCTGTTATAGGTGGAGTTGTAATTTGTCTGACATTTGATGAGAATCCATCACTACCAGTCCATCCATAAGAAACAAGATTAGTCGCACCAATCATTTTCCCTTGTAAACTAGCTGTACTACCAATACAAACATTTCTATCGCCTAAAATAACATCAGAGATAATAATAGGAGACAGCGGTATTGCAACTACAAAACTAGATAGGCACTGATCAGTTACTCGCACAAAAAACTTCGAAGTGGAAACAACAAAATCTTCAAACACACCACTATTATTACTTCCAATAAGAGTTCCGGAATCATTATCGCCACTATACAAATCATATTTATACGGTGGAACTCCTGATCCATATTTTGGAAGAACAGTTATTCCCCCACGCACTGATGACTCACGAGTATCAGCACACAAATAACCATAGTAATCTTCAAATGACAAACTTGGAGCTTTATAATCAATGGTATCAGTACATATAGTACATTCAGCTAAACTGAAATCTGGCACACTTGCTCCAGATGGATTATAAAATGCCTGAATAATATACTGACCAGGTTTAGTTATCAGCAATGAATCTTTATTACATAAACCAACAGAAGCTGACCCTCCATTTATCTCGTAACCGGTAACATTACCTGAGGTAATAATAAATTTTGTCAACACAGCAGTTTTATTTGTTTCATCACCCTCATTCCAAGTCATTATCTGTGCACTTGGATAATAATAAACCCCTTGGCATGTTTTTCTTGTAGTAAATGACAATTCTTCCCCGATACCATAACGAACAAGGTCTTTCGCAATACTAGTACTTATAGTTGTAGTAGTATCTGTGCCATTTAGGTTTTCCCAAGTGATGTTAAAAACATAATCTCCAAAATGAAAATCAGTATTAAAATCAACACTCATTGAGGAACTACATTCTCCTGGTGTATAGACACTTTGGTTAAGAGTAAAATCAGAAAAACTGTTTGGAACGAAGTTCCACATTCTACTTGCCAAATCATATGTTGCTACAAAATGATATCCATCTGGAGTTTGTGTCATATCTACAGTTGCACCATCTGGGATATTTCCACAATTTACATTTAATGACAAACCACCAGTTGATAGACCACTACATCCAACATCTTCAGACAAATTATTCTCTAAAGACCAACTTAAAGGAACAGGAGGAACCGGCTCTGGATCACTAGCTTTTGGTGGAATTTTAACTACAGTATCAAATTTCATAACCCCACTTGCATCCAAAAGCTCAATATGTACCTGCGTTCCATATAATTCATCTGACAATGGGTATTTAGCAGATGTAATGGAGGCAGATGCTAAATAAATACTATTGTTCAAATATGTGTATTGAGGATATTCAACATTTGTCCATTTATATGTAACAGGTAGCGTATAAGGATCACATAAACTATAAGTTGTTATCACTTGCCATTTATCATATTCTACCGGAGTTGGTGTTCCTCCTTCACAAGAACAAAAGGCTGATCCGCCAGTACCTGGAATTGGAACCAATGATACCGATGAACTAAATTTTTCCTTACAATTTTGATTTGGATCTTGTGAGCCTGATTTTTTTATCAACACTTCGGCCTGACAAACCGGATAGGTACAGTCTTTCACCCTTAATTCAAAGAGATACTTCTTACCCATCACAGAATCAACACTTGCAACAGTAGTATATACAGTTTGAGAATATGGTTTCCAAGCCGTAAAATCCTCACCTTCTAATGCATAACGGTATTCAAGCCATTGATTTGAATAATTGTCATACTTCACATTATTGAAAAAACCACTTGATAACCTAAAATAAAGTTGTGTAGCTGTATATGAGGTTAAAGATGCATAATTTGCAATGCATTTAAAATCCACATCTTGAACAATAATTGGCTCTGAAAGAGTACGAACAGAACCACATGAATCTTCAAGAACAAAAGTATATGAACCTATAGCTAACTGAGTAATATCATAATAATTTTTATAATCTGGAGCCAAAGGATTAGTTCCGGTATACATAGGGGAGTTAAAAATATCAGTACGCAATAATGATCCATTTTTATAAACCTTCACTTTGTATGGGAATTTCCCTTGCGTCATTTCAAGCTGAATTATACCTGTTGGCTTACAATTAAGTGACGGACGAGTCCCAAATAATGTTTGATTACTTCCTAAAGATTGAGTAATGTATGGTTCTTGATATACATTTTCAGCAACACTAAAAGCAGCAATACTCCCTTTTATTTCCGTAGTACTTCCAATCCAAAGCGTATAATCAATAGTATAAGTATCTGCAGCATAACCTTCAAGTACAAATGTATTATCAGAGCTCATATCCGCAATTGTAAGATCATGTTGTTTATAACTAATCCCACTCCTTAACACATTAAAACTAATTTGATCACTCGGAACCAATACATTGGCATCTGTACCGCTCAGTTTTACAACTATTTTACCATCTGCATAACAGGTTTCGTTCTGAGTGGACGAGACACTTAATTGAATATTATAGCTTGCAGCATTAAGTGCAATGATACTGAAACATAATATTGTGATAGTGGCCAGGAGTTTTCTACACATAAAATACTAAAAATTAAACCATTAAGTATCACTGTTCTTTGATTGACTGCTACTTACGATGGTTTTACAACTTATTAAATCTAAGAAAATCTAAAATTAGGCATAAAAATAACATTAAATAATATTCTATGGAATATTATTTTAAAAAACAACCCATTATTTAAAGAAAAGAATAAACTATTGAAAAAGAATGCATAAGCTATGGGTAAGAATACTTTTCTAATATCATTAATATCAATTGAGAATAAGATAGACTGCACTATATGTTGTAGGACATCATAACCAAAATGTGCTTTTTTATTTTTTGGCACTACATTTGGATTAACACTTTCAACAGTGTTAAACTAAATACATACAATTATGAAAACTAAATTTTACCCCTTAGCAATTTTAGCAGCACTTACAATAAGTTCTGTTAACATACAAGCGCAAACGCGCAGTGATAATAATCGTGGGCAAAGAGAAACGACTGTAAACAACAACAGAAATGATAGATACGAAACTAGAACAACAACTCAAAATAAAGACAATAGTCAAAAGAATGTAAGTCAAAAAAGAGATAACCATCAAAGCAACGACTACAACAGACCAAATAACAATGTCTATAAAGTAAAAGAGAAAAAAATTAAACACTATCCCAAAAAGAGCTCAGTTGTGGTAACAAATCGCCCTGATAGAATTGTACACACAATTGACAACGGATACACAAGAATTCATCACGGCGGCATTGATTACTCATACAGAGACGGAAGATATTACAGACACAACAACGGACAATATGTAGTTATTGCACCTCCTAGAGGAATCAGAGTAACAACTATCCCAAGAAACTATTTTACTATCATGGTTGGAGCTGTTCCATACTACTATTATAGCGGAGTTTATTATAAATATTATGACACATACAGCAACTATGAGGTAGTTGAACCTCCAATGGGAGCTATAGTTCCGGAACTACCATCTGATTATGTTCGTGCAGTGGTTATTAACAGAAAAACATATTTTGAATATGATAATGTTTTATACAAACCGGTAAATACAAGATACGGAATGCAATACAAAGTTGTAGGCACATTGATTGAATAAATAAAGAGGCCATTAAAGACACTGTCCTAAAAAGTGTGTAAGTTAAAATATCGAGGGTTTGGCTATTTTATAGCTGAACCCTTTCTTTATATATAATAAGAAACTGGTTTAGGCACTAATTTATTTTTACACAGTTTATGAATTAGTGCCTTCAAATGATTGAACAGCCTTTTAATCTTTCTTCCTAATATTATCGTTCTTTTTCAGTGTAAACAAAAACTCTAGTCCGCCTTCGGCTCTATTGCGAGCTGAAATAGTTCCATTATGAAAATGCACTGCATTTTTAACAATGGCCAAACCTAGACCGGTACCTCCCATTTTCCTAGATCGACCTTTATCCACTCTATAAAAACGCTCAAACAACCGTACTAAATGTTGCTCGCTAACTCCAATACCGGTATCATAATATGAGAAATAATAGAATTTTTCATCTTCACGATAACAGTGAATCCCAACACTAATATTTTCACCCGCATATGACAAAGTATTGTCTAACAGGTTTCTAAAGATAGAATACAACAATGAACGATTTCCTTTAATAACCATCACTTTATTGATATCTTGTTCTACTTGAACATGCTTTTCTTCTATTTGGAGCATAACATCATTTAGCACATTAGAGATAACCTCATTTAGGTACACAAGCTCTCTATCGTACATGTTATCAGCCTCATCCAGCTTATTAAGCAACGAAATATCCTGTAGTAATTGTGTCAACCTACCTGTTTGAACATAACACCTTTCAAGGAAGAAATTTAATCGTTCAGGAGTAATATTTTTATTATTAAGAATGGTTTCCATATATCCCTGAATGCTACTCACCGGAGTTTTTAACTCATGAGCAACATTTTGAGTTAATTGTCGCTTCAACTGATTTTCCTGCTCTTGTTGAGTAATATCATTGATAGATATCTCAAAACTATTATCTTGGAAAATGATACATTTTACAACAAACACTCTCCCATTTTTACGCAAAATGGCTTGCTCACTAAATATTCTGTTAATATCATCCTGAGCCAATACACCATCAATAAACTTATTGATTTTTTCAAATTCAGACAGTTTAAAGACCTCTTCAGTATAAGCCAACTGATGATCAGAAATAATATCAAGATATTGCAAAAAATGATTATTTACCAATATCTCTTTCTTTTGATGAGAAAAGAATGCTAAACCTTCTTGAGAAATTTGAAGGTGTTTAAAAAGCTTCTCACGCTCCATGTACAAATCATCACGCGTATTACGCAATCGTCTGTACATCTGAGCAATATAGGAACCAATCTCTCCAAGCTCATCATTAGTAAACTCTTGTTCTTTAGTTGATATGCTATCATTTTCGGCATTCAGAGCAAAGTCACGCAACTGCGAAATTGACTTACCAATTCGAGTAGATATATAAATCAATACCGCAACTGTAAGTAAAAACATAAATGCCATAAAATACAAAAACAAAGGATTGGCACTTAGCATTTTAATTACACCTACATCATAAGGCAATGCTGAACGAACAAAGTAATTATCAAATTTATTGGCAAAATAATAATAGTCAAGGTATGTAGAAGCAGAATGCCTTACCGCTCTACCTTCACCTTTATGAAGGGCTTGTTGTACCTCGGGACGGTAAAAGTGATTTTCAAGATTTTGATATTCTTCAACAAAAGAGTCAAACAAAACTTTTCCTGTAGTACTTAAAACAGTAACACGCATAGAGGTGTCTGGAAATAATTTTATAAGACTATCCAACTTTACAATATTATCTGGATTGTTATAAATATACTTTACAATGATGTCATTATGAACAGCTAGAGTTGACTCAAGCTGGTCAACTCTAAACAGTTTTTCTCTCTGATATTGAAATATTGTAATTATCCCTGAAAAGACTAAGAAAATTCCAAAAAATGAAATAAACAGTCTCTTAGAGAAACTAAGTTTATGAGGAAATATTTTCATACAATGAAAGATTGTTCTATACGCAAATGTACAAATAAGTGATTCTTATTTACTTGAAAACTGATCATAAGTTTCAAAACAGTATCCGTAACCTAAACGGGTTACAATGTTTTTACCGTATTCACCAATCTTTTTACGCAAGCGAGTAATGTTTACATCAATCGTTCTATCAAGCACATACACCTCATCGGTCCAAATTCTTGATAGAATCTCTTCTCTAGAGAAGACTCTATTTTGATTTTCAAGGAACAGCTTCAGAATTTCAAATTCTTTCTTAGTCAATGAAATATCTTCATTTTGCAAACGCACTTTCTTTTGATTAACAATCATCTGCAAATCTTCATACTCTAATACCTTAGCTTCAGGTTCTAAATTTGATGAGTTTCTACGAAGCACCACTTTTACTCTAGCGCATACCTCACGAATAGAGAATGGCTTAGAAATATAATCATCTGCACCTACCGTAAAACCTGTTAACTTGTCATTCTCAGTATCTTTTGCAGTTAAAAAGACAATTGGAATTGAGGCAAGCTTTTCATTCTTTCTCACAATGCTAGCCATCTTAAAACCAGACATTTCTCCCATCATCACATCCAACATCAAAAGATTGTATTGAGACAAATCTTTTGTCAATGCTTCCTCTGCAGAAAAAGCAATATCAACATCATAACCCTCTGTTTCTAAGTTAAATTGGAGGATTTCACATAAATCTTCCTCGTCGTCAACAACTAAAATTTTATACTTGCTCATGTTTATTAAATAATTGTTATGTTTCTTTTATTAAACCAATACAAAGGTTGTAAATCCATATAACAAAGATATGTAATAAATATTACATTTATGTTTCAAAATAAGAATAACACCTTGTGTTCCAAGTATCTCAATCCTTATTTTCTGTTACAACTCCATCATAATGCAACACTTCCCAATTTCCAGATTTATCTTCAACCAAAGCCGTTAAACTTTCAACCCAATCTCCTGAGTTTAAATAATGAATGGTACCCAAAAACTTGTTTTCAGGCTGGTGAATATGCCCGCAAATAATACCATCCATATGTTTGAATTTTGCGAATTTCACCAGTTCCGATTCAAAATCTGCAATGAAATTGACAACACGCTTCACTTTTTTCTTTACTTTTTGAGATATTGATCGATAGGGTAAACCCTGTTTCCTTCGCTTGGCATTATCTCGTTTATTAATCCATAATAAAAACACATAACCAACATCACCCAACATTGCTAACCAACGAATTTTTGAGGTTATCGGATCAAACACATCCCCATGTAGCACAAAATATCTTTTACCATGAGTGTAATGCACATAGTTTTTCACCACCTTAAAGTTCATGATACGAACAGGCAAAAAATGATCAAGAAAATCATCGTGATTACCACGCACATATATAACCTCTGTCCCACCTCTTTCCATCATACGCATAATAGTCCGAAAAAAACGAGTATAGCGTTTGCGCCATCGTGCACCATGCTTTTGCAACTGCCAGCCATCCACTATATCACCATTTAAAATCAACTTCTCACACTTGATTGATTCCAAAAAAGAAATCACCTCGTTAATTTTTGCATGACTATTTCCTACATGAATATCTGACAACACGACTGTTGCATATTCTTTCATTTCTTGCATAAGCATTTTCTTCTATTAATATAGAACAAAGCTACTCTAGCGAATTGACATACATATATCAGAAACAATACAAATGCATGACAAAAAAAAGGGGTAACCTAATGGCTACCCCTTTTGAATTTCAATCAATTAAACATAAGACTATCTTTGTCTTAAACTAACATCTAATGTTTTTGAATTTGATGGATTAACTGCAATTGTTTGTGTTTCATATGAAATCATACTCACACTTACTTCACAATTATTCCCACAAAGATTAGAAATTGTAAAGTTACCATCGAAGTCAGTATATACCTTTTCTCCGTTTGCTTCAACTGCAACACCTGCCAGACCTTCTTTAGTATCTTTATCGATAACTTTACCACTTACAGAAGCACTTACTACTGCTTGTGCAGATTCTGTTTCTGTTTGAGCTGTTCCTGCTGCATATGCTCCTAAAGAAGCCACACAAATCATTGCTGATAAAATAACTTTTTTCATAATTTTCCGCTTATAATATTTTATTACTTTTTTACTCACAGTTTTACAATGCAAAGTAAGCAAGTCAATATTACAAGATTGTTACATTCATTATACGAAGAAATTAATAGCATGTTAAGAAATACAACAAAAGCAAATCACCAGACTCGCAACCAACTGCAAATCAATACTTTTTATCTGAAAGAAGTTTACCTTTTGGACTCCAGATATACCAAGTACCTGTTCTTTCGCCTTTATCATAGTGCATTTCATAGCGCATTACACCATTCTCATCCCAAATAACCCAACGGCCATTTTTCTTTCCATTATAGTATTCAGCTTCAGAAACCAACATTCCGGCTTCATTATACTGACGCCACAATCCATGCAAAACACCATCTTTATAAGCACGAACTTCTTGTGGTTTCCCATTTTCAAAGTACACCACATAAGAACCTTCAGGCTTACCTTCTTTAAGACTCATTTCAAGCTTCAAGTTTCCATTCTCAAAAAACTCGCGATAATCTCCGGAATAGAGCTTTGTTTGAGTTTCATCTGTGAAATAGACTCCACCTGTTTCCACAATATTTACCGACTGCTTTTGAGAAGATACAGACAGCGAAAGCAGAGCCAACATAAGGGGTAATAATATCTTTTTCATTTTGTAATTTTTTAGTAGAACACCCTATTAACATGTATTCAGTACTGTTGCATTAAGATACAACAAAAAGTTAATCAATTGACTTAAATGACTTAATAGACACTAAAACTTAATACATGTTACATTTTTAAAATTGGGCAAAACAGAAGGCATTTCAAACATTATGAAATGCCTTCAGTATTATTCAAAATCTAACTAAACTTAATAGCTAACTATTATTTGAATGTATATCCAGTCCAAGAACCAAATACAGATGACGCACAACCTGAGTTACTTGTAGCATCTGCTTGAGTTGCAGAGTTATCACCAGCTTTGAATTCAGAACCGATAATTGCATTTGTCAAGCTTGATTTAAGGCTAATAGAAGTTCCTGCAGCAGCAGAACCTTTGCTATCTGTACAATCAACTAAGTCACCAGCAGCACCTGCACCTTTTACGAATGCATTAGTGATAGTAGCTTTAGCACCACGACGAACTTTGATTACATCATGCATTAATGTACCTTCATCTTCAGCAGAATCAGCATCATATGCTAATTGAAGATCGATAGTCATGTTTTCGATAGAGAAGTTTGATTGAGCAAGTGCATCTTTGTTTAATCCATCAAAGTTACCATCAGCTTCTACACCACGAGGATCTTTTTCCGAGCTTGAGAAACCAGATTCCCAAATACCATAACAGTTAGATAATTTACCTGTGTAACCTTGAGTGAAATCAAACATATCATCATCAGAGTTTACAACTAACAAGTTAGAAACATTTACAGAACCACCGAAGAACTCGATACCATCATCAGCACTTTCTAAGATGTAAAGGTTGCTTATAGTTGTCCCACTACCTACTGCGTCTAATGTAATACCGTTATGCTCTACATCTGCACTTGAACGAGCACCTGCATACATAATTTTCACATAAGTAAGAGTACCTGAGTTATCATCTGAAACTGTACCACCATAAACAAATTCAGTATTCATTTCACATTTAGCTGTTTCGCCGGCAGTTGCACCTGAGATAGGAGCTTTACCATTGATAACAAGACCACCCCAGTAACCTGATGAAGCTGATGAAGAAGCAGCAGTCATAGTAATAGGAGCAGCAGCAGTACCATTTGCATTGATTTTTCCACCTTGAGCAACGATAATGTAGCTACCAAAACCTTCAGAAGCCTTAATAGTTGTTCCTGCAGGAATGTTTAATGTACCACCATCAGCAATAACAAAAGTACCTGTTAAGCTGTAAGTAGTTGCAGCATCAAGAGTTGCTTCATGATCTAATGTTCCATAAAGAACACCTTGTTCGATAAGAGCATCTACTCCTTCTGCTACTGGATCACTTTTGTCATCATCTTTACATGATGTAAAACACACACCAAAACCGATTGCTAATAACGCAATTGAGAAAATTGACTTTTTCATTTTAATAAGAAATTAATTTTTAAAGAATAAATAATTGTCTAACTCTATAATTGAATATTATAATTTGTATGAAAGTCCTAAACTAAAGTCCATTCCTTTATAATAACTACTTAATACCTGTGTCTCGCCTGAACTTGCTTTTCTCACAAACTGATATTCTGGATCTAACAAGTTTTTAATCTTGATCTTTATGCTAAAATGTTTATTTAAATCTGTATTGGATACGAAATTCAATGTTGGAACACTCTTCTCTATCAAATCATTATACCCATACAATCCAATTGTATAAATACGATCACTGAAATAATTAAGCACAAGAGAATTTGTAAACGATAAGTCTTTTAGAGAATAATTGTATGATAAATCAACATTCATTAACCAAGGAGAAGCTCCTTCTAACTGTGTTTCTTTAGTAGTTCCATCAATCTCAGTAGTCATATTTGAATAAATGTATGATGCATTTAATCCTGCAGACAACTTATTCTCTTTTCTCAGACTACTGTTTGTTTTATTGAAGATATCTTTACGAACCTCAAGTTCTAAGCCCGCAATAGTAGCATGATCACTGATATTCTCATAAGTTAAAAATCCTCCTGCACTGTTGGTATACGCCCGAACTATTGGATCAACAATATATTTTCCAAAAGCAGTTACTGTTAAAAGCTCAGATGAACTGATATAATAATCCCATTTCAAATCTGCATTATAATTATCAGCAGGTTTTAAATCCGGGTTACCAATACTTTTAAACTTCCATCCGTCATACTCATAAGGAGAGATCTCTTTAGACTGAGGTAATGTGTATGTCTTACTTAAACCAACACGCATTGCATGTTTATCTGTAAAACTATATTTCATATTTACCTTTGGCAGAATAAAATCTTTATCATTGTTTAATGGATTTGACCCTTTCTTCTGACCATTCTTAATGTCATATTCTACATTCATATCAACAACATCAACACTAAGACCGGCATTTAGAATTAATTTAGAGTTAAATTGATAGTCAAGACTTGCATAACCTGAGTTAATCAACTTATCAACTGTATACCAACTTTGTCTTCTTCCGTTTGAGTTATCTTGATCTACATAAAACTTACTTGCATCATAATTAGCTTGATTATACCAGTTATCAAGTGTTAAATCTTCTAGTGTTTGGTAATCTGAAAATTTTGAATTGTAACAGTATTCAGAAGCATTAAAATCATCAAACACATAGCGAACATTATAACCTACATGTACAGTAGAAATATCTTCCTTAAACTTCTCTGGCAATGCATATGAAAACTTAATTCTACCATTATAATCATCCTCAATTAGCTCAGAAAAAGATCTTTGGTGAGCATCTTCGCTTTTCATTGGAATATATTGAGGAGCATCTTGCCCACTAAGCTTATTGATTTTTCGATCCGGCTCAGTACCTTTTACTCTGTTATAGGCAATACCGGCATCCATCTTCAACTTCTCCGACAACTTAAACTTCCCAAACAACTGGTTTGTAATCAATAGATTGTCATTCGTTTGCTGTCTTATCATATATCCTTCATATGATTCTGAGGTAACAAAATCATCTCCTTCCCCTTGATATTTACCAACATTTTGAGAGTTATCATGAATCATCAAAAAGGTGTAACTAATCTCATGCTTCTTCATTGGCATATAATTCACATTAGCCAACACAAGCTGATTTATATTTTTAGACGATTTATATCCATCTAAATCTGAATACACAGTACCATCAGCGGTTGCATCCAATGACATTTCCTCGGTATATGAACAACTGCTACTATAATTCCCTACAACAAAGAATGATAATGGATCAGAATCCTTCCCAACTTTAAATCTCTTACCACCAGAGAATCCGTAACTATAATTCATAGGCACTTCAACTTCTGTAGGGTCTAAACTATTCTCATAGTTATAAAGTGATTTATATTGATCTCCAGGTTGAGTACTATTCGTAAATCCGAAATAATCAGAACCTGCCGGTTGCACAAAATCAGAACCCATAGTTCTACCATTAGCTCCCGCAGAGACATCAAAACTCAACTCAGATTCAGCAACCAATTCTTTTGATGCAATATCAATTACAGCACCCGCTGCATCACTATAATCTGTAGCTGTAAATACTTTATTTACACCAATATTTTTAATAATATCAGAACCAAAAAAATCAAGTGAAATATTTTTATATTCAGGGTCTTCTGACGGAATTGGGAATCCGTTAAGAGTAGTATAGTTATTTCTATCGCCTAACCCACGCACGAAAACATTCTTCACTCCTTCTTGTTTTGAGACTCCCGAAACCTGAGCTACAGCACCTTCGGCATCACCAATCCCTTTACGAGACATCTCTTTTGCACCCACAGCCTGCTTAGCAACTACAGCATCTTTCTGCTCCATCAACAAGATATTTTCACTCTCGCGATTTGCCTTTGCTACCACAACGACATTCTCAAGAGCAAAACTCGCCTCGGCCATTTCTATATTTAAAGAAGTTGTTTGATTATTTTTTACAACTACATTAGGTATTACCTTTTTGTCATATGACATACTTTGAATAACCAATGTATATGTACCCGGATCTACATCTGTTAATGAATACTCTCCATCAAAATTTGTGATTGTACCTTTTGTTGATCCTTGAACTAGAATAGATGCACCGATGAGAGTTTCTTTTGTAGTTGCATCTGTCACCACACCTGAAACTGTTCCTTGAGAAAAGACTGAAGTTATTGCTCCAAAAAACAGAAGCAAACTTGCCGCAAATTTTAAATTCTTACTTTGCACTTTACTTAAATTGGTTTGATTGAAAAATGATTAATTTGTTATTTGTGTTTCTTTTGACAATGCAAACTTACAGCAGCGGTATTACAAAGATGAGATAGATAGATTACAATGATTAGTAATAAATATTACAGAAATATTTCAGAAAAGCAGAACTACAATCTACACTATATATTAAGGTGTATTAGGGGGAAGAATTAACATAATACACATTACAAAATGTATCTACTACATTAACTGTATTACGAAAATATAGGGAGTTAGCAGACCAAAATCATTGGTGTTAAACTGCAAATGCAGCACTTCTGTCAAAAGGGAACACAATTGAAATTACCAAAATTCAAACCTAGTATCCGGGTAACTCATGATAAGATCTGCTAACTACAACATTCATTCATATGCAAATGAAAGCCCTAGTATTTTCTATCTACAACCAACCTATATAATATTTAGAAGAGCATTAAGAAATCTTTAGCACAAAACTATAGATTTCATCAAGTTGCAAACATAATATCCTAAAACTTCAAAACAGATTCAAAAACATTACAAAAGAGTTTCTTATAACTCACTATCTCATTTCTTTTTAGCGAATTTCACCTATTGCCAACTCCTTAAGTTTTACTTATCTTCGCAGCCGATTAATCAGACCCATTTTTTACTACACATGAAGAAAATTCGTAACTTTTGTATTATTGCTCATATTGACCATGGAAAGAGCACATTGGCAGATCGCCTTTTGGAGTTTACCAACACGGTTTCCGGGAAAGACCTTCAAGCACAAGTGCTAGATGATATGGAACTTGAGCGTGAGCGTGGTATCACAATTAAGAGCCATGCCATACAAATGAACTACACATACAAAGGCGAACAATACATTCTAAACTTGATTGACACCCCGGGGCATGTGGATTTCTCATATGAGGTTTCGCGTTCTATTGCAGCCTGTGAAGGAGCTCTGCTTATTGTAGATGCAACTCAGGGTATTCAAGCTCAAACTATTTCAAACCTTTATATGGCCATTGAACATGACTTGGAAATTATTCCGGTAATGAATAAAATGGATATGGATAGTGCGATGCCGGAAGAAGTTGAAGATCAAATAGTTGAACTCCTTGGCAGTAAGCCGGAAGAAATCATTCGTGCAAGTGGTAAAACAGGACTGGGTATTGAAGAGATTATTGAAGCAATCATTGAGCGTGTACCTGCTCCCAAAGGTGACCCGGAAGCTCCACTTCAATGCTTGATTTTTGACTCTGTTTTCAACTCATTTAGAGGTATCATTGCATATTTCAAGATTCTTAACGGAACAATCAACAAAGGCGATTTAGTTAAGTTTGTTGCTACCGGAAAACAATATGATGCCGACGAAATTGGAGTTCTTAAATTAGATATGATGCCTCAAAAAAGCTTGAGTGCAGGAGATGTTGGATATATCATATCTGGTATTAAAACTTCAAAAGAGGTAAAAGTTGGAGATACCATTACGCAAGTATCTAAACCTTGTGACAAAGCAATTGAAGGTTTTGAAGAAGTAAAACCAATGGTATTTGCCGGAGTTTATCCTATTGATTCAGAAGATTATGAAGATCTTCGAGCATCAATGGAGAAGCTTCAACTAAATGATGCTTCCCTAACTTTTGAACCTGAATCATCAGCAGCACTAGGTTTCGGATTCCGTTGCGGTTTCTTAGGCATGCTTCACATGGAAATCATTCAAGAACGCCTTGATCGTGAATTCGACATGAGCGTTATTACTACTGTACCCAATGTACAATATAAGGTTTTCACAAGAAAAGGTGAAATGCTTCAGGTACACAACCCATCAGGCTTACCGGATATTACTCATATTGACCGAATCGAAGAACCATACATTAAAGCTTCTATCATCACAAAAACAAGCTATATTGGTCAAATTATGACTCTTTGTTTAGGCAAAAGAGGCGATCTTATTAAGCAAGAATACATTTCTGGAGATAGAATTGAATTAATCTACGAAATGCCTCTTGGTGAAATCGTATTTGATTTTTATGATAAACTAAAAAGCATCTCTAAAGGTTACGCATCGTTTGATTACCATATGATTGACTATCGTCCATCAAAACTTATCAAATTAGACATTCTTCTAAATGGTGAGTCTGTGGATGCTTTGTCATCATTGATTCACTTTGACAATGCTGTAACTCTTGGTCGTCGCATGTGCGAAAAATTAAGAGAGCTTATTCCTCGCCAACAATTTGATATCGCCATTCAAGCCGCTATTGGAGCTAAAATTATCGCTCGTGAAACTATCAAGGCCGTGCGTAAAGATGTAACTGCAAAATGTTATGGTGGTGATATTTCGCGTAAGCGTAAACTGCTTGAGAAACAGAAAAAAGGTAAAAAGCGTATGAAGCAAATCGGAAATGTAGAAGTTCCACAGAAAGCTTTCTTAGCTGTGTTAAAATTAGACTAAAACAGTCAATAAAAAATAATAAAAGCCATTACTCAATAGTAATGGCTTTTTCTTTTTAAATATCTATAAATGAAATTTATATCTTTGAGACATCAAAAAGGAATGACATGTTCAAAAGAATTCTTCTCTTATTTCTAACCAGCTTATTTACCACAGTTCTTTTTAGCCAAAAAACAAATCTTGGCAAAGAGTTCTGGCTAAGCTTTTATGGAAGAATTAGCCAAGAGCAGGTTAATTCAAATCCAGAGCATTATCTAGACTTATACATCCTTGTCTCCTCAAAGAATGGCTGTTCGGGAACAGTCTCAAACCCCAATACCGGATATTCACAAAGCTTTTCTGTTGCAGCAAATACGATTGAAAAGGTTTACATACCTTACGAACAATCATATTGCACGAGCGTAAATGACACTGTGGGAATTTTCCAAAAAGGAATTTATATTACCACTACTGATACTGTTGCACTCTACTTAGGTAACCAAAAAGCAAATAGTTTTGATGCTTCATGTGTACTTCCAACCTCAGCTTTAGGCTATTCATACAAAATAGCAAGCTATATTGATGACAGCACATCAACCTTTATTGCGGTTGCAACAGAAGACAACACGCAAGTTGAATTTAGCTTAAATAACGGTATTGACAATGAGAATGGAGTTCCAACAAGATACAATGACAATGTAACCTACTCCAAATTGCTAAACAAAGGGGAAACTATTCTACTAACAGGTTATAACTTATTAGGCTCAACAATTAAATCCTTAAACTGCAAAAAGCTGGCTGTTTTTTCCGGGAATTATTGTCCTTATGTCCCTTACATAAACGAAAACTCTTGCTGCTGCTGTGATGTCCTTGTAGAACAAGTCCCTCCAATTAATACTTGGGGAAAGAAATATCTTGTTAATAGCACAATGGATAGACCTACGGATTCTAAAGTCATAATCATCCCAAAGGAAGACAACACCTTAATAAGCATTAAATCTGACAACCAAAACAATACCCAATTAATAAACCAAGGAGATTATATAGAAGCAGATGCTAGCTATTCAGGTGTATTAATTGAAGGCGACAAACCCATCTCTGTAACTCAATATGCGATAGGAAGTAACTGCTCCGGTTTTGGAGATCCATTTATGCTTTGGATAAACCCCGCAGAGCAGACTCTTAAAGAATCAATATTTGCAAGCTGCCCAACTCCTAGAATAACAAATCATTACCTACAAGTCAAAACCAAAACCGACAACATCTCTGACATCTATCTGGATGAAAGTGAAATAAGCAGCTATTTTAAACCATTTGCACAAGACACAGCTTATTCCTTTGCCGTTATCGAAATAGATTCAACTTCACACTCTTTAATCAGTAATGAAGGATATATGGCTTATGTATATGGTTATGCCAACAATAGCAGCATCAAGTATGAATCTTATGGTTATACCATGGGCTGTTCGCTATACAATCTTGAAGATTATTACAATGTAGGCAATAGCTCTGACAGCTTAAATACGATCTATTTTGACACAGAAGAAGAAACAAATACCTATGATGTAAATGATACCGTTACAATTTCCAGAGAAATAGGCTCTGAATTTGATTCCGTAATTTGGGTAGTTAATGATAGTATTTACTTACAACCGAATGATACCGGACAAGTTTCATACTCATGGCAACTTCCTGCATCTGATTTAAATGATGGAGTTAACACTATTTCAATGCTCATAGTCCGCTCCTGCATGACTGACACTATTAGCGGTAATATTTGGCTAAGAAAGGCAGAAAACAATATTACAGCTTCTGATACCATTATATGTAAAGGAGAAAGTGTAATCATAAGTTGCACTTCCAGTATTAAGGATGCCCAATACACCTGGTTTACACAAACGGACACATTAGCTGAAACGGGGTCATCTATTACAGTAAACCCAATTGACACCACCACCTATTATGTTTACTCCAGTTATGGTAATTACAACTCGCAAATTGATTCAATTACCATTACAATAAGGAAATTATACACCGTACTGTACGACTCCATCTGTAAAAACGAAACTTATGATTTCAATAGTGAGATACTAAATGCCAGTGGAACTTACATTGACACTCTTACTACTTTAGAAGGCTGTGATAGCATTATCACCTTACACCTATACAAGGGTCCAAAGCTGATAAATTCTAGTAAAAGCATTTGCTCTGATGAATACACTATTTTTAGAGGTGATACGCTTATACAAACGGGCATTTATAGTGATACTGTATCAACAGCTACAGGCTGCGACAGCATTTTCACCTTAAACCTTACTGTTAATCAAATTGACAGCATATTCCTAAGTGCTACTATTAATGAAGATGAATATTATGAGTTTAATGGAGAAAGCTATACTGAATCCGGCTCATATTGGGCATACTTACTAAACATGTACAATTGTGACAGTATTGTAAATTTAGAACTTACAGTTATTCTTGACTATGACATTAATGTACCACAAGGTTTCTCACCTAATGGCGATGGAGTAAATGACTATCTTGTGATTGATAATCTTGAAAAATATCCGAACAATCACATCATGATTCTTAATCGCTGGGGAAATAAACTTTTTGAAGCTAAACCATATCTTAACGATTGGGATGGAACAACAAAAAATGGCAACAGACCTCCTGCAGGAACATATTTCTATATTTTGGAACTTGAGAAAGGAAAACCGGCTAAGAAAGGGTGGTTTTGGATAGAAAAATAAACCTCAGTTCGTATTTTACAAACTGAGGTAAATAAATTATCTGAATAACAGTACTTTTCTAACAAAAAAACTATATAAAAACAGAAAAACTAATGCCATGGTTTTTGACCACAAATAATACATTCCTAGTTTTTCTGTAAAAGCCCAAATCAGAACTTCATTTAATAGCAACCCACCTATTCCTGTTAAAATAAATAGCCCAAATTCTTTCACACCAGTACCATACTTCCTTTTATTAAAAACCCAGCGAATGGAAAGAAAGTAATTGATTACCATACACACAAAAAAACTAATAACAGCTGAGAATAAATAATACACATGTAAATATTCAGTAAGTGAATACAGCAAAAGATAATCAACCAAAGTCCCAATCCCACCAGTCGCAGCGAACCTAAGCATCTGAATGTGAGTTTTAGCTGTCTTTGCTAAAAACATATGATTTGTATTATAAGCTTTCATTTACCTTTTTTGATAAAAAACTTGACTTATACTAAAATCTAATCTTCTTCCTCCTTCTCAGCCTTCTTAAGCTTTACAAAAAGAGACATAAACTTTTTCGGTATGGGAGTTTCAAAACGCAAAGGCTCCTTCGTAACCGGGTGATTAAAAGCTATAGAACGAGCATGCAAGGCAATTCGACCTATTGGTGATGGTCCGGCTCCATATTTTTTATCTCCGATAATAGGATGACCAATCTCTTGCATATGTACACGAATCTGATTTTTACGACCAGTCTCAAGCTCAACTTTCAACAAGGCGTATTTATCTGTTTTGCGCACAACACGATAATGAGTAACAGCCTCTTTTCCTTCGTCACTACTATTACTAGAATGGATTTTAAACGCTTTACTTTCTCTTAAATATGAAACAATGGTGTCTTCTTCATTATCAGGAACACCTTCTACCACAGCAACATAAACTCGTTCACGAATATTCTCGTGCCAGTTATCCTGCAGGGCTAGTTGCATCTCTTTTGTCTTAGCAAACATAAGTAAACCTGAAGTCTCCCTATCTATACGATGCACCACAAACAAACGATTTCTAGGATCTTTTTTCTTCAAATAATTTGAAACAATATTAAAAGCAGTAGTTTCTTTTTTTCGTTCATCTGTTGCTACTGCCAAAAGTCCTTCTTGCTTGTCAATGATAATCAAATAATCATCTTCATACACAACTTTTACACGAGTACTTCTTAACTCATATTCTACTTTTCCAGAATTAAGAGTTACGCTATCGCCAACTTGCAATTGATGATTAAACTGTGTAACAACTTTACCATTCACACACACATGCTTTTGACCCAGCATTGACTTTAATGCCGTACGGCTTTTACCATTAAAATGAAAGCCGAGAAATGTCATTAATTCCATCGGCTCTTTAACGCGTATAGATGTTTGCTTTGGTTTATCTTTCGGGGCAGAGCGTCTGCCGTTATTTTTTTTCATATAATATTCAATGTGCAAATGTGCAAATAAGAATAATGTGCCAATTAATACATAAAATCTCTGTAGACTTCACGCGTAACATTAGCACATTAATTTCATTATTTTTATTAGTTTTATTGATTTATGTTTCTTGGCTTGTAGGCTTGAGGACCTCCGCCTTGCACTCTACGCTTATAGGCAGGTATATTTTCAAGTTCTTCTACTACTTTCTCATCATCAATATGCTGAACCATACTTGCGAAATTATCAGCTTTTTTCTGTTGTTCTGCTTTCGTATTACCATAATACTCTTCAAACATTTCTTTATCTACAACAGGCTGCGACTGAGTATGTGCATGCACTTGTGGTTCAGGAACCGCTGTAATAATTTCAGGCTGCTGTGAAAAAATATCTTTAGCAGGCTCAGGTGCTGTATTTAAATCTACAACAGGCATTCTAGAAACAGGTGTAGCAACATCATTTACACCAAAACCGGTTGCTATTAAGGTAATTTTTACCTCCTCCTGAAGTTCATTATCAAAGCATACACCCCAAATAACTTCCACATCCTGACCAACAGTTTCCATGAATTCATTTACTTGCGTAATTTCATCCATCTTAATTGCTGTTTCATCTTGACGACAGTAGAAGTTAAGTAAGATTTTCTTAGCTCCACGAATATCATTATTACGCAATAGTGGCGAAGCTAATGCATCATCAATTGCCTTACGCAAACGACCTTCACCCGAGGCATACCCTGTATTCATGATGGCAACACCACCATCTCGCATGATAGTATTGACATCGGCAAAGTCAACATTGATATGTCCGTGAATTGTGATAATCTCAGCTATACCTTTTGCTGCATCTTTTAAAACATCATCTGCTTTCGCAAAAGCATTTGATAAATCCAGCTCCGGATATATGTCGCGCAAACGCTCATTATTAATAACCAAAAGAGCATCTACATTATCACTCATTTGTTTCACTCCGGCCAAAGCCTGAGCAATTTTTTTATTTCCTTCAAAGGCAAATGGAATGGTTACAATCCCCACAGTAAGGATATCCATCTCCTTAGCTACTTTGGCAATTACAGGAGCAGCACCGGTTCCGGTTCCACCACCCATACCGGCAGTAACAAATACCATCTTTGTATTTCCGGACAAGATAGAACGGATTTCGTCAATACTTTCTTCAGCTGCTGCTTTGGCAACTTCAGGATTATTTCCTGCACCTAATCCGGATGTTACTTCAGGTCCTAACTGAATTTTCTTTTCAATAGGAGACTTGTTTAACGCTTGATTATCGGTATTGCAGATAACAAATGATACATCTTTGATACCTTCTCGGAACATGTGGTTTACGGCATTATTTCCACCTCCACCAACACCAATTACTTTTATGATTGATGAATGTTCTGCCGGAGCATCAAATTCTATTAAGTCAATAGCTTCCATAGGAATATCGCTTTGTGTTTTTATTTTTATTCGAAATCACGATCGTTAAAAAGAAATCCTGAAACTTTTTCTCCAAAATCCTTAAAACGACTTTTCTTGTTCGACTGGTCTCTTTGTGGTAATTTTGGAGGATCAACAGGCTTAATATCCTCTTTCTTCTGCTCCATTACACAATTCTCATATCCGAAGTTTGCCAAGCCAACTAATAAAGCATTGGCTGGAGATAAAATTTCCTCATCAACTGTAGAAACAAGTTGATGTGCAAAACTTCCCTCACGCACTGGCATTCCTGTTTTCAGATTAATCAACTCAGATAAGCCTTTAAGATGAGAACCACCCCCGGTAATGATTACTCCAGCTCCTAGTTTCTCCATATAACCTGATTTGTAAATTTCATCACAAACCAAATCAAGAATTTCATCCATACGAGCCTCAATAATTGCATTTAGCTCTCGTGTATGAACTACATTTTCTCCTGCTGTAGATTTTATTGTAATTGCCTTTGGTGATTTATCAAGATCAACCAAAGCATAACCAAAATTCTTTTTCAGTTTTTCAGCATCAAGAGCTGTTACTTTTAAGTCACGAATATCTTGAGTTACTGTTTTACCTCCTAAAGGAATTACAGACATATGACGGATGTAATGGTCTGCATACACAACTACACTAGTTGTTTCAGCACCAAAGTCAATCACAGCACAACCCAATTCTTTGTCATCAGGAGAAACAACAGCCTCACTCATGGCAAATGGACCGGTAAACATACCTGCCAAACCTTGAGGAATACGCTCTAAACAACTACACAAACGCTCATTAATACCAGGCTTACCTAGCACTAACAGATAATGACCTTCAACATGTGAACAAAAACATCCTATTGGATTAAACTCGCGTTCTCCATCCAACAAAATATCTTGTTCCATTATCTCATATACGGAAGCATTCTCAAAATTCAATTTCAAATTTTGATTATACAATACTTTTACATGCTCTTCAGTAAGTTCCTGTTCACCATCAAATACCTGAGGAACAACATTCCCAACAGTTTTCAGGGTATGTCCTCCTAAACCTACATATACTTTTCCGATCTCTATCTTAACTCTATTTTGCAGCTTCTTAATAATGCGGCTAACACAACCTGCCGCCTCACTATGATTAATAACCAACCCACGACGGACACCCATCGACGGTTCGCTCTCCACTGCCAAAATATTCAGCAAGCCTTCATCGTTTCGTTGGGCGACCATTCCGGTTATCTTGGAACTCCCCAAGTCAATTGCTACTATGTAATTTGACATACTTATCTTCTTATTTTTTTGTACAAACGACCTGATTCTTATACCTTAAATTTATGCTTTTATAATCTCCCCAGCCTACTTTATTTAGGCCATTGAGATAAAAAGTTTTCAGCTTTTTCAATTTATGCTGATATCCATCCAGTTCTCCTAAAATAATCTCATGTCTTCCAACCCGTGGAATCAACACAACTTGACTATCAGAAGCTACATCAATTTGCTCAATTTGAGCATTCCAAAATTCATTGTCCCGTAAAAATAATATAAATTCCATTAACTTCCCAGTCGCAAATTTCTCATTTACGCTTCCGGTAACGATAGGGACATGGACAACAAAATTATTTGAAATAGGTAATATTTTCCCTTCGATATCTACATAGTAGTTTTTACGCCCCATAACTCTAAATATCGGTTCGCGTTGCCAAACTTGCAAACTAATATCATTCGTAGAATTTTTGAAGCAAACCACTTTTTTTATCATTGGGCTCTTTTCCAATGTGCGTTCAATTTCTTCAATATTAATTTCAGAAAGAAGCTTTCCTTGGAGATTAAGATTATTAACATGCAATAATTTACGAACATCGCTCTCATTAATAAATTGCAAGCTAGCGCTATCCTTAATAATTACATTTACATCCTCACATTTTGCCTTATCATCTAAACTGGAAAAATGCACAATAGCCACGATAAGGTACACCACCGAAACGATGACCAATACCAATATGCCTAAATTTTTCCACTTAATTCTTTTCATAATTATGCTTTATTCAAAGACTCACAATACGCTTTAATTTCAGGAATAAATTTATCAATATCACCTGCTCCAACTGTCACTAAGACATCAAAATCATGCTTTGGTAGCTCAGCCATTAACTGCGCTTTGCTTAGCAATGTTTTTTGCGGATTCTCAATTTGGTCAAAAACAATTTGTGAACTCACTCCCGGTATTGGCAACTCACGAGCAGGATAGATATCCAACAAAATCACTTCATCCAATTTTGACAATGCTTGCGCAAATTCAGGTGCAAAATCTCTAGTGCGAGTATACAAGTGCGGTTGGAAAATTCCACACACTTTTTTATCTGGAAACAATGCTTTGATAGAACCAATACTTTGCTCTAATTCTTTTGGGTGATGTGCATAATCATCCAAATACGAAACCTTTTCCCCTTTTACATGAAAATCAAATCGGCGACGAATACCTCTGAACGCTGCAATTGCTACTCGCAATTCATCTTCAGTCACCTCATTTAGCCAAGCCATAGCCAAAGCCGCAACAGCATTTTCAACATTTACTAAAACAGGAACACCTAATTGAAAATCCTTAAACACTCCTTTAGGCGTTGCGAAATCAAAATAGATTTCACCATTTGCAATACGGATATTCTCAGCATGAAAATCTCCTCCATCTTGAGCAGAGTAAGTATACAGCGTAACACCATCCTGCAACTTCGGTGTAACCGGAATTCCTTTACGCATAATCAAACATCCACCTTCACGAATTAATGAAGTAAAATACTCAAAGCTTTCACGAAAGGCTTCTGCACTTCCATAAATATCTAAATGGTCTGCATCGGCAGCTGTAATCACGGCCATATATGGCGACAGTTGATGAAACGAACGATCGTACTCATCAGCCTCAATCACCACTAAATCTGTCTTATCCGACAGCAATAAATTCTTATCAAAATTCTTAGATACTCCACCTAAAAAAGCATTGCACTCCACATGTGATGAGTGCAGCAAATGTGCAGTCATGGTAGATGTTGTAGTTTTACCATGCGTTCCGGCAATACACAAACCACGACCTACGCGTGTGATATCACCTAATACTTGAGCACGCTTCTTAATCTGGAAACCTTGCTCTCGGAAATATGCCCACTCTTTATGTTCAGCAGGAATAGCCGGAGTAATTACCACAAAACAAGTTTCGGGATTTTTAAATTCATCCGGTATCATAGCCACCTCATCTTCATAGTGAATTTCAATTCCTTCACCTTCCAGCTCTTTTGTCAACACAGTAGAAGTACGGTCATAACCGCCCACTTTGTAACCTTTAGCATGGAAATAACGAGCTAAGGCGCTCATTCCAATGCCGCCTATGCCTAAAAAATAATATGAGGTGTAATTTTTCATTTAATTTTTATAATACAGTTCTTCTAAAAAAGAACACACTTTTGCAAATTCCGTTGTATCCTCAAATTGATTTGGAGTATCTCTTTCAACAAAATGATATTCACCTTCAATCAAGCCTTCTAAGATATAAGTTTCTCCATCAAACATTCTTCTTTCTCCATTTGCTTCTAACCTCCAGAAACAAAGCGAATCAATCATTTTTTGAAACTCAATCCAATCTTTTATAGTCAGTTTTTTATTCTTCCACTCATACAATCTCCCTGCTTCATATCCTCCTTGACCACTACAATGAGAATATTCTATCTGAACAACAGAATCTTTCTTTTGAATTCTATAACTACTAGCCCCAGACCATGTTGGTATATGTGTAAATCTATAAACTTCGTACCCTTTTGACTTATTCTTAAAAAGAATCGGCTCATCTAAACAATGTAAATTTCTCGAATACCATTTATTTGTTGAAGAATTTAATTGACACTTCAATCCTAATTCAACGGAATCTTGTTTAGATGGAAAGTATAAATCGTCTTTTTTTACAGACTCATAATTAAATACCTTAGGAGCACATCCAAATAATAAAAAAACAAATCCAAATATTATATGAATCCTGACTCTCATAGATTATTTCTTCTCTGATAAAAGCTCCCCTTTAACACCTAAATAAATTGCAATCAGTTCCACATCTTCAGTACCGGCATTATATCCGTTGTGATGTGTATCAAACACTTCCGAAATAGTAGAATTTGACTGGTAAATATTCTTACTACCATCTTCTAATTCCACTATCAAAGTTCCTTTTAGCACATAAGCAAAAACAGGAATCTCATGTTTGTGCCAGCCTGTTTGTTTCCCTACAGGAACTATCACTTTTGCCATGGTGAACTCAGCATTATCCGTTTTTGGATAAGCTAATTTCTGACCAATAACCGTAGTATCTGTTTGCAATAACTTTTCTACCTGCACTCCTTCTTGATATTGTGCATTTACCAATACGCAAAACAAGAAAACTAATATGGATAAAATCGTTTTTTTCATTTTTATCTCTTTCGCCCTTTCAGGGCTTTATCTTAATTATTTACAATTTTCATAGGGCGTTGCCCTATGCTTTTGCGTACGCCCCTACAGGGCTATAATTGCATTTATTCATTTCAAATTCAAGGCTGAAAGCCTCATAACATTAGCGTGGGGCATCGCCCTACGAAATGGAACAGAGTTCCACCCAGCCCTGAAGGGGCGCAAGCAACTAAACTAACCATTAATCCCACAAATATCGCTCATCATAATCTACTCCGTATTTTTTCAAAAAAGCTAACAACTCATCTTTATATGGTTTATTTTTATGATGCTCTTTCTGATTTTTAATATAAGCAATTACAACATCAATCTCTGATGGATTAACAGAGAAAGCTCCATAACCATCTTGCCAATAAAATTGCTCATATTTTGAATTAATTGTCTTTATCCATTTGGAAGATTGCTTTTTCACTTCTTCCATTAATTTCATTAATGAAACCTTCTTTGATAATAAACACAAAATATGAACATGGTCTTTATAACCTCCAACCTCGACTGGATTACATTCTAAACCTTTACAAATACCTCCAAGATACTCAAACAATCTTGATTTTATTTCATCATCAATAAATGGGTAACGCCCCTTTGTACTAAAGGTTATATGCAAATAGACTTTTGATAATGATTGTGGCATTTGTTATTTTTCTTTCGCCCTTTAACTCCCATTGGTCGTTGACCTTCGGTTCAGGGCTAAATTTTCGTTTACTATTTTAATAGGGCGTTGCCCTATTCTATTGCTAAAACCCTTTCAGGGTTTACATATATAACTCCTTCAGTTTCGGCTTTAGGCTGAAAGCCTCATAGCATTAGCGTAGGGCAACACCCTATGAAATGGAACAGAGTTCCACCCAAGCCCTGAAGGGGCGCAAGAGTATTTTTATTTTATCAAATTGATAATCTCGTCTGCAATACGATTAGCCGAATCTTTCTCAGCCAGCTTTTCTACATTGGTTGCTAATGTTTTCAATTTCGCATTGTCTTTTACCAAGCGTAAAGCCTCAGGAATCAATTTTTGTTTTGCTTCTAAGTCAGTAATCATAACCGCTGCATCCTTGCGCACCAAGGCCAATGCATTTTGTGTTTGGTGATCCTCACTCACATTTGGAGAAGGCACTAAAATAACTGGTTTTTGTAATAAACAAAGTTCTGAAATTGAACTTGCTCCGGCACGAGAAATCACTAAGTCAGCAATACTATAAGCTAAATCCATACGACTCACAAAATCAGTTACCACCAAGTTTGGTGAAGTATATGGCTGTGCTGCTTTTTTAGCATCGTCAATATAGAATTTACCTGTTTGCCAAATCACTTGAACATCAGATTCTGATATTTCTTTCAGGTAAGCCATCACACTTTGGTTCACGGTGCGAGCACCCAAACTTCCACCTACGATAAGAATCGTTTTCTTATCAGCAGAAAAACCAAAGAACTTATAAGCCTCTTCTTTTTTATCTAAACCTGCTGTCAAATCCTGACGCACAGGGTTTCCTGTTTTAATAATATTTTCTTTTGGAAAGAAACGCTCCATACCATCATAAGCAACACAAATTTTAGCTGCTTTTTTTGCCAATAATTTATTGGTTACTCCAGCATATGAATTTTGCTCTTGAAGTACTGTTGGCACACCTGCCCAATTTGCCGCACGCAGCGTTGGACCACTTGCATAACCACCTACTCCAACAGCTACATCAGGTTGAAAATCCTTCACAACTTTTTTAGCTTTCGACAAACTTTTCATCAATTTCATTACCACCTTAATGTTCTTTGCCATGTTTGAACGATTAAAGCCCATAATTGGCAAACCAACAATCTTATATCCGGCATTCGGTACGCGTTCCATTTCCATACGACCTTCAGCCCCTACGAATAAGATTTCTACATTTTCCAACTTTGCTTTTAACGCATTAGCAATAGATATGGCAGGAAAAATATGTCCGCCTGTTCCACCACCACTGATGATAATTTTAGGATTCGATTTCATCTCTTTCAATATTTTGTCTTTTATTTTCTGATTCTTCAAATAAAGGAGAGTCTTCTTGCTCCGGCAAATCATACGGAGTTTCATAATTATCGGCCTTCACAGCTTCTTTTTGAGCTGCTTCATTTATGCTTCGAGCTACACACTGAATAATTCCAATATACAACCAAGTAATAATAACCGATGTACCTCCACGACTCAATAGCGGTAAAGGCTGCCCTGTTACAGGACCTAAGTGCACAGCAACTGCCATACTAATAAAAGCTTGGAAAACGAGCATCAACGCTAAACCCAACACTAGCAATGCCGGAAATTCATATTGACTCTTTTTGGCTAAAATTCCGGCTCTGTATAAAAACCACATATAAAGCGCAATCACAAAGACCCCTCCAATCAAACCCATTTCCTCTACAATAATTGCATAGATAAAATCGGCATATGCCTGCGGCAAATAATCACGCTGAATACTATTACCCGGCCATACGCCAAAAGTTCCACCGCGCGCAACGGCAATTTGTCCATGAACTACTTGAGCAGTTTTGTCTGTATACTGGAATTTTGAGCTTTTATCCTCATTTAAAAAGTTATTTATACGACTTTCCCATGTTTTTGCACGCCCCATTCCAACAGTATCTAAGGTCTCTTTTGACAATCCTTTTACCATAAAAAACATTAACAAACCGGCAACAACAATAGATGAGAGTACAATAATCAATCGCACAAAAGACACATTTGCCATAAAAAGCAGAATTACCCCAACTCCAAACAGCATAACTGCTGTAGAAAGGTTCTCAGGCAAGATAAGCATACAATAAAATGAAAGTACGCCCATCCCAATCCAAAACTTCAACTTCTTCGCGTATTTCTCATCCAATTCTTTTTTGCGAAACTTAGCAAAATAGGTAAGTACAATTGAACGCTCAGGTTTTACAGTAAATAAATCCGCCAGATAAATTATCAACGATAACTTAGCAAACTCTGAGGGCTGGAATTTTAAACCTAAAATAGACATCCAACGAGCTGCGTCATTCTCCACAGCAACTCCAAAAAGAGAAAATCCTGCAATACGAATATTAGGAATAAGAGATGATGGCAACAACAAAATCAATAGCAAAATTGCTGATGTCGGTAACATAAAATAAGTTACCAAACGAACCCATTTAAAAGGCATTTTATGCACGCCCCATGCAACCAAAGCCCCTAATATCAGGAAGGTACTATGACGCAATAGCTCGGAAGTATGATTATCCTTGTTATTCACAAAGAAACTTCCTGCACTATATATCTCAATGACAGATATCACACACAGGAACAAAAAAATGCTCCAGATAGTCATATCCCCTTTGATATAGCGTTTGATAAAATTATTCATCTTTTTTAGTTATCAGTGACTAGTTATCAGTAAATAGTGATGAGTAATCAGTGACTAGTATTTCATTTTACACTAGTAACTAGTTTCTAATCACTAGTTACTACCTAAAGGCTTTTTACGCAAGTTTTAAATTGCGTTCCACGATCTTCGTAACTTGTAAATAAATCAAAGCTAGCGCAGCAAGGTGACAATAGAACCGTATCTCCTTTTTGGGCTACTTTATATGCTGTAGCTACGGCTGCTTCCATAGAATTTACATCAATAATATCTACCCCTTTATCGCCAAAGAAGGTATTTAGTTTTGAGTTATCAGCTCCTAAAAAGATTAGCGTATGCACTTTTTCTTTTACAAGAGCTTCGATTTCAGTATAATCGTTTCCTTTATCTGTTCCTCCAAGAATAAGTACTGTAGGAGTTTTCATGCTTTGCAATGCATACCAACATGAATTTACATTGGTTGCTTTTGAGTCGTTAATATATTTCACACCACGCACACTTGCCACATATTCCAAACGATGCTCTACTCCTTGGAAATCGGCTAAAGCGGCACGGATTTTATCTTTACGCAAATCCATAATATTTGCAGATAAACCTGCCGCCATAGAGTTATAAGTATTATGCGCTCCTTCTAAGGCAAGATCCTCGGCTGGCATTCTAAATTCATCTTTCAATGAATGTATCACCAACTCTAGGTTCTCAATATAAGCACGCATTCCCGGTTTTTTATCCATTGCAAATGGGAACTGAATTGCGTTCACTTCTCTTTTGGCTAGTTCAGCCTGAATTACAGGATCATCGTTCCAAAAAATAAATGCATCTTTCTCAGTTTGATTTTGAATGATGCGGAATTTTGAATCCACATAATTTTGGAATTCATAATTATATCTATCCAAATGATCTGGAGTAACATTTAAAAGGATAGCAATATCCGCTTTAAATTCATACATATTATCCAGCTGAAAGCTACTTAACTCCAACACATAATAATCAAAGTTCTTTTCAGCTACTTGATACGCTAAGCTATGACCAACATTCCCGGCTAAGCCTACATTCAATCCTGAACTTTTCAAGATATGATATGTCAGCATGGTAGTTGTTGTTTTCCCATTACTTCCTGTGATACAAATCATTTTTGCCTGCGTATATCTTCCGGCAAATTCGATTTCAGAAATAATCGGTGTATTTTGAGCTTGAAGCTTCTTAATAATTGGAGCTTTATCCGGAATCCCCGGACTTTTTATCACTTCTTTTGCAGAAAGAATTTTCTCTTCAGTATGTTGTTCTTCCTCCCACGCAATTCCATATTCAGTCAGTTTGTTTTTAAACTGAGGTTTAATTGCAGATAAGTCTGACACAAACACCTCAAAACCTTTTTTATGCGCTAAGATTGCTGCTCCTACACCACTTTCGCCTGCTCCAAGTATAACGATTTTGTTACTCATTCTTCTTAACGCATTTTTAATGTGATGATAGTTAAGGCTGCCAAAATCATCCCGATAACCCAAAAACGAGTTACAATCTTAGATTCAGGAAGCGGCTTAAACGGACGCTGAATAATTGCTTGAATACCACTATTACCCGCTTTTTGGAAATGATGATGCAAAGGCGTCATCTTAAATATTCGTCGACCTTCACCATATCTCTTTTTAGTAAACTTAAAGAACGAAACCTGCATTATTACAGATAGATTCTCTACTAAGAATACCCCACAAAGGATTGGAATTAATAATTCTTTATGAATAGCAATTGCAAATACGGCAATAATACCACCTAGTGTCAAACTTCCGGTATCACCCATAAATACTTGTGCCGGAAAAGCATTGTACCACAAGAAACCAATAGTTGCTCCAATAAATGCTGCAGCATATACCACAAGCTCTCCCGAACCAGGAATATACATAATGTTCAAATATCCGGCGTAGTTCACATTACCCGACACATATGCCAGCACCCCGAGTGTGACTCCCTGAATAGCTGATGAACCTGTTGCCAGACCATCTAAGCCATCTGTCAAGTTTGCTCCGTTTGACACTGCCGTAACAATAAAAATTGTAACTAACACAAAAAATATCCATCCCGCCATTTGCTTATGCTCACCTAACCAGTTAAAGGCATCAGCATAGTTCAAGTTATTATTTTTCAAAAATGGAATTGTTGTTACAGTTGACTTCTTATCATTTTTTGAATATTCAACAACTTGCTCTGCCGTTTCTCTACAATGTACTACCTCTACATTTTCACGAATTACGGTTTGCGGACTAAGGTATAATGTCAACCCAACGATTAAACCTAAACCAACTTGACCAACAATTTTGAATTTACCTTGTAGGCCTTCTTTATTCTTCTTGAAAACTTTAATATAGTCATCTAGGAACCCAATTAAACCCATCCAAATTGTTGTGATAATCATCAAAATGATGTAAATATTATCCAAACGAGAAAACAACAACACTGGAATTAAGATGGCAAGAATAATGATAACACCACCCATTGTTGGTGTCCCTTTCTTACTCATCTGACCTTCTAGACCAAGGTCACGAACCAATTCACCTACTTGTTTTAGCTGCAAAAAATCAATCACCTTACGACCATACAAAGTAGCAATCAACATGGATACAATAAAGGTTAATCCAGCACGAAACGAAATGTACTGAAACATCCCGGCTCCCGGGAGATCAATTTTGTCTAGGTAGTCAAATAAATAGTAGAGCATGGGTATATTTTTTTATTAGTTTTTATTTAGAAACAAGCTTTTACTTCTTCTCTGTCATCAAAATGATGTTTAGTCTCACCAATGATTTGATAATCTTCATGTCCTTTTCCGGCAACAAGAATCACATCTCCCGGTTGCGCCATCATACATGCGGTTTTAATTGCCTGACGACGGTCTACAATCGAAAGCACTTTCTTCATTTCCACATTATCTAATCCGGCAAGCATATCGTTTATAATATCCTGAGGGTCTTCTTTTCTTGGGTTATCAGAAGTTATAATTACTTGTTCGCTGGCATTTACAGCTTCTTTAGCCATCATAGGGCGCTTTCCTTTATCACGGTTTCCACCACAACCAACAATCGTAATCAACTTACCTTCCCCTTCACGGATTTCATTAATTGTGCTTAACACATTATTTAAAGCATCCGGTGTATGTGCATAATCAACAATTGCAGTATAACCTTGAGGTGCACGCAAAGTCTCAAAACGACCAGAAACAGAATGCAGCGTACTCAACACTTGCAAAACTTCCATTTCATCTTTTCCAAGCAATACTGCTGCACCAAACACAGCTAATAAGTTGTATACATTAAACTTCCCGATAAACGGCACTGCAACTTCTTTTGAGTTCATTTCCAACAACATACCTTCAAATGATTCTTCAAGGATTTTACCTTTAAAATCAGCCAATGCACGAGTAGAATATGTTTTCTTACTTGCCTTCGTGTTTTGAAGCATCACCATTCCGTTTTTATCATCCAGATTAGTCAATGCAAAGGCATCTGCTGAAAGCTTATCAAAGAATTCTTTTTTAGCTGCTAAGTAATTTTCGAAAGTCTCGTGGTAATCAATATGGTCGCGAGTAATATTTGAGAAGATTCCTCCATCAAAATCAAGCCCGACAATACGCTTTTGTACAATTGAATGCGAACTCACCTCCATAAAGGCATAATCACAACCGGCATCCACCATACGAGCTAAAAGCTCATTTAATGCAAGCGGATCTGGAGTAGTATGTGTTGCTGGCACAGCCTCTCCATCAACATAGTTGCACACTGTCGACAACAAACCAACTTTATGTCCAAACTTGCGGAACATATCGTATAAAAGTGTTGCTGTAGTTGTTTTACCATTAGTACCGGTAACACCAACCAGAGTCAATTTTGTAGATGGAAAATCATACCAACTTGAAGCTAATAACGCCAATGCCTCAGCACTATCCTTAACCTGAACAAAAGTGGCATCTACCCCTTCAGGAATTTCCTCACAAACTACAACGATAGCACCTTGACTAACAGCCTTAGCGATATAGTCATGACCATCAGATGCAGTTCCACGCACAGCGATAAACATGTCTCCTGTACTAGCTTTTCGTGAATCAAATTGAATAGAAGAAACCTCTATAGTTTCGTCACCTTGTAGTTTCACTACCGGTATGCCTTGCAATAAATCGTTTAGCTTCATATCGTATATTATCTTAATTCTAAATAAATTCTATCTCCTTTGTTAATTCTAACTCCGGGTTTTATTGATTGCTTGTAAACTCTACCGCGGCCATTGATTGAAGTTTTCAAGCCAGTTTTTTCAAGTAAATAAATTGCATCTTTTAATCCCATCCCAACTACATCAGGAACTAGAGTCTCAACTATTTCACAGTCTTCTATCTGGAAAACATTACTTGTATCAACCGAAACCTTTACCCAATCCGTTTTAGGAGTTTGTTCTGTTTTTATGTTTAGTGCATTTGCAACCACCTGAAGATCTGAGAATCTTCCTGCAGCAACATATGGATGTATAACCCGATTTGAATCTGCAACAAACTTATCTATAGTCATAGTTGACGAAGATGCCATCACCCGCTCAGCAATCTCCTTAAATACAGGACCAGCCATTGCACCACCAGCAGCACCACCAATCCTTGGATTTTGCATAAAAACTATGCATGTATATTTTGGATTCTCATACGGAAAGAAACCGCAGAAGAACACCCTATGGCGTGTTATATTCGTATTTTTCCCTTCAGAATAATTATAACCGTATCTTGCCGTTCCTGTTTTCCCGGCTATACGAACATATTTTGAACGAGCAGGTTTTCCAGTTGCATGCTCAGGATCTTCAACAACTTGAAGCATCATCCCTTTTATTATATCCAGAGTTTTTGAAGAACAAATTGAGTTTACCATCACTTTGGGTTCAAACTCTTCTATCAGCTTACCATCTTTAGAAATTTTCTTCACCAAATATGGCGACACCATCTTCCCATTATTTGCAATCGCATTATAAAATGTTAGAGTGTGCAAAAGAGGCATATTTACAGAATAGCCATAAGCCATAGAAGCCAAATCAGATGGAGCCCACAAAGGATTTTCTTTCGGGCCTAGAATTGATGCCTCGGCAACACCTTTGAATCCAAGATCAATGGGCATACCCACACCCATTCTATGCAGGGTTTTGATATATTTCTCAGGTTTATCTTTATAACCCTCATAAATCAATTTCGCCATACCAACATTAGAAGAACGAACAATCACTTGAGGAACAGGAATTACCCCATTAGCTTTTTCACCTGTATTATGGTCAGTAATAAGCACTTCGTCGTTAAATTGCCAGGTACCATCACCACAATCAACAGTATCATCAGGCTTCACCACACCATCTTCCAAGGCCGCCATTAATGCAGGTATCTTAAATGTTGATCCAGGCTCAAGGTTTGATGGCAAAGCAACACTTTCCAGCTCTCGAAAATCACCAGTATCAATACGAGTCAGATTCACCAAAGCTTTAATCTCCCCGGTACTTGCTTCCATCAAGACTACAGCACCTTTATCGGCATCGATTTGTGTAATCTTCTGACGCAAAGCTTTCTCTGCAATATCCTGCATATCAACATTTAGCGTAGTCGTAATATCAGCTCCATCCTCAGGAGCTATATCATCTACCAAAATATTCACTCCGGCCTTACGCTCAATATGCCCTTTCCCGGGCTTTCCTTTTAAAAATTGATCAAAAGCAGCTTCAATACCATATTTTGCACCTTTACCTTTTTCAGCATAAAGGTCTCCAACCGTAACCGCGGCTAAAGAACCATAAGGCTTAATACGCTTAACCATTTTCTTTACAACAAGACCACCTCTACAGCCTAGTCTAAAAATAGGAAATTGCTTTATATCCTTATAATCTGCGTGTGAAATACGCTTTCTACTAATTCTAAAATGTCTTTTCTTGTTCCTATAAGCAGTAACCAACTCGGTTCTATACTGCATTTTTGTTTTATCCTCCAGTTTTTGAGACAAACAAATAGACAAACTATCTAACTGCTCCCAAAACAACTCTCCGTCATCCACTCTTAATGCAGGAGTCATCATATCCATATACAAATAGTAAGTAGGTACTGTTGAGGCCATTAGCTCTCCTTTATCAGAAAAAATATTTCCTCTCGAAGGTTCAACCTCAACCACACGACTTACCTTTCTTAGGCTATCACTTAAGGCCATCCACTCATCCTTCTCAACTTGCTGAATAGTGATTATTTTCTTTATCACTAAACCAAAGCCGATTAGCACAAAAAAATAGATGATTGCAAAACGAACTATAATATGTGTATTCTTAGTAGAAGGCATAAACTTAGTCCGGCATTACTATTATTGATGGTACTCTTGACACATGTAAACTAGATATTTGTGAATAAACAGAATCCTCAATCACCGAACCTCTGCTTTTTTCCGTCAACTGAGCCGAAATAGACAGCAATTCATATCGCAAGTCCACTATATCTTTCACCAGTTCTCTTTGATGACGCATATTTTTATCACAATTGTATCTATTACCGATATATAAGATGAAGAAAGCTGCAATAATAAAGAACAGTGGATACTGCTTACGAAATGACTTTCGCACAAGAATATTCCCATCCACCATATCTTTCAACAAACCGGCTACAACACCAAAGTTTGGATTAGAAATGATATCTTGCAATACCTTTTTCAGCTTACCTGATTGTTCTTTTTTTATCATCTTTTTTCTGCTATTCTTAATTTCGCACTTCTTGATCGAGGGTTTCTCTCCACCTCTTCATCCGAAGCCACCATGGCTTTATTATTCACCGCTTTCAACGATGTAATTGGGTTACCATAAAAATCCTTTTCCAACTTACCCTCAAAGTTTCCTGCTTTGAAAAAATTCTTCACAAGACGATCTTCCAAAGAATGATAAGTCAAAACAACCAATCTACCGCCCGGCTTAAGCACCTCAACAGCTTGCGTCAACATTTCTTTCAAGGCATCCATTTCATGATTCACCTCAATACGCAATGCCTGAAACACTTTCGCCAACTCTTTTTTCTCTTTTTCTCTAAAGAAAAGAGGTTGCACAACTTCCAAAAATTGATTTATTGTTTTGAACGGAGCAACAGCTCTTGCTTCACATATTTTTTTCGCCAAACGCCTAGAGTTCTTCAACTCTCCATACAGATAAAACACATCCGCCAAGGCCTCTTCTGAATACTCATTTAATAAATTAGCTGCCGTAAATGACGACTGCTTATTCATACGCATATCTAAAGCACCATCAAAACGAAAAGAAAACCCTCTATCTGCAGCATCAAAATGATGAAAGGAAACCCCAAGGTCTCCCAACACACCATCAACTTCAGTCACTCCATGATATTTTAAGAAGTTCTTCAAGAATCGAAAATTACTTCTCACAAATACAAATCGATTGTCATCCAATCTGTTTTTCAAAGCATCTTCATCTTGATCAAAAGAGAACAACCGCCCTTTTTCACCTAGACGAGACAACATTTCCCTAGAGTGACCTCCACCACCGAAAGTCACATCGACATAAACCCCATTGGATTTTATATCAAGCCCATCAACGGTTTCTTTTAATAATGCAGGTATATGATATACTTCAGACATAGTTCCTTATTCTTGTTCAGGTTTCTTTTTCATGCGCTCACGCAATAATCTCGCAAAGTCTGCAGAAGACAATTTCGCCGATTCATATCCATCTTTTGACCACAAGGCAAAACGATCAACACCACCAACAAACAACACTTCAGCCTCAACATCAATCATCTGCAAATATTTCTTTTGAATCAAAACTCGCCCTTGAGAATCCACATCCAACCATTCTGCATCGGACACAAACTGCATCAACAACATTTGATCAATCGGATCCCATTCATCTAAATTGCGTTTAAAATCCTCAAGCTTTTGATTCCAAATATTTTCAGGATAAATCACCAAACAATTATTGTCGGGATCTTTGCGCATCACCACCACATTGCGTTCACCCGACGCAAGCATACGACGATATGCAGCCGGGATAAACACACGACCTTTCACATCAATCTTAGCTTCTATATTCCCAATAAATGTAGACATGAGACACTTAATTTTATGATGACAAAAATAGCATTTATCAAACAAACCCCACTTTCCACCACCATATTATTTTTCAACAAAAATATAAGATATATAAACATATAACTAACATTTTACCGACAAGTTATCAACAAATTATACATTAACTAAAATACTTTATTACAGCATTTTAATCATACTAATGAAAATTGTGGTGGAAAGTGGTGTAATAAATCAACATCAACACAAAAAACAAAAATTAAAGACCACACATAGAGGAAAAAGAAAAAAACAACAGTGACAATAAAACACTAAAGAACAGCACAAATAGCTCTTTTTAAGCACTCTTGAAGCTGTACTTAAATTATTATTTGTAATTTTGGGCTCTTTTAAAAAAAACACAAGCAACAATATGCCAAACCTTGTTGATGTCGAGAAGACCTTAAATTCAAAAAAGAAAGGAAAGAAAAAGGCACCCAAAATATTAGTGTGGTTGCTAAAAAAAGTTATTCATCAAGATGAAGTCAACTCATTCTTAAACAATAACAAAGCAACCGGAGGAGTCGAGTTTTGCGATCAAGTACTTGACTATCTTAATGTAAAAATTAAGGTTACAGGTTTAGAAAAAATTGACATAAACAAAAAATACATTTTCGCATCTAACCACCCCCTAGGAGGACTAGATGGAATGGGATTAGTAAAAATACTAGGACTACATTGCCAAGGAAGATTTAGACTTCTAGCAAATGACATCCTCCTAAACTTTGAAGCTCTAAAAGACATTACCCTACCGGTAAATAAACATGGAGCTCAAATGAAAGATTTCTCAAATAAGCTTTCCGACCTTTTTGAGGAAGAAAACTCGATATTATTCTTCCCAGCCGGCGCATGTTCAAGATATGAACCGGGTAAAGGAATTACAGATTGCGATTGGAAAAGAACAATTATTGTAAGAGCAATTCAACACCAAATGGACATCATTCCAATAAGATTTGTTGGAAGAAATTCAATATTCTTTTATTCTCTTGCATTTTTTAGAAAAAGACTAGGAATCAAAGCAAACATCGAAATGCTTTTCCTAGCTCATGAAATGTTTGGAAACAAAAACAAAACATTTGAAGTACACATTGGAGATCCAATCCCTTGGCAAATGTTTGACAAAAGCAAATCACCACACAAGTGGGCTCAAGAAGTAAAAGAAATTGCTTATAAAACAAGATAGAACCGACCAAGATGAAACAAATTATTGATCCTATAGATAATTCTCTTATTAAAGCAGAATTAACTGAGGATAAATTCCTACGCAAAACCAATAAGGCAAACAACGAACTATATGTCTTCTCTGCCAAAAACGCACCAAACACTATGCGTGAAATTGGGCGTTTACGCGAAATTGCATTTCGTGCAGGAGGTGGAGGCACAGGTCTTGACTGCGACATAGACGACTGTGACACTCGCGAAAACCCATACTTGCAAATGATTGTTTGGAACCCGGATGCCGAAGAGATTATTGGTGGATATCGCTTTTTCCTTGGTAAGGAATGCGATCTTGATGAAAAGAATCAGCCAAATCTTTCGACTGCTCACATGTTTAACTTCTCTGATAAATTTATCAAAGAATATCTTCCATACACAATTGAACTTGGGCGCTCATTCGTGAGACTTGAATACCAATCAAAACTTGCAGGTGCGAAAGGCTTATTTGCCCTTGACAACCTATGGGATGGATTAGGCGCACTAACTAGAGTATACGATGGTACAAAATATTTCTTTGGTAAGGTAACAATGTACCCTACAGAAGAAACAAAATGGAGAGACTTAATACTTACCTTCTTAGATAAATATTTTGTCTGCAATGACAAACTAGTTACTCCATACAACCCACTTCCACTTGGAACTTCGGCTGAGGAATTATCAAACATCCTTTGCGGAGCTGATTACAAAGAAGACTACAAAGCACTAAACACAACAGTTAGAGAACTTGGTTACAGCATCCCACCACTTGTAAACGCCTACATGGGTCTTTCATCAACAATGAAAGTATTTGGAACATCAATCAACGATGAGTTTGGTGATGTTGAAGAAACAGGAATCTTAGTTTCTGTAGATGAAATTGAAGCCGACAAACAAGCTCGTTTTATGGGAACATTCAATATTGAAGAATCAGGATTTTATAAAGCTGTAAATAAATAAGAATTACACTTATATATGTAAAAGGCGAAACCGACTGGTTTCGCCTTTTTTTGTTTTAAAGTAGAAAACACTTGTTCCATTTCAACATATAATTTATATTTGTCATTGAAATATAAACACTAAAAAATTTAATATGAAATATCTTTTTATCATTTCAATTTTAATTACACTAGGAATAAACAGTCAGGCTCAATTGGGAAGTCTACTTAAACAAGCCTCAAAAGCAACTGAAGAAATCTCTAACAAAAGTAAAAAAGTAGCCCAAGCAACTGGTATTAGCGAATCGTCAAACCTAGTAATAAAAGACGATGAAGAAAAAGTTAGAGAAATAAGCGACTACCTTGCTAATAATGCAAAAAGAAATTACGACTTTAAATCTGCTGACTATTCTAGAGCCTCAAAAAATTATTACATAGTTTCATATACAGAATCGGGAATTCCTGAAAAGGAATTAACTGATAAAGAGAAAATCAATATGCAATTTCATGTATATTACGAAGGAGAAAACACAGCCTTGGAAGTCAAAGGAACACCAATATTTACCTTCAAGCATGTAAAAGGTAGATATCTAGACATCTTTCCATTCTGGAAAAAATACATTGACCCCAATGCTGATGCAGAGACAATTGCTACGAGTAGATTCAAAGAATCAAAAACAAAAATAATTATCGATGGATATGAGCGAACTTTTGTTTTAAAAGAAATACCCAACGGAGAACTTTGGGAAATAAAATCTTATTAAATAGCCAAGACCGATTTGCATTTAATAATCACACATCAACAAAGGATTAAAAATCCATCAAATAAAAGGGCTAGATAAAATATCTGCACCAACAAGAAACAAAAAAGCGAAACCCAAACAGGTTTCGCTTTTCTATTATAGAAGAATAGCTCTTTTAAATCTCCATTAAATAAGCTTTAAACGCATCAAAGTCTTTTGTTAGTTCAATGCTTTGTTTTGTTCCTTTCATGAACTCTTGAAGTTTTACAGGAATCTCTACTTTTTCGCCAATAATACCTTCTACAGTTTCTAAGAACTTAGCAGGGTGAGCAGTTTCTAAGAACACTCCCACCTCATTAGCTGTCAAACCATCTTCCAAAGCTTGATAACCACACGCTCCGTGAGGATCTAGCAAATAACCTGTTTCTTTATAGCAAGCAGCTACTGTTTCAGCGATTTGCTCATCAGAGTATCTTGCACCACTTACATTTGCACGCACAGCCTCTAAATTATTGTCATATAAGTCCATCACACGAGCAAAGTTACTTGGATCACCCACATCCATTGCGTTAGCAATAGTTGCTACAGATGGGCGAGGATTATATTCTCCAGACTGAAGATATTTGAAGAAAATATCATTATTGTTGTTTGAAGCAATAAAGCGCTTAATTGGCAATCCCATTATCTTACCGAATAATCCGGCTGTGATATTACCAAAGTTTCCACTTGGCACACACATTACCACATCTTTGCCCGGCTCCATTTTCTTCATTTGCCCATAAGCATAGAAATAATAAAATGCCTGAGGCAAGAAACGAGCAACATTGATTGAGTTTGCAGAAGTAAGTTTGTGTTTTGCATTAAGTTCAGCATCCATAAATGCTGATTTCACTAATGCCTGACAATCATCAAATGTACCATCTACTTCAAGAGCAGTAATATTTTGCCCTAATGTTGTAAACTGACACTCTTGAATAGGACTTACTTTTCCTTTTGGATAAAGTACAAATACACGAATACCTGACACACCTAAAAATCCGTTTGCTACAGCACTACCCGTATCACCGGAAGTTGCTACCAATACATTTACATCCTTTTCGCCTTGCTTAGAAATAAAGTAGCCAAGTAAGCGAGCCATAAAACGAGCACCTACATCTTTAAATGCCAATGTTGGTCCATGAAATAACTCAAGGCTATAAATATTCTCTTTCACCTTAACAGCAGGCGTATCGAAGCTTAATGTATCGTAAACAATTTGTTTAAGCGTATCGGCTTCCACATCTTCTCCAAAAAAAGCATCTGCAACCACATATGCTATTTCTTGAAAAGACATATTTTCAATATTATCAAAAAAAGACTGAGGTAGTTGCTTAATTCTTTCCGGCATAAACAAACCTTTATCTGATGCCAAACCTTTTACTACCGCCTCTTGTAAATCTGCAATAGGAGCTATCTTATTTGTACTGTAATATTTCATTATTCAATTAATTATCGTCGTTTTTCCCCATTAATTCTTTCACAAATAGTTTCATCTTACGCAATATTTGCCCAAAGAACCCTGTTTCTGTAAGCGTGTCCATAAACTCAGCTCCATACAATTCACCATATCCACCTTTTTGCACTGAAAACTCATCATATACAGTCACCTTATCAGGCACTTTATTAGGACGATAAATCAAAAATGGAACTGAATCCGAGGTGTGAGTTTTGGTTCTACATAAAGTTGGGTGATCTGGCAACACAGCAATAGTTACCGGCTCTTCCCAAGTAGACACTTCTTCAAAAATCGGTTTCACAACTCTCTTATCTAAATACTCAATTGTTCTTACTTTAAGGTCTGCATCACCTTCATGACCAGCCTCATCACTTGCTTCAATATGCAAGAAAACAAAATCACTTTCTTTCAACGCATCAATTGCAGCTTGTGCTTTCCCTTCATAGTTCGTATCATACAAACCTGTAGCTCCTTCCACATCAATTGACTGCAAGCCGGCATAAATACCAATACCTTTAATCAAATCAACAGCAGAAATTACGGCTCCATTTCTAAAGTCATAAGTTTCAAGCAATGTTTCCATGCGCGGACGATACCCCGGAGACCAAGGCCAAATACTATTTGCAGGATCTTTTCCTTCAGCAATACGCTTTAGGTTAATTGGGTGATCTTTTAAAAGCTCTTGAGAACGAAGAATTAAGTCATTCAACAAATCTGCTGTTGCTTGCGCTTCTTCTTTTTCAGCCTTAATTAATACATCACGAAATGGAGTTCCGGGAACATCATGCGGAGGTGTACATTTCAAATTCTTAACACCATCTTTTATCAACATTAAATGGCGATATGATATACCGGGAAAGAACTTAACTATATCGTTACCTAATTCTTTATTCAAGAACTGAATTAATTCCGTAGCTTCTTCATTACTAATATGTCCGGCAGAGTGATTTTTAATCTTTTCGTCTTCGATACAGATTAAGTTCACACGCATGGCCATTTCTTTTTTCTTAATAGCAACGCCCATACTTGCAGCCTCCAAAGACCCTCTCCCTTCAAATACTTTAGGAATATCATAACCTAGAACAGCCAAATTTGCAATCTCACTTCCAGGAGGAAATCCATTAGGAATAGTGTGTAAAACACCACATTTACCTAATGCCGCAAGCTTATCAATATTAGGTTTATTAGCGGCTTGCAATGGAGTCTTGTTTCCCAAAGACACTATTGGCTCATCAGCCATTCCATCGCCAAGAATAATAATATATTTCATCTCAAAAAATCATTGAAGGCAAAACCCTACAATCAGTTATTTATAAAAATTCAGTTAGTTGGCAGCTATTGATTCAACTGCTCTGTATACTCAGGCAAAGCATTTTCAAACAAAGAAATCGTTTCTTCTAATGACATGTAACTTTCACCTCCGGCAGCATTTAAATGTCCTCCACCATTGAAAAATCTAGCAGAAAACTCATTTGCAGGAAAGCTACCTTGTGAACGCAATGAGATTTTTATTTTATCAGGATCCTCTCGCAAGAAAACTGAGAACACAACCCCATCAATAGACAATGGCATATTCACAAAACCTTCGGCATCTCCTTTTTGAAAGTTAAATTTCTCTTGTTCTTCAGCCGTTAATACAATTAAAGCAGTTTTTTGTTCAGCAAAAATCTTCATTTTTTCAGCCAACACATAACCCATTAATCGCATTCTATCTGCTGTATATGTATTAAATACCTTTCGGTAAATCTCATCTTTATTTATTCCTCTGCGAATTAACTCACTAATAATATAGTACACTTCCTCATTATTTGAGTTAAAAGTAAAGCCACCGGTATCAGTCATCATTCCGGTATAAATAGCTTCTGCTGAATATTTATTAATATCAGCCGCATGACCGATACGACAAATCAAACGAAAAACCAACTCACTGGTTGATGCTATTTTAGGATATGACATCACCAATTTCCAAGGCTCCATGACAGGATGCGGATGGTGGTCAATCAAAATCTTTGTCACTTCAGAATTTACTAAAACATCTTTTAATCCGCCAACTCGTTTTGGATCATTAAAGTCAACACAAATAATCAAGTCAACTTCATTTAAAACAGCCTCAGCTTCTTCCTTTTGCTGAGAATAAATAATTGCTTTATCTACGCTATTTATCCACCCAAGAAAACTTGGAAATGGATCAGGATAAATCACAAAAGTTTCTTTATCCAGACTATACAAAGCGTGATACAAAGCCATAGACGAACCAACCGCATCTCCATCAGGAGCCGCATGAGCAATAACCGCAATTTTATCCGCTTCATAAATAAGCTTCTTCGCTTTTACTACTTGTTCATCTACAATAATTTTCGAAAGCATATTTCTAGTTTTTTTGAACTGACAAAATTACAAATAAAAATACAAACCATTACAGTATTTCACCCAATTTAGAGTTGAAAAGCTCCGTTTTCATCCGTAGAATAAAACCGAATACCATTTGCGTTACATTTTTCTTTCAACTGCTTCATCTTCCACTTTGAAATAGAGGAATCAGCTATCAAATTCCGAAACGAAAACATACCTGTTAAATCTTCATATTTAAACTTCGTATGATTACCTATTACAAGGTAATCTACATCGCACAATTTATTTGAAGTTTTATTTCTCAAACTATCATCAGTCAAGACTGCAAATCGAGCATTATTAACTTCGAAAAAATCAATGCCAGATAAAGACTTACCTTTCTCACAATCACCCACTTGCATTTTCAACCAAAAAGGAGTCATGATTGATTTTATTCTATCAATATCTGTTGAATACAAAACATGCTTTCCGCCATGAAAAACATCAATTGAAGTTGATTTATTATCAGCATACACATACAACTTAGCGTGAACATATCCTTCATAATTTCGATACAAACGCAAACCGGCAAAGCCCACAACCAATACCAGAGATAAGAACAGAAAACGAGTATTCTTTTTTAATACATACAAAGTTGAAGCTAATATTAACGCATATAATAAAACAACTTCCCAACTACCAATCCAAGTTTGGAGTGTTGCGTTTGGCAGACCATCAACAAATAATACAGATTTATTTTGTGCTTTTAATAAATATTGCAACAGCAACGCAATCCAACTCGCAATTTGTGGCAAAGCCGAAAATACAAGCAATAATACAGCTAAATAAATAATCCCTGTAGCTAATGGAATCGCCAAGAAATTTGTCAACAGAAAATGATTAGAAAACTTATGAAAGAAGTACAACCCGATTGGGAATGTACCAATTTGAGCAGCGATAGAAACACAAAACAAGTCCCACGACCAATTAAGTAAATTATTCTCAAAAAACAACAAGCGCTTAAACCTTGGCTGAAAATACACTATACTCAACACCGCAGAATAGCTCAGCAAGAAACTCACATCAAATAGTGCAGATGGATTTATTAACAAAAGCACAAAGGCCGAAAAGAAAATTGCATTATACACATTGCTCTTATACGAAAACACATTACCCAAAGACAAAACCGAAAACATCAAAGAAGCTCGCATTACTGATGCAGATAAACCTGTAATAAAAGCAAAGCCCCATAACAGAATGATAATCAACAAAGATTTTAGAAAACGGGTTTTGGCTGTTTTATTTAAAAATGACAGACACAAAGATAAAATCAAGAAAAGCACACCAACATGCAACCCACTTACGGATAAAATATGCAAAGCACCGGAATTACTGTAACTTAAATATAAATCATCCGGAATTTCATCTTTATAACCCAGAGTCAAGGCTGCCAATACAGCAAATTCATCTCCTGAAATATTATATTCCCGATATACCGAAAGCAGATATCTCCGACAATCAGAAGCAAGCTGAAATACTGAAAACGCATCTGATTTTTTAACAAGCCGCCACTGCGATGAATTCACATAAGCAGTTGCACCAATCCCTTTTCTTTTTAAATATTTTGAATAATCAAAAGCTTCCGGGTTTTTGGCACCTAAAGGCTTCTTCAAAGTGGCAGCAAACAACAACTCATCACCAATTCTTAAACTGCCAGCCTCATCTGTTTTTTGAACATACAAAAGCAACCTCCCCTCTGTATCCTGAAAATGCAAACTATCATATGCCAAGGCAACATTCTCTACCTCTAACATATAACTCTTCGGCTTTTCTACAGGAGCTTTCTTCACTATGGCCTTATAAACTGCAGCTCGTTCAACATCATAAGTCTGCAAACGCTCAGCCTTGCTTTGAGAGAGATAAAAAGACAAGGATGCAAAAAACAAAAAAACTCCGCAGCCAAACAGCCAACGGAGTTTATAATTATCTTTTTTATTACTTAAAAAATGCAATATTATTGAAAGAACAGACAGCACTAATAAAACAGGCAGTATCCATGAGAAAGATAAGCACTCAAACAAAAGCACCCCAACTACTAAAGCTAGGAATAATCTAAAAAACGGTGTTCTTAGCAAAAATTCCCTCACACTTAAATTGCTTTAAACTTCGCAATAGTCTCTTTCGGATCAGGAGTAGAAAAAATAGAACTACCTGCAACTAAAGCATCAGCACCAAGCTCTTTTAATTTAGCGGCATTTTCCAGATTCACGCCACCATCAACCTCAATTAAAGTTCGGGCATTCTTCTTCAAAATCAATTCTTTTAGCTGAGACACTTTATTATATGTATTCTCTATATATTTCTGTGCCGCAAACCCAGGATTAACAGACATTAACAATACCATATCCAAGTCCCCGATTATATCTTCCAACAAATGAACCGGTGTATGAGGATTCAATGTTACAGCAGCCTTCATCCCCTCTTTTTTAATTTGCTGAACTGTACGATGCAAATGCGTGCATGCTTCATAATGCACATTTAAAATATTTGCACCAACTTCTTTAAAGCGAGAAATATATTTATCCGGTTCAACAATCATTAAATGCACATCAAGGGGTTTATAGCTATACTTCTTCAATGTCTCCATAATAGGAAAACCAAAAGAAATATTTGGTACAAAAACACCATCCATTACATCCACATGCAACCAATCCGCATCACTATCATTAAGCATCTCTATATCAGCACGAAGATCTCCAAAATTTGCTGATAATAACGAGGGAGAAATAATCAAACTCATTCTATATTATTGTAAATATTTTTGTGCAAATGTACAAAAAAACAAAGAGTTCCGATTTGTTCGAAACTCTTTGTTTGGTTTAGTTAAGTATAAGTCCGGGATATTTCACCTTTTTATTTAAATCCTTTGAAAACTCATAAGCTGCGGCAAAGGCTTTTATAAAGTTTAAAGTTGATTTCTTAGGTTCCATTCTTGCTCTTAAATAATAATTAAATTTTGGTGTAATAGTTCTTTTCATTCGCTCTCCAAATTATTGTTTTATCTATAAACGACAATTTCTTCTGTTTATTATTTTTCTTTTATAAAAAATATGCTTTACAACATATTTAATTTTCTACTATAGATTTAAAACATAACAAAACCACCTCATTTACAACAACTAGCATTCTATTTTAGCTTAATAAAAAAATCAAAATTGTAATCTCGAGATTACAATTTAACAAGAAAGACATGATTTTGAGAACATCGTTATAAAACTTGCTTTACATTTGTGCCATCTAAAACCAAAAACAATAACTAACTAAATTAAGCAAAAAAATGATTGTATTTATGATTGCGGTGTTTCTTCTTGGCTATGTATGTATAGCTCTTGAACACCCGTTAAAAGTAAACAAAGCAGCAACAGCGCTATTGCTTTCAGTAATTTTGTGGACTGCTTACATGTTCTACGCACCAATTATGCACGGCGCTACAACCATGGAGCAACTTGAGCATGTAAAAAAATTAGTAACAGAGGTTCAGCTTATTGAACATTTAGGCGACATTTCTGAAATCTTATTCTTCTTACTTGGAGCAATGACTATTGTTGAGCTTGTGGATGTTCATGGTGGTTTCACTGTAATTACAGACAAAATCACAACGAAGAACAAACGCAAACTATTATGGATCTTAGCGTTTATTACATTCTTCTTATCTGCAATTCTTGATAACATGACTACTGCTATCGTAATGACAATGTTATTGCGTAAGATTATTCATGACAAGCAAGACAGATGGTTATTTGCCGGAATTGTAATTGTCTCAGCAAATAGTGGTGGTGCATTTTCACCTATTGGGGATGTCACAACAATTATGCTTTGGATTCATGGAAGCGTAACAACATCTCACTTAATACCTGAATTATTCTTCCCTTCATTAATTTCAGTAATTGTTCCTGTAGCTATTGCTTCTACATTCTTGAAAGGAGAGATTAAACAAGCGGAACACCATGTAGAAAACTCACATGGTCACCCGGCTGCAAACATTATCACAAAAGCTGAAAAAATGAGCATCCTGATTTTAGGTGTTGGTTCTTTAATTTTTGTTCCAATATTTAAATCAATCACTCATTTACCTCCATTCTTAGGTGTATTCTTCGGCATGGGTATCTTATGGGTATATACTGAACTTTTATACCACAATAAGAAACATGTAGAAGAAAGTCGTAAAGCAAGAATTACTCACATCTTATCTCGCATCGATACTTCAACTATCTTATTCTTTTTAGGAATCCTTCTTTCTGTTGCAGTATTAAAAGAAACTCACATTTTGGGAGATTTCTCTAAAATGTTAGATGAAAAAGTGGGCAATTTCTACATCATTAACATCATTATTGGTATCATCTCTTCTATTGTAGACAATGTGCCGTTGGTTGCAGGTGCAATGGGTATGTACGATATCGCATCAGTTGGACATTATGCAGTTGATGGTCAATTCTGGATTTTCTTAGCATACTGTGCCGGTGTAGGTGGTAGTATCTTAATCATTGGTTCTGCAGCTGGTGTTGTAGTAATGGGTATTGAACAAATCAACTTCATTTGGTATATGAAGAAAATTTCTTTGATTACATTAATAGGATACCTTACAGGTGCAGCATTTTATATCGTTCAGATGCATTTCTTATCACCAATTATTGGCGGATAAAACTCAAAATATAGATTAAGAAAAAGAGAAGTCATATTGGCTTCTCTTTTTTTGTATTAGATAAATCACATTCCCGTCCTCCCCATTTATTCCCATACAAACACTGGTATTCTATAAAAAATGCTATTTTTGCATCTCATGTATTAATTTTAACATATACATATTTGATTATGAACCCACTTGACACAAACAAGGTCTCTGCAGAAGAACTATTAGATAACGAAGTAGTTTCAAACACAGAAAACTCTATTAGTACTAAAGAAACAGTATCGGAAACAAATCAACAAAGCCTAGCCGATTTCGTTGAACAACTACGCGAACTTGTAGAAAAAGCTGAAACAGAAAACATCAAAACTGATGTGGATCAGATTAAACAAACTTTCTACAAAAAGCTAAAACAAGAAGCTGATGATAGAGCAAATGCAGATGATGACGACCAAGTGGAAAATGAAGCAGAAAATGAATATGAGATCGAGTTCAAAGCTTTACTTAACGACTACAAAGAAATAAGAGCTAAACAAAATGCAGAACTAGAAGCTGAAAAAAGCCAAAATCTACAAAAAAGGGAAGCTATTATTAAAAAAATAAAAGTATTTATTGACAGTCCGGATACTGTACACGAACATGTTGCTGAATTCAAACAACTGCAACAAGACTGGCGTGAAGCTGGACAAGTTCCCGCAACTCATGTCACTGACATATTTAAAACATACAACTTATATGTTGAAAATTTCTATGATTTATTGAAAATCAACAATGAACTTCGTGACTACGACTTCAAGAAAAACTTAGAACTTAAAACTGCACTTTGTGAAGCAGCTGAAAAACTAGAAAATGAAGACGATGTAGTTTCGGCATTCCACTCACTTCAAAAACTACATGAAGAATGGGCTCACATTGGTCCGGTAGCGCGCGAATTGCGAGAAACACTTTGGCAAAGATTCAAAGAAGCATCGAGCACAATCAACAAAAAACATCAAGCCCATTTTGAGACTATCAAAGAAAAAGAAGAAGAAAACCTTCAACTTAAGACTGCTCTTTGCGAAGAATTAGAAGCCATTGATTACAGCCAAATAAGCACATTTAAAGACTGGGAAAAGAAAACCGAAGAAATTATCCAGCTACAACAAAAATGGAAAACGATAGGTTTTGCATCTCGTAAAATGAATGTGAAGGTATATGAGCGTTATCGCAAAGCTTGTGATGTTTTCTTTGCAAACAAAAGCGAGTTCTACAAAGAAATAAAAGAAGAACAGCAAGCAAATTTGGACAAGAAAAAGGCTTTAGTTGAAAAAGCTGAAAAACTAAAAGATAGCACCGACTGGAGAAACACAACTAAAAAGCTAGTTGAGATTCAAAAAGAATGGAAAACGATTGGCAGTGTTCCTCGCAGACATTCGGATGCCGTTTGGAAAGAATTTATTGCTGCTTGCGATTACTTCTTCGAACAAAAAGAAAAAGTTTTTGCTTCTCAAAAAGAAGAAGAAAAAGAAAACTTAGAAAAGAAAAAGGAAATTATCGAAAAAATTGAAAACTTCCATTTATTGGAAGATCTTTCAAAGGATGTTTCAGTTCTTAAAGAGTTAATCTCACAGTTTAACGAAATTGGTCATGTACCATTTAAGGATAAAGATAAAATATACAAACGCTTTCATACAGCTTGCGACAAACAATTTGATGAATTGAATGTTGATGCACACAATCGCCATATTGACGCATTCACAGTAAGCATTGAAAGCATGGTAGGAAAAGACAAAAACAAACTGTTCCGCGAGCGTGAAAAACTTCGCAAACAGTTTGACCGCCTTAACCATGAAATCATAACTTGTGAAAACAACATGGGCTTCTTTAGCACCTCAAACTCAAAGAAACCAAACCCTATGATTGTGGAAATGGAACGCAACATCAAAAAGCTGAAAGATGACAAAGAGCTTTTGTTGAAAAAAATTCAATTATTAGAAGCTCAATTAGGCTAAATCTTAACGAATCATTTATACTCAGCAGCCCTCTTCTTTTAGAGGGTTGTTGCTTTTTACAGCAAACATGCAACATACACTTCAACTAATAGTAACTCCCGAACAAGCTGCAATGACAGACAAACTAAAAGTCATTGCTGCCGGGAAACTAAATATTGCTCCCAAACAAATTAAAGGGATTCTTATTGAGCGCAAAAACATTGACGCTCGTAGCCGATTTCCAAAAGTCAACCTTAGCGTTCGTGTATTTGTAGATGAAACTCCGTCAATAAATAAACCGGACTATTTTAAATACCACGATGTATCTGCCAAGAAACCAGTAATAGTAGTTGGTGCTGGCCCGGCAGGATTATTTGCTGCCTTACGCTTAATTGAACTTGACCTTAGACCTATTGTGCTAGAAAGAGGTAAAGATGTAAGCGAACGCAAAAAAGACATTGCTAACCTTAACCGCAACGAAACCCTAAATCCTGAAAGCAATTATTGCTTTGGAGAGGGAGGTGCAGGAACATTCTCTGACGGAAAACTATATACACGCTCAAAAAAGAAAGGAAATATCCAACGCATATTAGATATCTTTCATTTTCATGGAGCTCAAGATGAAGTACTATATGAAGCTCACCCTCATATTGGAACAGACCAATTACCCATTGTCATTCAAAACATCCGTAACACGATTTTAAATTCGGGTGGTGAAGTTCATTTTGACTCAAAAGTCACTGACTTCATTCTTGAAGATAATGCGATTAAAGGCGTTAGCCTTGCTGATAGCACTACGATAAATGCCGAAGCTGTAATATTGGCGACAGGACATTCAGCTAGAGACATGTACGAACTTCTTAACGAGAAAGGGATTAAACTTGAAGCTAAAGGTTTTGCCATGGGAGTTCGTGTTGAACACCCACAAGGTTTGATTGACAGCATCCAGTACCATTGTAATGAGCGTGGAGAATTCCTTCCTGCAGCTGCCTACAATCTTGTAACGCAAGTAGATGACAGAGGCGTATACTCATTTTGCATGTGTCCTGGTGGTCATATTGTTCCGGCTTCAACAGATAAAAATGAAACTGTAGTAAATGGGATGTCTGCTTCAAAACGCAACTCACCTTTTGCTAACTCAGGTATTTTGGTAGAAATCCGCCCTGAAGATTTAGGTCAGGAATGGCAACAATACGGTGCATTAGCCGGACTTCGCTTTCAAGAATATGTAGAACAGCTAGCATTCAATAATAGTGGTGGCGGTCAAAACCAAATGGCTCCGGCACAAAGATTAGCAGACTTCGTTAAAGGAACGCTATCTCCTTCTCTACCGGATTGTTCTTATTTACCAGGAATCATTTCATCGCCTATTCACTTTTGGCTACCGGATATGATTGGAAATAGATTGCGTGAAGGCTTCAAACACTTTGGACGAAAAATGAAAGGATACCTAACAAACGAAGCCGTAGTAGTAGGCGTAGAAAGTCGTTCATCATCACCGGTGCGCATTCCACGAGACAAAGAAACATTAGAACATATAGAAATAAAAGGACTCTATCCTTGTGGTGAAGGAGCAGGATATGCAGGAGGAATTACCTCATCCGCCATGGATGGAGAAAATTGCGCAGAAAAAATAGCCCTTCTATTTTGTTCAGAAGGATAAATTTTTAATTGTTCATTAATAACTATTAATTATAAAAAATATGGATTTATTTGACCAAGTAAGCGGTGACATTAAACAAGCGATGCTCGCAAAAGACAAAGTAGCTCTAGAAGCTTTGCGTGGAATGAAAAAAGAATTCTTAGAAGCAAAAACTTCTAAAGATGGAGAAAACTTCAATGATGACATGGCAATTAAGATCATGCAAAAAATGGTAAAACAACGCAAAGATGCAGCTCAAATCTACATCGACCAAAACCGCCAAGACTTAGCTGATGATGAATTAGCACAAGTAACAGTTATTGAAAAATATTTACCTGCTCAAATGAGCGAAGCAGAACTTGAGGCTGCTTTATCGGCAATCATTTCAGAAGTTGGTGCTGCAGGACCACAAGATATGGGTAAAGTCATGGGTGTTGCTTCAAAACAACTTGCTGGCAAGGCAGAAGGAAGACTAATCTCGGCAAAAGTAAAAGACTTATTAAGCAAATAGATACTTGCTAGAAATACAGAAAGGCTGCTCATTTTTGGGCAGCCTATTTTATGCTACCACCCCAAACCCCTAAAGGGGCTTACTATCTAACGGGAAAAGACCTCCCCTAAACAACAAGTTTTGATACAGACAGTTCTTAGTTCCCCCTCTACACGGAGGGGGCTAGGGGGAGGTCATTACAAAACACAAAAAATCCCAGCAGTAAAAACTGCTGGGATTTTTCATCGTTTTATCTTAAAACTACCATTTTCTTAGCATTTTTAGTTCCATAGTGTAATCACCAAACTGCTGCACGCCAACTTGAGGGTAAAAATTCTCTTTTATCTTTTCATCATCAGACATCTCTTTCTTCTTTTTCTCCTCTTTTGGTTTTCCGTTTTCATCATATATTGGCTCATCAGCACCTAAATTTTCAGCCATTTTAAGCGCCACCTCTGATTTCTTATTTACAGTAGCAGCAAAATTATAGGGATGCACCACCTTCCCATTCTTCATTTTAGCACCATATTGTGTAACCTGAAAGTCATATACATTAGTGCCAATCACATAACGAAACATGTATTCATAAGTTGAATAATCTGTCCAAAGATTATTGGAAGTGCCATCATAATTTTTCATTACCTCAAAACCCATGGTTGGCTCACCCATTTGTTTCAACACAAGCTGTTGCAACTGATTCACATAAGCAATATCATCAATATCTTCTACATAAATCCCTATCAAACGCTCTGTATCATCTAAAAAGCGAAGAGTAACTGACACATCATTATTTTCCTTAAAACGCATATCCTCACCTTGCTCATAATACTGCATATCAGTAATTACCTTCGTGTTACTTTTAGTCACACATGAGTCAAGATAATCCTTGGTAACATCAGTATTTAGCGTATAATTTTTATAGGTAAAATGTCTTTTGTCAAGAACTTCTTCTTCATCTTTCTTTTTCAACAAACTAAATTTTGAAGCTTCATCGCTTTTTTCCTCTGTAACAACTGCTTCCTTTTTTTCTACTTTCTCTTTTTTATCCTTATTCATTAATTTGTCAAACAATTGAGCCTGAGAAACTAATGCTGAAAAAAGAAATGTAATCAAAAGAATAATTCTTCCCTGTGCCTTCATAAACGCTAATCCTTTAATTAATCAATAAAACTTGTATTAGATGTTGCTAACAAAAATAAGTTTATTTTTTAAAAATGAAGGGCTAAAGTTTGCATTAATTCTTAAAAAACAGCATTACAAATCCATTTTCAAGCCCAAATTGTCCCACCATTTTTTCTATCTTTGTCGCTCCAAAATATTATGATAGAATCAGATAAAATGAATATTGAACAAAAACTAACAGGAATAGTTATCAATGCTATTCAAAATTTATATCAAGTAGAAGTACAAGAGTCTCAAGTACAATTTCAAAAAACAAAAAAGGAGTTTGAAGGTGACATCACTTTAGTTGTTTTTCCATTTGTGAAGGCAGCTCGCAAATCACCGGAACAAGCCGGAGAAGAAATTGGACAATACTTACAACAACATGAACCAATTATTAGCAAGTTCAATGTTATCAAAGGATTCTTAAATCTTTCTATCGCTAGTTCATATTGGATTGATTTATTAAACGATATACAATCTCAAACTGAGTTCGGAACAAAAACTGCCGACGAAAATTCAGAAATGGTAATGATTGAATATTCATCGCCTAACACAAACAAACCGCTTCACTTAGGACATATCCGCAACAACCTACTTGGTTTTAGCTTAAGCGAAATTATGAAAGCTAACGGATACAATGTGGTAAAAACGAACATCGTAAACGACCGCGGCATTCACATCTGCAAATCAATGTTGGCTTGGCAGAAATATGGCAAAGGTGAAACTCCGGAAAGCTCAGGCATGAAAGGTGACCACTTAGTGGGTAAATACTATGTGGTGTTCGACAAAGAATATAAAGCTGAAATCAAAACTTTAATGGAGCAAGGGCAAAGTGAAGACGATGCTAAAAAGAATGCACCATTAATGATTGAAGCTCAAGAGATGCTTCGTAAATGGGAAGCTGGCGACACAGAAGTGTACGAGCTTTGGAGCACCATGAACGGATGGGTTTACAAAGGTTTTGATGAAACATATAAAAAACTGGGTGTAAACTTCGACTGCATTTACTACGAATCTGAAACTTATCTTCTTGGAAAAGAGAAAGTGGAAGAAGGCTTAGCTAAAGGCGTTCTTTACAAGCGTGAAGATGGCTCTGTTTGGGCTGACCTTACTACTGAAGGGCTGGACGAGAAACTATTATTGCGTGCTGATGGAACATCAGTTTACATGACTCAAGACATCGGCACTGCAAAATTGCGTTACGACAACTACCCTATCGATAAAATGGTATATGTAGTTGGAAATGAGCAAAACTACCACTTCCAAGTACTTTCAATCATTTTGGATAAATTAGGATTCAAATGGGGTAAAGACCTTGTGCATTTCTCTTACGGAATGGTGGAACTACCTGAAGGTAAAATGAAAAGCCGTGAAGGAACTGTAGTTGATGCAGATGACTTAGTGGACGAAATGGTGGGCACAGCTCGTGAAACTTCCGAAGAGCTAGGCAAACTTGAAGGCTGCACTCCTGAAGAAGCTGGAAACATTGCTCGCATGGTTGGTCTTGGAGCGTTGAAATACTTTATCCTTAAAGTTGACCCTCGCAAGAACATGACCTTCAATCCTAAAGAGTCTATCGACTTTAACGGGAACACAGGTCCATTTATTCAATACACACACGCTCGTATTAAGTCTGTACTTCGTAAAGCAGCAGAACAAGGCATTAAGATTACAACTACAGATACAGCTTGTGAATTAAGCGAGAAAGAAACCGGTTTGATTCAATTAATTGCAGAATTCCCAAACATCGTAGAAGCTGCAGGAAAAGAATATAGCCCATCTGTAATTGCAAATTATGTATACGAGTTAGTAAAAGAATATAACCAATTCTACCATGACTTCTCAATATTAAAAGAAGAAAACGAAGCAGTAAAAAACATGCGTCTGATCTTATCTGCAAATACTGCAAAAGTTATCAAAACAGGTATGGGATTATTGGGAATTGATGTTCCGGAAAGAATGTAGTTTCGACTCATTTCGACTTCGCTCAATGCAAGTCGCTCAGCTACTGAGTTTCGACTATTACATCTTGACTTCGACTACGCTCAGTCAACGAGTGAGTAAAATGTAAAATACAACCAGCCGTTGACTGAGCGTAGCCGAAGTCAACAAAACAATTGAACAATAAAACAATAAACAAAATGGATGCACAATCAATTGCGCAAATTGCAAAATTTCAACAAAACGAGATTACAGAAAGCGTAGTTTATAAGAAACTAGCTTCTATTGAGAAAGATCCTGAAAACAGGAAAGTGTTGGAGCAAATCTCGGCTGATGAATATCGCCATTACCAACTATTGCACCATTACACAAATCAAAACCCAAAACCAAAGAAATGTAAGATTTGGTTTTTCTTTCTAATTGCTCGTATCTTCGGAGTAACCTTTGGCATTAAGCTAATGGAAAATGGTGAAAGTAAAGCTCAAAACAAATATGCGGAGTACAACCATTTACCTGAAATCAAGCAAATTGCTGAAGAAGAAGATGCACACGAGCAAGCTTTAATAGCTATGATTAAGGAAGAAAAGCTTGACTATATGGGTTCAATTGTTCTTGGGTTAAATGATGCCTTAGTAGAACTCACAGGGGCTCTAGCTGGTTTCACATTGGCTCTTCAAGATCCAAAACTAGTTGCTCTAACTGGAAGTATTACAGGAATAGCAGCTGCGTTATCTATGGGTTCATCTGAATATCTTTCAACTCGCATGGAAGAAGGCAGCAAACACGCTTTAAAAGCATCTATCTACACTGGTATTGCGTATTTAATCACAGTAGTAATTCTAATTTTACCATTCCTAATCTGCTCAAATTTATTCTTATCGCTAGGAATCACTTTAGCATCAGCTGTTGCAATCATTGCAATATTCAACTATTACTATTCAGTGGTAAAAGATGAAAGCTTCAAAAGTCGTTTCCTTGAAATGGCATTATTAAGCATTACAGTTGCAGGAATCAGTTTTGGTATTGGATACTTACTAAAAGAATTCACAGGAATAGAAGTATAATATGTTAACCATTATTCTAACTGTACTTGGACTTTGTTTATTCGAAGTCATATGCAGTATTGACAATGCAATTATCAATGCAGATGTCTTAACAACCATGAGCAAAAAGGCTCGTAGATGGTTCTTATTCTACGGAATTATTTTTGCTGTTTTCATAGTGAGAGGAGTTCTTCCATTAGCAATCATATGGGTATTAAATCCGCACTTCACTATCTGGCAAGTATTCAAATCAATGAATGACCCTGTTGTGGCTCAAACCATTGAGGGCACAGCCCCTATCCTATTTATGGGAGGTGGTGTATTTCTGGTTCTTCTGTTCCTTCATTGGTTCTTCTTGGAAGATAAAAGTTACGGTTTGCACATAGAAAGACATGCTGCTAAACTGGGAGTTTGGTTTTATGCTATTGCATCCATAATGCTGGCAACTATTGTTTGGTATACAATGAAAATTGATACTATGCTTGCATTCTCAGCAGTAATTGGATCAACGGCATTTTTCATCACTCATGGCTTTAAGCAAAATGCAGAAGCACAAGAAGCAAAACTCCTTTCTGGCTCAAGTGCCATGTCTGACATTTCCAAAATTCTATATTTAGAGATCATCGATATGACCTTCTCCATTGATGGTGTTTTAGGAGCCTTTGCTTTTACACTATCTATTCCTATCATCCTTATTGGCAATGGAATTGGAGCTTTAGTTGTGCGTGAAATAACTATCAAAGGAGTTAATCAAATCAAGAAATACCAGTTCTTAAAAAATGGAGCCATGTACTCTATTTTAATACTGGGAACCATAATGATGGCTGATGGTTTTGGGATGCACATTCCTGAATGGCTATCTCCTGTATGTACATTTATTATCGTAGGTTTCTTTTTTATCAAGTCAAGAATTGCAATAAAAGCAAACAATATTGAACAGTAAAGAATAAACCATACATAACTAAACAAAAGATACTCTATAAAAAATGCCCGATGATTTTTCATCGGGCATTTTTTTATTTCTTAGCAGCAGTTTGTTTATTCTCTTTCCGCATTAATTCCTTTAATGCAATCTTTATACAATTATCCTCCAAGTTATAAATTGGATAAAAAGCTTCATCTCCAATAGCATCTCTGGCAATATATGAGTACAACATTCGCTCAATTAACGCACTTGATTTCACAATCTGATTCACTTGTTGCTTAAATCCTTTTTCTGTTTCAACATAGGCTGCAAAATCATTCAACAAAGGTTGTCTTTGCATATAAGCCAATAAGTCCTCCCATGTACCAAATGACTCAAGCTTATTACGATGAGAATCCGTATACTTAAATGCAAAGTCATAAATATAACCCTCATTAACAACCTTGTTAAAATATGGTGTATAGTCATCCGTATCTCTTGGCACAAATACATCTGCAGTCACACCTCCACCACCATATACTATACGACCATTTTTAGTCTTATATTGAACTGTATCAATATGCTTAATACTATCTTTATTTGTAAACTCACCATGTAAATAACGATTCAAGATATCCTCCTGATAACTTTCAGAATCACCATTTGTATATGGTTTTTGAATACATCTACCAGATGGAGTATAATAACGAGCTACAGTCAAACGAACTGCCGAACCATCGCTAAATGGTATTTGCTGTTGAACTAAGCCTTTTCCAAACGAACGGCGACCAACAATCTTTGCTCTATCGTTATCTTGCATTGCTCCGGCAAAAATCTCACTAGCCGATGCCGACCACTCATCAATAAGAACGACTAATTTATTTTTCTGACAAGAACCTGTTCCATCTGCAAATGCATCTTTTCTTGGATAAGATTTTCCTTCTGTATACACAATTAGGTCATCTTTTTTCAAAAACTCATTAATCATGCTTATTGCAGCATCCAAGTATCCACCCGGATTACCTCTTAAATCAACAAGATATTCTTTTGCTCCTTGTTTATTCAGACTTGAAATAGCAGCTATAAACTCATTATAGGTTTGAGCTCCAAAACTACTCACTTTTATATACCCAATTTCAGGACGAATCATGTAAAAAATATCCACACTTTTTAATGGCACATCTCCGCGAGTTACCACAAAGTTTAGAATCTTAGATGAACCTTTACGCATAATTCCTAGTTTAACTTTAGAACCTTTTTCTCCGCGCAAACGCTTCATAACTTTCTCATTATTGATAGAATCTCCTATAAACAATGAGTCATCGACATAAACAATACGGTCACCGGCTTGAACGCCTAGCTTAGATGATGGACCACCATTGATGACCTGAATCACCATTACTGTATCATTCTGAATATTGAATTGAACGCCAATACCGCTAAAGCTTCCTTCCAAATCCTCAGTCATCATCTCCAAATCCTTTGCAGGAATATAAACTGAATGCGGATCTAGTTGTGCTAATACTTCAGGAATCACCTTCTCAGAAATTGAGTCAATGTTTACATCTTCAACATATTCCGCATCAATCAAATCAAGTATTGTTTGAATCTTTGAATTTTTGTTGAAGAAATTTGGAATAAAGTTATCCGAAGTCTGAGAAGCACTCATGCTGTTTTTGGCAATAAAATTCCCAATAAATATCCCAAGACTTATTGATAAACCTATAAAAATCGGAACCCAGATTTTAAATCTATTATTCATTTTCGTCAGAATTTAATTCTATGCGTAAAGTTTCCACACCTGATCTTTGTAACAAATCAAGACCATCTGTTACTCTATATTGTTCATTATACACTACTCGTTTGATTCCGGCTTGGATAATCAATTTTGAACATTCGATACAAGGTGAAGTTGTAACATATAGGGTAGCCCCTTCACTGGTATTATTCGAACGAGCAACTTTAGTTATTGCATTAGCCTCAGCATGCAAAACATAAGGTTTAGTCAATCCACTTTCATCCTCACAATCGTTTTCAAATCCTGATGGAGTTCCATTATATCCATCTGAAATAATCATCTTATCCTTCACTAACAATGCTCCAACCTGACGGCGTTTGCAATATGAATTTTCAGCCCATATATGAGCCATTCTCATGTATCGAAGATCAAGTTGTTTTTGCTTATCAGTCATCTTTATTAGCGATTAACGGTTTAACTATTAGCGATTAACAGCTAGTATTAGACTAACCGCTAAACACTAACAACTTACCGCTAGTTTATTAGTTCGTTAGCAAAGTCTATTAAATTAACTCCTGAAAAATTTCCTGAAGTCATTAACAGTAGGTTTTTATTTGTATAATCTATTGAGCGCAATTTTGCTTGTAAAGCTTGAGTGTCTGTATACACTTCAAGGTTTTTGCCACCAAATGCAGCTGCAACTTCAGCAGTATTAATTGTTGCAAGTTTTTTATGAGCAATCACTTCAGGACTAAAATACACAAATGCCGTATCAGCCTCAGCCATCGCACCATCATATTGAGGTAAAAATTCTTTTGTCAAACTACTAAAGGTGTGTAACTCCATACAAGCCACAAGTTCACGATTTGGAAACTGTTTTTTCACAGCCGATACTGTTGCTTTTAGTTTTGATGGAGAATGCGCAAAATCCTTATAAGCTACCGATGTAGCATTTTCAGCCACTTTCTGCAAACGATTTGCCGCACCACCAAATTCGGCCATAGCAGCAAAAAAGTCCGGTGCAGAAATTCCTAACTGAGAACAGACAGTCCATGCTCCCAACATGTTTTGTAGATTGTGTTCACCAAAAATCTGAAGCGTTACTTTTTCACCCTCACAGCTAATCACAGTTTTCCCATCCACCACTTCATAACTTGGTGTATCATAGGAAAGTGCCACAATATCAGGTCTTACTTTTGAAGCGATATCACAAAGATTCTCATCCCCTTTGTAGTATATAAATTTTCCGTTTGGCTCAACCAGATTTGAGTAAATACGGAACTGCTCCACATAATTATCAAAAGTCGGGAATACATTGATATGATCCCAAGCAATACCCGTTACCAAACCAATATGCGGACGATACAAGTGGAACTTTGGTCGCAAATCAATCGGTGAAGTCAAATATTCATCACCTTCAAATACAGCAATCTTTGCTTCATGCGAAAGGCTGACCATATTATCAAAACCTTCAATTTGAGCACCCACCATAAAATCAGTTGGGATACCTAAGCGTTTTAGCACAAACAAAATCATGGCAGTAGTAGAAGTCTTTCCGTGACTTCCGCCAATTACCACACGGGTTTTATCTTTTGTTTGTTCGTATAAATATTCAGGGAAAGAATACACTTTAATGCCCAACTCCTTTGCTTTTACAAGTTCTGGATTATCTTCTCGAGCATGCATTCCAAGTATGATTGCATCTAAATCTGTAGTAATTTTTTCAGGAAACCAGCCATAAGCCGGAGGCAATAATCCCGCTTTTTCTAATCGGCTGCGCGATGGATCAAAAATTTCATCATCAGAACCGGTAATTTGGTATCCCTCTTTTGAATTTAAAGCTAAAGCTAGATTATGCATTGCAGCACCACCTATAGCTATAAAATGTACTTTCTTCATATGTTAATTTAAGCTCTTAAAACTAAGCGGGTAAAGATATGAAATTTTAAACTTTGATTTCTTAACTTTGAGGAAAGATTTTTTTAATCATACCACTAAGACACTTAGAAAAAAATAAAGTCTAAATAAAATTTAGAAAACCAAAAACTACAGCAACCAAAAATTAAAATTATGACCCAAAAAGAAGTTAATCATATTGCGTATAAAATTATTGGTTGCGCAATTGAAGTTCATAAAGAACTTGGTCCAGGATCACTTGAGTCGATCTATGAAAAATGTCTTATTCAAGAATTACAAAACTTAGGGCTTTCAGTCATAAGTTAACAGAAAATCCCTATCTCATATAAAGGAACGAAGCTAGATTGTGACTTAAAACTTGATATCATTGTAAATGATTGTGTAATCGTTGAATTAAAATCAGTCGAAGAAATGAAACCTATTTTCACTACTCAACTTCTCACATATTTAAAACTACTAAAGAAACCTAAAGGGCTATTGATAAACTTTAATTGCGAAAACATGGCAAGTCATTTAGTCCCATTAGTAACACCTGAATTCTCAAAACTACCAAAAGAATAATATACCCCACTTAATAACTTAGTGTCTTAGTGGTTAAATCAAAAAACATGGCACACGAACATCATCACCATCATCATGGTACCGAAAATATAAAAGTTGCATTTTTCCTTAATTTAGGTTTTTGCATTATCGAATTTATTGGAGGAATCTTCACTAACTCTGTGGCAATTCTATCTGATGCTTTACACGATTTAGGCGACAGTGTTTCACTATTGCTTGCATGGTATTTCCAAAAAGTTTCTAACAAAAAGCGAGACGCAAAATTCTCTTATGGCTACAAGCGGTTCTCACTTCTGGGAGCATTTATTAATAGTGCAGTTTTACTTGTTGGCTCAGTGCTAATTATTATAGAGAGTGTAAAACGCTTTGCTGAACCTACACAACCTAAAGCCGAAGGAATGTTGATTCTTGCTATCGTTGGTTTATTAATTAACGGACTTGCAGTCCTTCGCTTGAAAAGAGGAAGTTCTATCAACGAGAAAGTGGTTTCTCTGCATTTATTGGAAGATGTTTTAGGATGGGCTGCCGTATTGGTTGGCTCTTTGATAATGATGTTTTTTGATGTACCTATTCTTGACCCAATCATGTCTTTAGGAATTGCAGGATTTATCTTGTTCAATATCTATAAAAATATCAGCAGTGCTTTCAAGGTGATCCTTCAAGGAACACCTGAAAACATCAACGAACAAGAAATTATTGACAACATAAAAGAAATTAAAGAAGTGGTTGACATTCACGACCTGCATATGTGGAGCATGGATGGAGAATACAATATACTTACAGTGCATGTGGTAGTTGACAACAGCATTGAAACATTAGAACAAACTGATGATTTGAAATGCAAAATCAAAGAAAAACTTTTACACATGTGCATTAACCACCCAACCATTGAGGTGGAGCATGAAAATAGCAACTGCGATAAAGGGTGCTAATAAAACACTCTGTGCTTTCTGACTTTGCCTTTGTCCTGAAAACAAAAAAGTAAAGACTAGCCCAATCACCAACACATATGCCGCAAAGCTAAACCAAATCTGCGACCAATTTTTCACACCATCGTGTGTAAAGAAATCGACGACCCAACCACTAGCTTGACCACCAATAATTGCTCCAACTCCGTTTGTCATTAACATAAATAACCCTTGCGCACTTGCACGGCATTTTTCATTGGTCTCAGTCTCCACAAATAATGAACCTGAAATATTAAAGAAGTCGAAAGCCATTCCATATACAATCATTGACAACACAAGGTAGATAAAGCCACCATCGGGATTTCCAATACCGAACAAACCAAAGCGCAACACCCATGCAAACATACTCAGCAGCATCACAATCTTAATCCCAAATTTTCGTAAGAAAAAAGGTATAGTAAGAATAAAGAGCGTTTCCGAAATTTGAGAAATGGACATCAAAATACCCGGATATTTTACTGCAAACGAATCAGGAAACAAAGTGTCAAAATCGTGCAAAAACACTTCTCCAAAGGCATTTGTCACTTGCAAGGTGGCTCCTAAAAGCATCGAAAAAAGGAAAAACACAGCCATGTTTCTTCTTTTTAAAAGCAAAAAAGCATCAAGCCCCAACATTGATACCCATGACACAGTATTTTCACTCTTCACTATTTTGCATTGAGGAAGCGTAAACGAATACACACCCAGAAACAATGCTGCAACCGCTGCAATAATCAACTGAATATTTGAAAGCGTCCAAGCATTTAAATCCACCACCCACATCGCTACAACAAAACCTACCGTTCCCCAAACACGAATCTTTGGAAACGCTGTCATCACATCAAACCCTTCTTTTTCTAATGCATTAAAAGAAACCGAGTTCGACAAAGAAATGGTAGGCATGTACATTAAAGAGTGAAGCAAAATAGCAATATAAAAAGTATTGATATCAGTAACAAATGCGGCAAATAACAGAAAAGCTGCACCAAATAAATGACAAATACCAAACAGGCGTTCCGACTGCACCCATTTATCAGCAACAACTCCCAATAACGCAGGCATAAATAAGGCTGATATTCCCATTGTAGCATATACGCTACCAATTTGAAAACCTGAAAAACCTAGGGTTTTACTCATATATCCACCCAACGAAATCAACCAACTCCCCCACACAAAAAATTGCAGGAAATACAACAAAGTCAACCTAAGCTTAAGACTCATACTCACATCTTTTGAAAATAATGTTGCAAAAGAATGTATATCATATGTGTAAAATTTTTCTATAACATTAAGATTCTAATACATATCCATTTTTTACACAAAAACAAACTAAACCGACAAAATGGCAGAAAACTTGCTCTGGCATTTTTTTTGAAAAAAAAGGAAGCACTTTACATTTACAAAAATCAAAGTTTAATCATATAAACATTTTTAGAATTATGAAAGGAAACATTGGAGTTAGCACGGAAAACATCTTTCCTATTATCAAAAAATTCTTGTACAGCGACCACGAAATTTTTCTTCGCGAGTTAGTTTCAAACGCCGTTGACGCTACACAAAAACTTAAAACTTTTGCTTCAGTAGGTGAATTTAAAGGTGAACTTGGCGAACTTCGTGTAAAAGTGTCAGTTGATAAAGACAAGGGCACTATCACAATTAGCGACCGTGGCATTGGTATGACTGCTGAGGATATTGAAAAATATATCAACCAAATCGCTTTTTCAGGAGCTGAAGAATTTGTAGAAAAGTATAAAAACGACGCAAACGCTATCATCGGCCACTTCGGACTTGGGTTCTACTCATCGTTCATGGTGTCAAAACAAGTAGACATCGTAACGCTTTCACATAAAGAAGGTGCAAAAGCTGTAAAATGGTCTTGCGATGGTTCTCCTGAATTCACATTGGAGGAAGTAGAAAAAGCAGATCGCGGAACCGACATCGTTCTTCACATTGATGACGAAAACAAAGACTTCCTAGAGGAATCAAAACTAAGCGACTTACTAAACAAATACTGCAAATTCTTACCTGTAGAAATTGCATTTGGTAAAAAATCAGAATGGAAAGACGGAAAGAATGTTGAAACTGATGAAGACAACATCATCAACAACCCTACTCCTGCTTGGGTAAAAAAACCGGCTGACTTAAAAGATGAAGATTACACTTCATTCTACCGTGAGCTTTACCCAATGTCGGAAGATCCTCTTTTCCACATTCACTTAAATGTGGATTATCCATTCAACTTGACCGGTATTCTTTACTTCCCGAAAGTAAAAAGCAATATTGAACTTCAAAAAAATAAGATTCAATTATACTGCAATCAAGTATTTGTAACTGACAATGTTGAAGGAATTGTTCCTGAATTCTTAAGCCTGCTTCATGGTGTAATTGACTCTCCGGATATTCCTTTAAATGTAAGTCGCAGCTACCTACAGAGTGATGGCAATGTGAAGAAAATATCTAGCCACATCACTAAAAAAGTTGCTGACCGCCTAGATGAAATCTTCAGAAAGGAGCGCACTCAATTTGAAGAAAAATGGGATAGCCTAAAACTATTTGTTGTTTACGGAATGCTTACTGACGAGAAATTCTACGACAAAGCAGTGAAGTTCAACTTATTCAAAAACACAGATGGCAAATTCTTCACTCAAGAAGAATACAAAAAGCTAATTGAATCAGAACAAACAGATAAAGACGGCAACCTTATTTACTTATATGCTAGCAATGCAACTGACCAACACAGTTATATTGAATCCGCAAAAGCAAAAGGATATGATGTATTAATATTTGATGGTCAGCTTGACACTCACTTACTTAACAACCTTGAGCAAAAGAACGAAAAAAGCCGTTTTGTACGCGTAGATTCTGATGTTGTAGAAAAGTTAATAGTTAAGACAGATTTATCTAACCACAACTTAACTTCTGAGCAACAAAATGCTTTAACTACAGTATTCCGTTCTCAATTACCAAAAGTTGAAAAAACTGAATTCTTAGTTACATTCGAAAATATCGGTGCCGATGCTCAACCAATAATCATTACTCAACAAGAGTTTATGCGCCGTATGAAAGAAATGGCGGCAACAGGTGGTGGCATGATGAGTTTCTATGGTGAAATGCCAGATAGCTACAACTTGGTTGTAAACACAGCCCACCCTCTTGTAGACAAAATTTTGAAAGCAGAGGAAGCTGCATGTATATCTGAAGTTGAACCTATCAACACTGATATCACAACTACAGAAGGTAGAATTAAGTCAATTAAGGATAGCCAAAAAGACAAGAAAGACGAAGAAATCGCAACAGAGGAAAAAGAAAAAATTAGCAGCTTAGAAAATAAGATCACTGAACTAAAAGCTAAAAAAGATTCTGTCATCAGCGGATTTGCAGCACACAACAAAGAAGTCCGCCAACTTATCGACCTAGCATTATTGGCTAATAATATGCTAAAAGGCGAAGCGCTAAGCAGCTTTGTAAAACGCAGTATCGAATTATTGTAAAATATTTTAAAACAGGGCTAAATTTTCATAGCCCTGTTTTTCAATAAAACCCATTGTAATACAGTACAATATTGCCCTTCTACAGCTTTAAAACAACTGTTTTAAATATTTATTTTCTTTAAAATTGAGTCTTTACATTTGGAGCTAATAAAAATTGTTGTATCTTTGCAACCGCTTTACGAAAGTATAGCACAAAACAACTGGCCTTGTAGCTCAACTGAATAGAGTATCTGACTACGGATCAGAAGGTTCCAGGTTTGAATCCTGGCAGGGTCACAAAAAAAAGTCTGACAAGAAATTGTCGGACTTTTTTCGTTTTATGAGGTTTATAGACAACAAGATCTATAACTTATTTATTTTTTGAGTTTTAGCTAAAGAATCCGATAATTTTATCGAACTTTGCAAAACATTTTCAACATTCATATTTTTAAGAAATGAGATTTAATGACGACAACAAGCGCTCAGAATCCGGGAGGAGAGGCGGAGCGCGCCGTGACGGTGGTAAAAAATTCAACTCTCGTGAGAGATCTAATGATTCAAGAGGCTTCCGCAAAGACGGAGAAAGAAGCAAAACAGACGAAGGCGGTTTTAAACCTGAAAAAAGAAACTTCAACAACTCTGACGACAGAGGTTTTAATAAATCTGAAAGCAGAGGTTTCAACAAATCTGAGAACAGAAATTCTGATCGCTCAGAAAACAGAAGCTACAACAAACCTGAAAGAAAAAGCTACGATCGCTCAGAGAGCAAAAGCTTCAACCCTAATTTCAAAAAGAAATCATTCAACCAAGACCGCGAATTTAAACCTCGCTTCAATAGAGATGAAAATTCTACTGCCGGTGAAGAAAGAAGTTTTCGCCCTCGCAAAAACTTTGATAGCTCTTACGATCCAAACGCAAAATACAGCAAGAAAAAACAAACTGAATTTAAAAAGAACAGTTCTAATCCAAATGAACCAGTTCGCCTAAATAAATTCTTAGCTAACGCAGGACTATGTTCTCGTCGCGAAGCTGATGAATACATCAAAGCAGGTGTAGTAACCGTAAACGGCGAAGTTGTTAATTCATTAGGAGCAAAAGTTATCCCAGCAAAAGACCGCGTTCTTTTCCACGATCAACTTGTGCGTGCTGAGAAAAAAATATATCTACTTTTAAACAAACCAAAAGACTGCGTTACAACTACAGAAGATACAAATGCTCGTCTAACAGTTATGGATTTAGTGAAAAATGCATGCGATGAGCGCATCTATCCAGTAGGTCGTTTAGATAGAAATACAACCGGCGTTTTACTTCTAACAAACGATGGTGATTTAGCTGCTCAGCTAACGCATCCTAAATACAACAAGAAAAAAATCTACCAGGTAACAGTAGACAAAGCCGTAACAAAAGCTGATCTAGAAAAAATTGCTGAAGGATTTGAACTAGAAGACGGATTTATTCAAGCTGATGCAGTAAGCTATGTTACTGAAGATGATAAAAAGCAAGTTGGTATTGAAATCCATTCAGGCCGCAACCGTATTGTTCGCCGTATTTTTGAACATCTAGGATACAAAGTAGTTAGACTTGATCGTGTATACTTTGCAGGTTTAACCAAAAAGAATCTTTCAAGAGGACAATGGCGTTTCCTAACAGATAAAGAATTAAACATCCTAAGAATGGGTGCTTATGAATAACAAAAAAGGAGCTTTTTTTAAGCTCCTTTTTTTATTTCCCCATAGACTCATATATTACATCTTCAATCTTCGTTCTTACATTCATTTCAATCAACTTCTTATTCCATCCGTGTGGATTCACCCTATTTGAAAGAAATATATAAATCATCTCATTCTTTTTATCTACCCACACACAAGTCCCCGTAAATCCGGTATGACCATATAATTCAAATGTACCATCATCAGCAATCGGGTCATGAATCACCAAGTGTCTGTCAAAACCTAACAAACGACGACTATTAGGACTTTTCTTAGTCGTAAAAATATCTACCGTTTTTTCTGACAAATATCTTTTTCCACCATACACCCCTCCATTTAATAGCATTTGATAATATTTTGCTAAGTCATTAGCATTGCCAAACAAACCGGCATGTCCGGCAACCCCACCAAGAAATGCTGCATTCTGATCATGAACATAACCTTGAATAGTTTGCATACGCAAGAAAGAATCTACTTCAGTTGGCACAATCCTATTCTTTGGGAAACGCTCCAAAGGCAAGAAGCCTAAACTTGTTGCACCCAAGTCTTTATAAAATTCATCTACCACATAATTATTTAAAGACTCTTTAGCTCCTCTTTGCGCAATATTCTGTAGAATCAAAAAGCTCAAATCACTATAGACATAATGTTTTGACTCACCTAATTTTACCTGTTTAATAGATTCCCAAACCAATCTTCTAAAACTATTCAAGATATACATACTATCCGCAACCGGCAACATATGCTCATCATCAGGACCCTTTTTTATAAAATCATATTTGTACTGATAATTCTTATTGGCATAATAATTCTTATCTACTTGCAAGCAATATGTCGTATCCTTTTTTGTTTGCATCAAATCTCCACCAACACTCTGCATATCAATAGCAGCCTGATAGAATGGAATATAAGCAGGCAAGCCGGCTTCATGATACAACAAATCAGTTATTGTAATATCCTTTTTATTCGTCTTTTTTAGGTCCGATGAATAATGATAAATTGGCGCATCTAAATCCAACTTACCTTCATCATACAATTTCATTATCATTGGCAAAGTAGATGTTGCTTTTGTAACCGAAGCCAAGTCATATAAGTCAAAATTTGAAACTGGAACTTGATTATCATAATCATAATATCCAAATGATTTTTGATAAACCACCTCTCCTCTTCTAGCTACTAAAATCTGACATCCAGGAGTTGCCTCTTTTTCAATCGCATCATATGCTATGCTATCTATTTTATTCAACACCAACGAATTCATCCCCACTTCCTCAGGCACACCATATCCAAGTCTAAATTTACTTAGCTCAAAACATTTATCTTTTGGACAAAAGTCTTTTACCTTAATTGGCATTTTACCTTTTGTATTCAAACCTCCAAAAATAGCTTGCGCACAGGCAGATTGCGTTTGAGTAAGATTCTCATACCCCATCACACAAGCATCAGCTCTTGACACAGACATTTCATAATTTGCAGCCTGATAAGGAGAAATAAAATAAACCTGAATCAATTTCTCTTTATCCATACACAGTGGATACAGCATAGAGTCGCTTACCTGAGTATTATGAATTGCCATTATCACAACATCCTTTTCCAGTAAAATACTATCCAAACTAGCATACTCCAAACTATCCGTTTCCTCTGTTACAGAATAGAATTCAACAGAATCATATAAAGCCACTGTGTTTTTAAATGTTTGGTAAGTATCAGAACCCACTGAAACCAATGCTATCTTTTTATCTTTCAGATCTTTTATTGGTAAAAAATCATCATTATTTTTAAATACCGTAACACTTAGTTTACTCAACATTGCTTGCAAACGCTTAGCCTCAGGAGTATTAATTCTTTTCTCAAGTCCATTAGTCTCTATTGGCTGATATGAAGCAAGTCCGCAGTTGTATTTATATTTCAGCACTTTCTTACACTTCTCATTAATCAAGTCTATACTAATCTGCCCACTCTTCACAGCAGAAATCACGGCCTCTACCTCTTTATTCAGATTCATTGGGTCAAGAATAATATCATTCCCAGCTAGCAATGCACGCACCGTAGCCCCTTCCAAATCAGAAACAGCCTTCATCTTCATAGCATCAGTAAATATCAAGCCACCATAACCCAACTCTTTTTTCAGCAAGCTATCAACAATTACCGGTGACAGTGATGCAGGAGTACCGGTTGAGTCAACTGACAATACTCTAATATGCCCCACCATTACTCCATCAAGCAAGCTATCACCAAGATGTTTATATGGATACAAATCCACAGTATCAAGTTGAGCTCTATCATGAGTTACAATAGCCAATTCCTCATGCGAATCTTGAAAAGTATCTCCATGTCCCGGGAAATGCTTTCCTACAGCTAACACCTTTTTACTATGTAAACCTTTTATAAATATTGAAGCCTTACGAGTAATTTCAACAGGATTTTCTCCAAATGAACGCGTATTAATAACCGGATTTGCAGGATTTAGATTCACATCCAACACTGGGTCAAAATCTATCTGAATTCGCATCTCATTACACTGGCGGCCCAACTCTGCTCCCAAATCGTAAATCAACTCTTCATCATCCAGCGCACTCAAGGTCATTTTTTTGGGATAACGCAATGCATTCTTTAAGCGCATTGCCAAACCCCACTCCCCGTCCATAGTTACAAAAAGCGGAACTTTCGATGCAGCCTGAGCCATATTTGTTAATTGAGCTTGCGACTCCAAACTTCCATTCCAAAACAGCAGTCCTCCCACTTTTCGTTTCTCAACAGCATTCATCAATGATTTTGTTGTATAACTATCTGTAGTTGCAGGCACATTGTACACAAATAATTGACCAATGCGCTCTTCATCACTCATCGTTGAAAACACTGAATCAACCCACAAAGAGCATGAATCAACATCTTGAGAATAAATTGATTGAGTTAGAGAAATAAATAATAGAGCTAAAAAACTATTTTTATATTTTTTCAATGACAACATACAAATTTTGGCTTAAATTGATTTTAAACGCCAAAGATACGGAAACATAAAGGAGTAGGCAAAAGCCACAACAGAAATCTATCAGTATTCAAAACACTAAAAATCAGATTATTTTATCCATTTTATTTTAAAAACATTGTGCTTTATAAATATATTTTCTACTTTTGCAGTCCGTTTTGGGTAACCTCTGGCAGAATGAAGTGAGGTCTGTGAATGTTGCTCTTAATACCGTTAAATCATTTTAATTTAAAAAGAAATGGACTTAATTAAAGTTGCAGAACAAGCTTTTCTAGTAGAAAAAAACCACCCAAACTTTAAAAGTGGTGACACTATTACTGTTGCTTACCGTATTATCGAAGGTAACAAAGAGCGTGTTCAAAAGTATCGTGGTGTTGTTATTAAAATCTCTGGCCACGGAGACAAAAAACGCTTCACTGTTAGAAAAATCTCTGACAATGTAGGTGTTGAGCGTATTTTCCCAATGAACTCTCCATTTATTGAGAGCATTGAACTTAACAAAGTTGGTAAAGTTCGCCGCGCTAAATTATACTATCTACGCGGTCTTACTGGTAAAAAAGCTCGTATCAAAGAAAAAAGATTTTAATAAGAAATCAGTCATAAAAAAAGGGAAGCTATTAACATTTAGCTTCCCTTTTTTTATTCCAATTAACACATTGACATATATCAAGAGCTATTTTTTCAACCAAGCCTCTATTTATAGGCGTTTTTATGTTATAAAATAGAAAATATTTACAGTCTGAATTGTTAAAATTTAGAAACAAATTCATAAATTGCGCAATAAATATGAAACATCGTCGATATTGATAGCATATGAGTTACCTAAATTTTGACAAAAGCCTACTCGTTAACCTCGAGAAATCTCTAACAAAGGAGATGCTCAGAACAAATAAGTTAGGAGCATACAGCTCGACAACCATCATTGATTGCAACACAAGAAAATATGATGGTCTTTTAGTTGTCCCTATACCCGAACTAGGTGACGACAATTTTGTTCTACTATCATCCTTAGATGAAACAATAGTTCAACATGGTGCCGAATTCAATATGGGCATACACAAATATGGACCAGACTGCTACAGCCCTAAGGGACACAAGTACATTCGTGAGTTCAATATTGAAACTGTTGCTTGTACAACTTATCGGGTTGGAGGTGTTGTCTTTTCTAGAGAACGCGTTTTCATCTCACATGAAAACCGCATCCTCATTAAATATACATTGCGCGAAGCTCAATCGCCAACAACGATGAGATTCCGCCCACTTCTTGCCTTTAGAAGTGTCAATGAACTATCTCAAGAAAACAATAAAGTTCAACGAAATTTCAACGAAATCCCAAATGGAATTTCAACATCATTATATCCAAACTTCCCAGATCTTTGCATGCAGCTAACAAAAAAAGCTGATTTCATATATGCCCCCAATTGGTATAAGGGCATTGAATACGCCAAAGAGCAAGAAAGAGGATATGAATATAAAGAAGACCTTTATAGCCCGGGATATTTTGAAATACCAATAAAAAAAGGGGAAAGCTTAATATTTTCAGCAGGAACATCAGAAGGAAATCCAAAACTATTCCCACAGATGTATGAAAAAGAACTTTCAAAAAGAACATCAAGAACAGACTTCTTTCATAGCTTAAAAAATGCTGGACAACAATTTTACAACACCATAGGCGATTGTCATTACATAATGGCCGGCTATCCATGGTTTAAATGTCGCGCTAGAGACATGTTTATTTCTTTACCAGGCATCACATTAGCTACAGATCAGGTTGATTTATTTGAAAAAGTCATTGACACTTCAATTGTTTCTATAAGAAAGTTTATCAACAATGAGGCAGGTCAATGTAGAATATTAGAACTTGAAGCTCCAGACGCATTGCTATGGTTTATCTGGGCAATACAACAGTATGCTTTAAAAACATCTATGAAGAATGCTGCTGATAAATATTGCGGCATCCTATATGAAATTAGTTCTTTTATAAGAAATCAAAAACATCCAAATTTATTCTTACATGAAAACGGATTGCTGTTTACAAATGGGCAAAACAAACCTGCATCATGGATGAATGGAACAGCTTGGGGAAAACCAGTTACCCCAAGAACGGGTTACTTAGTTGAAATAAATGCTCTTTTATATAATAACCTTCATTTCTTAGCTGATATTGCAAAAGAAAACAATGACGAATACGAATCGGAACTATTAAGCTATCAAGCTGAATTTGCAAAACAAGCTTTTGTTAGAAAATTCTGGAATGGAACTTACCTTCACGACTTTGTTGATTACAACGATAAAAACAATGAAGTAAGACCGAATATGATATTTGCCGTGTCATTGCCATACTCCCCTCTTGAAAAAGACCAACAAAAATCAATTGTTGACATTACAACAAGAGAACTATTAACTCCCAAAGGCCTTAGAAGCTTAAGCCCTAAGAGTGGAATGTATGCTCCAAACTATGAAGGCAATGAAATAGAACGAAACTATAAATATCACAACGGAACAGTTTGGCCTTGGCTGATGGGTGCTTATACAGAAGCTTACTTAAAGGTCCATAGAGCTGGAGCATTATCTTTTATTGAAAGAAAACTTATTGGGTTCGAAAGTGAGATGGGCGAATTCTGCATTGGCTCAATCAATGAACTTTTCGATGGAAATCCGCCATATCGTGGACATGGAGCAATGTCTTTTGCAATGAATGTTGCTGAAATTCTAAGAACTTTAAGCATTATAAAAGATGTTGAAAAAGAATTAGAATTGAAAAACAAAGTATTAAATCAGGCTTAAAATAAATATATGAAAGCATTAATGTTTGGTTGGGAGTTTCCTCCACATATTTTAGGTGGATTAGGAACAGCAAGTTATGGACTCACAAAAGGAATGTCTCTACAAAATGATATGGAAATTAAATTTGTGATACCAAAACCTCATGGAGACGAAGACCAAAGCTTCTTAAAAATAATTGGGGCAAATAACATTCCTGTTGTTTGGAAAGAAAACAGCTGGGACCATGTTAATTATCGTATTGGAAAAACAATGCATCCTGATGAATATTTTTACCTGAGAAATTTTATCAGATACGATTTCACTCGCATTGGAACTTCCGAATTAGGGTGTATAGACTTCTCAGGAATTTACCCACATAATCTTTTAGAAGAAATATCTAACTATGAGGCTGCTGCAAGTGTTATTGCTCATGCTGGTGATTTTGACATAATACATTCACACGATTGGCTAACTTATCCTGCAGGAATTTTTGCTAAAAACATTTCTGGCAAACCATTAGTTATCCATGTACATGCAACAGACTTTGATCGTAGTAGAGGAAATGTCAATCCAGAGGTATATGCAATTGAAAAACGAGGGATGGATGAAGCTAACCATATAATTACTGTTAGTGATTTAACTCGTAAAACTGTAATTGAGAAGTATCATCAACCACCGTCAAAAGTAACAACTGTCCACAATGCAGTATCCCCTCTGGAACACATTGATGATTATAAAAAATCTACCAGAAAAGATAAGGTTGTTACATTCCTTGGCAGAATAACCATGCAGAAAGGCCCTGAATATTTTGTAGAAGCGGCACACCGAGTTCTTGAAAAAACAAAAGATGTACGCTTTGTGATGGCAGGAAGTGGAGATATGATGAATCAAATGATTCATCTAGCTGCAAACCGCAACATTGCAGATCGATTCCACTTCACAGGCTTCTTAAGAGGAAAACAGGTTCATGATATGCTAGCTGAAAGTGATGTATATATTATGCCTTCTGTATCTGAGCCATTTGGTATATCTCCACTTGAAGCAATGCAAGTTGGAACACCTACAATTGTATCAAAACAATCTGGTTGCGCAGAAATACTTAATAATGCCATAAAAATTGATTATTGGGATATCGATGCGATGGCAGATGCAATATATAGCATTGTAAAATACCCTGCCATGTACAAAAGCCTTAGAGAGAAAGGACAAGAAGAGGTAAACAATATCACATGGGAGAAAGCCGGCTGGAAAGTTAGAGAAATTTACAATAAAGTTCTTGGCTGGTAACACATTTTGAAACTATAACCAAAATATATTTATGAAAACTATTTGTTTTTATTTCCGCCTTCATCAACCACAGCATCTTAGAAGATATCGTTTCTTTGAAATTGGAAGCGATCACTATTACTATGATGATTATGCTAGTGATGCCAGTATAAGGCAACTTGCAGAACAATGTTATATCCCTGCAAACGAGATGCTTTATGATATGATCAAGAGTTCAAACGGAAAGTTTAAAGCAACTTTTTCAATCTCTGGAATCACTCTTGAGTTATTAGAACAATATGCTCCTGAGGTTATTGAAAGCTTTCAAAAACTTGCAAATACAGGAAGTATTGAATTTGTAGCTGAAACTTATGCCCATTCATTAGCGTCTATTTATGACGAAAACGAATTCAAATCACAAGTAAAAAAGCACTCAGAAAAAATTGAATCCTTATTTGGAATTAAACCATCTGTTTTCAAGAACACTGAACTTATCTACTCAGATGAGATTGGTGATTTAGTTGCACAAATGGGTTATAAAGGGGTGATTTCAGAAGGTGCAAAACAAATATTAGGCTGGAAAAGCCCAAATTACTTGTATACACACCCATACAACAAGAATCTTAAGATTATTACGAGAAACTTTAAACTTAGTGATGATATTGCATTTAGATTTTCTAATTGGAGCTGGGATCAATATCCATTAACTGCGGATAAATTCATTAATTGGGTTGCTAGTTCTGATTCAAATGAGGAGATAACAAGCATTGGAATGAGTTATTCAGCCATTGGAATTAACAATCATATTGACTCAGGTATTTTTGAATTTTTCAAAGCTCTACCATACCATGCATTAATCAATAAAGTAAACTTCTCTACTGCCAGTGAGGTTATAAGCAAAGTAAAATCTACTGATGTACTAACATCTCACGAAACTGTATCATGGGCAGATGAAGAAAAAGATTTAAGTGCTTGGACTGGAAATGATTTACAAAACGAAGCCTTACATAAGCTTTATAGTATCTCTGAAAGGGTAAGACTTTGTACTGACAAAGCTTTACAATATGACTGGCTACAACTACAATCAAGCGATCATTTTTACTATATGTGTACTAAGCACTTCTCCGGGGGTTCAATAGCTCATAATAGCCCATATGAATCGCCATATGAAGCTTTCATGAATTATATGAATATCTTATCCGATTTCCTACAACGAGTTGAAGAGCAATTCCCATCATCAATTGAAAATGAAGAATTAAATTCTCTGTTAAAGACAATCAATAATCAAGAAGCAAAAATTATCGCTTTAGAGAAGCAACTTAAGACTGCGAAACAAAAAAAAACTGACAATAAACTTATTAAACAAAACAAAAGTTCAAATAACTAATAAACAAGGCTACTCAAATGAGTAGCCTTGTTTTATATATAACAACCAAATTAATAACCATACTTAGCTTGTTTACCTAATTCCTCTTCAATTCTTAATAATTGATTGTATTTAGCAATACGCTCAGATCTACTTAAAGAACCAGTTTTAATTTGTCCTGCATTAGTTGCAACAGATATATCGGCAATTGTAGTATCTTCAGTTTCACCTGATCTGTGAGATATTACAGCATTATATCCATTTCTGTGTGCTAGTTCAATAGCATCCAAAGTTTCCGTCAATGAACCAATTTGGTTTACCTTAATAAGAATTGCATTAGCACAATTCAAATCAATTCCCTTTTGAAGAAACGCTACATTTGTAACAAATAAATCATCTCCCACTAATTGACATTTATCACCTACCTTTTCAGTCAACAACTTCCATCCATCCCAATCTTCTTCAGCCATTCCATCTTCAATAGAATCAATTGGATATTCTAAAGTCAACTTTTCAAGGTATTCTGCTTGTTGTTCTGAAGACAACACAAAACCACCTTCTCCTTCAAACTTCTTATAGTTATATGAGCCATTCTCATAAAACTCAGATGAAGCACAATCTAAGCCAATTGTTACATCTTTTGCTGGCTCATAACCAGCATTCTTGATTGCCTGAATAATACTATTCAAGGCATCTTCTGTACCATCTAGATTTGGTGCAAAACCTCCTTCATCTCCAACAGCAGTACTAAGGCCTCTATCATGAAAAATCTTCTTTAATTGTTGAAAAATCTCAGAACCCATCCTTAGTCCCTCTGAGAAAGTAGCAGCGCCTATTGGCCTGATCATAAACTCTTGAAACGCTATAGGGGCATCTGAGTGAGATCCACCATTAATAATATTCATCATAGGTACTGGAAGTACATATGTATTAACCCCTCCAATATATCTATAAAGTGGAATATCTAAATATGCGGCAGCAGCTTTTGCTACAGCAAGAGATACTCCTAAAATAGCATTAGCTCCTAAGCTTGATTTTGTAGATGTACCATCAATCTCAATCATTTTTGAATCAATCACCCTTTGCTCCAAAGCTGAAACACCAATTAAAGCTGGTGCAATCTTTTCGTTTACATTTTCAACAGCCTTAAGCACTCCTTTACCGCTATATTTTGTTTTATCTCCATCACGAAGCTCTAAAGCTTCATGTATACCTGTTGATGCTCCTGATGGAACAGACGCACGGCCTAAAATACCACAATCTAATATCACATCAACTTCAACAGTTGGGAAACCTCTAGAATCTAGTACTTGTCTCGCATGAATATTTCTAATCTTCATATTATTATTTTTTAAGTTTAACTTCAAATTTAAACAAAAAAAGAGGAATTAGATTACCTAATTCCTCTTTTTTTATAATTATTTAGTACTCAAAACTACTCTTCAACCTTCGTTTCTTCTGTTGAAGCAGCGTCTGAAGCTTGCTCAGCAACTGGAGCAGCTTTTTTAGTAGAACGACGAGTTGTTTTCTTCTTAGCAACTTTTTCTTTCAACATGTTTTCATTGTAGTCAACTAACTCAATAATACACATTTGAGCAGCATCACCTAAACGATAACCTGTTTTTAAGATGCGAGTGTAACCTCCTGGACGGTTAGCTACTTTTTCTGCAACATCTCTAAATAATTCTGCAACTACTTCTTTGTCTTGCAAGTATGAAAATACTGTTCTGCGTGAGTGTGTAGAATCATCTTTCGATTTAGTAATAAGTGGCTCTACATACATTTTCAAAGCTTTTGCTTTTGCTACTGTTGTAGAAATTCTCTTGTGTTTAATAAGAGAACATGCCATATTTGCCAACATGGCTTTTCTATGAGCAGACTTTCTACCTAAGTGATTAAATTTTTTATTATGTCTCATCTCTTTTAGTCTTTATCTAATTTGTATTTTAAAATATCCATTCCGAAAGACAAGTTAAGGCTTACTAATTTGGCATCTAACTCAGTTAAAGATTTTTTACCAAAATTACGGAATTTCAATAAGTCATTTCTGTTGAACTGACAAAGTTCACCTAATGTTTCTACATCAGCAGCTTTCAAACAATTCAAAGCTCTTACAGAAAGATCTAAATCAACCAACTTTGTTTTAAGCAATTGACGCATGTGAAGAACTTCTTCATCAAACTCCTCTGCACTATCACCTTCTGTTACATCTAAAGTAATTTTATCATCAGAAAATAACATAAAGTGATATATCAAAATTTTAGCAGCTTCTTTCAACGCATCTTTTGGATGAATTGAACCATCTGTCGAAATCTCTAACACTAATTTCTCGTAATCTGTTTTTTGCTCTACACGATAATTTTCTATCGCATATTTAACATTACGAATAGGAGTATAGATTGCATCGATAGGAATTACACCAAGTTCTGCTTCAACTGGTTTATTTTCTTCTGCAGGAACATATCCACGCCCTTTAGTGATATTTAATTCAATTTGTAAACTTGCAGATGGATCTAAACGACAGATAATCATATCTGGGTTTAATACCTCAAAGCCACTTAATGATTTATTTAAATCTCCGGCCTTAAACTCTTCTTTACCTGCAATGGTAATAGTAGCTTTTTCAGCGTCCACATCTTCAGCAATTTGCTTTAAGCGAACTTGCTTTAAGTTAAGAATGATGTTTGTTACATCTTCAATAACTCCAGGCACTACTGAAAACTCGTGGTTTACTCCTTCTATTTTAATGGAAGAAATTGCAAATCCTTCCAAAGAAGATAACAATATACGACGAAGTGCATTACCTACGGTAATACCGTAACCAGGCTCTAATGGTCTGAACTCAAACTTCCCTTGGAAGTCGTCCGCCTCAAGCATGATTACTTTATCAGGTTTTTGAAATGCTAATATAGCCATGAATTCTTTATTATTTAGAATACAATTCAACGATTAGTTGTTCTTTAATGTTCTCTGGAATATCTGCTCTTTCAGGCATATGTAAAAATAAACCTGACATTGAGCTTTCGTTCCACTCTATCCATGGGTATTTGCTATGGTTAAATCCATTTAATGATTCAACAATAACTTCCATAGATTTATCTTTTTCACGAACAGCAATTACTTGACCTGCTTTTAATAAATAAGATGGAATATTAACAACAGCACCATCTACAGTAATATGTTTGTGACTTACTAATTGACGAGCTGCTGCACGAGTAGGTGCCATTCCTAAACGATAAACAACATTGTCTAAACGAGATTCTAACAATTGTAATAAAACCTCACCTTTAATACCTTTTGTACGAGATGCTTTTTCAAAAAGGTTACGGAATTGTTTCTCTAATACACCATAAGTATACTTAGCTTTTTGTTTTTCTTTAAGCTGAATACCATACTCAGATGTTTTCTTTCTTTTATTTACACCATGTTGACCAGGAGGGTAGTTTCTACGAGAAAGAACTTTATCTGGTCCAAAGATTGCTTCACCAAATTTACGAGCAATCTTAGATTTAGGTCCAATATATCTTGCCATTTGTTATTTATTTTTATTGTTACAATACTTAACCAATGATATGTTGCCGCTATTACAGAGAGGATTTAAAACTTTGTAATCCATACATAACATTGATAAATAATAATTATACTCTTCTTCTTTTTGGAGGACGACAACCATTATGTGGTAATGGAGTAACATCTACGATTTCTGTTACTTCGATACCAATCCCATGAACAGTTCTGATTGCAGATTCGCGACCATTACCTGGACCTTTAACATATGCTTTCACTTTACGAAGACCAAGTTCAAAAGCTACTTTACCACAGTCTTGAGCTGCCATTTGAGCAGCATATGGAGTATTCTTTTTAGACCCTCTAAATCCCATTTTACCGGCAGATGACCAAGAAATAACTTGGCCTTCACCATTGGTAAGAGTAACAATAATGTTGTTAAATGATGAGTGTACATGTAATTGACCTACACCATCAACCTTAACAACTCTTTTCTTTGTTGCAGCTGATTTTTTTGCCATAATCAAATTAAAATTTTGCTTACTAAATTCGTTTAATGTTATTTAGTTGCTTTTTTCTTATTAGCAACAGTTTTCTTTCTACCTTTACGAGTACGAGCATTATTTTTAGTGCTTTGACCTCTTAAAGGAAGTCCAATACGGTGACGAATACCACGATAACATCCGATATCCATTAATCGTTTGATGTTAGTTTGGATTTCAGAGCGTAAATCACCCTCTACTTTGTAACTTTCACCAATAATTTCACGAATTTTAGCAGCTTGGTCATCTGTCCAATCTTTAACTTTAATGTTGATATCGACACCAGCTTCTTCTAAAATTTTTTTCGCACTACTGCGACCTATTCCGTAGATATAAGTTAATCCAACTTCTCCTCTTTTATTTTGAGGTAAATCTACTCCGACAATTCTTATAGCCATAAATTAATTTTTTGCAAAAATAATAATATTATCCTTGACGCTGTTTAAACTTAGGGTTTTTCTTGTTAATAACATACAAACGCCCTTTTCTTCTAACGATTTGACAATCGTCTGTGCGTTTTTTTACTGAAGCTCTAACTTTCATTTTTATTTTTTTTAAATATTACTTGTATCTAAATGAGATTCTACCTTTTGTCAAGTCATAAGGAGACATTTCAACTCTCACTTTATCACCTGGTAAAATTTTAATGTAGTGCATTCTCATTTTTCCAGAAATATGAGCCGTAATCTCATGTCCATTTTCTAACTCAACTCGAAACATTGCATTTGATAACGCCTCTGTAATAGTACCGTCTTGTTCAATCGCTGCTTGTTTAGCCATATATTTCTCTTAGTTTTTCTCTTTTAAAACCGATTCAATAAATTCAAAGCTTGATAAAATATCAGCCTTTCCTTTCCTTATTGCTACTGTATGTTCAAAGTGAGCTGAAGCTTTTCTATCAATAGTTCTAGTTGTCCAGCCATCTTTATCAAAAGACAATTCTTTACGACCTAAATTAATCATAGGCTCAATCGCTATAACCATTCCTGATTTCAGCTTAACACCATTGCCTTTTCTACCGTAATTAGGAACTTCAGGAGCTTCATGTAGATTTTGACCTATACCATGTCCCACCATCTCTCTAACTACTGAATAACCATAACTTTCACAATAAGACTGAACAGCATATCCTATATCTCCAATACGATTACCTTCAACAGCTTGAGCAATTCCCTTATAAAGAGACTCCTTAGTTACATCTAAAAGTTGTTTTATTTCAAGAACAACTTCTCCTACACAAAATGTGTAAGCTGAATCACCATGAAATCCATTCTTAAGAGCTCCACAATCAACAGATATTATATCTCCATCTTTAAGAATAACATCCTTTGAGGGTATTCCATGAACAACTTGATCATTTAATGAAGTACATAAAGAAGCAGGAAAACCACTGTATCCAAGAAAACTTGGAACAGCATGGTTATCCCTGATAAATTCTTCGGCAACTTTATCTAAGTCTTTTGTAGATACTCCAGGTTTAATAACCTTTGCTACTTCTGCCAGAGCCTTAGCAACAATAAGGTTACTCTCCCTTTGTAACTCAATTTCTTCGTCTGTCTTTAAGTAAATCATGCTTAATACGCAGCAACTGCTGAACCTGTACGGCCTTTAATTCTTCCTGACTTTAATAATCCGTCATAATGACGCATCAATAAATAGCTTTCAATTTGTTGTAGAGTATCTAATACTACTCCAACAAGGATCAATAAAGATGTTCCACCAAAAAACTGAGCAAAACCTTGATTGATATGCATAATACTTGCAAACGCTGGTAAAATTGCCACAATTGCTAAGAAAACTGATCCTGGCAATGTAATTCTAGACATTACTAAATCTAAATACTCAGCTGTTTTCTTCCCAGGTTTCACACCAGGTATGAATCCATTATTGCGTTTCATATCTTCAGCCATTTGAGTCGGATTAATCGTAATCGCAGTGTAAAAATATGTAAAAGCAATAATTAAAAAAGCGAACACAAAGTTATACCAAAATCCCGTATTATCCATAAAAGCAGAAGCAAAAGTGCTAAGAGTCTCAGAATGAGAGAATCCAACTACTGAAATAGGGATAAACATGATTGCTTGAGCAAAGATAATTGGCATAACACCTGCTGCATTTATCTTTAACGGAATGTACTGACGAACACCGCCGTATTGTTTGTTTCCTACTACGCGTTTAGCATATTGAACAGGAATTTTTCTGGTTCCTTGTACTAATAAAATACAAGCAGAAATAACAACAAACAATATAATAATTTCAGCAAGGAACATAATTAAGCCTCCACCAGCATCACCTAATCTAGAGGCAAACTCTTGAATTACAGCTTGTGGAAATCTAGCAATAATACCAATTAAGATGATAAATGAAATTCCATTACCAACACCTTTGTCAGTAATTCTTTCACCTAACCACATTACAAACATACTTCCAGCACATAGAATAACAGTTGACGATACTGAGAACCACCATTCTGAAGGTAAAGAAGAACCCACTTGTTTTAATTGCACGCCAAGGTTTACTAAATATGTAGGACCTTGAATCAATAGTATTATAACTGTTAAGTATCTTGTAATTTGATTCATCTTTCTACGCCCACTTTCACCTTCTTTTTGCATTTTTTGAAAGTATGGCACAGCTATAGTTAATAACTGTACCACGATTGACGCAGAAATATAAGGCATTATTCCTAATGCAAATATAGAGGCATTTGAAAACGCACCACCAGAGAACATATCTAATAATGCTAACAAACCACCACCGGTTTGTGCTTGTAAACTAGAAAGATCTGCTGGATTGATACCAGGAAGAACTACATAAGAACCAAAACGATAAATTAATACAAACAAGATCGTTGTAAGTAGTCTTGTTCTTAGTTCTTCAATTTTCCAAATATTCTTAATTGTCTCTATAATTTTCATATGTTTATAGTTTTACAACTGTTCCACCTAATGCTACGATAGCGTCTTCTGCTGCTTTTGAAAAAGCATGAGCTTCTACTGTTAATTTAGAAGTAAGAGTTCCATTACTAAGAATCTTAACTAAGTGTTTCTTTGAAACTAACCCTGCACCTTGTAATTCTTCAACACCAACTTTCTCTAATTTAGAAGCTGTAGCTAAATCTTGAATTGCACCTAAGTTAATTGCTTTATATTCTACACGGTTAATATTCTTGAACCCAAATTTAGGTAAACGGCGTTGTAAAGGCATTTGACCTCCTTCAAACCCAACTTTTCTTGAATAACCTGAGCGAGACTTTTGTCCTTTATGACCTTTTGTAGAAGTTCCACCTAAACCAGAACCAGTTCCACGACCAATTCTTTTTCTAGTTTTAATAGAACCTACTGCAGGTTGTAAGTTATTTAAATTCATATCTTAATTTAATATTTTAATTCAACTTTACTTTTGAACCTCAACTAAGTGTTGCACTTTAGCAATCATCCCCAAAATTTGAGGAGTTGCTTCATGTTCAACCACTTGTTGCATTTTACGCAAACCTAATGCCTCTAGAGTTAACTTTTGCACTTTAGGACATTTGATTTGGCTTCTTACTTGTTTAATTTTAATTGTTGACATAAGAATCAATTTTTATCCGTTAAATACTTTATCTAACTCTACACCACGATTTTGAGCTACTGTATATGCATCACGCATTTCGCCTAAAGCCTCAATAGTAGCTTTAACTAAGTTATGCGGGTTAGATGATCCTTTTGATTTAGCAAGGACATCAGTTACTCCAACACTTTCTAGTACAGCACGCATCGCACCACCAGCTTTTACTCCAGTACCATGAGACGCAGGTTTCAAGAATACTTGAGCTCCACCAAACTTAGCAATTTGCTCGTGAGGAATTGTTCCTTTTAAAACAGGAACTTTGATTAGGTTTTTCTTAGCTGCTTCAACTCCTTTTGCAATAGCAGCAGTAACTTCACCAGCTTTTCCAAGTCCCCAACCTACGATTCCATTTTCATTTCCTACAACAACAATTGCAGAAAAACTAAATGTACGACCACCTTTAGTTACTTTAGTAACACGATTGATAGCAACAAGTCTATCTTTCAGGTCAAGATCATTAGTTGTTTTTACTCTATTGTTAGTTTTCATATTTTCTTATTAAAATTTTAATCCACCTTTACGAGCACCTTCAGCTAACTCTCTTACTCGGCCATGATATAAATAACCATTTCTATCGAACACAACCTCTCTAATACCAGCTTCTTGAGCCGCTTTAGCCACTAATTCACCAACTTGAGCAGCTTGTTCTTTTTTCGCAACTTTATCTTTTATCGCTAAAGACGAAGCTGAAACTAAAGTTTTACCACTAAGGTCGTCAATAACTTGCGCATAGATTTGTGAATTGCTTCTGAATACTGTTAAACGAGGTTTATCAGCTGTACCCGAAATCTTTGAACGGATATGCGCTTTAATTTTAAGTCTTCTTTCTAATTTTACTGACATAGCTTTAACTTTTTAATTATTTAGCACCGGCTGATTTACCTGCTTTACGACGAATTTGCTCACCAACGAACTTAATACCTTTTCCTTTATAAGGTTCAGGCTTACGGAATGAACGAACTTTTGCACAAACCTGTCCAATAAGTTGTTTGTCACAGCTCTCCAAAATCAACAAAGGATTTTGATTACGCTCACTTTTAGTTTCAATTTTAACTTCATTAGGTAAACTCAAAAAGATTTGGTGAGTATATCCTAACGAAAATTCAATCACTTGACCTTGGTTAGATACACGGTATCCAACACCAACTAGTTCAAGTTCTTTTCTATATCCTTGAGAAACACCGATAACCATGTTATTGATTAATGCACGATATAATCCGTGTTTTGCTCTATTATCTTTCTCATCATTTGGACGAGTTACAACACATTCAGATCCTTCTACTGAAACAGTAATTTTTGGATCTATTTGTTGAGTTAACTCTCCTTTTGGCCCTTTTACAGTAACTACTGAATCAGCAACTGATACAGTAACTCCTGATGGGATACTTACTGGTAATTTTCCTATTCTTGACATGAGTATTTCCTTTCTTTATTAATATACATAACATAGAATTTCACCACCTACATTTTGATTGCGAGCTTCCTTATCAGTCATCACGCCTTTAGATGTAGAAACGATTGCAATACCCAAACCATTAAGAACAGAAGGAAGTTCCTTATTACCTGCATACTTACGCATACCTGGTTTAGAAACTCTAATTAATTTCTTAATAGAATTTACTTTGTTTACTGGGTCATATTTCAAGGCAATTTTGATTGAACCTTGAGGACCATCTTCAACAAACTTGTAATTAAGGATATAGCCTTTATCATGCAATATCCTTGTAATTTCCTTCTTCAAATTTGAAGCAGGAACCTCAACAACCCGATGGTTTGCTTTGATTGCATTACGCAAACGGGTTAAATAATCTGCGATTGGATCTGTCATAAAACTGTTTTTAAATTGATCTCGGCTATCGAGACAATATTTATTAAACAAAAAATAATTTCTTTTTTACCAGCTTGCTTTTTTAACACCTGGAATTAAACCGTTTGAAGCCATTTCTCTAAATTGAATACGAGAAATACCAAACTGACGCATATATCCTTTTGGACGGCCAGTTAATTTACAACGATTGTGTAAACGAACTGGAGACGCATTTTTTGGCAAGCTTTGTAATGCTTCATAGTTTCCCTCTGAAATTAACTGAGCTCTTTTTGCTGCATATTTAGCAACAAGCTTAGCTCTTTTAACTTCACGGGCTTTCATTGATTCTTTAGCCATTGTATACTTTCTTTATTAGTTTTTCTTAAATGGTAAACCAAACTCTTTCAATAATGCAAAACCTTCTTCATCAGTTTTAGCACTAGTTACCATAGTAATGTTCATACCAAGAATTCTAGATACACTTTCAATATTAATTTCCGGGAAAATAATTTGCTCTTGAATCCCTAATGAATAGTTACCACGACCATCAAGTTTACTTTCGATACCTTTAAAGTCACGAATACGAGGTAAAGCTACTTTTACTAAACGCTCAAGAAATTCATACATTTGATCTCCACGAAGAGTAACACGAACACCAATAGGCATTTTTTTACGCAACTTGAAGTTAGAAATATCTTTTCTTGATACTGTAGCAACAGCTTTTTGACCTGCAATAGCAGTCATCTCATTGATAGCATTTTCAATGATCTTTTTATCCGCAACAGCAATTCCTAGACCTTGATTAAGAACGATTTTTTCAAGCTGAGGAACTTGCATTACTGACTTATAACCAAACTCTTTCATTAGAGCCGGAACAATACGATCTTTATAATCGTTTTTTAAACTAGCAGTATTCATTATTTAATCTCCTCCCCTGATTTTTTTGCAAAACGAACTAACTCACCAGCATCGTTCAATTTACGACCAATACGAGTTGGGTTACCTGTTTTAGGATCTACCACATTCAAATTTGAAATATGGATAGATGCTTCTTTCTTTACTATTCCTCCTTGAGGATTTTGTGCATTAGGTTTAGTATGCTTAGATACTAAATTGATACCTTCTACTATAGCGCGTTGTTCTTTCACAAGAACTTCAAGAACACGACCGGTTTTTCCTTTGTCTTCGCCGGCGCTTACATAAACTGTATCACCCTTTTTAATATGTAATTTACTCATCACTGTATTTTATTTTCGAAGATTAAAGCACTTCAGGTGCAAGTGATATAATTTTCATATTTGAAGCACGAAGTTCTCTGGCTATAGGGCCAAAGATACGACTTCCACGCATTTCTCCAGCAGTGTTTAAAAGAACACAAGCGTTATCATCAAAGCGGATATAAGAACCATCCTGACGACGAACTTCTTTTTTAGTTCTAACAACTACAGCTTTAGAAACAGTTCCCTTTTTAACATCACTTGCAGGGATTGTTTGTTTTACAGTCACAACGATAACATCACCTACAGTTGCATAGCGTTTTCCTGTACCTCCAAGAACACGAATACATAGAGCTTCTTTTGCTCCACTATTATCTGCGACTACTAATCTTGATTCTGGTTGTATCATAATTACTTAACTCTTTCGATGATTTCTACTAATCTCCATCTTTTTGTTTTACTCAAAGGACGAGTTTCCATGATGCGAACATAGTCTCCAATGTTACATTCATTTTTTTCGTCATGAGCATGATATTTCTTCGTCTTATTAACGAATTTTCCGTAGATCGGGTGTTTTTCTTTCCATTTCACAGCAACAGTAATGGTTTTTTCCATTTTGTTACTAGAAACAATACCAGATCTCTCTTTTCTTAAATTTCTTGTTTCCATTACAATCGTTATTGTTGGTTAATTTCCCTCTGACGCAACTCAGTAGCCAATTTTGCAATTGTTTTTCTCATGGCCTTAATCTGCATTGGATTATCAAGAGGAGAAATACTGTGATTCAAGACCATTCTATTTAGCAACTCTTTATTAGCAACTAACTGCTCTTGAACTTCTTTTTCTGTAAGTTCTTTAATTTCTCTTGTTTTCATTGTCCTTATGCATTTATTGTACTTGTGTCATAGTCTCTTCTGATAATGAACTTCGTAGTAACAGGTAACTTTTGAGCAGCTAAGCGTAATGCTTCTTTTGCTACATCATATGGTACGCCTTCTACTTCGATAATTACTCTACCAGGAGTAATAGGTGCGACAAACCCTTCTGGAGAACCTTTACCTTTACCCATACGAACCTCTGCAGGTTTTTTAGTAATTGGTTTATCAGGAAAAATTCTAATCCAAATTTGTCCTTGTCTTTGCATATAACGAGTTACAGCAATACGGGCTGCTTCAATTTGACGACCAGTGATCCATTTTGACTCTAAGGATTTAATACCAAAAGAACCGAAAGCCAACTGATTGCCTCTTTGGGCATTCCCCTTCATACGACCTTTTTGCTGTCTTCTGAATTTTGTTTTCTTTGGTTGTAACATAATCTTTACAATTCAATTTAGTTTCGAATTACTTTTTTCTTCTCTTGAAACCCTTAGAGTTTCCATCACGACCAGAACCTGATCCACTTTTACTTACAGTAAATGATGGAGCTAAGTCTTTTTTACCATAAATTTCTCCACGGCAAATCCATACTTTTATTCCAATCAAACCTACTTTAGTTAAAGCCTCAGCTAGCGCATAATCAATGTCTGCTCTTAATGTATGTAAAGGAGTTCTTCCTTCTTTATACATTTCAGAACGAGCCATCTCAGCTCCATTTAAACGACCTGAAACAAGCACTTTAATTCCTTCCGCTCCCATTCTCATGGTTGATGCAATAGCCATTTTTACAGCACGGCGGTAAGCAATTTTCCCTTCTACTTGACGGGCAATATTATTTGCTACGATAACGGCATCAAGTTCTGGACGCTTAATTTCAAAGATGTTTATTTGGACATCTTTATCTGTAATTTTCTTTAACTCTTCTTTTAACTTGTCAACTTCTTGACCACCTTTCCCGATAATAATACCTGGACGAGCAGTACAAACTGTAATTGTAACAAGTTTTAATGTTCTTTCGATAACAATACGAGAAACACTTGCTTTTGCTAAACGAGCATTAAGATATTTTCTAATTTTGCTATCTTCTAGAAGCGTATCACCATAGTTGTTTCCACCATACCAATTAGAATCCCATCCTCTGATGATACCTAAACGATTACTTACTGGATTTACTTTTTGTCCCATTAGTTCTTAGTTTTGATCGTTAGTATTTTTAGTGTCAACAAACAAGGTTACATGGTTTGAACGCTTGCGAATACGATAACCTCTTCCTTGCGGTGCAGGACGAAGTCTTTTTAACATACGCGCAGAATCAACTGACACTGCACTAACATACAAAGTAGCATCCTCTGCTTTTTGTTCTGTTTTTTGTTCCCAATTGGCAATTGCTGAACGCAATAATTTTTCCATTTTATCAGAAGCCTCTTTAGTAGAGAATTTTAATACTCCAAGAGCTTTAGTTACTTCCATTCCACGAATCAAATCTGCCATCAAACGCATTTTACGAGGAGATGTTGGCACATTGTTCAATTTTGCGAAGTAAAGAGACTTTTGGGCTTCTTTTCTTTCTTCTGCAGAAATTCTTTTTCTTTTACCCATTTTATTTAGATATTTTTATTTTTTATCTTTTAACAACGGATTATTTTTTCTTATTACCGCCATGTCCACGGAAGTTACGAGTTGGAGAGAACTCTCCTAACTTATGACCAACCATGTTTTCTGTAACATATACAGGGATAAACTTATTTCCGTTGTGTACAGCAATCGTATGACCTACAAAATCAGGTGAAATCATTGAAGCTCTAGCCCATGTTTTTACTACGGTTTTTTTACCGCCTTCATTCATGGCTAAAACTTTCTTTTCTAGTTTCAGATTAATGTAAGGTCCTTTTTTTAATGAACGACTCATATTATCTACTTACTTTAATTGCGATTATTTTTTCTTTCTTTCAATAATATACTTGCTAGATGCTTTTTTAGGAGCACGAGTTTTGTACCCTTTAGCTAACAAGCCTTTGCGAGAGCGTGGGTGTCCTCCTGATTGGCGACCTTCACCACCACCCATTGGGTGATCAACAGGGTTCATTGCCACACCTCTCACGCGAGGGCGTCGTCCTAACCATCTTGAACGACCAGCTTTTCCTGATCTTTCTAGAGCATGGTCAGAGTTACCTACACTTCCAATAGTTGCTTTACATGCACAAAGCACTTTACGAGTTTCACCTGAAGGTAATTTAACAATTGCATATTTATCTTCTCTCGAAGTTAATTGAGCAAAAGTACCTGCAGAACGAACCATTGCAGCACCTCTTCCTGGATTTAATTCTATATTATGAATTATTGTACCAAGAGGAATATTTTGCAATGGTAATGAGTTACCAACTTCAGGAGCTGCATCAGCACCAGACATGATTGATTGACCAACAGCCAATCCATTAGGTGCTAGAATGTAGCGTTTTTCTCCATCTGCATAAAACAACAAAGCGATACGAGCCGAACGGTTTGGATCATATTCAATTGTTTTAACGACAGCTGGAACACCATCTTTATTTCTTTTGAAATCAATCACTCTATATTTTCTCTTATGACCACCACCAATGTAGCGCATAGTCATTTTACCATCGTTGTTACGACCACCAGACTTGCCGTTTCCAACAACTAGAGATTTTTCTGGAGCACTTGCAGTAATTGTTTCAAATGTTCCAATAATTTTATGTCTCTGCCCCGGTGTTATGGGTCTTAATTTGCGTACAGCCATTTTTCTTAAATATTGCTATAAAAATCGATTTGTTCTCCTTCTTTCAGTGTAACAATAGCTTTTTTATAATCGCTAGTTGCACCTTTAATCATACCGCCTTTAGTGTAACGAGATTTTTTCTTTCCCGGAACAATAGAGGTATTAACTGCTACTACAGTTACTCCATACATATCTTGAACTGCTTTCTTAATTTCAATTTTATTAGCGCCTTTTTGCACCTTAAAACCGTATCTATTAAGCTTTTCGCCAAGCATAGTCATCTTTTCAGTAACGATAGGTTTGATAATTATTGACATTGTAATACCTCCTATTAAGCGTTAAAAATTTGTTCAATTGCAGCAACAGATTCTTCTGTCATAACAAGTGATTTTGCATTCAAAATTTTATATGTATTTAATTCTGAAACAGTTAACACTTCTGCATTTTTCAAATTACGAGCCGACAAATATACATTTTTATTTGGTTCTGATAAAACAATAAGTAACTTTTTATCAGCAACTTTCAAATTATTTGCCATTGTCATGAATTCTTTTGTCTTTGGAGCTTCAAAAGCAATGTTATCAACAATAACGATTCCTTCTTCTTTTGCTTTATAAGAAAGCGCAGATTTTCTCGCTAATTGTTTTACTTTTTTATTCAATTTGAAGCTATAGTCACGAGGTTGTGGACCAAATACACGAGCACCACCTCTTAACAATGGTGATTTAATATCACCACGGCGAGCACCACCGCCACCTTTTTGGCGACCTAATTTCTTAGTACTACCAGATAGTTCGCTACGCTCTTTTGACTTATGAGTTCCTTGACGCTGATTAGCTAAATATTGTTTAACATCTAGGTAAATAGCGTGATCATTTGGCTCTAAGCCATAAATAGCATCATTCAACGAAACTTTTTTTCCGGTATCTTCGCCTTTAATATTATATATACTAAGTTCCATTATTTATAAATAGTTACGATTGAACCTTTAGCTCCAGGTACAGAACCTTTGATTAACACTAGGTTATGCTCTGGAATTACTTTAATCACTTGTAAGTTTTGTACAGTCACTTTGTCACCACCTGTGCGACCAGCCATTCTCATACCTTTTACTACTTTAGAAGGATAAGAAGACGCACCAAGCGAACCTGGAGCACGCAAACGGTTATGTTGACCGTGAGTAGATTGACCTACACCACCAAAACCATGGCGTTTAACAACACCTTGAAAACCTTTACCTTTTGATGTCCCTACAACATCTACCCAATCTTGTTCCTCGAACAATTCAACAGTGATAGCATCACCTAAGTTAAATTCTCCATCGAAATCGTTGAACTCGGCCAAGTATCTTTGTGGAGCTACACCTGCTTTTTTAACATGACCTAACTCAGGCTTAGTTGTATGTTTCTCTTTTTTCTCAGAGTAACCCAACTGAAGTGATGAGTAACCATCAGTCTCAACAGTTTTAATTTGAGTAACAACACAAGGACCAGCTTCGATAACAGTGCATGGAACATTTTTACCATCGGCACTGAAAACGGATGTCATTCCGATTTTTTTTCCTAATAATCCTGGCATTTCAATTAATTTTTATTTATCACACTTTAATTTCTACTTCAACACCGCTTGGCAATTCTAATTTCATTAAAGCATCAACAGTTTTTGCAGTTGAGCTATAAATGTCGATTAGTCTTTTATAAGAAGACAATTCAAATTGCTCGCGAGATTTTTTGTTAACGAAAGTTGCACGGTTAACAGTAAAGATACGCTTGTGAGTTGGTAATGGAATTGGACCACTTACTACTGCACCAGTAGTTTTCACTGTTTTAACAATCTTTTCAGCTGATTTATCAACTAAATTGTGATCGTAAGATTTTAATTTAATTCTAATTTTTTGACTCATTGTCTTTTAATTTTACCAATAAGAGTTCCCGATTAAGAGTCATTCGCTAATCGGGAACCTTATCGAAATTTTTATTTAATTAATTCTACTTTACCTTTTGCTTCAGCAACTACTTCTCTAGCAATATTAGAAGAAACCTCAGCATAATGAGAGAATTCCATCGACGATGTTGCACGACCAGAAGAAATTGTACGAAGTGAAGTTACATAACCAAATAGTTCAGCCAATGGAACTTTTGCTTTAACAACACGAGCGCCTGAACGGCTAGACTCCATACCTTCTACTTGACCACGGCGTTTATTTAAGTCACCAATAACATCACCCATGTTTTCTTCAGGAGTAACTACTTCAAGTTTCATAACTGGCTCCAATAAAACAGGTCTAGCTTTAGCACAAGCATTTTTAAATGCAATTTGAGCACAAATTTCAAATGACAACTGATCCGAGTCAACCGGGTGGAAAGATCCATCAGATAAAACTACTTTCAATTGATCAACAGCAAATCCGGCTAATACACCATTTTTCATTGCCATTTGGAAACCTTTTTGAACTGAAGGAATGAATTCTTTAGGCACATTACCACCTTTTACTTCATCAATAAATTGAAGAGAACCTTCAAAGCCTTCATCAACAGGACCTACTTTTACAATGATATCAGCAAACTTACCACGACCACCAGATTGTTTTTTATAAACTTCACGAAGGTCTACAGTTTGAGTAATTGTTTCTTTGTATGCTACCTGAGGACGACCTTGATTACATTCCACTTTAAATTCGCGTCTTAGACGGTCGATAATGATCTCCAAGTGAAGCTCACCCATACCTTCGATTACAGTTTGACCTGTATCTTCGTTTGTTTTAACGCGGAATGTTGGATCTTCTTCAGCTAACTTAGCTAATCCCATACCAAGCTTATCAACATCTTTTTGAGTTTTAGGCTCAATAGAGATACCAATTACTGGATCAGGGAAGTCCATAGACTCAAGAACAATTGGATGCGCTTCGTCACATAAAGTATCTCCTGTACGGATATCTTTAAAACCAACACCAGCACCAATATCACCAGCAGAAACTACATCTACAGGATTTTGTTTGTTTGAGTGCATTTGGAACAAACGAGAAATACGCTCTTTTTTATCAGAACGAGTATTATATACATATGATCCAGCAGGTAATTTACCAGCATAAACACGGAAGAAACACAAACGACCTACGAATGGGTCAGTTGCAATTTTAAATGCCAAAGCAGTCAATGGCTCATTTTCATCTGGTTTACGAGATAATTGTTTTTCTGGATCTCTCGGATCATATCCTGTAATAGCTTCAGTATCTAATGGACTTGGTAAAAATTTACATACACAATCCAATAGAGGCTGAACACCTTTGTTTTTAAATGAAGAACCTAAAATCATTGGGTTAATCTGCATAGAAAGCGTTCCTTTACGGATTGCACTAATAATCTCAGCCTCAGTAATTGTTGTTGGATCTTCGAAATATTTTTCCATTAGAGTTTCATCACACTCAGCAACTTTCTCTAACATTTTATCTCTCCACTCTTCAGCTTCTGCCATTAATGCATCAGGAATCTCAGATACAGTATAATCTGCACCCATAGTTTCATCATGCCAGTAGATAGCTTTCATAGTAACTAAGTCAACTACACCTTCAAATTTCTCTTCAGCTCCAATTGGAATCTGAATAGGACAAGGGTTAGCTCCTAATACATCTTTTACTTGACGAACTACTTCATAAAAGTCGGCTCCTGAACGGTCCATTTTATTAACATAACCGATACGAGGAACATTATATTTATCAGCTTGACGCCATACTGTTTCAGATTGAGGCTCTACACCACCTACTGCACAGAAAGTAGCAACAGCTCCATCAAGAATACGAAGAGAACGCTCTACTTCTACAGTAAAGTCCACGTGCCCTGGAGTGTCAATCAAGTTAATTTTATATTGATTACCTTCAAAGTTCCAACGAGTTGTAGTCGCTGCAGATGTAATTGTAATACCACGCTCTTGCTCTTGCTCCATCCAGTCCATAGTTGCAGCACCATCGTGCACCTCACCAATTTTGTGAGTAAGACCAGTATAGAAAAGGATACGCTCAGATGTTGTTGTTTTACCAGCATCAATGTGAGCCATGATACCAATATTTCTGGTAAGTTTTAAATCTTCTTTCGCCATCTTTATTTCTTTCTTTATTTATTAAAATCTAAAGTGAGCAAAAGCACGGTTAGCTTCAGCCATACGGTGCATATCTTCTTTCTTTTTGAAAGCTCCACCTTGACTATTGAAAGCATCAACGATTTCAGCAGCTAATTTATCAGCCATCGAACGACCGCTTCTTTTACGAGCAAATAAAATAAGGTTTTTCATTGAAATCGATTCCTTACGATCAGGACGGATTTCTGTAGGAACTTGGAATGTAGCACCACCAACACGACGAGATTTAACCTCTACTTGTGGAGTAATATTCTCTAATGCTTTTTTCCAAATATCTAGTGAAGTAGATTCTTCATTAGGAAGTTTTGCTTTTACATTTTCTAAAGAACTATAGAAAATATCAAAAGCAGTGCTTTTTTTACCATCATACATAAGATGGTTAACGAAACGCGTTACAGACACTTCGTTAAAAACTGGATCAGGGATAATTTCCCTTTTCTTTGGTTTTGTTTTTCTCATTTTTTTTGATTTAATACTGGTTGTATGTTTGCTTCAACACCCCTCTCTTGGAACATTTACTCAACCGTCAACCTCAATAAAAGATTTTTACTCTATCAGTCCTTAACTGATTACTTTTTCTTTCCTTTTGCTGGAGCAGCAGCTGCTTGACCTGGCTTAGGACGCTTAGCACCATATTTAGAGCGGCGTTGAGTACGACCGTTTACTCCGGCAGTATCTAGTGTTCCGCGCACAATGTGATAACGAACCCCTGGAAGATCTTTAACACGACCACCACGAACTAACACGATTGAGTGTTCTTGTAGGTTGTGTCCTTCACCCGGGATGTAAGCATTAACCTCTTTTTGGTTAGTCAAACGAACACGAGCAACCTTACGCATTGCAGAGTTTGGTTTCTTTGGTGTAGTTGTGTATACACGCGTACAAACCCCTCTTCTCTGTGGACATGAATCCAAAGCAGGAGATTTACTCTTTTCAACTTGAGCTGCTCTTCCTTTTCTTACTAATTGCTGAATTGTAGGCATTTCTAATTAAAATTTAAAACTTTATATTCTATATACAATTTTACAAATTGGGCTGCAAAGATAGGCAAACTTTTCTGGCAAACAATACATTCGCAATTATTTTTTCTCTTAAATTCTTATTTTTCTTAGGTTTAAGCATAAAGAAATGTTTCTAAAAAAGAATATCTACTTTTGTGAAAAATATTTTTTACATGAAAAAAACTTCAATACTTTTCGTTTGCCTAGGGAACATTTGCCGTTCACCTATGGCAGAAGGGATTATGCAACATCTAATTGAGAAAACAAAACTAGACAATAACATTCTTGTTGACTCAGCAGGAATATTAAGTGTACATCAAGGAGAACAGCCAGACAAAAGAATGCGAGAAGCAGCATTTGCAAGGGGTTATAAATTAAATCATCGTTCAAGACCTGTGACAACTAATGACTTTGACGAGTTTGATTTAATAATTGGAATGGATGACAGCAACATTGCCGCTTTGGAACAAAAGGCTCCTACACTTGAAGCTCAAAATAAAATCAGAAGAATGGCAGAATTCTTTTCAAGTCAAGACATTGACCATGTACCCGACCCATATTATGGAGGCTCTCAAGGATTTGACCTAGTCATTAACTTACTTGAAGATGGTTGTTCTAACCTACTCAAAGAAATCAGCAAATAACAAAAAGGGGCTGTCCAAAAAGGGAGCAATTCCTCTACGAGAATTGAATATTTGAAATTTACCTTTGATTAAACCTCGAATAAAAACAGAAAAAAAGAGGCTATCCATTACTTTTTGGACAGCCTCTTTTTTATATCAACATGATTATAAACTCTCTCTATCTTCAAGAGATGGATAATCCTCCGCATTAGGATATACATTCTTATATGCAGGACGAATGATACGACGAGAAGAAAATGTAACTTCTTCTAATCTGTGAGCTGCCCAACCCGCCATACGAGAAACCGCAAAGATTGGCGTAAATAACTCCTTCGGAATTCCAATTGCTTCATAAACAAAACCTGAATAGAAGTCAACATTTACACACACTGTTTTTGACCCACCTTTATATTCATCAAAAACTATTGGAGCTAATTCCTCTATTAATGCATATAAGTTAAACTCACTAATCTTCCCTTTTTGCTCAGCAAGATCTTTCGCTCTTTCTTTAAGAAGAACTGCACGAGGGTCAGATATTGTATAAATAGCATGACCTACTCCATAAATTTTACCTGATTTATCAAAAGCTTCTCCATTAAGAATCTTAAGAAGATATTGCTTCACCTCTTCTCTATCATCCCAGTTCTTCACATTTTTCTTGATATTCTCCATCATCTCCAAAACCTGAAGATTTGCACCACCATGTAGTCTTCCTTTTAGAGAACCAATACCTGCTGCAACAGCAGAATATGTATCAGTCATTGCTGAAGACAATAATCTGGTAGCAAAAGTGGAGTTATTACCACCACCATGATCTGCATGAAGAATCAAAGCTAAGTCTAACAATTCTGATTCAATTGGCAAATAAGCATTCCCCTTCAACATATAAAGGAAATTTTCAGCAAATGTCAAATCCGGTTTTGGATGACGAATCTTCAATGTTCGACGATTATATCTATGCTGCATACTGTAATAAGAATATATTACAATAGCAGGCAACTTGGCAATTAAATCTAATGATTGATGAATCAAACTCGGCAGACTATAATCTTCCGCAGTTTCATCTAGCGTATATAAACCCAATACAGAACGAGATAACATATTCATCATATCACGCCCACTCAAGTTTAATATCATTTGAGTAATGTTCTCATCCAAATCAGAGTGTTCACCAAGAAATTCATACATCTCAACTAACTCTGATTTATTTGGAAGACGGCCAGATAACAACAAAAAAACGACCTCCTCAAAGCCATGACGCTTCTCAGATTGACAGCCATGAACTAACTGTTCTACAGAAAACCCCCTATAACGAAGTTCACCCGGAACAGGGACAACAGCACCATCCTCCTCTTTTCTATAACCGACAACATCACCCACATTAGTAAGACCAACCAATACCCCAGTACCGTCAGAATTACGCAGTCCTCGTTTTACATTAAATTTATCAAATAAATCTTTGTCAATTTGAGAAGCTTCATAAACGAGGCTAGAAATGTCTTCTATTAATCTATCCATAATTCTAGTTTTATTTATTCAGTTTTTACCAATACCCTTTGGGGATATTATAATTGAGCTACAACAGCTTCGCCAAACTCTTTTGTACCCAATTCAATTCCGCCCTCCATAAATTGAGCAAAATCATGAGTTACAGTTTTATTTGAAATAGCTTTTGCCATAGCCTCACGAACCAAGTCAGCAGCTTCAGTCCATCCAACATAATCTAACAACATTGCACCAGACAACAACAATGAACCCGGGTTCGCTATATTTTTTCCAGCAATTTTAGGAGCAGTACCATGAGTTGCTTCAAAAATTGCATATCCTGTATTGTAATTAATATTCCCTCCTGGAGCAATACCGATACCACCAACCATTGCAGCTAGGTGATCTGAAGCATAATCTCCATTAAGATTCAAGGTAGCAACTACAGAGAATTGATCTGGATACAACAGCGCATCTTGTAAGAAAGCATCTGCGATAGAATCCTTAATCAACAATTTCCCTTCAGCTTTTGCAGCTTTTAGGGCAGCATTTGCAGCATCTTCACCTTGCTCTTTCTTAATTTTCTCCCAAGTTGGCCAAGTAAATACTTTTCCAGCAAATTCAGTTTCTGCTAAAGCATATCCCCAGTTTTTAAATGCTCCTTCGGTAAATTTCATAATATTACCCTTATGCACTAATGTTACCGATGGCAAGTTTTTATCTAATGCATATTGAATCGCAGCACGAATCAAACGCTCAGAACCTTCTTTACTTACCGGCTTAATACCGATAGAAGAACTTTCCGGGAAACGAATTTTCTTCACTCCCATTTCGTTCATCAAGAAATCTTTCACCTTTTGGTTTTCAGGTGTGCCATCCATATATTCAATACCGGCATAGATATCTTCCGTATTTTCACGAAAAACAACCACATCTACTAATTCTGGACGCTTAACTGGCGAAGGCACACCGTCAAAGTAGTTTACCGGACGAAGACACACGAACAAATCCAAATCTTGACGCAAAGCAACATTTAATGAGCGAATACCACCACCTACCGGTGTAGTTAAGGGACCTTTAATTCCCACTAGGTATTCTTTGAAAGCTTCCATTGTTTCAGCAGGCATCCATTCACCGGTTTGGTTGAATGCAGCTTCACCAGCTAAAACAGCTTTCCAGTCAATTTTGCGCTCACCATTGTAAGCTTTTTCTACTGCTGCATCCCACACTTTTTGTGAAGCAGGCCAAATATCTACGCCAATACCATCACCTTGAATGTAAGGGATAGTTGGGTTATTTGGAACACTTAAAGTTCCGTTTGTACATGTGATTTTTTCTGACATATATCGTTTTATTTTCTTTTCTAATTTTACGCATTTTGCTTACGAATCAAATTCAAAGCTCCACCGTTTTTGAACCACTCAATTTGACCATCATTATAAGTATGGTTTACTTGAATTGTATCCACTGAACCATCAGCATGTTTGATAGTTAAAGATAAAGCTTTGTCCGGGCTGAATGATGTCAAACCTATTAAGTCAAACTTATCGTCTTCTTTAATCAAGTCATAATCAGCTTTATTTGCAAAAGTCAACGCCAACATTCCTTGTTTTTTCAAGTTTGTTTCGTGGATACGAGCAAATGATTTTACCAATACCACTTTAACACCTAGGTGGCGAGGCTCCATTGCAGCATGCTCACGAGAAGAACCCTCACCATAGTTTTCATCACCAACTACAATTGTGGGAATTCCTTCCGCTTTATATAAACGAGCAGAAGCCGGAACTTCTTCATATTTACCTGACAATGAATTTTTCACCGCATTAGTTTCTTCATTGAAAGCATTTACAGCTCCAATCAACAAGTTGTTTGAAATATTATCTAAGTGTCCGCGATATGTCAACCATTTACCAGCCATAGAGATATGGTCAGTAGTACATTTTCCTTTTGCTTTAATCAATAAAGACATATTTGAGATATCCTTTCCATCCCATTCTGCAAATGGAGAAAGTAACTGCAAGCGATCACTTGTTGGGCTAACAGCCACCTCAACCCCACGACCATCAGCAGGAGGCGCTAAGAATCCCGGATCTTCAACCGCAAAACCTTTAGTTGGCAATTCAAATCCTGTTGGCTCGTCCAACTTCACTTGTTCACCATTTTCGTTTGTCAATGTATCTTTCATAGGATTAAACGACATTGAACCGGCGATTGCAAAAGCAGTAACTATTTCAGGAGATGCCACAAAACTATGTGTTTTAGGATTTCCATCTGCACGCTTAGCGAAGTTACGGTTGAACGAAGTGATGATACTATTTTCTCTATCAGGATTGTTATGGCGATTCCACTGACCGATACATGGTCCACATGCATTTGCCATTACCACACCACCGATTTCATTAAAGTCGGCAATCAAACCATCACGCTCCGCAGTGTAACGCACCTGCTCTGAACCCGGGTTGATAATATATTCTGATTTTACTTTGATATTTTTTGCTTTAGCTTGACGAGCTAAAGACGCAGCACGAGTCAAGTCTTCGTAAGATGAGTTTGTACAAGAACCAATCAAACCAACTTCCAATTTCTCAGGGTAGTTGTTCTTTTTGATAAATTCAGCAAACTCAGAAAGTGGAGTTGCCAAGTCCGGAGTAAACGGACCATTGATATATGGTTCCAACTCAGAAAGATTGATTTCAATTAGTTGGTCATAATATTTTTCAGGGTTTGCATAAACTTCAGCATCAGAAGCTAAGTTTTCTTTTACGGCATCAGCCATAGCTGCTATTTCTGCACGAGCTGTTGCTTTTAGATATTCAGACATTTTTGCATCATAAGCAAAAACCGAGTTAGTTGCACCAATCTCTGCACCCATATTACAGATAGTTGCCTTACCTGTACATGATAATGCTTCAGCACCTTCGCCAAAATATTCAACGATACATCCGGTACCACCTTTTACAGTAAGCAATCCTGCAACTTTAAGAATAACATCTTTTGGCGAAGCCCAACCGCTTAATTTACCAGTCAATTTAACACCGATAAGTTTAGGCATTTTAAGCTCCCAACCCATTCCTACCATCACATCCACAGCATCAGCACCACCTACACCTATAGATACCATACCAAGACCTCCAGCATTTGGAGTGTGTGAGTCTGTTCCAATCATCATTCCTCCTGGGAATGCGTAGTTCTCAAGAACTACTTGGTGAATAATACCTGCTCCCGGTTTCCAGAAACCGATACCATATTTCGCAGATACTGATTTCAAGAAGTCATAAACCTCTTTATTTTGGTTCAATGCCACACCTAAATCGTTTGCTGCACCAGAGTCAGCTTGAATTAAGTGATCACAGTGCACTGTAGTAGGCACAGCAGCAGTTGATTTACCTGCATTCATAAATTGCAATAAGGCCATTTGAGCCGTAGCATCCTGCATCGCCACACGATCCGGATTGAATAACACATAATCTTTCCCACGCTCGTATGCTTTTAGCCCTGCTTCATCAGAAAGGTGAGCATACAAAATCTTCTCACTTAAGGTCATCGGTCGACCCAATGTGTTTTTCGCATTTGCCACAGCAACTGGCAATGTCTCATAAAATTTTTGAATGATTGGTAAATCGAAAGGCATAATAAAATATTTATTATTGGTAAGACAATCTTTGTATTGAACAATTTAAAATCAAGTGATTTAATTGCTTTTAAGCTATTAAGGTATTTAATTGCTTGATTTGCAAAAATAATATTTTTCCAGTAAAATCTTGCTCTAAAACATAAAAAAAGCGCTTGCCGTTTTCAATTATCGGCAAACGCTTTTAAATTAAGCTTTGTAGGCTGGTATTTCTTATTTACTAAAATGCTTGTTTTTTCTTGCGTAATATGTTACTGGGCAAGAACGGAAAAGACCAGAAACTAATAATACTCCAGACAGAGAAAACATGATTAAACCTGTTGTACCTGTCAAAACATGTGCGATGAATAATGCTAATAAAGTAATCCCAGCCAATAGTCGAAATGTACTTTTTGTTTTACTAATGTTTTTTACCATAATATGTGTGTATTTAATTAATTTCCTGATTAGGAAAAAGTCAAAAATTAAACGCATTAAGTCCTCGAATAGTTCACAGGGAAAATGTTAAAATCAGTAAATTTTTCATTAATAAAAAAGCCCGCTATAAGAACAATCTCACAGCAGGCTTTTTCATCATATATAAACTACAAATTTACAGAGCCTTATCTACATTTATCCATTTTGCATCCGAATATGAGTCATCACAAGAATTGATGACCGGAACTTGAACATTATCATTTGCAGCAGAACGCTTATTGATTTGCTTCAACAAATCTTTCTCCTTACAGAATCCGGTATTGATATCTAAACACACTCCTGTTTTAGTATTTACAACCAAAGCATAAATACTTGAACACTCAGGCCCATCACAGTAAAATTCTTTTCCAAGAACAATCAGATAATCCATTCCATTGGCAGAAATCACTTCGCCATAAATCTCACCATTATATGAATGCACTAGCGGTTCATGGCTATCATTGTCTGTATCTAAAACTTCACTATTTAATGCAACAACAACTCCCTCTTCCAATTCTTCATAATTAAATGAAAAATCTTTCGGATTTGTGTATTTATACCCTGTCTCAACAACTAAAGTATCTTTTCCAAAATAAAAATAGCGTGTTAAGAAAATATGATCACCGTCAATAACAGTATCTGTTTCTAGCACAGGGGGTGTAGCATTTATCACCAATGGTTCTGACACTTGAGAATAAGAGCTAATTGCAACGAACAAACTAGCAATCAACAAGAATAGTTGTTTTTTCATTTGTATAAGTTAAGGTTTAAAATATCGATTTCAAGCTAGCAAATGCGTCAGCTGATTTTTCTAAATCTTTAGAATTCAAAAATAATAAATCGGGGAAAAGCTTCAAGGCATAATCTCGAATTATTTTTTCTGCATCTTCTGCAATTGGCTTCTCAAATTTTGGTAAAAAGTTATACACTAAAAATTTTAAATCAAGACCTTTTTGCTTACAAAGTTCAAGACTCAAAAGCGCATGATTGATACTTCCCAGTTTACTCGATACAACTAAAATCAATGGAAGATCAAAATCCTTGATATAATCAACAGTCAAATAAGTTTCCTGCAAAGGCACCATCAAGCCACCCGCACCTTCGGTAAGTAGCAATTCATAATCGTGTAGCAATTCATCAGCGGAACGACGCAAAACAGGAATCTCAATTTTTGAAGCATCAATCTTGGCTGCTAAGTGTGGTGACGCAGGATAGGAAAACACATACGGACAAGTAATCCCATCTTTATCCTCTGCCTGCAAAGGAATTTCCATTGCCCAACGATGATCTTTAAGGTCATCAGAAACGCCAACGCATCCGGTCTGGGCAAGCTTCATAGTAATAATTTCTTTTCCAGCTTTTTTTAAATGGTAAGCCAGCAAACCAGTGATATATGTTTTACCACAATCGGTATCTATTCCACTAACAAAAAACTCTTTTCCCATGATTTTATTTTTTACGAGCAATAATAATTATCGGATGGTAGGTCAAATGCACCTGACCTGAAGCAGATGAGTAATGATCTACATATTCATTATGAAATGATTGCAATCGCTCTTTTCTTAAAGTTTGTGCTAAGATTCCATTCACACCCGTATTTTTAATATGCTTCAAGACTTCTATTGGAGTTGGAAATAATAGCTGTTCAGTCCATTGCTCAGAAAGCAGAATATCATAATCAGCCTGCAATACACTTTGATAATCATCCAAGGAAGGGTAAGTCAATCCAACACCTAAAGTATGCTTGATTTCAGAAAAATTCTCTCTACCAAAAGTACTAAAGGCTAATATCCCATCTTCATTTAATAATAATGATGTTTTATGAATAAAAGCACTCACATCATGAAACCACTGAAAACATGAAGAAGAAACAACGGCATCCAAACCATCTGGCAACTGAATTGTTTCAGCATCACCCGGGAGCAGGCTATAATGCTGTGTTTGTTTTTGCAATAAAAACTCTGCCTGCTGTAATGCCATTTCAGAAATATCATTCACATAAAATTGATCGATCTGGCAATGCTCAAGCAAGCACTGGGTAAAAGCACCCACTCCGGAACCCACTTCTAATACAGTGTGCAAATGCTCACCTGCAACTGAGACAAAAAGCTTAGCCATGCGTTCTGCCAAATGGTTTTGCACCACAGCATTTTCGCGATAGGTTTCGTGGCTTTTTCCAAAGCGTTGTTTTACTAATTCTTTATCTGTTATCATTCTTTATAAATCCAAAATTTCTTGCCATGACTGAAAGTTCATAAACGGGAAATGTGGCAAGGCCATTTCCACAACGCGAGTTTTATTTTGCCATGAGTTCAACTGATTTTGTGGAGCAAAAATCAAATCCCCACTTCCAACCAAAACACAATCAAAACTAAACTCAGTTTGAACACCAGCCTCAACTGATTGAAGAATAGATGCCAACTCAGCTTTTTGATTTTCAACAGTTCGAACAGATAAACGCCCAGCAGCCTCTGCATATTGGCTGCGTCCACCAAAAACGCGCATATTAAACTTATCACGGTTACGCTCATTCCATCCTGACAATGTTCCTGCAAAAACAGCGGGTGAAATCCCTTGCTGATTATGCACTGGATGCAGCGTTCCATTTATAGCGGTAGCTTTGGTAAATTTCAACTTGGCAATATTTGGTGTATTAGCTGCTGCCCAAACACCCAAGGACCAAGCCACCAAATACAAATCCTGATATTGGCTTAAATCTTCTACTTCTTGCAAAGGGGAAAAATCATTGCACGACAACACATCGTAATCTTCTGCTTTTAGGTGAGAAACGGCATTTTCATCCATTCCCCAACCGTTAAAGAAAAGAACACACTTAGGGTTGTTTTGTTTATTTAGCCAAAGCTGATTCATCTGTTTCCTAATATCTCCTTTATCGGCAATAACTGCTCGATGCTCATTCCTGCATTTAACGAAAAACGCAAACGCGCTGTTCCTTTGGGCACTGTCGGGTAACGAATCGGCAAAACATTAAAACCATTTTTCTTCAATAATTGTGAAGCCGCAATCGCTTCCTGATTGCTTCCTATTATATAAGGTACAATATTACTTTGAGTCTTTTGTCCTAAACTTTCTGCAAACTCCTCACTCAGTTTTGCCAAATGCTGACGGCGATTTTCAAAGTCAGGCAAACGCTCAAACAAAAACTTTGTCCAAGCATTATTTACCGGAGGCAAAGCGGTGGTAAAAATAAGCGTGCGGGAATGATTCACCAAGTATTGTTTGAAAATTTCCGTGCAAGCAACAAACGCTCCCACCGAAGCCATTGCCTTACCAAAGGTCCCAACAATCAAATCCACATCTTTGATACAATTCATTTCCGCCACACAGCCTAAGCCTTTTCGACCGCGAACACCTAAAGCATGAGCCTCATCCACATATAACAAACAGTTGTATTTCTTTTTCAGTTCAATCAATTGATGTAAATCGGCAATATCGCCATCCATACTAAAAATGCTTTCAGTTACGATAAACACCTGCTCGTAATCATCACGGTATTTTTCCAAAAGCGTTTCCAAGTGTGCATAATCCAAGTGGCGATAACGCTGAAAATCGGCCGGAGCCAATTGAATGCCGTCAATCATACTGGCATGCACCAACTTATCAGCCAATATCAAATCCTTTTTTCCTGCCAAAGCAGGCAGAATTCCCACATTTGCATGATAACCGCTATTGTACAACAAAGCAGCTTCAGTTGTATATGCTGATGCAATCACAGCTTCCAACTCGTCATGTTCGGGAGTATTCCCACTCAACAAACGAGAAGAGCAGGCACTAAAGCGAGTTCGCTTAGCCGTCATTTCCTGCATAAACTCATCATACAGTTGCTCATCCGTATTCAAGCTTAAATAGTCATTGGAACAAATATCCAACAAACCTGCTTGGGCTGAAGTGAACGAACGGTAATTTCCTGCTTCTTGCAAAGCGGTTAAAGTTTCAGTATATCTTTTATGTATGGTCATATTATCTTTAAACTCCGACGAAGTCGGTATTAAATAATTCCTTATACGACAGGGTGCTGTTTGAGCGAAGTCGACCGCAGAAAGACGGAGCGAGTTCAGCCTGTCAAGTTTTCTTTGATTCGTCCCGAAAGTCGGGATGAATATCTACCCCTAAATCCCCTAAAGGGGACTTAAGCCCCCTTTAGGGGGTTGGGGGTGGTGTTATCAATATATATTTTCTATCGTCTTCACAATCCCATCCGTCAAAATCTGCAATTCCTCATCCGAAATCACAAACGGTGGCATGGTATATACAAGCTTCCCAAACGGTCGCATCCAAATTCCTTGTTTTGTAAATTCAGCCGTGATGCTTTTCATATCCACAGCCTCTTTCATTTCCACCACTCCGATTGCACCTAATATGCGCACATCAGCAACAGCAGGATGATTCTTCAAAACCGAAAGCGATTCTTGCAAATGCGCTTCGATGCGTTGTACTTTTTCCTGCCAGTTTGTTTCCAGCAATAAATTCACACTAGCCAAAGCCACTGCACAAGCCATTGGGTTACCCATAAAAGTGGGGCCGTGCATAAACACTCCCGGAGAAGCATGCGAGATAGTGTGGGCCACTTGCTTTGTACAGAAGGTTGCGGCAAAAGACATATAACCTCCGGTCAATGCTTTTCCCACACACATAACATCGGGAGTGATTCCAGCATACTCGCAAGCAAACAGTTTCCCCGAGCGACCAAAACCGGTTGCAATTTCATCTGCAATCAGCAAAATATCATATTTCTTGCAAAGTGCTGCTACTCCTTTTAAATATTCAGGATGATAAAAACGCATCCCTCCTGCCCCTTGCACAATTGGCTCAAGAATCAAGGCTGCTAATTGATTTTGATGTTTTGCCAAAAAACTCTCAACTTCATCTAATTCGCTTTTATCAAAAGCCTCATCAAACTTTGCCAAAGGTGCAGGCAAAAAATGTTGAACCGACAGCTTGCCATTAAAAATATGGTGCATACCCGTTACCGGATCACAAACTGACATCGCATTCCATGTATCTCCATGGTAACCGTTACGCACAGTCACAAACTCCGACTTTTCCGATTTACCCGAAGCATGCCAGTATTGCATCGCCATTTTCATGGACACCTCAACAGCCACCGAACCTGAATCCGAATAAAACACATGCTCTAATCCGCTTGGCACAATTTCCAATAGGCGTTTAGATAATTCAATAGCCGGACAATGCGTCAAGCCACCAAACATCACATGCGCCATTTTATCCACCTGGCTTTTCAAGGCTTCATTCAAAACCGGATGATTATAGCCATGCACTACCGCCCACCAGCTAGACATTCCATCTATCAGTTCTGCCCCGTCTTGCAAACGAAGCTTAACTCCTTTAGCACTTTCCACTAACAAGCAATCGAGTGGTTGAGTTGCTGAAGTATAAGGATGCCAGATATGAGCTTTATCGTATTCTAGTAATTCATTCATATATTTGACTCAACTCTAACCCTCTCCAACGAAGGAGAAAAAAAGGAGTTAGTTGTATTTTAGTTATTATCATAATTCATTGCCGTCGGTTTTAACCGACGGGTTAATCACTACAGTTAGGTTTGGGTTTTAACCCCAAAAGGAAAAACAATATTTGGGTTAAAACCCAATTTCACAGACAAAATTACAACCGTCGGCAATGACATATATCATTCCACATCAAAACCAGCTGCTTTAAAATCACGCAAGTCATCTGCCGTTTGTGAACCAGTTGTTGTTAAATAGTTTCCGGTTAAAGCAGCATTGATTCCTGCACGCAAAGCCTTATGCTGATAATCTTTGATTTGCATACGACCACCTGCAAAACGCAAATTAGCTTTAGGGTTAATAAAACGAAAAACAGCTATTGTTGTCATGATTTCCTCCTCAGTCAACATTGGGTTATTCTCCATAGGTGTACCTTTTACAGGCATCAAGATATTGATAGGAATAGACTGCACTTTTAGATCACGCAAAGTCGCCGCCATTTCTACGCGTTGCTCCATTGTTTCACCTAGCCCGATAATTCCACCAGAACAAACACGGATTCCTAATTTGTGAGCAATATTGATAGTCTCAATCTTCTCTTCCATAGTATGCGTTGAACATACTTGGGCAAAAAATGACGGTGCAGTCTCAATATTACAATGATAATGATCAATCCCAGCTTCTTCTTGCAAACGACGCATTTGTGTTTCAGTAATTAAGCCCATGGAAGCACAGGTTCCCATCTTCGTTTTCTCACGGATTTCCTTATAAATAGGCAGCAGATTATCCAAAGTTTTATCACTCACTCGCTTACCACTTGTCACCAAGCTTTGTCTCTTCACTCCGTTGGCATCATTTTCTTTTGCTTCTTTCAAAGCTACAGCTCTATCTACCACCTCATATTCCTCTACATTGGTTTTATGATGTGCCGACTGACTGCACCATTTACAGTCCTCAGAACATTTTCCGGATTTTGCATTCGTGATAGAACACAAGTCCATTTTATTACCACAGAAATGCGCACGAATTTCATCCGCTGCCTGATATAACTCTTCTTTATTGCTTAGCTGAGTTAATGCCACCCCCTCTTCATAAGTCAAGGCATAACCTCCTAGCACTTTGTTCTTTAATTCAGTTACATTCATTTTCCTGAAAATAAAAAATCCGTTGCTCGCACCAAGGCAAACAACGGACTATCGTTATATAATTATTCTACTATTCACACAAGCTGCAGCATCTGCTACCACAGATTCCACAGGCATAACAGCAAAAGCTATTTCTTGCTCAGAAATTTCCGCATCTAATAAATCAGAACTCAAAGTATCTAGCTGTAAAACTTGAGCAGACAAACTCAATACAGCTTTTGACTTTGACACCAAACCCTCGCTAATGCACAATGCTAAATGACCTATCAGCACCTCTGTTTTCAAAGACGCAAATACTGCATAAGCATTTCTAGTCCATCGACTAAAAACGACCGTAGCTTGGTCAATATGTCCTGTTTGATTTTTCACGGACTACAAAAGTACACATTTTTATAATTACATGCGTGTTAAAAAACAGGAAGAAGGATGAAAACAACCAATCAAATTTTACAGACAAAATGATTTCAAATATCTTTGCACAAAATCAAAACATACAATTATGAAATCAATCTATATCAAACTACTTATTGCCTTTACCATTTTTAGCACTAGCGCATCAGCAAAAAGCGTCTTTGACAAAATGTATTTTGGAGGTAATGCCGGAGCATCATTCGGGACAGTAACACAATACTCTATTCAGCCATACGCTGCATACAAGTTTACACCACAATTCTCAGTGGGTGCAAAATACATTTATAACTACCTAAAAGACAAACGCTCCACGCCGAGTTATGAAACATCCAACTATGGTGGAAGTGTATTTACTCGCTATCGCCTTTTCAGACCACTTTATGTGCATGCGGAATATCAAGTACTGAACACTGAACTACATTACACAGACGGAAGCGAGAAACGAATTTGGGTTCCCTTCTTTTTTGTTGGTGGTGGATATAGCCACAAGCTTGGTAAAAACGCTTGGCTAAACATGCAAATCCTTTTTGATGTAATGCAAGACGAGGACTCTCCTTACGGCGAATGGGAACCAATTTTCAGCATCGGCATTGGCTTTGGATTCTAGAAGAGGCGAGAAATGAGAAGTGAGAAAGACAGTATAACGGTGCGTTGCACCTAAGAACTTCTTCCTAGAATTTATCCTATTGATAAGGTGTCACGCAGCTAAATTTAGGGACAGAGTCCCGTCCTCTTTGTAGCAAAAAACACATCACACAAGTAAGGTGCAGAGCACCGCTCTATTCTGTTTGAATAAATGAAAGATGAAAATTGGGGAAATTATATTTTTCATAGCCGTTAGTTTCAACCAACGATTTAAAAAAAATGAAGATACACACTACAACACATGTGCAAACACAAGGTAGTAAATCAAAAAACGAAGAAAACGGAAAGAAGCCCAAAGCATGTAGTGGCTAAACTTAAACTTCACAAAGCCACAAGCCATACTAATCAATGAATGAGGAGGAGGCAAAATAGCTCCAATAACAATAAACAAACCTCCCCAACTGCGAAGATTTACTATATGACGAGCTAGTTTTCCATGCACAGCTCTGTGCACAATTGGCAATCTATTAAAAGCACGACCAATAAGGTAAGCAGTGACACCACCTGCGTATGAGATAACCGCAAAAAGGAAAGTCATTACCCAAGGGTGAGTTGATTTCACACTCCAAGCAATAAGCAATTCCGGAGGCAGAAAGCCAAATGAAGATTCTGAGAAATAAAACACGGAGCCAAGAAGTGAAGGAGAATAATTCTCTACGAAAGATTTAAAAATGGCATCCGTATCTAATAAGAAATAATCCACTACCAAAAATACACCCAATAAGAGCAACAAGGCAATACCTCCCTTGATAGCCATATCAGTAAGAAACTTATAGAACTTAGTAATACGGTAATAGCGGTTTAAGACCAAAACACGCTGCTGCGAACTCATCTTCTCCTTTTTCATCATGGTATGTGTGTTAGTGTGTATTAGATTGTAGCTTTTATAATAACGAACAAATATTAGATAAAATTGTTCAAGCTCAGATATATTTTATGATTTATTATATTTGTCCTTAATAAACATAAAAACATAGCCTTATGATATGGATTCTCCTTGCCGGAAGCTTTGCCGTAGCTGCTTACTTCACTTGGCAATTCTTGAAACAAAACAAAAAACACAACAAACATAAAAATGCCCAAACTGAATGGAAAAAGTTTGAAAAAGAACATCCGGGAAAATACAAGTAAGGGCGAATTATTATTCGCCCCGATATTTACTTGAGTGGAAGTTATCTCGCATCAATCATCTAATACAAGAATTACAAAGGGATTCTTGTGTGACATGGATTTTAATGATAAAGTTCTGTGCTTATAAATTCTTTACCAGCAACATTCCCAACCTCATACCTAATGGAATATTTTCCTCTAGGTTCTCCTTTTAACTTGCTCTTAAGCTTTTCTTGAATATCCTCATCAGGTAAAAATGATTTAAATTCAACCTTTCCTGACCTAATTTTCACTATTGTTAGGCCTTTTGCATAGTCAATTTTTACATTAGGGAAAGATGCTTCCGTCATTACTTCATAACCTTCAATTTTTATTGTCGGAATTCTTAGAACTACATCAAAAAGAGTTGGTTCCTTGTCGCCCCCCGATAAATTACTAACTTCAACCACCTGATTTATAACCGTTCGCACATCTTTCGCCTTATACTGAGTCATTTTTACTACTTTTTGCTTCTCAAGCTTGTAATGCACATTAAAAATATTTGTATAGCGATATTTCTTTATATCTCCATCCTCTAATTCTTGAAAAGATGGAGTGTTCCATTTAAAATAATTTCGAATCCCATCAGGCAACTCATTAGCTAATGAATCATATGCAGATTTATCATATAATTCTAAATCATAAATCTTTGATATTATTTCACTCTTTTTTTGTTTTTCAATTTTTCTTTTCTCTTCTTCAATTTGATTTCTCTCCTTTTCTTTTAAAGACATTTCTTTCTTCTTTAACTCTATTTTATTTCTAATACTGAGAGGAAACCTTGAAAGCACTACTTTCTTACTTTTTGATGTCGCATACCTATCCTTTGAAAGATAAAGCTCAGAGTAAACATCAAACTTATCATTAAAGTAATAATTATCAATAACAATTGTATGAGGTAAACTTTTATAGGTTTGGACTAATTCTTCAATTGATATATTTATATATTTACGAATTAAACTAGCATATTTTTCATCATTATCCATGATATAATAATCACAATAACTTATATATTTCTTAAAGTCAACTGCAAATCGATCATCTTCACAACATTCAATATACTCTATCTTCCCATTTGAATATTTAGCATATGGATATTTATTATAATATTTTAGTATTGCTAACATCTTTTGGGCATCATCACCATAATTTATTTGTGATTTCAACTGTCCTATTGAAATAAAGACAAACATCAGACATAATAATGATTTCAGAGTAATTCCTTTCGTTGATTTCAGAATAAAAGAAAGGAATGTTGCAAATATCCTAGTATCTTTCATACACATAAACTTTTTAGTTTACAAATATAGAAAATTATAATAAACAACAAAACTCTGATAGGCGTAGCGTATCGGTTTTTGCGTTCGGCATAGCGTCTCGCTATGTCAAAGCTAGAAGCAAGTTTCCAACTTGCCAAAAGCTCTGATAGGCGTAGGCTATTAAAATAAAAATGTTTCGCAAGTTGGCATAGCCTCAGATTAGCGTAGCGTAAAAAAGAATGGTTCGAGAGTTGGGCATTGCCCCGAGTTGAGCGTAGGCTCTGCCCAATGTCATTAAGTTAAGGGTATTTTAGCCTGAAAGGCTAATTTATCTAGCCCAAGGCAACGCCTTGGGTTGATGAATGAATTGATATTTGCGTCCTGTAAGGACAGGTTAAATATATTAAATTGCCCTTTAGCTAACGCTGATTTTCAATTCAGGGCGTAAAATACAAAAAAACATAACTTACCCAAGGCGTCGTTTTACTTTGCCTTGGGCTAAAATAGATTGGGCTTACAGCCCATCAACTTCTTAACTTAATGACATTGAGGCTCTGCCTGCGTTCAACTGAGGGTTTCCTTCACAATAATTATAAGAACTCATACTCGGATATTTACTTGATAAAGGATCTGGAGTCATCCAAAGACCTAATCTTGTGTTTAACAATCTACTCTCTGTAGAATAAATACCTATAGTAATTTCATCTTCTGCTTCATGTCCAGTAAACCCGTATCGATAGCCTCCGTCACTTAGGTTAACCCTTCCCGGCATTTGCATTCCAAATGGATAGTAATGTCTGTTGCTGGGCTTTTGTATCTTAATTATTTTGGAAATGTTTTTTCAAATCATCATGAGAAGTTAGCTTTCCATTTTTAATGTCAGATTCAGCATAATCAATCATCTCATTGAACTCACTGACAGACATAGGATGTAATTCACGGTCAAGAAGTTTTTTCTTCTCCGCTTTAAGCAAATGTTCTAGCTTTCCTAATATCGCTTCATCAGAAACTCTAAGAACATCTTCTATAAAACTTATTTTTCTTGCTTCAATATTCATAACTTCCATTTTTATAGCTATTTACAAAGATACAAAAAAAGATTAGGGATTTGTAAGGGCGAATAATTATTCGCCCTTACAAAAGAGGCGCAATAAATTGCGCCTCTACAGATAATATTATAAATAAAAATTATTTCACCATTTCCACTGCCTTAGCAATAGCACTTTCAATACCGGCAACATCTTTACCTCCGGCAGTTGCCATAAATGCTTGTCCACCGCCGTTACCGTCAATTTCCTTGGCAGCCTCACGCACAATTTGTCCGGCATTGTTTCCTGCATCCACTAAGCTTTGGCTCATTGCTACCGTTAATGATGGCTTACCATCAGCCACAGCACCAATTACCAATAAGAACTTATCATCAGCAAAGCGACCACGCAATTGCGACGCAATACCACGAACCATTCCGGCATCCATGTCAGCTTTATAGCTAATTACTTTCACACCGTTTTGCTCTTGCACTTTACCTGCTAATTCATTAGCAATAGCACCTACACGCTCTTGTGCAAACTGCTCCACTTGCTTTTTCAAGTCAGCAGCTTCTTCCACTGTTTTCTTGATAGTTGCAATTAAGTTTGGTGCATTATTGAATAGCTCTTTCGCTTCGCGTAATTGATCTTGTTGTGCGTCGATTAGCTCCTCAGCTTTTGCAGCACTTACTGCCTCAATACGACGAACACCCGCAGCCACACTCGATTCTGACACAATACGAATTACTCCGATTTGCCCTGTAGCTTTCACATGCGTACCACCACAAAGCTCGATAGAAGTTCCGTATTTTACCACACGCACTTTTTCGCCATATTTCTCACCAAATAAAGCCATAGCTCCCATTGCTTGGGCATCGGCGATTGGCAATTCTCGTTCTTCTTCCAACACAAAGTTTTGACGCACTTTCTTGTTAGCCAAACGCTCAACGGCACGCAATTCTTCGTAAGTCACTTTTTGGAAGTGAGAGAAGTCAAAACGCAAATAGTCAGCCGTTACTAACGAACCTTTTTGCTCTACATGCGAACCTAAGACCTCGCGTAAAGCTTCGTGCAACAAGTGAGTTGCCGTGTGATTATTTTCAATAGCGATACGATTTTCTTCGTCCACCACAGCTTTAAATCCTGAAGTTACATCGCTAGGCATTTTTGTACAAATATGGATACTTAGTCCATTTTCTTTTTGAGTATCGATAATTTGGATAGTTTCCGTATCAGAAATCAACACTCCTTTATCTCCACTCTGACCACCCATTTCACCATAGAAAGGAGTTTTGTCAAGTACCAACTGAATGTATTCCGTTTTCTTTTGCACCACTTTACGGTAACGCAAAATCTCAACATCACCTTCAAGAGAATCATAACCAATAAATGAAGATTCTCCTTCTTTCAACGAAACCCAATCACCAGTCTCAACTGCAGCAGCATTACGAGCACGCTCTTTTTGCTTTTGCATTTCAGCATTGAACTCGTCAAGATTTGCAGTCATGCTATTTTCACGCAAGATCAATTCAGTAAGGTCTAATGGGAATCCATAAGTATCATATAATTTGAAAGCAACCTCACCGCTCACTTCTGTTTTGTTTGCAGCTTTAGTTTCTTCCATTACTTTATCCAACAAACGGATACCGGTCTCCAAAGTGCGTAGGAATGATTCTTCCTCCTCTTTTATCACTTTTTCCACTAGATCTTTTTGAGCAGGAAGCTCAGGGAATGCCTCACCCATACTTTCTACAAGCACAGGAATCAGCTTATACATAAACGATGAGCGTTGGTTCAAGAATGTGTAACCATAACGCACTGCACGGCGCAAAATACGACGGATTACATATCCCGCTTTTGCGTTTGATGGCAACTGACCATCGGTTATAGAGAATGCGATAGTACGAATATGATCCGCAATTACACGCATTGCAATATCTGTTTTTTCGCTATCGCCATATTTTACATTAGCTATTTCGCCAATCTCTTTGATAATTGGTTGGAACACATCTGTATCGTAGTTCGATTGTTTGCCTTGGATAGCCATACACAAACGCTCAAATCCCATACCTGTATCCACATGTTTTGCAGGAAGTGACTCAAGCGAACCATCTGCCTTACGGTTGAACTGCATAAATACATTGTTCCAGATTTCCACAACTTGCGGATGGTCAGCATTTACCAAGCTAACACCGGGAACTTTCGCACGCTCTTCATCAGAACGCAAGTCAATATGAATTTCAGAACATGGGCCACAAGGTCCGGTGTCACCCATTTCCCAGAAATTATCTTTTTTATTTCCGTTGATAATTCTATCAGCAGAAACAAATTTTGACCAAATATCTGCCGCTTCATTATCTCGTTCAAGACCTTCTTTTGCATCACCTTCAAAAACTGAAACATACAAACGATCTTTATCCAACTTCAACACCTCAGTCAAATATTCCCAAGCCCATTCGATAGCTTCTCTTTTGAAGTAATCACCAAATGACCAGTTCCCTAACATTTCGAACATAGTGTGGTGGTAGGTATCGTGACCTACTTCCTCCAAGTCGTTATGTTTTCCACTTACGCGCAAGCATTTTTGCGAGTTGGCAACACGAGGATATTTAACGGGAGCATTTCCCAAAAAGATGTCTTTGAACTGGTTCATCCCTGCATTGGTAAACATCAGGGTTGGGTCATTTTTCACCACCATCGGAGCTGATGGTACAATGTGGTGCCCTTTAGAGGCAAAAAAATCGGTAAATGATTTGCGAATTTCTTTAGCGGTCATAAATTTAATGTGCCAATGTGTTAATGTGCCAATACACTAATGCAAAGAGCTTTAGCAGGCATATTCTTAAAATTTTCTTTTCAAAAACAAGCTAATATCAATGATACTCAAATGGCGCATGAAAGATTTGACGAAATGACAAATTTCAATTGGCACATTGGCATATTTGCACATTAGCATATTTTATTGAAACAGTGCGCAAAATTAGCAGAAAAATCCTTACTTTTGGCAAGTTTTTCTGAAAATTACGCTATCCAACCATATCCATAAATCAGTATGGCATAGTAATAGCTTTCTTACGAAAATATTATGTCAAAATCGAAATATCATTTTAACCCTGAAACACTTAACTACGAGAAGATCGAGCAATCATTTTGGACTCGCTTGAAGAAGATTTTCATACACTTCTTAACAAGCACATTCCTTGGGATTATCTTCTTCGTAATCTTTGTTTTCACGGTTGAATCTCCATATCAAAAAAACCTTCGCAAAGAGAACAAACGCATTTTAGCTCAATACAAGATTCTTGATAAGCAGCTGGAAGATGTTCAGGAAGTACTTCTCGACTTACAACAAAGAGACGATAACTTATACCGTGTTATCTTCCAAGCCGACCCAATACCATACACTGTAAGAAAGGGAGAGTACGGTGGGACAAATCGGTACGACTACATCAAAGATTTCACAAGCTCTGAGATTGTTTTAAACACAACCAAAATGGCTTCTGAAATCAAAAGACAAGTATACATCCAGTCAAAATCGTTTGATGAGATTGTTAAACTTGCCAAAAGAAAAGAAGAGATGCTTGAATGCATCCCGGCAATACAACCCGTATTTAACAAAAACCTTAAACGCATGGCATCTGGTTATGGAATGCGTATTGACCCTGTTTACAAAACGCTTAAGTTCCATGCCGGAATGGACTTCTCCGCTCCTATTGGCACAAAAATATTTGCTACAGGAAACGGAACAATTACTTATGCCGGCTGGAAACAAGGTTATGGAAATTGCGTAATCATTAGCCACGGCTTTGGGTATGAAACTCTATTTGGCCACATGAATAAATTCAATGTAAATAGAGGCCAAAAAGTAAAAAGAGGAGACATCATCGGGTTTGTTGGTAATACAGGAAAATCTACCGGACCTCACTTACATTACGAAGTACATGTAAAAGGAAAACCGGTTAATCCAAGCAACTATTATTTCAAAGATCTTTCTCCGGAAGATTATGATAAGATGATGCAGTTTACCAACAACTCGGCACAAGTATTTGACTAATTTCTTTGAAAATATACAGTGAACTTATTTACACAACAAGTGTTTATATTTATTTAGTAGCTAGCAAAAGATGAACCAAGTGATTGACTCAACAAATACCATAGAAGAAGAGTTACAGATTTCTGATGACGATCTGATTCAGCAGGAATTCCAATTATTACTCGATGATTACAACAATTCTAAGCACAAGCATGACATTGAGCTGATTGAACGCGCATTCAATTTTGCCAATAAAGCACATGCCGGTGTTAGACGGCGCTCAGGTGAACCATACATGATGCACCCACTAGCAGTGGCACGCATTGTTATCAAAGAAATTGGACTTGGAACAACTTCTATTTGTGCAGCATTACTTCACGATGTTGTTGAAGATACGGATTACACGGTTGAAGACATTAGCAACCTGTTCAACCCGAAAATTGCAACCATCGTTGACGGACTTACAAAAATCGCCGGAGGGGTATTTGGGGAACAAGCTTCATCTCAAGCAGAAAACTTCCGCAAACTTCTGTTAACTATCTCTGATGATTTACGAGTAATCATGATTAAGATTGCTGACCGACTACACAACATGCGAACTCTTAGTTCCATGCCGGCAGCAAAACAATATAAAATTGCGGGCGAGACTCTATATATCTACGCTCCCCTAGCTTACCGTTTAGGACTTTTCAAAATCAAAACTGAGCTTGAAGATTTAAGTTTCAAATACGAACATCCTGAAATTTTTGAGCAAATCAGAAGCCGACTAGCTGAAGGCGACACTCAACGCGAGGACATTTATAATCAATTCATTCACCCAATCGAAAGCAAGCTAAAAGCTATGGGTTATGAATTTGAAATTGAACAACGCGTTAAAACTATCTATTCCATCTGGAATAAGATGAAAACCAAAAACATTCCTTTTGAAGAAGTATACGACCTATTAGCCGTTAGAATCATATACAAAGGGAATGATGAAATTGATGAGAAAAATCAAGCTTGGATGATTTACTCAACAGTAACCAGCTTCTACCGTCCTCACCCTGAGCGCATCCGCGACTGGGTAAGTACCCCAAAAGCTAATGGATATGAAGCCCTACATGTTACTGTAATGGGCCCTGATGGACATTGGATCGAAGTCCAAATCCGCAGTGAGCGTATGCATGATATCGCTGAGCGCGGTCTTTCAGCTCACTGGAAATATAAAGCAGGAGAACAATCTCCTGACTCTGAACTTGACAAATGGCTAAAAACAATCAAGGAAATATTAGAAAACCCAGAGCCTAGTGCTATCGACTTCCTTGACACCTTCAAACTAAACTTATTTGCTACTGAGATATTTGTATTTACTCCTAAGGGAGAAATCAGAACTTTACCTCAAGGAGCTACTGCCCTTGACTTTGCATTTTCGCTTCACTCTGACTTAGGACTACAATGTATTGGTGCAAAAGTAAACTATAAATTAGTTCCGCTTAATCATATTCTGGATAGTGGAGACCAAGTTGAGATTCTTACTTCAAAGAAACAAACTCCAACTCAAGAATGGCTTAACTATGTTACTACTGCAAGAGCAAAAACCAAACTTAAATCTGTATTTAAGAAAGAAGCTCGTGCATTAGCTCAAAAAGGAAAAGAAATCTTTGAAGATAAGTTCAAAGAACTTGAAATACCTTTAGACAACCAACACATACAGCTACTACTTAAGCATTTCAAGCTTAGCCATCGTGAAGAGTTATTCTATGAAATTGGGAAAGGCATCATCAATCTTACTAATATTGAAAAAAAGATATTCAAGAAGAAATCTGACTTCCGCTGGAAAAACTATTGGAAACTTCAGTTTGGAGGATCTAATAAGAAAGCAATGCCGATTCTTGAAAGCGAAATCAAACCAGAAAAGATTGACCGAAAGAAAACGCTTAAGATCAATGATGAAGGCCTTGGCAATGTAAAATACAATATTGCAAGTTGCTGTAACCCAATACCTGGAGATGATGTGCTTGGATACATCAATAATGATGAAACGGTTACTTTACACAAACGCCAATGCCCGGTTGCAGCTAAGCTAAAATCTAACTATGGCGAAAGATTAGTCTCTGCTGAATGGACTAGCACAAAAGCACTTTCATACCCTGCTACAATTGAAGTAAAAGGTATTGACGGACAAGGAGTCCTTAGCCAAATGGTAAAAGTAATCTCAGAAGACCATGCTGTTAACATAAGAAACATCAACATTGAAACCAAGGGCGGAATCTTTGAAGGTAAATTCCAAATTTATGTTCACAGCACAGAAGATGTCAACACGCTTTGTATGAATATCTTAAAAATCAAAGCTGTGAACTCCGTTAAAAGAAAAGACGAATAATAAAACACACATCATAAAAAAAGCGGATTTATGATCAGTCGTGGTCGGAAGAAAATATTTGCCAATAAATTATAAGTAATTTAATAGCACGGTACGCTGTACCTAAAAAATATCCATACATAAACCCTTTTCTACAAATAGCATGGTGCGCTGCACCTTTAGCTGCATAGCAGCGTTCTATTAGTAGAAGTGGTATTTAGAACAAGAGAAAAGGTGCAGCGCACCGTGCTATTAAAAAAGCTTGCTTTGACTGTATTATTTCCATTAAAATCTTCCGACCATGACTGATTTATGATCCGCTTTTTTTATTAAACCTTAATCTAAAATGTCAAAACGCGCTAGTTTGCTAAAAAAAGGAGCATGGTACTATTTCTTTTTTAGCATTATCTTTTTACTAATTGGTGTAAAATACTTCAAATACTTCCCGGAGATTGATGGTGCAATAACCTACAGCTATTTAACCATAGCCACTATTAGCCATTTCATTGGGCTATCATTTATAATGTTCCTTGCACTATACCTCCCAATCATACTTATCTTTCCACACAAAAAATTAGCTTGGATTTGGGCTGGAATTTCATCTTCTCTTGGTACAGCATTACTGTATCTTGATAGTACAGTATTCCAATTGTACAGATTCCATATCAATAGCTTTGTATTAGAACTATTATTTGGAGGTGGTGCAACTCAAATTTTCCAATTCAGCGCACTACAATACATCATTATAGTTGGCTCAATTATTCTTCTATTTGCACTTATGTTATTCTTAGCAAACAGAAGCTTCATTCTTCAAGAAAGATACAAGCTAAAAGGTGGCAAATGGATTATAGCAACTGTGGCAATAATGATGTTTAGCAGCCACTTCATTCATGCTTGGGCTGATGCTGCTAATTTCACAAACATCACTAAATCATCAAGATATTATCCGCTATATTTCCCAACTACAGCTAAAGACCTAATGCTAAAAATAGGCTTAGTAGATAAGCTTGCCGAAAACACCAATATTAGTTTAGAAGATGGTGAAAACAAAGACCTAAACTATCCAAAACAGCCATTAGACATTAGTACTGATAGCAAAACCAACATTGTTCTAATACTAATTGACTCATGGTATTACAAAGCGTTTGATTCGATAACACAACCCAACTTATATAAGTTCTCAAAAAAATGTGAAGTATTTAAACACCATTACAGCGGTAGCAATGGAACCCGTACAGGTGTTTTCTCTCTTTTCTACAGTATACCAGGCACCTATTGGGATGATGTGTTAGCATCACAAACCGGCTCAATAATGGTTGACGCACTATTGATGAACAACTACGACATCAAAACATTTGCAAGTGCAACTTTAGCAAATCCTCCTTTTGACAGAACAGTTTTTAGAAAAGCTCAGAATATCCAAGTAGAAACAAAGGGTGAGAGTGTATGTGACAGAGATAATCGTATTACCAAAGATTGGCTTTCAACAACGAAAAATCACAATGGAAAGCAAGCTCTATTTGGATTCCTCTTTTATGATGCACTGCATGCTTACACCCATCCGGCAAACTCGCATGCTCCGTTTCAACCTGCATGGGACTACCCTAAATACGAACAATTAAATAACGACACAGACCCCACCCCTATGCTAAATCTATATAAGAATGCCGCAATCTATGTTGACTCTCTTGTAGGTGTAGTTTTATCTGATTTAGAACAAAAGGGACTACTTAAGAATTCTTGGGTTATCATTACAGGTGATCACGGACAAGAATTCAATGACAACAAAAAGAACTTTTGGGGGCATAACGGCAACTACACTGATGCACAAATGCAAATACCATTATTAATATATAAACCGGGAGGAAAACACAAAGAATATACACACTGGACAAACCACTACGACATTGTACCTACTCTATTCTCTGAGATCTTCAACTGTAAAAATCCAAGCTCTGACTATAGCGTCGGAAGAAGTTTATACGACACAACACCTAGAGACCATATGTTAGTTGGAAGCAAAGATAATTTTGCAATCCTTGAATCTAATCGCATAACGAGTGTGTACTTTGATGGCAGCTATGACATTACAGATAAACACCTGAATGAAATACCTAATGCAACTCTTAATACTAAGCTTATAAACGATATTATGCTTAACTCTAAAAAATATTATAAATAAGCATAACTACAAGAAACAAAAAAGGAGGCAGTATCTCATAAACTGTGTAAATACAAAATATCGAGGGTTACGGCTTTCGATATTTTTTTGTTTAATTTTATAAAAACAACACAGTAATGAAAATAGAAGATTTATTAGAAGATGAGTTTCTAAAACAGTGTCAAAAAGGATAATCTTTTCAGGACATCCTTTTTTTTATTAAATAATAAGCTCGAGATTAATTAAATTTCATATACCTTTTTATATAGCAGACTTAATATTAAACCTACTATTTCTTTCACTCTAATGTGTGTTAATATAACTTAAAATACACCAACAAGCAATCCAAATTTTTCACATTTGACATATATCAAGTAGATTTTAAAAACTAATTCGTTACTTTATATTGTAACCCAGTAAAGAATTAGCTTATGGAATCGTTAAATAATCTACAAGTAGGCGTTGCTCTTTTTGACAAACAGCATGCAGAGTTAGCAAATATGCTCAATTTATTTCGAGAATTGCTTGAAAAAGACTGTCAGAAATCATGTATTCTATCTATGATAGAATTATTAATGGAAAAAGCTAGGATTCATTTAGATTCGGAAGAGGAAATGATGTTTAAGGTAGAATACTCAGGAGCTGAAGAGCATAAAGCAAAGCACGACGAGATTATGGCGTATCTGTCTGAATTTAAGCGCGATTTTGAACGAGACTTACACGATACCAGTTTATATAACTTTATTAATGATTTGTATTTATGGATGACTATGCATCTAAAAACAAAAGATATGTTATATGCTTCTTTTTTGAAAGAAAATGGATACTTAGAAGATAAAAACGAGCTTGATGACACAACTGAATACTGTCTTAACAAATTATGAAAATGAAAACTACATGTAATTAACTTGTAGTTTTTTTATTTATATAATTGCTTTTCTTGTTTCATTCCATTCGTTTCTCTTAATTAATTACCCAGACTCTTTTATGCAAAGTATGGGTAACAGAATGAAAAATTATCTTTTTTAAGTGGTCAATTTGCTCCAAAAAGAATGGTCATTTTTGGAGCAGAATATTATAATATAATCGACCGATTCTCGCACGGCTTTTTAAGTCTTTCAATAATTATATTAAATTTGATTATTTACTAATCTCATTCAAAGTTTGAGTTTCATTAACTGAAAACAACTTATCCAAATCAATAATCATAATAAAGTTTTCATCATTCAATTTATAAACCCCATTAACAAAGTCAGATTTAAATCTATTGCCTATACTTGGAGGTGGCAACAACTCGTCACTTTCAATTTCTAAAACTTCTGAAACTGCATCGACCAAAGCTCCAACTTGAAGCATTTCACCTTCGACATCAACTTCAAGAACAAGAATACAAGTATTAACAGTAACATCAGTTGGCGAAAGACCAAGTTTGACTCTGGTATCAATTACCGGTAACACAGTACCCCTTAAGTTTATAACTCCTTTCATGTGAGCAGGAGCCTTTGGTACTTTCGTAATTTTAGTCATTTCAAGGATATTGAGAACCTTGCTAACATTTGCAGCGAAGATTTCCTCTCCTAGTCTGAATGACAAATATGATTTTTGTTTTTTCAAATCTTCTTCCATGATCATCTTAATATATTAAACTAAATTCGTTTTTTGTGAAAACTCTCTTATAATTCTATTTGTGTCAAGAACTAATGCAATTGCACCATCACCAAGTATGGTAGCACCTGAAACAAAATCTTGATGTTTAAACAATTTCCCAATCGGCTTAAGAACAGCTTGATATTCACCAATTACCTTATCTATTATAATTCCTACTTTATATTCTTTGTAATTTACTACAACAAATTGTAAATATGAGTTTTCATCATCACTTTCATTGAATTCTTTTCTTAAATATACATAAGGAATTTCCTCTCCATTGTGAATAACTAAATCGTTAAATGAATTAATTTTTGATTTAGGGGCAGAGAAAATAAAATTAACGACATTCAAAGGAATAATATATAAAGTATCCCCTACCTTGACTAACAAACCATCAATAATAGAAAGAGTTAATGGAAGTTTAATTGTAATCTTTGTTCCTACATTAAGTTCAGAATCAATTTCAACTTCACCTCTTAAGTCTTTTATCTTTCTTTTTACTACATCCATTCCAACTCCACGACCAGAAAGTTCAGTAACTTTTGCAGCAGTCGAAAGTCCAGGCGAAAAAATCAATTCAAGTAATTCTTTATGAGAAAGTACATCCTCTGTACTAATTAGACCTTTTTGAATCGCTTTATCTCTTAATTTCGAAGTATTTATACCACCTCCATCATCAGAAATTTCAATATAAACATTAGTTCCAGAATAATATGCTTCTAATTTAATTGTCCCTTTTGCCGGTTTATTATTCTCAATTCTTTTTTCTTTTGTTTCGAGACCATGGTCAAGGCTATTACGAATTATATGCATAATAGGATCAGTAAGCCCTTCGATAATATTTTTATCCAATTCAGTTTCAACACCTTTAGTAATAAACTGAACTTCTTTGTTTAATTCTACAGAGACATCTCTAATTAACCTTTGGAATCGGGTCAATATACTTTCAAGAGGCACAAGACAAATACTAAAAGCTGTATCTCTAAGTCTTCGTGATACCTTTTCAAGATTTTCTGAGACAACAGCTAGTTCAGAGTTTTCTGATTCATTAGAAATTAGACTTATACTTGCTTGCAAAGTAACCATCTCACTAATTAAGTTCATCAATCCATCTAATTTTTCGGAAGAAACTCTAATACTAGAGATTGAAGATTCTTTTTTAACAGCGGCATTAGCGACCGGCTTCTTTTCAAAAACTTTTTCTTCTTGTTTTTTTGAAGTTTCTTTAATAGACTCAACAACTTCTACAACAGGCTCTGATTCCGTTGCTTGTATTTCAACAACTTCTTCTTCAATTTTAGCAACATCTTTTTCATTAGCCTTAATTGTAGATGAAATAGAACTAGGATCTATATACTTATCAGAATATCCTATAGCATCAAGACTTGAATAAAAGTTTTCGTCTATAGCTTGGATATTTTCTATTTTTATAATTTCAATATTACAATCATCTTCTACAAAAATAAATACATCTTTTATTGCGTTAATATCAGATTCGGTAATAAGAACTATCTCCCAATTTGTATAACACAATTGTGGGTCAATTTCTGCAATATTTGGAAGTTTATTGTATTTTGGATAAACCTTGGCTTTACCAAGTTTAGTAACATCTTCTACGAGATAAAATGGATTATTTCCGAATTTAAATATTTCGGGTTTTGGCTCAAAGAATATGTAGAATACATTTTCTTTTGTGATAGATTTTGCCTCAGCAGAAGCCTGTTCTTCTATTTCAACTTCTACCTTTTGTTCTTCTTTTACTGAATCCGGTTCAGGAGAAACAGATTCAGCAACTTTAGGTTTAGCTCCTTTGCTTTCATTTTGCAAATCTTCAACCATTTTTAGAAGCCCTTTTAATAACTTCTCATGTTTTTCATTCAAATCAGCAGGCAGGTCATTTTCATGCTTTAATAAAGTATTTATATGATCAAGACCAACAAATGAAACATCAAGTATTTCTTTGGATAATGAAATCTTATTATTACGAACTAAATCATAAATACTTTCTAGATTATGCGTGTATTCATCAATTCTCTTAAAACCAAACATTGCACTATTCCCTTTAATGGTGTGCATAATTCTAAATATTTCCTGAATAAGAGGCTCATCAACATTGTCAATATCTAAACGCAATAAAGCACTTTCAAGATTATTTGTCAAGTCGTTTGCTTCTTCTAAAAACTTCTTTTTAAATCTATCCATTTTTTCTTCTTCTTAATCTTGTATATGTTGGTTTTAATTTAAAATACAGCCAATATTATATATTGAAATAAGAAATTACTTCATTAACATTATACTGTATTTTATAAGCATATATTACCGAATAACCCTAGCAATAGCAGCAAGTAATTTATCCGGAGCAAAAGGTTTAATTATCCAGCCTGTTGCTCCAGCTTCTTTTGCTTGTTGCTTTTTTTCCTGTTGTGATTCCGTTGTTAGAAATAATATTGGAATAAATTTATATTCATCTTTTTGTCTTACTTCTTTAATAAAACTTATACCGTCCATATTTGGCATGTGTAAATCGGTAAGAATTAAATCAACCTTACCTACTGTTTTAAGAACTTCGAGAGCATTAAGACCGTCACAACCTTTATGAACCTGATAACCGGCTTCTTCAAGAGTAAAACCAACTACTTCTAATATACTTTCGGAATCATCTACTATTAAAATTTGTTTTGACATCTATCAATTTTTTTAATATTAAGCAATAATTTATATTTTAATCCCAACTGTTCCTAATAATTCAGAAACATTCTCAGGAATTTCAAGTTTAACTTCAATACTTTTATTTAATCCTTCTAATTTTTTTTCAAAAACTTTGATTACCTGAACAAAAGACAAATCAAGATTCTGTGATTTAATAATAATTTTCACATTATTCTCAACAACATCAAATTCAGACAAAGTATTTTTAATCTCAATGATATTATCTAAATTCAAATCTCCATCTAAAATAACCTCTAGGGTTTCGTTGTTTTTTTCTTTGCTTATAGAATAACTATTCGACATAAATATTATTTATTAAAAGAATTCAACATCTTCTTCTGTATCTTTAACTTCCTGACTATCTAATTTATTAATACTATTATGAACATCTCTCTCTGATTTCATAGTGTAATTTGATTCGAACTTACTTAAAAATTCTTTTTTATCATAATCTAAATCATTTTTTATTTCCAAGTTTAATTGATTGCTTAATAGATTTAGTTTATTTATGATCTCATTTTCCATTACTTTTTCAAAATAATCATAATATTTCACATTTTCCACTGCGTATCTAATGTCAAATATTAACGAATTACTAACTTTGTAATTATCTGTCAGTTTACTAATAACACCATCATTTATCTTCTTAAGATTTCCAACTAAATTTGTTACATTTTCTCCAAGATTTTGAATAATTTCTTTAAAATCTTTATGTTTTTCGTCTTCGATTTCAATATTTAAAAAATCCTCTGAAAGATTATACATATAATCAAAAACATTTTTTAAAACATCTTGATTTTTCTGAAAAACTTGGGTGTTTTTTAAATGTAAAGATAACTTTTGAAAATCATCTTTAAATTTTTCATTGTTTTTATATTTATCAATAAAATTTAAAGTAATTGTATTAAGCGAAGAATATTTATCAAAGATATTGGAATTACTAACTTCAACTGTATTGATTAATACATTAATTTCTTCAATTTTCTTTGAAAACTCTTCAATTGTAGCATTCAAATTATTAACTATTTCAACTCCATCAACAAAATCATCTTCACTGTAACTGTAAGGCAACCTGTAATTTACATCCTCACTACTGCTATATACTGGGATTGAAGAGGCTAAATTATTAACTATATCTAGAAATTGCTCAATAATTGTTTCAATCGCTGATTGATACTTTTGATTTGTATGTAATAAATGAGCTATCTGAAGCTCAGTAACATCTTTAATTTTATTAAAATTTACTTCATCTACATTAGACTCATTAAAAACTTCGTCTAACAACTTTAAATTTGCTGTTTGAACATGCTCAATTTTTTGCCTAATAATATCATGAAACTGAAGGTTTACTATTATTTTTGATACATTTTCAGAACATGACTTTGTTTTTTCTCTCAATTCAACAACCTGATGAACAATATTTGAATGTTTTGCATTTAACAGATTTAAACAAAAATTAGTCTGATGCATTATAATCGAGGAATTTAGAACACTCCTATCTCTATATTGCTTAAAAGAAAGTAATGTAATAAAAATATTAGTTTTAATTTTTTCTAAACCTTCCTCAAAATCTGGCAATAAAACAATTACCTCTTTAACTGCGGATTCAATTTGAATTAGATCGTCATAAATGTTTGTATCATTTTTTTCATACAATAAATTCAACTTAATATTAGCAATTAAATATTTTAAAGTAATTAAGTTTTGTTTATAGTTTTTCAATGGCAATTGAAGCGAATTTATAAGTTTCAAATTAGCTTCAATTTTCTCTATTAATTCCTTAATTTTCTCTTCAAATAATTCTACATAAACATTAATTTCATAATGCAAAAAATTCAACTGAGTAAAATAATCAGATGTCGAATCACTATCTAATATATTTAAGACATCTATAGAATTATTATTAATCTTTTTTACAGTTTCATTAAATTGCTTAAGCTTTTCATTAAAAGAGCCAAAGTCATTTGTGGAAAAATGCTGCAATGTTGAAATCTGATTTTCAATTTCAGAAAAAATGGTAGACAAATGATATTTTAAACTATTAGTCAAAATAAATAAATTTAGGTTAATACTAATTCACACTCATTCTAATAAAAAGGCTTTGTTTTTCACAATGCTTTTAACAAAAAAACACAAAGCAATTTAACTAAAATTATTTATCTAAAAAATTAATTTAGATGTTTTTTTATTTTCAGCATCAAAAAAAAGAAAATCATTTAACACAAGATTATACATCATATGCAAAATCTTCAGTAGTTATAAAACATCTCAAATCCCCTGATAAAAACAACACACCCATTTTTCCAACAAACCAAATAACAGATACCAATAATAATTTAACGATTTTTAATTATATTGTCACGAAACATGTAAAATTTATTGAATCATAATTTGTTAAAATTATGTATATTTGATAATTAATAAAAACACATGTAAAATAAACACATTTGTAAAATACAAAATTCTAAAACAAGAGGTATTTATGATTAATGAAAGACTAAGACTTAATTCTTATTTGTCTTTTAAGCTAGGAAAAGAGATTTTTGCTGCAAATGTCGGCCAAGTTCTCAATATCTTAGAAATGACAAAGATTACGGAAGTCCCCAAAGCTCCAAACTACATGAAAGGAGTTATAAACCTCAGGGGCAAAGTATTGCCTGTGATAGATACAAGAATTAAATTTGGTTTATCTGCCACAGAATTCACTCCTAGCACTTGCATCTTGGTTCTTGAAGTAAATGTTGAAAAAGAGCACTTACATATTGGGGCACTAGTAGATGCAGTACAAGAAGTTCTTGAAATTGGAGACGAAGAGCTATTACCTGCTCCTACCCTAGGCAATAGATATCGTTCGGAATTTATAACCGGCATGTACAAACTAGCCAATGATAACTTTATAATGTTACTAGATATGGATAATCTATTTAATGTAGAAGATTTAGCATTATTGGGAGAACATGCAAGTGAGTTATAAATTATTGATTAAAGATTAAAACAAGTCATATTTACATAAATAAAAGGAGAAATTAGTCATGTTCAAAAATTTACGCATTCAAACAAAAATCATTATTGTAATGAGTAGTATAGTTACAATAATTTTATTGGCCATTGGATTATACCTAGTCCAACAGCAAGAATCAAAACTCTATGCCGACACACAAACTCGCATGCAAGAACAAGTTACCGACTTAGGTAATGTAATTACAACACAAGTCAAAGCAAATCAATTACGAGTTAACAACAATGGTGAACTGGGTTTTGATTTATTGAAAAAAAGCGGAAGTTTAACATTAGATTATTCTAACACAATTACAATTACTGCAATAGATCAAGCTTCCCAAAATAGTTCATCTATTACAATCCCTAAAATGACACTCAATGGAAATTCATTGTATAAAAATTTCGATTTTGTTGATTATATAGGAAATAAAACAGAAGGTTGGAATACAATTTTTCAACGAATTCCCAATGGGTTTTTACGAATTGCTACAAATATAACAAACGACAATGGCGAACGAGCTGTAAACACCTATATACCTAGCAACTCTGAGGTTTGCGAAGCATTAGGAAATGGGAAAACATATAAAGGGCGTGCTGTAATTTTAGGCCAATGGTATCAAACTATATACATACCTATTTTCGAAAATGGAAAAGTAATTGGAGCTTACTTTTATGGATTACCAGAAAAAGATATGTCTGCACTTAAAGATATTTTTACTAGCAAAAAATATTTTGAAACTGGATATCCTTTTGCGATTGACAAAAAAGGTGATTTTGTGATACATCCCCAAAAAGAAGGCGAAAACGCATCGAATGAATTCTTTTTTGAAGAAATGGTAAAATTAGGTACTGACAATGGTCATGTTGAATATCCTTGGGAAGGCCAAAATAAGATGTTAGAATTCTCCTATTTAAAAGATATTGATTTATATGTAGCCACTACCATATATGAACATGAGTTTATGCAAATAGTAAACCATATTATTTGGACTGTTGTCATTTTTTTAATTTTAGGTATTATTGCAAGTATCATAGTTGCCAAAATGCTAAGTAACAATATTGCTTCAATTATACAATCAGTTCAAAATCAAATAAAATCTTTGACAGAAGCCGCAATCGATGGTAAACTTAAAACACGCGCCAATCCTGAAGATACGAATTTTGAATTTCGCGAAATTGTAGTTGGCATAAATCAAACACTTGATGCTTTAATCTTGCCATTGAATGTAACTGCCGAATATGTTGATAGAATTTCCAAAGGCGATTTACCGGAGATTATAAATGATGAATACAAAGGCGACTTTAATACAATTAAAAACAACATTAATTCAATGATTGTTGCATTGAACGATGTTACTGAGAAAGCTAAATTAGTTTCAGTAGGTAATTTAAATGTTGAATTGACCCTAAGAAGCGACAAAGATGAATTAATGAAATCATTGCAAAACATGGTTCATGCGTTCAAAGAAATATCAGACAAAGCAAAATTATTGGCTAAAGGAGATTTAACGATAGATTTAAAAATGCGTTCAAACGAAGACGAGCTAGTTAAATCTTTATCTGAAATGGTTAAAGCCTTATCAGGCATTGTTATCCAAGTACAAACAGCCGCAGATAGCATTGCCGGTGCATCTCAACAAATGAGTTCAAATGCACAACAAGTATCTCAAGGAGCTAGTGAACAAGCTAGTGCTGCTGAAGAGGTTTCAAGTAGCATGGAAGAAATGGGTAGTAATATTCAACAAAACACCCAAAATGCTCAACAAACAGAAAAGATATCTATCACTGCGGCACAGGGAATGGAAAAAATTAAAAAATCATCTAATGAAAGCTTGAAATCTATCAAAGAAATTGCAGATAAAATAACCATCATTGGAGATATTGCTTTCCAAACAAATATTCTTGCGCTTAACGCAGCTGTAGAAGCTGCAAGAGCCGGTGAGCATGGAAAAGGGTTTGCTGTTGTTGCGGCAGAAGTTAGAAAACTTGCAGAACGCAGTAAAGTTGCTGCCGAAGAAATTGATTCATTATCAAAATCAAGCGTAGGAGTTACTAATGAAGCAAGTAGGCTGATGGAAGAAATAATTCCTGATGTTGAAAGAACATCAAAACTTGTTCAGGAAATTACTGCTGGTAGTATCGAACAAAACAGCGGAGCTAACCAAATTAATAATGCTATTAATCAATTAAATCAAGTTACGCAACAAAATGCGGCCGCAGCAGAAGAAATGGCTACAAGTAGCGAAGAACTTGCCGGACACGCACAACAATTAAATGAATTAATAGGCTTCTTCAAAGTTGATGAAAATGAAGTTAAAAAAGTTTCCAGCAATTTAAATAACCAAAAATCTATCGAACATAAATCATTTAAATCGAAAAGTTACAACTCTGAAAAACTTGTAAAAGCTAGTCAAAATAAAGGAATAAACATTAATATCGAAGATAATGATTCTGAATTTGAAAGATTTTAATTAAAAACCTAGATTATCTATTCCCAAAAGGGGCTGTCCAAAAAGTATCGGACAGCCCCTTTTTGCTTGTAATTATTTGAGGTCGATCAAAAAAAACATTTCAGACATTCAATTTTCAAGGAGAAATCACTTCCTTTTGAGTCAGCCTCTTGTTTTTGAAAAGATTTACTTTATTATTTATTACACAAAATCTCATAATGAATTTTAATAAATTAACAGACCAAATGCATGACTATAATCTTGATAGAAGCAATATTAATTTTTCAAATATTAAAACATAATTTAATAAAAATATGTACATTTAACTATTTTAAATAAAATGTTTGTAAAATAAACAAAAGATATATAATTCAATATAAATCACTAAAATAGGAGATATTTATGATTGACGAAAAACTTAAACTTAAATCATATTTGTCCTTTAAGCTAGGAGAAGAGGTCTTTGCTGCAAATGTTAGTAAGGTTCTCAACATCTTAGAAATGACAAAAATTACGAAAGTGCCGCAATCACCTACTTATATGAAAGGTGTAATAAATTTGAGAGGTGCGGTGCTACCAGTAATAGATACTCGGATAAAGTTTGGACTTCCCCAAACTGAAGTTACAAACAACACTTGTATTTTGGTTCTAGAGGTAATTGTTGAAAACGAGCACTTACATGTTGGGGCATTAGTAGATGCAGTACAGGAAGTTCTTGAAATTGAAGATGAAGAACTATTACCTGCTCCTACGCTAGGCAATAGATATCGTTCAGAATTTATTAATGGAATGTATAAACTAACCGACGAGCAGTTTATTATGATGTTGGATATGGACAAAGTATTCTCTGCAGATGATGTTAATCTACTATCCCAACACACATCTTCTATAGATCTGAATGTAATTGATGATGCTAAGAAAGAAAAATAAAAACAATTAAAAAAAAGAGAAATTACTAATTTACGGTAACAAAAAAAGCAAAACCTGCAAAAATTACAAATACTAATTTAAGTAGCAAATCAAATAGCAACGATTACGAACAATTTTATTCAAAAACAATTACTCATATTAAAAACTTATACTTATGAAAAATAGAACTCTGAAAACCAAACTATATGTTGTTATTGCAATATTCTTATCACTTTTTGTTTTTAGCTACATTCTTTCAACAATGACAACAAATACAATAATCAAGAATACTGATTCTATTTATAAAATCAGATTAACCGGTATCCAAAACCTTGTTGAAGCTGATAGAGATGCTTACCAATCAAATATCGCAATTAATACATTGTTACTTCAAAACGACAGCACTTCGAAAAAAAATATAGATGGATTAATTGGCGATATTGAAGAGAATATAGCTCAAGTAGATGAACGGTATCATGTTTTTATTGAAGCGTATAAAATCTCTGGAAGTGAAGCACATCCCGAAATAGAAAAGACATACAATCAAGAATTTGAAAAACTTAAAAAAGTTTCAAATAAATTAATTGTATTGTTTAAAGAAAACAAAAAAGCTGAAGCATTTCAGATGTATTATTCAGAATATGCACCTGTATTTTCAACTATGAGAGATGCTTTAAATCAATTCACAGATATCAGTACAGAAGAAGCTTTACTCGAATATAATAAGATTAAATCAGAAGAAAAATCGAGTAAACTTACTTCAATAATAACCTTAATTATATTATTATTAATAGATTTTTTGCAGGTAAATTCATTGTAAGCAATTTAAATAATACTATAAATCAAATTATAAATCAAATACAAAACCTTACAAATGCTGCAAAAGACGGTAATTTAAAAGTTAGAGCAACAAAAGAAAATATTAGTCCAGAATTCACACCAATAATTGACGGATTTAATTTTACAATTGAAACTCTTATTGCACCTTTAAATGTGGCTTCTAATTATATTGCAGAAATTTCGAAAGGTATTTTACCAAATATCATTACAGAAGAATACAAAGGCGACTTCAATACAATTAAAAACAATATTAATTCAATGATTATTGCATTGAACGATGTTACTGAAAAAACCAAATTGGTTTCAGCAGGTAATTTGAATGTTGAATTGACTCTAAGAAGCGAAAAGGATGAATTAATGAAATCATTGCAAAACATGGTTGATGCGTTCAGAGAAATCACAGATAAAGCAAAATTATTGGCTAAAGGTGATTTAACTGTAGATTTAAAAATGCGTTCAAACGAAGACGAGCTAGTTAAATCTTTATCAGAAATGGTTAAATCTTTATCTAGTGTTGTTATCCAAGTACAATCAGCTGCAAATAACATCGCTGGAGCTTCTCAACAAATGAGTTCAAATGCACAACAAGTATCTCAAGGAGCTAGTGAACAAGCAAGTGCGGCCGAAGAAGTTTCAAGTAGTATGGAAGAAATGGGCAGTAATATTCAACAAAATACCCAAAATGCTCAGCAAACAGAAAAAATTTCTATCACGGCGGCGCAAGGAATGGAAAAAGTTAAAAAATCATCTAATGAAAGTTTGAAATCTATCACAGAAATTGCAGATAAAATAACTATCATCGGAGACATTGCTTTCCAAACCAATATTCTTGCTCTTAACGCAGCTGTTGAAGCGGCAAGAGCCGGTGAGCATGGAAAAGGTTTTGCAGTTGTTGCTGCAGAAGTTAGAAAACTTGCAGAACGCAGTAAAGTTGCTGCCGAAGAAATTAATTTATTATCTAAATCAAGCGTAGGGGTTACTAATGAAGCAAGTAAGCTGATGGAAGATATAATTCCTGATGTTGAAAGAACATCAAAACTTGTTCAGGAAATCACTGCTGCTAGTATCGAGCAAAACAGTGGGGCGAATCAAATCAACAATGCTATTAATCAATTAAATCAGGTTACACAACAAAATGCTGCTGCTGCAGAAGAAATGGCTACAAGTAGTGAAGAACTTGCTGGACACGCACAACAATTAAACGAAATAATCGGCTTCTTCAAAGTTGACGAAAATGAAGTTAAAAAAGTTTCAGTAAATACAAATAACCAAAAACCTATCGAACATAAATCATTTAAATCGAAAAATTATAACTCTGAAAAATTTGTAAACACAAGCCAAAATAAAGGACTAAAAATCAATCTCGAAGAAAATGATTCTGAATTTGAAAGATTTTAATTGAAATCTAGATCATTTCTCAAAAAAAAGAGGCTGTCCAAAAAGTAATGGATAGCCTCTTTTTTTTGCTGTTTTCATTCGAGGTCAATCAAAGAAAAATCTCAAATGTTCAATTCTCGTAGAGGAATTGCTCCATTTCTGGACAACCTCTTTTTTTTGAAAAAAGTTAACAATATCGATTATTAATCACACAAAATCTCATGATGAATTTAATTAGGTAATATATGTTTTAAATTATTTTGATAATGAGATAAATAGCCAGAAACATATTGCCACATACAATAAGTTTCTATATCTAATGTATGACTATAATCTTGATAAAAGTGATATTATTTCTAAAAAAATAAACATAATTTTACAAAAATATCGTATATTTAACTAGTGTAAAGAAACACTTATGAAATAAAAGAAGCTTAATATACGATATAAATCACTAAAATAAGTTGTATTTATAATTGACTAAAAACTAAAATTAAATCATGTTTGCCTTTTAAGCTATAAGAAGAAATTTTTGCAACAAATGTAAGCCAATACATACATTCTAGAACTTAGAAAAGTTCCGCAGGCGTCTAGATATATGCTGGTAGGAATAAACTTACGCAAAACTGGATTACCTATAGTAAATACTCAAATAAAATTTGAGTTTATCTACCACAGAGCCTCCTACTAATATCTGCATTCCGTTCTAGAGGTAATTATTAAAAACGAACACTTACATGTGAAGCATTAGTAGATGCAGTATAGGAAGTTATTGAAATTAAAGATAAAGAACGATTACATGCTCCTAACCAAGTCAATACATATCGTTCGGAATTCATTAACAAGACACACAAACCAACTGTATGTCAATCTATTATAATGTTGGATATGAACAAAATATTTAATAACGAAGAACTCGCAATCAAGAGCGTTCTTGTCATGTGAATATGACTTCTTAATCCAATATTATAGAGAGAAAATGAAATAATTATAAACTTAAAATATAAAAAACACAGGTATGAGAAAATTAAAAATTGCTCAAAAAATAATCCTAGCTTTTGTTATAACAGGAGTAATAGTATTGGGATCGTATATGTATCAGATATATTCGTTAAAACATTTGCAATCCCTAAAAGATGTTGGAGCCGAAAAAGCAAAAGATCATGCTTATTTCGCGGAACATTCACTATTTGCGAGTAATTCTTATGTAATTATTGCAGATGCGATTATTAACAGAGATGAATCGACGAAAGATGATTGGGAATCTAGAAATAAAAAAGTTGCAGAATATTATGTTGTATATGATTCAATTGCTCATACTCCAGAACAAATAGGATGGGTAAAAGACATAAAACAAGAATATGGAAAAATTCAAAATGTAGTAGAAAATAATATTTTTCCTGAACTTTTTGAAACTACAACTCCTGATATGGTAAAAATTCAAAATTATCATGCTCAAGTTGAACAATCAATTTATGGGATAAAACAAATAATGAAATTAGCTATTGCTTCGTTCAAAGCAGAATCGGATGAAGCAAACAAAAAAATTGAAGCTGAATCGGGTACTTCTGTTAAGATAGCAATTACTACATCAATTATCCTTATTGGGTTATTTATTGGTTTAGGTTTGTTCTTTACCAAAAACATTTCATCTATTATCAATTCAATTATAGTTCAAATTCAAACATTAGTTAAAGCAGCCGTTGGCGGTCAACTTGCGACTCGCACCAATCCTAATGAAACAAATTTTGAATTCAGAGCAATTACTGTTGGCATAAACCAAACATTAGATGCTGTTGTAACCCCACTAAATATAGCTGCAGAATATGTAGATAGAATTGCAAAAGGCGATATGCCACCAGTAATAACCGACACATATAATGGAGATTTTAATACTATTATAAACAACCTTAATGCAATGATTTTAGCTTTGAATGATGTTGCTGAGAAAGCTAAATTGGTTTCAGTAGGTAATTTAAATGTTGAATTGACCCTAAGAAGCGACAAAGATGAATTAATGAAATCATTGCAAAACATGGTTCATGCGTTCAAAGAAATTACAAACAAAGCAAAATTATTGGCTAAAGGAGATTTAACCGTAGATTTAAAAATGCGTTCAAATGAAGACGAGCTAATTAAATCTTTATCTGAAATGGTTAAATCGTTATCACATGTTGTTATACAAGTACAAACAGCTGCAGATAGTATTGCTGAAGCTTCTCAACAAATGAGTGAAAATGCACAACAAGTATCTCATGGAGCTAGCGAACAAGCAAGTGCAGCCGAAGAAATTTCAAGCAGTATGGAAGAAATGGGTAGTAATATCCAACAGAATACCGAAAATGCTCAGCAAACAGAAAAAATATCTATCACTGCGGCGCAAGGAATGGAAAAAGCTAAAAAATCATCTAATGAAAGTTTGAAATCTATCAAAGAAATTGCAGATAAAATAACTATCATCGGAGACATTGCTTTCCAAACTAATATTCTTGCTCTTAACGCAGCTGTTGAAGCGGCAAGAGCCGGTGAGCATGGAAAAGGGTTTGCAGTTGTTGCTGCAGAAGTTAGAAAACTTGCAGAACGAAGCAAAATTGCTGCCGAAGAAATCAATTCATTATCAGAATCAAGCGTAGGAGTTACTGATGAAGCAAGTAAGCTGATGGAGGAAATAATCCCTGATGTACAAAAAACATCAAAACTTGTTCAGGAAATTACCGCTGGTAGTATAGAGCAAAACAGTGGAGCTAGCCAAATCAACAATGCTATTAATCAATTAAATCAGGTTACGCAACACAATGCTGCTGCGGCAGAAGAAATGGCTACAAGTAGCGAAGAACTTGCTGGACATGCACAACAATTAAATGAATTAATAAGCTTCTTTAAAGTTGACGAAAATGAAGTTGAAAAAGCTTCAGACTATACAAATAACAAAAAATCTATCGAACCAAAATCATTTAAATCGAAAACCAATTACTCAAAAACCCTTGTAAAAGCAAGCCAAAACAAAGGAGTAAGGATTAATATCGAAGAAAATGATAATGAATTTGAAAGATTTTAATTGATATTTAGATCATTCATTATAAAAAGTGAGTTCAAATAAAAAGAACTCACTTTTTTATTGTTTTTTTTTCTGAAAATGTTAACTTTATTATTTAATAATTATAAGAAAATTTCATTATGAATTTAAACAAGTTAATAGATGTTTTAAACTATCTAGATAATGAGATAAATAGTCAGAAAATTGTTGCCACATACAATAAGTTGTTAGGTTTGATGAATGAGTATGATCTTGATAGAAGTGATGTTATCTTAAAAAATATTGAGCAGGAAAAGAAGAGGATTCTTAAATTTCACATTGATTTCAAAAATAAAACATGGCTTGAGTCTCAGAAAGATGTTATTGACCGACTTAACAAAGATGGCGTATTAGGGGAGTTAGGAATTGAAAACTTCAATAAGATTTTTAGGAACTTTAAGGATAACCCCAAGGATGCTGCAGATAGGATTCAAATTAGAATTAATGAATTTAATTCTTTATTAAAAGAAATATCAGTTTTACTTAAAAGCTTGGAGCCAATTTTCATTTCTAACAGTGAACTTAATGAAGAAAATTTAGAAGAAAATAATCTATTGATTATAAAATTTAAAGAAAACAGTTTCTTTCAAAACATAAATCTGCTTGAAAAATTTTGTAGAATTTGGAGTAAAATAATTATGTCGTTTATGTATCTAACAAAAGAAGATATTAAACCGGCATATATCCAATCGATAAGCAAAGATTATATTGTTTTCTTTTTAGAAGAAGAAACAATAGAAACATTGACAAATGCAGCTTATGAAGTTTTAAAGGGTTATAAAAAGGTCATTGAAGTTAGACGATTACAGCTTGAAATTGAAAGCATTAATTTAACTAACAAAGAAGAATTAAGAGACTTACTCGAAGACGAAGTATTGAATATTGTTGATATTATTTCTTCACAAGTTACCTATGAACTTATTTCTCAATTTAATTGGGAAACCAAGCCTAAAAAGAATGAATTGCATAAAAGCATTCAAATCTCACTAAAACAAATAGTTAACTTTATTGAGAAAGGTGGTAGCATAGAATCTAAAAAATCTCAGGAATTAAAGAAACTTAATGAAAAGATCATTCTGATACTTAACAACATAAAAGAACTTGAAGGAAACAACAACTATAATAAAGAGTATTATTTTGATGTTTCTTTTGAAGAAGATGAAGTTGAGAAATTTGAGTAGAATACCTATAAATTATGAGTTTGTTTAGGAAGTAAAATTTTTATTGATAAAAACGAAAGGAAAAAATTATATGAATGATGGCGGCGGATTGTTCTCTGTAAAACTATCTGAAAAAGAGTTTGAATATTTAAGCTCTTTTGTATACAATGCATTAGGCATCAAAATGCCTCCTGAGAAAAAGATTATGCTTGAAAGTCGATTACTAAAAAGACTGAGAGAGCTTGAATTGCCCTCATTTAAAGAATATATTGATTTTTTGAATAGTGAACAAGGAAAGAGTAATGAAATCGTTCATATGTACGATGTAGTTACAACAAACAAAACAGATTTCTTTAGAGAACCGCAACATTTTGAATTTCTCACAAACTTCGTATTACCAGAAATCAAGGAAAATGGAAGTGTTCGTCAAATTAAAATATGGAGTTCTGCATCTTCAAGTGGAGAAGAGCCTTACACTATTGCAATGGTTTTAGCTCATTGGTGCGAAAAGAACCCTGGGTTTGATTATTCAATTTTAGGGACAGACATTTCAACAAAAGTTTTGAATATGGCAGTAAATGCAACATATAAAATCGATAGAGTAGCTCCTGTTTCGTTTGAATTTAAAAAGAAATTTTTACTGCGACATAAGGATCCAGCCCAAAGTTTAGTCAAAATTATTCCAGAACTGAGAAGTAGATGCAAATTTGAAAGACTTAACTTGATGGATTCTCATTATAATATTGAAGGAATGTTTGATATCGTATTTTGTAGAAATGTATTGATTTATTTTGATCGTGAGACACAAGAAAAAGTAATAAATAAACTATGTACAAAACTAAAAAAAGGAGGTTATTTCTTCCTTGGGCATAGTGAAAGTATCTTACAAATGGATGTCCCATTAAAACAAATTAAACCTACAATTTTTGTTAAGGTTTAGCTTTAATCAATGTTAGTTGTTTTTTCATATATAAATATATTTAATAACTTAAAAAATTGAAGGTAAATATGTCTTTAATTGTTTGGAATGATGACCTGAAAATTGGTATAAATGAGATTGACACACAGCATAAAAAACTTGTTGATTTGCTAAATGAATTATATGATGCAATGCAAGCAGGGAAATCTAAAGAAGTAATGGGGAAAGTAATTATTGAATTATCAAACTATACCATTACACATTTTAGTAATGAAGAAAGATATTTTAAGCAATTTGGTTATGTAGATATAGAAGACCATATGTTGGCACATAAATCTTTTATTAATAAAATAAAAGGTTTTAGAAATGATTTTCAAGCTGGAGATATTTCTGTTTCTAGCGAAATGATGAGATATTTAAAAGATTGGATTACGAAACACATAAATGTATCTGATAGAAAATATGTTGAGTTATTTAAAAAGAATGGATTGTAATTATTTTTTCTTAGAATATGGAACTTACTATTTTCAAACATATATGTAAAATAAATTAAACTCCTCAAAATACAGTTTATACAAACTAATTCACACTCTCTTTAAAAAAATAACTCAAAAACTACAATTATGAAGCTAAAAATAAAACAAGCAGGATGGATTATTTTTCTGTCGGCTTTGAGTGGAATATCTGCTATGGCGCAGAAAGTTACAATTGATGGTGAATTTAGACCGCGAAGCGAATATCGCCAAGGTTATAAGACACCTTTAGCAGATAGTGTTGATGCAGCTCTGGTTACAATCCAACGCACTAGACTTGGGGCTAATTACAAAAGCAATACCCTAGAAGCAAAGGTTACCTTACAAGCATCAAGTGTATATGGCGAAACGGATACAAAGAACAGTACAACAGTAGGTATATATGAAGCTTGGGCAGATGTATCGTTATTTAGTGGCTTAAGTTTAAAAGCTGGTCGTCAGGGGGTTCAGTATGAAGATGGTCGCTTGTTCAGCAAAGCAAACTGGAGTAATACCGGAAATTCACATGACTTAGGTTTATTAAAGTACCGCTCAAGTATTGTGGATGCTGATTTAGGATTTGCTTACGGAAATGCATCTTTAGTTTCTCAAGAATCAGCTTATGCTGTTCCTAAAATGTACAAAACATTAGCATTTGGTCACTTTGAAAAAGGACTTGATAATGGTCTGAAATTTACAGTTTTAGGAGTGGATGAAGGTTACCAAGAAGGTATAACTAACGAACTCATTAAAAAGAACTATCATCGATACACAACAGGAGGTACTGTTGCTTTAAACAATGATTCTTTACCACTCGATTTCTTATTTACAGGATACTATCAGTTTGGTAAAGGAACCCTACCTAGTAAAACAACAACATACCTTGATTTGAATGCTTATTTACTATCTATCAAAGCAAATTATGCTATCACTAAAGCATTTGGTCTTTCATTAGGATATGATTATTTCTCAGGTACAAGTACTGATGATTTAGCAAAAGGAGAAGGAGTAAATACTTTCAATAGATTTACATATTCTGGCAACCACGGATTTAACGGTTATATGGACTACTGGGCAACACTACCTAATGGCGGTTTAAGCAACATTTACGGAGGTGCAGGTTATAAATTTAACAAGAAACTAAAAATCAATGCCATGTACTATTTATTCAGTTTAGCTGAAGATATGAGTGGGGTTGACAGCAAAGATTTAGGTTCAGAACTGGACATTACCTTAGATTATAAACTAAGTGCGGAAACGGCATTGCAACTTGGCTGGTCTACATACTTCACAACAGAAAGTTCTGAAATCTTGAAAAAGCAAACATCAGTAGATACACAGTTTCCACAGTACGCTTATTTGATGTTAACTATCAAACCTAAATTTTTAGTAAGCAAATAATTTAATGACTACCCCACTCCAATCTAAAGGGACCTTTAAATGTAAATCGTGATATGAAAAAACACACGATTTACATTTAAATTTATCAATAAATTTAAATGTAAAAAGTTGCCTATTTGGACACTATTTATTATTCAATCAGAATGGCATAAGCTAATTCATAGCTGAGGGCTATTTATTCACTAGTTTTTACTATTTTTGAACATAGATGAAAGTCAATCAACCTCCTCAAAATACAATTTACAAAAACTAATTTACACTCTCAGTTTGTAATTTAACTCGTTACATATTGTGATTATATTATTTACTAAAAAGAATTATTATGGATTTTTATAATGATGACGAATTATTAGAAGAACTTAAGAATAGATTTCATCAACAGACAGAATCACTTAAGGAACTGGAATATTTAACTGGAAAGCTTAAAGAGTTAAATCATAAATTAGAGGAATCTGAAAAGGTAAAGAGTCATTTTTTGTCAAATATTCGAAATGAGATAATAAATCCGTTTGCATCAATAATTGGCCTATCTGAGAATATTAAAAATATTCCTTCAGAAAAGATTGAAAAAATATACTCTATGGCAACATTGATTCATTCCGAAGCATTTGCCCTAGATTTTCAACTAAACAATATCTTTGCCGCAGCAGAAATTGAAGCAGGTGATTTAGCTCTACAATATGCATTATTAGATGTAAATGAATTATGTAACACAATAATTAGTTCTTTTAAACATGAAATTGTGAAGAAAGAATTAAAAGTTAATTATTCATCAAATAATAGTCAGGTACCTTTAAAATCGGATCCTAGAAAATTGAAAATAATAATTTCAAATATACTTTCAAATGCAATAAAGTATAGTAACAAAAGAGCTGACATTGACATCAAGGTTCATAGCGATGGAGCATTTGTAGTTATTGAAATTCAGGATTACGGAATTGGGATTGAGGAAAAATCACAAAAATTGATTTTTGATAGATTTAAAAGGATAGATGATACAATAAATAGTTTAAATACAGGGCATGGATTAGGATTACCGGTTGTACAAGCTTATTTAGATTTAATAGATGGGTCAATTGAGTTATCTTCAGAAGTTAATAAAGGTTCAACCGTTACTATAAGCATAGTAAATTTTAAAAATGTAAATGATGAATCTTTTGACGATGACGATATATTGTTTGAATCAGGAGAAGAAGTGTTTTAAAATATTGAGTAATGGAAGAAAAAGGAAAGCATTTTTTATATCCTGCAACATTATACGCAAGTGTAGATCCATGTATAGTTACAACGGTTCTTGGTTCATGTGTTTCAGTTTGTTTATGGGATAATGTTTTAAATGTTGGTGGGATAAATCACTTTATGTTGCCTTTATGGAATGGAGAAGGACTTGCATCTCCTAAATTTGGAAATATTGCCAACGAGAAACTACTTGAAAAGATGTATTCATTTGGATGTAAAAAAATTAATATTAAAGCAAAAGTTTTTGGAGGTGGAGAAGTTATTCAAACAACTATAAAACAATTTAATATTGGAGAAAGAAACATTAAAATTGCATTGGATTTTTTAGAAGAAGAAAGAATTCCAATAATTGCACAAAGCGTTGGGGGGAAACTTGGACGAAAAATAATTTTCAATACACAAACTGGTGAAATTTTGCATAAGCTTATCCAAAAAACATGTATAATTTAAGAATAACTCATAGAAAATATAAATGATGAGAAAACTTAAGGTTTTAATAGTAGATGATTCTGCAATTGTTAGACAGACTTTAACTGAAATCATAAATAGCGACCCTATGCTTGTAGTTATGGCTACTGCATCTGACCCCTTTTATGCTGTTAAAAAAATGCAGGAAGAAGCTCCTGATGTTATTACTTTAGATGTAGAAATGCCAAGAATGGATGGTCTAACTTTTCTTAGAAAAATTATGTCGCAACATCCACTTCCGGTAGTTATTATTTCTAGCTTAACTGCAAGTGGAACATTAACAGGAATTAAAGCGCTTGAATACGGAGCAGTTGAAATTATTACAAAACCACAGCTTGATGTTAAAGGTTTTATAGAAGAGTCTCGAATAGCAATATGTGAAGCTGTAAAAGCTGCTGCCCATGCTAAAGTATCCAGAAAATCTGGTTCTGAAAATATTGTTAGCTCTAACCATAAACATGACGGCGAAAATGGACATAAAAAAATAGTTGACAATACTGTTTATCCAGTAGCTCCTAAACTATCTGCAGATGCCGTAATAGCTAAAGTAGTTTCTAAAAGTATGATTGAAACTACAGAAATTGTTATTTCAGTTGGAGCCTCAACCGGAGGAACTGAAGCATTAAGAGAATTTTTAACAGCTTTGCCATATGATTGCCCTGGTATTGTAGTAGTTCAACACATGCCAGAGAAGTTTACAAAATCATTTGCCGACAGATTAAATGAGCTATGTCGTATTTCAGTTAAAGAAGCCGAAAATGGAGATGCTGTTATACGCGGTAGAGCATTGATAGCCCCTGGCAATTTTCATACATTACTAAAACGAAGTGGTGCAAGATACTATGTAGAAGTAAAAGAAGGTCCATATGTTAACAGACACAGACCAGCAGTTGATGTATTATTTAGATCAACCGCCAGATATGCAGGTAAAAATGCAATCGGAGTGATTATGACTGGAATGGGCGATGATGGAGCAAAAGGACTACTTGAAATGAAAGAAGCCGGAGCAATGACTATTGCTCAAGATGAAACAAGCTGTGTTGTATTTGGAATGCCTAAAGAAGCAATAAAACTTGGAGCTGCAGATCATATTTTACCGTTAAACAAGATAGCAGATTTTCTAATAAGTAAAACTAAATAAATTTAAGTAAAAACTAAAATTTAATACTATGAATATTAACAGCAAAGGATCTAGTAATTTTATTGAACTAGTTTATGATTTTTATCAGGCTATGAAAAACAATAAAGTTATCTTAATTTACGAAGGTTTTGTTACTCACGAAATTGTGAAAGCTTTTTCTTCATTAACCGGGGCTAACATTGAAAGAGAAGAAGAAGATGCAAATACACAAAAGAAAGTCTTTTATGTGCTTGTTGAATGTTTAGAAAATATTAGTAAACACTCAGATGCAAATGATATAGAATTTGGCAAAGGAGTTTTTATCGTAAGTCAGTCTGATGATAAATACACAATAACAACCGGAAATACTATTGACAATAGTAAAGTTGAGAACTTGAAAAATATGCTTGATAATATTAATAGTCAAGATCAGGAAGGAATTAAACAACTTTATAAAACTCAGTTGAGAGAAGGCTCTTTATCTGAAAAAGGAGGTGCCGGATTAGGATTTATATCCATTGTTAAAAAAACAGGAGAAAAATTAGATTATTCATTTTTACCACTTGATAACGAAAAATCATTTTTTATTTTAAATTCAACTGTTAGCAGAAATTCTAAATAATAAATTTTATAATATAATACACATAATATAACTATGGAAATAATAAATTTACCTGCAAAAGAAGATACACCTAGTGTAATATTAGATGCTCAAAATGGAAAATATGAAATAGCAGGAAAATCGATGCCAGAAAATGTTGCAGCGTTTTATCAACCTATAATGGATTGGTTAGACGAATATGCAGAGAATGAAACAGGAGAAATTGTTTTCGATTTTAAATTAGTTTACTTTAATACTGCATCATCAAAACTATTGCTTGACATCATGATGAAGTTAGAAGAAATGCACGAAAATGGTATAAGTATAAAAATCAGATGGCATTATGATGCTGATGATGATGACATGCAAGAAGCAGGTGAAGAGTATTCTGATATAATTGAAGTACCTGTAGAATTAATTGAAGAATAGAAATTTTAAGGCATAAAAAGAAGGGGCTGTCCTAAAAGACAGCTCCTTCTTTTTTCTTTATGTGTCTTGTCAATAAATAAAGATCAAAAAAAGATTGTTATTGAAGAAAAGTCAAAGAACAAGTACATTAAGAAGTCAAAGAAGGATTATTCATTGCCTTCTTAATTACAAGTTCAACAAGAAATTGAACGAGATAAACTAAGTGTTACTGGGGTACAAAAGAAGTATCTTGCTCAAGGTACTCACTCCATTATGCAATGGCTAAAAAAATATGGGAAATTTGAATTGGAAATTTTCGTAATTGAGAGTAATAAGTAATTGAAAAATCTTTATTTTTATAGGATTAAAACATAATATATGAGTCAGGATATTATTAAGGTATTATTGGTAATCGAGAATAAAATACAAGCAGAATTTCTCGAAATGATTTTAGAGGAAAACAATAACTATAAAGTTGAAAAAGAGTTTAATGGAAAAGTAGTTTTTGAAAAGTTAAAAAACAATCCGGAAGATTATTTAGACTCAGTAATTATTATTAGTTATCAATTGCCTGAGATGGATGGTCTTAAGATAATGTCTGAACTAAAAAAATTAGGATATAACTATGCTTTTATTTTTCTAACATCTGATAAAACTGTTGAGAGAGCTTTAGAAGCTATGAAAAGCGGTGCATTAGATTTTATCCCAAAATCTGAGGAACTACCTGAGATGTTACCTGAAATGGTTGAAAAGGTATATTTTATTCAAAAAGATAAATTAGAACAAGATAGAATCAAAAAGGAACTTGATGAAAGTAGAAGAGCTTTAGAGAAACTATCTGTTGTTGCAAGAGAAACAAATAATGGTGTATTAATCTATGATAATAACGGTGTTATTGAATGGATGAATGAAGGTTATACAAAGCTTACAGGATATAATTTATCTGAATATATCAAGAAATATGGGGACAATATTATTTTAAATGATCATGATGATGAGCTAAAAAATCAAATATGGAGTAAAATTGAAAAAAACAAACCATATTCTTATACTGTAAAAGCAAAAACATTAGACGAAAAAGATATTTGGTTACAAATAAGTTTAAGTCCTGCTTTTGACGAAAATGGAAATTTATCCAAAATAGTAAAAGTAGTCTCTGACATTACAGAAATTAAACTTAAAGAAGCAGAAATTGTTAAACAAAAAGAAAACATTGAGCATAGTATTAATTATGCAAAAAGGATACAAGAAGCCTTGTTCCCAGAGCCAGATACTATTATGAAGGGGGTAATATCTGATTTACTAGTTTTCTTAAAACCTAAAGATATTGTAAGTGGGGATTTTTATTGGTTTAATCAAACTGGGGATAAAATTCTAATCGCAGCTGCCGACTGTACTGGCCATGGTGTTCCTGGTTCTTTTATGAGTATGCTGGGGATTTCTTCTTTGAATGTAATAGTAAGGCAACTTGATATGAAGTCAAAAGAAGAATCTAACGAGGAAAATAAGATGGATTACATAAAATCTAATATTATGTTAGATATGCTGAAAGCTGAAATTATAAGATCTTTAAGACAAACAGGAGAGTCAGGTGAAGCTCAAGATGGTATGGATATCGCACTTTCAATTATTGACTTACAGAGCAATAAATTACAATTTTCAGGGGCATACAATCCAATGCTTTTGATAAGAAACAACGAGCTTACAGAATACAAAGCAGACAAAATGCCTATCGGAATTCACAGAAAAAAAACTAACCCATTTTCTGCTGAGGAAATTGAAATAGAAAATAATGATGTTATTTACATGTTTTCTGATGGTTTTATCGACCAATTTGGAGGTGAAGATGGCAGTAAATTTATGTTGAAAAATTTTAAAACTTTACTATTACAAATTTACGAAAAACCAATGTCTGAACAATACAGCATTTTAGATGATGCAATTAAAAATTGGAGAGGTGAAAGGCCCCAAATAGACGATATACTTGTTATTGGAGTCAAATTTAAAACTGAAAACATTATTGAATAATTTTCAGACCCTGTCCTATATTCTAAATAAATAAAAAACTACAGGATTCTGATATTATGCTTGGATCCAGTTGTAAAAACCAGTCATATTGAGCATACAATTCCAATTTAAATTGACCACCCCATTCCGGAGCAAATTGACCAGCTCTGCCGGACTAAATTGACCACCCATTCCGGAGTAAACTGACCACCTAAAAACACACTGATTTTTCATTCTGTTACCCATACTTTCGCAACAAAAAAAGTATGGCAAATAAAATAACAGAAATGAGCAAAATTAGACAAGCAATAAAATTACATTGCAAGGGCGAGAGTAAAATGTTTATCAGTAAATATTTAAACATCTCTCGCAATACCGTCAAGAAATATCTTTCTCTTTTTCAGCTTTACGGACTCAACTTAGAAACTCTGAACACTAAAACAGACGCTGAGTTAGATGTACTATTTTCAGGCACTTCCATAGAGTATATTCCAGCAAAGACACAAGAGCTCTATGACTTCTTTCCACAGATGCAGAAGGCATTAAAGAAGCCTTATGTAACTAAAATGCAGTTATGGCAAGAGTATATCAAGCTTCACCCCGAGGGCTATAAACGCTCTCAGTTTTGCGAACTGTATAATCGATGGTCTAAGCGTTCCAGTGGGGTTATGCACATGGATCACAAGGCTGGAGATAAAATGTTTGTTGATTATTCTGGAGATAAACCTCAGATAATAGACCCTCTAACTGGAGAGATACAGAAAGTTGAGTTCTTTGTAGCCATACTTGGAGCAAGTCAGTATACCTATGCTGAGTGCAGCCGTACTCAACAGACACAAGATTTTGTAAACTCAGTTCAGAATGCGTTACACTTTTATGGCGGAGTTCCACGCGCCATTGTTCCAGACAATCTAAAGTCAGCTGTGATTAAAAGCAGTAAATACGAGCCTACGATTAATAAAACCTTGGAAAATATGGCAGAGCATTATGAGACCACGATTCTTCCTGCTCGAGCTTATAGACCACGAGACAAAGCTTTGGTTGAGAATGCGGTTAAGCTTCTGTATCGTTCTATCTATGCTCGATTATCCAAAGAAACCTTTTTTAGCTTAGAAGAAATTAACAATCGGGTGGAAGAACTATTAGTTGAGCACAATGCCCGAAAACTTAGTTCTAGACCCTATTCTCGGCAAGAGCTCTTTGATCAGATTGAGATGGAAGAACTATATGCCCTTCCTGTCAATCGTTTTGAGATTAAATATCAGACCACTTGCACGGTAATGCAGAATGGTCATATTTTATTTAGCCCCGATAAGCATTATTACAGTGTTCCGTATCAGTACATTAAAAGAAAGGTAAGCGTTCTGTTTACCTCAACAAGCTTGGAGATTTATTCTAAATACACTCGTATTGCTAGTTATCCAAGAGATATGAAGCAATATCAATACACCACAAACCAAGAACATTTGGCTAGTACTCACCGCTTTGTTGCCGAGTGGGATGCTGCCCGTTTTGTATCCTGGGGGCATAGCTTAGATGCTGATGTTGGAAAATACATAGCCAAGGTTATTGAAACCAGAGCGCATCCAGAGCAAGCTTATAAAACCTGTATGGGTATCCTATCCTTTGAAAAGAAGGTTGGCAAAGAGAGACTCATAAAGGCCTGCAAACGAGCTCTGCATGTGGAATCCTATAGTTATAAGATAATCCAAAACATCTTGGAGCAGAACTTGGATACTATAGAGCAAACGCAGCAAGAACCAGAACTGCCAACGCACAATAACATACGCGGGAAACAATATTATTATTAACTATTAAAACAAAAAAGAAGATGAATCAAGCCACAATTAGTAAAATGAAACAAATGAAGCTCTATGGTATGCATAATGCATTTAAAACAGCCATTGAAACCGGTCGGACAGACCATTACACTATCGATCAGTTTATGTCAATGATAATAGATGCCGAATGGGATGAAAGGCAAAATAGGCGCATAGAGCGAAGCATTACCAATGCCAAATTCCATTACCGAGCAGATATGGAAAGTATTAGATATGAAGAATCTAGAAATCTGGATAGAACACAAATTATGAGACTTGCCGAATGTGATTTTGTTGAGAAAAATCAAAATATCCTTATTACTGGAAGCACTGGTGTAGGAAAAAGTTATTTAGCCACAGCGCTAGGCTATAGAGCTTGTATACAAGGATATAAACTTAGTTACTTCAATACATCTAAGCTTTTTACCCGACTTAAAATGGCAAAAGCGGATGGCTCTTATTTGCGAGAACTAAATAAAATACAAAAACAAGATGTAATAATTTTAGATGATTTTGGACTACAAGCTCTTGATAGTCAGAATAGAATTACACTCTTGGAAATTATAGAAGACAGACACAACAATGGTTCAATTATCGTTACTTCGCAAATACCAGTGCAAGGTTGGTATGACATAATAGGAGAAAAAACAATAGCTGATGCCGTACTTGACCGGCTTATACATCAGGCTCACAGAATAGAATTGCAAGGTGAGTCCATGAGAAAAAAGAAGGCATTAAAAGAGATAGAAAAATAAGTATCTTTGAATACTAATCAACAGATGAAAAATCATGCGTAAAAAGTGACAATTTACGGGTGGTCAATTTAAATCGGAAAGCCTGCTCAATTTAAACCGGACAAGGGTGGTCAGTTTGACTGGAATATACAATCCAGTTTCCAAATATTTTAAGAAATTGATTAAAACATTAGCCCCCAATTTCATTTTTCAAAATTGTATAAACAAAAAAACTACAAGTAATTAACCTGTAGTTTTTTTTATATTTCGTTAGACAGTCGCTTTTTCGAACATGCTAAGCCTCTTACATTAAGTGCTCAATTATTTAGTAAATCCAACAATTCCTACACCGCATCCGGCCCCACCGTTCTCAAACTCATATGTAATATAATAAACTCCCGTAGCATTACATTTATAAGTTATGAATGGATAATAAGTCTTTTTTGCGCTGTTATAGTTGTTCATGATTTTCTTTTTTGTTCTATCGTAAAGCGTAACCTTCATACCTGCTCCTCCTGAACAAGCAGTTAATATGTATGTACTTCCTGTAGAAAAAACGGAAGATAACTCAACAATCTTTCCTTTCTCTTCAGCTGAAATATTTACCTTGTTAGCTTTCAAATATTTATATCCTTGTATTTGTGCAGCACAATCATCTAAAAAATCCTCATCTTCACAATCTACATTCGCAAGAGATGCAGAACTTAAAAGAATAATACCTACAACCATCAACAAGTATTTGCATACCTCTCTTAACTTTTTCATATTATTTAGAATTAATTAATTGGTTTCTGATTTCTTTGGTAATTTTTTGAATTTTTGCAACACTCTCCTTAGTTACTACTATTTCAGTTGAAGAAGAATCTTCAGCAACCAAATTACCATTTTCGTCTTCGTACTGTTTAATTTCTCCTTCGTGGTATATCATTTTAATTTCATCGAATGCACTTATCAATTGAGAAAACGACTTTTCAAAAGATTGATAGTTCTCATCACTTGAATATAAACTAATCAACATAGAGATACTTTCAACCGATAATTTCTGTTCAGCAACCAATTCACGCAAAACTTCGTTATCAGGATTTTGTAATGCAACGGTTGAACTCAAATACAAACCTTCAACCCAACCACCTAAAACCATTGCAACAGAAACTTTACCCCTGTTTTGTTTTTGAAGGTAATCGTTCATTTTTTGAAAATTCATCTGAGTTTCATTGATTAAAGCATTTATATCATCACTTTTAGATGATAATTCACGAAATGTTGCAAGATCAAAAAACTGTCCTACTTTTAATTTATCTGCTAATTCTCGAACTGAACCTACATAATCCATGGATTTAGTGGTTTTGTCATATACATTAGCATAGGCCATGTCAGCTCCATAAACACCCATGTTGGTAGCTTGAGCAAACCAATTAGCATAGGAACTAGCATTATCCGTACTATGCAGTAAGCTAGATTGATATTCAACACCTACCTCCTGCATCAACGAAGTTGCTTGTAAAGGCGATGGAATAGACTGAACCAATGCGTAAAATTCCTCATCACTCAATTTTATATCAGAGCTTTGGACTTGCTGTTGCGCCTGATTTTTTGTTAATTCTGCTAGCGGATCAACATTTGATTTTTTCACACAGGACACTATCAATAGGCCTGTAACGCAATAAAGAATACATTTAATTAGTTTCATATGATATAGATTAGTTAATTGTATTAATATTTTCTTCTTTCTATAATTTCACCTACTTGGTCGTAAGTTGTCCAAACTCCTTTTTTAGTTCCTTTCACATATTCTCCCTCGGATGAAACTCTTCCATTCCAATGCCAATATTTCCAGGCTCCAACTTGCTGATCTTCCGAGTACTGCCCCTCCATTCTTAGTTGTTTATTGTTGTACCAAGCCTTATATAATCCTTGCTTTTTACCTTTAACATATGTTTCATTTTTCATCATATTTCCTGTATCGTACCAAACCTCAACCTTTCCATCTAATATTCCATTAACAAAATTTACAGTGTATTTCTTTTTACCATTTGGATAATAGAAAGTCCATATTCCTTGTTTAACGCCATTTTTAAATGTTGCTTTTACAGCAAGTTTTCCATTACTATGAAACTTGTTCCAAACACCATCTTTTTTGTTTAGTGTATAAGTTCCATTCATTAATATAGTGCCAGAAGGATAATAATAATTCCACATTCCAATCTTCTGATACTTCCCTTTACTAAGAACTTCATCATTCTCGTTTTTATCTTGAAATTCATCAAATTCTAGACTCAACTCATCCAATAACGAATCCTTGATTTCAACAATGGTCTCTCTTTCTGGACTTACTTTGTCAGACTGGTCAGGGGCTTGCGCAAACACTGCAGTGCATGCCATGATCATCAATATTAGTGTGTGTGTTTTCATATTTATTTATTCTTCATTGCTTATGTTTTGATCCTTTGATTTTTCCTCTTTTACTATATTATTTTCTTTTTTCTTTTTCTTAGGGTCTTTAATTTCTTTTGATTTTGAAAACTTTATTATTAGTTTTTCCATCCAAGGCAATTTAATTGCTGGTAATTTAACCGCAGAAATTTTTTCAATAATTTTCTTTAACCATTCAAAATACAAAGCGATAAATGCTAATAAACTCATCATCCATATAATAATTAAATTATATGTATAAGTTGGAAGATAACTTTCTGTAAATGGAATTGGTTTAATTGATGCATAAAAATGAGCTCTATATCCATCTACTTTAGGATCTGGTGTTCTAAATACTGGATCTACAAATTGTTCCAAATCACCATCAACTACCTTAATTTTATTACTAACAGTCACTCCCTTTAATAAATCATCTAAACTTTCATTTCCATACTTTAGCTTCATTTCCTGATATTGATTCTTTCCATCTATCTCAAATAAATGTGCTTTTTTATCCGATAATAGATCTTCTACTTGGGTAAAAAATTCGGAATAATAATCATTTAAATCATTCAAGTAATTTTTAAATGAAGTTTCAAATTCTATGTCAAATAATGCAGGTCTAAAAATCCCAACAAATTGAAATTGATGTGCTTTAGGCAAAGAAGCATTTTCCCGTTTAATGGCATTCTCAATAGCTTGAAGTTTATTTTTATACTCTTCTTGCTTGCCCTCAACATCCTTTATCTTTAACGCTTCACTGGACATCTTTTTTAATTCAGGAATCCAATACGCCATTCTGTAATTTAAATCACTTTCCAGCTTGTGCCAAATAAACAAATCCTTTTCAAACTCGTTTGAGCTGTATTGCTCAACAGACAAAGCTTCATAAGCCCATCTAGACACCATCACTTCTGCCAATACCGGCACTTTATTTTCTTCACCAAAAAGACGATTAATTTTATCAAAGCTGAACATTGCTCCTGATAAAATCATTTGCGGAATTAATAGTAAAGGTATTAGAATGTAAATAGTTACAGCAGAATTAAAACTAGCGGATATATTTAATCCTAAGATATTGCTAAAGCATCCTACTGAAAAAAGAATTAACCAATAAGTAAAGCCCATTCCATCAATTTCTAAAACACTGTTTCCTATCCAAACAAATAACAAGGCTTGAACTGCTGAAAATGTAAATAGTATTCCAATTTTAGAAAATAAATAAGCCCCTCTACTGAGGTTTAAGAATTTTTCTCTTTTTAAAATTCGTCGATCTTTAATAATTTCTTCTGCCGATAAAGATAATCCCATAAATAAAACAACGACAATACACATAAATATATAAGCCGGAAGATTGTCGTTTTTATATAAATTATACTTATCAGAATCAACAGCATGTTTAACAATTAAAGACAACACAAAAGCCAAAGCAGGAGCTTCTAAAATATTAATCAGCATGTATTGTCTGTTTTTTAGCTTAGACAATACATCCCTTTTTATAAAAACCAACCACTGTTTAAATTTCTTTGGAATAAACAGTGAATTTGGAGGTTGTTCCTGTGCGTCTTCTATTTTTTTCAATGGAATTTCCTCTTGAAAATAAGTATTCCATTGCATAGGAGAAACTTTCCTTTGCTCCAAGTGCCGACCGTAATCATCAACTAATTTTGTATCAATAATGTTAAAAACTAACTCTGGAGTTACATTCCCACAAGTAATACATTCACCACTATCTTGATCCGCTTGATTTGCTTTTCTTTTGAAATACAGCAAGGCCTCTACTGGATTACCATAATAAACACAATATCCCCCTACATCCAAAATGAACATTTTATCAAACATTTTATATATGTCTGATGAAGGTTGATGGATGACTACAAAAATAATTTTCCCTTTTAGCGTCAACTCTTTCAACAGGTCCATTATGTTTTCCGAGTCTCTTGAAGATAAACCTGAAGTTGGTTCATCAACAAATAAAACGGACGGTTCTCTTAATAATTCTAAACCAATATTTAATCGTTTTCTCTGCCCACCACTAATTGTTTTTTCTAGAACATTTCCAACTTTCAGGTCCTTGGTACTCATTAAGTCCAAGCTTTTTAACAATGCAATAATTTTGTCATTAAGTTGTTCTTCAGTTAAATTACTTAAACAAAGTTTTCCATTATAGTATAAGTTTTCATATACTGTCAACTCATCAATTAGCAAGTCGTCTTGTGGCACATATCCAATAACTCCTTCTACCTTATCTTTGTCTTTGTGAATATCAATACCGTTGATTAAAACTTGTCCTTCTGTAGGTATATCATTTCCGTTTAAAACATTTAACAAAGTTGATTTGCCAGACCCGGACGCCCCCATTATCCCCACAAGTTTCCCAGTATCTTCAGAAATATTTATATCTCTTAGCCCAATGTTTCCATTTGGGAAAACATATTTAATGTTTTGAGCATTAAAAGTAACATTAACATCTATTTTATCTTTTAAATAAGTCGCTGCAACTTCACTATAATAAACCGGTTTACCAGTTGGTAACTTTATAGTACTTCCACTTGGAAATATATGAACTTGTCCCTCAAATAGAGGTAAACCATTCATTTGTAAATTATGTGCTTTTGCTTTTAAAAAGTACAACTCAACCGAGTCTACTTTTAAAAATTTAATGTCACCTAAAAAATTCTCGTAATATAGGTGTTTTTCTTCTCCGGAAAAATTAATATCTCCAGATACAATTAGCAATTGTTGAGCAGTTTCTGCTCCTTCTCTTTGATCAAAAACAAAGTCTTTGATTGAATCGTACTCGGTTGCACCAATTTTAAAAACTGTAGCAACAGTCTCAATAATCTCCATTGCTAATGGTCCCAGAACTTTATCAGAAGATATCATTTCTAGAATCCTAGTGAACACAACTATTTTTTGCTTCTGCTCAAGCGTTTTATTAATTTTTTTGCAAATACCTAGGGTTCTTACAGAATCCTTCATGGAAGTCAACTTCTTTTTACCTCCACCTTCTTGTGAGTCTAACTCTTCTTCTACTTGCTCATTATATCCAGATGCTTCTTCAAACAGACTCAAATAAGCTGGTACTTGATCTGGACTAATTTGCTGCTTTAAAAAGGCTTCTACTCTTGCGTGTTGCGTCTCAGAAACCACACCATCCTGTTTTAGGATAATGGCAAATAGTTGCATTAACGCTTTTAATATTTCTTCACTCATACTGCTTTATATTGCAATTAGTTTAAAATTATTTTAAAATTACTTTAAACTCAGTTCTTCTGTTTTGAGCACGGTCTTTTTCTGATTTAGCATCCTCAAAAAGAGGTTCAGTCTCTCCCATACCTATTGTTTCCAGGCGTGCTTTATCTACACCTTTTTTAATCAAATAATCCTTGATAGCATTTGCTCTTTTTTGAGACAATAGTAAATTAAATTTTTCTTCACCAACATTGTCAGTATGCGAATAAATTTGTAACACCTTTATTTTTCGGTTTTCAGCTAAGAATAATGCCAACCGATCTAACTCAATCTTTGAAGAAGCCGTAACTTCCCATTTCCCTGATTCATAATATATATTATTAATCTTTACGGATACATCCTCATCGAGTTGTGCTAATTCTACATCTACATTGTTAACTCCAGAATTTCGAATTGCAGGCAAAACGGAAACTTTTGTATTGGATTGAAAATAACCTGACTTCGTAACTGAAATAACATAATCTTTCTTTTCACTAACTGAAGCTTCAAAAACCCCATTACTATTTGTTTTTCCATGAGCAATGATAGCATCACCTAAATAAATAGTTACAGGAGCTCTTGAGACTGACTTAGAGTCACTAGTAACATTTACAATTACTTTAACTACTTCTAACTCCTCTTTCGTATTCTGTATTGTTATTTTCTCTTTTTTAATTTGATTACCTTCTTCATGTTTAGCTAGAGTAATAATATTTTCTTTATTATTTATAGCGACAAAGTCTGCAGTACCATCTATATCAGTAACTTCCTTTTTAATTAATTCATTTTTAACCGTATGCATCACCATTAAACCGCTATCTGCTTTCATGTTTCTATGAATATCTGGCTCTTTAAATGCAGCCACAGTTGACACCGGATACTCTTGAAAGGTCATACCTATAAATGCTCTTTTAATTTTCTGACTTAATTTATCTTTCGGTTGTTGAATAGATTCTACAAACTTTGTATCTAGGCTGTCACTTTTTAATGGCTTAGCAACACCTGCAAATACCTTAACAGCAACATCATCTTTTTTCGGTTTTATGTGAAGTTCAGTGTTACCAAATTGATTGTCCCCTAGCGTAAACAAAACTCTATTATAAGAGAACCCTTCTTTTCTTACTGATAATGTATATTCAACATCTCTTTCAGGAGCAAATGTCCAATATCCATCTTTCGACTCCATTTCAACAGGCTCTTTATCAGCTGCTTTTTTTATGGAATATTCCAATGCATCAAAAGCACTGTTATCTTTTATCCAAATTCGATCTTTTTCAACTTCAATTTCAATAGGTTGAATTTTAGCAAATGCATATATATCGTCTTTTCCCGTTCCATTTATTCGATCTGAAACAAGCAACCCTTTCCCAGAATTCCCTTTTTCAATATAGCAAATATCATCACCTATTGAATTTATTGGAACTCTCAGATTATTTACATCTGTCCAACCGTAATCCGTATCAAATACCGCCTCGAAAATATCCAATTTACCCATTCCAGGGTGACCATTTGAAGAAAAATAAATTTTCCCATTGTTATTATAAAAAGGATATAATTCATTTTCGCTGGTATTAACATCCGGACCAAGGTTGTATGGTTCTGTCCATGAACCATCCTTATTTTGATAAATAATGTATAAATCAGTTCCTCCATAGCCTCCAGGCATGTCTGAAGCAAAAAATATTTTTTTACCATCAGAAGACACACATGGATGTAATACTGAATACTCATAAGAGTTAAATTTGAAAGCACTTTTTGCAGTAGTCCATGCGCTATCACCTTCAAGAGTTGATTTAAATATTTGCAAGGTATTTTGAATAATATCTGCTGATTTACTTAATCTTTTACCATTAACAGCAGTCGTATAATAAATAGTTTTACCATCTGCGGTAAAACTAGCAGGACCTTCATGCTTAGCTGTATTTAAATCTGGAAAAAAATACAATTTATTTCCTAGAGAAGCTTCAGAACCATCAAAATCTATGTAATACAAATCCAACAATGCCTCAATTACTCCTCCGCCAGAACTCACAAAAGGACGAATACCACCAGATCGTTGAGAAGAAAAAACAATTCCTCCTTTATAAAAAACAGGTGATATCTCTACATTATCAGTATTAAGTGGTTTTAATTCACGAATGTCATAATTTCTATCTGCATCAAGCATCTCCTGTGCAAAATCACAAGACTTAACCATCATAGGTCCGTTTGGGTCTTCTGGGTATTTTTCCACATATCTTTCGAAAACCTGTTTTGCCTCGGCATATTTTGCTGCTGCTTTTAATGATAACCCATAGTTAAATAAAGATTCTGGATTTTTACCCCTTATTGATTTTTTGTAATATTTTTCAGCACTCTTAAAATCTCCGATTAATCGGTAACAATCTGCTAGTCTAGAAGTAGCTTCTAACTTTACCTTTTTATCTCTACTTTTTATGTCTTTTTGAAAGTATGGAATTGCCCTTTCATATTGGTTTAAATCGAAAAGCCGATTTCCTTTTTGTAAATTTTTTTGCGCAGAAATTCCTTGCGGAATAAATAACATTCCACAAAAAAATACTATTAATATATGTATGTTTAGATTCATTAGAAATAATATCTTGGATGAATAGATTTTTTTCTTGCCGGTTCAAGCAACTTATAATAGTAACCCAACATAAACTCATGAGAACTATTAGTGTATGTACTTAATGAGTTAAATCTAACATCGTAACTATAACCTATATAGAATTTCTCAGGAAGATCAAATTTTAGGGTTACCACCAAAGCATCTCCTGTTCGGTAAGCTAAACCTGCTCCATATTTTTGCTTAAGTACCACATAAGATCCTAAATCCATCTGCCAAGTTGACTTTGTTCCCTTTATTAATGCATAAGGTTCAAGTTGAAAATCATCATTGAGTTTTTTTACTCCTCCAACATTAAAATAGTGAGTAGCGTATTTTCTAGCTGAATAATCAGTTTCCTCTCCTGCAAATATTAATCTAGAAGGATATAAATTTTGAACTGAATATCCAAAATACCAGTTTTCAGTAGTGTAAAATAAGCCAAACGCTCCATTTGGCGTCGTAATGGATGCCTCTGATTGTGGAATAATTTCATCTTCATCATTGTATCGAACTAATTGATCCCAATCCACAGAATATTGATCAGCCCCAATTTCTAATCCTAAAGACAGTTTCCCTGTGCCTAAAGTAAGTACATAATTAGTTGCAAGATTAACTGAAAGACTGTTACTAACTCCAATATTATCGTTTAATACCCGTAGCCCAAAACCCATATTTATTTGTTGCCAAGGAGCACTAACTGTCAATAACTGAGTAGTTGGCGCTCCAGGAAAATTTACCATATGAGTCCTATGTGTCAACATAGCATCCACACTGTTTTTACTTCCTGCACATGCTGGGTTAAAACCAAATCTATTAAATGTTTGCTGACTGAATAAAGGAAGCTGCTGAGCCGACAAGAATTCCGATATCAAGCAAAAACATATTACTATTAAACCTTTTGCCTTCATCGTTGTATCATTATATAGTTCTTATATGGTTCTCTTCCATTTCCTAACTCAAGAACATAAAAATAAGTCCCATCAGGAAGAAGAGATCCATTTGTTGTTGTTCCTTCCCAATCATTATTGTAATGCTCTCCTTCAAAGACAATATTCGACCATCGGTTGTAAACAGTTAGTTTAGCATTTGTAAAATAATCAATATCAGTAAAGACTAAAGCATCGTTCTTTCCATCACCATTAGGAGTAATTACCTGAGGTAATTCAGATGGCAGCTCAGTTAAGCACCTGTCAACTGTAATAATAACATCAGCAGAATCTCGGCAAACTAAATTAGTTACAACTACACGGTAAGTATCTGTTTTTAGTGGAGTTACAATTGTGCTTTGCAACAGTGGATTCTCAATAGAATCTCCTAATACCCAATGGTAAGATTGCCCTCCACTAGCAGTTAATTCAATACTTTCGTATCGACAAATTGTTTGATCAAAACCAGCACTTGCAATAGGCTGATTAAGATCTACATATATCTTAGCACTATCAGGGAAACTTGAACAATTTCCAGTAACAGCTTTTACCCATAAGTCAGAACTAGCAGTTGGAGCATATGTAATACTAGAACCGATTTCTCCTGTACTCCACAAATAGCTTGTTCCACCAGATGCTGAATACAAATGACTACTTCCTATACAAATCGAATCCTCTTCAACGCTTAAAACAGCTGTAGGTCTGAACTCTACTGTTGTTTGAACCGTGTCTGAATAAACTGTAGTACACCCACCCTTAGTTCCTACTATATAAATTTTATCTAAATTCTTAAGATTATCAATGTAGAATGTATCTGAGGTTAAAGCTGTTCCTAAAATATCATTATTATTAAAAAGTGTGTATGAATCTGGAGATTCCTTAATTGTGAAAGTCACTGTATCCTTATCACAAATTGGTTTATTTGCATACAATCTAGATAATTTAAATACCGGAGCTGGAGTTACTTTTGTTTTTATTTCTTGTGATGTTCGGTAACATTGCCCGTAGGTGCTTGCAACTAATAAAACTACATCTCCGTCAGCAAGAGTGCTTGTTGCATAAATTGAGTCTAGACCTTTTTGTACTGAAATACCATTCTTAAAGAAATCATACTCATCGAATCCTAAAGATCCAGAATATCCGGTAAATTCCAATGGTTCACTCGCACAAATCACATTGTCAATATCGGAACTAACGAAAGTTAGCGACGGGAACCTTAATACTTCATCAACTTTGTCTACGGCACTGTATTCACATGAATTGTGGACAGATGATCCAGTTATTGTATGTTTTCCAATTAGAAGCGAATTAGTAGAATATTTGCCTAGTATCGAATCTTGAACCAGATTCCCATCTATATGATAAGTATATTTATCAAATCCATTAACACTTGGTGTGATAGTTAAAATCTCTCCAGCACAAGACGAATCATTGAGATTATTAAGAATCATATCAAAAACAGGAGTTTTATTAACTTTCACTTGCATATACATCACAGTACTTGGACATTCAAGCTGCGTAGAATCTACCATTTCAACAGTAATAGTTGTATCTGACATCACAGTATATGTTCGTGAAAGAGTTTTTCCGTATGTAGTTCCGCCATCCCAACTAAAACCATATTTTCCACTAGGACTTGTGATTTCTGTCAAGTTAACCGTAACGCTTTCTCCCTCACAAATTACAGTATCATTTGGCATAACAAACGATTTTTGACGACATGTTTCAGCAATACAATAGATAAGCGGAGAGGCTTTACTCACACTACAAGGTGTGTTTCCTACAGCTCTTACCTTAGCCCATACTGTATCACCGGCACTGAGAGAACTTGTTAATTCTGATTCGAAAATTGAATTATATGGAAACCCGTTAACACTAATTTCATATCCAGTTGCATTTTTCACTTCGTTCCATTTGAAAGTAACAGAACTCAATGTACTATCTCCACAATAAATATCAGGAATGCTCAATACGGTGTCAACCGAAATGGTTATCACATTGGAAGTATCTCTACAATTATTATGCGTAGCAACTACTGAGTAGTAATGACCATCTTCCACAATACTATCTATAGCACTAGGATTTGGTCCATTTGAAATGGATAATAACCTATCAAAAAATTCATAATTATCATAATTTCTTGGAGATGCCTCCAAGAATGCCATTTCATTTGAACAATATGTACTGTTACCTGATAAAGTAACCGTAGGCAACGCATTCGCTTTTATTTTAAACCATTTTTTTGTTGGGGTACAATTAGACCCACTATCGTCAGATACCGCCACATAAATTATAGTATCTTGATTAACCTTTATCTTATTAGAAGCCAAACCAGATACACCATCCCATAATATAGTGTAAATACCCGTTCCGCCAATGATGTTACTAATGGATAGAACTAAGCTATCTCCAACACAAGCTTCTTTTGTTACAAAGTTTTGTTCGAAATTAATTCCACTGCAAGGCAAATAACATTTTACCAAGTCTGAAACAATACTATTACCGCACGGAAGTGCACCAGTCGCAACAACCCTAGCAACAACTGAGTCAAGAGAATTCAATCCGTCTACAATGTGGCTTAATCCTGTAAGCCCTGAACTAGGTGATTGAAAAGCACCATTATCTATACTGATCTCATAACCCATTGCATTCGGAACCGTATCCCAAAGAATTTCCACTGAGCCATTCTCTGATGTTCCGCAATATACTTGTGGTTTTTGTAAAGTATCTGAAACTACATAAGAAATGGTATCGCTGCTTGGTCCAAGGCAACCTTTATAAATTGCACGAGCAAAGTAATTATGCTTGTCAGTAATCGAGTCACTCAAATAAGTTAATGATGCGCCTGATTGAGCCAAGTAATAATTATCATAAAAATTAAAAGAAGTCCCTGTTGCGCTTGCGGCTGTAAGAGTTACTGGATCATTTTCGCATATAGTTGATCCAGTTGGTATTGAAGCTAAAATTGACACATCCGGCAACGCTATTGATTTAACTTGAAGATTGGCAGGATTACTAAAACAGCCATATCTATCCTCTGTCACCAAAGTAACATTTAAAAAAGAATCTGTGCTCATTACTGTGCTCATTTCTTTTATCGTTGAATCTTGAAGAATCTCTCCTGTTACAGTATTTGTAAAAACATAATAATAATAATCTCCAACAGCTGTATAATCAATAAGATCTCCCTCACAAACAGAATCTCTTGAAGCATTAATAACAGCTGTTTCTTTTGGAACTACATTAAAATCAAGTGTGTCTCTTGAAACACAACTGTTTTCAGTAGTTTTAAGAGTTAATTGTTGATTTGGCCCTGCAGGTAAAGAGCTACTACTATAAACATGGTAATCTGAAGTTTGAACTATTGCACCATTTAAAGAATATTCATATTCATCGTATCCAGCTGGATTTGAAGTGAAATTATGCAAGAGTCCTTCACATAAGTTCAACGATTCACTTAGAATAGTAGCTTTAGGTAATGCTTGAACATTTAACTCAATATAATATTTAAAAGTTGGAGCGCTTGGTTGAAGCGTATCGTTCATTTCTACTGTAATAACTCTACTTGACGATGCAATTAATTGATAAGTTGTGTCCTTTGAATAAGGACCTCCATCCCAACTAATCCCATATTGAGGAGAAGCAGTAATCAAACTATCTACGCTTAAATTAACAGTGTCCCCTTCACAAGCGAATACGCTTGAACTTGTAACAAATGAAATAGGATAATAAAATCCGTTATTACAGAAAATGCTATCTGAAACCAATGTGTTTCCACATGGGGATGTGGGATCAGCAATCCCAATCACCTTGAACCATCTACCTCCTGATATATGTGTCGTTACCGTATCAGTATTTCTAGAGCCCGGCTGATAAAACGAACCACCATCTACGCTTAATTCGTAGTGGTCAATTGATGGGTCATTGTTCCATACAACTGTTATTGAATCAGCAGTAGCTCCAGCACAATTGATGACTGGCTTTAAAGCTCGCTTTGATTCAGTGAATGTGAGTGTATTACTTATTCTCCCTTCACAACCATTATTTGTTGCATAAGCCGTCACCTGATCTCCATCACCTAATAAAGTCGTTTTTAAAATGGGACTTGGCCCAGACTGCAACACTAAATAACCTCTTAAAAAGGTGTATTTATCAAAAACTCCTGTTGCTGTAATTATCACCGTATCTTTATCACAAATACTAGTACTTGGAGTACTAATCGTAGTAATTGGCTCCGGGCTGACATTAGTAACAATTGCATTACTAGCTAATGAACGACATGAATTAGTATCTACAGCAATTACCGTTAAACTATTAGGCGATAAAAGCCCCGTCGTTTGAAAAGTATGTGTAGCTGCATTTTGAACTTCAACACCTTGATTGTAAAATATGTACTTTTCATTCCAAGAGGGTTGTGCTGTAAAAATTATTTCATCCCCTTCACAAATAGTATTATCTAATTCATCTGAAAATAAACTAACTACTGGCAATGAATTTACAACTATTGTTGTTGAATCTTTATTTGGACATCCGTTCTCTGTTACTTCTAAAATAATTTTTTCCTCACCAGCCAATGCATATGTTACTTTATATGGTCCAGATGTACTTCCTGTTACACTTTGAGAGTTTGGGAAACTCCAACTGTAAGAAGCAGTAGGATCACCATCACCCGTGTAAATTATATTTGCTGTATCTGCAATACAAACACTTGCTGGTAAATTAAAAGAAACAGTAGGAGTCTTTTTTACAAATACATCATTTGTAGTTGTATTTGTACATCCAGCAGAATTTGTAGCGGAAAGGCTTATTCCATATGTATTAGCTCCCGTTAGAGTAACCGCATTGGGATCTTTTAAACTTGAAGTACCTTGACCTCCAAAATCCCATAACCAATCGGTAATAGGGATAACCCCCTCTACAGTAGTGTTTGTAGCAATAACTGTTAACGGATCACATCCTTCGTTAGAGTTCAATGTAAAATTTGGATTCGGAATATCAAATACTCCTATGTTTTTACTAGCAACACTGGCACAATTTGCGTTTGTAACGGTCAATCTTGCGATGTAATAAGACACTGCAGCTGAAGTATATGTGTGTGTTTCAATGGGATTTGAAGACTGTGCCGAACCATCTCCAAAATCCCACTTTAAGCTTGTACCTACAGGCATAGGTGAAGTATTCGTAAACAGAAGAGTATCAACAATTATACAGGCTGTTAATTTAGAAACACCAAAAGAAGCCACTGGTTTCTTATAAATTGTCACTTCTTTTGTAGTACTATACCAAGTACCACTAGATAATTTTCGTAAGGTAACCGTATAAGTAGTGTCACCTACTACTCCTGCAGAAAATGCATGAGAAGGATTTTGAACATCAGTTGTAGCAGATCCATCTCCAAAATCCCATTCTCTTGCTGAAGAAGGGCAAACAGAGTTATCAAAAAATTGAACCGTCACATCCGCACAAACTTCAATTGGATCTTGGCTTGAACCGATAACTGGTGTGCATTGCGAATAAGCTTGGGGGATAAAACCCAAAATCAAAGTAAACCCTATAATAAATTTCTTCATCTATAATATTTTAACGCTAATAAACTCGAGACTACCTTACTCTCAAAATCGAGATTAATTCACTGATAATGCAGTAAAAAAAACACATTAACCAATAATCATGATAGTTTTCTACTAGTTACACTTCCCTTATTTTTTTTTGTAAAAGCAAATATAGGACTTAAATAGCTTAATTACAAGAAAGCAACTCATGTTCTAAGAAAGGTAATTAAGGCCAAAACTCCTTAATTAGGAGCTGTATGTATTTCAAAAGTTCCTTTTAACTCTTTTTTTAAGGATGTGAAATTCACCCCCTAATAAGATTCGCTCTTTAAACAAGCTAAACTTAGCAAACCTATACCATTGTCATAAACACAAAATTTTAATAAAATATTCCCTAAACCTCCTTTAATATGAACTCTAATCAAAATACTGTTGTATATATTTTTACTAAAAAAACATGTTAATATTACAAAATCATTTCATTAAACATGCATAAAATGCAAATTATTTTCAATTTTTCAACTAGCAATAAACTAGCATAGCTATAGCACTGCCTTAGAATATCTAACCGTTTTACTTGCTCGTATCCAAACAGCTTGTTTGCCTTTGTCAGGGAAACTTTCTTTACCTATTACTTCGAGACCCTACTCATCAACAATACACCTTACAACTACATCTCTTTTGAATAGAAATCATGTCAGCATTTTATTCTGCTTCTATTACAAACCCCGATTTGAGTCCATTTTAGAGCATTAATCCCGCATGCAAATGTGTATAAACAAAGAGTTACAAACGAAAAAAGCACCTAAGAAATTAATCTTAAGTGCCTGGTTTTCAATTGTAGCGAGAGGCGGGCTTGAACCGCCGACCTCATGATTATGAATCATGCGCTCTAACCAGCTGAGCTACCTCGCCATTGCTGTTTTGCGGCTGCAAAGATAGTTATTAAAAGCATTTCTGCAAATTATTCAAGTCAGAAAACTAGAAATATTTACAGAAACATTACTTTTCTTAGATATTTGCAATTCTTTTTATCTCATCAATTACAGCAGAAGCAAACTTATCTGCTTGTTCTTGAGTGGGCGCTTCAGAGTAAATACGAATAATAGGTTCAGTATTTGACTTACGCAAATGAACCCACCCTTGAGGAAAATCAATCTTCACCCCATCAACATCGTTTATCTTATATTGTTTGTAACAACCTTTAATAACTAACAACACTCCATCAACATCAATCTTTGGAGTTAACTCAATTTTATTTTTTGATATAAAATACGGAGGATAAGTCGCACGCAATCCAGAACATGTTTTGCCAGATTTTGCCAGATGCGTTAAAAACAAGGCAATTCCAACAAGCGCATCACGACCATAGTGGCTAGCAGGATAAATCACCCCACCATTACCTTCACCACCAATCACACAATTAGTTGCTTTCATTGCTGCAACTACATTCACCTCACCTACTGCAGATGCAGTATATGTGCAGCTATATTTCTCAGTCACATCTCTTAAGGCACGAGTAGAACTTAAGTTTGAAGCAGTATTTCCTGGTGTTTTTGACAACACATAGTCTGCAATTGCAACTAGCGTATACTCTTCACCAAACATACTTCCATCTTCATTAATAATAGCCAAACGATCCACATCCGGATCTACCACAAAACCAACATCTGCTTTTGTCGACTTCATTACTGAAGAAATTTCAATCAAGTGCTCAGGAAGAGGTTCCGGATTATGTGGAAATTGTCCGTTAGGCTCACAATACAACTTCTCAATACGGGTCACACCTAAAGCATTCAATAACTCAGGAAGAGCTATCCCTCCTACTGAGTTCACACAATCAATAGCCACTTTAAAATTTGCACTCTTAATTGCGTCAACATCAACTAAATCTAATTTAAGAACACTATCAATATGTTTCTGAGTATATGAAAAATCTTCAGTAAGTTTCCCTAACTCATCAACTTCAGCAAATGAAAAATCAGACTCTGATGCTAAACGAAGAACTTCTTCACCTTCTTGAGCATTTAGGAATTCTCCTTTATCATTTAAAAGCTTTAAGGCATTCCATTGCTTAGGATTATGACTAGCAGTAAGAATTAATCCGCCACATGCATCTTCCATAGTCACAGCAAGCTCAGTAGTTGGAGTACTTGCAAGACCAATATTAACAACATCAAAACCCATCCCAAGTAGCGTCCCAATCACAACCTGACTAACCATCTCTCCAGAGATACGCGCATCTCGACCTACAACAATTTTATTTGATGATTTCTGAATGTTTTTTTTATTCCAAGCAGCATAAGCAGCAGTAAATTTAACAATATCCAAAGGATTCAGGCCTTCCTCAGCTTTTCCACCAATTGTACCTCTAATTCCAGAAATAGATTTAATAAGAGTCATAAAAATCACATTAAGATTAATCAGTAAACATAATTTTAAAGTCATAATAATATGCTGTTACAGCATCTACATCATCATCCGTACCTAATTTTGAAGGTACAATTATTTTTGCAACAGAATTATTATGTTTCATATACTTAATAGCTAAGTGAAATGCATCACATGTAATTCCATCATCAACATTATATTTAAACTCATAAGGATATGGAGCATCAATTGGATCCCAAAATCTCACAAGAGTATCGGGAGTTGCATCAAGCGATATTTTATTATACCTAGCCAAAATAGTTTGATAAGAAACCACCGTATCAACATCACCGGTATCTACAATATGAATATACATTCCATTTGACTCTCTATAATAATCATTTTCGCCCCATACATTATCTTCAGGAAGGGATGAAATAACATTGATATTATTGCGATCAATGAATTTTGAGATAGACTCTTTTTCATCCGCCAATAAGTTCTCATAACTATCTGGATCAGAATTACATGAAGTTACTAATGTAACCAAAACCAACATTAGTGGAAATAAAAATTTTCTCATGTGTTTTAATTTTTATGATAAATCATTTAAGTCGTACAGAAGAAATATGATAGATAAGTACAGCTCTTGGGGGAATCGCCTTCCTATCACCCAACATACCATAAGCCAACTGAGATGGAATAACAAGCAAGGCACTATCTCCTTCATGCATTTTCATCAACCCAAGGCTTAAACCTTTTTCATACCCAGGTCTCTCTACAACTATCGTGCGACTTTTATCAGCTTTATAAGAATAACAAGAATCCCCTTGCAAGGTATTGACAGAATAATCAACCAAAACAACCGCATCTTTTAATATCTGACGATTATTTCCCTGTTTAACTATCTCATACCAAAAACCTAAAGAATCATATTGCCAAGCAATATCAGAACTTTCTATATATGCCTTTATTTCTTTAGCTTCAACATCTGCCATCAAAGCATTTAACTTAATCATATTCGTTGCAGTAGAATCCTTTTGCTCAACCTTATTGGATGGAATCTGAACTTCTTTCTTACAAGAAGCAAATCCTAAGATTGACAAAATCAATATGCTACTATATATGAATAATGATTTCATTATTTATCTAATATTTGCAATACTAATAATATCAGCAAAAACGCCAGCCGCAGTAACACTCGCACCAGCACCATATCCTTTAATTATCATCGGATATTCATGATATCTTTCTGTAGTAATCATAATAATATTGTTACTGCCTTCTAAATCATAAAATGGATGACGCACATCAACTTCCTGTAATCCAACAGAATATTTTCCATTATCCATTGTTGCCACAAAACGGTATTTCTTATTTTCTGCTTCTAATCTTTGACGAATAGACTCAAACTCTCCATCCAACTCATTAATAGTATTCCAGAAATCTTCAAGTGAGCCATCAAAATATTTATCCGGAACAAATAGATTCTTTACCACATCATCTTGCTCCACTTTATATCCTGCCTCACGAGACAAAATCACAAGTTTACGGATCACATCCATACCACTAAGGTCAATGCGAGGATCAGGCTCAGCATAACCAGCCTCCTTCGCCATCACAATTGCTTTACTTAAAGAAATTTCCTTGCTTAAAGTATTGAAAATATAATTTAATGTACCTGAAAGCACAGCTTCCATTTTCAATATTTTATCACCTGAGTTAATCAAGTTATTTATCGTATTGATAATTGGCAATCCTGCACCAACATTTGTCTCAAACAGAAATTTCACATCCTTCTCGCGCGCAATTTCTTTTAACTCTGCATATCTAGTATATTCAGATGATGCTGCAACTTTATTCGCTGCAACTACAGATACATTATTTGACAACAAATCTTTATATAATTCAGCCACATCATAACTTGCAGTACAATCAATAAAAACTGAATTATAAATATTCATTTCAAGAATTCCCTGTTTAACAATTTCAGGGCTCGAAGGCTGACCATTTTTATCCAGCTCTTCTTTATAACTATCTAAACAAATTCCTTCACGATCAAACAACACCTTTCTTCCGTTTGCTACACCTACAACCTTTAACTTAAGTTTATTTTGCTCTAATAACTTTGGTTGTTGTTGTTTAATCTGCTCCAACAAATCACCACCAACAGTACCAATTCCCACAAGGAATAGATTTATCTCCTGATAATCAGACAAGAAAAATGATTCATGGATTACATTCAAGGCTTTTCTCAAGGATTTTGAATCCGTAACAAAAGAGATATTTGTTTCAGATGCACCTTGAGCAATTGCAATAACATTTACACCATTACGACCTAAAGTTCCAAATAGCTTTCCTGAAATCCCAGGTATACGCTTCATATTATCACCAACTACAGCAATAGTCGCCAAATCTTTTTCGGCTTTCACTCTATTGATTTCACCCAATTCAAGCTCCGAAGCAAACTCTGCAGAAATCACCTCTACAGCTAAATCAGCTTCAGCATTTTTCACACCAACAGAAATTGTATTTTCTGAAGCTGCTTGAGAAATCATAATTGCACTAATACCAACTTTTGATAAAGCACCAAACAAACGATGACTTACTCCGGTTACACCAACCATTCCTAAGCCTTGCATACTAACTAAAGCTGTATCATTAATTGACGAAACACCTTTAATGACTTTCTCGGTTGCATCTGCCTTACGCGATATATAAGTACCCGGCGCATCTGGATTAAATGTATTTTTAATTCGAATAGGAATATTTTTATGATAAACAGGGAAGATTGTAGGAGGATAAATGACCTTTGCACCAAAGTTACACAACTCCATAGCCTCAATAAAGCTCATTTTTTCAATCACATAAGCTTTACTAATTACCCTAGGATCTGCAGTCATAAACCCATCAACATCAGTCCAGATTTCCAATACCTCAGCATCTAAAATTGATGCTAAGATTGCAGCTGTATAATCAGAACCACCACGACCTAAATTAGTAATATGACTTGCACCACTATCAGTTGCTATAAATCCTGGACACACTGACACTTTTGGCAATAAAAAAAACTGCTCCTTCACTAAACGCTCTGTTTCCTTAAAGTCTACAGTATGCTTTTCAAAAGCAGTTTTTGTTTTAATAAACTCAGGTGAATATGCTAATTCTGCATTATCAATCACCTGACTTATAATAAACGAAGACATTCGTTCACCATAACTCACAATCACATCACTTACATTTGAAGACAAATCACGAGTTTGATAAACAGTATGATATATATTCAATAACTCATCAAGCCAAATATTAACTTGATCAAGCACAAAATCCACTTTATCTGCAGCTACAACTCCACGAACAACCTCTTCATGTCTAGCTTTTATGGTCTTAAACTCTTCCGCATACAACGCGTTGCCATCAACAGCAAGTTTTGACACCACCAACATTTGATCCGTTAATCCACCTAAAGCAGACACTACTACAATGACTGAATCTTTTTCAGCCTCAACAATTTTTTTTACATTCAGAATGCTGTTCACGGAACCTACGGATGTTCCGCCAAATTTCATTACCTTCATTCGTATAAATTAGATGTTTATATTCTTTTTAAAAGCTTTTTTAGAAAAGCGTGTAAAGGTACTATTTTATCCCAAAATACAGGGAAGAATAAGGAATATTTAAAAAAGATTTGCAAGATTGATTTTAAATAGCTTATTTTGCACCACCGAAAAATAAAGGGTCGGGTAGCTCAGCTGGATAGAGCAACAGCCTTCTAAGCTGTGGGTCATGAGTTCGAATCTCATCCTGATCACAGAAAGCCTGAAAGTTATCTTTCAGGCTTTTTGTTTATCTGTGTCCCGTCCTAAAATAAGTTGACAATAATTAGACTTATTATGGAAGACTTAAGTAAACAAAGAAAGAAACGCAGTCAAAAGGATTACACATTAGGCTTTAAATTAGATCTAGTTTCTCGCATAGAAAAAGGCGAGATGACTTATAAACAAGCGCAATCCACTTATGGGATACAAGGCAGAAGTACAGTTTTGGTTTGGTTAAGAAAACATGGTACTTTAGACTGGTCAAAACCCAATGAAAGATTTATGCCTACTGCTAAAAGAAAAGAAACCCCAGCTCAAAAGATTAAACGATTAGAAAAAGAGTTAGAGGAAGAGAAACTTAAAACCCTGTTTCTAGATACGATGATTGATATAGCAGATGAACGCTATGGAACCGGAATCAGAAAAAAGTTCTCATCCCAACAGTCACAACGCTCCGACAAGAAAAAGGAATAAGCCTTTCAAAATCTTGTAGATTGTTTGGGATAAGTAGACAAGCATTATATCAATCAAATGCTAGAATAGTTCTACGGGAGCAACAGTTGCAAAAAGTAAAGCAGTTAGTTGAGACTACACGAATGCAGATGCCAAGAATAGGCACTCGAAAACTCTACAGCCTGCTAGAAGCTGACCTCAAGAAGCAAGGAATCAAAATTGGTAGAGATGCTCTGTTTAACTTCTTAAGAAGAGAGCACCTACTGGTAAAACCAAAGAAAAATTATACAAAGACAACTCACTCAAAACATTGGTTAAGAAAACATCCTAACTTGTACACAAACAAACAAGTTAAAGAAGCAGAAGAAGTTTTTGTAAGCGACATAACATACCTAAACTCAAGACAAGGAACTCATTATTTATCCTTAGTTACAGATGCATACAGCAGAAAAATAATGGGTTATCAGCTAAGTAATAATATGAATACTGAAAATGTGGTTAAGGCTTTAAAAATGGCTATTAGAAACAAGCAAACAAATAAAGTGACTATACATCATTCTGACAGAGGATTACAATACTGTTCCAGTCTATATCAAGAAACTTTAGCTAAAGCAAATATGCTTCCTTCAATGACAGATGGATATGACTGTTATCAAAATGCTTTAGCAGAAAGAGTTAATGGAATATTAAAACAAGAATTTTTATTGTATAATTGTAATAGCTTTAATGAACTTAATGAGCTAGTAAAAGAGTCAATAGCAACTTATAACTCTAAAAGACCTCATTTATCTCTAGGGATGAAGACTCCTGATTTTGTGCATAAAAAAACCAGAGAAGAAAGCTTCTCTGGTCTTAATTAATTTTATTAAAAACTGTCAACCTATTTTAGGACGACACACTGACATAGACTAAGACACATAAAAAAAGGGACTCCAATTTTGGCAGTCATGGTCGGAAGATTTTATCTTCCGACTTTTTTTATGTTTTAAACATTAAGTTTGGGTCTCCTCCGCATTGTTGAACTATCATTGCCATTCCAAGATTTCTAATTTCCATGGACAGTCTTCTTTTTGCCGTAGTGTAACTTATGTTGTTTATTTTCTTGTAGATAAGAATAAGCATTGCAACAATTAAGGTCATGTATAAAATCACTTCAATTCCATTCTTATTTAACGAGACTAAATGGCTGACACTAAGTTCTTGCTTTATAAAACGGAAAAAAACTTCAATGTCCCATCTTCGTCTATAAGCATCTGCAATTTCTTGTGGAGTTAGTTTAAAATCATTAGAGATAAACCAAAATTGTTTTTGAGAATCATCTTTTCTTTGCCCTATGATTAGCCGAAAAGGCTGATCAAGGAGTTCTTCGCGATAGTGAGTATTACCTTTTGTATTATTAATTTTCACTCCAGTATACAGAAACACTTTACTGTCCTTGAGTAGCGTTAATTCGCCTAAATCCAACGAGGTATTATCATTAATTAATGATTCTAGTTCTTCGTATTTTCGGTTTTCTTTTAATCTGGCCACAAAGCTTATTTCTTGCTTAGAAAAGTCTTTCATGGTTCTAGAGGATTGCAGTCCTCTATCTATCACATATAAATTGGTGTGACCTACTTGCTGCTTTATATGAGAGAAAACCACTTTAGGTAATGCAACATCTTCGCTGCAATGGCTTTGTTCAGTAAACACTTGCGCTTCACAAGGAAATAATCCATCAAAAGCAAGACTGTACTTAACAGCTTTCTTTCCACATGAATTATGATTTAAACCTTCAATGAGTTTACCCGACAAATCGTAAACCATAGAGCTGTCAACTCGTATTAGATTATACTTGTCTCTTTCAGTTGAGCTATATAAATCTGAGAACTGAGTATAAATGCATTGATAAATTTCTTTAAAGTAATTAGAATCAATCTTTGAGAGTCTCTCTGAAATAGAGCTTCGTCGAACTTTATCTTCTTGATCAAGATTGAACAGAAGTTTAAAAACAGAATCGTTAAATGTGTCTTCTAGACTTCTTTGACTTAGCCTCTCATTATTTAAAAGCCCATAGAGTAAAAGATAAAACATCTTTTTACCATGTAATACTTTTGAATAATGGTCAACCTTAGTGGTTTCTGACAAATGACTTAATAATGCTTCAGGGATTACATTAAGTATCTCTGATGCGGTTACTTTGTGATCTTTAAATACTGACATAACTATTTGATTATCAGACACAAAGATAGTGAAAACATATTGAATATGCAAGTTAATTCATTGATATTCAATTGATTAAACACATTTTTATAAACAAAAAAATGGTCGGAATTTCTTCCGACCATGACTGCAATTTTGGAGCCCCTTTTTTATTTAAATTTTTGGGTGTAAAAATTTATTTGATAGCGTCAGCTAATTCTGCACCGGCTTTAAACTTAGCCACCTTTTTTGCAGGAATAGTGATAGATTTTTTAGTTGCAGGGTTGATACCTGTACGAGCTGCTCTTTCAGAAACTGAGAAAGAACCAAATCCAACTAAACTTACTTTATCACCTGAAGATAAAGCGTCTGATACTGCGCTGATGAATCCATCAAGAGCTTTTTTAGAATCCGCTTTGCTAAGACCGGCTTTTTCAGCCATTGCATTAATTAATTCTGCCTTGTTCATAATAGCTTTTAAATTTATAGTTTAACAAACAAAAAATATATCTATTTCGATGTATTGACCATGCAAAAATAACTGATTGTAAATTCTTTCCAAATTTTTGGGAAGTTTTTTTTAATGTTTTTTTTCTTTTGTTCTTAAAATATGTTTTGCAACAGTAAAATTATTCGTTTTTATGTACTTTTGCAATGTAAAATCTAAACAAAACTTATGCTTCAATCTAAGAATAACTTCCTAGGGAACATCCCTCCAATCACGAAGAATCTACTATTATTCAACATTCTGGGATGGTTGGCTCAAATAACATTTATTCACAAATTCAATATTAATTATAATCTTGGATTACACTATTGGGGTGCTGAATCTTTCTATCCATTTCAATTCATCACTTACATGTTTCTACATGCCAATATAACTCATTTATTTTTCAACATGTTTGGATTATACATGTTTGGACGCATACTAGAACAGTATCTTGGGCCTAAAAAATTCCTAACTTACTACTTCATAACTGGCATTGGGGCAGCAATTATCCAACAAGCAACTTGGAGCATTGACTTAATTCCTTTGGCAAAACAAATAAACATTGAACTTTCTAATGGAGCTCCAATAGAATTATTAGCACAAAAAAACAACTTCTTCAATCAATTTGTAACAATCGGTGCATCTGGATCTGTATTTGGATTACTTTTAGCTTTTGGAATGCTTTTCCCAGAGCAACCACTTTATTTAATGTTTATACCGATACCTATTAAAGCAAAATACTTTGTTATAGGGTATGCCGTAATTGAACTCACCTCTGGAGTAGCTAATTTCAGTTTTGACAACATTGCTCATTTTGCTCATTTAGGTGGTATGCTTTTTGGCTTCTTTTTAATCCTTTATTGGAAGAAACAACAATTTAAGCACTAAAATATTTTGCCATATGAACATATTAACCGATCTAAAAAAATCTTTCAAACAAGGAAGCAGCGTAACCAAGTTAATTTACACGAACCTAGCCATATACCTTATCATCAACATCATACACATCGTATCAAAACTGATGTTAATTAATGATAGCGTTGTGCTTGAAATGCTTGCTGTACCGGCAAGCATAAGTTCATTAGTGTTAAAACCATGGACATTAATTACCTACATGTTTCTCCACGAGGGATTTTTTCACATCTTATTTAACATGATTAACTTATTCTGGTTTGGCAGATTATTCCTAATGTTCTTCAACCAGAAACAAGCAGTGGGTTTATACTTAATTGGGGGCATATTTGGTGCAGCATTATACATCCTAGGACTAAATATCTTTCCCTATTTTGAAAGCATTGCTGCGCAAGGAATACTTCTCGGCGCATCTGCATCTGTACTAGCAATTGTAATTGGTATAGCTACATATAAACCAAACATGGAAATTCACTTAACCCTAATTGGGAAAGTGAAATTAAAATATTTAGCAGCTGTTTTTTTCTTTATTAGCCTACTTAGTGTTGCAGGAGAAAATGCTGGGGGCAACATAGCCCACCTAGGAGGAATACTTGCCGGATATCTATTTGGAACAAGAATAAAAAAGGGAAAAGATTTGACAAAAGGAATCAATAAAGCAATTGATTTTTTTGTAGATTTGTTTTCAAGAAAACCTAAAATGAAGGTAAGTCATAATGCGGGAAGACCCATGACAGATTACGAATGGAATGCTAAGAAAACACAAGAAGGAAAGATGCTTGACGAAATTTTAGATAAAATTAAAGAATCAGGTTACGACAGCCTCACATCAGATGAAAAGAAAAGATTATTTGACCAAAGTAACAAATCCTAAGTGGTAAAGAAAATCTTCAACATACTTGGATTAACCATAAATCTCATCGTAGTTGGGTTATTCTTCATTTCTGGATTTGCAACACACATTAATCCGGAAAAATTCATTATTCCGGCATATTTGGGATTAATATTCCTCCCTTTAGCCATTGTAAACATCCTCTTTGTTCTTTACTGGGCAGTAAAGCTAAAGTGGTATTTTGCATTCTCACTTTTTACACTAGTTCTGATGTCAACAAACATCAAGAATGACTTCCCTATTCACAGCGAAAAAAGCAATCAACTTACAAAAACAGATAGCACAACGACAATATCAGTGCTAAGCTACAATGTTAAGTTATTTGATTTTTATAAGAAAAATTCTAAAATAGACAATTACAATAAAACAGTAGACTACATTATAAAAAGCAACGCAGACATTGTATGTCTACAAGAATTTGGGTACTACAATTCAAAGGGATTTTTAGATGCCCAAGATTTACTATCCATATTTAGAAAACACTATGAATACAGACATATTGTCTATCAAAACAACTTAAATAAAAATAGCACATATGGAGTTGCCACATTTTCAAAGTATCCTATCATTGCAAAACATGACATATACTACGAATCAAAATACAATCACACAATTTACTCAGACATTAAAATAAATGATAAAACAATTCGCCTTTTTAACTGTCACCTTGAATCAAACCAATTGACCTTAGATGACAAAAAGAAAATGATAGAACTGGTAGACAGCACAAGCAAAGCTAAAATCACTGAAACTACTGAGGTAATCAACAAAAAACTTGGTTCTGCGTACAAAAAAAGAGCTTACCAGGCCAAACTCATAGCAGAAGAAATCAAGAACTCCCCACACGAAGTTATTCTATGCGGAGATTTTAATGACACGCCAATATCATACACCTATAGAAAAATTAAAGGAAAGCTTAAAGATGCATTTGTTCAAAATGAATCAGGACTAGGAATTACATACAACGAACTTCCTTTCTTATACAGAATTGACTACATAATGACAAATCAGAGCTTTACAACCGGCAATTTCAAAATTGGCAAATTTAAATACTCAGATCATTATCCCATTTCTTGTGATATCAACATAACTAAATAACTATAAAACTAAAAGAATCATGAAACCTGTAGTAAGTATTATCATGGGCAGCACATCTGACTTGCCTGTAATGGAGAAAGCCGCAAAATTATTAGACGAATTTGAAATTCCTTTTGAGATCAATGCTCTTTCAGCTCACAGAACTCCAAAAGAAGTTGAAGAATTTGCTACCAATGCACAAGCTAACGGAATTAAAGTAATTATTGCAGCAGCCGGTATGGCAGCGCACCTTCCTGGCGTTATTGCATCAATGACTACATTACCTGTAATTGGAGTTCCAATTAATGCTTCGCTTGACGGCATGGATGCTCTTTTAGCAATCGTACAAATGCCTCCGGGAATACCTGTAGCAACTGTTGGAATTAACGGAGCCATGAATGCAGGCATACTTGCAGTTCAAATGCTCTCAACAGACAACGAAGAACTTAAAGCAAAACTAGCTGACTATAAAGATGGTTTAAAAAAGAAAATCGTTGATGCCAACGAGGAACTAAAAAAAGTTTCTTTCAAATTCAAAACTAACTAAACAAAAAATAACAAGGAGTGCAACATTGCGCTCCTTGTTGCATTTAACAACATGAACAAGGTTTACTTAAGCTTAGGCAGCAATTTAGGTGATAAAGAATCCAACCTTATCAAGGCTATTGAGAACATTTATTCTCAAATAGGTGTTATATCTGCTGTTTCGTCAATATACGAATCTGATGCATGGGGATTTGAATCTCAAAACTCTTTTTACAATATCGCTTTATTAGTTGAAACAAAACTGAATATAACAGACTTACTCATTTCCTGCCAAAGCATTGAAAAACAACTTGGAAGAAAAAACAAAACAAAAAATTCATACTCTGATAGAATTTTAGACATAGACATTTTGTATTTTAACAATCAAATTACTAACTTCGATAACTTACATGTTCCGCATCCGCGAATTTATGAACGACAGTTTGTATTGCAGCCTATGAGGGAGATTGCTGCTGATTTTATAGATCCAATCAAAAAGGAATCTATATCAGAAATGCAAGAAAAATGCATGGATTCTAACAAAATAAGACTAATAAACACGCTAGACATAAGAAATATTATATAGTTAAATGGAAAACAATCACATTAAGCCAGATTATATTTTTGAAACAAGTTGGGAAGTTTGCAATCAAGTTGGAGGAATATACACCGTACTATCAACAAGAGCTAAAACACTACAAAAAGAAAATCCGGATAAAATCATTTTTATTGGACCAGACATTTGGAAAGAAAAACCTAGCCCATGGTTTATAGAGGACAAAAAACTTTTCTCTAAATGGACTGCTTATGCGAAAGAATCTGAATCACTCAACATAAGAGTGGGAAGATGGGATATTCCGGGCAGCCCTATTGCTATTCTAGTAGATTTTGACCCAATGTTTCACAAGCACATTCGCCACCGCATTTACGATCGCGTATGGAACTTGTACGGAGTTAGTTCAATTGCCGGATATGGCGATTACCACGAATCAGCAAGCTTTGGTGTTGCTACAGGAATGGTGATTGAAAGCTTCTATCGTTTTTTCAATTTAAAAGAAAAAGAAAATATTGTTGCCCATTTTAATGAATGGCAAACATCATTTGGATTATTCTATATCCGCTATTACCTACCTGCAGTTGCAACTATATTTACAACACATGCAACATCCATCGGACGCTCTATTGCAGGAAACAACAAACCTTTATATGACTACCTTGAAGCATATCATGGTGACCAAATGGCGCGTGAACTAAACATGGAGGCAAAACATTCTGCAGAAAAGATTAGCGCACATATTTCAGACTGTTTTACAACCGTAAGCGACATTACCGGAGTAGAAAGCCAACAGCTTTTAGATAAAAAACCGGATGTTATTACACCAAATGGCTTTGAAGACAACTTTGTACCAACTGGTGATAGCTTTAAAAACAGAAGAAGAGAAGCAAAAGAAGAGCTGACAAATGTAGCCGAAGCTCTACTTGGCTACACTCTTGATGATGATGTCCTTTTTGTTGGAACAAGTGGTAGAAATGAATTTAGAAACAAGGGAATTGATGCATATATTGATGCTCTTGCACATTTGAATCATGACCATTTACTTACCAGAGAAGTTGTTGCCTTTATCTTTGTTCCGGCATACAGCAAAGGCCCTAGAAAGGATTTACAAGAAAACCTTATAAATAACATTAAGAATAATCCTCTGCCAAATAACTACATCACGCATGAAATGCACAATGAATTTAATGAACAAATCTGTTCATCAATCCACTGGCACCACTTTGATAACAAAAAAAATAGTAAATTAAAACTCATTTTTATCCCAAGTTATTTAAATGGATTTGATGGCATATTTAATAAACCATATTATGATTTATTAATTGGGCTAGACCTAACTATTTTTCCATCTTACTACGAACCATGGGGCTACACTCCATTGGAAAGTATCGCCTTCAGTATTCCTACAATAACAACAAACCTTTCTGGGTTTGGCATTTGGGCTAAAAAAGAATTTGGCTGCAACAATAAAAATATAAACACAGGTGTAGTAGTCATTGAAAGAACAGATTACAACTATCAAACTGTTGTAGAACAAATTAAATTTACCATTTTAGTATACACAATGCTTGAAAATGATATTGTTGAAAAAATTAGAGAGCATGCTAAAAAGATATCTAAAACAGCCCTATGGGAAAATTTCATTGAAAGATATAAAGAAACATATACTTTTGCTATCAATGCAAAAAACACAAGACTAAAACTAGAAGCTAAAATCTTTAATTAATATAAAACCGAACAATGAAAGTAGACGCTAGCAAAACTAATCAGCCAAACTGGAAAGAAATTAATGTTACTTCCCGAGTACCTAAAGGCTTAGAAAAACTTCAAGAAATAGCATATAATATTTGGTGGTCATGGAATGAAGAAGTGGCTGATTTAATTTCTGAAATTGATCAGGAATTATTCCAAAAATGCAAATACAACCCAGTTCTTTTCTTAGAAAAATTGAACTACGAAAGAATGGAAGAAATTGCAGCTGATAAAACATTCTCAGAAAAGCTTGATACACTATATGCTAGCTTTAGAGAATACATGGATGTTAAACCAGATGCTAAAAAACCTACAGTTGCATATTTCAGTATGGAATATGGGATGACTGAAATCCTAAAAATTTATTCAGGAGGTTTAGGTGTTCTTGCTGGTGACTATTTAAAAGAAGCTAGTGATTGCAACATCAACATGACTGCTGTTGGATTCTTATATCGCTATGGATATTTTACTCAAAGTCTTTCTACTGAAGGTGATCAACTAGCGGTTTATGATGCACAAAACTTCAACCAGTTACCTTTAGAGCAAGTTAAAGACGAATCTGGTTCTCAAATAGTAATTGAGGTTCCATTTCACGACAGAATCATTTACGCTAACTTATGGAGAGTTGCCGTAGGTAGAATTTCACTATACCTACTTGATACCGATAATGATAAAAACAGTGAGTTTGACCGTTCTATCACTTATCAACTTTATGGTGGCGATTGGGAAAACCGCTTAAAACAAGAATTCCTTCTTGGAATTGGAGGTATGCAAACTCTTAAACGCCTTGGCATTAAAAAAGAAGTATATCACTGTAATGAAGGACATGCAGCATTAATAAATGCAGAAAGACTTGCTGATTATGTTGCTGAAGGGCTTTCTTTCAACGAAGCTTTAGAAGTAGTTAAAAGCACTTCTCTTTATACTGTTCACACTCCTGTCCCTGCCGGACATGATAGTTTTGATGAAGGATTATTCCACAAATACCTAAGTGCTTACCCAGCAAAAATAGGAATTAGTTGGAATGAATTTATTGACATGGGACGCGAACAACCAGGAGACCACAACCAAAAATTCAGCATGAGTGTGTTTGCTTGTAACACTTGCCAAGAAGTAAATGGTGTGAGTTGGTTACATGGAAAAGTTTCTCAAGAAATGTTTCAACCAATTTGGAGTGGATATTTTGCAGAGGAATCTCATGTAAATTATGTGACAAACGGGGTACACTTACCAACATGGACAGCAACACCATGGAAAAAGCTTTATGAAAAAACATTTGGTCGCGAATACTTAGCAGACCAATCAAACATGAGCTACTGGGAAAATATCTACAATGTAGATGACGAAGTAATCTGGAAAACACGCACCGAACTTAAGAAAAAACTAATTGACTACATCAAAAGCCAATTACAAGAACAATGGACACGCAGTCAAAGCAGCCCATCAAGCATTCTTGCCGCAGTAGAAGCTATTGACCCAAATGCTTTAATCATTGGTTTTGGTCGTCGTTTTGCAACATACAAAAGAGCTCACTTATTATTTAATGATTTAGAGAGACTTAAGAAAATTGTAAACAACCCAAATTATCCGGTTCAATTCCTATATACCGGTAAAGCTCACCCAGCTGATGGTGCCGGACAAGGATTAATCAAGAGAATTGTAGAAATCTCTCGCATGCCGGAATTCTTAGGTAAAATTATCTTCCTTGAAAACTATGACATGAGATTAGCAAAACGATTAATCTCTGGGGTTGATGTTTGGTTAAACACTCCTACTCGACCATTAGAAGCTTCTGGAACATCTGGCGAAAAAGCACAAATGAATGGCGTACTTAACTTCTCAGTACTTGATGGTTGGTGGTTAGAAGGATATGTAAAAGGTGCTGGTTGGGCAATTACGGATAAACGCACTTTTGATAATCAATCTCACCAAGACCAGTTAGATGCATTAACAATCTATTCAGTTCTTGAAAATGAGATTATCCCTCAATATTATGCTAAAAACAGTAAAGGATACTCTCCAGAGTGGGTACAAACTATCAAAAACTCAATTGCAAAAATCACCCCTCGATTTACAACTAAGCGTATGCTTGATGACTATATCGATAAATTCTACTGCAAACTTGCATCAAGAGGAGCTTCTTTGAAATCAGATAACTACGCAAAAGCAAAAGAGATTGCAGCATGGAAGCAATCTGTTGCTAAATTATGGGATAACATAGAGGTACTTAATGTGAATATTCCAGATAAAATGCTTCACTTCCCTCATGTTGGTGAAGACTATAAATTAACTGCAGAAGTTGACACTAAAGATGAGAATGTAAAAAGCATTGGACTAGAATTGGTTGTCACTTATCAAGACAATAAAAATAAAACACGCATCTACGAAGTTGATGAGTTTGATATGATTGGCTCTAACGGCTCTAAAATTCAATTTGCTTTAGACTATAGAATCAACACAGGTGGATCTTATAAATTTGCAATAAGAATGTTCCCTAAAAACATTGACCTACCATACAGACAAAACTTTAGTTATGTTCGTTGGATCTAATTGTCAACACAATAATAAAAAAGGCTTGGAGAAATTTCTCCAAGCCTTTTTTAATTCTATATAAAAAATAAAAGCCCCATTGCTAAGCAAGAGGGCTTTCACATACCAACCAAACCTTGATTTCATTCAAAATGAATCTAATACAAAGAAAGAACGCTTTTTATAAAAAAACATTGACTAAAGTCAACAAACCACAAGGTAGTCGTTAAAGTATGTTAACTGTTATTTTTGAGATAATCTACTTCTAATTCTAGACAAAGTCTCAACCTTTACACCTAAGTACGAAGCTATATTCATAATTGGAACTTGCTGTAGAATATAAGGATGAGCACCTACCAATTTCAAATATCTATCAGAGGCAGAAAGCGAATTCATTTCAAAAACACGAAGCTCGAATGTCCTCATATAACTACCTACAATTATTTTCTCCAAATTATGAAGAATTGGGTAATTAGCTTTTAACTTCTCTAATTTATCCCAACGAATAGAATACAATACAGAATCCATCATAAGTTGGATTGTTCCATGAGAAGGCTGTTTTAAAGCTGAGCTCCCATACAAGTCAACAAATTCTGAACTAAAAAAGAAATCTGCCGTAACCTCTTCACCATTCCTAATTGAAAACAACCTAGCTAAACCAGATTCTAAAAACCAAAAGCGTGTAGGCACTTCACCTTCTTTTAGCAAAATGTCTCCCTTTTTTAGCTCATGCCTTTCAAATGCACTATGATAATCCTCATCTGCACGAGCTTCAAATGTCTTTAGTTTTTCAACAATAAGCTCTATTGAAGGTCTTAAAGAGTTGGTTACAAACTCATTTCGAAGCACGCTATTCTCGATTAAACTTGCAAGCATAATTGATAAATGTCAATTTAAATTACCAACAAAATTAAAAAAGTTTTTTAAAGTCGATACTTTATTTTAAACAAAAAAGCCTGTATTCATTTGAATACAGGCTTTGTATGGAAATATCATTTACTATTCATTATTTAACACATCCATTACCTCATCTAAATCAGGAGAAAGAATAATTTCAGTTCTTCTATTCATGGCTCTTCCTTCAGCAGTTTCATTTGTAGCACGAGGAAAATACTCACTTCTACCTGCAGCAATAACTTGTGTTGGCATTACATCATATTCCTCGGTAAGAATTCTTACAATTGAAGTTGCTCTAATCACGCTTAAGTCCCAGTTATCTTTAAACACAGCAGTCTTAATTGGAATACTGTCAGTATGACCTTCAACTTGAACATCAATATCTGGGTTTTTTACCATTACATCTGCCAAAACTTTCAAAGCCTCTTTTCCTTTTGATTCAATAGTAGCACTACCTGATTTAAATAATAATTTGTCAGACATAGAAACATATACTTTTCCATTTTTCATTTCTACAGACAATTCATCATCTTTAAATCCTAAAAGTGCTTTACGAAGAATCTCATCCAAGCGTTTAGATACTGAATCTTGTTTTGCAATGATGGCTTGAAGCTCTTTTAATTTTGCTTCCCTTTCTGCAAGAAGCTTTTCTTTACCAGCCAATTGCGATTCTTTTTCTTTTAGTTCGTCAGATTTTCTTTTTAAGGCATTGTTAAGACGAGTAGATTCAGACAACTTTTCATTTTGCAAATCATCATAAGCTTTCTGTAATTTATCTTTACCCATTAACAAATCACGATTATCTTTCAAAATATTCGTAATATCTTTTCCTAAAGAGTTTATTGTTTGAACAGATTCTCTGTTTTTGATTCCCATCATAGTAGTATCTTCCACCAATGAATCAATATCAACTTCAGCTGCAGATAATCGTGAACACAATGTATCACGCTCAACAATAACTGTTTTCAACTGTTTACTCCAGAAAAAGCTTTTTTTAGCAGGAATTGGATCACCACATTTGTACACAGGAGCACATGAGGCTAACAATAAAACTAAACTTAATGCAGATAACAATAGTCTCATTTTCTTCATATTCAATCTATTAATAAAATTTATCCTTATATTTTTTGCTCTGTAAAGTTAATATTGCTTTTGAAAAACTTCCGTTAATACTTACAGTTTTTATCAACAACAAAAAAGCCCTATTAATAATAGGGCTTAATCATATAAATATCTGATAAATAATTTATTCATTAAGAAACTTTATGGCAGAAACTCCTCGAGATGAAATACATTTTAGGACATATACACCTGATTTATGTATTACAAATGAGCTTGAAGAGTTTATTTTTTTAGTTACAACCAATAATCCATTTACATCGTACAAATAGACTTCAATAGGCTCTTGAATATTTGACAAAGAAAGTGTACCATTATTCACACACCACTCAAATGGAAGCTTTTGATCTTCTTTGCACATCGTGCTTGTTCCTAAGTTATAGATATAAGTATCTGTTCTAAACTTTGCGTATGGATATTCTTTATCGTCTACGGCAAAATCTTTTGCAGCATCTCCAGTTCCATAATAATCAACACTTCCATTATCACAAATTACATGTATATAAAGACTATCACCCACTTGCTCACACAATAGAGCCTCAGGATGCCCTTCTACTCCACCATCTGAAGATGGTTGAACAAGATCACTTAAATCTAATGGTAATTTAATAAGTGAAGTTGAATTTGGCACAATTGGGTTATATCCAGGATTAACAGGCACAACTCCATCCCACAAATAAATTGCCGGAGTGCCTCCTCCTTCAAATAATCCTGCTACAATTAAATACTTATCTCCTCCAACTTTTTCAACGGAACGAATTCCAAGCTCATTAAAATCAAATAAAACTGGCTCTCCTAACTGTGGCGTAATACTTGATTCTCCAGAAACATTCATCATTGTTTCAAAATTTGTCACGGGTGCCATTACAGCATATTCACGATTTGAAGATGCAGGAACAGTTCCTTTCACAGGCACACAAGGAGCTCGGAAACCAACATAAGCACCCTCGCCCTCATTCATTAGAGTAAGTCCTTCAATATTAAACCCATCAATGCGTTTAGGGTACATGCCACTTTCTGTATCAGCTGACGCCGAAAAATTCCATGACTGAGCATCTCCCCAATCGATTAAAGCTTGACGCATTTTTGCAGAATAACTTTTTACAGAAAGAGTTGCAGCTGCAGCTGTTCCACTCACATCAGTTGCAATTACACGATCACGATATGGCTTTGCACTTCCAGTCTTTCCATTCCCTAATGATGCCATCCAATAAATACGATTTCCGCTGTTATAAGATGAACTGGCAATAGTAGAAGCTTCAAGGTCAAGCTCTTCACCATCAATGCATCCTGCATCCGCAGTTATATCAACGGCATATAATGACTTTCCAGACTGCTTACGACTATACATACGCAAAACATTAGTCTCATCTTCTGCAATGAACATATAGTCATCATCCAAAGCAGTGGCTCCTGATGCATCCGAAACATCTGTAGAAAAAATCGTATTTGCACCATTAGATGATTCGGCTGATGCTGCCACAGAAATATTATAGGCAGCAGAGCTCTCACTTGAATTAGTTGATTTAATTGTAAGTTTTGCAATACCAACACCAGAAGGAACTACCTTAAGGACATAAGTATTGCCGGAAACTAAGACCATTGAGATATCATCAGTTTTTACCACTGATGTATTATTACTTGAAAAGGAAAAAGAAGTGGCATTTTTTGCTGTAAAATAAATACCCTTAGTAGATAAAGGGTCAGTAGGGTCGTTTATAACCGAACTTACATAAGATGTTTCTCCACTACCGGAAGCGATAGTTAACAAAGGAAAGCTTGTGCCATCAAAACAGATTTGTGTGGCATCTGCTGATAATGTAGGCGTAGGAACAACGGCTTGCATTGCAACACTTATCAATGCCATACCAACAAATAAAAACATTCTTTTCATAGATTAGTTTTAAGGAAATTTGAAACACAAACTTAACAATTTCCTAAACTAAGCACTTAAAATATATGTTAAAAATAATCTAACTATTTTCTCACCAGTGAACCAACAATAGCTTCAGCCGCATGCTTTGCAGTTCCCGGCTCACCAAGAATATTAATTATCTTATCATAACCGTCAATCATCTCATCTCGCTTAGTCTGCAAAAATAAGATTCTATCTAATTCGTATTTTAGCGTTTTAGAAGTAAATCGTGCAGCAATTAATTCTCTTACGAGTTCCTTTTCAGCAATTAGATTCACCAATGATACATACTTCACTTTCAAAACGATTGGCTTCAATATATTTGCTATAAAACCTCCTAGCAAATGATAAACAACAACTTGAGGCACTCGGAATAATGCTGTTTCAAGAGTTGCTGTACCCGAGTTCACCACAGCAGTATTAGCTTGTTGTAATAAGTTGTAAGTTTCGCCAAAAATGATTTTCACACGAGTACCCTGCATTAATTCTGTATAAAAATCTGGATCAACGCCCGGTGCTCCGGCAACCACAAACTGATATTGAGGATATTCCTTTGCAATAGCGACCATCTTAGGCAAGCAACCTTTTATTTCCTGACGACGACTTCCTGCCAATAAAGCAATAATTGGTTTATCAGAAAGATTTGTACGCTGAATAAAATCTTGAAAAGTCTCATCCTGATTTGGACGATTAGCAACAGAATCTACACTTGGATTCCCCACATATTGCACTTCAAAATTATGCTTGGCATAAAAAGAAGTCTCAAATGGCAATATCGTATACATTTTGTCAATGTACTTTTTGATGCTTTTTATACGATATTCTTTCCAAGCCCATATTTTAGGTGAGATATAATAATAAACAGGAATATTCATATTTTCCTTCACAAACTTAGCTATGCGAAGATTAAAGCTAGGATAATCAACTAGAATCACAAGATCCGGCTGAAAATCAACAATAGCTTCTCGGCATTGTTGCAAATTCCCAAGCACCTTACGCAAATTCAAAAGAACCATAATAATACCCATAAAGGCCATATCCTTGTAATGCTTAACCAATCTACCTCCCTGAGCCTGCATTAAATCGCCACCCAAGAAGCAAAATTCAGCATTTACATCCTTTGCCTTCAGTTCACGCATTAAATTTGAAGCATGTAAATCGCCTGACGCCTCACCGGCTATAATAAAATATTTCATTGCTATAGTTGGATTTAGAATAACCAGAACGATAGAATTAAAAATGGGGCTAAACCAACAAATACACCTTGAGTTGCTCTTTCCATTTTTAACTTATAGAACACCATAAACAGTACAAAACAAGGCAGTGTACTTGTAATCATATCCTTCCCCATCAAGCCTGTTTTTGAGAATTTATACATCGCTTCAAATATTGGCTGATTTGTGGTATACTTCAATTTAAACAAAGTAATTAAGAATGCCATTGGAAGAATGATTCCGGGAATAAACCCATACCAAAAACTATCCTTTTGCTGTTTCTTCTTTTCCTGATTCCAAGTCATTTATCCAATTTTTTAAATCGTTCATATATTCGTAGGCAGTCATATCAACCTTCACCGGCACAATAGAAACATATCCATGCTCCAATGCCCATTCATCAGTATCATCACTCATTTGTTCAGCATTGATAAACTCACCCGAAAGCCAGTAATAAGTTTTATCTGCCGGGTCTTTTCTTTTGATAAATTCCTCTGACCAATATCCATCAGACTGACGACAAACTTTAACACCTTGCACTTTATGATGCGGTGCAGGAATATTTACATTCAAACAAACCCCTGTTGGCAAACCAGCCTCAATAACCTTTTGAGTAACTTTTGTGGCATACTCTACTGCTTGTGTAAAATCTGCACGAGGATCAAAACTACATAAAGAAAAACCTATCGAAGGAATTCCTGCAACACAGCCTTCTATAGCTGCGCCCATAGTTCCTGAATAGATAATGCTTATTGAAGAATTTGTCCCATGATTAATCCCGGATAAAACCAAATCAGGTCTTCTTGGGCAAACTTGATTGATTGCTAATTTCACACAATCTGCCGGTGTCCCATTACACTGATAAATTGTCAAATCAGCCTCTTCTTCAATCTTCTTGACACGCAATGGTGTTGTTATTGTCAAAGCGCTTGACTGCGCTGATCTTGGACCATCCGGAGCAACCACAATAACCTCACCAAGACTCTTTGCACTTTCAATCAAACAGTGTATCCCACGAGCCATTACACCATCGTCATTGGTGATTAAAATTAACGGCTTAGCATTCTCTTCTACACTCATTGCTTATCGTTTGATAATTAGCTTCGTTGAAAAAACGAACAATACCGTTACTGTTAAAAAGTAAACCACATCACGGCTATCAACTACTCCTCTACTCATAGATTCATAATGCTCATTAATTCCAAGTAATGATATCCCGGCAGCAACTTCACCTGATGTAAATAGCGATGCAACTAAATCAAAACCGGTATACATTATAAAACTTAGGAACATTGCTAAAATAAAAGAAACAATCTGATTTTCAGTAACAGAAGAGGCAAACAATCCAATAGCAACATAAATAATTGCTAAAAAGAATAAACCAATAAAAGAACCCCAAAAGGCTCCCGAATCAACATTACCTAGCGGCTCTGCCAAATAGTAAACTGAGAAGTAATAAACAATAGTTGGCAAAAGAGAAAACATCACCAAAACTACACCGGCTAAATATTTACCCAAAACGATATCCAAAGAGCTAATTGGTCTGGTATATAAAAGCTCAAAAGTACCATTCCTTTTTTCCTCAGCAAACATGCGCATAGTCACTGCTGGAACTAGGAATAAATACAACCACGGAGCTAAAGAAAAAAGCCCATCAAGTTGTGCATAACCAGACTCCAAAACATTATATTCTCCGGGGAAAACCCATAAGAACAAGCCTGTGATTAAAAGGAAAACCCCAATTACGATATAACCCGTTGCAGAACTGAAAAAGCTGCGCAATTCTTTTTTGAGTAATACTACCATCTTTATCTAAGTATTTTATATATTTGTCGGTTCAGAAAATGCAGGAACAAAGATATATTATTTTCCTACTTTTTCCGCATAAAAACAAGCCGTATTTTAGAATTTACACATGGCATAATTCAAGAGTTAAACCATCGTTTTTTCTAAGTAAGACATGTAAATTTTATTCAAATGAAAAGATACCTTTTATTCCTCTTTACAATCCTAATCAGTTTTAGTTTAAGTGCTCAATGTCTTGGTGACGATTGTTCTATCAAAGGAAGAAACAAAGCCGCAAAAAAGAAAGCCGTTAAAATGACCGGAAGCAAACGCGCCGGGAACACTTATTCAGCCTCAGGTAAAAAACGAAAACTAAAAAGAAAAAGCAGTCAAGGTTTTGATCCATTCGCTAGCAATAGCAGCAAAAAAAATGGAGCCGGTGGATATGATCCATTTGAAGACTACGACAAAAAGAAAAAGAAAAAAGGAGGCAACGGATATGACCCGTTTGCTGACAACTCCAAACGAAAACGCAAAGGAAACAGTGGTGGATACGATCCGTTTGAAACTAAAAAAGGCAGAAAAGGCGTTGCTAGTGCAGGTGGATATGATCCGTTTGAAAAAGGCAAAAAAAATAAATTCAAAAACTCAAGTTCAAGCTATGATGGTTGGGACTCAAACACTTCTAGTGTAAGAAAAAGAAAAGGGCAAGCGAATGACTCTTGGGCAAGTGGATATGGCTCTAAAAGCGTTGCATTCAACGGCAATGACTCTTGGGCAAATGGCAAAAGTCATAAAAATCCATCAGGAGGCACTTGGCTAACGAAAGCCAACCCATTTAAAAGCCACGGTGGCGGCAATAGCAACTGGGATCAAGATAATAGCGCAGGCTTTGGGCCCCCATCATATGAAAGACAAGATAACATTGCTCGCTCGTATGATAACTATTCAAGTAGCAATTTTAGTACTGATGTGGTATTTAACAGACCTCATTATTACAAGTATTCTTTAATTTATGGTGGTGTAATCAAACATTCATCAAAAGTAGATGCTCAACTTGAGGGCACTAATCCTCGTCCTGTACTTGGAGCTGAATTTGGCATTGAATACCCAACTCAAGGAGAAAAAAACTGGCATCACTACTTCAACATGCCAACATATGGTTATGCTTTAACATACTTAAACCTTGGTGAAGACGACAGACTAGGTTCTGCAATTGCGCTCTATCCATATCTTGACATACCATTAGTTAGAACTAAAGCGGTTGATTTCAATTTCTCGAATGGCGTTGGTATTGCTTATGTCACTAAATATGACAAGACTACATCTAGCAATCCGGATCCAAATCCGGCAACCAACGCAGATGCAAGTTACTTGATTGGTTCTCCTGCAAACATCTTCTTCAAAAGTGGATTAAACATCAGCTGGAGACCTGTAACCCAAATACGCAGTGATGATGACGAGTTGAACTCAAGATATACAATCAATGCAGGCTTATCATGGATGCATCTTTCTAACGGAAATATCTCTTCTCCTAACACAGGAATCAACATGTGGGGCGCAAATCTTACTTTGAAACACACTCCAATGGCTGTTAGTGATGTATTGAGACAAAAACCGGAAGATTTACTTCATATCATCTCGCTTGACATCACGGGTACTGCAGGAATTAGAGAATTCTACAGATTAGAAGACCAAAAATATGTAGTAGGAAACTTAAATGTCTTAGCATATTATCAAGCTGCTAACATCTACAAAATTGGTCTTGGAGTTGATGCGTTCTATGATGAAGTATTCCAATACAACCATGTAGGAAACTATTACTCAGGTGAATCATCAAAATACGACGGACTATATGACCCATCAGATATACTTCACAGTGTAAGAGGTGGCGTATGTTTATCAAATGAATTTGTATTTGGTAGAACTTCAGCAGCTTTTGATGCCGGCTACTATGTGTATGATAACATTAAAGCTGATAACGAAAACATGTATTATCGCTTTGCTTTAAAATATAGATTCACAACTCACTTCTTTGGTGCAGCTGCCATAAAAACTCACGAATTAACTAATGCAGAGTTCTTCACGCTAGGTGTTGGTTATTCTTTTGACTTATATTAAAAAAGATTTCTTTCATTATGAAAAACAAACTGATTTTATCTGTTCTCATCCTGAGTTCTTTTGTATCTCAAGGATTTGCAAACGACACATCATCAATAATGACCGTTAACGGGAAAAAGGTTTCAACTTCATTTTTTGAATATATTTTTAACAAAAACAACTCCTATGAGGGGATAGAAAAAAAGACAAAAGAAGAATACCTTGAGTTGTTTGAAGCATTCAGATTAAAAGTTGCTGAAGCAGAAGCTTTGGGCTTGGACACTGTAAGCTCGTATAAAGAAGAGCTAAACAACTACAGAAAACAACTTACGCCAAAATACCTGACAAGCACAGAAACAAAGGATAGCATTGTAGAAAAAGAATACGAAAGACTACATGAAGACATTGATGTAAGCCACATATTAATTGGGATTACAGGAAATTCGCCTGCAGATACACTAGCAGCATACCAAATTGCAATGGGCGTTTACCGCGAAACAAAAACAAAAAACTTCGACTCTCTTGCTGTAAAATATTCTATTGACCCATCTGCAAAACAAAACAAAGGTCACTTAGGCTACATCTCTGCTTTGTGGACTGTATATCCTTTTGAAAATGCTGCATATTCAACTCCGGTCGACAGCATATCTCTTCCTATCCGAACTTCCTTCGGATATCATATTCTAAAAATCAATGGTCGCAGAAAAGCTCCGGGCAAAAGACTGGTAGCTCATATCATGATTTTCACCAATGACACAATTCCTGGAAAAAATGAAGCCGCTGAGGAAAAGATTAAAGAACTATTCTTAAGAACTAAATCAGGAGAAGACTTTGCTGAACTTGCAAAACAATATTCTGATGATAAAAACAGTGCCGTAAACGGAGGTCAATTACCTTGGTTTGGGACAGGAAATATGGTAAAAGAATTTGAAAATGCTGCATTTTCTTTAACACAAAAAGGACAAATCTCAAATCCGGTAAAAACAAAATACGGCTGGCATATCATTAAACTTATCGACACAAAAGGAATAGATTCTTTTGAACAGCTAAAAGATAAAATTGAGCAACAAGTAACAAGAGGTGATCGCTCAGAGATAATTGCTAACGCATTTACAAAAAAATTAAAAAAGGAATATTATTACAAAGAAAACAGCAAATCAATCGCTAAACTTGAAAAGTTGGCAGAAAAATTGCAATGGAATGATTCTGTTTTTTACAAGCAAGCTAAGGAACTAAAGAAACCTTTGTTCAGCTTTGCTAACGAAAAGTTTGACACAGATCAGCTAGCTAAGTTTATGCTTGACCACAAGCTTTCATCAGCTACTTTAAGAAAGAGCATAGACTTCTATGCAGCTAAAGAATTATTAAAACATGAAGATTCTCAACTTGAGAAAAAATATCACGACTTTGGCAACCTTATGCAAGAGTACCGCGATGGAATACTTCTATTTAATATCAGCAGCCAAGAGGTTTGGGACAAAGCAGCAAAAGATACAGTTGGCTTAACCAAATATTTTGAAGAGCACAAGGACAAATACAAATGGGAGACGCCTCGATTTAAAGGAAGAATTTTATACTGCCGGGACTCTGTTACAGCAGCCCGAGTTAAAGAAGCTCTTACTCAACCTAGAGCAAAAATTGATAGCATCCTAACTAGCATAAATAGGAACGATACCATTTTCGTTCGCTCTGAAAAAAATTTATTTGTAAAAGGGCAAAACCCGGCCGTTGATTTCTATGCATTCAATGAAGGACATTTAGAGCCTAGCAAGGATTTCCAAGTGATATTTGTAGATGGAAAAGTTCTTACAGACACACCTGACGAATACACTGATGTAAAAGGGGCAGTAATTCAAGATTACCAAAATTATCTTGATCAAAAATGGATTGAAAGCTTAAAAACAAAATATCCGATTGTAATCAATAAAGACGCCCTGAATTCTATAAAATAATTAGGACAAAAATACATTCATGAAGTCAAATATCTTCTTACTAATTATCAGCACTATCCTTTTCACAAGCAGTTGCAAGCAAAAGGAAAGAAAAGATGAGTCTCGAATTCCACACATTGAAGTAGGAGGCAGATATTTATATATGGATGAACTGCAAGCAATTGTACCTAAAGGAAGTTTAAAAAAAGACAGTATTGCACTAATAAATGACTATGAGAAAAAATGGATAACTCAAGTATTGATGCTAAATCATGCAGAGAATAACATTTCTAACCCTGAAGAAATTGAGGAACTTGTAGAAGACTACCGTGAATCATTGATTATTCACCAGTACCAACAAAATCTAGTTATGTCAAAACTTGGGCAAGGCCCATCTGAGGATGAAATATTGGAATTTTATAATGCTAACAAAGAACAATTCAGACTAACTAACAATTGGATAAAAGGCGTATACATAAAAATGCCTATTGGTTCCCCAAAAGCAGATCATGTCTCAAGATGGTTTAAAAACTTTGACCAAAAATCACTTGAGAACATGGAAAAATACAGTTTACAAAATGCAACCAGCTATGAATACTTTGGTGACAATTGGGTTCTGTTTAATGAAATTGCAAAAAACCTTCCTTTCAAAATTGAAGACCCTGTTCATTTCATAAAAAGCTATAAGTATTTAGAAACAAAAGACAGCAGCTTTTTATACTTTATGAAAATATTGGACAGCCGTGTTTTAGGTGACATTGAGCCTTATGACATTGCGAAGGATAAAATTAAAATCATCTTGATAAACAAACAGAAAAATGATTTTATTAGAACCTTTGAGAATAACTTATATGATGAAGCTATAAAGGAAAAACAAATACGCTACTTCAAGAATGAAGAGCAACAATAATTTACTAAGAATAAAGATAAAATGCTAAAGAAAATTCAAGTACTAATATTATTAATACTTACCACTCAAATAACAACTATTTTTGCTCAAGACAATGTAATAGATGAAGTTGTATGGGTGGTTGGTGATGATGCAATACTAAAATCAGAAATCGAAAGCCAAATTCAGCAACTTAAATATGATAAGGTTGATATTCCCGGAGATCCATATTGCTACATTGCAGAACAAATTGCGGTGAGAAAGCTTTTCATTAACCAAGCAAAACTTGACAGCATTCAGGTAAGCGAAGGAAATGTAAATATGCAGGTTAACCAACGAGTAAGTTCTATGGTTGCTCAAATCGGTTCTGAAGAAAAACTTGTGGAGTATTTTGGTCGCCCAATTCGGGATATTAAAGAAGAATTAAGAGATCAAGCCCGTGAGCAAATGATGATTCAACAAGTACAACAAAAACTTGTTGGTGATATCAAAATCACTCCGGCTGATGTTCGCAAATATTTTAGCGCAGTAAATGAAGAAGATATTCCTACAATTCCTGAAAAAGTGGAATTGCAGATTTTAACTATTGAACCTACTGTTAAACAAAAAGACATTGACGAAATCAAAGAAAAACTTCGAGGATTCCAAGAGCGTGTTGAATCCGGAGACGCCAGTTTTTCTATGCTTGCCACATTATACTCTGATGACTTAGGCTCTGCAAAACAAGGTGGGGAGTTAGGATTCATGGGGCGTGGACAACTAGTTCCTGAATTTGCAGATGCAGCATTTAAACTTACTGACCCTGACAAAGTTTCACGCGTAGTAGAAACTGAGTTTGGTTATCACATCATTCAGCTAATTGAAAAAAGAGGCGACAAGGTTAACTGCCGTCACATCCTATTAAAACCTAAAGTTAGCTTGGATGAAATACAACTTGCTGAATCAAAACTTGACACCTTGGCAAATGACATTCGTGAAAAGAAATTCAGTTTTGACGATGCAGCATTGAACTTCTCATACGACAAGGATACAAAGATGAACGATGGCAACATGGTAAACCCAAAAGATGGAACTCCAAAATTTGAATACCAAGACTTACCGGGCGAGATATCTAAAGTTGCTTATGAACTTAAGGTTGGTGAAATATCTGAACCAATTACCATGACTAATAACTCAGGGAAAGAAGTTTGTGCTATCATTAAGCTGAAAGAAAAAACGCCTAAACACAAGGCTTCAGTTGATGAAGATTTCCAATTCTTAAGATCAATTGTTCTGAGCAAGAAAAACGAAGAAGTCATTAACAACTGGATTGTCAATAAACAAAAAGACACATTTATAGACATTATTCCTGAATATCAAAACTGTGCTTTTCAATATCCAAACTGGGTGAAAAAATAACAAACGGTGATTTTACATATTATAAATAAAATAAGTTTACACAAGCATATTGCGCTTTTAGCTGCTTTATGCTTGTTTGCTGTTAGCTCAAACGCTCAAAAGAAGAAAACTCCTATCTATCTTGAGAACTCTGACTCATTGGAATTTGACCAAAGTTTTCGCGAAGATTGTCAGATACTTAAAGGCAATGTGGTTTTTAGACATGAGACAACTTATATGTATTGTGACTTAGCCTATTTCTATGACCAAAGCAATAAACTTGACGCATTTGGGAACATCAAGATACGACGCGGCGACTCCCTAACCATTTATGGAGATAGACTTCACTATGATGGTGACCTTAAAATGGGAAAACTAAGAGACCATGTGAAAGTCATCAATAATAGTTCTGTTCTAACCACTGATAGTTTGGATTATGATCAAGCTGCCAATATGGGTTATTACGACAAAGGCGGAAAAATTGTTGACGACAGCACCACTCTTGTTTCAAAAAGAGGATACTTCTATTTTACAGAAGACTATACGCTTTTTAAAAACAATGTCGTATTGACAAGACCAAATCTAAGCCTTCATGCAGATACACTTCGAATGGATAATAAAACCAACACCATTCGTTTCGTTGGGCCTACATTTATTGACTACGACAAAGACACTCACATTTATACTGAAAAAGGTTGGTATAAAAGCAAAACTGAAGAAGCAAAACTTACTGAACATGGTTTAGTAACCCAAAAAGGGGGCAAAATACTCTCCGGCGACACAATCTATTTCAACAAAGCAACAGGCAATGCTGAAGCTTTTAAGAATGTACAAATGACCGACACAGTTAAACAGATGACAATTTGTGGTCAGTACGGGAAATTCCGCCAAGAAAATAACTTTGGATTAGTGACTGACTCAGCTTATGCCATTGAGCATTCAGGAGTTGACTCGTTATATCTTCATGCAGACACGATTCGCACAGCTGGTGATTCTCTTAACCAAGTGGTAAAAGCAATGTACAATGTTCGCTTCTTCAGAAAAGACCTTCAAGGCAAGTGCGATTCTATGATTTATTACTCGGCCGACTCGGTACTTAATATGTATGTAGATCCCGTTATTTGGTCAGATTCTACTCAGCTATGCGGTGATTTCATTCAGGTATTCCAAAAGAATAAAAAAGTGGATTACACCTATGTCCAAGGTTGGGCTCTGGCAGTAATACAGGTAGACACGGCACGCTTCAATCAGGCAGAAGGATTGAGTCTAAAAGCATTCATGAAAGGCAATCAACTGGATTATGTAGATGTGTATGGCAATGCCTTAACGGTGTACTACCCTACGGAAGAAGATGGAAGCATAGTTGGCGTTAACCGAGCCGAAAGTGACACGCTAACAGCCTTTATGAAGAATAAGAAGTTTGATAAAATAAAAATGCTACCTCAACCCAAAGGAACACTTTACCCGGAGAATCAAATCCCGGAAAACTTAAAACTAGTTCCTCGCTTTGTGTGGTACGATAAAATCAGACCAAAAGACAAATACGACATCTTTACACGCTACGCAAAAGAAAGCACCGAGAACAAACGAAAACGCATCATAAATAAAGATTAAAAGAAGGAGAGCTAATATGGCTCTCCTTTTTTGTATATAGATGTATGTGTCTCTCTCACCCCTACCAGAACAATTGTCTCACAATGTTTTAACAGAAAATTTTTCCACAATAACATTTAGCTATATAATATTTTTATAAATTTGTTCTACTTGAAAAACTAATACACGAAACATATGAACAAGAAATTTACTACTACATTACTTACCATTCTTACTGCTACCCTTACACTATCGGCACAGGTAACACTTACCAAAAGTAGCCATAGCATGCAGATTGGCGATGCCCTTATTATCAAAACCATTACGGACACTATCTCAGCCGGAGAAGCCGGAGCAAATCAAACTTGGGATTTCTCAAAAGCGAAATACAACGGCGATTTCTTGATTAATTACAATCAAAACACTGACACCGACATGGGCATGTCTGGTTATGCTCTTGCTTGTACTGAAAATGGCGAAAGAACATCATTCTGCCAAATCACTGACGACAGCAAACTGTATTACGGAATGAAAACCGAAAAGGTAACCATCAAATTTGATGAACCTTTAAAAGAATTAGCATTCCCATTCTCATATGGTTCTGAGCTTAGTACGGAGATGAAAGGAGCCTATATTGAAGACGGATATTCAAATCCAATCACAGGAACCAGTACAGTTAAAGCTGACGGGTATGGAACACTAATTCTACCTAACGGCGTGAAACTGGAAAATGTACTGCGTGTAGCAATCGTTAGAGACTATAACCATGAAACTCACGGTTTGCCATATCACATGGTGGTTAAACAATACGCCTTTTACTGCAAAGAATCCCGTTATGCTGTAATGCAAATCAAAGATGCCAGCATGAAATGTGACTGCGGATGCAATGGCAGAGAATACCGAGCTTACTTCAACCCAAATGTTACTCAGGCTAGCAATTGCACTAAACCGATTGTAGAAAACAGTAGCTCAATCAAACACAAATTTACATACAAGGAATACCCTAATCCATTTACGGATGACATCACTGTAGAATACCAACTATTTGAAGCTGCAAAAGTGAAAATAAGTGTACTTGACTTAAACGGTAAAATGATGAAAGTACTTCAAAACAAAAAACAAGAAGAGGGCTCTTATACCGTTACGGATAAAATTGATGGCAAAGGAGCTCAAAACTTGATTCTACAAATCAAAGTTGGAGATCAAGTGTACAACGAAAAGCTAATTAAGAAACACGAGTAACCTACATAGAGATAAGAACCAGCCCTGCTAGAAATAGTGGGGCTGATTTGTTTTCGGATAGTTTCAGAAATTCTCTAGGAAGCAAAGATAGCCCTCGGCTAGCTCCCCAGACATCCTGCGGAACATTTATAACATTTCCCAACCATTTAACTTGGACTAAATATATTCAATTATAGGGTTTTACTCATGAAAAATACTTGTTTTCAAAAACTAAATTCTCAGAATCCGATATAAATTTATAAGAATGAAAATATTACGAAAAACAACAATCTTATTATTGAGAAGTTTTACCCCGCTGGCGCAGACTTGAGTCTGTGCTTTGCTCATTAGAGCAAAAGATTTTTAGCTAAATTTCATGAGATAACATTTAGTCTGAAGACTAATGCACAGATAAATATCTGCGCCAGCGAGGGGCTAACAAAAGGACCTCTAGCTTATTAATAAAATAACTGAAAAGCGCTGCTATTCCTAGCAGGGCTTTTCCATATCTTACTTCCCACACATCTCCTTAAAATCACACCACTCACAAGCTTTTTCATTAGTGGTTTGTTCAAAGAGAACATCAGGATTAAATATCTCACCAAGTTTTTCTAAGAAAGCCTCCTCAAAGTCGGCTGACAAAGCTCGGAAGTCGGCTATCGGTTCTTTATTCCAGGTTATAATGGGCGAATAAGTCTCGTCCGTAGCTTTGTTTATATAAATCAGTGCCGGACTCACAGGATCTTGCTTTTGCTCGATAAGAATAGACGAATACAGGAATGCCTGAAACGCATAATTGGCTCTGTCCTTATGGGAAACAAAAAGATTATCCATGGCTTTTACTTCCTTGGGCTGACCACCCGTTTTGTAATCCACTACGCGCACGGTTCCTTTGGTTTCATCCAAACGGTCGACAATACCACCCACGGTGATGCGCATAGCATCCAACTGCACTTCTCGATAGAAGCGCTGTTCCAAACCTAGAACAGTAAACGGAGCCGTAGCCTTATCAATACGCAGCAGGCGTTTCACAAACTGCATCACCACATTGAAATACACCAATTGCTCACCGTTGTATCTGTTTCGGGAAACTTTTCTGTTCCCGAAGAATTCTTCATTAAAAGCTTCCTCGATAGCTCGTTCAATACGCATAGGCGCATGCAGGAAGCCGTCAATCATATCTTCACTCACCGTAAAGGCCGGGAAAGGCTGCCCCTGCTCCTGCTTAACGCGACCCATTTCAAGGTAAATCAGCTCCACCGCCTTGTGGAACACACTACCCAAAACGGAATTATCCAACTCATCAGACAACTCACGAGGCGGGCGAATATTCTCAATATATTGCAGGTAAAAACGCAGACTGCAATCCAAGTAATTATTCAGTGCCGATGGCGACAGTCGCTGCGCCTCAGGGTTAATATTTTGGTCAAACTGATGTTTTATTTTTGCCAAGAGCTCAGGCGTCTTCTTCACCCGCAATTCCGAAGGATGATGCGGATGCATTTCCGCTTTCAGGTTTACGCGCTTAATATCCCAACCGCTTTCAGTAAGCAATTGCAACAAGAAACGGCTTTTCTCCATTTTCCCTGTTTGCGAATTGGCAGCATTATATATCAGCGCTATGTTTTCAGCGCGTTGGAGCAGTCGATAGAAGTAATAAGCATACAGCGAATCCTGATGCTCAATGGTAGTCATCCCGAAGAACTTGCGGATAAAATGAGGAATAAATGAGGAGTCATTTTCCGACTTCGGCATTCTGCCCTCGTTAACACTCATCATCAGCAGATTGCGGAAATCCATATTACGCGTTTCCAGCACACCCATCACCTGCAAGCCACGAGCAGGCTCACCGTGAAACGGCACCGAAGTAGTGGATAACATGCGTTTCAGCAAGCTCACAAAAGTTTGCTTTTCGAGCACCAAGTCACCATTCTTAATCAGGTCGTGCAAGCGGTTCAAGCTTTGGAAAGCACGGAACAGCGCCTCGCTATATAACTGACGGAAATTATCATCCGCAGCCTCATGTTCGCCATATTTTACGGCTAACTGTTTTACTATTTCCACCAAATAAGCCGAAAGCTGCAAGCTATCTTTACAATACTTAAATATCAGTGGAAAACGCAATTCCTCCGCCGTTGGGAAAAAGTTATTTTGCTTCACCATCTCGGTTTGCACCGTATAAGCATCCGAGAACAGCAAACGCACATAGGGATGGCGCAAAACCGGCAGCACAAAATTATATCGGAAGCGTTTATCGTCAGCTCCCTTTAGTTGCAATTCAGCCAAAGCCGTAATCAAACTAAAAACAGGCGTCTGCGTAAGCGGATAACCCATCGTGATATTAGCCGTAATCGCATTGCCTTGCTTAGTCTTACCCGGCACGGCGTACATTACCGCTTGCAGGTTCTGCTCATTGCATAGCACAATAGCGGTATCGGGCACAGTATCCTCTTCCTTGTAGTTCACCTCATTTAGGAACTGCGGCACATAAGCTGCCTGCGCATTCTCCGAAGAGCTTTCCACAATCGTCACCGACTTAGGTTTACCTTGCAGCATTTGCGTGTCCTGCCCTGTTAGTTCATTGCCAAATTTCTGCAAATTATCACGCATAAACCTTCCAGCCTCTTGCGCAAAAGACATATAATATTCATCATAATCCCAATAAAACAAGGCCTTATCATTTTGCTTCAGAATGCGGAAGAGCTTACGCTCACATTCCGTCAATACATTAAAGCCCACAAAGACATATTTCTGTTGGGTAAATGTTTCCAAATTCCCGGCTTCCAATTGCTCCACCACTTCACGGAAAAGCATTCCGTCATAGGCCAAAGCCTGTTCAGTCAACTTCTTACGGAACTGCGCGTACACATCGCCCAAAATATTCCATATAGAATAGAAAGCCTCTTTTAGCTGTGTGCGATTATTCGAAATATCTTTAAAAAATCGCTGAATCACTTCCCATTGCTTCGTGTCTAGATGTTCGAAATCATCCTTTAGTTGGTCGAGTTCGGAAAGGTTAGAAAACAGAGCCATTTCGTTGACCAAGTTTTTATCCACATCGTTGAAATCGCTCAACAGGATTTCTCCGAAATAATAAAACTCGTCGAACGATTCCTTAGCTGCATCTTCACGATTACGATAATAAACCTCAGTATAAGTGTAATAAAGGTCGGTTAAGAGTTTCAGCGGGTCGGCAAGTTTCAAGTTGCTGTTTTGCTTAAACAGCTCATCCAGTCCGGCATAGGCAGGAGCCCAAACAGGAGTGTCTGAATTTTGGCACAAATACTCATTAAAAAATAAGCGTGCACGACGGTTCGGAAATACCACCGTAATGCGTGACAAATCATTCCCGTATTTAGCCAACAAGTCATTGGCCACCAAGGATAAGAACGAAGCCTCATCAGCAGTAACTGTTCCTTTTGGCTCTATATTATCAAACTGTAGTTGCGACTGTACCGACATTTATTGTTTTATTTTTTGAGTGAGAACGACCGAGCGTTCCGAATCAGTTTTTGTAATCTGAATATCTATTGACCTATCAGCGTTATAGTAATTGTATTTTAAATCATTGTAACGATAATCCGTAAACTTAAACTTTATCGGCTCCAGATATTTTGACATCAAGCGCTCTTTGTCCAAAAACTCCTCGGGCAAAATCTCCACTTCCTCAAAGTAATCCACATTGCCACTATGCTTCATGTAACGATTACGACGAAAACTAAATTTACGAGCCGGATATGCCACTGTTGAGTCCTGGGTATTGGTTACCGTAACTATTTTTATCGTATCGCCATTTTCATCAACATAAGCATCCAATCGGCGATTAAAACTCCTAAACTGACGCGCATAAGTGGCATACACATATTGTGAGGACACTTTCATATCATCAATTATCGTGTCCTTATACAAATAATTATAAGCTTTATTTTTCTTCGAGTCTTCGTAGTTTCTATAATCTGTACTTCTTACCCGACCAAATCTATCCAGCGTTTTACTGTAATAACTGACCAGCTTTTTACCCTCAAAACAACTAACCAAACTATCCTGCCCATCGCGTGAGAAATAAGTGATAATTCTGTAATTCGTAGTATCCTTAAAGCTATTCCGCTCCGTTAGTTTAATCTGAGCAGCATAGTTCACCCAAGTAGTTGCACTATCCTCCAACACAAAATCAAAAGCTCCCGCCTGATTCATCCCAAACAGGTAGGTATATTGCTTTTGCACCTCGTTAGTTGAGTAGCTTTTATCATCCACCTTAAAATTAGATTGCGCAAGCCCCAAAAGCGAACTACAAATTAAAACTATGAGAACTATTTTTTTCATTTAATAAAATTCAACGATAACAACACCCCAACCCCCTAAACCTTAGATTTGTGTATAAAGATTAGTTTAGGGGGTTGGGGGTGGTGTAGTTGTTTCCTCACACTCCGACCACCTTATTATCACTCACATACCACAGATATCCTTTCACCTTCTCGTAACCCATGCGGTTGAGTAGGTGGATATATTGCGTGACTTGTTTTTGGTGGGTGGCATGCTCTTCTCCAAATTTATAATCGACCACAATCACATCATCAGCACCTACCATAACACGGTCGGGACGGCGAGAGCGGGTTTTTCCGTTTTCGTCTTTTAGCAGGATTTCGCACTCGTTAAACAGCTCATAGCTACCTGAGAACCACTGCTCTACTTTGGAAGTTTGCACGGCATCGGTCACTTGTTGCAGGTACGAGGCCTTTTCCTCAGCATTGATTAATCCCTCAAAAATCAGTTCATCCACGGCCGACTCTACATCGTCCAAAGTTTTGATTTTTGAGAACAGGAAGTGCATCACATTCCCTTGCTTGATGTACGATTTCTCTTGCGGGTTCTCACCCGTTTCGATAAACTCTTTCGATTTGTTCGATTGACGGAATTCCACCGTTTCGCGGGCTTCCACATTAGCCTGAAATCGAATTTCCAACACATCCTTATGTGTTTTTTCTTTCAACACATTGCTCGAATGAGACTCTTGTATTTGCTTACTAGCCACTATTGCCCCCAACTGATAGCATTGATCCTCTACCACTCCCGGAAGCTGGCGTATCATGCCGTTCATCAGTGAATCTACAGTTAGAACGCTGGAAGTTTTTCCTTTCTGTTTAGACAGCACACATAAATTACTCTCCGCACGAGTAAAGGCCACATACAACACATTCAGGTTATCCATCCATAGCTGCACGGTTTCTTGCGCAAATTCCTTGGAAAATACCGAACGGCTCATGGTTTTGGTGTACTCTATGGGCAACACTTCCAAATCGAAAGGCGCTGCTTTTTTATCGCACCAAACCAAGCTTTTTTGGTAAAAGTTAGATGGCTTAGCCATTTCCCAGTCGCAAAACGGAACCAGCACCGTGTGGAACTGCAAACCTTTGGACTTGTGAATAGTCATAGCCTGTACGCCTGCCAAATCAGATTTCTTCGGAACTGAACGGCGATGCATATCTTCATCCCAATAGCTCAAAAAGGCTTTGATATCCGAAGGGTTTTGTTGCAAATAATCTGTGAGTCCATCCATAAAGGAGAACATATAATCTGACTGCTCCAAAAGCACAAACTCCGATTTCTCTTCTGCTCCGGAAGCCAATATCGGCGCCACAAACAGGCGATAAATAAACAACACCAAATCATACAAGGGCATCAATTCCAGCTCTGCATAATCATTCTTACGGAAACCTTTTGGCAAGAGGCTATCTACATTGTTTGCACCCGAAAGTAGGGCGTGCATATCCATTTCGTTGCGGGCATTATTAGCGTCGAACTCCTTCCACAACATCAGCAATTGCGCACGCGGAACCGGGTTTTCCCAATCCATGAGCAAGCGCAAAGCCTCCACAATTATCTTGATAGCAGGCGAAGCCCCCAACTGGAAAGCATCACCCGAAATTATATTTAAATAGCCCTCCTTGTACAATTCGGGCTCTACATCTTTTTGTAAGGATAAATAATTGGCAATCTCCCGAATTTGCACATTGGTACGCGTAAGAATGCAAATATCCTTGGCAGTAACTCCTAGTTCGCGGAAAAGCCTCAACTTCTCTACTATGCTTGCGTACACCACATCTTCATAACTCAGGTCTGCATCTTCATCTTTAGCTAAAAAGTCTACCGAGGCATAGCCCGTAGGCGCAGCATTTACCGCATGCTGAAACACATTGGCAGTATCGTAAGCCGACTTAAACGGACTTTCCATACCCGCACCAAATTCCTCTTGCAAGTTGTAATCCAAGCTTTTGGCTGCCTGCACAAAAAACTCATTATTGAAATCCACCACATTTTTCTCACTGCGGTAGTTGGTGCTTAAGGTTTTTGAAGTGGTTTCAAACTCCCTATCCAGATTATTCAGAATACTCCAGTCTCCATTACGCCAGCGATAGATGGACTGTTTCACATCACCCACCAAAAGGCTGTAATTATTATTGGCAACAATTTCCGAAAGCAGAGATTTGAAGTTGCGCCATTGCAAGCGCGAAGTATCTTGAAACTCATCGATCATCACATGTTTGATCTCCGAGCCTATTTTTTCATACACGAATGAGGCATCTGAATCCGCCAACATCTGGTTCAGGAACATGGCCGTTTGCGAAAGCATAAAGCGGTTGTTCTCGCGGTTTTGCTCCTCCATAGTCAGGGCAATATCCCACAGCAAGGCCAATTGGTGAATATTTTTCAACAAAAGCATAGAGGAATTATACAGCTCCAAACCATCAGAGCGGAAATGCTCCGTCTGTGTTAAGTGCTCCACCAGCGTAGATTCTGCCAGTTGCTGAATTTCCAGTTTGCGACCTTTATCCAGTTTACCGCCAGCCCATTTTGTGGCATCTTCCATGGCTTTGGCTACTGTCGAACCAAAAATATCATCAACATATTTTCCGCTTAGAATTTTATTGTAGTAGCTCGCCACATAACCCGGACGAGAGCCACCTCCGCCCAATTCCAAGGGCGAAATTCCATTATCTTCCAAATACTTAAAAAACAGATTGGCAAAAGCTTCCATCTGCGTTTCGAAAGCATCCTTGCGCTTGCGGTGTTCTTTTATCAGTTCGGTAAAAATCTCAGGGCGCTCAGCTATCTGCTTGCGCAAATCCATTTCGTGCTCCTGAAAAAACTCATTGAAAATATTCTGCCCAAAAGATTTCAGTTCCTTATCCACCTTCCAACTTCGGCCCTGCTCTATGCGCTCTTCCACATAGCGGCTTATCCACTCCAGCAGCGACTTGTTTTCATGCGAATTCTCTATCATCGCATTTACAGCCTCATCAATGGTTTTGGCGGTATTCAGTTCGATATTGAACTTAGAACCCTTGCCCAACTCACGCGCCAAATTACGCAACACACGCTGAAAGAAACTATCAATAGTGCCCACATAAAAACGGCCGAAATCATGCAGAATCTCAGTAAGCACTCGTTTTGCCTGCTGCTGCACCTCGGCATCGGTCATGGCTTTTCCGGCTTCAATCATTGCCTTTTGCACCGACTGCAAGAAGCCCTTGCTCTCGGGCAAAGCCGCCGACAAACCATACAGCTCGGCTATGATACGGTCTTTCATCTCTCCGGTAGCCTCCTTTGTAAAAGTTACCGCCAAGATATGCCTATGTGCATGCGGCTCTTCACTCAAGAGCAGCTGCTTGATATACTCCACCGCCAAGGTGTAGGTTTTCCCCGAACCGGCAGAGGCCTTGTATGTTATAAAATTAGACATGGACACAAAATTAAGAAAATAGCTCGAACTGGCTAGAGGGAGTTAAAGAGAAAAGAAAATATGGCTAAAAAGACCAATAACACTTTTTAAATGTTAAAGCAGCTATAAACCTATGGATTTGTTGGGTTTGTTTTTAAATTTGGGAAAATAATAAACTCACAATATATGGAAAATGAATTCTTTTCAGTAGATATAAAAAAATCAGACAATGGTGATATCATCCATTTTATCAACATTGAAAATGTTGACGATAAAATTGAACGGCTAATAGAAGAACAAATTGTAGATATCTGGGATGGAGATAATGGCAGTTCTATTGACATTGTCAAAACTGAAATATCAACTTATCTAAAAACAAAAAGCGAAAACATCATTAAAGGGTCAATAGCAGAATTTATAATTCATCTCTACCTTAATTCATGTGGATACATACAAGAATGCTTATTTAGGAATCTTGAAGAAGGTTCTATAAAAAAAGGGTTTGATGGCTATTATTCTTACTCAAATGAGGAATGGATAATGGAAAGTAAATCTGGTAGTATCAAAACTGAAGGAATATCTCATAAAAAGAAAATCAAGGAAGCATATAACGATTTAAAAGACAAGATAGAGGGTACTAACCCAGAAAACAAGAATAATCCTTGGAGTAATGCATACAACCACGCTGTCTTAGCTAAAAGTTCTACTGACATTCTAAAAAACATAAAAAATCTATCTAGTAATTATGTAAAAAAGGAATTTCCAGACATCAACAAACTCAACCTTATACCCTCATCAACAATATTTCACGAAGGAGAATGGGACGAAAATATATTAAAACCTAACCATGAAGAAATCTCTAAACAAAACGAAACTTTTAACTACCAAAAAATCAATGTCATTTGTGTAAACAAGAAATCTATTGATGCAATAATTAAGATTATAACACAATAAATTACATTATGGAATCAAAAGCAAAAAGGACATTAAAACACATTGGTAAAATTCCTGAATTCAATGATGTAGTTAGAAAACTAACGATTAATGAGACATTAACTAGTCAAGAAAAGAGCTTTATTTTAGGAGCAGCAATATTACTTATCAAACATTATCATAGTGATAAACGACACACTAGTTTTTTAGATTTCGCTTACTACATAGTCCTAAAGTACTCATTAAAATATGCCGATTACAAACCACTATTTGACATTTCAATTAATATTGGGTTCTATCCAATTGCAAATGACATTATCAAATACGAACTACTACCTCTAGAACATTTTGACGACACAATAATTTATAGTTCAATCTCCCATTTTAAAAATGAAGATGATTTTATAGAAACTCTAGAACAAAAGATTAGAAGTCGAGAGTTCTTAGAAGACAATTCATTGGAGAGATGCTACCTAGCACCTACTTCTTATGGGAAAAGCAGTTTAATTATTAACTCAATCAAAAACCTTGAGAAGGATGATAAAAAAATCGTTATTGTTGTTCCTACAAAATCTTTATTAATGCAAACTTACAAATCTGTCAGAAATGCCAATCTTGGAAAAAAAATAATTATGCACGATGAGATGTTTGATAATGAGGAACAATTTATTGCAATTTTTACACAAGAAAGAGCTTTAAGATTATTAAACAGACATAACTGCAAATACGATGTTCTTTACATTGACGAAGCTCACAATATTTTAGATAATGACCCAAGAAGCATTCTACTTTCTAGACTTATTTCCAAGAACCTGAAAAAGAATAACAATCATAAGGTTATTTATCTTTCTCCACTTATTGAAAATATTAATAATATTAGAATAAGTAAAGAACAAAACATTTCATCTCATATAATAAAGCACAACTTAAAAGAACCTGATATTTTCGAGTTAAAATTAGATGGGCTTGTTTGCTCTTACAATAGATTTTTAGATGAATTTTATACAATCGACATACATACAGATCCATTTTTATACACAATTCAAAAATCAGGCAATAAAAATTTTATTTATAATTACAGACCTGTAAAAATTGAGGCATTTGCTAAAGAGTTTTGTAAATATCTACCTGAAATAGAAATGACTAATGAACTTATCAAGCTAAAGCAAACCCTAAGAAAAGAAGTTCATAATGATTTTTATGTTATTAATTGTCTAAAACACGGAGTAGTTTACATTCATGGAAAACTACCCGACCTAATAAAAGAATATTTAGAAGAAAAATACCGCACATTACCTGAATTAAAGTACATAATAGCAAACTCTGTTATTTTAGAAGGAATGAATCTTCCTATAGATTGCTTGTTTGTATATAATATTCGAGGTCTCAATGGTAAAAAATTATCAAACTTAATTGGTCGAGTAAATAGATTAAACCAAATCTTCAACACTTCTGAAAACCTAAGAAAGCTTGTACCGCCTATTCATTTTGTAAACACAGAGTTTTATAACAGAAAAGGCAGTAAAATGGAAAATAAAATAACCCAATTAAGAAGTAATAGTTTTAAAGATTCTATTGAAAACCCAGTTCTTTCTGAATTTGACATAGAAAAATTAGAGAAGAAAAATGATGAAAAATGCATATTAAAAATTAAAAACATCATTGACAATGAAGAATTCTTATCTAGCACACACAATAGTGATTATGATAAACTTAAAGCTTATCTTATTGAATCAGGTATTTCAAACCATTATAATAACATTGAAGTTTTAACAGAATCAATTGACAAAAAACTTATTGAGATCAGCTCAAAAGAAGATTCTTCTGATTTTCATGAATATTCCATGCTTGAAAAACTGCACCATATCTTTATCGATGAAGAAACTAGTCTAATAGACTACGACCTGAAGCGGCTAGAAAATAGTGAAGCTAGAAAATATTATGAGCATTTTATTTTAATCGGTCGTAAAAAATCTTTAAAAGAAAATATTATATCACAATTTGAATTCTTTAAGAAAAAGTCAAACAGCGATAATCACAAGATGTATTTTGGGTCTTCTTATGGTGAGATAGATTATAATGAAACTGGCTATAATAAAACATATATTGATCTAAATTCAAAGAAAGATAATGAATTAATAAACCTTGCTGTAGTTAAAATAAAAATGGAAGAAGATTTTATTAGCTTTAAATTAAATAAGTTAATTGTAATGCTCTATGACTACAGTCTTATCAATACAGATGAGTACAATCAATATATCTACGGAACAACAGATAAGCATAAAATTGAATTAACAAAATATGGTTTAAATATTAGCTTAATTTCAAAATTATCTGAAACTGGGCAAATAGAAAATTTAACCTTTGATAAATATAACAATCTTACTGCAACCCGTAAATTCAGAAGATATCTCAAAGATGTTGATGATTTCTATCGATTTGAGATATCAAGATTCTTAAACTAGCTCCACTTGGTGCAAGTTTAGCGAAAGCGTAACTTGTACCTAAAATGGTAGCAGTTTTCAACTGCATGATTTTGAAAAAATCAATTTGTAAATAACAGTCAAAGACTGCGTCCATTTTAAGTCCATTCCGAGCATCGGAATGAACTATAATTTCCAGTATACTTAAAATACAAAAGCCGCATCCCAAAATGAGATGCGGCTTTTCTATATCTGGTAAGATTCTAATTCAAAATAAACTTCTCCACCACATGCGCCACGCCATCTTCCTCGTTGGAAAGCGTGAGAAACTAAAAAGCCTCTATTTTATATCTAGATTTCTGAAATTTACAATTCCTTTAAATTGAGATTTCAGCTCTTCTTCACCATCATAGATAACAGTGGCCTGTATTACTCGCTCATCCAACAAACCTTTTACATAATCCAGACCTTTATAAAAAGTCTTTGTAAAATTCTTTGAAGATTTCACCTCATACAAATACATCTCGTTTCCAAACAGCTGCACAATATCCACCTCATTTTGAGATTTATCCCTATAAAAATAAATATTAGACTCCTTCCCTTGATTAAATCTAGCTTTTAAAAACTCGTTTACTATCATGGTCTCAAAAATATTTCCTCGTAAAGGATGCGTGCTTAATTGTTTCGGATTCTCAATCCCTAACAAATAACACACTAGTCCTGTATCATAAAAATATAATTTTGGAGTTTTCACCAAGCGTTTACCAATATTCTCAAAGTAGGGAGGCAGCAAAAAGGCAATATAAGAAGCTTCTAAAATTGAGACCCATTCCTTGATTGTAGGCACAGAAACACCTACTTGATTAGATAAATCGGACGCAACGAATTCGCAGCCAGTTCTGCCCGCACAAAGGCGAATAAAAGTTTGAAATAGCTTGAGATTCTTCAGTTTAATCAGCTGCCTCACATCTCGCTCAATATAAGTAGAATAATAATTTTTATACAGAAGTTCAGGTGGAGTTTTCTTAGAGTAAATAGCAGGATAGAAACCCTTCCACATCAACTCATCCGCGTTTTGGAATAAATCATCTTTTATCTCATCTTTTGATAGTGGCAATAAGGAAAATAAAGCTGTTCTACCTGCTAATGATTGAGTTATACTTTGCAACAAACTAAAATTACTGCTTCCGGAAAGCACAAATCGCTTAGAACTATCCTCGTCAACCAAGACTTGAATAGCCGAAAACAATTCCGGCAATAACTGTGCTTCATCAATAATCAACCCTAACCTTTCTTCTCTAAGATAAGACTTCATATCTGCCAAGATCATTTCTCGGGACACTAAGTCCTCTAAATTCACATAGTCATAATCAGGAAACAAATGCTTACAAACAGTTGTTTTTCCTGACTGACGAGGACCTGTCAGTGTAATTACTGAATAATAATCAGCAGCATATTTCACTGATTCTGTGAGTTTTCTATAAATATAGCTCATAATTTAGACAATACTAAAGTACAACTTTAAATATGTCCAAATATACTATTTTTCAATCTTAAAAACAAATATTAGGCAGATTTAAAGTTGCACTTTAAATCTGTCCATTCAGTTGTATCTATTCTCAACTTAATTCAGAATAAACTTCTCCACCACAGGCGCCACTCCATCTTCCTCGTTGGATAGAGTGATAAACTGTGCTGCCTCTTTTACATCCTGTTGGGCGTTAGACATGACCACTCCCATTCCGGCATCATTAGAAATTAGAGACCTCCTCAATTAAGGGAAAGCTTTATTTAAGCAAGATTCTCCCCCTCCACACGGAGAGCCTGTTCCGAACATCGGAAGGGCTGGAGTGGAGGTCGATTATCGAGTTAAACTATATTCTCAAATTAATTCAAAATAAACTTCTCTTCAATATATTTTCCATCAACCTAAAATTATTAAAAAAGCCATTTTCAGAGCTTACAAGAAAACAGACAACTCATATTCAACAGAAAACCACCAAGTAACTAAAAAATTTCTTAACATTTTTATGTTATACTGTTTGAAATCATTTAACATGCACATACATTTGCATCCACCAACTAAACATTTGACACTAATCAAATACAAAAAAAACTATGAGTTCATACAGTTCTGTTGTAAACGAGTTTACATATCAATTATGTAAAGACAAAACCGACCTTGAAACGGTGGGTAAATTACGGTATCAATGTTATTTATCGGTAGATGCCATTAAAGAGAATCCCGATAAAATCTTCTTAGATAGATACGACGGGTTGCCTAACAGCAAGTCAGTGATGATCTTTGAACACAATAAAATAGTCGCCTCACTTAGGGCAAGCATCTATCACCCGGAAATGCAATACACACAAGCTCCATCTTTAGAGACATTCAAAGAAGAAGTAAGCTATCACCTAGGACTGGATAAAGTTATTGTGGACTCAAATCGCTTAGTGATCAACTCGGACAAAACAGATTCCAAGACTTTTTTCAAACTACCTTTCCGCTTTATGGTGCTGAACCTGCAAAAATACGACAGCGATTACCTTATCACCGCCGTACGCAAAAGACATGCTCCTCTCTACCAACGCTACCTGATGATGGAACCTATCTCAAATGCAAAGAGCTTCCCCGGAGTTAACTTCGAAACGGTATTAATGGCAGGTGATGTGAAAAAAAATCTGGATACGGTGCTTAAAAAAGAAGCCATATTTAATATTCCGGATGAAGAGATCGCGCAATATCCATTTTAAAGTTCTACAAAAAAATGACCAATCATTCAAAACAGAATATACTAATTACCGGAACCAGCACAGGACTTGGCAAAGAACTGGCGTTGTTTTTTGCCGCACAAGGGTTTAATGTATTTGTAACTCTAAGAAATCGTGCTCAGTTTGACACTTACAAAGAGCTTGAAAATATTACTTGCCTCGAATTGGATGTGTGCAAAGAAGAAACTATAAGCATTGCCGAAAAGACCATTCTGGTAAAAACGAAAAACAAAGGCATAGATGTATTGATTAATAATGCGGGTGTAGTTCTTGGCGGCCCCTTAGAGCATCTTGATATTGCGGAAGTGAAGCATCTTTTTGATGTGAATATCTTCGGGGTACTGCTAATGACAAAAAAGATGCTTCCCCAACTGAAAAAGAACAAAGGAAAGATTATCAATATCGGATCAATGAGTTGTCGGATGGCAGTGCCTTTTGTTGGAGCATACGGCGCATCTAAATCGGCACTGAAACAGTTGTCTTGGTCACTGCGTTTGGAACTTAAACCTTGGGGTGTCAGTGTGCACCATTTTGAACTGGGGAATTTCGCTTCTGAGATCTGGAATAAATCATCGGCAGACACATTCGAGGATTATTCTCCCTATATGCAAGGCATACAAAAGTTGATGGCAAGCAGAAAAAACAGCTTTAACGGAATAGATATCCTACTCAAAAAAACGCTTGCTACGGTAGAAGGTAAGAATCATCGTTTCAATACCCTGATAGGTAAGGATGCCCGCCTACGACGATTACAAACCACAATCGTCCCTTACAGCATTCTGGAAAAGAAACTGGCAGGCTTATTAGGCATTAAATAGAATCTAGAAGAATCTTTAGAGAAAATTAATCTAAGATAAACTTCTCTACCACATGTGCTACGCCATCTTCTTCGTTAGAAAGCGTGATGTACTGAGCTGCATCTTTAACTACTTGTTGAGCATTTGACATAGCCACTCCCATTCCGGCAAACTCTATCATGGTAAGATCATTAAAGCCGTCGCCAATAGCTATCAATTCATCCTTACTTAGCTGTAAATGCTCAAGCAATACGCAAAGTGATTGAGCCTTGTCAATACCATGTGGCATGATCTCCATAAAATACGGCTCAGAGCGGAAGATATTCAGGTGCTCGCCATATTTCTCACGCATAGCAGGCAGAATTTCAGCTACACGCTCAGCATCACCCACCATCAGGCATTTAGGCACATTAAACGAGATGTAGTCCAAGAAACTAGCTACTTTTTTGCAAGGCATCTTATTTAGGAAAGCTTCCTTCTGCACATAAATATCGTCAGGGTTTTCGGTAATGATAAAGTCGTCTTCATAAGAAATCAGCTCCATCCCGTATTCCTTAGACGAGGCATACAAGTCGGGCAATAGCTCGTGTGGCAATATCGTTTCCTGAATAATTTCCTTGCTTTTAAAATCAATGGTTTTACCTCCGTTAAAGGATAAAATATATCCACCAAACTCGTCCATCTTCAAGGCCTTTGCCAGTGGCGTAATACCGTACATTGGTCGCCCCGAGGCTAAGACTACAATGGTTCCTTTTTCCTGCTGGGCTTTTATTACGGTTTCCTGATTTTTTACAGGAAGTTCTTTTTTGTTGTTGGTTAGTGTACCGTCTAGGTCGAGTACTAATACTTTGTATTTCATTATTGTCAAATTAGATCACAACCCCCAACCCCCTAAAGGGGGCTACAGAGAAAACACAAACCTATGTGGATTCTCCCAAAGTCCCCTTTAGGGGATTTAGGGGTAGAAATTTTCTTTATTTAGCTGCAGAGCAGCGTTCTCTTTGTAGCTAATAAAACTACATGCGAAATCTGAAGTGCAGAGCACCGTGCTATTAATTCAAATTTCAATAGAGCGCTGCTACGCAGCTTTGCTCTCCCATTCCTTTTCTCTACAAAGAGGGCGGTGCTACGCACTTTTTATTACCCCCAACCCCATAAAGGGGACTATTGATAAAACACAAACTAATGAGAATTCTCCTAACGCCCCCTTTAGGGGGTTGGGGGTGATATTTTGCAAAGAAAAATAAAAAAGCGATATTTACCTAGCTAAACATTCTATCCATCATTATTTTCAATTTTATTATGACTCTGGATATTATTTTAATCATTATTGGCGGTTTGCTTATTCTTGGAGGATTTGTAGGCTCAGTACTTCCTGTACTTCCAGGCATTCCACTAAGTTATTTAGGTTTAATCTGCTTGCAGTTTACTAGTAAAATTGATTATTCATGGCAGTTTCTATTAATCTGGGGACTTGTAGTAGTAGCTATCCAAGTGCTAGATTATTTTGTACCCATCTGGGGAACCAAGAAATTTGGTGGTGGTCGTAAAGGTGCTTGGGGAAGTGCACTGGGCGTAGTGGCGGGCATCTTCATTTTTCCTCCCTTTGGGATTATCTTAGGGCCTTTTGTGGGTGCGGTTATCGGTGAACTTATCGACAAGAAAACAACTAAGCAGGCACTCTGGGCAGGCTTCGGTTCATTTATTGGCTTCCTTGCCGGCACAGTGATGAAACTAGCTCTTGCTACCGTGTTTGCTTTCTTCTATGTAAAAGATATCCTGTATATAATAAAAGGAGCCTTGTAATTACAAGACTCCTTTTTCATTTTATACTAATTCCTAGTAACTAGGCTGTTACTATCATTCCTTTTGCCAACTGCTCAGCCAATTCTTTTCCTTTTAGCGTTTCCACTATTTTCAATCCGAAATCTATCGCAACACCCGGTCCTCTACCTGTAATAATTTTGCCTGAGCGAACCACTTTTTGTTTGGAAAGAACAGCATCTTCCAAATTCTCTTCAAATCCCGGATAGCAAGTTGCTTCTTCGTTTCTTAACAGACGCATTTTACCCAAAATAAGTGGAGCGGCACAAATAGCTGCCAACTCTTTTCCTGTTTTGTAATATTCACTAATCAGCTTTTGAAGTGGTGCATAAGCTTCCAGATTTAGCGTTCCAGGCATTCCTCCAGGTAATACCAACATAGCTCCTTGCGTGAAATCTGCATCCTCAAATAGCACATCTGCCTCAACAGTAATTCCGTGAGCTCCGGTCACTTTCTTTTGTCCGGTAACTGAAACTACATCGGTATTGATTTGTGCTCTACGCAGCACATCTATAATCGCAATGGCTTCAATTTCTTCGAACCCTTCCGCAAGGAAAACAAATACTTTTTTATCCATAAAATTTTATTGTTGACTGAATCTATAAATAATCTCACCAATGGCGTTTCCAACTGCTTTGATATCTGAAGAGAATCTCAACTTACGGGCAGCAGCTTTACACTCCTCACGCAAACCTTCATCAGTAATTGTTGTTCCTCTTTTAATCTCAGCAGAAATTACACTTCCGCTTCTATCCACGGTGATACTTACTACGATACGACCTTCTTGATCTCCAACATATGATGGTTTATAGAACTTACTACTCAAATCTCTTCCGGCAAGCGACCATGAGTTACCTCCGGCAGAACCCTTACCAAGTGGGTTACCTGGCACATTGCCTTTACCGCCACCTCCTACACCATCACCGGCAGCACTATTTCCACCACCACCGAAAGCACCGGCAGCCATGGCATTTGCTTTAGCAGCTTTGGCAGCACGGTCAGCAGCAGCTTTAGCCTCGGCAGCCTGTCTGGCTGCTTCACGCGCTTGCTCTTGCTCTATGCGTTGTTGCTCTAAGCGCATTTGCTCTTGATACTCACGCTCTTCACGACGCTTTCTTTCAGCTTCAATTGCAATAGAGGGGTCTTCTTGCGTTATAACCTCAGGAGCTGATTGTGGTTGTGGTTGAGGTACGGAAGTAGCTACCTGCGTTTGCGGCTGTGGCTCACTCACTGATTGCTCAGGAGCTGGTGCACCAACCATCCCATCTCCAAAGGAAATTTCAATTCCCGGATCAGGCACTACAGGTGGATTCATAGATAAACCAAACAATATCAACAACAAAACAATAATTCCATTGATGATAATCGTCCAAATGGCACCAAATAATTCTGATTTTTTTAATGTACTCATTTATTATCAGCTGGTTTAGTCGCAATCACAATTTTAAGTTTGTGCTGATTTGCGATATCCAATACTTTTACTACTTCTTTATACGGTATATTTTCATCTGCATGTAGGGATACAAAAGTCGATGTATCTTTTGACATGGCAGTAGTCAAGTAGTTTTCTAACGCTTCAAACTCAATAGGTTGAGCAGAGCCATTACCCTCAGCTACCGAATAATTTCCGTCTTGATCAATACTCACCTTTACCAACACAACTTTGGTAGATGCTTTTGATTTGCTTTGTGGTAATTTTATTTTTAAGTCGTTTGGAGCCGACATTGTTGATGCAATCATAAAGAACAACAATAGCAGGAACATCATATCCGTCATGGATGACATATTGAACGACGCCTCAAACTTACTTCCTCTTTTTAAAGCCATAATGTAAAATTTGTTTTGCCCCGAAAGGCATGAATCAATTATGCAGGTTCATTTAACATATCAAGAAACTCCATATTACGAGACTCTAATGTTCTCATCACTTTGTCTACTCGTGACACCAAGAAGTTATACCCAAAATATGCAACAATACCCACTAAAAGTCCGGCAACAGTAGTTACCATCGCAGTGTAAATACCACCTGCAAGGTCAGAAAGAACGATTGTGTTATCTCCTTTGGCAGACATACGGTAGAAAGCTTCCACCATACCGATTACAGTACCAAAGAATCCTAACATAGGCGCACCACCGGAAATAGTTGCTAAGATACCTAGCCCTTTCTCCAATTTACCTACCTCGATACTTCCCACATTCTCAATAGCCACAAGTATATCATTCATTGGGCGACCCAAACGACTAATCCCTTTTTCTACCATACGAGCAGATGGATTATCTGTTTGCTTACATAGGTTTACAGCTGAATCAATTTTTCCTTCGTAGATATAATCTTTAATTCTGTTCATGAACGAGGTATCTTCTTTTGAAGCCTTACGCACTACAATCAAACGCTCAACAGTGATGTAAATAGCAAGAATCATCATTAAAGCCAATGGAATCATAGTAAGACCACCTTTCATAGCCAAATCCCAATATGACTGAGTCTGAGCTCCATCAGTAGCCACTTGTGTAACAACTTCAGATACTTCTGCTGCTTGTAAAAACACTAGTAAATTCATTTTCTAAATTTTATGTGATTAGTTATAATTTATTATTTCTCTAAACTCTAAAGTTCTAATTTTTAAGCAATAATCATGCTTTCCTTGTCGAATGTATGCAAAAATAATAGAATAAACTTAAGGACTATAGTTTTAGCCTCGAAGATTTTAGCAACTGTTGATAAATACTTTTAGAAGCGCTTAAACTTCAAAAACATTGCCGAAAACGAGCTTTTATTAGTCAAAAAACTTTACTTTTACGATTCCGTTCTATCTATATTAATTCCGTTTTATCATCATGAGAATAGCCGTTTTTGGAAATACTTACAAAACAGAAATTTTCCCACAAGTGGAGATACTCCTTTCTGTTTTCAAAAAGCACAATGTGAGCATTATCATGGATGCTGAGTTTTACGAGTTTATTTTTGAAAACCTCGCTATCACACCTGATGTTGAGGACTTAATTAATCATGATAAATTCCAAGCAGACCTAGCTGTGAGCATGGGTGGCGATGGAACTTTCTTAAGCACTGCGGCTAGAATTGGCAACAAAAACATCCCAATTGTAGGTATCAATACCGGACGCTTAGGCTTCCTTGCCGACATCGCAGACGATGAGATTGAATCTACTTTTGAAAAGATATTTAATAACGAATACTTAATTGAAGAACGCTCACTACTGCAATTAAATTGTGGTAACTGCTGTCATTTTAGCTCTCACAATATTGCATTGAACGAAATTGCGATTCTGAAGCAAGATACCTCATCAATGATTACCATTCACACTTACATCAACGATGAGCACCTGATTTCGTATCAATCGGACGGGTTAATTATTGCCACTCCAACCGGCTCCACAGCCTATTCCATGAGCGTGGGCGGACCACTATTGGTCCCTAATGCAAAAAACCTGATTCTGACACCGATTGCATCACACAGCTTAACGGTTCGCCCTCTGATAATTACAGATGATTGCGAAATCAGATTAAAGGTAGAAGGCAGAGCAAAAACTTTCTTGACTGCAGTTGATGGAAGGTCTGAAATTTTCGAACAAGGCAGCACCTTAGTAATCAAAAAAGCTGACTTCAACATTCGCATTTTAAAACAAAAGGAACACGATTTCTTTAATACCCTAAGAAACAAACTTATGTGGGGAGCCGATGCTCGCACAACCTAATTTTTCACTTTTCTTTTTATAAAAATGGACAAATCCCAATTACGAATCGTATATATGGGCACACCAGACTTTGCGGTGGAAAGCCTAAAAGCATTGCATGAAAACGGTTATAATATTGTGGGCGTAATCACTATGCCTGACAAGCCAGCCGGACGCGGACACAAAATCCAATTCTCGCCGGTAAAACAATATGCACTTGATAATAATTTGCAGTTATTACAACCCGAAAAACTAAAAGACGAACAATTTTTAGCAGAACTAAAATCACTGGAAGCTGACTTGCAAATCGTCGTAGCTTTCCGCATGCTTCCGGAAGCCGTTTGGGACATGCCTAAATACGGAACTTTTAACCTACACGCTTCCTTATTGCCTCAATATCGTGGCGCAGCCCCTATCAATTGGGCTGTTATCAATGGCGATAAAGAAACGGGTGTGAGTACATTCTTCTTGACTCATGAAATTGATACCGGAAATATCATCATGCAGGAAAGCACTCCAATCTCTGAAACAGATAATGCAGGTACAGTTCATGACCGCTTAATGGAAATTGGATCAAGATTAGTGGTTAAGTCAGTGGATTTAATTCTTGAAGGGAAAGCCGAAGGCAAACCTCAAGACCACAGCTTGGCTGAAAAACAAGCACCAAAAATCTTCAAAGACACTTGCCGTATTGACTGGAATCAGCCTACAGCTAGCATCTACAACTTTGTGCGTGGATTATCTCCTTACCCTGCTGCATGGACAGAATTTATTTCTCCCGAAGGGACAACTATTGGAGTTAAGATTTACGAAACCGCAAAAGAAATAGGCAACCCAAAAGAAACTGTAGGCACGCTTATTTCAGATGGAAAGAACTTCATCAAAGTGGTTACTACTGATGGCTACATCAACATCCTACAACTACAAATTGCAGGAAAGAAAAGAATGAAAGCATCGGAGCTATTAAATGGATTCAAAGTAGATGGATTTACTATTAAGTAAAACTCTCTCAAGCATACAAAAAGAGCGAAACCAATCAGTTTCGCTCTTTTTATTTATCTAAATAGAAATCTTTTGTCATTGCTTTAAACTCATCCGAGTACTGATGGCGTTGTTCGCCCTCAATTTGCAATTCTTCCACTACACAATCACTCTCGCTTAAAGCAAAACTTAACAACAAGCGTTTTACTTGAGCATTAGGTTTAGGGATTACATTCGTACGCTTCACACAAAACAAGCCTAACTCTAAAGCTTTTGAGATAAACATCTCGCCTTCATCAATTGGCAAAACGACTTCAAATCGGCCATTCTCGGCCAACATTTGCTTTACAGACTCCAGCAACTCTACAAACGAAAGCGTATCAGTGTGTCTAGCTTGCGTACGAGTCGCTTTAGGAGATTTATGTGAATTATTGAAGTAAGGTGGATTACTTACAATCAGGTCATATTTCTTTTCGGTCTGCTTTACAAACTCCTGTAAGGATAAAGCATGCAACTGAATCCTACTTGAGTATGGACTCGCCTGAGCATTTTCTTCTGCCTGAATAGCCGCTTCTACATCAATCTCAACGGCGTCAACCAAAGCAGAACTACGCTGAGCCAGCATCAAAGCAATTAAACCAGTGCCGGAACCAATATCCAAAATCGACTGAGCGTTTCCACAACCAGCCCAAGCTCCTAACAAAACCCCATCAGTGCCAACCTTCATCGCACACCGATCTTGATAAATCACAAACTGCTTAAAACGAAAATATGGATTTGCCACGATATAAATTAAAAATGCGAATTAAGGGTTGAAAAAAGATAAATAAAGTGCTGTGATACAGCAAAATAAGCGGGTACATATTTTGTTATATCCTTGAATATCATTAAATTAGATGAAAAATCATCCACGATTTATTCTAATTATGATACCCAAGGATAAGGCTATAAAACTAATAAAAATCTATTGCTATGTATGTGAGCAATACGATAAAGAGATAAAATATATTTGTCAACGCTTTAGCAACAATGATCAGCCAAAATTTACAGACCAAGAGGCTATGAGCATTTACTTGTATGTAATGCAAGTTGAAGAACATCACAAAGTGAAAAAGATTCATGAATTTGCAAGTGAGCATCTTCGTGAATGGTTTCCAAAACTCACATCATATGTGGCTTTCAACACAAGGATAAATAGACTCAATGAAGGCTTTAAAGCTCTTACATTGTCTTTGTTTAATGACTTTGTGCCAAATGATTGTGATAAAGAAATTAGTCTTGTAGACTCTATGCCAATTATAATATGTTCAGGAAAAAGAAATTCAAAAGTGGCACAAGAAATTACTGACAAGGGCTTTTGCTCTACCAAAGGTATATACTATTATGGATTGAAGTTACACGCCATTTCTTTTAGACGAAAAGGACATTTGCCTCATCCAGAACAAATGCTTTTCACAGAGGCTTCAAAACATGATTTATGTATGCTTAAAGAAGCTTCTCAAGACATGTATAACCGTACTATTGTTGCAGACAAAGCTTATTCAAATGCTGAATTCTGGTCTGAGAAAAAGAAAACAAACAACTTGTCCATTTTAACTCCTGTAAAGGCAATTAAAGGACAAACAGAATGGGAAAAACAACAAAATAAGGCTTGGGCTGATTTATATTCCTCAGCTGTTTCAACTGTAAGACAGCCAATTGAATCGCTTTTCAACTGGTTAAATGAAAAAACAAAAATACAAATAGCCAGCAAGGTTCGTTCTACTAGTGGTTTATTGACCTTTATATGTGGAAGAATTGCTGCTGCTTTTATTAATTTGATATTTTAATTTCAACCCTTAATTCGCATTAAAAATGAATAATTAAGAATTAATAATTAAAGAGACATCCAAGCTAAAGACTTTTATCATTCTAACTATTTACTTTTAATTATTAACTATAAGCTTATTTCCCTACTCCGCGTAATTTAATTCGAGTAAATACCTGTTTCGTATTTAGTGAGAAATCAGCAGACATAATCCAACCATAATAGCCAGGATCTTTCTCTAAAACATCAGCCACTAAACGACCTTTGTATTTTCCAAAGTTTATTACTTCCTCATCTTTATCATTATAAACTATGCGTCCAGCAAAGTCTACATTTTTAGAATATGAAGAATATTCAGATAAATAAGCAATATCATTTTCTAAATCAGGATATTTATCCAATTGCGCCTTTAGCACTTCATAAGTAGCCATTGTATCAGCTTCAGCACTGTGAGCATTTTCCAAATCCTTTTCGCAATAGAATTTATAAGCAGCAGATAAAGTTCTTTGCTCACGCTTGTGGAAGATTGTTTGCACATCAACAAACTTGCGTTTACTCATATCAACATCTACACCCACACGCAAAAATTCCTCTGCCAATAACGGCACATCAAAGCGATTTGAATTAAATCCGGCAATATCAGCTCCTTCAAAATCAGTAGCAACTGTTTTTGCCACTTCTTTAAATGTTGGCGCATTCTCTACATCTTTATCATAGATACCATGCACAGCAGATGCCTCAGCAGGAATCGGACGCTCTGGATTCACCACAATTGTCTTGCTTTCTTCCATTCCATTTGGATGCACTTTCAAGTACGAAATCTCAACAATTCTATCTGTTACAATATTTGTCCCCGTGGTTTCTAGGTCAAAAAATATGATTGGATTTTTTAAATTTAATTGCATGATATATCTCCTTTAAAAAAGAAAAGTGAAGTTTAACAACCTCACTTTCTGTATGTATTATAGTTTTCTTTAAATTAGTCGTTAAGAAGCATTGGCATTAACAACATCAACAAGTCCTCTCCCGCCTCATTTTCAAATGGAAGAATCAAACCTGCTCTTGACGGATCAGCCAATTCCATCACAACATCACCTGAGTTAATGTTATTTAGGATATCCACTAAGAAAGTAGATTTAAATCCGATACTCATCGGCTCACCACTGTATTGACATGAGATAGTTTCTTCTGCAGAAATTGAGAAATCAATATCTTGAGCAGAAACATGCATTTCATTAGCATTCAATTGTAGCTTAATCAGGTTACTTGCTTGATTAGAGAATAATGATACACGCTTCAACGCATTCATAAACTCTAAGCGATCAATGATTAATTTATGTGGATTGTTTTGTGGAATTACACCATTATAATTTGGGAAACGACCCTCAACCTGACGACAAACCATTTTATAGTTTGACAAAGTAAAGAATGCGTTTTTATCATCAAACTGAACGGCCACCTCACCGCTTTCTTTTGGAAGGATATTTTTCAAAAGTGTAGCAGGTTTTTTAGCTAAAATAAATGCTGCCGCAGCAGAACCTTTTGTTGATTCAGTTTTATAACGCACTAATTTATGTGCATCAGTTGCAACCAAAGTTAAACCTTCAGTTGTGATATCAAAATAAATACCGTTCATTACCGGACGAAGCTCATCATCTGCTGTTGCAAAAATAGATTTTGCAATACCTTCAGATAAAACATCAACCGGAATGTTTAATGAATTTGCTTCAGCACCTAGTTCGTGTACGCGCGGGTACTCATCACCGTTTTGACCAATAAAATTATAAGAACCTGTTTCAGACTTAATTACCATTTGCTTATTATCATTATTAATTTCAAATGATAATGGTTGCTCAGGAAACTCTTTCAAAGTATCTAATAAAATTTTAGCTGTAAATGCAACAATACCTTCACCTTCTGCTTTATCTAACTCTAAAGAAGTGATTAAAGTAGTTTCTAAATCTGAAGCTGTTACAGTTAAAGTTGTTCCTTTTAAATCAAAAAGAAAACTCTCTAAAATCGGCAGTGTACTTTTATTAGAAATAACACGGCTAATACCTTGTAAATGACTGGTTAACTTAGTACTTGAAACAACAAATTTCATATATAAATTTTATTTATTTTTTTAATCGACCAAAGGTAAATAAAAGTTTAGTAACTGCAAATTAATTATTTGTTAACGAGAGTACATACGCTTTCTGACAAACATATATACAAAAGCAAAAAGCAATAATAACACTAACGGAACAACAACATTTACAACTTGCCAAAATTTCTTGCCTACAACTACTGATTTCTTATTCAGCATGCGCAGCTTAAACTCTCGCGAGCGCAACTGTAACCAACCATCATCATCTGCCAAATAAAGCATTGCATTTAAAACAAAGCTACGATTACCGTATTCTCTTTTTGAGTAACGATCATAACCCATTGGCAAAATCTGCATGTTTTCACCACTGCCTTGCACATCATTTCTGATAATATCAGCATCAGAAACAACTACCATACGAGTTAGCTTACTTTCAGTTTTTATCGGCTCATTGGTTTGAATACCTTCCGGCACCAATCGGTTTGTAAATACAGATGGGAATTGCCCTTCTAAAGCTGCTGCAACAGGAATATATCCCATAGTAAAGTAATTCTTACTCTGCATATCATACATCGAATTCAAATCGATATGAGCCGGAGTGGAAATAATATGTGTAGCATTGGAAGTCACCAGAAGAACTGATTTTTTCACCTTTTCACTTCCGGTCACACTTAAATCTAATGCACTTGCAAAGTCAGCTTTCACCTCCACTAAGTTTCTTGAAATCGGATGTTCAGGCGAAGTCAATAACAACGGAGAGTAATACCAAGGCATTGACTCAAATTTAGCCGGATCTCCTGCGCGAGCCACATTCATAGGCATTTGCACACATTGCAAATCTTGCAACATTACCGGAGCAATGCGCACACCATATTTAAATAATTGGTCACCCAGATTTACATCTAATGGCATTACCGGAGAAACTCCTATAGAAGACAAGCTATCCATTGCTAAACGAACGCCATCAATCAACCACATCACTCGCCCACCATTCATTATGTATTGGTCAATAATATATTTCTCTTGCTCCGTAAATTTACCTATTGGATCTGCAATTACAATTGCTTTATAATCATTCAAGATTGACGGATCAGTCCCTAATTGACCTCTATCTACTTGAAAATAACGGCTAAATGCTTCCGATGCGTCATATACCAATTCAGCAGGATACTCACCATGCCCCTCGATAAAAGCAATTTTACTTGCAGTACGCATCGTTTTCACACGAATTGCATCTGTAATTTCAAATTCAAGTGTTTCTATTGAGTTATTCAGATTCTGAGATCCTGAGAAACTTGGATTATTCTTTAATAATGAAATTGGCACAGTATCATTTCCATAATAAAGCTCTGCCCATGGGAACACAACTTTCTGAATCGCCTTACCCTCTTCATCTTTTTCATACACAACAGTAGCTCTCAAACCTCTCGCCTCAAGCTCAGCATATTTTTTCTCACGCTCTTTTTGATCAGATGCCGAAGACGGATTTACGAATTCATAAGAAAAGTCGTTTGACGCATAAACCTCAAACTCATCCAAGAGTTCTGATGTTGCCTTTTTAAGTCGCAAAAAACCGGGGTTGAGATCTCCATCCAAATAAATCTTTAAACGCATCTTCCCTTGCAAACCGGACATCAGTTTCTTGGTATTATTAGAGATAGTAAAACGCTTCTCAGAAGTTAAATCCAAACGAAAGAATGAAAATGCTGAAATGACATTTATCAACACTAAAGTCACCAACACAATTATTACTGAACGAAGATTATTTTTCGACATTTAAATCAAGGTTTTTATTTACGACTCGCATATAGTGAGAGCTCGGGCAAAAATAGAAAAAAAATAAGACTTTCTATGATAAAAAAGCTGAGCATAAATTGTTAATACTTTGCTCATAACTCTGGTTGTGGAACATTGTTTTTTTTGTTACTTTTGCCCAAAAGGAGAAAAATATTTTTACCTATTCCCCTACTAGATTGATAGATACAAAATAGTGTTTATTTCTTTTCCTTTTTCCACAACTTAAAGTCAATATTTATTCTTTAATTTGCTGGCATATTACTATAAAAAACATCTTCTAAAATGGGAAAAATTATTGCTTTAGCGAACCAAAAAGGTGGTGTAGGAAAAACAACTACTACAATCAACCTTGCAGCATCACTAGCCTCATTAAAACAAAAGGTATTGATTATTGACGCTGACCCTCAAGCAAATGCTTCATCTGGATTAGGCATTGATGTCCGAGTACACTCTACCGGAATCTACCAATGTTTGTTAGACAGAATTGACCCACTTACTACAGTTTGTGAAACAGAAGTAAAAAACCTACATGTAGTTCCATCTCACATTGACCTTGTAGGTGCTGAGTTAGAAATGGTAAATTTAGAAGACAGAGATAAAGTTCTACGCGAACTACTTACTCCACTTAAGGAAGTTTATGACTACATCCTTATTGACTGTTCTCCTTCATTGGGTTTAATCACTGTTAATGCTCTCACTGCAGCTGATTCAGTCATCATCCCCGTTCAATGCGAGTACTTTGCACTTGAAGGAATCAGCAAATTATTGAACACCATCAAAATCATTAAGAGCAACTTAAATCCTGGTCTGGAAATTGAAGGATTCCTGCTTACAATGTTTGATGCTCGCTTGAGACTAGCAAACCAAGTCCTTCAAGATATTCGCAAACACTTTGAATCAATGGTTTTTGATACTGTCATTCAACGCAATGTCAAACTAAGCGAAGCTCCAAGTTACGGAAAACCAGTACTTCTTTATGATCCAGAATCAAAAGGAGCTACTAGCCACATTCAATTAGCCAAAGAGGTTATCAAAAAGAATAAGGCATAATTTTATTTATTTCAAAAAAGCAAAAACAAGATATGGCAAAATCTGTATTAGGTAGAGGAATGGGAGCTTTGCTTGACATTGAAAATGTCAGCACGGGAGGTTCATCTTCAGTTGGAGAAATTGAAATCTCAAAAATTCACCGCAACCCAAACCAACCAAGAACGCATTTTGACGAAGAAGCACTAGAAGAATTAGCTGCCTCTATTAAAGCTGTTGGAGTTATCCAACCTATCACTGTGCGCAAAATGGAAAACGACACCTACCAGATTATTGCTGGTGAACGCCGTTACCGTGCTTCAAAAAAAGCAGGCTTAGCTAAAATCCCTGCATATATCAAAACTGCCGAAGACGAACATGTCATGAAAATGGCATTGGTTGAGAATGTTCAACGCGAAGACTTAAACGCTATTGAAGAAGCTTTAGGCTTCCAAAGACTTGTTGACGATTACTCTCTTACCCAAGTTCAACTAAGCGAACTTGTAGGTAAAAAAAGAGCTACTGTCGCAAACTATTTAAGACTATTAAAGCTACCTGCTGAAATACAATTAGGCATTACAAGCAAAAAAATAGACATGGGGCATGCCCGTGCACTTATCAATGTAGAAGACCCAAAAGCTCAGTTGGAAATCTACCATCTAATTCTTGCTCAAGACTTAACCGTAAGAAAAGTAGAAGAATTAGCAAGAAAAGCCAACAACAAAGAAGAAGTTGAAACTGAAGCCGTAGATACAATTGCAACAAACATTAAAACGACTTTAAAAGAAGAATATTCTACATTTAAAGAAAGTTTATCAAAAGCCTTAAATACAAAAGTTGAATTCAACTATAATGGCAAAGGCAAAGGTAAAATTGTCATTCCGTTTTCTACCGAACAAGAACTTGAAGCCTTAATGAATCTGCTAAACGAATTGTAAGAGAATAATTTTGAAGAAATCACTATACATAACTCTTGCACTTCTCTCTTTTTGCATACATTTCAGTTATGCAAACGACTCATTGCAGATACAAGCAGACACCTCAACCGTTTCTGTTGTTTCTGCTCCTACAACGACAAGCAACGCAACAATGACACCAGACTACGGATTTAAACCAAGTCCACAACGAGCAATGCTTTATAGCGCAATACTTCCGGGTGCAGGTCAGATTTACAACAAAAAATATTGGAAGGCACCTATCGTTTGGGGAGGGTTTGCTGCTTTAATTTATGCTATCAACTGGAACAACGACTACTATCAGGAATATAAGAAAGCATATATATCTAAAGCAGACGGAGACGAGACAACAAATTATTACGAAAAATATATCCCTGAAGGGACAGAAAAAACTGAAACATACCTATCTTGGCTTGAAGACGCTCTCTTAAGCAAAGAACAATATTACAGAAGATATCGCGACTTAAGCATTATTGGAATAATTGCTCTTTATGGAGCAAACATTTTAGATGCTTATGTGGATGCACAACTTTTTGATTATGACATAAGTCCGAAATTAAGCCTTAGAGTTGAACCAACCATTGGAACAAGCTTGGCTAATAATGAATCAACTTTTGGACTTCGTTGCCAACTAAATTTCTAAACTAGAATAATGAAAAAATTTATATACATATTCCTTATCTCAGCAACTTCAATAAGTGCTTTTGCTAAACCAAATACTGATGAAAAATCTAAACCTGACTTTTCTAAGTATAAAAATAGGCAAATAGAGATTGATACAACAACAGAATCAGAAGAAACAACTGTCGTTGAAAGCAGCTTTGGAATCCCAGAGTCATTTAACAATGCACTGGACAGCTTGGTTTTCAATTACTATGTAAAAAGATCTAAAAGAAATGAATGTGACAAAGAATTTGATATAAACATATCATACCCTGATAGCGTATATCAAAAAAGACTTTCTGCACTTCCGTACGAAATAGATATGCCCTACAATAATGCGGTTAAATCATTTATTGAATTCTACACTGAAAGGAAAAGACCTCAGGTAGAAAAAATGTTAGGGCTTGGAAAATACTATTTCCCAATGTTCGATGATATCCTTGAGCAATACGGGCTACCTCTTGAATTCAAATATTTACCAGTTATTGAATCTGCAATGAACACGGGAGCAGTTTCAAGAGTTGGAGCTGCAGGACTTTGGCAATTCATGCCATCTACAGGTAGAATGTATGGCTTAAAAGTAAATTCCTTAATTGATGAAAGACGCGACCCTGTCAAATCCACTCAGGCTGCAGCTCGATTTTTAAGAGACTTATACCAGATCTATGGAGATTGGCACCTAGCAATCGCGGCATACAACTGTGGCCCCGGGAATGTAAACAAAGCGATTCGTCGCTCTGGCGGGAAAAGAAACTTCTGGGAGATTTATCCATTCCTACCTAGAGAAACGAGAAGTTATGTACCAATCTTTATTGCTGCTAATTATGTAATGACCTATAACAAAGAGCATAACCTTTGCCCAACTAAGGTAAACATGCCTATGTATTCAGACACAATTAACATCAACAGAAGACTAGAGTTATCTAAAGTTGCTTCTACATTAAATATCCCTATTGAGGAACTGAGAATACTCAATCCTCAGTACAGACGCGATGTAATTCCTGGAACTCCAACAACAACTTACAAGTTAAGATTACCAAATAATTACGCATTAAGATTCATCAACAAAAGAGACTCTATTTACACCGAGATGTCTAAAGAAGACAGCATTAAAATGGACGAAGAAGTGGTGTTAATGCAACAAGCTCCAAAAAGCACCTATCACAAAAGAAAAACACACCGAGTTAGACGAGGAGAAACTCTTTCTGGAATTGCAAGCAAATATGGCGTAAAGGTAAGCGACATAAAAAGATGGAACGGCCTTAGACGCAACAGAATTGTTACGGGACAAAGACTTATAATCAAATAACAACAAAATGGGTAAGCTCTACTATTCCATATCCGAAGTATCAGAAATGTTTGATGTCAATCAATCATTGTTACGATTCTGGGAAAAAGAATTTGAGCCACTTATTAAGCCAAACAAGAACTCAAAAGGCACTCGGTTTTACAAAGAAGATGATATTGAGATCATTAAATTAATCTATCATCTTGTAAAAATACAAGGACTAACCCTACCTGGAGCCAAAAAGAAAATCCTTGAAAACAAGTCTGAAATAAAGTCAAATCAAGAAATCTACGAACGACTTCAAAAAGTTAGAAATGAGCTTGTTTCTATCAGAAAACTTATAACTTTACCTTCTGAAGAAACAACTGAATTTCACTCAAATGAAGAAATATAGACTTATCCTAGCTGGGCTACTTTTATCTCAAGTTATATTCTCTCAAACCGACAGTGTCCGAAACATAATTCTCCTTATAGGAGATGGAATGGGAATAAACCAAATCTACGCCTCATCGCTGGCAAACAACAAACACCTATATATAGAGGACTTCCCCTATTCAGGCTTCTCAAAAACATATTCTTTTGACCACGAAATCACTGACTCCGGTGCTGGTGGAACTGCAATTGCATGTGGAAAAAAAACACGCAACGAGATGATTGGAATGACCCCAGATTCAATTGCAACGCCATCGATTATGGATATCGCTAAAGAGAATGGCTATGCAACAGGCTTAGTCGTCACATGTAATGTCACCCATGCAACACCTGCAAGTTTTGTTGCACATCAAGTCAGCAGGCATATGACTAACGAAATTGCTGCAGACTACCTTAACTCAAATATCGATGTATTTATTGGAGGAGGAAAAGACGATTTTGAAAACAGAAAAGACAAAAGAAACCTAAGCAATGAGCTAAGAAAAAAAGGCTACAACATTGTATACACAATATCTGACTTGGAAAACAATAATTCACTTAAAGTAGGAGCACTTCTTGCAAACAATCACCTAGCCAATCAACCCGAGCGTGGGAACCAATTATATCAGTGCACGAAAGCTGCATTAAACACTTTAAGTAAGAATCAGAAAGGATTCTTTCTTATGATAGAAGGTTCTCAAATAGACTGGGAAGGGCACAAAAACAATGAAGATGGCATAATCAAAGAAGTATTAGACTTTGATAAAGTAGTAAAATTATGTCTTGACTATGCTAAAATGGATAAACACACACTGATTGTAGTTACTGCGGATCACGAAACCGGCGGACTAAGTTTAATCTCAAATCTCACAACCAACAAAATCACTTATAATTTCTCTACTAAGAAACACTCAGCAAGCCCAGCACCAGTATTTTCTTATGGACCAGGAGCAACTCTTTTTGCAGGATTCCAAGAGAATACATCCTTCTTTAATAAATTCAAAAGCCTTTATAGGATAAAATAAAAGGTGGGATTCACCCACCTTTATTCATCTAATCGATTTCGCTAGCCAAATCATTTGCAATAATAAACTTCGGAACAGTCTTAGCCGGAATATCAATAATCTTTTTAGTGCTTGGAATGATACCAGTCCTTGCTCCTCTTTGGTGTACTTTAAAAGTACCAAATCCAGATATTCGAACCTTGTTTCCCTGAGAAAGCTCTTCGGTAATTACTCCAATAAAAGCATTTAACGCTCTTTTTGAATTTGATTTGTTCAATCCGGAATTTTGAGAAATTGCATTAATTAAGTCGAGTTTATTCATACGCATAAAAATTTAGTTAATTAAAATAGTATTTAAATTTTTTATTTTACTTTAGCCGAGAAATTAAATTAAGCCTATAAATAGGAGTGTATAGGAAAATAATACATTCCTCATGCCTTTTTTCAAATATACTATTTTTTTTAATAGTAAAAACAGAGCATTGTCTTTTATAAAACATAATTAAAATAGCCTACAAATAGGGCGACATCACCAAATTTAAAAACTTCATGACACACATTGGTAAAAAAATTGAAGAAGTAGTAAGGCTACGAAAAATAACCATCGTAAGTCTTGCTAGGGAGATAAATACTACTAGAAACAACATCTACAATATATTCAATAGAGAGTCTATTGATACAAAACTCCTATCAAAAATTAGCAAACATTTAAATTATAACTTTTTTGAGTTCCTATCTAAAACAGAACAAGTTAGAATCTTAAATAGCCAACCCAATATTGAAGACATCGCAGCAGAACATGCTCTTTGTATAAGCAGAAAAGATACTTCTAAAATAATTGAAGAACTAAAAAAAGAGAATAAAGAACTAAAGAAACGCCTAAAAGAGAAAGAAATAATAATAAGCTCCTTCAGATAAGTTAATCATCTGAGAAGTTTATTAACAAACTGCGGTAAGAGTCAAATATTCTAGATTTTGACACATAACCAAGATACCGGCCATTTCCATCAAGTACTGGTAGATTCCAAGCATTAGTCTTATCAAAAACCATCATTACTCTATCCATTGAATCATCTACTTTGATAATATCTGGAGGAGCAACCATTAATTTTGATACAGTAAACTTATGGTATAATTCAGGACGGAACATTATATTTCTTACCTCATCCAACTTAACCTCTCCAAGAAAATAACCTTGATTATTTACTACCGGATAAATATTTCTATTTGAGACTGAGATTACTCGAACAAGCTCACCTAGAAACATATCTGGAAGCACTTCCTTAAGATCAGTTTCTATTACCACATCCATAGTCATTAATGTAAGAACGGCTTTATCCTTATGATGCGTTAATAACTCCCCCTTTTCTGCTAAACGCTTTGCATACAAACTATGTGGCTCAAATATAATAATCGTCAGGTACGCAACTGTGGATGTTATCATCAAAGACATAAATAAGCCATAACCACCGGTAACTTCAGCAATTAGAAATATACCAGTTAATGGAGCATGCATAACTGCAGCTAACACCCCAGCCATGCCGGCAAATGCAAAATTCTTAGCCGGAAGATCTACCCCAAAAGCATTCAATGATATTGCAACTAAATAACCTGTTAACGAACCTACAAAAAGACTAGGTGCAAAAATACCTCCGGTACCACCAGCTCCATTTGTAGAACTTGTTGCAATAATTTTAAAGAACAATGTTAAACCGATATATACAAACATTATCCATGACAAATCTCTAAATGAATAAAACAAACTCCCCTCAAGAACCTTATCGGGATTTTCATTCAGAAGAACAGAAATTGTATCATAACCCTCTCCATATAGGGTTGGAAGAAAAAAGATTAACAAACTTAAAATAATACCACCAGTTGCAAGTTTAACATATGGATTTCTAATTCTTTTATAGAAGCGTTCCATAGAAAAAATTCCGCGAGTAAAATACAAGCCAACAAATCCACAGGCAATTCCTAAAACCAATAAATATGGAATTCGATTTAGTGCAAACGGTTCAAATATTTCAAATTGAAACATAACTGCCTCTCCCATAAAGAAATAAGACATTGCGGTAGCGGTTACAGATGAAATTAATAGAGGAACTACAGAAGTCATCGTCAAATCAACCATTAGCACTTCCAAAGTAAATACTACACCTGCAATTGGCGCATTAAAGATTCCACCAATAGCTCCTGCGGCTCCACAACCTACCATTAACATCAGAATCTTTTGATCCATCCTAAAGAAACGGCCAAGGTTAGACCCAATGGCAGAACCCGTTAACACAATAGGTGCCTCTGCTCCTACAGAACCTCCAAAACCAATAGTCAGAGCACTAGCAACAATGGATGACCACATATTATGAGACTTTATTCTTGCTTTACGCTGAGATATTGCAAAAAGAATCTTTGTAATACCATGACTAATATCATCCCGAACAAAAAATCTCACATAAAAACTAGCAAGCAGAATACCTGCTGCAGGAAAAGCCAAATACAAATAGTTGACACCATCAATATTAATATTCTCTTCTAGGAAGACCTTCATAAAGTGGATAATATTCTTAAGCAGAATTGCAGCCAGGGCAGTACAAAAACCCACCAAAAGGCTTAATATTATAATAAAATTATGAAGCTTTATCTTTCTTTCTCTCCAAATTATAAGATTATCATAAGCCATTCTAACATACCTTCTGTCAGTAATATACGAAGACAGCTTTTCTGCATTAATCATAATTAAATTCCTTTTCCTGTAAATAATATTTTAAATGTGTAGATTACGATTTTCAAATCTACCAGTAATGACATGTTCTCAACATATAGAATATCGTAATCTAGTCGTTTTAGCATTTTCTCCACAGAATCTGCATAACCAAACTTTACCATTCCCCAAGATGTAATTCCGGGCTTAATCTTATGTAGCAAACTATAGTGAGAAGCCTTATCAACCAACTGATCTGCAAAATATTTTCTTTCCGGACGAGGCCCTACAATTGACATCTCCCCCTTTAACACATTCCAGAACTGTGGAAATTCATCTATACGATATTTACGCATAATACGCCCCCACTTAGTTATTCGTGCATCATCAAGCTGAGTAAGTTGTGGAACTCCATTTTCTGCACCAACATACATCGAACGATATTTATACATCAAAAATGGCTTGGCATATTTACCCAAACGCTCTTGAGCTATAAATATAGGACCTTTAGAATCCATCTTAACACGGATTGCTGCATACAAATACATTGGAGAAAAAAACACCAATACCAAAATTGAAGCTAAAATATCCATAACCCGCTTAATATTTTGCTGCCAAATAGGCATTGTACCATGAGCAATATTTATCAATGGAGTTGCATAGATCGTATCAACCTTTACACTACCAATCAAAATTTCATATAATCTTGGCTGAAGCTTAATTTCTACTCTATGCTTATAAAGCTTACTTAATACGGCAAAAACCTCATCGCGATACACATCATCAAGCGCAATAATTACTTCTTCAATTTTATTTGCTTCCAACAGATAATCAATATCCTCTAATTGCCCAAGTATTCTTTCCTTACCAACCTTACAGTCCTCTCCTACTGAAATAAAACCAACAATCTCATAACCTAAAGATTGCTTCATGCTGTTTAAATCATCTGAAACCTGACGAGCATTTACTCCAGACCCAATAACAACAGTTTTAAAACCCCAGACTTTGTTATGGATTTTCTTCGTTGCTGCTTGAGTAATAAATATTCGAACAATGTAGGTTATGAAAAACTGAGATAAAAACAGTGCTGAGATCGATTTATAATACACATCAGCTGTACTTACCTTATCATCAATGAGCATGACAAAGAATAGAATAATGGTTCCAACTACTGTAATAAAAAATGTGGTAAAGAACTCACCTAACCGCGACTTTCGGTAGGGAACATTGTAATAACCGGAAAGATAATGCAAGAAGATCCAACCTAGTGGATAAAAGAAAAGATATATCCAAAACTTATATTCAGGAGGGTAATAATTAACATCAACCACCCAAACCCTAAAGCCATAGAACAGCACCCAAACAAACATAGCCGATAAGATATCGGCTACTAGATATTTAATTATTTGAATTTTTTTTCTCATCTATAAACAAGAGATTTACTCTCTTATTATCTGAATTTGATTTCCAACACCCAACTTAATTATTGACGAAGGGGCTGAAGTACCTTTATCATCCTGACGATAACCCACAACAAAATCTACCTGAGAAATAATCTCAGGAGAAATTTCTGAAAAAAACATTGGTGAAGGAGTACCACTAATATTTGCAGATGTAGAAACAATAGGCAAACGAAATATTTCACACAATTGTTTTGAAAACGCCTCTTTAGTAATTCGAATTCCAACACTGCCATCTTCAGCCACCAAATTCTTCGCTAGATTCTTAGCATCTGGATATACAATTGTCAATGGCTTCTCTGAGAGTTCAATCAAGTCCCAAGCCATATCAGGAACTTCTGACACATATGCCTGTAACTTTGCTGGAGAATCTAATAAAACCAACATTGATTTTGAATCAGATCGCTTCTTTATTTCATAAACTCGTTGTACTGCTTTCTCATTTGTAGCATCACAACCCAAGCCCCAAATTGTATCTGTTGGGTATAAAATAACCCCTCCATTTCTCAACACTTCAAGAGCTTGTTTAATGTCATTTATCATAAAAAATTTTTACAGAAATTACTTAAGAATTGTAAAGGTATACAAAAAACGCTGCCTGTGTGGATTATTTAACAAAAAATATCTCTACAGAAAATCAACCGTTTAGTGAAATCTATGTTGTATAACCAATTTTTTCATACTGAAAATCACCTATTTTTTACTACTTTTACAGGCTGCTTTTAACATTTACTCGGTGAAAACACTTTTGTTTATTTTAGATTTATTGACATTTTCACCGTCATAAAATAATGTATCAGAACATGATACAGCCTATGAGATAAAACAATAACTACACATATAATGAATAACAAATGGAATCTTTATTCCTTAACTAAAGAACAAGAAAAACAAAAAGAAGAATTAGCAAATGAACTAGGGATCAGCCCAATACTGACACAACTACTTGTACAACGAGGTATTACTACCTTCGCTGAGGCTAAAAACTTTTTTCGTCCTCAACTATCTGACTTACACGACCCATTCTTAATGAAAGACATGGATAGAGCTGTAGATAGGCTGAATCAAGCGTTAAGAAATAAAGAAAAAGTGCTTATTTATGGAGACTACGATGTTGATGGAACTACCGCAGTAGCCTTGGTATTTAAGTTCTTAAAACAGATCTACAACGATGTAGAATACTACATCCCAGACAGATACAATGAAGGTTATGGAATCTCTAGCACTGGAATTGATTATGCATATGAGAATAACTTTTCATTAATCATATCTCTTGACTGTGGCATCAAAGCCGTTGGGATGGTTGAATATGCAAATGAGAAAGGCATTGACTTTATCATTTGCGATCACCATACTCCAGATGACAAGATTCCAAATGCAGTAGCTGTACTTGATGCTAAAAGATCAGATTGCACTTATCCGTACAAACATTTGTGCGGATGTGGTGTTGGTTTTAAATTCATGCAAGGCTTTGCAATTAGTAATGGGATTGAGATTGAAAGTCTTTACCCACTACTTGATCTTGTTGCTGTAAGTATTGCATCCGATATTGTTCCTATTACAGGTGAAAACCGAATCTTAGCATATTATGGACTTAAGCAGTTAAACCAAAACCCTTGTTTAGGTCTAAAAACCATTATAAACATTAGTGGTTTGTGCGACAAGGAAATCACAATTAGCGATATCGTATTTAAGATTGGTCCTCGCATCAATGCTTCCGGAAGAATTCAATTGGCAAAAGAAGCTGTTGAGCTTTTAGTGTCTAATGACATTTCTTTTGCAGAAATCCGCTGTGAAGAAATTGACCAACAAAACAAAACCCGAAAGGACCTAGATAAAACAATTACTGACGAAGCGATTAATCACATAACCGAAAACATTGAAATCCTAGAAAAAAGCTCTATTGTTGCTTATAATGCAACATGGCACAAAGGGGTAATTGGGATTGTTGCTTCAAGACTTTCGGAGTTATATTATAGACCAACAATTGTTTTAACTCAATCCAATGGACTCGCAACAGGATCTGCTCGTTCTGTTCCAGGTTTTGATATCTACAAAGCAATTGAATCATGTCGCGACCTACTTGAAAACTTCGGTGGACACATGTATGCGGCCGGCTTAGCGCTAAAAGAAGAAAACATTGACGAATTTAGAGAGCGTTTTGACAAATATGTTGAAACAAACATAAAACCAGATCAGACAGAACCACAAATTGATATTGATGTTGAAATTCCATTTAAGGATATTACACCAAAATTCTTTAGAGTACTAAAGCAATTCAATCCATTTGGCCCGGAAAACATGAAACCGGTTTTCTGCTCCCGCAAGGTTTTTGATTATGGCACAAGCAGACTTGTAGGAAAAGAACAAGAACACTTAAAAATGGAACTCCTTGATGCAAGTTGCGAAAATGTAATGAATGGCATCGCATTTAGAATGCATGAGTATAATGAATATTTAAAAGCATTAAACCCACTTGACATCTGTTATACACTTGAAGAAAATAACTTTAATGGAAACTCATCTATTCAACTAATGATCAAAGACATTAAAGTTAGCAACCAAGAAAAAAGTGGAGGAGCTGGACTTGGTGTTCCTGAGAAATGTTTATTACTAAAACAAATGAAATAACCTTCTCCAATTTGAAGGATAATGGAATTAGCTGACAACAAAAAATACGCTGACATCATTTTGCCACTACCGTTGGCAAATGTGTTTACATACGAAATTCCAATAAATCAACAAGCATCCTTGAAAAAAGGGATGAGAGTTATGGTGCCGGTACAGAAAAAAATCTATACCGGCATTGTATATTCTATTCACTTAATTAAACCTGAAAACTACGAAACCAAGGAGATAATATCCATACTTGATGCTTACCCAATTATCAGAAGACCACAAATGCGCTTTTGGGAATGGGTTAGCAACTACTATCAATGTTATCTGGGTGATGTTTATAAAGCAGCACTTCCTTCCGGCTTAAAACTTGAAAGTGAAACCCAAATCACAATTAAAGACGACTTTGAAGACGATGCTAGCGCACTTACACCTCGTGAACAAGAATTAATTCTAAAGTTATCAGGAGGCAAATCACTTAGCATTAAAGACATTGAAAAAGAACTTGGCATTAAGAATCCTCTCCCAATTTTAAAAAGACTACTAGAAAAAGAAGCAATCATCATCAAAGAGAAGATTATCGAATCTTACAAACCAAAACTAGAAGAATTTGTTCGATTAAATACAAATCTAAGGGATGAAGAAAGAATAAAATCAGTATTTGACCAACTGAAGAAGGCAAAGAAACAAGCTGACCTCTTGCTTCACTATTTAGATTATTCAAAGGCATTTACCTCTGAAAAAACTGTTGAAATTTCAAAAAAAACGCTACTTGAATCTTCAAATTTCGGCAACACAATCCTTAAAGGACTTATTGAAAAAGGGATTCTGGAATCATATAAAAAAGAAGTCGGAAGACTAGACCTGTCTGTAATTGAAACACAAACCAGACACAAACTCAACCAGTTTCAAGAAAAAGCATATGGCGAAATCCTAAATCACTTTAGAGAGCGTAGCACAGTGCTTCTACATGGAGTTACATCCAGTGGGAAAACTGAAATTTACATAAAGCTAATTGAAGAAACGCTAAAATCAGGCAGACAGGTACTATACCTACTGCCGGAAATTGCACTCACTTCACAACTTACAACTCGATTAAAAAAAGTATTCGGGAATAAACTAGGCGTTTACCACTCAAAGTTCCCTGATGCTGAACGAGTTGAAATCTGGAACAACCTACTAAAAGACAAAGGTTATCAAGTTATTATTGGTGTTAGATCCTCTATATTTCTACCATTCAAAGACCTAGGTCTTATTATTGTTGATGAGGAACACGAAAATACTTACAAACAATACGACCCGGCACCACGCTATAATGCCAGAAATGCTGCAATAGTCCTATCAAGCATGCATGGAGGGAAGGTAATTTTAGGAAGTGCAACTCCATCTATTGAATCATACAACAACGCCTTAAGTGGAAAGTTTGGATTAGTAGAATTAATGCAACGACATGAGGAAATTGCATTACCTGAAATCATTGCTGTTGACATCAAGGAATTCAGAAGAAAGAAACAGATGAAATCGTTATTTTCTCCTGTATTACTTGAAAAGATGGAACAAACCTTAAACAACAATGAGCAAATTATATTATTTCAGAATAGAAGAGGATTTGCTCCGTTTATCGAATGCACCAGTTGTGGTTATGTCCCAAAATGCAAAAACTGCGATGTCAGCCTAACCGTTCACAAAGCTTTTAGGGCATTAACTTGCCACTACTGCGGATACACTGAACCGATACCCAATCAATGTCCAAAATGCGGACACGAACATATTGACTCAAAAGGTTTTGGAACTGAAAGAATTGAGGACGAAATACAAGCTCTGTTCCCAGAAGCAAGAGTTGCCCGAATGGATCTTGACACAACTAGAACAAAAACTGCATACGAAAAAATCATTGATGACTTTGACCAACAAAGAGTTGACATTCTTATTGGAACACAAATGATTTCCAAAGGACTTGATTTTGCGCATGTAAGTCTTGTCGGCATCCTTAATGCAGACAACATGCTTAATTTCCCTGATTTCAGAGCACACGAGAGAGCTTTTCAGTTGATTGCACAAGTAAGTGGACGAGCCGGAAGAAAAAACAAACAAGGGACAGTAATCCTACAAACTTCTAACCCTAAGCATACTATCATCAAACAAGTAATTGAGAACGATTACAAAAGCATGTTTAAACTTCAAATGGAAGAAAGACATGCATTTAAATATCCACCGTATTACAGATTAATATACATCCACCTTAAACATAGAGACATACAAATACTAAACAAGGCAGCAAATGAAATGGCCATAAAACTAAGAACTGTTTTTGGCTATAGAGTTTTAGGCCCTGATAATCCGCCTATCACACGCATACAAAACCTTTGCATTAAACGCATAATGATGAAAATAGAAGCTGAAGCATCGAATGAAGAAGCCAAAAACCTTATTCAGAAAGTTTCAGATGAAATCAGAAGTCTTGATTTATACAAATCACTACAAATACATTTGGATGTAGACCCAATGTAATGACTACAGAACGCGCTTTATTACACGAAGTTTGTGGCTATACTTGCCTGTATCCTCATTAATAATACCCTGAGCATCAATCGATTCAATCTTAACTCGTCCGGATGAATGAATTATTTGATTATTATTTATCAAAATACCAACATGCGTAATTCGCCCTTCGGCATTTTCAAAGAAAGCTAAATCTCCAGAACGAGCTTCTGGCAGGAAGCTAATTAAAGATCCCTTTTCCACTTGCTGATAAGCATCTCTTGGAAAACGATATCCACATATTGAAAGAACAACTTGCACAAAACCGGAACAATCTATTCCAAGAGCATTTCTTCCTCCCCATAAATAAGGTGTGTTCAGATATTTAAATGCAACAGAAAGCATCTCATCGCCAGAATAATTTTTTGTTAAAGGCATATTAACCTGCTCCTTCGCTATATGAAAAGTAGTATCACCAATAGTAAAAGATTCTTTCTTTGGATCATATAATGGAAGAGAACTACCTCCTGTCAATATTAAATTTTCATTACGAGACTCAATAAAACAGCTTGCAATAGGTTTATTTGTAACGGGCAAATCCTCATCAGTTAGCTCATCAGCCAATTGTTTAGAAATTGGGGTTCCCATTTTTTTATCTATCCAGCCTTCATAAGAATCACATAGACTCTTTATTTTCAGAAACTTATCAACTTCCTCCAACAACACATAGTGCTCCCCAAACAATAACTGATTTACCATCTCACTCTGCTCACATGCATCTTTTCGCATTGGCAAAACACTGTTCAAATTAATCCCGTACATACATTAAAAATGTAAAATTCCATACTAACGATTTTGACACAAAAATAAGGAAACTTCAAGCATTTTAAGTATTTTTGAAAATTAATTACGGTTTTAATACCCTATTTCAAAACTAATTAGATCATAGTATTATATGAAAAATATATTTCTTGAGCCAAAATTAAAACTTCTGATTAGAGTTGCATTTTTTGCTATAACAGTACTAGTATTAGTTCAGCTCTTACCTCGACAAAATACATTTAAATATCAGTATCAAATTGGAAAACCTTGGTCATATGAACTAATGACTGCGCCTTTCAACTTCCCTATATACAAGGAAAAATACGAATACAGCAATGACCAAAAAGCAGCTTTAGAAGATTTTTACCCATACTACAAACAGGATTTATCTGCTATTGATAAATCAATAAAACTTTTACTAGAAGGGAACAAAGAACATGAACTTCCGGATGAATATATTGAATATCTAAAAAAACAAATTGAATATGTATATTCTGTCGGAATCATCAGTCCTGAGGAGATAAAAAATCTAATTGACAATAAAGACACTAGCATTTATATTATTGATTCTGCTTTAGTTTCACACAGAAAGCCAATTAATGAAACTTTCACAGTAAGATCTGCTTATGAATATATCATAAACAACAGACCTGCTACCCTTAATACAAACAGACTCAGAACAAGCAACTTAAATCTACTTCTTTCTGAAAATTTATCATATGATAAAAACCTAACTGATATTTATAGAAATGATGTTTTAGATAGAGTTTCTTTAACATCAGGTATGATTCAAGCAGGTGAAAGAATTATTGACAGAGGAGAAATTGTTACTGAGAAAACAAACCGTTACCTTAACTCATTAAAAATTGAGATAGATAAACAAAGAGGAATGAACCCTCAATATAATTTAATGTGGGTTGGAGAATTTATAGTTATCGCTTCTATCATGGCATTTATGTTTTTATACCTTTATCTTTTTAGACCGGTTATTTACAACAATTTAAAAGAAACCACTTTTATTCTTTTAATGATAACATTTATAATGTTAATATCTTCAGTTGTTGTAAGGCTGAATTTATTTCACATCTACTTTATACCTTTCGCCATCCTTCCAATAATTATTAGAACATTCTTTGATTCTCGGACAGCTGTATTTATACACACTATAAGCATACTTTTAATCTCCTTTATTGCTCCAGAACCCTATGAATTTATATTATTACAATTAACTGCAGGACTAGCAGCTATTTCTGGTTTAAAAAATGTAACCCAACGATCTCACCTTACAAAGGCAATGCTGTTAGTATTTATAAGCTACATGGCAATATATATTGGATACAGCTTACTTGTAGAAGCAAATATACAGAAAACAGACTATCAATATATTATATATTTTGCCAGCAGCTCTTTACTCCTTCTGTTCTCATATGGATTAATATACATCATTGAAAGAGCTTTTGGTTTTTTATCAAACATGTCTCTAATCGAGCTTTCAAATGTAAATACTTCATTACTACAACGATTTGCAGAATTAGCTCCTGGCTCATTCCAACATTCACTTCAAGTAGCAAATTTAGCCTCTGAAGCAGCAAAAGAAATTAATGCAAATGCCCTACTTGTTAGAACAGGAGCAATGTATCACGACATAGGAAAAATGGCAAATCCAATTTATTTTACAGAGAACCAGTCATCTGGCATCAACCCATTGGCAAACATGGATTTCGAAACTGCATCAAAAAAGATTATTAACCATGTTGAGGATGGGGTTAAAATTGCAGAAAAGAATAATCTCCCAAGTAAGGTAATTGAGTTTATAACAACTCACCACGGGAAAAGTAGAACCTTATTTTTTTACAATTCATTTCTCAACAAGTATCCTGATGTAGAAATTGCGGATGATGCTTTTCAATACCCAGGACCACTACCTACAACTAAAGAGCATGTAATACTTATGATGGCGGACGCCATAGAAGCAACATCTAGAAGTTTAAAAGAATACACTAATGACAGCATCAATCACCTAGTAAATTCTATTGTTGGCAAACAAATGGCGGATGGACTTTATAAAGATGCAAAGATTACATTTAAGGATGTAGAAACAGCCAAATCGGTCTTTAAAGAAAAGCTAAAAACTATGTATCACACTCGCATCAGCTACCCAGAATTAAAAAAGAAAGAATCTTAATATGAAAAAAGCATTATTAATAATACTTCCACTAGTCACATTAACTAATGTGTTTGCAAAAAACATCATTGAGAAAAAGATAGATCTCAATCCTGAATTCATAAACGCAATAAACAATAACCAAAGCAGAAGCTACATCCCAACTCCAATTAATTTTGATTTCACCTCACTTACAAGCTTAAGAAGCACATTATCCCTTCCTTCAAGCTTTGATTCACGCACAGAAGGAATCGTCCCATCAGTTAGAAATCAGGAAAGCATTAATACCTGTTGGACTTTCTCAGCTTTAGATGCTTTGCAAATTAGCTGGGCAAAAATGGGGTTATCCAACGAACCTTATTCTACAGAAAACCTTGCTAACTGCCATGGCTTCATCCCTGAAAAAAACAATGGAGGAACTGCAGACATGGCTATTGCATATTTATCAAGATATGCCGGGCCATATAAAGAAACTGTGGACCCATACATTAATAGCACTACAGGCACATGCAACACCAGCTTAACAAAGGCTGACAAAGGAGCTTATATGACAGAAGCCATATTTATTCCAAAACAAACACAAATCATTAAACAAATGGTTTATCGCTATGGTGCAGTATTTACTGCTGCAAATACATATGCGCTACAAACGAAATACAACTTCTCTACCTATGCCACATATACCTCAGACAGCACTGGTTTTGGAAGTGCAAACCACGCAGGAGTAATCGTTGGCTGGGATGACAATTTCGTTATAACCATCCCTGGCTATGATTCACCATCACAACCAGGAGCTTGGATTGTTAGAAACACACTTGGAACTAGCAGTGACGACTCAGGGTACTATTATGCTTCATACGAAGATTATTATATCGGCACCTCAGCTACAGCCTACACTAAAAGAGTTGAAAAAGAAGAAATTGACACAGTCTACTATTCTGATAAATTAGGATTTACACATGGAGTTACTGGTGGTATCGATTCTGTAATATCACTATCAAAGTTTTCATCGACAAATACTCAGTCTATCAAATATATTGGAGTGTACACACATGCAGCCAAAACAACTGTTGATGTAGATATCTATGCGGCTAAATCGGGAGAAACCTTAAGCACATTACTTGGATCTAGCAATGATAACTTCATAGAATTCCCTGGCTATCATACTATAGCCGTTTCAGCAGACATTAATGGCGATTTTTTTGTCAAGGTTAAATACAAAACACAGTCTGACAACATATGTATATTACCCACTGAAAGCTCAATAACAAACTATGCCTCTGTCGATGTCAAACCTACCGGTAGTCAATGGTTTAAATTCATAGATAGCGACACTGTAGCCTGGAGGGAAGTTGGCTCTGGAGTAAGAGAATACAACCTATGTCTTAAGGTATATGCAACAGACAACACAAATAACTTAGCAGCAACAGCTGACAAATCAAAAGTTTGCACTAATGAAACTGTTACTTTTAGCAACAATACTACCGGAACCTTTGATAGTTACAACTGGGATTTAGGAGAAGGTGCTACACCAGCAACAGCTACAACCAACTCAACTTCTGAAACAGTAAGCGTACAATACAGCACTTCTGGGATTAAACACATCACCTTAAAAGGAATCACATCGTCTGATTCTGATTCTGTGCAGATATCAAGCATAGTTGAAGTTTTGGATGGGGTGCCACTATATCTTAAAGACACAACAAATTACTTCACTCAATTAAAAAACAAAACCATAACAATAAAGGCATATGGTGCGGATAGCTATAAATGGCTAGCCCCTTCATATATTAATGGAACTACAACAGATGAAGTAACTATTAATGTAGGAGAAACAAATAGCTATATCAAAATAGAAGGAACATTAGGCTCGTGCATTGGTACTGATTCTGTTCTTATAACAGTTACACAAGACTGCGCATTATATGATGACATTGAAGATGCCAAAGCATTAACTTTAGAAATAACTGAGGGGCCATTCAGCAATAAATATGCTACTTGGGAAACCAATGAACCGATTGCTCCAGCTACAGACTGCATATCACAAACAGGATGGTGTTCCGGAGAAGACAACTTAAACAACAGCCTTTGGTTTAAATTTACAGCCCCTTCAAGTGGAAAAGTAAATATAACAACCACAGGGATGGATAATAAAATCGCATTATACAATGCAAAAAGCACGGGAACATATCTTGATATAATATCAGGTAATACCTCTAAATATGAGCTTCTAGCTGCCAATGACGATGCGAGTGCAGCAGAAAATGCAGCAACAATATCAAATGCGACAGGCCTTACCCCTGGAAAAACATATTGGATCCAACTAGATGGTTCTTTTAATGGCTCTATCGGAAGCTCATATATTACCGTTAGTGATGCTAATTTTAATGCAACATCTGAAAGCAGCATTAACAACATCATAATTTCTAACCCTGCAAGAAATGGATTACTTGCTATTAGAAATGCATCAGTAATAAGATCAGTTAAGATAATTGATTTAACAGGCACACAATTAGTTCAGGCTGACCACAGCAGCACACAAACGCTTAACCTAAACCTTCAAGCTCTTAATGAAGGATATTATATCTTAAGAGTAGAAACAACAGAAGGCTACAGAGCAGAAAAGATATTACTAACTAAATAATAAAATTAAAAAAGGCTTGGTAAAAATTCTACCAAGCCTTTTTTATTACACTATATATTCTATTTCTGTCTAAAGAATAAATTTACAGGAGTACCACTAAAGTCCCACTCTGCTCTAAGTTTATTTTCCAAGAATCTTTTATAAGGATCTTTTACATACTGTGGCAAATTTGCAAAGAACACAAAAGACGGAGTCATTGTTTTTGGTAATTGCGTTACATACTTTATCCTAATAAACTTACCTTTCAATGCTGGAGGAGGATAATTTTCAATCAACGGCAAGAAAAACTCGTTTAACTTTGCTGTAGGAATTCTTCTCTTTTTATTCTCATACACTTCTAAAGCAAGTTCAATCACTTTAAAGATTCTTTGCTTAGTTATTGCTGAAGTAAAAATAATTGGGAAGTCTACAAATGGTGCCAAGCGTTCACGAATCTTTTCTTCAAACTCTTTTGCATCATTCGCTTGTTTATTCTCAATAAGATCCCACTTATTAACACAAACAACAAGTCCTTTTTTATTCTTCTGAATCACAGAAAAAATATTTAAATCCTGACTTTCAATGCCTCTTGTTGCATCAATCATCAACAAACAAACATCGGCATTCTCAATTGCGCGAATTGATCTAATAACTGAATAATACTCAAGATCCTCGTTTACCTTTGCTTTCTTTCTAATTCCGGCAGTATCTACCAAATAGAAATCATGACCAAACTTATTATAACGAGTATAGATTGAATCCCGAGTTGTACCAGCAATGTCTGTTACAATTGATCTTTGATCATCAAGAAACGCATTCACTAATGATGATTTTCCGGCATTTGGACGACCGACAACAGCAAATCTAGGTAAAGTCTCTAGATATGAATCATCTTCTGCATCTTCAGGGAAATGTTTGATAATTTCATCAAGCAAATCACCAGTACCAAGACCATTTAGCGCTGAAAGAATATATGGTTCACCTAAACCAAACGCATAAAACTCAGCAGCTTGATATTGATGTTCAAAGGTATCTACCTTATTCGAAACTAATATTACCGGCTTCTTTGAACGACGCAACATTCCGGCAATAGCCTCATCATAATCAGTAATACCACTAAGGATATCTACCATAAACAAAATTACATCAGCTTCCTCAATAGCAATAGAAACCTGACGCTTAATCTCATGTTCAAATACATCATCCGAGTTTACAACCCATCCTCCGGTGTCGATTATAGAAAACTCACGACCACCCCAATCTGATTTACCGTATTGACGATCTCTGGTTGTACCTGCTTCATCAGCAACAATCGCTCTACGACTTTTTGTTAAGCGATTAAATAATGTGGACTTACCTACATTTGGGCGTCCAACAATTGCAACAATATTATTCATTTTAAATAAAATGGAGAGTATCCTGAAGGTATAAAATAGCACACCAACAAGCCCTCAAGGTTAATTAATCAAGATTATACCCAAAACCTTTTAACTTTCTATCAGAACTGCGCCAGTCTTTCTCAACTTTCACAAAAATCTCTAAATAGACTTTCTTTTGGAAAAATGCTTCAATATCTTTTCTTGCCTCGATACCAAGGTTTTTTATAGCTTTTCCACCATGCCCAATAACAATCCCCTTTTGAGAGTCTCGCTCAACATAGATTACGACATTAATTCGTATTATTTTCTCTTCATCCTTAAACAGCTCGACAACAGGCTCTACTGAATATGGGATTTCCTTCTCATAGTTCAACAGAATCTTTTCTCGAATAATCTCTGTCACAAAGAAACGCTCTGGCTTATCAGTCAAAGAATCTTTATCAAAAAATGGAGGAGATTCAGGTAAAAGCTCTTTTATTCTCTTCAATAAAGGCTCTAAGTTAAACTTAGCCATTGCTGATACAGGCAAAATTTCTGCATTAGGCAAAGCCTCCTTCCATGCATCCACTAGAGCCTCAAGTTTTTCCTGATTTATCAAATCAATTTTATTGATAACAAGAATCAATGGAGCATCATTTGATTTTACCATCTCAACAAACTCAGCATTTTTCTCTTTTGAGTCAAATACATCAGTCACATACAATAACACATCCGCATCAGCAAGAGCTGACTTTGAAAATGCCAACATTGATTCTTGCAACTTATAATTTGGCTTCAACACCCCGGGGGTGTCAGAATATACTATTTGAAAATCATCACCATTAACAATCCCCATAATACGATGACGAGTAGTCTGTGCTTTTGAGGTTATGATTGAGATTCTTTCGCCAACCAAAGCATTCATAAGGGTTGACTTCCCTACATTGGGATTCCCAACAATATTTACAAATCCGGCTTTATGCATTATTTCTGTAACTTTAACTTAATGAGCTGCAAAGATAGTACTTTTTCAACTTTATATAAAAAGAAAGCACGACCTCAATTGGCCGTGCTTTTTATCTAGTTACCAAACTTGGTTTTATTTTCCATCATAAGCCCATTTTACATAAGCAGAACCCCATGTAAATCCGGCACCAAATGCAGCAAAAATAATATTATCACCTTTTTTCAATTGCTTTTCCCATTCCCACAAACATATTGGAAGAGTTGCTCCTGAAGTATTTCCATATTTTTGAATGTTAATCATTACATGATCATAATCAACACCCATTCTTTTTACCGCTGCATCAATAATTCTCAAGTTAGCTTGATGAGGAACAAACCATGCAACATCGTCTTTTGTCAAACCATTACGCTCAACAATTTCCACAGCAACATCTGCCATTTTAGTAACTGCATGTTTAAACACAGCTTGACCTTCTTGATATACAAAATGCTGTCTATTATCAACTGTTTCATGAGAAGCAGGGTAAGCAGAACCGCCAGCTTTCATTTGCAAGTGTGGGTATCCAACTCCATCTGTATGAAGAATTGTATCCAACACTCCCACATTTTCTTCTGTAGGCTCCAACATAACACATGCAGCACCATCACCAAACAAAGGACATGTTGTACGATCTGTATAGTCAGTAATAGACGACATCTTTTCTGCTGCCAAAACGATAACTTTCTTATATCTTCCTGATTTAATAAAGTTAGCTCCAGTTTCAAGTGCAAAAATAAATCCAGAACATGCAGCAGACATATCAAATGCTAATGCGTTCTTAATTCCATTTTTTTCAGCACAAATTGAAGCTGTATTTGGAAATATATGATCAGGCGTTGTTGTTGCACAAATAATTACATCAACCTCTTCAGGATTTGTATTTGTTTTCTCCAACAATTGTCTAATTGCTTTTTCCCCCATATATGAGGTACCTAGACCTTCACCTTTCAAGATGCGTCTCTCTTTAATACCGATACGAGTCATAATCCACTCGTCAGTAGTATCCACTATTTTACTTAATTCTTCATTATTAAGTACATAATCAGGAACATATCCCCCTACTCCAGTAATTGCTGCGTGTATCATAAAAATAGATTTTCAATCGGTCTATAGAACCTAAAAAAAATTGCCCTAAAAATAATTTCTAGGGCAAATCGTATTTTTTACCGATTATTTTTTAAGTATTCAGAAACTTAAAATTATACAGCTGCTAATTTTTCAACTGCTAATTTACCTCTGTAATAACCACATTCACCACATACAGTGTGATAGATATGCATTGCACCACAGTTTGAACAAACTGCTAAAGTTGGAGCAACAGCCTTATAATGTGTTCTTCTAGCTGCAGTTCTTCTATTTGACTGCTTTCTCTTTGGATGTGCCATTTCTTCTTTTTACCTTTAATTATTATCAATTATTTTCTTTAATTCTTCCCATCTCGGGTCTATTCTTACATCTTGGTCGTCATCCATAACAGATTGACCATAGTCTTCTTCATCTTCATGAACCAAGTGGTCTTTTAATCTTGACGACATAGTTTTATTGCACTTTCCCGGTTCATGCACATGCTTTGTTGGAATACTTAACGCCACAAATTCAAATAAGAACCATGCAATATTAATTTCACCATCAGACTCTGGAATTACAATAACTTCATCATCTTCTTGTGAATAATCTGCCCCAAACTTGACAAACAATTTCCCCTGATATCCAACACCTTGCTCCATGTCATCAAGACATCTATCACAAGGAATATAAACGATTCCATTTAAATCAAAATCCAGCTCGAAAGTATTAGATATCTTCTTTAGATTAACTAAAACTTTCACTTTACCTCTTTGAACTTCAGGACTATCAATCTTCTCAAAAAAGCTATTATCTAACTCATATTCAAAAGAATGACTACCCTCAGAGAGAGATCTTAATTGGATTTTATACAGATCAAATTTTGCCACAGTCTTAGACTAGTAAAACTTTGCAAAGGTACATAATTCTTATATAGAAAAAACAAAACTCACATTTTTTTTTGATAGCAAGGATCCAAATGCAGCACAAATACCTAATTTACAGTGTTTTAAATAGAATTATTTTTAGGTAAATATATTCTAAATGTGGTCCCTTTATCAATTTCTGAGTTCTTTACATAAATACGCCCCGAATGATAAACCTCAACAATTCTCTTCACTAAGGAAAGCCCTAGCCCCCAGCCTCTTTTTTTAGTAGTGTAGCCTGGATTAAACACCGTTTTATATTTTGATTTCGGAATACCTTTACCAGTATCTTTTATTTCAATCACATAATTTTCACCTTGCGCAAACACCTTAATATCAATTCGACCTTCACCGTCCATAGCATCAATAGCATTCTTACATAGGTTTTCAATCACCCATTCAAACAAAGGTACATTTAATGAAACTAATGTTTTCTCAGGAACAGTAAATTGAGTTTCAATAATAACTTTTTGCGAAGTTCTATTTCTTAAATATGTTACAGCATTATCCAAAACCGAAAAAAATGGAACTAACTCCAACTCAGGTTTAGAGCCAATCTTAGAAAAACGCTCTGCAATAATACGAAGTCGATTTACATCTTTCCCCATTTCTGATATCAAACGCTCTTCAATCTTCTTGCTTTTTAAAATCTCAACCCATGCCAACAATGAAGTAATAGGAGTTCCAAGCTGATGAGCTGTCTCTTTTGACAAACCTACCCACACCTGATTCTGTTCTGCCTTCTTAGAATTAGTAAAAACCATAAAAGCAAAAACAAGAAACAACGAAACTACTCCAAAAATGGCATACGAAAACCTTGATAAATACTTAATGGATTTTGAGACATCATAATAAACATAATGTTTTGTTTCTCCATTTATTTCAATTACAATTGGAGGATTAGATTTCTTTAAATTCTTAATTTCTTTTGCAATGAATTCATCAATATTTTCCTCAGGCAACTCAACATTACAAATTCCATAATCAAGATTTACCAACTTATCATTCTCATCAACAAGCACCGCAGGAATTGTCGTATTTTCATTTAGCACTTTAAGAACCAAAGTCATATCTGCATTTTCATCCGCTACGGCTAATTGCCTAGTAGCTTCGGCCCACACCTCCATGCTATGCGTCTCTTGATCAGCCAACTGGCTCACCATCAAATGAGTCAAAAACATAGCTGTTACAACAATCAGCACTGCAACAAACACTAGCAAGCGTTTTAACTTCTGATATTGAGTAATAAAAATATTCATCTGTATTTTCCTTCTTGCCCGTCTTCCAATATACTCAAATAACTAGTATATCTTGACTCGCTTATTTCATGATTTTCAATTGCCAATCTCACTGCACATCCTGGTTCATGAACATGCGTACAGTTATTAAATTTACATTTCTTTGAATACTCAAATATTTCAGGAAAATAATGAGACACCTCTCCCGTCTCAAAATCTATAGTCCCAAAACCTTTGACACCTGGAGTATCAATCACATAACCACCACCTTCCATTGGGAACATCTCCGAAAAAGTAGTTGTATGCATTCCCTTATTATGGTAATCAGATATATCACTAGTTTTTGCTTCCCAATTCGGATTTATTGCATTAATTAATGTTGACTTACCCACACCCGAATTTCCTGAAAGCAAAGTCACTTTTCCCACAAGCTCATCCCTTAACAAATCGACACCTTCATCATCTATAGATGACACCTTAAAGCATTTATAACCAATCGTTTCATACAAGAAGATTAAAGCATCAAGATACATCATCTCATCCTCAGAATATAAATCAATCTTATTGAATATTAGTTTTGCCGGCACACGATAGGCCTCTGCTGTTGCCAAAAAACGATCAATAAACATGGTAGATGTCTCGGGATAATTCACCGTAGCAATCAAAAACACTTGATCAAGATTAGCAGCAATAATATGCGACTGTTTTGACAAATTTGATGCTCGACGAATAATGTAATTTTTACGCTCCTCAATCTTTGAAATAAGACCGGAACCTTCACCGGAATCATCAAACTCCACCCAATCTCCTACAGCAATAGGATTCGTACTTCTAATACCCTTCAACCGAAAGCTTCCTTTCACTTTACAGTCAAACATTTCGTCGCCATCAGTTTTAACCTGATACCAACTCCCGGTATTTTTAACTACTAATCCTCGCATTTATTTTAATTTAAGACAAAAAAATTGCCATCCTTTTTCAAGAATGGCAAAGTTACTATCTTTTATTAAAACTGAATCGTTTTTACACGGTCATGATTTCTTTTTCTTTAGCTGCAATCAACTCATCTACTTTTTTAATGAATCTATCATGTAGCTTTTGCGCTTCTGCTTCTCCATCTTTTTCAACATCCTCAGGCATCCCGTTCTTCAATTCCTTCTTAAGACCTTCAATAGCATCACGACGAGCATTACGAACACTAATCTTAGCATCCTCACCTTCTTGTTTAGCTTGTTTAGTCAGTTCTTTACGACGATCTTCAGTCAAAGGAGGGATTTGCAAACGAATTTGCTCACCATTATTCATAGGAGTAATTCCCACTTCTGAGTTAATGATTGCTCGTTCTACATCAGCCAACATAGATTTCTCCCACACTTGAATGCTAATAGTCTTAGCATCAGGAGTTGAAATATTTGCCACATTACTAATTGGCACCATGCTTCCATAATAATCTACGCGAACGCCATCAAGAATACGAGGACTTGCTTTACCTGCACGGATATGAGCTAAAGCCTCATCTAAAAACATAATAGCACTCTCCATGCTTTCTTCTGCTACACTAAGAAAGTCTTTTATTTCTGCCATAAACTTTTGTCTTTATTTTATTTTGGGCACAAAAATACAATTTATTATTTATTTCAAAAGAATAACACCTTTATTCAAGTTAGTTCTTAACTAATGTACCAATATTCTCACCTAACATCACCTTTTTCAAATTCCCAACTGTATCCATATCAAAAACATAAATAGGCATGTTATTTTCTTTGCACATGGTAGTAGCAGTTAAGTCCATCACTTTTAGATTTCTATGATAAATTTCGTCATAGGTAATGTCATCAAACTTAGTTGCAGTTGGGTCTTTCTCTGGATCTGCAGTATAAATACCATCAACGCGCGTACCTTTCAACATTGCATCAGCCTCAATCTCAATAGCTCGAAGTGACGAACCTGTATCAGTAGTAAAATATGGATTCCCTGTCCCTGCTGAAAAAATAGCAACCTCACCTTTCTCAAGGCTCTCAATTGCTTTCTGTTTACTATAAAATTCTCCAATAGGCTCCATACGAATTGCAGTAAGAACACGAACCGGCACATTCTTTTTTTCTAAAGCCGAGCTCAAAGCCAAACTATTAATCACAGTTGCCAACATTCCCATCTGATCTCCTTTTACACGATCAAATCCTTTTGAGGCTCCACTCAATCCACGAAAAATATTTCCCCCACCAATTACAATCCCAACTTGAACACCAAGTTCAGAGATTTCTTTAATCTGTTGAGCATATTCATCCAAACGCGTTTCATCAATACCATATTGCTTCTCACCCATTAGTGATTCACCACTAAGTTTCAATAAGATACGCTTAAATCTTACCATAGATATTTTATTATTTTGTTAATTGCTGAGCAAAAATAATATTATTTTACCCAATGACTACAAATACTACAAACATAATCGGCCTATTAAAAACAGAAAGGGATGAAAAGACATCTTTCCACCCCACTTCATTATTAAAACCACTATTATTAATTAAATTCTAAATACATTTTATTATCAATAGCAATTCTACGCATATTCATGATAGCATAACGCATACGCCCTAAAGCTGTATTAATACTAACTCCTGTTTTTTCTGCAATTTCCTTAAAGCTCAAGTCGTCATAGTAGCGCATCCTTATCACCTCCTGCTGACTCTCAGGCAAATGTTCAACAATACGGGCAACATCATTAAGCACTTGACAATACACTATCTCATCCTCAACATTTTTATCTGTCAATTCTGAAAGATTTAATAAATCGTAATCATAATCGTCATTAGAACGAGTATTTTCACTTTGACTCTTTCTGAAATAATCAATAATCAAGTTGTGTGCAATACGATTTATCCACGCAAGAAACTTACCGTTTTCTTTATAACGGCCTTGTTTAATTGTAATAATCGCTTTAATAAAGGTTTCCTGAAACACATCTTCGCAGACATCACTATTTCGGACAATAAAATAGATGTATGAATAAACACGACTTTTATACCTATTTAATAAGGTTTCAAAAGCAGCGTTATCTCCGTCTGCGTACATTTTAACCAATTTATCATCGGCTAGGTCAATGTAGCTTTTCATAACTTTGGATATTAAGGTTCAAAGTATGAGTTGTCCTATAGGCAAGTAGATTTTAAGTTATACTATTAACTAATTTTTACAAAGATAAAAATTAAGATTACAGAAATAACAACAAGACAACAGGTTAGCCTATGTTAGAAAACATAAAAACAGAGAAAAGGGTCATTTTTAACACTTAAAACGGATATCCGATAGCAAAATGGAAGGCAAAATCATCTGATTCGATTGGGTATCGCCATTGCTTAGATTTCTCCTGAGAAGGATCAAACATCTTTATACCCATATCTACTCGAAAAAGAAAGAACGAGAAATCAAAACGCAAACCTAAACCATAAGCATAGGCAATTTGCTCATAGAAAGTATCTAATTTAAATTCTCCACCCTGTTGATCGTCATATGACTTGATAGTCCAAACATTTCCTCCATCTACAAAAGTTGCTCCTTCCAAAACCCAGAACAATTTAAATCGATACTCGAGGTTAAGATCAAGCTTGATATCTCCATTCTGAAGAAAGTCAGTTCCGGAAATTGAACTTTTATATATCCCTGGACCTAAAGTTCTAACCGACCACCCTCTTACACTATTAGCACCACCTGCATAAAAGCGTTTCTCAAAAGGAACGACATCAGCATTTCCATATGGATATGCCAAACCAACATGAGCCCTATAAACAACTTTATTATTCCCCTGGAAAATTAGATTATGAGAAAAATCAAACTCGCCTTTCACATACTGAGAAAACCTGATGTTTCCTATTTGGTAGGCCCCATCTACTTTTTCCTTATCAATCAAGGCGCAAAAAGCCGACAAAGTATTACCTCCAGTTTCAACGGTTCCGTTATAGGTAATAAAATCATCTACAGGTCTATTTGGGTGCTGTGTGTTTTTAGAAAAAGTAAAACCTGAACTAAGAATAAAGTGATCTTCATAACTATACCTCATTGATGACGAAGGATTAAGGTATTCTTCCTTAAAACTATCTGATACACGAGGGAGATAAACAAAATTTAAATCAACTAAACTAACAGAATACCTTTCATTGTTCCTTGAGCCGGTAACCCAAATATACTTCATTGCCCCACCAGCAATTGTCCTTGCATACCAGGGATTTGTCTGATAATTATATGACAAAGAATATTCCGTAGTAGCCCTAATCCTACGACGGATGTCATATGACAAGAACGAACCTTGCAGCTTTGGCAAAGTTAAAGAAGCCTCTCCACCAACCTCGATAGAATTATCACTCAAAAGATTTGAGATATCTCCCATGGGTTGATATGCAGTTCTAAGTTTTAATCTAAATATCTCTGAAGACTTAAATATATTCTTATGAGAATAGGTGCCACTTACAGCAGCTCCAAAATCACCATCAGTATTGGTTCCCTCAACATCAACAGAGTAACCTTGTGTTTTTCCGGGTATAATCTGTATATAACAATCCAAATAATCATCAGGCTGTTCCCTGAATGCGATGTTTACATATTTAGTTGTACTCAAACTATTTATTGCAGCATATGTCTTTTCTACATCTCTAACATCAAAGTATTGACCCGGTTCAATATGTATCTTATTATATAGCAATGAAGGTTTTGATTGAATTTCACCATCATATAAGAAACTCATTCCTTCATATTGAACCGTATCACCAATTTGATCTGCAAACTCTTTCTCACTATTGTACCAAGGAATACAAACAACTCTTCCTATCTTCTTTCTTCTGTGTGGCAGCTTAGAAACCGAGCCATCAGGATTATTCAGTAAAATAGGTCTTGATTTAATTGTTATATCAATTTCATTTGAATTCAATGCACTATCTGCTTCAATATACAAATAGTCCTTATTCATATAATAAAAGCCTCTGCTTCTTAAGTATTCAACTGAGCGTGCTCTATCGGTCTCCAGCAAATCAACATCAAATAACATCCCTTCCTTAATTATTGTATTTGATGAATCTTTCTCTAAATACACCCTAAGGCTATCATCCTCAATATCTCTCCGAATCGTTCTAATATAATATGGAGTACGAGCAGATACAACATAAGTCACAACAGCTTTCTTTGGTTTCAAGTCAATCTGAACCTTCACATCGGCATTCATATAACCTTTATTCACCATGTATTTACGAATCTCATCGCGTGACCTTTCAGTTTCTTCAGCACTAAAAATCACTGGAGGCTCACCTATTTTTCGCCACATCCGATTAATCCACTTAGTTGTATCTCTTCCTGACAAGTTATAAACCTTTAACTGTAGTTTATATGTTCCAAAAATTCCGGGATTAGGCTTTTGTCTCAAATACGGAGAGAGCTCTTCTTTACCAATATCTTTTTTACCTGTATCAAACTTCACCTCATCTAAAAGATACTTGTTTTCAGGCACATATTTAGTTGTACTACAAGATGCAGCAAACAAACTTATCAGAAATATGTATAAATATGATTTTAGACTCATTGACAAAATGAAAAAGGCAGACTTAAGCAGATTAATTTTATTCAGTGCAAATATAGTTGTTTCACAATTTCTTTCTTAGCTTTGATGAGCAATTTTTATAATATGATAAGTAAAGCCAGAATAAAGGATATAGCTAAATATCAGCAAAAAAAGTACCGAGATAGTGACAATGTTTTTATTGCTGAAGGAAATAAACTCGTCTCGGAACTTCTAAATTGCTTTAAATGCAAAACGCTTTTAACCACAGAAGAATGGAAAAAGCACTTTAATCAGGATATTCAAGAAGCTTATACTATTAGCAACGAAGATATTAAACGAGTTTCGACACTAAAAAACCCACAAGGTGTCTATGCTATCTTTGAAAAGCCAAACTACATTCCAAATACAACAAATTTACCAAACCAGCTATCTCTTGCTTTAGACGATATTCAAGACCCTGGAAACCTTGGCACAATTATAAGAATTGCTGATTGGTACGGCATTGAGAATATTTTTTGTTCTAAAAATAGCGTTGATGTTTTTAATCCAAAAGTAATCCAAGCTACTATGGGAGCCATTTGTAGAGTAAAGATTTTTTATGTTGACCTAGAAGGATTTCTAACGGAACAATCAAAACACCTTCCTATTTATGGCACTTTCTTAGATGGAGAGGACATGTACCAGAAACAATTATCAAGAAATGGAATTATTGTAATGGGAAATGAAGGAAATGGAATTAGCAAGGAAATTGAAAATACAATTAACGAGAAGCTTTATATACCCAACTACCCAAATGAAAGAGAAACATCTGAATCTCTGAATGTTGCAATAGCTACAGCTATTATCTGTGCTGAATTTAGGAGAGGATTATAAAAGTTGAGTCAAAGATGTGCCTGCAGTGATTTTACTATTAATTAAATCTAGGCCTTCTAACAAATATAGTTGAGACAACTCGCCCAAAGCAATATTAGCATTCTTGAGTTTATATTCTTCATTTAAAACATCAAAGATATTCTGCCCGATTTTTCCTTTCAGATCTTTTTCACTTATTAATTTCGGAAAAATTATACCGTTATAAAACTCGGTTGAATGAATCTCAGAAGGAGAATCATTTAAAGAGAACAAGCTTACAACTTCACCTTTAGCATCCAACTCAACAACTCCCTTTTTTATTATTTGTTGAGGATTACAATAAATATAATGTGCAGAAAAACGCTTCATGTTTACTTTTCCGATTTTTCCAGCTCCTCTTTATATTTATCTAATCTATCAAGAACTTTCTCATGCATCAATTTAAGTTTAGGCATATTTTTAGCATAATAAACCATTGAACTATCAAAATCAGACATTGTAGTATTATACTTAGCCAACACCGAATTATATCCGGGAATTTTAGCTGAATCACCCATATCTAAATGTTCAACAGAAGCCACTCCCTCATATATATATAAGTCAAAAAGAATCATTTGAATAGTATCCTCCGAAATAACTCCAACCGGTGCACTTTTCTTACAAGACCCTAAAGAAAAAAGACCTAAAATTACTAGACCTAGAATAAATTTAATCTTGTTGTTCATTTGACTTTTTCTTTTTATTAGATTCTAAACTCTTATTTAAATCATGCCTAAAAAACAATATTGCCAATACAACGCCTACAGAAACAGCTGAATCTGCAAAATTAAAAACAGGTCTAAAGAATATAGTATCACCCATTGAGTTCTTTATCAATGGAAAATAAAACATATCTACAACCTTGCCATAAAAATACGGCGCATATCCACCTTGGCCTGAAAACATCTCAGCGACTTGATAGTTGCTATGATTAAATATCACTCCATAAAATACACTATCAACAAGGTTACCAACAGCTCCGGCCAAAATCAACGAAATACAAACAATAAATCCGAATCGATAGTTCCCTTTTATTAAGGTATAAATAAAATAGATTATGGCTCCTGAGGCTACAATACGAAAGGTTGTCAAGAAAACTTTTCCAAATATTTGCATTCCAAAAGCCATCCCAGGATTTTCTACAAATAACAACTGAAACCAGTCTGTTATGTAGATAGACTCACCTAACATTAAGTTAGTCTTAATCCAAATCTTTAGAATCTGATCAATAATTAATATCGCTAAAACTATAGCGACCACCCAAATCGTTTTATTTCTTGCGGACATAGTTTATAGAAAAAAAATTCGACAACCAGCTCTAACGCAAAATTGTCGAATTTCAATTTTAATATTTTTTCTTATTTCACTCCTGAACCTTTAGCTTCAATACTTAAGGTTGCATGAGGAACTGCTCTTAGTCGTTCTGCAGGAATCAATTTCCCTGTTTCACGGCAAATACCATATGTTTTATTCTCAATACGCACTAAAGCCGCTTGCAAGTGCTGAATGAATTTCATTTGGCGTTGTGCTAAACGACCAGCTTCTTCCTTACTCAATGTTGCTGCACCTTCTTCCAACACTTTAAAAGTTGGAGATGTATCAGAAGTGTCATTGCCGTCCATATTGGTCAAACTAGCCTTCAACAACTCATAATCATCATGAGCTTTCTGCAATTTGTCTAAAATGATAGCTTTGAATTCCTCCAACTCAGCATCTGTGTATCTAGTTTTCTCTGACATGGCTGTAAATTTTAATTATGTTAATATTTCGGCTTCAAAACCCGTTTCTATCTGGATGCGAATATAATTTATTTTTTGTTAAAATAAAATATGTTTTTTAATATTTGAAACCCTCTATTCAATACTATTTCAAGATAGTTCCGTCAGTTGTAAGATAAAAATTATCAACCCAAAGGCTTAGTCTTGGATAAACATAATAAATATAGTTCTCTACAACAACATCTCTAGTTATAGTTGAATCCGTTGATAAAGCATCTGTTCTGTACCACTCTTGACCATCTACAACTAATATTAATGTCTTATCAGCAGTTATACTTAAACTAACATCATGAAAATCCTTAGACTGTGAAAAAATTGATTTCAAGCTTCCATTTGAGTCTGACGCTAAATCGCTATATGAAACACTTCCATCCTGACTCTTCGTCATAATTCTAATTTTCCATTCGTCAGAAACCGGATACATATATAAATTGATAGTTTTCAAAAAACTATTTGCGTTAGAAACATCAGATAGCAGATATGTTAATTGGATTCTAGGATTAGTTCCGGCAACCACACTATCTCTATCTACAGCAATTCTCGTCCTAACAGAAATTGGAGCATTATACAGTATCTTAGGATTATATACATAATTTCCAGCTGTATCTTTTTCTGCTTTTGGCTCTACAGACATATACCCATAATGAAAACCTCTAGTTGTAACTTCAGATATATAAGCCCAAGTAGGATCTGGCTCTGTAAACTGAAAATAGTAACTTCCAACAACCTCAACATCACGCTCAAAATCAACTGTCTCTTTCCCATCAGAAACAGTTACCTTAACTGTATAGGTACCACATTGATTTGGAGCAGTCCAACTAACATCCTTTCCTTCTCCAGTAATTTGACCACCAGAGACCTCCCAAGCATATGTCAACTCATTATCATCTTTTGCATAAGCATGAACCGTCAAGCTTTCGCCAAAAACAACATCAGATGTTTTAGAGATAGTTAAGCTTGTGATTTGAGGCACATCGTTAGCGTCATCATCCGAACAGCTAACCAACACTACTGAAAGTAGTATAAAATATAAAAAAGAACGCATTAAAGTTTTCATTCGGTTATTGAATTTAAAATTTTCCGCAAATCTAACAAAAGGTTTGAAATATTATATCTTGTTAACAGATAAATAAACCATGAAATCTTCAAAATCCATTTCAGTAGGATTTTGAGGTTCTTCAACTACCTCTAGTCTTTCAGCTAGTACCTGAGAGGCAATATATTTACCAAAATCAGCAACTACGCCATCCAACTCAGCTGATTGTTTAATTTGAACTGCAATACGGTCAGTGATTTCAAATCCGCTTGATTTACGCAAGTTCTGGATACGATTTACCAACTCACGCGCTAAACCTTCTTTTTGAAGCTCTTCAGTGATAGTAATATCCAAAGCTACTGTCAAACTTCCACTGTTTGTCACTAACCATCCCGGAATATCTTCAGAGATAATTTCCACATCATCAATAGCAACTTCTACAGTTTGGTCAGCAACCGAAACCGAATAAACTCCGGCTTTCTCAAATGCGGAAATATCAGCTTGTTCCATTGATTGCAATGTGGCAGCAACCTGCTTCATGTTTTTACCACATTTTGGTCCTAATTTTTTAAAATCAGGCTTAATGCGTTTCACTAGGATTCCGGCAGAATCATCCACAAAGTTGATGTCTTTCACATTCACCTCACTAAGAATGATATCTTTTACTTGCTCAATATAGCTTTGTTGTTTTGCTTCCAAAACCGGGATCATAATAGTTTGAAGCGGCTGACGCACTTTGATATTCACTTTTTTACGCAAAGCCAAAGTCATAGAAGAAACATCTTGTGCCAATTGCATACGCACTTCCAAATCTTTATCTACCAAACCATCGTTGCAAGTTGGGAAATGCGCTAAGTGAACTGATTCACTTAAATCTTTCCCAGTTGCCTTATTTAAATCCAAGAATAATTTATCGGCATAGAATGGGGCAATAGGTGCCATTAAGCAAGCCACTGTTTCCAAACAAGTATAAAGTGTTTGGTAAGCAGCCAGTTTATCTTCATCCATTTCGCCACCCCAGAAACGCTTACGATTCAAACGCACATACCAGTTACTTAGGTTGTCATTTACAAAATCCGCAATAGCACGACCGGCACGCGTTGGCTCGTAATCATTGTATGCCGCATCAACATCTTTAATCAATGTGTTTAGCAAAGAAATAATCCAACGATCAATTTCAGGGCGTTTCTCTACGGGCACTTCAGCTTGTGAGAAATCGAATTTATCTACATTGGCATAAAGGGCAAAGAATGAGTATGTGTTATAAAGTGTTCCGAAGAATTTACGGCGCACTTCTTCAATTCCTTCAATATCAAATTTCAAGTTATCCCAAGGCGATGCGTTTGTAATCATATACCAACGCAACGGGTCTGAACCATATTTTTCTATCGTTGAAAACGGATCAACTGCATTGCCTAAACGCTTAGACATTTTGTTTCCGTTTTTATCCAACACCAATCCTGTTGAAATTACGCTTTTGAAAGCCACGCTACCTTTAATCATGGTACTGATGGCATGCAGCGTAAAGAACCATCCACGAGTTTGATCCACACCTTCAGAAATGAAATCTGCAGGGAAGTTTGAACTGCTTTCAATCAATTCTTTGTTTTCAAAAGGATAGTGTAATTGAGCATATGGCATTGCACCTGAGTCAAACCACACATCGATCAAATCTAACTCACGCTTCATTGGCTTTCCGCTTGGTGAAACCAACACGATACCATCTACATACGGACGGTGAAGGTCGATGTTTTCAGGGGCATAATTCTCTTTTGAGTAATCGCCCACTTTGAAGTTTTTGTATGGATTTTCAGTCATCAATCCTGCTGCAACCGATTTATCGATTTCAGTCATCAACTCTTCTATTGACCCGACACAAAGATCTTCTGCTCCGTCTTCTGTACGCCAAATTGGAAGTGGAGTTCCCCAATAACGAGAACGAGAAAGATTCCAGTCATTCAAGTTTTCCAACCATTTACCAAAACGACCTGTTCCTGTAGAAGCAGGCTTCCAGTTGATGGTATTATTAAGCTCAATCATTTTATCACGAGCGGCAGTTGAACGAATAAACCAGCTATCCAATGGATAGTAAAGTACAGGTTTATCAGTACGCCAGCAGTGTGGATAATTGTGTGTATGTTTTTCTATCTTGAAAGCTAAATTTTGCAACTTCAACGCCACGCAGATATCTACATCCAAGGTAGTTGCATCATCAGCAAGAGTAGCATCATATGCATTTTTCACAAAGCGACCAGCATACTCTTTGTATAAATCAACATTTACGCTTGATTTTACAAAGTCAGCATCCAAATCATCCACCAAGAAGTATTTCCCTGACATATCTACCATTGGGCGACGATTTCCATCTTTGTCAATCATCATCAAGGGAGGTATGCCATGCGCTTTTGCCACACGGTCGTCATCCGCACCAAAAGTAGGCGCAATATGCACGATACCTGTACCGTCTTCAGTAGTCACAAAATCACCTGTGATTACACGGAATGCACCATCTCCCGGATTTACCCAAGGGATAAGTTGCTCGTATTCCATACCTTCCAAATCAAATCCATTGTACTCTGCAACAATATTGAACGGAATTAATTTATCTCCTTCTTTATAATCTTCTAAAGCCAATGAATTTGCTTTTTCAGAGAAAAGACTCTTCATCAAAGCTTTCGCCATGATTACTGTTTCTTTTTGAGAAGTATATGGATTATATGTTTGTACTGCAACATATTCAATACTTGACCCCACACAAAGAGCTGTGTTCGAAGGCAAAGTCCAAGGTGTAGTTGTCCAAGCCAAGAAGTAAGTTTCACCCCACTCAGGTAGGTTTAATTTTGCTAATGCTGATGCTTTTGTTTTGAATTGCGCTACACAAGTAGTGTCTTTTACATCGCGGTAGCAACCCGGCTGGTTCAACTCATGCGAGCTCAAACCTGTTCCGGCAGCAGGCGAATATGGCTGAATTGTATAGCCTTTGTATAAATAACCTTTGCCATATAATTGCTTAAGCAAATACCAAAGGCTCTCGATATATTTGTTATCGTAAGTGATATATGGGTCATTCATATCTACCCAATACCCCATTTTGCTAGTCAAGTCTTCCCACTCCTTAGTAAAACGCATCACATCATGACGACAGGCTGCATTGTATTCATCAACAGTAACTTTTTTACCGATATCTTCTTTAGTAATTCCTAAAGCTTTTTCTACACCAAGTTCAACAGGTAGTCCGTGCGTATCCCATCCGGCTTTACGCTTTACCTGAAAACCCTTCATGGTTTTATAACGGCAGAAAATATCTTTGATAGAACGAGCCATCACATGGTGAATTCCCGGCATACCGTTAGCCGATGGAGGCCCCTCGTAAAAAACAAATGAAGGTGCGCCCTCACGGGTTTTCACACTTTTATGAAACACATCTTTCTCAGCCCACTGGCTCAACACTTCTTTGTTGATTTCCGATAAATTCAGCCCTTGATATTCGGCAAATTTCTTACTCATTTATTAATTATCAATTAAATAATTACCAATTTTCAATTGACTCCGAACGCAACAGATATCGCAAAAAACACAAGACAAGCGGTAGCTGAGCGTAGCCGAAGCTAAAGCCTGCAAAATTAGCGTTAATATTCTATTTTTCAAAGGGGAAAATCACAATCAAAAAAAGTATTCATTGAGCAAAAATCACATCTCTTTTTACACTTTTTACACTATGCGTTTTGTACCTTTGCTGCCATATTATTTCATTATGGACAAAGCAGACTTAAAACTCAAACAACTAGGCGACCTACTTCTTAAAACAGGAAGTTTACTTATGAGCAATGGAGCCAGCACAGCTCGCATACGCATGACTGTGGATAGAATTGCAAACACTTTTGGTTATGAAGCAAACCTATTTATCACCCATAGAGCTCTCACTCTAACCTTGTCAGATATTGACCACGAACATTCATTTAGCAGTATTAAAAGAACATCACCACATGGTGTGAACTTTAAAATTGTTTCAGGCATTAGTCGACTAAGCTGGAGGATAAAAGAAGAAAACTTAAGCCTAGAAACTTTAGACAGCGAATTAGATAGAATATCAAAATTAGCTCACTACCCGAGATTAATTATCCTTACCCTAGTTGCTTTAGCTGGAGCTTGTTTCTGCGGAATTTTTGGCGGAAGCATTCAAGCTATGGGCGTTGGATTTCTAGCCACTTTCTCAGGTCTCTTCGTCAGACAAGAAGCCCACAAGTTTAAGTTCAACAGTTATCTGTGTGTATTTCTGGCATCCTTGACATCTACATTGATTTCCGGGCTATTTTGCTATCTATTTCCTAAAGGAGGTTTTGAAGCCGCATACGCAACTTCTGTTTTATACTTAATACCGGGAGTTCCATTAATCAACTCGTTTACAGACCTAATAGATGGCAACATTCTAAACGGCATACTTAGGGCTGTTCACGGCATTATTATTTCATTTATGATTGCTTTGGGATTAATTTTAACCATCGCACTATATCAATTATAAACTTATGGACTACATACAAATTCTATTAAAGGCACTTTTGGGCGGAACTGCAGCCGTTGGTTTTGGTGTATTATTTAATGTTCCGGTGCGCACCCTGATACACATTTTTATTTTAGGGCTACTAGGAGTAACGATACGCAATGTTTTAACCGAATTAGATTTCAGTATCATCTTGGCTTCTCTAACGGGAGCTTCTACAATTGGAATCTTAAGTCTGCTAGCAGCAAAAGACAAACATGCACCACCTTTAGTATTCTCAATTCCTGCAGTAATTCCAATGGTACCTGGCATTTTTACATATAAATTAATGCTAGGCGTAATTCGTCTGACAAGTGCTTCAGGAGATAAATTCAACGACATTTTTGCTTCAACCGTAAATAATGGACTAAAAGCAACTTTTATATTGATGGCTTTGGCAGTAGGAGTTAGCGTTCCCAACCTTATATTCAGACGCGAATCATTTCACGAGTTAAGGCTTAAACACAAAGCTTAAAAATTTTTAGCAACTATTGATATTTGGCTTAACTATTGTACATTTGCCAACTGAGTTCAAAAAAATCACTAACTAAAACTTATATTATGAAAAACTTAAAACTTATTATCAGTGCATTAGCACTTACTTTTGCAGCTGGTTCATTTGCTCAGAAAGTAGTAATTGACGAAAACTTCCAATCTTTTGAAGAAAAAGGATTTAAAAAAGCAGAATCACCTGAATGTAGCGCCAAAAAAGTAGACTCAAAAGCAAAATTCAAAGTACAAAAAGAGTATGATGGAAACAAAGTAGAATACATTTTCACTAAAGCTGCTGTAACTCCAAGCTGTGAAGCTAAAAAAACACCTATGAACGATGGCGTAACTGCAGGTTATGTTGATATCAGAAAAGATGGTGGTGAAATGTCAATTAGCGAGCAAAAATATATCTCTACCGTAGAAATTGCTGCTTCTGCAACAGGTGATGTTCGCGGTTTTGCTCTTATGAAATCTGTAAAAGGTGGCGAATGGGTGAAAATTGGAGAATACATCGGTTCTAAAGCTGAAGGAGCAGATGCTCAATATGGTTTCACAGCCAAAGCTACAATCAACGAAGCTGATGTTGCTTTAAAATTTGTTCCTACAATGTGTGGAAAAGAAGAACAAGCACTTCAAAACTTCCGTATTCACAATATCAAAGTAATGGGTAAATAATCCAAGCTAAAATACTTAAAGAGGCCTCACAGAAATGTGGGGCTTTCTTAGTTTATAAAGGCGACAAGCAAAACACAAGCTACACTCACCAAAGTATTCAAAACAGCCGTAAAGTAAAAATCTCGATTAGTCAATTCCTTTATAGTAGTTCCGATATAAGGTTTCTCCACTAATTGACCGTGGTAGACATTCGGGCCACCAAAGCGAGTGTTAAGTATTCCCGCCAAGGCTGCTTCGGGATAACCCGCATTCGGGCTGGCATGCTTGTGTCCGTAGCGAAAAATGTATACAAAACCTCGCCAGCTAAAGCTCAAAATAACCATTAACAAAGCAGTAAGCCTTGCCGGAATAAGGTTCAGTACATCATCCAAACGGGCAGCAAACCATCCAAACTCTTTATATCGCAAACTTTTATAAGCAATCGTAGAATCCAGCGTAGAAGCCATCTTAAAGGCTACCATTGCAGGCACACCTCCCAAAGCATAAAAGAACAGGGGCGTCACTACTCCATCGCTTAAATTCTCCGCCATAGTTTCAAGTACTGCCGTGCGAATTTGTTGCTCGTTTAGCTTTGAGGTATCACGCCCCACAATATAGCTTAACTGTTTACGCCCTGCCTCTAGCCCATCTTTTTTCAAAGCTTTGATTACCGCATAAGATTCTTGAATCAATCCGCGATTGGCTATGCACCAATACACTAAGATAGAGTTAATGAGTATTTGAGGAATGAGGAATGAATTTAGAGAAAATTGCAAGAAGTAAGCAATTGCCCAAACCACAGCAACCAATCCACCTGCAACAAGAGAACCTTTCTGCTTTCGGTGTTTACCGCTATTGAATCGAAGTTCAAGATTGGAAATAAGCCAACCGAACCAGCGCACGGGATGCGGCCAGGAATGCGGGTCACCAATTAGGCAATCTAGAAGAAAACCAAAAATGAGAGGGAGAATATAAAATTCACCCCCAACCCCCTGAAGGGGGCTATGGAGAAAGGATAACATTTTCTATATAAAATCTTAGTGCTCTTTGCGATAATCATAGCGAACTTTGCGGTTAAATCTTTACCGCAAGGAACACAAGGAAAACGCAAGGAACGCAATGTTTGATTTGTTTTTAATTCGTCGATTCAGCAAAGTCCCCTTTAGGGGGTTGGGGGTCTTTTCATAAACGAATACACCAAATCCATATCCACATGCTCACGCACATGAGCAGCTAGTTTATCGTATTGCTCTTCTTTGAAAGCTTGGAAATCAAACTCGGCTACTTCAGCTTTCAGTTGATTGGCTTCAAAAATTGCCTGAAGCACAGCTTTATTATCTAAGATGCCATGCAGATACGAACCCCATAATTTATCCGACACCTTACAGCCATCCCACGAACCATCCGACAATTCACAAAGCGGTTCTGCTCCTTGCAGCTCCGTTGTACCCATATGTATTTCGTAGCCTTGACAAGGCACTGCTTTTTCACCAAAAGTAAAGGAAGTTTGAACGCTGCGTTTTTCTTCGGTCAGCGTAGTTACGGTTGGTAGCAGACCTAAACCGGGCATGCTTGGCGTATCGCCTTCCACACCATTAGGGTCATGAATTTCCTGCCCCATCATTTGGTAACCGCCACAGATTCCGTACACGGCTTTTCCCTGCTCAGCAGCTTGTAGAATCACCTGCGCCAAACCTTCTCGGCGAATGTGTTGCAAATCGGACATCGTATTTTTAGAACCCGGCAGCAGAATAATATCCGCCTTGGCTAGTTCCTTCGCATTGGCGGTGTAATATAGATTCACCTCAGGCATACGCTCCAAGGCATTGAAATCCGTAAAATTGCTCATATGACGCAGCAGCACCACTGCTACATTGAGTTTGCCATCCTGATTAGCTCCACGCTTATAATCCAGCACCACGCTGTCTTCCTGCTCAATCTGGATATCCTGAAAATACGGCACCACACCAATCACAGGAACACCCGTCAGCTCTTCCAGCATTTTACGCCCATCCTCAAACAGGCTAATATCACCACGAAATTTATTAATCAAAATCCCTTTGATGTGCTTGCGCTCTTCCTCGGGCAAAAGTTTGATGCTGCCATACACGGAAGCAAACACACCGCCTCGGTCGATATCTGCCACAAGCACCGTAGCAGCACCCGTAGCCAAAGCCATGCGCATATTCACAATATCCTTGTCCCAAAGGTTCATCTCGGAGATGCTGCCCGCACCTTCCATCACAATTGGGTTGTATTTATCTGCCAAACTATGCCAAGCTTTCATCACTTCGGCAAAGAGGTTTTCACGGTCAGTGCCCATAAAATACTCACGAGCGGTTTGGTTGCCCATGGGTTTACCATTGAGTACGATTTGCGCTTTTTGCTCGCTCGTGGGTTTTAGTAAAATAGGATTCATAGCACTCAGGCAAGGAATACCGCAAGCTTCTGCCTGCACTGCCTGCGCACGACCCAACTCCAAGCCTTCTTCACTGGCGTAAGAGTTAAGCGACATATTTTGTGCTTTGAACGGAGCAGGCGCATAACCGTCTTGCTTAAAGATGCGACAAAAAGCGGCATTAATTACCGATTTGCCTACATCGGAACCCGTTCCGACAAAGAGTATGGGGGTTAGGGGTTGCATAGAAAAGATATTTATTATGCTTTCTCAAAATGACTTTTTATAGATTCTTTTAATGCAATAGATAAGAATGTAGGAACAGCATTCCCAATTTGAAGATTTCTATCGCTTCTTGAACCATAAAAAATATAGTCATCAGGAAAACATTGAATTCGTGCACCTTCTCTTGTTGTCAATGGTCTTGGTGCTTTTGGGTGTATACATCTTGAAGATGATGGAGTACTTAAATTTCTTGTAATTGTAGTGCTTGGTCTATTCCACCATAACCTACAATAAGTATTTGCAAAACCACTTTTAGGTCTAAGTTCTTCGGGCACATCTCTCGGTGTTCCTCCATCAGGAAGACATTCCATTAATTTAACCAGCTTCTGATTATTTTTGGGAGCATTATGATCCATCAGTTTTTTAGGAGCATTTTGTCTCATCAGTTTTTGGAACTCATTTTTGGGATGTTCCGCATACTCAAAATCCTCTTCTCCACTAGTGATAAAAGGCAAATCACTTATTGCTTCAGCAAGAGTTAGATATGGAGTTAAGTTTGAAGTTAATAACGAAGCTTCTTCAGGATTAAAATGCGTAGGTTCAGGATAAACAAAATCCGAATTTAATTTTGAACCAATTATTATTACTCTTTCTCTAATTTGAGGAGCTCCAAAATCAGCAGCATTCAAAACTTTATAAACAACCTTATATCCTAAAGATTTAAAAAGACCCATTATGGTAGAAAACAGTTCTCCACCTTGCATAGATAATAATCCTTTTACATTCTCAAATAAAAACGCTTTAGGATTAATTTCTTTAAGAACTCGGTAATATTCTTGAAACAATTGACCTCTCGGGTCATCAATTAATCTTTTGCCAACAGTTGAATATGCCTGACATGGGGGTCCTCCAACAACTAAATCAACTTCTCCTTCTTTTATCCCAAAATCCTTTTGAAGATCTGACAATCCAAAATCCTTTATGTCTTTGCAATATACCTTTACTGAGGGGTGATTTAGTTCATAAGCTTTTGCCATTGGAGCCAAAATTTCATTCGCAGCTATGATTTCAAAGTTTTTATCATGTGCAAAACCATAGCTAAGACCTCCAACTCCTGCAAATAAATCTATAACCTTAAGTCTTTTCATATTTTACCTATAAACTAACTAATTCAAGATATTTTGGTGGAATCTCAGTTATTTTCCAAGCAAAATAATTTTGGTCAATATTAAAAACTGTTTGACCTTCCATTTGCTGTCTTGTTATCCAATTCACGCTATCATCATCAATTTCATCAATTCTCACAAATGCAACTTGACCATTAAATAAATCAAAGTGAATTACCATCGAAGAAATTCCTTCTTCTCTTTTAATCCTTTTAGCTTCAAGAACCTTATGCTGTTTTATATCATTAATCCCTTGAAAACCTGATTGAACTTCAATTCGAATTATATTTCCATCATTCAGTGTTATTTGCAAGTCAGCTTTCGGAGTTCTTTTAAATGTTTCAATATTTATTAAATCATCATCTCCAATCAACTCAATATTTTCAACATTAACTTCAAAAATTAAACTCAAAGCATTTATAAAATACGAAGAAATTACAAATCCCCTCATCCATGAAAAATAAACTTCTTCCGGTCGTCTACCTTGATTATTTAATCTTGGAATAATATCATTTGTTTTAAGTTGTTCAAAGACAGAGACAATATTTTCATTACAGAAAACATCTAAATCAGCAATTTTTAATTCATCAACAACTAGTTCATTTAACTTTGAAATAATTTCGAATAATCTAGAGTTTAATAATTCGATATAATTATAATCAACCGTTGGAGTGATATCTTTTGCTGCAAAGAATGATTTTACACTATTTTGATTCGTAAAACCTAGTTTTTCTCTGTATTCTTTAAAATATTTTATGTCTATCATTTTGTGATTATTCTCTAATTATAGATTATTGCAAAGATAACAATTGGAAGAGATATTAAAACCTAATATGACTCGTATTCACAACCTGAGCCTCCTCAAATGTAGTCATTTCATTCAGAACCGCTAAAGCTCCTTGCAGGATAGGATAAGCCAAGGCGGAACCTGTTCCTTCCCCCAAGCGTAAATCAAGCGACAATACCGGTTCTACACCTAAATATTGTAACATTTTGCGGTGACCTTGCTCGTTGGATTGATGGGAGAAAATGCAGTAATCCAAGACATTTGGGTTAATGGCATAAGCCAACAGAGCTGCCGAGCTGGTGATAAAACCATCTACCAGCACCACGCAATTACGAGCTGCTGCTTCCAGCATTCCGCCTGCTATGGTCACAATCTCATAACCACCAAAGCGAGCTGCATTTTCCAAAGCATCCTCAGATACACCATGTCTTTCGAAAGCTTCTAAAATCACTTTTTCCTTATGCGAAACGCCATCGGCAGTTAGTCCTGCTCCCGGGCCAACGCATTCTTTCACCGTCAGCCCACAAAAAATCGACATCAAAGCAGAAGCGGGTGTGGTATTCCCGATGCCCATTTCCCCGAAACCAAAAACATTGCTTCCTGCCTCTACGAAATCAGCCACTATTTTGCGTCCATTCTCCAAAGCTTGCAGACATTGTTCCATGCTCATAGCCGGTTCATGTAGGAAATTTTTAGACCCCTTGGCAACTTTTGCATCTATCAATTTGGGGTGAGCCGGAAAATCAAAATTCACCCCTGCATCCACCACATGCAAATCAAATCCATATAAACGCGAAAAGAGACCGATACCTCCGCCTCCTTGTAAAAAGTTCAAAACCTGCTGCCAGGTTATCTCCACCGGACAGGCACTTACGCCTTCGGCTGTTACGCCATGGTCGGCCGCAACGGTAAGCATCACGGGCTTGCACAGCTCCGGACTTAGCGTATCCTGAATCTTTGCCACTTGCATTGCCAGGCGTTCTAGTCGACCCATGGAACCCACGGGCTTTGCCTTATTATCCAACTTGTGCTGAATTTGCTCTGTCTGCTTATCAGATAAGGGCTGTATGTTTATTGTAAAATGTTTGGTACTCATTTGTGTTCCTATCAGACAGGATTTACATGATTAACATGTTTCAACAATCCTGTAAATCTTGTTAATCATGTCTAGTTAAATCTTTATATTTCAAAACTCACTAGCTCTCCATAATCCACTTTCAACTCGAAAGCTTTTTGAGCCGATACTTTATTTACTAAACTATGTATCGCTCTGATTGTTCCGCCGTGTGTGAAAACGGCCACTTGCTTGTAATCCTTTTGGCGTAGCTCATTCAAGAACTTCTGACTGCGCAAGATTTGCTCTGAAAAGGATTCTCCCTTTGGGCATTGCGTATGCACAAAATCCTCAAACCATACTTTTGCATGAGGCGTTTCGCTGATATCGTCCCAATGCTGCAATTCCCATTCACCAAAGTTAAGCTCCATTAATCGGGCATCAGCCACAACATGCTCATGCGGAAATAATTGTCGTGCTAATAACGAGCAACGATTTAACGGACTAGTATAAACCTGACAAAAATCCAATTGCTGAATTCTATCCTCCACAGCCGACTTTTCTTGTAAATAGCTATCTGCTAATGGCACATCTGATTGTCCGTAGCAAATTCCTTTTGCCATTGCTGTTTTTGTATGTCGGATGCAAATTAATTTCATTTTCAGTTAACAATTAAAAGTTTGGACTAAAGTCCATCTTAAATCCAAGATAAAGAACCGTCGGTTAAAACCGACGGCAATAAAAATCCAGTTTTGTTCATTGCCGTTTCCCGATTCGCAGATTAGTCAACGGTATAAAACAGAATAAGTGCTTTGGGTTTTAACCCAAATGTTTCTTAAATCCCAATTTGTAAAGAAACGAGCAACACTAGGTAAAACAGAATCTCCGTCAGTTGCTGCAAAGCACCTAAACAGTCGCCGGTATAACCACCAATTTTTCGTTCAATATATTTCTTAAAGATAAAAGTCAAACCTAAAGAAAGTGGAATCAAGATGGCTATAAATTGCCATGAGAATAACGCCAAAGGCAATAAACCAAATAATGACGCAAAAAGCAAGTCAGATACTTTCCCTTTTTTACCAATCGGTTTTGATTTGCTGGTTTCATCTTCACGAGAATAGTAACTCGTAAAAATAACAAAGACCGGAGCAAGCCTACTAAAAGCATGTCCGGCCAATAAAGCAATCACTAATAATTCAACCGAAAAAGAAGACAGCGCAAGGAACTTTACACCTAGTATACCCACCAACCCTACGGTGCCATAGGTGCCAATGCGACTGTCTTTCATTATCGTAAATATCTTTTCGCGCGAAGTTCCTCCACCAAAGCCATCGCAAAAATCGGCAAAACCATCCTCATGGAAACAACCTGTCAACAAAATCCCTGCAAGCATGCTTAAAGCAACAGCTAACAATTGTGGTAAAATAAACTGCAAGCTCCAAAATACTCCTGCACAAACACCTCCTACTATCCAACCAATAAAAGGAAAATAGCGTGTAGAACGATTCAACAGTTCGGGTGAATATTCCAGCTTAGTTGTAACAGGAATACGCGTGTAGAACATTATTGCTGTGAGAATGAGAACCCCCTGCCCCCTAAAGGGGGTATAAGAGCTTACGCCCACATTCTCTTTGTTCCTATTTTTTTCTTCCATTTTAGTCGATTTTGCAATACCCCCTTTAGGGGGCAGGGGGTTCTTTTACTCTTGATTACTTACCCCAGCTTCTTCGAAGCTGGCCATTTCGTTTAAGAAAGTAACCGCCGATTTGATAACCGGATAGGCTACTGCTGCTCCTGAACCTTCACCCAAACGCATGCCTAAACTTAATACCGGTTTTGCTTGTAAATGCTCCAACATTAATTTATGCCCACGCTCATCTGAACTATGGCAGAACACACAGTTTTCACGCACCGAAGCATCCATTTTTATAGCTGTAAGACATGCTGCTGTGGCAATAAATCCATCAATCATAATCACCATACCCTGGCGTTTTGCCTCAAGGATTGCTCCTGTCATCATAGCAATTTCCAAGCCTCCAAAAGTGGCTAAAGTCTCAAGTGGTGTAGAAGGATTATGTTTCTCTGAAACTTTTTTTAGAACCGCCGTTTTAAAATCTAGTTTCTCGCCAATCATACCTGTTCCGGCACCAGTACATTGCTCTATTGGTAATCCTAAAAATTTATGCATCAACAAAGAAGATGGTGAAGTGTTCCCAATTCCCATTTCGCCAAAACCGATTACATTACAATCCGCTTTAGCTTCGGCAGCAACAAACTCAACTCCTTTTGCCATAGCCTTGCTACACTCTTCCATGCTCATAGCTGGTTCATGCAACATGTTTTTTGAACCACGAGCTATTTTAGCATTGATAATCGGCGCATCTGCGGGGAAATCAAAATCAACTCCGGCGTCTACCACTTTGATGTTGATTCCGTTTTGCTTACAGAATACATTGATAGCAGCACCACCGGCACAGAAGTTCATCACCATTTGCCAAGTCACATCTTTTGGAAACGGACTTACGCCTTCTTCCACAATTCCATGGTCGGCAGCAAATACCAGCATGGTTGGGTTTTTCAACTCAGGCGTTAATGTGTTTTGAATTAAACCAATTTGTAACGCTATCTCTTCTAAATGACCTAAAGCACCTAATGGCTTAGTTTTAAAGTCAATCTTATGTTGTAATTTTTGTTTCATAGTTTTTATTTAATCTAACCCATCCCCCTCCGGGGACTTCCCTTTACAAAAGGGAAGATTTCTTGCTCAAACATTGAGAATAACAGAATAATATTGTAATTACATAAACATTATCACAAATTGTCCCCTTTTAAAAAGGGGACGAGCCAAAGGTGGAGGGGTTATGTATTATTTTATTTTTACTGGAATCCCCGAAACCATCAAAACAACTTCATCCGCCTGACGGGCAATATGCTGATTCATCCAACCTTGCAAGTCTGCAAACTTACGAGCCGACTCATGCTCCGGGTGCACTCCCATTCCCAACTCATTGCTGACAACAATAAAGTGTGCGTCTTGCTGCATCAGTTTATCCCATTCTTGTTTTGCCTTAGCTAAAGCCTCATCCAAAACATAATTATTATCATGGAAGATATTGGTTAACCACAAAGTGATACAATCCACCAATACCGTTTTCCCTTGGAAATCATTTTTTGAAAGTTCTATTTCTTCTTCGATATTCGTCCAATTTTCCGCACGGTCAGACTGGTGTTTACGGATGCGCTCAGCAAAGTCTGCATCCCATACTCTAGCCGTAGCCAAATACACCGGAGACTCACTTAAGCCCTCTGCAAAAACCTGTGCATGAGAGCTCTTACCCGAACGCACACCTCCTGTTATGAATGTTATTTTTGCCATATTTATTATACGAGAAAGAAGCCGCTAATATAAATCATTAACGACTTCTTTCCACCACACACTAAATTATTTCTTATAAAAATAACATCTTAGTAAATAACTCTTGCAGGAGATACCCCAACCTCACAAGACATTGTCAAACTTCCGGATGCTGTATATCTTTTAAATAAACCGGCACCGGAATAACTTGGAGAAATTAAAACATCAATTTCGCCTTTTGGAGATACACAAACACCATTGATTCCAGTTATATTATCTACAAATGTTGAATAAGTTTCATTTGCAATATTAAATACAGAAACCCCACCAACTAAGTTCCAACTTGAATCATAACTTGCTGTGATTAAGTATATTTTAGTTGCATCATTATTTATAGACATAATTGAAGCATAACTTGTACTTACATTATTAATTGGATATGTTTTCACATACTGATTAGTTGTGGTATTAATATACCCTAACCCTGTTGTAGATGAAGGATCAGAATAAGTACTAACCAATGAAACATATAGATTATCTGAAGCATCTTTAACAAAATATGATGTTACAGCCGGTGTAGCAATATATGAAACAACTTCTGTTGATAAGTCAACTACAGCTACACTATCTTTATAATTCAATGCTGCATATAATTTTCCATTTGCAACTTCGACTCCTTCTGGCCCTCCTGGAAGAGCAATTTCACCAACTAGAGAGTTCGTTCTCATATCATACTTCGCAATATATGAGTCTGCCATTGCTCCATAATCAGGACTAGCGCCCCAACAAGAAACATATAGATAATTACCTGAAGCAACACATGCTCTTGGATTTTTTAGAGCTATAGTATATTGTTGTTGAACCATTGTTGTATCTAAAACCATAAGTTGAGAAGCTTTATATCCAAGAATGTAAATATGTTCCCCAGATTTATATGCATACTCTGCTTTTGAACTCATAGCTTTTCCATTTTTCAACTCATAAAAGTTCTGAATCAAAGAATCTTTCAAAACTACTGTATCATTAATAACCTTTGTATAAAGAGTAGAAACGGTACCATTTGATGAACCATAATTAATAATAAATGTAAAATCTTTTGTAATAATTGTTGGAACGGAATCGTTTGGATCAGAAACACCTATTGTGTCTGATGGCTCAACTGTTGGATCTGTTCTTTCTGTAGTAGTATTTTCTCCGACATTCGGTTCATCATCATTACAAGAGACTACTGTTAGACCAAATAGACTAACAAACAGAACCAAATAAAATAACTTTTTCATAAAATTTAGGTTTAATTTTTAATATTAAAATTTGTGTTTATACTTAGATTAAAACTTCTTCCTGGCATTGCGTATTTATACTCATTTTGAAACCATTTGTCTGTAATATTTTTGCATGAAAGATTAACTGCGAAATCATGCTCTTTCCACAAAAACTTCTTTTGAATTCCGGCATTAAAAAGTCTATATCCATTTAGTTCAACTCTATCCGGTTGACTATAATCTGCATAACGATCCCCGGTGTAATGTACATCAAAATATAGTTCATATGAGTTATACGCTGCTCCAACTCCGGCATTAAATACATGCTTCGGACTATAGGCAAGCTCTTGGCCCACATAAGTTCCTTCTTCTATTGTTGCTATATTAAAGCTATAATTACCGTGAAGATTTAACTCAACAGACTTATTCAGTTTAAACTCCTCTCTGTTTGTAACTTCAAAACCTTTACTAATTACTTCATCCTTATTTGTAGCCATTAGGTTCACCCACTCAATCCAATCTTTTACATCCATGTAATATGCATTAACGGTTGTTTCAGTTTTTAACTTTTTGTTAGTAAATGAAAAGCGTGAACCCACTTCATAATGCAATCCATTTTCAGCTTTCAAATTTGGATTTCCTTTGCCGTCTATTGTCCAATAACGGTCATTAAAGGTTGGAACTCTATAACTCCTTGAAGCATTTGCAGTAAAATTCCAATAACTTTTAAGCTTATCTAATAACACATAATTTAAACCTACAGCCGGAGTAAATGGAGCATCAAAATTGGTCACAAACTGCTGACGCAAATTAATTGTCAAACGCAATCTTTTTACAATATTGAAATAAGACATCAAATAGGTCTCCACATGCTCTTCATAACTTATAGCTGAATCATTATAAGCATATACATCCGGTTTAATGTATTTATATTTTGCACCAACCTTATAGCTAAAAAATTGTTTCACATCTTGCTTTGCTTCTACTTGTGAAACAAAACGCTTTGTTGCAATCGTCTGATCTAAATCTCTATACGGAATCTGCTCATCGCTAACAAAACCAGCACCTATATTAAATCTAATCTCATGATTATCATTCTGATATTCAGTCCAAATTCTAGAATGAGAATTTTCTAATTCCTTTACTTCTTCTTTTGCATAATTTTCAGACATATTCGGCTGAATCTGATGCCAGTCATGCTCAAACCAGAATGCCGATTTAATAAACTCATTAGCACTAAATCTATAATTAAACTCCTGAATTGCCCCCATATTCTCAATGGCTGCGCCCATTTGGACATCATCAACAATTACATTCCCCATTTCTGTGTTATATGGATTTTTAAAGGGGAAATCATTCTCTTTTTTATAGTAAAAAGCACGAGTTACAAATTCAAACTTTCCATCTCCAATAAAGACCTTGGTTCCATATAATTGCTCTCCAAAAGACCCCTGAACAGTTTTAAGATTTACCTTTATTCCGTTTGTCCAGTTGTTACTCAAGCCTAAACGAATAGCACCACCTACAGCACCGGAACCATTCACAGCTGACGAGTTTCCGTATTGAATTTGCAGATTATCAAACATATACATGGAATACGATGACATATTACTATGCCCAAGTGTAAGTGAGTTAACATTTAACCCACCAAATAAAATTGAAGTATGATTGGCAGAAGTTCCTCGGAAACGAATTGTGGTAAGTCCACCAGCATTCCCTTTTATGTAAATAGGAGCAGTTCTTGTGATAATGTTATCGAGATTTGTTTCAGAGATTAAATCAACATCTTTCTGTGAAATTATCTCAAATTTACTCCCAGTCTGATATTTTGACGCCTCATCAACAAGCACAAACTCATCCAGACACTTACCATAACAAACAGAGTCTGTTTCAGCAGCTAGCAAACTTGAAACAAAGGCAAGAAAAGATACTGCGAATAAAAATAACCGTCTCATTTCTAATTTTTAAAGAATATGAGCTTGGCAAAAATTTGGGTTGAAATAAACAAGTGTGTATGTCTCTCTCGCCAGCTTTTTTCCCGAAGCTTTCGTTAGTTTAGTTATGAATTTTGGCAGGTCTTCTGGCTCGCCTTCTTTCTGATGCCTTCCCATTCCGATGAATTGGAACAGTGGCTGAGGTTTCAGAAAGCTTTTTTAAGGCTTACAGCTGCGGGTACAGCATCGGATTTTCACCGATTTCCCTTTTTGATCCTGATTGCTTGTGCAATCATAGGAACCAAATCCGTTGCAAATGTATAGATTAATTCTAATTCAATACAAGAGGCTTTGAATTTTTAACTTGTTTTTTTATTTATCGATTTTATCATTTTCTCGCTAACAAGCATTACCACAGGCTTTCCAGAATATGGATTAGCATTTACAATGACAGGTGTTTGATACACCTCCTCAATTATTTTAAAATCAAGGACTTCTTGTGGTGTTCCTTCCATAAACAGCTCTCCTTTTTTGAAAAGTAACAACTGATCACAATATTCAGAAGCCAGATTTAAATCATGAACAACCATCATCACCGTTAATCCCATTTCCTCATTTAGGCGCTGAATTAAATTCAGGATGCGCACCTGATGCGTAATATCCAAATGCGAAGTAGGCTCATCTAGCAGCAACAATTCTGGCTCTTGAGTCAAGGCTCGGGCAATTGCCGCTCGTTGTTGCTCACCGCCACTGAGCTCCGTCATTAGTTTATCTTTGTACTGCAACACATCGGTTAGCTCCATGTATTTATGTGCCAATTCCACATCTTTGGCAGTATCAAAAAACTGGAATCGTGAATAATATGGCAAACGCCCCATCAACACATATTCTTCTACCGAAATACTCTCCGCATCTACCGTTTGTGTCACAATGGCAATATTCTGAGCACGCAATTTCAGCGACATCTTTTTCAAGTCTTTTTCATTCAAAAGTACCTGACCTTTTAGCGTTGGAAGCACCGAAGTAATGCCTTTAAACAAAGTCGTTTTCCCGGAGCCGTTTGGACCAATAATTCCCGTAAAGCTCCCTTTGGCAACTTGGAAATTTACACCCGACAAACGGAATGATGCATATCCGCATGAGAAATCTTTTATCTCAAAAAAGTTGGGCATCATAGCGAACCTCCTTTCCTGATTTTTTTGCTCATCATAAAGATGAAAACTATACCTCCAATAATTCCCGTGATTACTCCAATAGGCAATTCATTAGGAGAAATAATGGTTCTTGCCACCACATCCGAAAGCACCAAAAAGCTACTGCCCAACAAGAATGAACTCACCAGCAAGATTCGGTAATCATTACCAAAAAATAGGCGAGCCAAATGCGGAATAATCAAGCCCACAAAACCAATGACTCCAGCTACGGCGACTGATAATCCGGCAAGGATGGATGCTAATATGAAAAGCAGTTTGATAGCCAATTGTGTATTGATACCTAAGTGCAAAGCTTTTTCCTCACCCAAGCGTAAGGCATTAAGCGGTTTCACAAAAAGGAAGGATAAAAACAGAATAATAATGGAAGTAATAAAACTTCCCCAAACGAGGTAAATATTTGGTTCATCAAGCGAGCCCATTGTCCAGAACACGATACCGTGTAAGTCCTCCGCTGAGCTAATCGCCATTAAAAACATCATGGCCGAGGAAGCAATAAAACTCACCATCACCCCAATCAACAACATGTGCTGAATATTCACTTTGCCGCGTTGTGAACCGAGCGTATATACTAAAAAGATAATAACAAAGGCTCCAATAAATCCGGCAACCGGGAGCACTACGCTCCCGATGGCAAGTTGCAAACCAAACACAATCACCAAGGCAACGCCTAGCGATGCTCCTCCGGAAATACCCAGCGTAAATGGTTCCACCAAAGGGTTACGGTAAATCCCTTGCAGAATCACACCCGCCAAGCTCAAACCGCCACCAACAGCGATTCCCAACAAAATACGCGGGAAGCGCACTTGCGAAATCAGCATGTACTGAATGGAATCCGTATTGCCTCCGCCAAACAGCATGCGGAAAGCATCTGCTAAGCTCACCTGCATTTCTCCCACCGAAAGTGAGAAAACAGACGACAGCAATAACAGCAGCAGTAATCCACTTACTACTGAGAGCCATTTAATTGTATGTTTTGAGTTTTTATTCATAATCAAAAATCACCCTCTTCGATTCCACCCCCAACCCCCTAAAGGGGGCTATGATGAGAAATCTAACCTTAGTGCATTCTCCAAAAGCCCCCTTTAGAGGGTTGGGGGTAGTTTTGTCTTCTCTAATATATCATCTCCACCATTTCCTCCAGTGCATCTACAAAAAGCAAAGGCGTAGGCGCACAGGTTTTATCATCATCTACAATAAATATCTTGTTGTTCTTCACACTCTTCAGATTCTTATACTGCATCCAACGAGTTTTTTCTTCCTTACTTACCGTACCCATTAGAATAACAAAAATCACATCAGGATTACGAGCCAAAACCGTTTCGCGTGTGATGCTACCCAGTTTCAAATCCGAAGCAATATTAGCGCAGCCTGCATACACGATAAAGTCATCCATAAAGGTATTAGGCACAGCTGTAAATAATGGATTAGCTCCTATTTGCATAAATACCGTTGGCTTTGTTTTTTGCTTTGGAATACGAGCCTTTACTGCAGCCAATCTCTTTTGTGACAAAACCACAATTTCCTTTGCCTTTTGCTCTTTTTCAATCTTAGCACCAAGCTTTACAAAGTTATCGCAAACCTCCTTATAGGATTTTGGGTAAGGAAAATTCATCACCTCCACCCCTAGCTTCTGGAATGTTTTTATGGTTTCAGGATTTGTGAGCGTGGACACAATTACCAAATCAGGTTTAAGCAACATGGCTTTTTCCAAATTTACTTGCACCGCCGATGCCACCACCTGAGCCTTGCCCGTTTTTGGTCGCTCACAAAAGCTGGTGCATCCCACAATCAGATTACCACCACCTAGCAGGTTAATACTCTTAGTAGCCGAAGGCACTAAGGAAATAATGCGTTTAGGCATTGCTTGCACCGTCACAGCGACAAAACAAGCCAATAGCAAAATAAATTTTCTTTGAAACAATTTCATTTTTAAGGCATTACGCCTCCAGAAAATCAAATGAAAGGAACCAAGTCCTCACGATCTTTTTTCCCGAAGATCAGGTTGAACAATGTTTAGCCTTGGCAGGTCTTCTGGCTCGCCTTACTTCTTGATGCCTTCCCACCCCGATAAACGAGACAGTGGCTGTGGTTTCAAGAAGTTTTGCAAAAAGGCTTACAGCAGCGGGTTCTGCTCCGGACTCGCACCGGATTCCCTTATTATGGCATCCCAACATTTACCCCTACCCCCTAAAAGGGAAATAAGAATACACTGAAATACAGGAAAGCCACCAAAACTGAGGGCAAAGATAGGAAGGATTTTTAGAACAAAGAAGAATTGGTGAATTACAAGTTTTTCGTTCAAATTAATTTACATGTTAAAGGGAGATACTTCTCTCTTTCTTCTGAAAAGAAATCTTCGGACAAATTCAGTATTTCTCCATTCTCCATCTCAAGCAATAAGTTCATTGAGTCTTCTACCTCGTATACATCTGTACTATTATCAATTAAATATAAATGATGCCAATGATTATCTGATACGGATAAATCCAAGTTATGAAGTCCTTCATTAAAATTAGCTTGAATACTCCTATTGCCAACAAGATGTCCGCCTTGAATAACTCTTGATTCAACCCTTTCTTTTGAAAGAGAAATACTGTCCAACCATAAATAGACAAGATCTATCTCATAATTAGCCTCTTCAAAATACCTTAAGCATGACAGTTGATCTTCTCTTAAATTTGACTCAAAGGCAAAATCTTCGTTGTTTGTTATTGCCGTTTGCAATAGTTCTATAAAGATTTTATCAGTTTCTTTTCTAATTGCTTTTTCGTACCTCATTGGGTCGTGTGGCCAATGCCATTAAGTTAAGTATTTTTGGGATGGGCACACCCATTTATTTGCTTACTGTAAGTGTGTTGGCAGACATTGACAGCTCGAAGAGCTTTACAATACTAACCGCGGGTGCAACCCGTGGGAATACATGCCTAGCAAACACCGTCCGGAGGACGGCACAACAGTAATGGTGTACCACTCTCCGAGTGGAATTATTTCTACATATCCCATACCACGGGCATAAGCCCGCGGTTAATAATATGAAACTCTTCGAGTTTTAATTTAAGAATGATAACTGAAAGTAGCCTTAACTTAATGACATTGGTCGTGTGGCAGCAAGGTGGAATCTATTTGTTCCTTTAAGGCATCGATGTTTATTGGCACTGTAGAGATAAAACCCGCTTCTACAAGGAAATCACTAAACCATGATTTCCCGGCTCCATTAGGTCCTGCTAAAACAGTTACGGTAGGCATTATTTTTTCGAAATGGAAAGTAATTGCGCGTATTCGGCAGGAAGTTCTTTGCAGACAGCTATAACCTGGTCTTCGTAAAGCTTTTTATAAGGTTTCTCAAAAGCTGCATATTTTTCCTTTTGAGATTTAAAAAAGCTCCCACAACCCACAATTTGAATTCCCTTTGATGTTTTATTCAAAAGTGGCTTTCTGTTTGTTTTTGATGGAGTTATAGCCATTGCATTGTCTTTAGTTTTGAATTACAAAAATACAATTATAATTCTTAAAATATTCCTTTATCTATTTTGCTTATTATCAATAAGCATTTGTTGAGAATAAAGCTTACAAAGATTTAACATAAAAACCCCACTACAAACAATCTAATTTGTTTTATAATGCTTACTTTTGAACGAGTTTCGTATATTATGGATCAGCCTTAAGCCTAAAAAAACAACTGGTAAAATATCATACAATGATTAAACAAATTGACATAAAAAGTGTAGCAACATACGACAATCGAGGAGTAAGATTTGAAGACTTAAAAAAAGTCAACTTCATTTATGGTACAAATGGTTGTGGTAAAACAACTATCTCAAATTTTATTCATGACAGCACAGACCCAAAGTTTAATAACTGCGCATTGACTTGGCAAAATGATATACCTCTAAATATATTAGTCTACAACAAAGAATTTAGAGAAAGGAATTTTGGTAAAGGAAAACTAAATGGAGTTTTTACACTTGGAGAGGCAACTTCTGAACAGATAAAAGAGATAGATAAAAAAAATGAAGAACTAAATGTTATTAAGGCTGACAGACAACAAAAACGAGAAACAATAGACAAACAAAAAAAAGCAAAAGAGGAATTAGAAAATAACTTTAAAGAATTAACTTGGACAAAGCTCTATAAGAAATACGAACCCGCTTTTAAAGAAGCATTTCAAGGTTCACTCCAAAAAGAATCTTTCAAAAGTAGACTTTTACAAGAGGCAGTAAATAACAATTCTTCATTAGAAACACTAGAAAACCTTAAACAAAAAGCTAAAACAATATTTGGTGAAATACCACAACGAATTGAACCTATAAGCCAGTTTTCATTTGAAAAAACAATTGAAATTGAAAAGAATGCAATTTGGAGAAAAATAATTGTAGGTAAGGCTGATGTTGATATTGCCAAATTAATACAGCGCCTTAATATCAATGATTGGGTTAATCAAGGTAGAGAATATATTGAAGACGCAACTTGTCCTTTTTGTCAACAAAAAACAATAACAGAAGATTTTAGGAAGCAAATAGAAGGCTATTTTGATGAATCATATTTAAGTGACATTAAACAACTTAAAGAATTAAAACAAGAATATAACACATTAACTCAGAACATCATAAATGAATTAAATGAAGTTGAAACTGCTCAAAAGGCATTTAATAAAACAAAACTTGATATTGATAGATTTTCTGCATATTTAAAAACATTGACAAGTCAAATTACGAATAACAATGAATATCTAAATAATAAAGTTAAAGAACCAAGTCGAAGTATTGACCTAATTTCAATAAAAGAACAAGTCGATTTTATATCAGAACTCATCAATTTAGCCAATTTTGAGATTAAAAAACACAATGAAATTATAACAAACTTCACCACAGAAAGAAACAACCTAATTAAGACCATTTGGAAATATCTAATAGAAGAGTACAAAACAGAAATAGATACATTCATAAATCAAAAAAATGGGTTGGAGAAAGGTCTAGAGAATTTAGAAAAACAGCGTAAAGAAAAACTTGAGCTATATACTAAACTCGATATTGAAATAAAAAACTTAAGTAAAAATATAACTAGTATTCAGCCAACCATTAATGAAATAAATAGAATTTTGAGATCATATGGATTTTTGAACTTTGAAATTCTCCCCACAAAAGAAGAAGGCTATTATCAAATTCAACGAGAAGATGGAACTATTGCGGAAACAACATTAAGTGAAGGTGAAATTACTTTCATTACATTTCTCTATTACTTGCAACTAACTAAAGGTGGAATTACAGAAGACGAAGTGAATAATGAACGAATCTTAGTTATAGATGACCCTATTTCAAGTTTAGACAGTAATGTTTTGTTTGTTGTAAGTACATTAATCAAAGACATAATAAAAAACATAAAATCCGACTCGGGCAATGTAAAACAACTTATCCTATTAACTCACAATGTATATTTTCACAAAGAAGTATCCTTCATTGATGGAAGGACAAAGATTTGTAACAAGACTAACTTCTGGATTCTTAGAAAAAATGAAAATATTACAAACTTACAATGTTTTGCAATGGACAATCCTATTCAATCTTCATATGAACTTTTATGGCAAGAATTAAAAAGCGATGGAGTTAAATCTTCCGTTACCATCCAAAATATTATGCGAAGAATTATTGAAAATTATTTCAAATTACTTGGCAAATATGGAGACGATGACTTAATTCTTAAATTTAAAACTAAAGAAGAACAAGAAATATGTCGTTCTCTAATATCATGGATTAACGATGGGTCTCATAGTATTAATGATGATTTATATGTAGAACTACAAGACAGAACTATTGATACATATAAAAATGTTTTCAAGGACATATTTGTCCTAACAAATCATGAAGGGCACTACAATATGATGATGAATCTAACAGAGGAAATAAAATAGAATGCGGCAGCAAGTAAAATATACGAAATTCGTATATTATAGAGTTGCCACCAAGTGTATAGAAAGAGACAATTTTTATACAAATAGAGCACATTATGTATAGAAAATTTAAGAATCTTTACCCCGCTAGCGCAGACTTGAGTCTGTACTTTGCTTAAAAAGCAATAGTTCAAGATAAATGCAAGTTTCCAAATGCAAAATAAACCAAGCAGCCCCACACAGGCTGCTTTTTTATTCCTTCCGATTAGCATAATCTAGAAAAAACTTCGCATTTACTATTTGTATTCTTGTCATTCTGCCATTAAAGCCAATTAAACAGCACGCAAATCCCCTACTATCAAGCATAAACATCGAAACATCGTATCCATATTTGAGGGTGAAGAAAAAAATATCTACTTTTGCGGTTCTTAAAAAATCGAATAAAATACTAAAATTTAGAGGAACCATTTTTTATATGAATACAGAAAATATGATTACCACAAAAGCAATGATGAATGGTAACGAAGCTGTTGCTAGAGGCGCCTTTGAAGCAGGTGTAAAAATTGCTTCGGGTTTCCCGGGTACGCCTTCTACCGAAGTAATGGAATATACACAACACAGATATCCGGAAATTTATTGTGAATGGTCGACCAATGAAAAAGTGGGCTTAGAAGTAGCTATCGGAGCTTCATTTGCTGGTTACCGCAGTATGGCTATTATGAAAACCGTAGGTTTACATGTAGCAGCTGATGCACTAGGTGGTGCTGCCGGTAGTCAAATAAATGGTGGTTTGGTATTAGTTGTTGGTGATGATGTGGGTCGTATTGCTGGTGATGATTATAATGATGTGCGTCATTATGGCGTAATGTTCAACATTCCGGTATTGGAACCTAGCGACAGTCAAGAAGCTAAAGACCTTATGGTTAAGGCATTTGAAATAAGCGAAGAATACAGCACACCGGTTATTCTTAAAATTTCATCGGTAATTTGTAAAACAACCAGTTCGGTTAGCTACGATGAAAATTACAAGTATCAAGTAAAATCTAGAGAAAAATATCCGGTAAGCTTTAGTAAGGTAATCATGACCACCATGATGGTGAATGCTAAAGGTTCTGAGCATCCTAAATTAACTAAATGCTTCCATGACTTCCCAGCACAGATGAGACGCTTAGCTGTGGATAGCAACGAGTTTGAAATCAACAGACTAGAGTTAAAGGGCAAAAAGATTGGGGTAATTACAGCAGGTACACCTTATTATTATGTAAAAGAAGTATTACCCGAAGCTTCCATTTTGAAAGTAGGTCTTGTGATACCTCTTCCTGAGAAAATGATTCGAGAACTGGCCGCTCATGTTGACCAACTTTATGTGATTGAAGATGGTCATGATATTATGGAAAAAAACATCAAGGATTTAGGAATTTCTGTTATCGGAAAATCATTATTCCCTAAATTCCCTGAGATGATGCGTTTTACGCCGGATATTATTGAGGAAAAACTTGTTCCGGGTGCACCAAAAAGAACGGAGATGGAAGGTATTCCTTTCCGTTTACCTGTTAGTTGTGCAGGTTGTTCTCACCTTTTCATCTCACAAATTTTAAGAAAACATAAAATCAAAGGAGCTGCCGATGTTACTTGTGGTTTGATTGGTTGTTTCCCTCATATGGAATCATACCAACTACAAAAATGCATGGGCTCGAGCATTGCACTGGCTCATGGTTACAATGTGGCTAAAGATCACAAAGAGAACTTTGTTGCCATGATTGGTGATGGAGGTTTCTGGGCAACTGGTATCAATGGTTTGATGAACTTGATTTTCAACGACAGTAAGTCAACCACGATTATCGTTGATAATAGCTGTTTGGCTATGACAGGCGGTCAGCACATAGCTTCTAGTGAGTTTGGATTTAATTATAAACCGGAAAACAAACTAGACATTGCCAAAGTATGTGAAGCCATTGGTGTAAAAGATATTGTAACCGTTGATGCATACGAGTTTGATGAACTAGAAAAAGCGATACTAACTGCAGTAAATGCTGATACAAATTCGGTTGTTATTGTAAAAAAACCTTGTGTAACTAAGTTTAAGCTTCCTAAAGATGCCCCATATCATATAGATCAAGATCTTTGCACACAATGCCGTAAATGTATCAATATTGGCTGTTTAGCTATTGAGAGCAAAAAAGGCAAAGACGGAAAAGTTGAGATAGTTATTAACGAAGACCTTTGTGTGGGCTGTGGCTTATGCTCTACGGCTTGTAAATTTGACGCAATAAAACGATAAAAAATGCAAGATACAGGAAAAAACATTATCATAGCAGGTGTAGGAGGTCAAGGAATTCTTCTATTCAGCAACCTATTAGGCAAATACTACATGAAGCTTGGGTATGAGCTGAAAACATCTGATGTAATTGGTTTAGGACAAAGAGGTGGTGGTGTAGAAAGCCATTTCCGTTATTCAAAAAATCCGGTTTTATCTCCATTTATCAAAGCCGGTGATGTGGATTTCCTTTTGTCTTTTGAGCAAACGGAAACACTACGCTATTTGCATTGCATGAAAGAGGATGGCGTAATCTTCTCAAGCACCTTTGAATTAAGCACTTCGAGCGTAAATACCAGACTGGAAAAAGACATGCCGGAATCTAAAACCGAGCTAATCAAAAAATCGGGCAATAAAACCTTTATTGTTGATCCGGAAGAGAACAAAAGTTCGGAATTTGATATCAGCAAAATGATGAATATTGTTATGCTTGCCTTTTATGCAGAATTTAGAGGCTACTCGCATGATGAAATGATTCAAATTGTGAAAGAAAGCGTTCCAGCTAAATTCATAGAAGGAAACTTAAAAGCTTACGAAAAAGGAATTCAGATTGCGCGCGAACAACTCGCAGCCGTTTGATTTTAGAGATTTAAGCATATAACAAAATAACACACAAACTCTCAACTCCTAATTATCAAAGGCTCACCTAAGCGTCGACCTCGGTCGGTGAGCCGAAAATCAGTGAGAGTGGCGAATAATATCGTCCTTGTTTGAGCGACGAAGGAGCGAGTTTGGACGATTTCGCCACACGAGCGCCAATTTTTCGAGCGAAGCGAACGGAGTCTTGACTTTTTTTGCTTCGTTTTTTGTGTCAAGACAAAAAATAAAGAGAACTGTTTTTATATAAATCAGATAATAAGCGCACTGAAAAATTCTATGAAATTACCCGAAGGCATAGTACTACTAGACAGTTTAGGCGATTTAACGACCAAAAACACAAGTCCGATTCTTGTTTGCGGATCTCATTGCGGTGGCAGCAGAAATCTTGCTCGTCAGGTAAAAAACTGTCATGTAAAAGCTGCTTTTCTAAACAGTGCCGGTATAGGTAAAAATAATGCCGGAACAAAGGGTTTGGCTCATTACCAAGCTGAAGGAGTTTTAGCCTGTGCGGTTGACCACTTCAGTGCTGAAATAGGTGTTTCACAAGATACTTGGGAGTGCGGACTTATAAGTCACTTAAATGAGCTAGCAGAAGCTGCCGGAATAAAAATCGGTGATTCTGTAAAAGAGGCTGTTGCTAAAATAAAAGATAGCTTTAGCTCTACTTCTTCAACGCATGAAAATGTCGTAACTGCCAACAAGGAAAACCAAGAAAGCTCTAGCAAGGTGAACCTAAAGCAACAAGTTCAGACTGAAATTGATGGAATCAAAGTCACTGTGACTGATAGTATCACTTTCTTAAGCGAAAGAAATGCAGGAGACATTGTGGTGTGCGGCTCTCATGGCGGTGTAAGTGCCGGACATTATGCAGAGAAACATGGCGTGAAAGCTGTATTTTTTAATGATGCAGGTATCGGTAAAAATAATGCAGGAACTAAAAGCCTGGATTCGCTTAGTGAAGCCGGCATCCTTGCCTGTACGGTTGACTGTATGAGTGCTGAAATCTTTAATGGGCAAGACATTTTGGATAATGGCATTATCTCGGTATGTAATGAACTTGCAAAATCCAAAAACATAAAAGAAAAAATGACGGTAAAGGAAGCAATAAAGTTGCTTTAAACACTGTTCAAAAGATATTTTAGGAGAATTAAGAGGATAAGCAAGTAAAGGCAAACGCATTTAAATATCTTCAAGCCAGACTGGCTCTTACTTTTTTGCTATAGCTCAAAAAAGTAAGCAAAAAAAGCCACCGCTGCACCTAGAAATCTAAAAATTGACTCCACTTCGCTAAAATCATTGAACTCCTCTCCCGATGAATCGGGATCGTCAAACAGCAATGATTTCTTAACGCTGCATTGCTTCAATTTTCTTAACGATTTCTAGCTGAGGCGGAAGTCCCTGTATATACAAACATGTAAATCCAGATAATCCTGTCTATTTTTATATAATCAAATAACACAGCAATATGAAAAAAACAAACATCCCAAGCAACGAAAACAACTACCTAAAAGATTATATCTATCAGATAACAAGAAGTTTGAAAGACTTGGCAAATATTGAGATTGTTGACCCCAGCCTGAGCTTAGAAGAACAAGCAAAACAAGTATTCAATTCAGATTATATCCTTTTAGCTCATAATGCAGCTAGCGAACCGATTTTTAACTATGCAAATAAGTCGGCGCTCAGTCTTTTTGAAATGCCGTGGGACGAGATAACCAAGCTGTCTTCCAAATATTCGGCAGAAGCTGACGAGCAAGCAAAAAGAGAGGAGTTTATTGCCGAGGTTACAGCAAAAGGATATTCAAAAAATTATTCCGGAATTAGAGTATCAAAAACAGGAAGAAGATTTGAAATTAAGAATGTAATTCTTTGGAATGTGTATGATGCCAATAACAACCGAATTGGGCAAGCTGCAATGTTTAATGAGTACACATACTTATAACGCTACAAACTCCGTATTGATAACTCAACCACTTCTTTAACATTCCATCTAAATTTCTCAAAAAGAGAAGACTTTACCTTTGAAGAAATATGAACGATGGAATTCTTGAGAAACTTAATAACACTGGCAGAATTGGCCAAGTACGATGTGCCTTACTCATCGAATGCCCCCTGTTAAGCATTGGCCCTGTCTGCGTTCAAGCTAAAAGCAAGTTTCCTAACTTGCAAAAAACACAAAAGCTGCTACACAAAGACTGCTTTGTTTATATAATAAACACAAAAACGACATATCAAATAATATCATCTGTTACAAAAAAATAGTACATTTGTCAAAAATTTAGTATTGATTTCAAACAATAACGGCGGATTCCGAAAAGCCCTACGAGTAGGAATATTTAAAACAAAGACAGAAATGAAAAAAAATGTAGCAGAATTTCTAGGAACTTTCTGGTTAGTGCTAGGTGGTTGTGGTAGTGCTGTACTTGCAGCAGCCTTCCCTGAAGTGGGAATTGGTCTTCTTGGTGTTTCTTTAGCTTTTGGTTTAACTGTACTTACCATTGCCTATTCTTTAGGACACATCTCAGGAGCACATTTAAATCCAGCTGTTACTATCGGTCTATGGGCTGGTGGAAAATTTAATGCAAAAGAAGTTGCCCCTTACATCATTTCACAAATCCTAGGAGCTATTCTTGCAGCAGCTATATTATACTTTATAGCTACTGGTAATGGTAGTGAAATTGGCGGATTTGCAGCTAATGGTTACGGAGAGCACTCACCTGGCGGATACTCATTATGTGCTGCTGTACTAACTGAGTTCGTAATGACATTTATGTTCTTAATCGTAATACTTGGTGCAACTGACGAAAGAGCTCCTAAAGGTTTTGCAGGTGTAGCTATAGGTCTTGCACTTACATTGATTCACCTTATCAGCATCCCTGTAACTAACACTTCAGTTAACCCAGCAAGAAGTATTAGTCAAGCTATTTTCGTTGGAGATTGGGCTTTGTCTCAATTATGGTTATTTATCTTAGTTCCTATTGCAGGAGCAGCTTTAGCCGGTATGGTTTACAAATATCTAAGCAAATAAAATTCTTAACTAGAAAAATAAAAGCAGCCTTGAGCTGCAGTCATGGTCGGAAGATTTTATCTTCCGACTTTTTTTATGTTTTAAACATTAAGTTTGGGTCTCCTCCGCATTGTTGAACTATCATTGCCATTCCAAGATTTCTAATTTCCATGGACAGTCTTCTTTTTGCCGTAGTGTAACTTATGTTGTTTATTTTCTTGTAGATAAGAATAAGCATTGCAACAATTAAGGTCATGTATAAAATCACTTCAATTCCATTCTTATTTAACGAGACTAAATGGCTGACACTAAGTTCTTGCTTTATAAAACGGAAAAAAACTTCAATGTCCCATCTTCGTCTATAAGCATCTGCAATTTCTTGTGGAGTTAGTTTAAAATCATTAGAGATAAACCAAAATTGTTTTTGAGAATCATCTTTTCTTTGCCCTATGATTAGCCGAAAAGGCTGATCAAGGAGTTCTTCGCGATAGTGAGTATTACCTTTTGTATTATTAATTTTCACTCCAGTATACAGAAACACTTTACTGTCCTTGAGTAGCGTTAATTCGCCTAAATCCAACGAGGTATTATCATTAATTAATGATTCTAGTTCTTCGTATTTTCGGTTTTCTTTTAATCTGGCCACAAAGCTTATTTCTTGCTTAGAAAAGTCTTTCATGGTTCTAGAGGATTGCAGTCCTCTATCTATCACATATAAATTGGTGTGACCTACTTGCTGCTTTATATGAGAGAAAACCACTTTAGGTAATGCAACATCTTCGCTGCAATGGCTTTGTTCAGTAAACACTTGCGCTTCACAAGGAAATAATCCATCAAAAGCAAGACTGTACTTAACAGCTTTCTTTCCACATGAATTATGATTTAAACCTTCAATGAGTTTACCCGACAAATCGTAAACCATAGAGCTGTCAACTCGTATTAGATTATACTTGTCTCTTTCAGTTGAGCTATATAAATCTGAGAACTGAGTATAAATGCATTGATAAATTTCTTTAAAGTAATTAGAATCAATCTTTGAGAGTCTCTCTGAAATAGAGCTTCGTCGAACTTTATCTTCTTGATCAAGATTGAACAGAAGTTTAAAAACAGAATCGTTAAATGTGTCTTCTAGACTTCTTTGACTTAGCCTCTCATTATTTAAAAGCCCATAGAGTAAAAGATAAAACATCTTTTTACCATGTAATACTTTTGAATAATGGTCAACCTTAGTGGTTTCTGACAAATGACTTAATAATGCTTCAGGGATTACATTAAGTATCTCTGATGCGGTTACTTTGTGATCTTTAAATACTGACATAACTATTTGATTATCAGACACAAAGATAGTGAAAACATATTGAATATGCAAGTTAATTCATTGATATTCAATTGATTAAACACATTTTTATAAACAAAAAAATGGTCGGAATTTCTTCCGACCATGACTGCTTGAGCTGCTTTTATTCTTTTATAGCTCTAACAAGTCATGAAAAAACAGCTTCTTTCATTATTACTTATAATTATTAGCTCAATATCAGCAATCGCTCAAAAACAAAATTCTGATAGCATTAAGATTGATGACAAAGATTTAAACTTTACGGTAATGCCATATATAAGTTATAACCGAAATCTAGAATCTATGTTTGGACTTATCCCAATGGCTATGTATAGAATCAATAAGTCTGACTCCATTTCTCCCAAATCACTATCAGGACTTATGCCCGTTTACACAACCAATGGCTCTAAGTTCATCGGATTCTTTAGCAAATTTCATTTCGCTGAAGACAAATGGAGAATAACATTTTTTGCCGGAACAGGTACTCTTTGCTCTCAATTCTATATGTACACACCCGGCTCATCAGGATTTATTGATTATGCAACAGATGCAACAGTAATTGGCATTGGCGTTCAAAGAAAAATCTACAAATACTTATATGGGGGTCTGACATACTCATATGCAAAATACAATACAAAATATGAAAATGACATTCAGCCTGAATCAGAAACAGAAACAAATGGTTTAGCTGTAAATGCTTCATGGGACACAAAAAATGACGCCTACTACCCTACAAATGGAGAATTTATCAAACTTAAATGGTCTAACTTCCCTAGTTGGATTGGAAATACCGTTGAAGCAAAAAAAATAAATGCGGAATACAATAAATACTTTTCTATGCGTGATGGATCTGATGTCATTGCAGCTCGAGTTTCCACTGAGTTTGGCTTAGGTGATATTGCTTTTGAGCAACAAGTAACTATTGGTAATAATGACATCAGAGGTTATTCTGAAGGGAAATACAGAGGTGATGGTCTAATGGCTATACAAGGAGAATATCGTTTTAATTTTGCCAAACGCATGGGGCTAGTTGCATTTGGCGGACTTGCTACTATATATGGTTCTGACACTGAAGACTTCAACTGGAACCTATACCCTGGTGGTGGTATTGGATACAGATATCAAGCTTTTAAATCAACAAAATTCAATATTGGACTTGATGCTGCTGTAGGAAAAGACGACTGGGGTGTCTATTTCAGAATCGGAGAAGCATTTAATCCTTCAGAAACTATTAAAGATAAAAACAAACTTTCTACAGACTACAAAAGCAGCCTCAAATTGAGGCTGCTTTTGTATTTCACTTAAGCTCCACTATGCTCACTCACCATCTTGGCTAGGCTAATAACAATTCCACAAGTCTATCTAACTCCGCATCATTCAGTTGAGCGGTTTCGGTACCTAGGCGTTTTAAGGCCGCAAGATTTGCAGGAGAACCATCTGCCATATCAGAGTTTACATCTCCGTTCAGTTCAGTGTTGATACGGATATATTGGCTTGAAGCATTCATTGCCGAAAAAATTTGGCGCAACTGATAATCCACTACATCCGACACTCCGGACATCATAATATCGATAAGAGGTTTTACCCACTCTACCATTCCCCAATCTTTCACTTTTTTGTACTCGTAAGGCTTCTTTACAAAACCTGTTCCGAGCGAGAAAATCACCATATCCTTGGTAGTCACTTTATCCTCGTGATAAACTTCAGAGTAAGAACAAAGAGCAGGATTATTCACAAACACGCCTCCATCAACCAAGGGGTATTGAACTCCAGTCATCGAACTAATATCCGAACATTGAAAGTAGGTTGGTGCCGCTGATGTAGCACGGCAAACGCTTTTCACAGGATAATCCCAACCCGGATCTTTTACGGCATCGTGCTGCGTAAAGAAATGCGCTTGTCGGCGTGTGACATCATACGAGCTTACCAAACAAGGCTTTAGTAACTGACTTAATCGTACATCGCCAAAATATGTATCCAACACATTTTGCAAATTAGTTACCGGATATTTTGCATTTGTCAATCCACCAAGAGTTTTGATTTTATAAGCTAACGGTATAGTGAAGATTTTGGCCCCATTTTTCAGGTACAAATCCACCACTGTTTCAGCAGTATATTTTGGTCTTTTAGAATTCTTTTCATCAGGGAAAAGATAACCACAAGTGAGAATTCCACCGGTACTGGTTCCGGCAATAAGGTCAAAATAATCTGAAATACGAGCATCAGGATTTCCTGATTTAGCTTGAAGTTTTTGTTCCAAACGCACTAAAACTTGTCCGGGAATAATTCCGCGCACACCACCTCCATCAATAGATAGGATACGCACATACTTTGCATTTGACTTGATCATATTCTGTTCTTATTTTTTTAAGAAGCCAAATATAAAATATTAACGCATCTCTTTTAACAACTGCCAAATTATTAGATACAGTAATAGTGAAATATCACAAACGATAAACAATCATCTAAAATATCTTATAGCACACAGAAAAAACAAACCAAATCGACTCATATAATTAATTTTATATATCTATTTTTGCCTGCTACAAAAAACACTCTTTTTTAAACATGAAAAAACTATTTATTCTATCCTTAATCTTTATTGCGACAAGTATCACATACGCACAAGATTTAATTCTAACAAATACCGGAGATTCAATCAACTGTAAAGTAACCGGAATTAAAGATGGAAATATCTACTTTGATTTTGAGAAAAATGATGAAACTAAGAGGACTATGCTCCCTTTATCTAAGGTAAAGGAAAACCAAACAAACTATTACTCTAAAAAGACTAATGAACCATTAGTTGTAATTACCACTTCAAAAGATTTAGTTGTAACAGATACAGGAGACTCAATCTTATGTAAAATAACAGAAATTGATTCTGTGAATATTTACTTCACATTTGAAAAAAATGATGTTACTAGAAACACAATGCTCCCTTTATCTAAGGTAAAAGATTACCAAAAGAGCTATCTCACAACTACAAAAAAAGTTGAACCGTTAGTAAACAACAATTACTCTCGCCTTAGACTTGCTGTAAATGGAGGTTATAGCTACCGAGTTGCTAAAATATCTGACGATACACCAAGCGATTTTGAAAGTTATATGAAAGATTTAAAATCAGGATATCACTATGGTGCTGACTTAACCTATTTCTATAAAGAATCATATGGAATTGGGATTATGTATAATGCATTTAGAAGTTCAAATAGCATGGATATATACGGCTATGACTTTTATAATAACTTGCAATATGGCAAAATGAGTGACGACATTACAATCTCCTTCATTGCACCAAGCTTCACAATAAGAACCTTAGACAAAAGAAATGCTTTTCTAATGGATTTTGCTATCGGATACATCAGATATGTAGATGAAGCAGTTTTATTTGACCCATACAAGATTACAGGTAACACAGTTGGATTTTCGTTTGGCTTAGGATATGATATAGGATTATCAGAAAGCTTTGGTTTAGGATTTAAAGTGGGAATTATTGCCGGATCATTGACTGAATATAATATCAATAATGGAACAAATACCCAAAAAGTTGAATTGGATGAAGAGTCCTATGAAAACTTAACTAGAATTGATTTGTCTGTTGGTTTAAGATTATACAAATAAGCTATTGCATAAAAAAGCAAGCCTAATTAGGCAGTCGTGGTCGGAAGATTTTATGGGAAATAAACTTTCTTAATAGTACGGTGCGCTGCACCTTATTTCTTGTTCTAAAATGATTTCTACCGATAGAACGCTGCTATGCAGCTAAAGGTGCAGCGCACCATGCTATTGGTAGAAGTTTTATATTTGATATCTCTTATAGGTACAGCGTACCGTGCTATTAAACTGCTTGTAATTTATAAGCAAATATTTTCTTCCGACCACGACTGCCTAATTAGGCTTGCTTTTTTCTTTTCACGACTTTGAGTTCTACTACGCTCACTCACCGTCTTACGCTCTCCGCTGCCTAAGGGAAGTCGAAGGCAAGTTTCACTCCTTTTCACTATTATTAATCGTTTATCGTTAATCGTTTCCCGTTGTTTTCTTACCTTTGCTGTTTATCGACTTTTTATCATGGCAAAGCAAGGAAATATTATCATAAAAGCAGCCCGCGTGCACAACCTAAAGAACATTGATGTGGAAATACCACGCAACAAATTGGTTGTTATTACAGGCTTATCCGGTTCAGGAAAATCATCATTAGCGTTTGACACACTTTATGCCGAAGGGCAACGCCGATATGTAGAAAGTTTGTCAAGTTACGCTCGCCAGTTCTTGGGGCGTATGAGCAAGCCGGAAGTAGACTATATCAAAGGCATTCCGCCTGCAATTGCCATTGAACAAAAAGTAAATACTCGCAACCCGCGATCGACTGTAGGTACAAGTACCGAGGTATACGAATACATCAAACTGTTATTTGCTCGCATTGGTAAAACTTACTCACCTGTTTCAGGCGAGGTGGTCAAAAAACACAGCCCTGAAGATGTAGTAAAACATTTATTAGAATATCCTGAAGGCACAAAATTTATTATCCTTGCCCCTATTTCTGTTCCTGAAGATCGCTCAACAGAACAACATCTTGAAATCCTTCAGCAACAAGGCTTTAGCCGTATTGAAATTAACGAAGAAATCTTGCGCATTAGCGATGCTTTGGAAGATGTGAAGTTGCTAAAAGATGCCAAAAAGATTTTCTTGGTAATTGACCGTTTAAGCGTTAACAGTGAGCAAAGCTCAATTAGCCGTATTACTGATTCTCTTGAAACTGCTTTCTATGAAGGAAAAGACAGTTGCTACTTGCTAATTTACGGTGAAGACAAAACCTCTCGCAAACATTTTTCAAAGAAATTTGAAGCAGATGGAATCACTTTCGAAATGCCGTCGGAACAGCTATTCAGCTTTAATAATCCGCTGGGAGCATGCCCTAAGTGTGAAGGTTTTGGTCGCGTAATAGGCATTGACGAAAACTTGGTTGTACCAAACAAGGCACTATCTATTTACGAAGATGCCGTTGCCTGTTGGAAAGGTGAAACCATGAGCGAATGGAAAAAAGAATTAATCCATGCTGCGGATAAATTTGATTTTCCAATTCACAAACCATATTATCAGCTAACAGATGAGCAACGCCGCCTAATATGGACAGGGAATAAATATTTTAAAGGACTAGATGCCTTCTTCAAACACTTAGAAGATGGGCAATATAAAATACAATACCGAGTAATGCTAGCGCGCTACCGTGGCAAAACCATTTGTCCGGAATGCCATGGCTCTCGCTTGAAAAAAGAAGCTAGTTGGGTAAAAGTGGGTGGGAAATCCATCACTGATTTGGTAGAAATGCCAATATCCGAACTAAAACCATTTTTCGAAGATTTAAAACTCAGCAAAGCTGATGCTGCTACAGCAAAACGCTTGATGATAGAAATCAACAACCGCATCCACTTCCTAATGGATGTTGGCTTGAGCTATCTTACACTTAACCGCCTTAGCAACACACTTTCAGGCGGTGAAAGCCAACGCATCAACTTAGCTACCTCGCTTGGAAGCAGTCTGGTGGGTTCACTGTATATTTTAGATGAGCCAAGTATTGGTTTACACTCTCGAGACACTCATTTATTAATTAAAGTTCTTCGTCAATTGCAGCAACTTGGTAATACCGTAGTTGTGGTAGAACACGACGAGGAGATTATCCGCGCAGCTGATTATATTATTGATATTGGACCTAGAGCAGGCCGACTTGGAGGAGAGGTAGTTTTTGAGGGCAACTATGCTGATATTGAAACAAAAGCAGAAGAAGCAAAAGACTCATTTACTATTAAATATTTGACCGGTACTGACCAAATAGAAACTCCAACTAGCCGTCGCAAATGGAATAACTATATCGAAGTTTTAGGGGCTAGTGAAAATAACCTAAAAGGACTAGATGTAAAATTCCCTCTTAACATTATCACCGTAGTAACAGGTGTGAGTGGTTCTGGTAAATCATCGCTAGTGCGTGATGTATTTTATGCGGGCGTGAAAAAATATTACGGTGGCGTAGCAGACAAAACAGGTTCGTTTGGCTCATTGCAAGGCAGCATGCATTTAGCATCTGACATCGAGTTTGTAGATCAAAACCCAATTGGTCGTTCATCTCGTTCAAATCCGGTAACTTACCTTAAAGCTTACGATGAGATTCGTAAACTTTTTGCTGCGCAACAGTTAAGTAAGCAAATGGGGTATACACCGGCACACTTCTCGTTTAATGTTGAAGGTGGTCGATGTGAAGAATGTCAAGGAGAAGGAACCGTAACTGTAGAAATGCAGTTTATGGCCGACTTGGTTCTGGAGTGTGAAAGCTGTCATGGCAAACGCTTCAAGAATGAAATACTGGAAATCATGTTTAAAGGAGCATCAATTTATGATGTACTTGAAATGACAGTTAACCAAGCTATCGAATTCTTTGGTGCTGAAAAAGATTGCACTACATGTAAGAAAATTTCAAAACGACTTCAGCCATTACAAGATGTAGGATTAGGTTACATTAAACTGGGCCAATCAAGCAGTACGCTTTCGGGTGGTGAGAGTCAACGCGTAAAACTAGCATTCTTCCTTGCTAACGAGAAACCGGAACCTACCATCTTCGTATTTGATGAACCAACAACAGGGCTTCACTTCCACGATATCAAAACACTGATGAAGGCCTTTAATGCTTTAATTGAAAAAGGTCATACCGTAATCATAATCGAGCACAATATGGATGTAATTAAATGTGCTGACCACATTATCGACCTTGGTCCTGAAGGTGGTGATAAAGGTGGAAATCTTGTTTTTGAAGGCACTCCTGAAAATTTGCTAGAATGCAAAGATTCATATACAGGGAAATATTTAGCAGAAAAATTCTAATAAAAAGAGTTAACCGCAGAGAAACGGGGAGATTTCGCTGAGACTCACAGAGGAAATAGAACGGTGCTCTGCACCTTATATCTTTATTTCTATAGTTTCTACAAATAGAAGGGGACGCTGTCCCTAAAAAAACATCAGTTCTATGCTAAGAGAAAACACAAAGATTGTTTTCGCCGTGAGCTTTGTGTCTTAGTGGTAAAATCATGCAAATTGCGGATTCTTTTCTAAAAATGAATCAATATGTCTTGCCACCTTATCTGGATTAATCTCCTGAACATCAATCATGCTACCGGTATCAAAAATATTTCCAAACTCAGTATTTACTCCGGTTCCAAACACGCGCATTTTAGATGACAAACGATAATATGAATTAATCAAAGGAGGAACACTAACTCCACAGCCACGCACAAATTGACATAAACGATTATAGTTATTTTCTACGGCATCTCCTTCTTCAAAAATAGCTGCAATTTCTTCATCAACAGCAGTTGTCTTGTCAAAGAATGGTTCTTTTAGCGTCAACAAATCGTCTTTATCTCCCAAAAAATGGCTTAAGAAATAAAATATTGCCGTACGACAGCGCTCATCATATTTTGGATAAATAGTCATTTTACCAATAGCATAACGAATTTCAGGCTCAAAATATGGCAATACCAATAAGCCATCCCACAAGTTATCAAAAGCAAATATGCTTTTGGGGCGAGTAGTTGTTGATTGATAATCTGGGTGAATAAATGCACGCCCTAAGTCAATTGTATTTGGCAAGTATTCTTTCAGAAATTTTTCCGAGAAACGGAACATATGAGAAGTAACAATATCCGGCTGACCATCAGGCAATAGCTTCATATCACGCCCCATAATAAAACGATATCCACCCACGATTTCCTTTTCCACAGGACTCCATACGACTAATTGCTTATATGGCTTATCCATATAGTCAAATTCATCAGTATCACACTCACCTCCGGTACCTCCACCACCAATACGAAAAGACATTTCACGAACTCGACCAACCTCTTTCATCAAGTTTGGACATTGGTGAGCGGAAAAAACATATATCTGATTGTTACCTTTATTAGTCTCACGAATAAATTGAGCAAGAATCAATTCTTGCTCTAAAATATCGGTATCTATAGGTGGCATTACAGCTTTCATCGGCATACTATTATCATGCAAAATTAACATTCTACAAAAAATAGAACAATAAATTATTGATGAACGATACGAATTAAAGTTTAAAGGCTTCTTTTTTTAATAATGAATCATCTTCCCATCCTTAAAGATAGATTCAAGCTGATCATTCAAGAGCTTAATTCTATCGTTTCTCTGAGGATTTAAATGGTAGCGTTTTGGCACAATTAATCTCAAGGCCTTATTTAAAACTTCAACCGTTGTTGGGTATTGCATATCCAAACTTTCGCCATCACAGTGGAAACATGGTGACGAAACAGATTTAATCTCTGCCTTTTTAAATGTCACTGTCTCTATAAAAGGCATTTTATTAATAAATCCACCTAATAAAGCTGTAGTCATCAACGGAGCTAGTACTTGAGGAAATGGATGTAAGATTGTTGCATGCAATAAACCATCAGACAAGTCAGCATCTGGAGCAATATAAGCATTGTTTCCATATTGATTTGCGTTGGAAAAGGTTACTAAGAAAAACTTCCCTTTATACTCTTTCCCGTCTAATGTAAATTCTGCTTCTACAGGAGAATATGATAATAACTGCCTAAGAACACTCTTAACATAACGCTGTCCGCCTCTCACCTTACCTTTATTGAAAACGGCTGCTATATGCGCATCAAATCCAAAACCACAGGTGCAAAAGAAATACTGATTATTTACTTTACCGACATCGACTTGTTTTTCTTGTCCGCTAAGTAGATATCTACCAATATCTTTCTTTCGCTCAGGCACTTTAATCATTCTTGCAAGACCATTGCCAGAACCTCTTGGCACTATTGCCACAGGAACTTTTGCATAAACCAATGATGATGCGATTTCATTAAAAGTGCCATCCCCCCCAACAGAAATCAATGTACAATCGGTTCTATTTGTATATTGTTTTGCGATTTCAGATGCCTGACCCGTTCTCTCGAGCTCAATACAATGCAATTCTGCATTTGGAGTATTGATCTGAGCCATCAATTGAGTGCAATAATCTTTGTTTTTACCATTTCCGGCTATCGGATTAACGATGAAGCATAATTTTCTTGTTGCTTTTGCCATAAGTGGAATTTTTCACTTATTAAAAAACAATAATTGTCTTTTAATTGAATTCGTGCAAAGATACGAATTTTATGTTAAAACAACCGAACTAACAACTTAATCTAAACCCAAATGGACGGTAAACTAAAACCCTAGAAATCAAACTTCATGCGCATACGAACGCCCATTGGAGATACATTTGAATTATCTTGATAAGTAAACCGATAGACAAAATCCACCCTAAAAAACTTAAAAATATTTGATAATCCAACACTGCCTTCAGCATATGGTTTTGTTCCGAAAATGAATGCTGTAGGAGTTCCATCACTCTCTGTTGGCAACTTAAATAAGGCATCATTTTTCGATGGATTATTTTTATCACTAAGCCCACCGTACATCAACTTTAGGCTCATCACCTCGCGTAATCCTAATTTCTGAACCAATGGTACTTTATTTAAGAAAAACCCATTAAAACAGTGATCTATCAATAATGCAGAGTACTCATCGGAAACAAACTCAAGGAAATTCATCAGATTATAATTTAATGGCTGATAGGAAAAGGTTTGATTTGCTCTTGGCATAAACAACAAAGGATATGGAACTGTCCCAAACATTTTAGCAGCTTCAAGTTGCACATCAGAGTAGCCGAATACAGATAGATAGAATCGTTTAGATACAACAAATTGTAATTTCTGATAATTATAATCATTTCCTAAGTAGTCAGCACCAAGAGTATATTTGAGTTGAAAAATAGGGTAAGTTGAGTTAATCGTTGTTCTAAACTGCTTGCCTTGATATATCTTTTCATATGGTGCAAACCGCAAGTTCAAATACAGTTCCGAGATATTTAGCTGATTCACATCATTTATACCTGAAGCATAATCAGAATAACTAAAACACAAATTTCCACCGGGCGCCTGCAATGTATTTGTATAACCTAACTGATAGGAGAAATGATTTTCAAACTCATTTTGATACTCCAACTGAACTGTTTTATTGTAGAATATTTTATCATCAACCCCTCTTTTAAATGACAAGAACACATTATTAACCTGCATATAATCCAGCTCCTGACCAGGGGTTTTGGTATCATCCGTGTAGCTTAGTTTTACATATTTCACAGGAAATTCATAGATAGACCTATTGGTTAAAGAATAGGTTCCGGCAAGAGAATATTTAAATTGCTCATCGAGAGTTCCATATGCCAAATAACTATCAAAAATAAATCGTTTGTTAAGCTTCGGAGTAGTACGCCCTCCAAACCGAAGGCGATATCCTTCAATAGAGTTATAACTTATAAAAGTACTAACTGGACCAATCTCATATTTTCCCACATCATGATAGCCTTGTATTAACAATGCAGCTATTTCTAATGAATTTTTAAACACCGGTACATCTTGCACTTTATCCATTACCTCATATGTCCCCGCTTCAGATTTAGACAAAGGCTCTAACCTATTTTCTTGCCAAAATGCGCTGTCCATTTCTATCACACTATCTTCGCGTACCAAAGACAAACCTTCAAAAACAGAATCCGGTAAAACAGAAAAATCCGGTTCACCATATATCACTTGCTTTTGCGCAAAGATTCCTTGCATACTTTTAGCTACACCAAAATCCATATCGGTTCTGTATGACTCTAATATACAACCTTTATCCGGTGTTTTTTGAAATTCCTGGGTTATATGAACATTGCGCAACCAGTTCAGATTGACATTTTTATCCAAAGTAAAATCAATCTTTTTCAAAGCATAGCTACCATCAAGGGTAATATACATATTCCCTGTAAATAACATATCCTCCTTATTCCTTGCAGCAAAGAATAGATTCACGCATTTTTCGCCATCTACCAGTAAAGTATCCGTAATATAATACCGATAAAACGATGGTGCAACGGGTGCAATAGGACTCAAAAATTGATTGGTAAGAAAAGTGATGTTGTTTTGATACACATCAACATCTTCGTAGAGATATTGTATAAACTCAGAGATTCCTTGATTATCAACATATTTGTTTATCATCACCATATTTTCACCTCTTACCACCTCCTTCATTTTTTGAGGGTCTTTGCGGTAAAAAATATCAGATGATGACTCTTTTAAATAAATTGGGAGAATCTCTTTTCCTTTAAGCTTAGTGGTATCAGTATTTTCAAAAACAAACTGAAATTGCTTAAAAATTTTCTTACTCCTAAATTCGGGGGTAATATCATCCAGTGCAAATAGCACTTTCTCATATTTTTTTATTTGGTAGTAATCAATAGCCTCAGAGCGATTATTTTTTTTATTTTCAATTACTTTCTTGATAAGGTCAACGGCTGGATTACCTTTATTACGGTACTTTTTATTTGTAATTACAACTTCATTTAGCTGCTTTGCCTCCTGTTGTAACTCAATTTTCAATACCCTATTTTTCTGATTAAGGATTACTACTTTATCATCATAACCGATACTTGAGACTTTGATTGTTTGCTGATGAGCTGAGGTCTCTGAAACCACGATTGTAAAATTACCTTCTTCATCAGCAATAGCACCTTTGCTCTCATTTTCTATCAGGATAGCTGCAAAAGGTATCGGCTCTTTACTGTCTCTATCTTGAATTACACCTTTATATGTCCCGGCCATAAGGCTTCCAGAACAAAGGATTATCAATAGAAAAAATATTTTTACAATACGATCTAACATTTATATATAATCATCAAATCAACAGATTGAGGATGAAATTAGTATTTTATAAAACGCAATTTGAGCATCTGTAAGTTCTTCACATAATTGTAACTGCGTCTCACAAATTTAAAAAACATCTTTCCATTAAATAAAAATTCACAAGCTGAATTTGTCCGCTTCAGCAGCAATATAGCCAATAACAAAAAGCAAAAGCGTTAAGATTTCTCCCAACGCTTTTGTCATTATACCAGATTTAACATCCTTATTTCTTATTTTTACCTATAGTATATCCAAGGCTCCAATAAAAACAGTATGCCTGACCAAAGTGAATTGCTCTAATTGCAAAACCACCATAAAGATTATCTTTCATATATACCCGCACACCAATCATTTGATACAAGCGAGTAATGTCTTCTTTCTGTATAAAGTTATACCCCAAACTTCCATAAATAGAATAATAAGGCATAGTAAGTTCACCCTTACCAGAAGCTCCAAAAACAAAACGATCGCCAAAAGAACCTAGCTTAATTCTATCATACATACCTCCGTCTATTGGATTATACTCTCGCCATGCTGTTGCATTTACGCTCTCGTCATATACTACATCTAACCCAACACCATATTTAAACCTATGATTATAAACTCGATAAGGAGACAATGTAAATGCTAAAACTGTAAATTTATGGTCTATATATTTTGATAACAAACCTGTACCTGTCGTATCAAACATCACCTCTCTTGTAGATAATGTAAACATATAATCTAGGTTCCATTTAGAAACATCTTTAGGATCTTTCGTTTCTACTACTGTTCCGGGCTCCTCATTAATAGCGTAATCATACTCTAAGAATGAAGAAAGTAAGTTTAACCCATAGTTAGGTTGGTTTGTAGATCCATTAGAGAAATGGCTCAAGCTAAAGCCAAGCTTCAAGTTACTATTGTCAGAAACTTTCCAATCTAAATGCGGAATAAATGCAACATGCACATTCAAACCTGAACTGATAGCAATATTATCTCTATTAGTAAATGGATCATATGTTTTCCAGTTAAAGGACATACCTAAGTTCCACTCATAATTTAGAGACAACTTATCATTCAATTTATAAAGATTAGCTCCTTGAAATAAATATGGAGTAATAGGATAACCAAAACTATCATGCATTGGCATATAAGTGAATTTCAACCCAATACCCAGATACGGCATTCCAAAAAAATGATTGACTGGAGAATCTTTTGAGGCTTTGTACCCATACTTCAGATTTGCAGAATAGGCCTGCGCATTATCTGAATTTTCAATAAACTTATTTGTTGGCATTATCTCACCTACATCTGTACTAAACCCTATAAAATTTGTATACTTCTTACCAAATCTCAAAGAATCTGTTTCCTCTGCATAAGTTAATTGCACTCCTAGCGCAAGAACTAATAAGAATAGCTTTTTGAATAGTTTCATAATTATTGTAGTGTTTTATCAGCCACAAATTTATATCAAAACATCCAAAACAGAAGATTTCTCTAGCTGTTTTTATGGTGAATAATAATAAAAAAGGCAGAAGTTTGTCGTTCCTATAATCCACATAAAGAATCTACTTAGAAACATTCACGGGAAGAATTATACAGAGCAACTGTTGCTACTAAATGAATTAAATTCATCACAACAATCTCTTCATCAACATCAGGTCATAATTCTCCACTTTCAATTCCTTTTCTCACTGCGTATTTCCATTTATCCAGATTCCCGCTAAACATATCTTTTCTCAAAACCCTAAATTCAGGAATATTTCTCTCGGCAGCCATTTTAAGCAATATATGCTTAATTATAATAGAATCTGAAGCATCCATAAATACTAACTATAGAGTTACAAAAAACCGAATATTAGATAGCAAGCAGTGAACAATGGTTTTAATTATCTATTCAGTTCTTTTTCTTACCTTTGCAGCTCAATTTTAAAGTACTTATGGCTGAATCGAATTTTGTCGACTATGTAAAGATATTTTGCCGCTCAGGCAAAGGGGGTGCCGGATCGGCTCACCTGCATCGTGATAACTGGACCATGAAAGGTGGCCCTGATGGTGGTGATGGTGGTCGTGGTGGTCATATTATCCTACGCGCCAACAATAATCTTTGGACACTTATTCACCTTAAATATGCGCGCCATGTCTTTGCCGGACATGGAGGTAGCGGTGGTAGCAGCCGAAGCTTTGGCAAAGATGGTGAAGACAAAATCATTGATGTGCCAGTAGGCACAGTTGTTCATGACGCTGAAACAGGAGAATTCCTTTGCGAAATGGGTGAGCATGGTCAAGAAATCATCTTGCTAAAAGGTGGTCGTGGAGGTTTAGGCAACTGGCATTTCCGCACATCTACACGCCAAACACCTCGCTTTGCTCAACCTGGTGAGGATATGATTGAAAAAGCGGTCATATTAGAACTAAAAGTACTTGCCGATGTCGGTTTAGTTGGATTCCCGAATGCAGGAAAATCAACTCTGCTTTCAGTAGTTTCAGCAGCTAAACCTGAAATTGCTAACTATCCGTTTACTACTCTTGTGCCAAATCTTGGCATTGTTGAGTACCGCGATAACCGCTCATTCTGCATGGCAGATATTCCGGGAATTATTGAAGGAGCACATGAAGGCAAAGGTCTTGGATTAAGATTCTTGCGCCACATCGAACGAAATGCAATTTTGCTGTTTATGGTTCCGGCTGATGCCGAAGACATCAAAAAGGAATACAATATTCTGCTAAATGAATTAACTCAATTCAATCCGGAACTACTAGATAAACAACGCATTCTTGCCATTTCTAAAAGCGACATGCTTGATGAAGAACTAATGGATGCTATGCGCGCAGAAGTTCCCGAAGGGATAAAAGTCATATTTATTTCATCGGTAACCGGTTTTGGTATTACAGAACTGAAAGACCTCCTTTGGGAAGAAATCAATAAAGAAGAAAATCGTGTAATGACAGTATCTCACCGTCCTATTGAGATAAGACAAATAGAATCTGATGAAGATGAGTTGGACGAAGAAGAGGAGTGGGAAGACGATGAAGAATTTGAGGACTTGGATTTTGATGAACTAGATTGGGAAGACGAAGATTTGAAAGAGTAATTTCCTGTGGAAAATATAAAATTAATTACATACGAAAACTTAAGTGAGCATTCTGAAAAGATTGCTCATTTTAGTTCTACCCGACAGGGTGGAAAAAGCTCAGGTGCATTTGACTCACTCAATTTAGGCTTGTACACCGAAGACAAGGCTGAGAATATTTCACACAATCGTAGATTACTTTGCAGCCAATTAGGGATCGATGAATCTCAACTACACAATGCCTACCAAACTCATGGCAAAGAAATTAAAATCATTGATGAAGATTTCTTAGCAATACCGCCATCTGAAAGGCAAAGCAAGTTACAAGGATACGATGCCTTAATAACAAATCTACCCCAGACCTGCGTTACTGTAACTACTGCTGATTGTGTTCCCGTCTTACTTTTTGACCCAGTTAATCATGTTGTAGCAGCTATCCACTCCGGATGGAAAAGCACTGTGCAGAATATTTGCACGGAAACCATCCAGCAAATGGAAAACTTATACGGCACTTTAGCTTCTGATATTATCGCTGCCATCGGTCCATGCATCAGCCAAATAGCTTATGAGGTTGGACAAGATGTATATGATGCTTTTGAAGAAATTCAGTTTGACAATTCAAAAGTTTTCACAACTATTTCCAACGGAAAATACCTATTTGACATTCGCAAAGCAGTACTCATTCAACTACAAAATGCTGGTATCAACAATATAGAGGTCACCCATCATTGTACTTTTTCGGACACTGAATTATTCTTCTCGGCACGCAAACAAGGTATTAATTCCGGCAGAATGTTGAGTGGAATATTTTTAAGATAAAATACGACCCCCAACCCCCTAAAGGGGGCTTTGGGAAAATTACAAAAGTTAAGGCAATCTCTTTTACCCCCTTTAGAGGGCAGGGGGTGGTTTTATATAAAATCTCATGAACGAATACCTTTTCCTTTTCATATTATTCCTAACAGGAATTGCAGCCAGCTTCATCAATATGGTAGCAGCCGGAGGTTCATTCCTTACGCTGGGCTGGATGATGCTTTGGGGCGTTGACCCATCTATGGCAAACGGGACTAACCGCATTGGAGTAATATTCGGGACCGGTTCGGGTATGATGGCATACCGTTCCGAGAAGCTCAAAGACTTCAAGCAAAGCTTGTACTTTGCTCTTTGCGCAATTCCGGGAGCCATTATTGGTTCGTATTACTCCATTAAAATGGACGACGAACTATTCAAGCAAGTGCTAGCTGTGATTATGATACTGGTACTTATCACCATGTTTTTACCTAAAAGTGTACTCACACCTGCCGAAGGGAAAGTGCGCAAATCAATATTTATCTACCCTGCCATGTTTGCCATCGGATTTTATGGTGGTTTTATTCAGGTTGGCGTAGGGTTTATCCTTATTGCTGCGCTGCGCTTCCTAACCGACTACACTCTGCTACAAGTAAACATGCACAAAGTTTCTACTGTATTTCTATACACCTTGCCGGCTGTAGCTGTATTTGGCATTAGTGGCGAAATCAACTGGAAGTTTGCATTGGTAATGTCTGCAGGAAATGCTCTAGGTGCATGGCTCTCTGTAAAGATTGCCGTAAAAAAAGGCGAAGGCTTTATCAAAATCATGTTGGGTGTTGCTATGGTCATTATGGCTGTGAAGTTTTTGTTGACCTAGAGTTAATAAGTTGAACCCCTTCAGGGTTCTATTCTTAGATTTACGATATACCCTGCATTCCGCTTCGCTACATACAGGGTTAATAATATTATGCCCTTCGGGCAAGAAGACAAACTCCCTTAATATTTCTAGAAAAAACACCGAAGGTGTGAAACATTAATAACCCCGTACGAACAAAGTGAAGTGCGGGGAAAACTAAGCTACAAACCCACAACCCCGAAGTGGGTTGAACTCTTTCAAACTCTAGACTAACAAATCTATTTCCTTTTTAGCTAAAAAAAAGTAAATTTGTCTTTCATAAATCAAAAAGCATGAATACTGATATTCGCTGGAAACAACGCCTAGCTAATTACGAAAAAGCACTAGGACAACTTACAAAGTTTATTGACAAAGGTGAACTTAACGAGTTGGAAGAACAAGGTCTTATTCAGGCTTTTGAGTTCACTCACGAACTGGCATGGAAAGTCATGAAAGACTACTTTGAATATCAAGGTAACACGAGCATTACAGGCTCACGCGATGCTACACGAGAAGCTTTTCAAGTTGGCTTATTACTGGATGGCGACACCTGGATGGAAATGATTGCAAGTCGTAATATGTCATCACACACTTACAATTTGGAAACAGCAGAAGAAATTCGCGAAAAAATCCTTAACCACTACTACAGTTTATTTGTAGCGTTTAAAGGGAAAATGCAAACTATCCAATAATGGAAAACACGGGATTACAAATTCAACAGATTGAATCCATCAATCGAATATTTAGCCTATATCCGCAAATTGAGCAAGTAATACTATATGGTTCTCGTGCCAAAGGCAACTTTAAACCCGGTTCTGACATTGACCTTACCATCATTGACCAATCTCTATCATTTTCAGAGCTGCTACATATTCAATCACAACTTGACGACTTACTTTTACCATATAAATTTGACTTGTCTCTAAAACGCTCCATCTCTAACTCGGATTTGCTTGAGCATATTAGCCGAGTTGGAAAGGTATTTTATCAAAAATGAATTCAGCAAAAAAATCAAAACTACATGCTCGAAACAGAAACCGTGAGCAATACGATTTAAAAGCATTAATCAAAGCAGTGCCTGAACTGGCAAACTACATCAAGCCCAATAAACTGGGTGAAGACTCTGTTGACTTTGCAAATCCGCAAGCTGTAAAACTGCTAAACAAAGCTTTGCTGCATCATTATTACGGCATACAAAACTGGGATTTCCCGAATGAAAATTTGTGTCCGCCTATACCGGGTAGAGCCGATTACATCCACTATGCAGCAGACCTGCTATCTCAAAGCAATTACGGGCATATCCCACGCGGAGAAAAAATCAGCTGCCTTGATATAGGCACGGGAGCTAGTTGTATCTACCCTATCCTTGGCGTAACTGAATACGACTGGAACTTTATTGCTTCCGACATTGACCCAAAGTCAATTGCTTCGGCACAAAACATAGTGGATGCAAACCCATCATTAAAGGGTAAAATTGACTGCCGACTACAACCCAAAGCTAAAGATACATTTTACGGGGTGATAGACCACTCCGAGAAATTTGACATTTCCATCTGCAACCCACCCTTTCACGCTTCTGCCGAAGCTGCACAAAAAGGAACGGAACGAAAAGTCAGAAATCTTTCAGGGAAGGAAGATAAGAACCCAACACTTAATTTCTCGGGTATCAGCAACGAACTATTTTGCGATGGCGGAGAATACAAGTTTATCCAAAACATGGTAAAAGAAAGTCGCAAGTTTGCTAATAACTGCTTATGGTTTACCACGCTCGTTTCTAAGCAATCTAACATAAAAAGCATCTACAAGATGCTGGAAAAAACAAACGCCACTCAGGTGCAAACCATCAATATGGGAACGGGAAATAAATCTACTCGCATTGTAGCATGGACTTATCTTAGCAAGGAAGAACACAAGGAGTGGGTTGCTAACCGATGGAAGAAATAATAACGCCATTAAGAGATACAAAACATGCAAATCACACTTTCCTCCCAAATCACAGAAACCTGCCCCGAACTACAAGTGGGCATTATCCAATGTGCCGTAAAAAACACCGAACCTGATGCTGGTTTGTGGGAAGAGCTGCACAAGGAGATTGCTGATTTCAAAAGCAAATACGAGATAAGCGATATTAACAAAAGACCAAGCATTTTAGCTACTCGTAAAGCGTATAAGACCTTTGGCAAAGACCCGAATCGTTATCGCCCATCCGCAGAAGCATTGTGCCGAAGGATTTTACGCGAAATGGATCTATACAAAATCAATACGCTGGTGGATCTGATTAATTTGGTTTCTATACGCACCGGTTATTCTATTGGCGGTTTTGATGCGGATAAAATTCAGGGTAATATAACTCTTGGCGTTGGCACTGCCGAGGATGTTTTTGAAGGAATTGGTCGTGGCTTACTAAATATTGAAGGCCTGCCGGTTTATCGTGATACTGTGGGTGGAATTGGCACTCCAACCAGTGATAATGAACGCACAAAACTCAGCCTTGAGACTACAAATCTGCTAATGGTAATCAATGCATTCTCTGGAACTGAAGGCTTAAAAGAAGCGATGGATGATGCAGTGTGTTTACTTGAAAAATATGCATCCGCTAGCAACTTCTCTATCTACAAAATTCCTAGTCCGTTTGGGATAACAGCAATTTAGCATGTGAGATAGTGAGCAAGTGAGCATTTTAGCAGGTGAGAGATGAGTCCGTGAGGAAAAAATGGTTAATCGCTTATCGCTAAACACTAATCACTAGTAGCTAGTTATCAATTTCATCTAAAATCTTCTGCACTTCAGCATCTGTTTTTTGAAGCTTGTCTTTACAAGATTTAATTAGTTCTGATGCGCGTTTTACTTTCTCCGTAAGTGCATCCACATCTAGTTCTTCATTCTCAATTTGCGAAAGGATCTCTTCCAGTTCTGCCATTGAATCGCTGTAGTTTTTTGTTTGTTTTGCCATTTTTTTACCACTAAGACACTAAGGTCATTATATTTATTCACCCCTAAATCCCCTAAAGGGGACCTTGGGCGTTATACATTCTTTTGTGTAATCTATCTTATTCCCCTTTATAGCTTGTCCCGATAAAGTCAGGAGGCTAGGGGTACTGCTTTGCTACAAAGAGAACACTACTACGCAACTATTCTTAATTCTTAATTAACTCTTTTCTCGTTCCTCAAATACTCATTCCTAATTTGCTCTCTCCTCACTTGCTGATTTGCTAATATACCCACTCCTCACCATCTGATTTGCTCTCTATCTCACTTCTGAGCTTATTTCTCCATCCGCCAATCTTGTAACGATTTTATCTCCGGCTTTAACCTGCGATTTACTGCGTAAAATTTTGCCATCCTTCATAGTTAAGGAATAGCCTTTTTTCAGAAGATTTTCAGGAGATGAAAGCGTAATCTCTTTTTCTATCAATTCTAAACGATGAGCTTTATTAAGCAAAAACATGCGAGTTTTAACAGCCAAATCCTGCTGTGCTTTTTGCATCATTTGCAACTTAGCTTTCGTTTGCTGCGAAGAATTTACTTTAAGCTGTTGTGTAAAAATTGCCAAACGATTTTTCTCATCATACAGCAAATCTTTTACCTTATGCGGAATATTGGCACTAAGTCGCTGAATACGCATTGCCTCGCAGTCGAGAATACTTTGCGTAGCAGAAATAATCGCTTGTTGCGCCATCTTCAGGTCTTCGTAAGCCTCATCCATACAGGAAACAAAAAACTCAGCAACAGCAGTTGGTGTTTTGCAACGAGTATGCGCCACCAAGTCAAGAATGGATTCATCACGCTGGTGACCTATTCCGGTAATAATCGGCAATGGAAATTGCGTACAGTTAAATGCCAGTTCGTAATTATCAAAACTGCTTAACTCTGTGGTTGCACCTCCTCCACGGATAATTACCACTGCATCAAATTTATCCTGATACTCAAATATCTTATCTAGTGCGTCAATAATTGTAGGCACAGTTTGCTCGCCTTGCATCACTGCGTGGAAAAGCTTGGTATAAAATACAAAATCCGATGCCCCCAGCTGATCCATAAAATCACCATATCCGGCTGCCGTAGCTGAAGAAATAACTGCAATACGCTGTGGATTTGGGCTTAAAGGCAATTCCTTGTTCATATCCATCACCCCGTCTTCTTGCAAGCGACGGATAATTTCCATACGCTGACGAGCCATATCACCCAAGGTAAAGTTCGGGTCAATATCACGGATATTCAAACTTATTCCATACAGTTCATGATATTCGACAGTACATGAAACCAAAACCTTGATGCCGGCACGCAGCGTTTCTCCTGTGCTGCTTTCAAAATACGGCTTTAGCATGCGGAAGGTAGATGACCAACAGTTTGCTTTGGTCTTGGCAAGTATGCGATCGGTGGCAGCGTCTTTCTCCACCAACTCTAGATAAGCATGACCAGAGTAATTTTCATGCATTTCACTAATCTCTGCACGCACCCACAATGGTCTGTCAAAGCACAGTTTAAGCTGCTCTTTGATATGCTCATTCAGTTCCAGCAAAGACAGAGATTGCTCGGGCATAATTTACTCCTTAATGTATTTTTGTTTGAAGATAGTAATATCCCCCAACTTAATCATAACAGTGTAGGTTTCTGCTTTTAAATCAGAAACATTAATAACAGAATGGATATCAATCAAACGAACTTTTTTCTTCCGTCGTCTAGACATAGACAAGATCATAAGTTCAGGGTTTCGACTAATTATAGTTGGGTCAATTCGTACATTAAGAGAATCTGTCAATGTATCAGGATATACAGTTACCAAATCTACACTATTTAGCAAGGTAGTATTGGTCTTAGATGCCGACATATAAGCTCCGTAAAAGTCAGGAATCCCATAACCATATTCATTATCCGGGGTTTCATATCTATTAGAGTGTTTTTTAATCAGCTCCATTATCTGCACATTGGTCATTGTAGGTAAAGCTTGCCACAAACAAGCAACCAAACCTGAAATAACTGGAGCAGCCATCGAGGTTCCTGAGTTTACACTCACCTCTCCGACCTCATTTACCACTGCCGTATTACTTCCCAATGCCATCACACCGGGTTTAATGCGACCATCAGCAGTTGGACCAAAACTACTAAAATCACTTTTTTCCAAGGTAGAAGTTACTGCCCCCACTGAAAGAATGCTATCGGCGTCTGCAGGAGTAACTATGTAATGCCATTTTTTTGCACCTTCATTTCCGGCACTAGTAACTACCACCATCCCTTTTCTTACAGCAATTGTTTGAGCTATCGAAACTCGATAGGTCTTTCCATCCATTTTGCAGTATGATAAATTCATCGTAGAATCATCAAAAAAGAAATAACCTAAAGAAGCAGTAATAATATCTACTCCAACGCTATCTGCAAACTCCATTCCGGCAATCATATTATCCATTTCTACGGGAAACTCAGAGTTAGAATCTTCTGTACGAATGAGCCAATAAGAAGCATCCGGTGCTGTTCCAATAAACTCATCATATCTATTGGCGGCTAAAATTGAAAGAACCTGCCCACCATGATAATTCTCTTGATAAATATCAGAAGAAGAATTCACAAAATCTTCGGTTCCAAGAATCCGTCCTGTATTTCTAATCTCTGCAAAAACAGGATTGGTATTTACATTCAAAAAACCTGCATCTAACACAGCTATCTGCATCCCATCTCCCTTAAACCCAGCTTGGTGTAACCAAGTTCCATTGTGCATATTTATCTGATCAAAAGAATTTCCGTAGCCACTATTGCTAACTGAAACAGTTCGTCTAGAAAAGTTTCGTTCATCAATTTTTGCGCTTCGTGTTAAGTTTGGAACAAAAGTTTTCTCTACATTTTTCACAAAAGACAAATTCGAAATAGCAGGAATAACTGTAGTGTCCGCAACTGAAATTGTAATTCCGTTGAACCATTTGCTTCTTGTATGTAATAATACCCCAAAGGATAGTACACTATCCACATAAATTTTATTTACCGGTATATCCAGAGAATCAACAATAATATGTTGCTTAGCTCTACGCTGAAGTGCTCTTTGTGAGAGAAATTCGGAAGGATTATCTAAAGAATACACACTTTCATTCTTATCCGTAAACTGTACCCAATACTTATAATTTGAGTCAGCAAACAAATACAGAAACTGCATCATGAACATTGTTATGGATAAGAGTTTCTTCATCCGTGTGTTTTTCTATTATGATTTTCGGTTTTAATTTCTCCTAAAAGCCCTAAAACAGGTCGTTTACAAAGCTAACAGAGAAATTTTTCAAAAGTAAGAATTATATGTGTAATTTTGAAAATATTTTGTCAACATGGAAAAATACCTTGCCATATTAAAACAATATTGGGGCTATGATTGTTTTCGAGAACTTCAAGGAGATATTATTTCCTCTGTTGGCGCCGGGAAAGATACGCTTGGGTTAATGCCTACAGGAGGCGGCAAATCCATCACTTTTCAGGTTCCGGCTTTGGCTAAGGATGGTATTTGTATAGTAGTCACTCCTTTGATTGCTTTAATGAAAGATCAAGTAGAGAACTTGAGAAAACGCAAAATCAAATCAGCTGCAATTTTTGCAGGTATGACCAAGGAGGAAATTATGACTACACTAGACAATTGTCAGTACGGGGATTATAAGTTCCTATATGTTTCTCCGGAAAGGCTTGGCACTACACTTTTCATCAACCGCATTCAATATCTGAATGTAAGTATCTTAGCTATAGACGAATCACACTGTATTTCACAATGGGGATATGATTTCCGTCCTTCTTATCTAAAAATTGCTGAAATCAGAGAACATTTACCAAATGTTCCTATACTTGCTCTTACAGCTACTGCAACTCCAGAAGTAGTAAAAGACATACAAGAAAAGCTGCATTTTCCACAGGAAAATGTTTTTCAGAAAAGCTTTGAACGAAAGAATGTTGCTTATGTAGTTAGATATACAGAAGATAAACCGCAACAATTACTAAAGATTCTTGACAGCGTAAAAGGGACATCTATTGTATATGTGCGTGATCGAAAAAAAACAAAAGAAATTGCTGATTTTCTCAATGAAAAAGGCATTACTTCAGAACACTTTCATGCAGGATTAACGCATGCAAGCAAAGATGAACGCCAAGCGCGCTGGAAAAATGGACAAACTCGCGTTATTGTTTCTACCAATGCATTTGGTATGGGGATTGATAAACCGGATGTACGCACGGTTGTCCATCTCGACTTACCCGACTCACTTGAAGCATACTTTCAAGAAGCAGGGCGTGCCGGGCGTGACGAAAAGAAGGCTTATGCAATCTTACTTTACAATAAAGCCGACAATACCAAAATAAAAAAACGCATTAACGACTCTTTCCCAGATAAAGAAAGGGTAAAGTTAACCTATGATAAACTAGGCAACTACTTTGAGCTTGGCGTTGATTATGGTGAGGGTGCTGTTTTTCCATTTAACTTAAATGATTTCTGCACCAAGTTTAAGCTACCGATGTTGCCAACATACAGTGCTTTAAAAACACTGGAGCAAGCAGAATATATTGAACTAACTGACGAACTGGATAATCCCTCACGACTTATGTTTATCATGGGCAGAGAGGCATTGTATGATTTTCAAGTAAACAATCCGGATCTGGACAGACTAATGCAGCTCCTGCTTCGTTCATACACCGGTTTATTTACAGAATATTCACACATCAATGAGGAATTGCTTGCTAAACGCATGGATTCTACACGACAAGCAGTCTATGACCAACTAATTCTATTGAGTAAATATGGAGTTGTGAGTTATATTCCTGCTAAAAAAACACCTTTCATTATCTACAAACGAAATCGAGTTGACAGTTCCAGAATCTCAATTAGCAAGGAAGCTTTTGATGACAGAAAAGAGCGTTATCAAAAACGAATTAATGAGATGCTAAACTACGCAACGGAGCAGTATTGCTGCAGAAGTGTGTTGTTATTACGCTATTTTGGAGAAAAAAATGCTAAACCCTGTGGACAATGTGATGTTTGTTTGAAAAACAAAGATTTAATTAACGAACTTGAGTTTCAAAATATACAGAAAGACATATCTACAACCCTAAAAAACAAAGATTTAAGCACAAAAGAAATTATAAATTCATTAAATCACAAAGAAGAAAAAATTATTGCTGCAATTCGCTTTATGCTTGACAATAAGCAACTTGAACAAGATGAGAATCTAAAAATCAGCTTGAAGCTATAAATTTTATATTAACTTTGTGAAACTCAAAATAAACCGTACTACAATGAAGAAACTTATCTTCCTTTTATTTATCCTAATTACTGTAAGTGCAAATGCTCAATTTAAAGTTGGTATCGTTGGTGGTGGTGGAGTCCGCTCCGAAAGTACTGTTACTCCGGTAGATTCTTTCACAGCAACAGGAACTATTGCACTATTAGGTGAAGTTGGAGGAAGATTTTTGTTTTTCCGCTCTGGGTATCAATATTATGGACCTGACAAATCAATGATTCCAACATCATTATTTCTTCGGCTAGGTCATTCCGGAGCCTTCCTTGGTGGAGGACTTGCATTCTCTACCAGCAGCAAAAACAAAAACATGTATGAGCTAATGTTTGGTAATAAATTTAGCCGTAGTGTTGATTTTCACCTTTGTTTCTCACACCCACTTGAAGGAGATATGAACGAATCTATATTTACTTTACGACTGAGCTACTTTCCTCTTTCAACTTGTGTAGGTAAGTGTGAATACTAAAAGCTAATTGTCTTTTTACTTTTCTTAATTATGTAGTACAAGTCAGATATCGACGCAATTGTACAGAGAGCTATTTCATCCGTTTCTCGTTGCTTTGCACAAGTTCCACATGCGATTATCTGACCACCATTATCAAAATATTTGTCTTTTAATGGTTGTGTATTATAGGTTTCGCTTTTAGTTTCAAAGCCATCAAGTCCTTTACCAATTAAAAACAAAACAACCACATCTCCTTTTCCTTGAGAATATGTTGCAAGTCGAAGCGCATTCCAAACGGTTTCTACATCATTAGTGGCAATCACAATTCCTAAATCCGGCGTTGAAGTTGTATCAAATGCAGCATACTGCTCACAACCCGAAACCTCTTGCGCTGAACTAAATTGCAATACGGCAAAAACACACAGCAAAAACACTATCACTCTCTTCATTTCACAATAAATTTACATGTATTTACACTACCATCATCAGAACTCAACCTTGCCCAATAAGCTCCTTTTGGCAAAGATAAAGACATTTCAAACCGATTCTCACCTATATCAAAACGCTGCATCTTTTCATCACAAATTCTTCCTACGAAATCATAAACTTGCAGTTTAGCAATTTGCTGCTTGCTACTAACAAATGAAAACAGTTGAGTATCTCCATTTGTTATAATTGCCTGAAATTCTGCGACAGAAACAATGCTCTCTTTTAACCCAGTATAAGGGCCTGAATAGGACTGAATAATTCTATCCAAGAATAACTCACCTTCGCCACCATCAGCAACTAGCCTTACAACAGAAGTATCTGACTGCAAACTAAGCACAACGCTTGCTGTACTCCATGAGGAGGCAGAAGGAAATTCAATCGTTGTTTGATATTCATCATTCACATACACAGCACATTCTTTTGACACAGTTGATGGATTCTGATAATAAAATTCCAACATATCATCTTCATCTGAAGCTACATAAACCTTATACTCTAGCGCATTGTCAGAATCACAAGGCTCCATATATCCTGTTCCCGTATAAGAAGAACTTACATTTGACCATCCCCAATTATTTTTATCTGAATATAGCTCAGCATGTTGATAAGAACTAGAGACAGAAGGCAATAAAGGCACTTCTCCATTTACTGTACTATTCACCACTTGAACCTTTCTGACATTATAAAGAGTACCCAAAGAAGAGGCTGTCAAATCACAATCTTTTAAAAGCAATCCGATAATTGGAGTTCTCTCATAGCAGGAAACATTAAACACCTTTGGACTTGTGGAACCAACAAGATTCTGAACCGAGAAATTTCTTACATTTGGAGTAAAAAGTCCGACATCACCTTCCTCATAATTCATATTCACTTCAATGTAAGCTCTTGCAACCTGCCCGACTTGAATATTCCTCAAATGAATATTTTCAATAGTACCTCCACGAACAGAGTTTGTTTTCACGCGCAATGCTCTTTCCAAATTTGAGCTACTCATCACACAATCTTCAGCAAACACATTTCGCACACTGCCTGATATTTCACTTCCTAACACAACTCCACCATGCCCATCAATCATTGTACAGTTCTGAATTACAATATTCTCACTCGGCACATTTACTCTACGACCATCATTGTTCCTTCCGGACTTAATTGCAATACAATCATCTCCTGTATTAAAAGTACAATGATGAATCCAAACATCTTTACTGCATTCCGGATTACAGCCATCATTATTTACTCCGTGAGACTCTATCGTGACATTACTTACAGTCACATTTTCGCATAACACAGGATTGATTTCCCACATTGGAGAACGAAGTATTGTAACACTATCAATTAGGATATTTTGACAAGAATATGGCTGAACGAACACTGGACGAATATAATGCCCAGCACCAAATACTCTACTTGAAACCGCCACACCACTTTCTGCCATCTCAAATAAATCTGTTCTATCTGCATCACCCATAGTTTTCCAGTCCCACCAACTAGCATACGAAGCATTCCCATCTAATGTACCTGAACCTGTAATTGCAATATTGCTTTGTCCATAAGCATATATAAATGGGGAATAATTATAACATTCCACTCCCTCAAAACGAGTTAACACTACGGGTAAATAATCTGATGGACTTGTGCTGAAAAGCAAAATGGCATCTTTACTTACATATAAATTTACATTACTTCTCAAATGAATAGCACCGGTTAGATATGTTCCTGCCGGAACAACGACCTTACCCCCACCGGCAGCATTACAAGCAGATATAGCATTATTAATTGCAGAAGTACATAAGACTGAACCTCCGGACACAGCACCGTAGTCTACAATATTAAATGTTGCAGAAGAAAATTGTGGTGCATTTACTCTAGACAGGATTTGAGGTACGCTATCCCAAGCATTCACCAAGCTATTTTGACAAAATAAAGAAAAGGAATTCCCAATAGCTATTACAATAATTGCAAGTAAAGATTTTTTCATAGATGCCTAAATAAAAAAATTGTTGCCCCACATAATATGAAACAACAATTTTAAATTAAAATTTATGTCTTACTTAATTGTTTCGATAAAGCGAATCATTAGGTTCTGAATTTCTTTAAACTTTGTGAAAGGAACATTGCTCGGACTATCATCCATATTATGATAAGCAAAACTTCCACCTAGTGAGTAAATAAACATACTTGGCACTCCTTTTTGCTCAAATATATAATGATCACTAATTGGAGCAGAACGACGACTGTCAATATTTGGCAACAACTTATATTCAGTGCTTATCTTCTTCATAGTTTTAAGATAATCTTCAAAGCTATCTCCATTTACCACCTTAATTCCATCACTTCCATTACCCATCAAATCAAAGTTTATTAATAACTTGATTTGATCTAAACTGAATGGCGGATTATTAACAAAGGTTTGAGATCCGGCAAAGCCTAACTCAGTTCCTGAGAATGCAACAAATACAATGCTATATGCAGGTTTAATAATGCTAAAGTGTTTTGCTAAGCTCAACATTGTAGCAACGCCACTTGCACTATTATTGGCACCAGAATAAACTCCATCTTTACCCATTAAACCTAAGTTATCATAGTGACAAGTAATAAAGATAAACGAGTCTTTCTTAACTGTCCCCTCTATCATTCCCACAACATTCTGAGTCTCATGCTTGGCATTAAACTCTGCCGCCACATCAATCTTAACCTCTTTCACATCCTCTAGGTCTGTTTCTTTTGTAATAAACAATACCGGACGAGCCCCTTGAGTTGTTGATGTTTTCCATGCTGTTCTTCCTTGATTATAAATAATAACGCCTTTTAACTGAACTTTCGTGTCAGTAATCATTTTATCGACTAAAGCGTCAATTTTTTTTGCTTGGTCAGGAGTTTCACCTGCACGATTAGTATTATCAACTAGTAAGAAAGTTTCTTTTGCATCACGAAGCTTATCCATTAATTTCATACGGTCAGCAATTTGAGCTCTAGTAATATATACCGGTTTAAAGCTTCCTGCGATAGAAGGGCAAGCTGCATCTACTAAGAAATCAACTCCCGGCTTATAGCTTACGCCATTAACCTCAAAACTTGCTTTTTCAGGGAAAGTATTTACCGCTACTGTATACTTCTGAAAATAATCTCCGCCAATTGGATCAACTCCAATTGCCTTAAACTCATTCATGATGTAGTCAGCAGCAATTCGATCGCCACCTTTTGCATACCCACGACCCTGCATTAGTGGATCACACATTTTATTCATTACCTCCATTGCAAAATCAACTTCTTTTGATTCTTGAGCTTTCAAACTGTCAGGGTAACTAAGCTGAGCCATTGCGCTTATGCTCATCAGGCAAAAAGACAAGGATACAAATATTGCTTTCTTCATGTCAAATTTATTTTGTAGTTAATATTTACTTTTATTTGTGCTAAACAGCATAACTATCGTTTTAATTCTTTCAAATATAAAAAATATTTGGAAGAATAGGCTGAATACAGGCTGTTTTTTACGACAGCTTCTACAGAACATCAATAATATCTCTCAAAGACCTTACCACAAATGTAGGCTGAAACTCAAGTTTTTCATCCTCCTCCAAGGAATAATAGATTTGATCAATTCCGGCATTTTTTGCCCCAATAATATCGGCTTTAAAATTATCCCCAATCATTACTATTTCTTTCTTTCTAGAATTTAATGATGTAACCGCAAAATTGAAAATATGCTTATCAGGCTTCAATACACCAACTTGTTCAGACAAAATCACTCGGTCAAAATAGGTATCCAAATTAGAATTCTTCAGCTTATGATACTGCACCTCAGCAAAGCCATTTGACAAGATATGCATTTTGTATTTTCCTGCTAAATAATCCAACAGTTCCTTTGCATAGGGCATCAATGCCGTTTTATTTGCACAGATAGTTAGATATTCGGCACCAATCTCATCAGCCAGATCTTTATTCTTTATCCCAACTTCATTTAAAGGATAAAAAAATCGTTCGTTATTTAAATACTTCTTGGAAATTTGCTTTTGACTATAAGCTGCCCAAAGCTGATGATTGCGTTCTTTATACAAACCATAAAAATGGTCAAAAGAATCAAAACTGGCATCTAACTGATAAATCCCATATACCTCTTGCAAACTCTGCTTAGAGTTTGTCTCAAAATCCCAAATGGTATTATCTAAATCAAATAAGATATGTTTGTACATATAGAGAAGAAAAAAGCCGAACTAAAGTTCGGCTTTCATTTTTATTTTGTTTCAACAACCAAGTATTTCGAAACGCTCCAGAACGCTGTCGGATCTTTAATTTGAATTACCTTATTTCCATTTTCAGTTGTAATGGTATAAGACTTAATTGGGTGATTTGTTTTAATTTTCGCTTTTGAACTATATACTGGGATAGTAGTTGTATTGCGAATATCAATCTTCACAAAGTTATTTTGATTAAAGTCTGATTGTAACACTTTTGTTGCGTAGAATAAACCTTGTTTAGTCAATACTGTTTGAGCTTTCAACTCTTTCTTAGAACCAAAAATGTAATAAGCAGCGTTTAACTCATCTTGTTGTTGATTGATAATCTCAGTTTTGTCTTTGCTTTCTTTATCTAAGCGACCAACTTCTGTATCCAGTTCGAAAATGCGTTGATCTTTCTTAGCTAATTCCATTGTAATAGAGTCTAACATCAATGCTTTTTCATTTAATGCATCAGTTAATCTATCAATAGTTTTTTGTAGTTCAGCATATTGATAACCTTTAGTTTTCACATCTTTTTGTAGCATTACTACTTTTTTCTTAGATGTTTCTAAAGCTTGGTTAATTGCTGCAATATTTTCTCTGATGCGTTGTGCTGCATCTTTTCCTACTTCATCTTGAGAAGACTCTGTAGCAACAATCTGCTCTTTTACTCTAATGCTATCAAACTCTTCTGAGATTTCGTTAAGAGTTTTAAAATAGTTATTAATTTCTTTATCCTTTTCTGTTTTCACAACAATCAAAGAATCATTAATTGCTTGTAATCTTTTGTATTCCTCTGAATCTTTTACACAAGATGACAGCAAAATAAGTGAAGCTGCGAATAAGATAAGCTTTTTCATAATCGACTGGTATTTAGTATTTAATAAGTGAAGGCAAAAATAATGTTAATTTTATAATCCTGCAACAACCATAACAATTTCTCCTTTTGGCGGTTTTTCAGTAAAAGACTGAACTAATTCCGCTAAAGTTCCTCTACGAGTTTCTTCAAATTTCTTTGAGATTTCTCTTGACACAGAAGCCTGTCTATCAGACCCAAACACTTCTGCAAGCTGAGTTAAAGTTTTCACAAGTCTAAATGGCGATTCGTAAAACACCATGGTGCGAGTTTCTTCAGCCAAATTCTGCAAACGGGTTTGACGCCCTTTCTTTACAGGTAAAAAACCTTCAAAACAGAATCTATCATTAGGCAATCCGGAATCAACTAAAGCCGGAACAAATGCAGTTGCACCAGGTAAACACTCAACATCTATATTATGTTCAACGCAAGTTCTCACTAATAAGAAACCTGGATCAGATATTGCCGGAGTTCCGGCATCTGAAATCAAGGCAACAGTTTGCCCTGCTTCAATTTTCTTCACCATAGCCTCAACCGTTTGATGTTCATTAAATTTATGATGAGACATCATCGGAGTATTTATTTCATAATGTTTCAACAAGAAACTTGAAGTACGAGTATCTTCTGCTAAAATCACATCCGCCTCCTTTAGAGTTCGAATGGCACGAAAAGTCATATCTTCTAAATTACCAACAGGAGTTGGCACAACAAATAATTTACTCATGCTTATACAAATCTTCTTGCTACTATACCCAAGAAATCAGCAACATTCTGATCATCCATATCCCAGCTAAAATGTCTTGACAGATATTCTTCGGCCTCAGCAGCAGTTGCCAATGAGTCAAGCATATCGATAGTTGTATTCATTGCGTCAGCATTATTTGCAAATAACTCGCGTTGGAAACGAAAACGATCTCCCATGCTTATTGCTCTTTTTACACTCTCAATCTTTTTAGTTGCCAAAGAGCTAATAAAACTATTGTCTTGAGATTTTGCAAACAGAGAAATATTCGATTTGTATTCAGAACTCTCAACTATTGGTTCCGGCGCCGAAACTGGAGCTGGTTCAACAACAGACTCTAGAGCAATTTCTTCAACAATTTGAGCTGGATTCTCTTTTACCTCTTCCACTACCGGAGCTTCTACGGCTTGATTTTCTGCAGTAGCAATCGGTTCTTCAACAGGAGATTCTTCTTTTATCTCTGGCTCCTCAACTTTAATTTCAACTTGTTCTACAGGCTTAGGCTCTTCTTTTGGAGCTGGCTCAACTCGCTCAAATTTAATCTCAGGCTCTTGATAATATACCGGTCTTGATGTCAAGATTTTCACATTCTCCTTGACCGGCTTAGGTTCCTCTTTTTGCACTACAATTTGAGGTTCTTCTTTTATCTCTTCTTGTTGAGCTACGACAGGCTGTTCTTCAACTACCGACATTATGGGCTCTTCAACAACTGGAGCTTCTTCTACTATCATTTCAGAAGTTTCCTCCTCTTCAAAAATCAAATCTTGAATTGGCTCAAAAATCTCTTCCGGCTCTTCTTGAACTACAACCTCAGGTATTGATTCCTCAAAAATCGGCTCTGGCTCTGGAAGTTTTTCCTCTTCAACAACTGGAGCTGATTCTTCAACAGGCTCAGGCTTAACCTCAAAAAGTGGTTCTTCTTTTATTTTTTCTTCAACTTGTATAGGTTTTACCTCAGGCTGAGGAACTATCTCTTCTACAGGTTTCTCTATCTTCTTCACCTCAGCCAATCCTTTCAAATTATTGATAACATCATTTGCTTTAGATTGGGCAAGTTTAATAATTGTCGGCGATGGTAATTCAGTTTCATACAGGCCCTTTGCTATCATATCAAGCTCTGCAATATCCTTTTGAATTAAAGCGATATAAACTTCTTTTGTCATAACTGTAAAATCTCTTTTTTGAAATCTGTAAATTGTTACCTTTGCAAAAAGGCTGTGTAAAAATAAGAATTTTAAATCCATTATGAGATTTTTTGAAACGAATATTCACCTGAAGGAAAAACGGGGAAGTATAGAGGTTATTTGCGGGTCAATGTTCTCCGGAAAAACTGAAGAATTACTTCGCCGCCTGAAAAGAGCTAAGATTGCAAAACAAAGGGTAGAAATATTCAAACCAACGATTGATGTGAGATACTCTGAAACTGAAGTTGTTTCACACGATAAGAATTCTATTTTAAGCACACCTGTTGATTCTAGCGGAAACATCTTACTATACTCTGAAGAAGTGGATGTTGTAGGCATTGATGAAGCTCAGTTTTTTGACAAAGGACTAGTAGATGTCTGCAGCACACTTGCAAATAGAGGAATCCGAGTTATTGTTGCCGGACTAGACATGGACTACAAAGGAAAACCTTTTGGTTCTGTACCAGCCTTGTGTGCAATTGCTGATGAAGTAACTAAAGTACATGCAGTATGTGTGCGCTGCGGAGCCCCAGCTTATATCTCACACCGACTTATTGATAATGACAAACAAGTTCTTCTTGGAGAAAATGAGGAGTATGAACCTGTTTGCAGAATATGCTATAATAACGCAATCAACGAAATAATACGATTATGAACCAACGGTACAAACAACCCTTTACATTTGACCGAGTTGTCAGAATAGTAATTGGACTTTCGCTTACCATTGCTCTTTTTTTTCTTGTAAAAAAACTTAGTGGCGTATTAGTGCCTTTTCTTTTAGCATGGCTTTTTGCATATATGCTTTATCCGGTTGTGCGTTTTTTTCAAGTTAAACTAAAAGTAAAAAACAGAGCTGCTTCCATCGCATTAGCCTTTATGAGTTTTACTGCAGTTGTGGGTTTATTAATTTACTTATGCATCCCTCCCATAGTTGAAGAAATTAGCAGAACAAGCAATCTCCTTGGCGTATACATTGACCATATACAAACTACAGCTTATATACCTGAAGATATTAAAACCTACATCATCGACTGGACAAATAAAATTGACCTGAAAACATTGTTGGAAAAAGAAAATCTCTCCAATTCTCTTGAACTTATTTTCCCACGCCTACTTGGACTAATTTCAAGTTCATTTGATTTTATCATTAGCCTATTTGTTCTGGTTATTATTTTCTTGTACACTATATTTATTCTTGTTGATTATGAGAGAATCAATAGCGGTTGGTTGCAATTTATCCCTCAAAAATATCGTCATCTAATTACAAATATCCTTGAAGACCTTGAAAAAGGGATGAACAAATACTACCGTGGACAAGCCTTGATTGCTGCAATTGTTGCCGTATTATTTGCTGTTGGATTTCAAATCATCAGTTTGCCTTTAGGAATTATTCTTGGGCTTGCAATGGGAGCTTTAAATCTTGTACCTTATTTGAGCGTAGTAATGCTACCGGTAATTGGCTTTTTCGGATTCCTAAAGTCAGTTGAAACGGGAGAGCCGTTTTGGACTATACTTATCCAGATTGCCATTGTGTTAGGAGTAACACAAATGATTCAGGATTTATTTCTTACGCCTAAAATAATGGGGAAAACGATGGGTATGAAACCTGCAGTTATATTGCTTTCTCTTTCTATTTGGGGAGCTTTACTTGGAGTTACAGGAATGATTATTGCGTTACCTTTAACAACAATCCTTGCTTCCTATTACAAGCAATTCATTATCGGTGATGCAGCATTCATTGATACTGAGTCAGAAAAAAATACGCCACCTAAAGACGAATCTAATTTAGAAATAGAAGAATAACTAAAAGGCCCAGGTACATTTTGCATCTGGGCCTTTTAAATAAAATATCTAATTAACTATTTTTCTATACTAATAATCCCTCCTGTTACGGGATTAAAACGAACTTTAGTAAGTCCATCGTTAACCACTTTTGATGGCAACAACTGTACGCTACCAAATTGAGCTACAATAAACTCATCTTCTACATATTTCTTCTCATTGAAGGTAAGTTCAACTTTAGCCTTACCCGGAATTATATAGAAACAACCTGACTCGTCTCCTTTTTTAGCACTCTCGGGCACACTATTTTTATACGAATCAATATTCATATAAATTGGGCTACCGCTTAAATCGTCTTTATCAACCACACCATTCAGTGCAGAGAAACGACATACAACTTCATTTGTTGCAGCTCTTACCGGTACAATCTCAATTTCTTTAACAATAGTTTTCTTAATTCTTTTCCCGGCAAAAAGCTCTAACAAAGAACTCTCAGCCTCATCCATTCTTGTCAACATTAGATTTAAAGATTCACCATCAGCAGGCATTTTCTCAGTGTCACCAGTGATAAGACTCAATCTGCTATCTCTAATTCTATAGATTTGTTTTGCTGCATTTTCTGCCATCTTTGCTGTAGAATTTGCCACTAACTGATCTTCAGTAAGCACCATATTATCAAAGATGTCATCCTTTAACTCCTCAATCACTTCTCTCTTTTGAAGTGAACCAGTAGCAGGACAAGCAATTTCATTCGGACATGGATAATTAATTCCACAAATTACTCCTTCTGGTGTTAGTGACACTAAATTATTGGCACCAGAAGAGAATGTATAGGTATTACTTTTATCAGGAGTACATTTTGAATACATCTTAATATTGGTAACCTCCCAATATTCTTTATTTTCCCTAACTACATCTTTCAATGCTAAATATCTCTCACTGTATTTATAATAAGGACCAACTTTTTCAACCACCTTAGTAGCTTCAATTTGTACTACCAAAACAGTTTTTGGCAAAGAGTATACGATTGCAGGACCGTTATTTGCTTTCTCTTTCTTCTTCGAAAAGCCTGGAGTCAACACCGTGAAAAGCAATAAAATGGTCAATAGTTTTTTCATGTATGATTCTAATTAACTTGTTTTTAAAACAGGTCACAAAGGAAAGAAATATTTTAGAAACAGACAATTGCTTTAACACATCTCAACATAGTTACAAAAATCTGATTTCAGATATAATATCTGATGCGATAAGCCCCTCTTTACCATGTTTTTCAGCTGCAATATCTCCAGCCCTACCATGTAGAAAGACTCCCAGCAACGCAGCCTCATCAGCACTATAACCCTGAGCCAACAAAGCCAGAATCATTCCACAAAGCACATCACCACTTCCACCTGTAGCCATCCCTGAATTCCCTGTAGAATTAAAACGCACTGCTCCTTCAGGAGAAATAATTGCCGTATAGGCTCCTTTTAAAACTATAAATACTTTATACTCACTAGCTAACTTTCTCGCCATTTGTATCTGTTCCCAACGAGATGAATAAGCTCCTGCCAAACGCTCAAATTCCTTTGGATGAGGAGTCAATATACTATATGTGGGAATTAAGGAAAGTAATTCTTTATTTTCTGACAATAGATTTAAGGCATCGGCATCAATCACCAATGGTTGTGTTGCATCTTGTAAAAGATGCTCCAAAACCTTTACACAATCAGGCTCGGTACTTAAGCCACAACCAATACCCACGGCAGAATATTTTGAAAGGTCATCGGTCAACAAACTCACATGAGCAAAATCTTTATCGGGCAAACACATAGCTTCTGGAACAGCCGTTTGCAAAATAGCCACACCACATTCAGGACAATGCACTGAAAGCAAGCCAACACCACTGCGCAAACAAGCTTTTGAAGCCAAAACAGCAGCACCCATTTTACCATAGCTACCACCTATAAATAACGCATGACCATAAGTCCCCTTGTGAGAAAATCGTCCACGAGGTTTTACAAAACTTAAAGCCTCATCTTCTTCTAAAAAAGAATATTCAGTTGCTGTATTTCGTAAAGCCTCCGGATGCAACCCAATATCTAACACCTCCCATTGTCCAACAAACTGCTCATTTTCGGGCATTAAAAAAGCCATTTTCGGAAATTGCAACGACAAGGTATAATCAGCTTGCACAATCGCATTCAAATCATTTTGAGAATTATCCTCTCCAAATAATCCGGACGGAATATCAATAGAAATCACTTTTGCTCTTGCCTCATTAATATGTTTAACCAAGGCTGCATAAATACCATCAAGCGAACGGTTCAAACCCGAACCAAACAAGCCGTCCAGCATCCAATCATCAGAATCGATAAAAGGAAAATCCGCCTCCGATTTTAATTCAACAAACTTTACTTTTCCTTGTTTTTCAAGGCGAGCCTTATTTTCGGCACAATCAGGAGACAATTTCCCAACCGAATTCAACAAATACACTTCAGGCTCAAAACCACAAACGGCAAGGATACGCGCAACCGCCAAAGCATCGCCTCCATTATTCCCCGCTCCTGCAAATACCTTTAACGATACATGCCCGTCAAAGAATCTCAACAACCAATCAGCAATACGATTAGCAGCTCGTTCCATTAAATCAACAGAACTTATCGGTTCATGCTCTATGGTGTATGCATCAAGTGCTTTTATCTTGGATGTGGTGAAGAGTTTCATAGTTTTATTTTTTCGTAAGTTGAGACATAATTATATCACCCCGTAAGCGATTTTTATCATCAATCATATCTCATTTTATTTCAGACAAATATAACCACTACAAAATAAATTCAAGATAATTACTTCGATTAATCACAGTATATTCGGCATCAGGATAACTATTTTGAAACGCAATCGGAACTTTTGCTTTTTTATCTCCCCATTTGAATTCAAATGCTTTTATCATTCCTCCATCATGCTCTTCAATCAAGTCAACTTCACGCCCGTTATAAACTCTCCAGAAATAATAATTACAGCGCATCCGTGCATTACTCGTCTTTTTTATTCGTTCAGATATCAGATAATTTTCCCATAATTGCCCAATATCTAAACGAATAGCGACAGGCTGAAAGTTTCCAATTAAGGCATTTCGTATTCCGTTATCGTAAAAATACCATTTGGAGGATTTAGATACCTCTTTTCTAGGATTCTTAGAATAGGCTGAAAGTTTATAAACCACAAAAACTTTACTAAGCAAGTCTAAATATTTTTCCACAGTATTACGACTAAGACCTAATTGCTTTCCAAGCTCGTCGTACGAAACCTCGCTGCCAACCTGCAAAGCCACCAAACGCAGCAAGTCTTTCATCTTTGCCGAATTCTTTATCCCGTCCACCGTCAATATATCTTTCAACAGATAAGCGGTTGTTATTTCGTGAAGATAATTTTGTTTATCATCAAAATTACTTAGGCTTTCCAGCTCCGGATACGACCCGTAAATCAAGCGTTGCTCTAAGCGTTGAAAAGTTTCCACCCCGGTTTCCACACTCGAAAGCTCTGTCTGCGAAAATGGATATAAATTAAATTCGGAAGCTCGCCCAACCAATGGTTCTCCAGTTTTATTTTGCAAATCGAATGAAGATGACCCCGAAGCAAGCACCCTAATTCCAAGAATATTATCCACAATCAACTTAATTACCTTGCCTATCTCAGGGATATTTTGAGCCTCGTCAATAATGAGCAAATCAGCATTTGAAAACAACATACTGTAATTGGCAATTGATCTTTGTTCCAACATTTGTTGTACATTAAAATCTTCCCCATTCAGTTGAATAGTTTTCCCCTGAAAGTTCTCAGCGACTTTGTTTGTCAGAACTGTTTTCCCAACTCGTCTTGCTCCCAAAATCAAAACTGCTTTTTGCGGTTTTAAATAGCTGATAACCTTTTCTTCAATAGTTCTTTGTATCATAGAAAAATTATTTTCAAACAGTACAAATATAAGAATTTATTTATCTAGCTGAAGAATTTATATATAATCCATTCATTCTATTGAAGAATTTATAGGAATTTTATTCATCTCATTGAAGAATCTATAGGTTTTATCAAAAGCAACATCTTTTCCATAAAGTCATTCATTTCTACCCTTAATTCCCTATTTTTGTGAGCATTAAACAAAAGAACATTTCATGTTACACAAAGGACACCCAAAGGGCTTATACTTATTATTTACGGTGGAAATGTGGGAGCGATTTAGCTACTACGGGATGCGTGCTTTATTAATATTTTACCTTACAAAAACATGGTTGGAAGGCGGGCTAGCTTTTGACGAGCAAACAGGAAATCTGATTTACGGATTCTTTACCGGCTTTGTTTACTTCACACCTATTATTGGAGGTTGGTTAGCCGATAATTATCTCGGACAAAGAAAATCCATTAGCATAGGAGCCTTCACCATGATGGCAGGAGAGTTCTGTTTAGCTTTTGAACAATCTAAAGCGTCCCTATTTCTCGGACTAGCTCTATTAATAATTGGCAATGACTTTTTCAAACCCAACATCTCAGTCTTAGTTGGTCAGCTATACGAACCGAATGACAAACGAAAAGATGCTGCCTTTACCATTTTTTACATGGGGATAAATCTTGGAGCCCTTTTTGCACCGCTAATTACAGGCTATTTAGCAATCAATTACTCTTACAATTACGGATTTCTTGCTGCCGGAATAGGAATGCTATTTGGTCAAATTGCCTACCAACTGCTTGGCAACAAAATGCTTGGAGATATAGGAAAAATCCCATCTAGCAAATCAAAAGACGCTGATGGAAAAAACAACAATCACCCGCTAACCAAAGAAGAAAAAGATCGCACTAAGGTTATCTTTATCATTGTCTTTTTTGTCATTTTCTTCTTTGCCGGATTTGAGCAAGCAGGAAGCTCTTTCTCATTATACACCGACAAATTCATTAACAGAGACATGCTTGGGTTTACAATTCCTGCGGAATGGTTCCAATCAGTAAATCCACTGTTTATCATTTTACTTGCTCCACTTATTACAACACTTTGGAACAGACTTAGTGACAAAAACAAAGAACCAAACATTCCAATAAAAATGGGAGTAGGAATGATTTTACTTGGACTGGGATTCATAATGATGGTAGGCGCGGTTATTGAAAGAGGTGGTGACATTGCAGATAGCTCTGTAAAAGCAAATATAGCTTGGCTAATTTTCGCGTATTTCTTACATACTGTAGGCGAACTTTGCCTATCACCAATTGGCTTATCAATGGTTTCAAAGCTGGCTCCGATAAAACTTGCTTCACTCCTAATGGGCGTTTGGCTCATGAGTAGCTTTATTGCCAACATTGCGGCAGGCTTTTTAGCGTCATCAGTTTCTCAACTGGGAGCATATACAATTTTCAGCGCAATAGCCTTGGTGTCAATAATCTTAGGTCTAGTCTTGCTTGCTATCAACAAACGCTTGTTTAAGATGATGCATTTAAGTCACTAATGGTTGTTTTTACATCACAAATAATTACCTTTGCATGCATTAATCAAGGCTATGAATCATCAAGTTAAGATAAAAGATAAAACATTTGAAATCAGCATTTCTGCTAACGAAATAGACTCTGCCGTAAGCAAAGTTGCAGAAAAAATCAACACTGAACTGGCTGACGAAAACCCACTGTTTTTAGTTGTACTGAACGGAGCATTTATGTTTGCTTCAGACTTGATGAAGAAAGTAAATATCCCTTGTGAAATTAGCTTTGTTAAACTTGCTTCATATGAAGGTACTGTAACTTCGGGAATAGTAAAAGAGCTTATCGGACTAAACGAAAGTTTGGCAAAAAGAACTGTTGTAGTCGTTGAAGATATTGTAGATACAGGCATCACCATGCAGCAAATTATTGAAAGAATAAATATTCACAAACCAAAAGCAATTAAAGTTTGCACCTTCTTTCATAAACCGGAAGCCTTACAAAAGGACATCAAACTTGACTATATAGGAATGGAAATTCCAAATAAATTTATTGTCGGTTACGGACTTGACTACGACGGACAAGGAAGAAACCTAGCCGAAATTTATACATTAATTCAATGAGAATAATATGCTAATATGCCAATTATTCAATTATAGATAAATAATTAACAAAATAAACCCTGCCTAAATATGCTAAGCTTTTTCATTAGCATATTGGCACATTTACACATTAATTTTATGAAATATCTAGTATTATTTGGCCCTCCGGGATCAGGAAAAGGAACTCAAAGTGAAAACATTATTAAAAAATACGGCTTCGGACACATTTCTACTGGCGATGTTTTACGCGCTGAAATGAAAAACGAAACTGAACTTGGTAAAATTGCTAAAGACTTTATCGAAAAAGGAGACTTAGTTCCAGATAGCCTTATCATCGATATGCTTGCAAAAAGTTTAGACAGTTTCACTGATGCAAAAGGAATTATCTTTGACGGTTTCCCTCGCACAGTTGCTCAAGCTGAGGCTTTAAAAGGAATGCTAGCAGCTCGCGGAGGTGATGTTTCTGTAATGATTAACTTAATTGTTGACGAACAAGAGCTAGTTACTCGCCTACTTAAGCGTGGTGAAGTTTCAGGTCGCTCTGATGACAATATGGAAACTATCCAAAAACGCATCGAAACATATAATAACCAAACTGCTCCGGTAATTGGTTTCTATGATGGCGAAAAAAAATTAGCTAACATTAAAGGCGTTGGCACGATTGATGATATATTCAATAACATCTGCACAGAAATAGAAAAAGTGTAGTTTCATAGAATTTAGGTTAGGGAATCCGAGGTGCAAGCTACACCCCGGATTTTTAACTTTTACAAAACAGGGTATCGGCAAGATTTTTGCTTTAAGCCCTTAAATCTCTAAACTTTAGAAAAATCAATAAAAAACACAATTTCATGAAAAAGACTAGTTTAACTATTCTTCTGTCTATCCTAACTGCAAGCGTAGTTTTTGGACAGAAATCTATCCAAGAAGAGGTAAATGCACACCTAAAGGATTTGCCATTTGCTTCTTTCTCAATTACAGTTCCTACATTCAAGAACAAGGTTTACAATATTAAAGATGCTGGTGCAATTGGTGACGGTATTACTAAATGCACCGAAGCTATTAATAGCACAATCAAAAAATGTTCTGCTGAAGGCGGAGGTATGGTTTTAGTTCCTGCCGGACTATGGCTTACAGGCCCAATTACAATGGCTAGCAATGTAAACTTACACCTAGAAGCTGGTGCAATTGTTCTTTTCAGTGCTGACATTGAAGATTACCCATTATTATACTCTTCAAGTGGCAAAGCAAGCATGCCTTCTCTTATTAATGGTAGCGATTTAGAGAATGTAGCTATTACCGGTAAAGGTATTTTTGATGGAAATGGGGATCACTGGCGCCCAATCAAGAAATTCAAGAAAACTGACAAACAATGGAAAGAATTAATTAAAGAAGGCGAAGTAAGTACAGATGGCAAAATGTGGTTCCCTCGCAAAGGAACACAAAAAGCAATTGACCTAAAAAAACAACTTGGAAGCAAACTTACAAAAGAGCAATGGGAACAAGTAAGATTTACACTTCGTTCATACACCCTTAATGTTGAGAAAACAAAAAACATGCTTGTAGAAGGAATCACTTTAATGAACTCTCCTCATATCACAAATATGCTTCGTGAAATCGATGGTTTGGTTATGAAAGATGTAAAAGTTCTTAACGAATGGTGGTACCAAAATGCAGATGGGCTTGACATCAGCCGCTGTAAAAATGTATTAATGTATGATTGTACTGTAAATACTGGTGATGATGGAATTTGCATGAAATCAAGTTTAGGTGGTAAAAAACAAGACCCAAATACATTCCTTTTAGAAAACATTGTTATCAAAGACTGTAAAGTGTACCATGGACACGGTGCGTTTGTAATCGGAAGTAACACTGATGGAGGCATGAGAAATATTTATGTAAAAAATCTTTCTTGCAGCTTAACTGATGTTGGTGTTCGTTTCAAATCAGACATTACTCGTGGAGGTAAAGTAACTAATATCTTTATTGAAGATGTATTTATGGCAGACATAAAAGAAGCAGCAATCTCATTTAACTTAACTTATCAAGATAAAGCAGCAATACCAGCCGATGCAGATGCTTCTCAATACTTAGTTCCAGACTTTAATGGAATTAGCTTTAAAAACATCTATTGCTATGGTGCAAAAGAAGCGATTGTTATTGGTGGTGTAGACAATACTCTTAATGTTAAGAATGTTTCTTTTGAAAACATGATTCTTCAAACTAAAAAAGGAGTAGAAGCATATGCTAGTGAAAACATTACATTTGATAATGTTCAAATCATGAACGAATCTGGATATCCTTTCTACATGAAAAAGACAAAAAATATCTCATTCAAAAACATTAAAAATGTAAAAGAGGGTGTTTACGCAAAAATGCTTGAGCCTGAAACCAAAAACATTACAATCGAAAACTCTGCGATTAAAGCAAGTCAAGTTGAAATGCTGAACGGTGCTGCAACAAGCGAATTAAAGATTAAATAAGAACTCTCGATACTAAAAAAAGGCTGCAAATAATATTTGCAGCCTTTTTTATTTCTTTTTCTTGAAAGTTAAATAGACAATAGTCTTAACACATCAAACATATATTTCTCAACAGGTTTTTCGTCCTTTATTGCTTTATTAAATGGCACATGAACAATCTCATCGTTCACAATACCAATCATCACACTTCTTTGTTCATCTAGCAAAGCATCAACCGCAGCAATACCAATTCTACTTGCAATTATTCTATCCATAGCTGTTGGCGTTCCTCCTCTTTGAATATGTCCAAGAATAGTCACACGCGGATCATATCCCTTTTCTTTCAAACGATTTGCAAATCCCATAGCTCCACCTGTCAACTCACTTTCTGAAACTAACACAATACTACTGTTCTTTGATTTTCTAAAACCGTGTTGAATCAATTGCTCTAACTGATCTACTTCTGTTGCAATCTCAGGGATAATAGCAGCTTCAGCTCCTGATGCAATTGCACCATATAATGCCAAGAATCCGGCATCACGCCCCATAACCTCAACCAAGAACAATCGCTCATGAGAACTGGCAGTATCTCTAATCTTATCTACAGCTTCTACAATTGTGTTTAAAGCTGTATCATAACCAATAGTTGTATCTGTTCCATACAGGTCATTATCAATAGTCCCCGGGACACCTACAACAGGGATATTATATTCCTGACTAAATATACGAGCTCCAGTAAAAGTACCATCACCACCAATAACAATTAAGCCATCAATTTCATGTTTCTTTAAGTTCTCGTATGCGATTCGTCTTCCTTCCGGAGTCATAAACTCAGGACAACGCGCAGTTTTAATAATAGTACCACCGTGGTGAATAATATTACTTACACTTTCTGTTTGAAAGTCCTTAATCTCTCCAGTGATTAAACCTTTATAACCTCGGTAAATTGCCTTTACCTTAAGATTATTAAAAATCGCTGTTCTTGTTACTGCTCTTAATGCAGCATTCATTCCGGGAGCATCACCACCTGAGGTAAGTACACCTACGCATTTCATCTTGTACATAATACAAATATTTAAATCATATTTTTCACCGCTTTCTCTACATCCTCCATTAACCATTTAGGAGTAGAGGTTGCCCCACAAATTCCAATTGAATTAATATTGGCAGCAAACCAGTCTTTTTGAATATCGGTGATATCAGAAATAAAGAATGTATTTTCATTTACATTTTTACATTCCTGAAAAAGAATTTTCCCATTCGAACTCTTCTTCCCACTTACAAAAAGAACTACATCATGCTTGGCTGCAAATTTACGAATATTAGGGATGCGATTTGCAACCTGACGACAAATTGTATCATTATATTCAAATGAAAATGAGCTTTTTAACCTATTTTTAATCTCTTCAACAATTGCGTTAAATTCGTCAACCGATTTTGTAGTTTGAGAGAATAAACGGATATTCTTCGCATAGTCAAGCTTATTCAGGTCTGTAATATTTTCTATTACAATGGCATTTGCCTCAGTTTGCCCTACAAGGCCATTAACTTCGGCATGTCCTACTTTACCAAAAATTACGATTTGCGTGTCATCTTGCAATTCATCATATTGTCCTTTTATCTTCTTTTGAAGTTTGAGAACCACAGGGCAAGTTGCATCTACGATTGTAATATTATTCCTCTTAGCAATCTCATATGTTGATGGAGGTTCACCGTGAGCTCTTAACAACACAGTAGCGTTATAAAGTTGAGCAAATTGCTCATGATTAATGGTAACAAGCCCCATTTTCTCTAAGCGTTCAACTTCCCTTCCATTATGCACAATATCGCCTAAGCAATAAAGTGTTTTATCACCTTCTAACTCCTTTTCAGCTTGTTGGATAGCATTTACCACCCCAAAGCAAAAACCTGATTGATTATCTATTTCAATTTCCATCTAAATGCTCTACACATTTAGAGAATGCATTAAGCAACCACTCTCTTTGTTCGCTAATTGTCATATCGCTATTGTCCAACACTAAAGCATCTTCTGCCTGACGCAAAGGGCTCTCAGCACGATTAACATCTCTATTATCTCTCTCAATTGTAGTTTCCAGCACCTCGTTATATTCAACAGCTTCTCCTTTTGCCACAAGTTCATCATATCGGCGTTGCGCTCTGATTTCAGAACGAGCAGTTACAAATATCTTCAATTCAGCTTGTGGAAAAACAACTGTTCCAATATCACGACCATCCATCACAATTCCTTTTTCAACTCCCATAGCTTGTTGTTGAGCTACCAAAGCCTCACGCACAAACTTCAACTCACTGACTCTGCTGGCACCTAAGCCTACCTCAATTGTGCGAATCTCTTTCTCCACATTCTCTCCATTCAAATAAGTATCTGAACTTCCTGAGTCATTAATCTTGAATTGAATAGAAATAGTCTTAATCTTTTCTTCTAATTCATGTAACTTGATCTCGCTATCAGTCATCAATCCATTCTTGATACTATACAAAGACACTGCTCTATACATTGCCCCTGTATCTATATAAGCATAACTCAACTGTGCTGCAAGTGCTTTAGCCATTGTGCTTTTCCCACATGAAGAAAAGCCATCAATGGCTACAATAATTTTTTTTGTAGAAAGCATATTAAAATTTAAATGAGTTCAATCCCGTTCGTAGGGAAAATTGATATGTCATAATACCCTTCTGGTATTGTGAAGCCGCAAATCCAATATTAAACTTAGACAACTTAATTCCAGCACCAAAGGAAATACCGGCCCAAGTTTTCACATCACTCAAAGTCAGTTCTCGTCCTCTTTGATGATTATAAGACACTGTTGCGTAAAATCTTTTCCCCGGCACTAAATCTATCCCAAAGATTGTATGCCTAAACAACATGTCATACCAAGAAATATCAGAAGCTTCCTCTTCTCCAGAAAGAGTTTGTGTAGTAATTGTATTTGTATATTCTAAGTCCCAAACATTTAAGTGATGGGCTGTAAAAAAGAATCGAATTGGTGCATGAGTAAATTTCTTAGAGAGACTTACAGACACATTAAATGGCAAAGACAGCACCTCTTCTTCATAAGCAGTAACTTGCTGACCAATATTTGCAAAAACTAATCCAGCAACAAGATTCTTCTCTTTATTTACATAACTCAAACCTAAATCTACAGCAAGTCCAAAACTGCTATAATTCTCGTAATTAGAAAAGATTGGCTTGAAATTTAAACCCGCAGTCCATTTGTCATCTAGCTTCTTGGCATACAACAAGTTTATAGCAAAATCTTTTGCTGTAAAAGTTCCTGTTGATAGATTATATTCATCTCGACCTTCAAAATCTCCGTAATTCACATACTGAACTCCCGCAGCTAATAGGTTTCCTTTAATATTTTTTCCATAAGCGACATACCCCATAGATACATCTGCCAAATAAGAGGTATAATTCAAAGCTAGTTCATTGTCGGTTTCATCTGATAATAGCCCTGGATTATTCATCGCTCCATTTATCCCATCCATATCTAAAGAAACATTTGAACCACCTAATGCAGCAGTATGAGCAGAATAAGGTAATTCCAGAAAACGATAAGCATATTGACCAGACTGAGCCAATACACATCCGAAAATGGAAGAAATAAGTATAAATAAAGCGGTTAAACGCATCATATATAATTCGTATTAAGACTTCAAAGATACATTTTTCAATCATTATTTATAAATGATTCTTCCTGATTATTTTTTATTCTGTTAAAATCTAATTTCTGTAAAATATTTACAAAAACAGACTCGTTATAATAATAAAAGACAAACTTCACATTGAAAAAAATCAAGCTTATGATAGAACATATACCCTAAACAAAGACCATTAACCTTAAAAACTACAACTATGGATGCAAAAAAATCTCTTTCTGCAAACTTAGAAACTCAAAGAAGCTCATTCCTTCTTCTTGGTTTTGTTCTTGTTTTAGGATTTATGTACATAACTCTGGAATGGAGTAAAAATAATGTACAAGTAAATGACTATTTGCCCACAAAGTTCATGACTGAAACAGAGGATATGATTCCTCAAACTTTCAGGCAAGAGCCTCCAGCTCCACCTAAAGCGCCCGAACCTATTACACCACCCAAAATTGTACTAACAGAAAAGGCTGTTGAACCAAACACAAACATATTTATTAATAATCCAGATGAACCAATTACGCTTCCTCAAGCTCCAATTGTCGAATTACAAGCAAAAGATATTGATACGGAAACTCCTATTTACATCCCGGAAATTAATCCTGAATTCCCTGGTGGAATAGAAGCTCTCTATAGCTTTCTTGGGAAGAACATTATTTATCCTTCAGGAGCAAAAGAAGCTGGTATACAAGGACGAGTTGTCTGTCAATTTACAATTAACAAAGACGGGTCAATCGTTGATGTCGATATTTTTAATAGTGTAGATCCAGATTTAGATGCAGAAGCAATTAGGGTAATTAAGTTAATGACAAAATGGAAACCGGGACAACAAGCTGGTAGAAATGTGCGCGTAAGATATACTTTACCAATAGAATTTAGGATTAAAACATAATCTATAAATGTTTATTTTACAACAAAAAAGTTAAATATTTATGAACTTTAACTACCGGATGGATAAATGGTAATTAAAGTTCTTACTATTTTCAGAAAAATCTGTGTTTACGAAAAATATTATTTAAAAAATAATACTACATTTGCCAGACAAAAAAGGAAAATCAAATAATTAATCAGATATTATGGAAGCAAAGAAATCAGTCTCGGCTAACCTAGAAAATCAAAAAGACCTTTTCTTATTAATCGGATTCGTTGTGGTTTTAGGATTAATGTATATTGCTTTTGAATGGACAAAGCAAGAGATTACTGTATATCAAGACACAACTTCTGATGTAATCATTGAAGATGAGGAAATTGTAATGCAAACAGTACAAAACCAACCACCTCCACCTCCAGCTCCAGAGCCTCCTGTAGTTACTCCGGAAATCGTTGTTGTGGAAGAGGATGTAAAGACTAACACTGACGCATTTATCTCTGAATCGAAGAAAACTGATGTGCCTATTGTTGCACCAATTGCTCCACCGGTTGTAGATGAACCAGATGATAATGTAGTGTTCGTAGCAGTAGAGAAACAACCAGAATTCCCAGGTGGTATTCAAAAATTATACGAATTCCTTGGCAAAAAAATGAACTACCCTACAGCTGCAAAAGAAGCTGGTATTCAAGGGCGCGTAATTTGTCAATTTGTGGTAAACAAAGATGGTTCTATTGTTGATGTTGTTGTGGTAAAAGGCGTTGACCCTGACTTAGATGCAGAAGCAATTAGAGTAATCAAAATGATGCCTAAATGGAATGCTGGGGAACAAAGTGGTAAAAAAGTTCGTGTAAAATATACACTACCGGTATTGTTTAGAATTCAATAAGAAACGAATTTACCTTATATGTTTAAAAGCAGCTTAAGTTTTCTTAAGCTGCTTTTTTATTGCCAGCGCCCTAAAATAAACTAAATACCAATAATTCAACAATAATAACATTTATAAATATGAGTTAATCTCATTCATATGCGTGAACAAAGTTTAGCATTAGGTGTTACTATATTGTTACAATTATAATAGTTGCAACAACAACTAATAAACAAAAACCACAACCTGCTTATGAAGAAAATTATACTCCTATTTATTTCACTCTTTTTGTCATTAAGTTCATATTCTGCACCAGGTTACCTTTTGTATCCCAATGCAATGGAGCTATTCACACAATATTTTGACGACTACTTTGAGAACCCTAATTACACTGACACATGGACTTCTTTCACACCAAACTTGCCATATACATTTACAGATTGGGAAGGATACAATGCTGTAAAAACAGCATTGGAGTTAGAATACATTGAGGACATGTTTAATGACCTAAATACCGCAAAAGTCAATGGGACTATCACTTCTGAGATGACTGATGACTTCTACACTGCAATCTACAATGAGGTAATTCTTGGCGGTGTAGTTGAAATTCCAGACATTACAGATATCTCACTTGCTGGTACATATTGTAGTGAAACAGATCTTACCATAAATACACCTACTGTAAGCTCTGGATCTGCAATTACAGATGAAGGCTGGGAAATAGAAACAGCTGTTGGTTCCGTAACATACACAAGTCTATCTTTGCCATACACTTTAAGCAGTGCTGACAATAACAAAAGAATCAGATACTTTGCATCTAATGATGCAGGAACAACATATAGTAATGTAATTGCTTTATCTGTAACAACTACCCCTACAATTACAACTTACTCAAACGACACATTATGTGGCAGTGGAATTGCAACATTATCAGCAACAACAGACTCTGGAACTATATATTGGTATAATAACTCTACTGGAGGGTGTAACATCTACACTAGTTCTAGTTTTTTGCCAACTGTAGACACTACAACTACATACTATGTAGAAGCTACAGCCAATGGATGTACAACTCCAATAAGACAAGAAATTGTTGCTGTAGTAAGCCCAGACACAACCTACTGGTTAGGAACAACAGACTCTGATTGGCAAAATGCAAATAATTGGGATGCGGGTACACCTGGTGAATGCTCTACTGTATATATCACAGAAGCTCCTAATAACCCGGATATTTCATCAATAGGAACTGCATACTGTAAAAACATTATTTTTAAACCGGAAGCTTCAATATATGGCATAGAGAATTTATCATATGAAAAAGCAAGCGTACAAATTGGACTAAAACGCAACAAGTGGTACATGCTAACCTCTCCATTAAAAGAATCATATTCTGGAGACTATTATTTTACAGGATCACCTATTGCATACATGAAGTTATTTGGAACAACAAGTGCAAATTCAAATACTTTCACAAGTTCAACCCAAGTATCTGCCGACTGGACTCAATCATTTGCAAACCTAACAGAAAGCTTAAACCCCGGGGAAGGCTTTGCATTTTTGATTGATTCTTCTGAATGGAAATACCCTAACGGAATCAGCTATAATAATAACGATACAATCATTACTTTTCCTAGAACAAATGGAAGTGGTGATTTAATAACAGAGATTACTCCTTATAGCGGTATAACAGGAAAACCATATCCATCAATTGCAAAGCATATAGAAAAAGATGCGAATAAAGCATTCCGTTTCGCAATGGAAGATGACAATAATAATATTTCAGATATTACAATTGAACTTGAAGCTGGGTTAAACTTAATAGGCAACCCATCAATGTCACAGCTAGATTTCACAAAGCTATACGCAGACAACGACTCTTTAATCCTTCCTTTTGCAAAATATTGGGATGGAGAAAGCTTTAGTTCGATTACAACAACAGGAGTAAAATCCGGAATAGACATCGATGGTTTAAGCCTAATTATCCCTCCAATGAAATCATTTGTAGTGTACGCATCATCATCAGGAACTCTAACAATCAAATCTTCACATTTCATACTTAATGGTGATGTCAAATTAAGATCAAGCTCAACAACGGAAGTTATTTATATTGAAGCTGATAATGGAGAATACAATAGTTCTAGTGCCATTGCATTTACAAATAATAATACAAATGCAATCGATTATTCTGTTGAAAAGCTCTTTTCTCCCACAAACAACTCAACAGAGATTTACACATTAAAAAACAATATATCCCTAGATATTAACTACATTAACAAGTCATCAGCAATTATCCCAATTGGATTAAAAGGGAACAAAAAAGATTCTTTGACTCTCAGATTTAGAAATTTAGAAAATCTAACTGATATTGATATTAAGTTAATTAATACTCAAACAGGAGAAACAACTTCTTTTGACTCATCAACTGAAGTTCAAATTCAATACGACGAAACATACACAGACGGAACATTATTTCTTGAACTCAGAAATGCAACAATAGATACAAACATTTCTGATACTGAATTATATGAAGACACCTATATTTCGAGTAATAATCAAGTCGTGAAGGTTATCTCCCCTTCAAACAACAAAATTCTATCAATAGAATTATTCTCAATAACCGGAAAAAAGGTATTCTCAGAAAAAGACATCCCAAATAATCATTACAAATTTAAGTTTGATGGTGGGGAAAATATCTTCTTAATAAAAGTTCAAACTGAAAAAGGTATTATTACAAAAAAGATTAAAATCTAAAATTGCTTGAGACTACTTGATTAATAGATTCAATGCCCTAAAAAACATATCTATGGGATTGCACAAAATATAGTATATTTGCATCCTTATATTTTTGAAAATCAAGCATGGGTAATATATCAAGTATCGAACAAGAAAGAGCTATTTTAGTTGGCTTAATTACTCCTTCTCAAAATGAAGAAAGAGCTATTGAGTATTTGGATGAGTTAGAATTCTTAGCTGAAACATCTTTTATTAAAACAGAAAAGATGTTTTTACAACGCTTAGAATATCCAAACACCAATACTTACATTGGCCAAGGAAAGGTTGATGAGATCAAAACTTACATTGAGGAACAAGAAATAGATCTAGTCATCTTTGATGACGAGCTATCTCCTCGCCAACTACGAAACCTTGAAAAAGCTTTACAAATAAGAGTACTTGATAGAACTATTCTTATTCTTGAAATATTCGTACACAGAGCACAAACTTCTTACGCAAAAACACAAGTAGAAGTTGCCCAACTTCAATACATGTTACCTCGCCTTACTCGAATGTGGTCACACCTTGACCGTCAACGAGGTGGAGGAACAACCTCTCGTGGTATGGGTGAAACCCAAATCGAGGCTGACCGCCGTATTATTCAATCAAGAATCTCTTTATTAAAAGAAGAATTAAAGAAGATTGATAAGCAAATGGCAACTCAGCGCAAAAATCGCGGAAAACTAGTTCGTGTTGCTTTAGTCGGCTATACAAATGTTGGAAAGTCTACAATGATGACCTTATTAAGTAAAAGCGAAGTTTTTGCTGAGAACAAACTATTTGCTACACTTGATACCACAGTAAGAAAAGTAACCGTTGGAAATATTCCATTTCTACTATGCGATACTGTTGGATTTATTCGTAAATTACCACATCATTTAGTGGAATCATTCAAATCTACCTTGGACGAAGTAAGAGAAGCTGATTTATTAGTTCATGTGGTAGATATTTCTCACTCAAACTTTGAAGAGCAAATTGAAGTAGTTTCTAAAACACTTCTTGAACTTGACAAAGAAGAGAAACCAACCATCATGGTTTTCAATAAAATTGATGCATTCTCATACACTCCAAAGGATGAAGATGATTTAACACCTAAGACTAGAGAAAACATTAGTTTAGACGAGTTTAAAGAATCTTGGATGAATAAAATGCACGATAACTGCATTTTCATTTCAGCTAAAGAAAGAGAAAACATTGATGAATTGAAAAACCTCTTATACAAAAAAGTAAGAGAAATTCATACTCAGCGATTCCCTTATAACGACTTTCTATACCCCGAAATAGAAGAAGATACAACTGAATAAAACAACTCCGCCATGAAGAAATACCGCTCTCTTACTGACGCAGAAATTTCTGAATTAGAAACAAATCTTTGTTGCTCAACCGACTGGTCTCTTCTCAGTGTAACAGATAATTTCACAACCAAGAATATTTATTCGGTACAATTCTCTGGCAAAATTCTTTTAGGATCATTCAATCATACATTTGAGCTAGAATCTGGAATAAAAAAACATTCTGGGATATACAATGCTCAAATACATAACTGTACGATTGAAGATGATGTTTATATTTCCAATGTAAAAAATCACATCGCGAACTATCACATTAAGGAAAAAGCTTTTATTGAAAATGTCGGCACTATAGAAGCTATTGGCAAATCGTCGTTTGGTAATGGAACAAAAGTGGCAGTCTTAGACGAGACAGGTTCAAGAAAAGTTGTAATCTTTGACAAAATAAATGCACAATTAGCATATATCTTAACTACATGCAGATATAGTCCTCAAGCAATTGAGAATTTAATTCAACTAATAACAAAATATACTGAGAATAAAACCTCAAATATTGGAACTATTGAAGCTTATGCAAGCATAACTAGCTCCACACTAATCAAGAATGTTTTTATTGGAGAATCTACTATCATTTCTGGAGTTAATCATCTTGAAAATGGAAGTATTAATAGTTCTAGCACCTCTCAAACAAAACTCTTAAATGGAGTTACAGCTTGTAACTTTATTTTAGGAACAGGAGCCTCAATTAGCGACATGGCACAGCTAGAACGCTGTTATGTTGGGCAAGGCTCAATTATATCAAAACAGTTTTCAGCTATTGACTCACTTTTCTTTGCAAATTGCCAAGGATTCCATGGTGAAGCAGTGTCTGTTTTTGCGGGACCATATACCGTTACTCATCACAAATCAACTTTACTTATTGGCGGAATGTTCTCATTCTTCAATGCAGGAAGTGGCTCCAACCAAAGCAATCACATGTATAAAATGGGGCCTATCCACTATGGAATTTGTGATAGAGGAACAAAGATGGCTAGCGACTCATACATCCCATGGCCAAGCAAAATTGGATGCTTCTCAGTAATTATGGGCAAACACAAGAATAAAGTTGACGCTTCAGATTTTCCATTCTCATATATTGTTGCAGAAGGAAGTGAGTCAACAATTATTCCGGGGATAAATCTTCAAACAATAGGAACTATTCGTGATGCTCAGAAATGGCCTTTAAGAGACAATCGAAAATCAGATATTTTGGATGACAATATTCACTTTGATTTATTCAACCCATATACGATTCAACAAACTATTTCTGCTTTAAACATCCTACAAGCAATAAATCCTAGTTTAGTTAGCAATCACTCTAGCCAACTACACCTCAAAGCATCTTCACTTGCAAGAGGAATTGACTTATATGAAATGGCTATTTCTATCTTCCTTGGTGAAGCTATTATTTATCAGCTAAAGAATAATCTTCCACTAGACAAGGTAAACTTACCTTTTAGTGAGTGGACAGATCTTGCTGGACAAATAATCCCTACAGAATACCTTAACCAAATCTTAATCTTACTTGAGAGCAGAGAATTAGCCTCAATTGAAAGCCTTATTGAAGTTCTCTCTGAATTTTCAAAAGAATATTTAAAGCTTAACTGGGACTTTGCATATAGTTTAATACAAAAGAAACTAAATAAAGAAACCCTAAATAAAGAAGATTTTAAGACTATTCTATCTCAATGGGAGAAAGCCGAAACTGAATGGATAAAACTATTAGTCCACGATGCTAGGAAGGAATATTCAGAACAAATGAAGATCTGCTACGGATTAAACCAAAAGTCACCAATTAAAGAAAAAGAATTTGAAATAATCAGAGGAAACATAAATGACAATAAATTCCTAGAAGATTTACAAGCTGCATTTGAAAACAATAAAGAAACCGTAGTTCTATTATAAAAAAGAAACCCAGAGAATAAATCCTCTGGGTTTCTTTTTTGTTTGCTAAAACTAATTGTTAGTTATAAAAGAGAATCAATTTTCTCTTTTAACGCTGCTTTTTGAGCAGCTCCAACAATTTTATCTACTACTTCACCATTCTTAAAGAATAATAAAGTTGGAATATTTCTAATACCAAAATCTTCACAAACTTGAGGATTCTCATCAACATCAAGCTTCCCGATAACGGCTTTCCCTTCATATTCTTTTGCCAAATCTTCTACGATAGGTCCAATCATTTTACAAGGGCCACACCATTCAGCCCAAAAATCAACAACAACTAAACTGTTTGATGCTATAGTTTCTTTAAAACTATTATCTGTAATATTTAATGCCATAATCTTTTGTTTTTTAATTTTGATACACAAAAAAAATAAAAAAAAATATCCTATAAAAATAAAGTTATAAACAACGATACATAAACAAAGAGCTAACTAATTGATTCTAAGATAATTTATAGTCAATCAATTCTTGTCTTTGTTTTTCTCTTAAAAAGTTTTTGATTTCAGTATTCAATTGAACTTTAATATTTCTAGAAAATAAATTCAATTTATTACTTCCATCTGTAATATCCATAAACAAAGCAATCTTACCTGGATTCCCTTTCATCTTATCAGAAAAATCAGATAAGAAAGATTCATCTAGATTATTAATATCTATTGTCATCACAATCTTCTGCACCTCATTCTCATCAACATCACTTAACAACGACATTTTCCTGATTTTAAACTCTAATTCCACAGGTTCATCTGGATCTTTTTTAGGAGTATTAAATCGCTTATAATCAGCAAATTTTTCCTGAACCACACCATGAATCATCACACACAAATCTTTTGATAAGAAATTATTGAAATTCATGAAGTCTTGACCAAAAAGCATAAATTCATGATTACCAGAAAAGTCCTCTAAAACAAAACCACCAAACGGTTTATTAGTTTTAGTTGTTCCAGTTCTAAATGAGTTTATCATTCCACCAATTCTCAACTCTTTACCCATTAACGGAGTTAAATCTTTCAAATCTTTTGTTTCAGCGTTTCCAAATTTGCTTATCTCAATAAAGTATTCATCCAAAGGGTGAGCTGATAAATAAATCCCAACATATTCCTTTTCTTTATTTAACTTCTGAATAGCAGACCATTTTTCTACTTTTGGGATCTCCGGTTTAGCAATCTCAACAGCTTCTTCTCCACCAAAAAGCGAATTAGAAGCCAGACTCTTATCTGACTGATATTTATTCCCATATCTTATCGACGACTCTAGCAATTGCTCCCCTTTACTATTTATAGCAAAAAATTGCTCTCTATTTATCGTATCACATAAATCAAATGCACCGGCATACACTAAACTTTCAATTGTTTTCTTGTTGCAAGCACTTAGATTCACTCGTTCTACGAAGTCAAAGACACTCTTATACTTTCCATTCTTCTGACGCTCAGCAACAATAGCTTCTACAGCACCTGCACCAACTCCTTTAACTCCTCCTAAACCAAAACGAATCGCCCCCTCCTCATTTACTGTAAAAGTAAACTGGCTCTCGTTTACATCTGGACCTAGAACCGGAATATCTAGCGCCTTACACTCATCCATAAACTTAGTTACCTCCTCAATCTTATCAAGATTTCGAGTTAAGTTGGCTGCCATATATTCAGCAGGATAATGTGCTTTTAAATAAGCTGTTTGATATGCTACCCAAGAATAACAAGTAGCATGAGATTTATTAAATGCATACTTGGCAAATTCGGCCCAATCTGACCAGATCTTTTCTAGTTTTTCTAAAGGTTGAAAGCCATTCTTTGTCGCTCCATCGATAAACTTGACCTTCAAGGCTTCCATTTTATCAACTAACTTTTTACCCATCGCCTTTCTAAGCTCATCAGATTGACCACGAGTAAAACCAGCCAAGTCTCGACTTAAAAGCATCACCTGTTCTTGATAAACAGTAATACCATATGTGTCTTTTAACCTTGATTCCATCTCTGGGAAGTCATAAGTAATCTCTTCCCTGCCATGTTTACGATTAATAAACTGAGGGATATACTGCATAGGACCTGGACGATACAAAGCATTCATCGCAATCAAGTCCTCAAACTTCGTTGGTTGAAGTTCCTTAAGGTTTTTCTGCATTCCGGGAGATTCAAACTGAAACACACCGGTTGTTAGTCCCTTGCTATATAGTTGATATGTCAATTCATCATCTATAGGAATTTTATCTATATCAATTTCAACTCCTTTTGATAATTTTATATTCTTGATTGCTTCTTTAATAATTGAAAGTGTTTTCAATCCTAAAAAGTCCATCTTTATCAAACCAACTTGCTCAATTACCGACCCTTCATATTGAGTTACTAAAACATCTTCGTTGCTCCCTTTCTCCTTAGCAGTACTCAAAGGAACAAAGTTCGTTAAATCATCTGCCCCAATAATTACACCACAAGCATGCACTCCTGTTTGCCTAACAGTGCCTTCTAACATCTCAGCATACTTCAATGTATCCTTCATATTTAAGTCACCATATTCTAACTCTCGTTGCAATTCGGGGACATACTTCAAGCAGTTTGTCAGGTTAACTTTAGGTGCCTTACCTGTAACTTTATCTTCCGGAAATTTATCAGGAATAAGCTTCGTCAATCTATCAGCATCAGATAACGGAAGTTTTTGAACTCTAGCAACATCTTTAATACTAGATTTTGTTGCCATTGTTCCATATGTAATAATATGGGCAACCTTCTCTTTTCCGTATTTTTCAGTAACCCATCTTAATACATCACCTCTACCATCATCATCAAAGTCAATATCAATATCGGGCATAGAAATACGATCGGGATTTAAGAAACGCTCAAATAGCAAATCATATTTCAAAGGATCAATATCCGTAATACCTAAACAGTATGCAACTACAGACCCAGCTGCAGAACCCCGACCGGGTCCAACTGCAACTCCCATGTTTCTAGCAGCATTAATAAAGTCCTGAACAATCAAAAAATAACCTGGGAAACCCATAGTCTTCATCGTCTCAAGTTCAAAATCAATTCTCTCCTGCTTCTCTGCATCCAACTCAGCACCATAGCGCTTTACAGCGCCATCTTGGGCTAATTTTGATAAATAATCTGCCTCAAGTTTAATCCGAATAGCCTTATTGTATCCGCCAAGTTTCTCGTATCTATCGCCAAACTCCACTTTCAGCTTTTCTTCTGGATATTGCTCTCTATATTGCTCTTCAGTTCCAAATTCTTCAGGAATTGGATACATTGGCATAATTGCATCTGAGTCAATATCAAAAAACTCAATCTTTTCAGCTAACTCTACTGTATTTGAAATAGCCTCAGGAAGATCACTAAAGATTAACGACATTTCATCTGGAGTCTTTAACCACTCCTGCTTAGTATATCGCATTCGATTTGGATCATCCAAATCACGACCAGTACTTAGACAAATCAATCTATCATGACCTTCTGCATTTTCTTCATCAACAAAATGTACATCATTAGATGCAATAATCTTTGTATTAGTTTTTCTTGCTAATGCAATTAATTGCTCATTAACCTCGGACTGTTTTTCAAAAATTGAAGTATCAGCACCAGGTTTATTGGTTTTATGTCTTTGTATTTCTATATAAAAATCATCAGCAAAAATCTCTTTGTACCAATTAATTACTTTCTCAGCACCTTCTAAATCCCCCTGATCTATCTTACGAGGGATTTCCCCCCCTAAACATGCAGAAGCAACAATTACTCCTTCACTATATTGTTTAAGAATATCTTTATCAATTCTTGGCCTATAATAATAACCATCAATCCAAGCTAAAGAAATCAGTTTACAAAGATTTTGATAACCTTTCATATTCTTTGCTAACAAAACAAGGTGATTTCCACTCCTGTCCTTCTCTGATTTTTTATCTAACCTAGAATTATTCGCTATATAAGCTTCACAACCAAGTATCGGTTTGACAATCTTTCTTTTAAGCTCAGATAATTTCTGCTCAAGACCTGTCCTCTCAGTTAGATCAGAAATCTCAGCAAGCTTAGCTTCAATCTCTATAATTTCTTTTTTAGTTCCCCCATTCTTCTTTTTAGCATAATCAAAGAACTCCTTAATACCAAACATATTTCCATGGTCAGTTAAAGCAATTGCTGGCATACCAGTTTTAATTGCCTTATCAATTAAACCAGGAACTGTTGACATTCCATCTAATAAAGAATAGTGTGAATGGACATGTAAATGAACAAAACTCATAACTAAAAAATTTAATTCGCAGAACAATAAAGATACGAAAAGGATAGAATAGAAAAGCTTAAAATAGATAAGAATATATCAACAAAAATAAAAAGCACTGTTAATAAATTCATAGTAAAGATGGAAATACAAAGTCTATAAAATAACAAAAGCCTCTTAGTAAATAAATACTAAGAGGCTTGTAAAAAACGGCGGCGACCTACTCTCCCACAATATGCAGTACCATCGGCGTGATTGGGCTTAACTTCTCTGTTCGGAATGGGAAGAGGTGGAACCCCAACACTATAACCACCTAAATTTCTTTAAGATGATTTGACTATCGGAAAGAGAAATAAAAAGTATTCTCACAAATAAGTATACAAAAGATTTAAATCTATAAAAGTTTCGGGATATTAGTACTGCTCGGCTTTGATGTCTCCACCTTTACACCTGCAGCCTATCAAGGTCGTAGTCTCCAACCTCCCTGATAAGGAAATCTAATCTTGAAGTAGGCTTCGTGCTTAGATGCTTTCAGCACTTATCCTTTCCGAACTTAGCTACTCGGCAATGCTCCTGGCGGAACAACCGATGAACCAGCGGTTCGTCCAACACGGTCCTCTCGTACTAGTGTCAGGTCTCCTCAAATTTCCTACGCCCACAACAGATAGGGACCGAACTGTCTCACGACGTTCTGAACCCAGCTCGCGTGCCACTTTAATGGGCGAACAGCCCAACCCTTGGGACCTTCTCCAGCCCCAGGATGTGACGAGCCGACATCGAGGTGCCAAACCATTCCGTCGATATGAGCTCTTGGGAATGATCAGCCTGTTATCCCCGGAGTACCTTTTATCCTTTGAGCGATGGCCCTTCCATACGGAACCACCGGATCACTATGCCCTAGTTTCCTACCTGTTCGACTTGTCGGTCTCGCAGTCAAGCACCCTTATGCCATTACACTCTTCGACCGGTTACCAATCGGTCTGAGGGTACCTTTGGAAGCCTCCGTTACTCTTTTGGAGGCGACCACCCCAGTCAAACTACCCACCATACAATGTCCTCCGCTTGGCGGAGTTAGATTTCAAATAATTAAAGGGCCGTATTTCAAGGATGACTCCACAAACACTAGCGTGCCCGCTTCATAGTCTCCGGCCTATCCTACACATCAAGTACCCAAAATCAATGTAAAGTTGCAGTAAAGGTTCACGGGGTCTTTCCGTCCCGTTGCGGGTAATCGGCATCTTCACCGATACTACAATTTCACCGAGCTCACAGCTGAGACAGTGCCCAGATCGTTACACCATTCGTGCAGGTCGGAACTTACCCGACAAGGAATTTCGCTACCTTAGGACCGTTATAGTTACGGCCGCCGTTTACTGGGGCTTCAATTCAATGCTTCGCGTGAGCTGACATCTCCTCTTAACCTTCCAGCACCGGGCAGGTGTCAGGCCTTATACTTCATCTTTCGATTTTGCAAAGCCCTATGTTTTTGATAAACAGTCGCCTGGGCCATTTCTCTGCGGCCTCCCCTTTGTGGGGTAGGCGTCCTTTCTCCCGAAGTTACAGGACTATTTTGCCTAGTTCCTTAGCTGTGAATCACTCGAGCGCCTTAGTACATTATACGCGACCACCTGTGTCGGTTTAGAGTACGAGTACCTTATAAATTAACGCTAGCGGTTTTTCTTGGAAGTCTGTTTACGCCCATATTAGCGCACCACAAGGGATTGCTATACTATCAGGTTCGACTCTTCTGACGGATTTGCCTATCAGAATCAATATCTACACCCTTTAACGAGGTATTCCGTCACCCCGCAGGACTTTCACTCCTTCGTCCCCACTTCACTCTATAAGGTAGTACCGGAATATTAACCGGTTCTTCCATCGGAATCGCCTGTCGGCTTATCCTTAGGCCCCGACTAACCCTGATCCGATTAGCGTTGATCAGGAACCCTTAGTCTTTCGGCGGGAGGGTTTCTCGCCCTCCTTATCGTTACTTATACCTACATTTGCTTTTCTTAACGCTCCAGCATGCATCACCACACACCTTCAACGCGGATAAGAATGCTCCCCTACCGATCTTTCGATCCCATAGCTTCGGTAATATACTTAATGCCCGATTATTATCCATGCCAAACCGCTCGACTAGTGAGCTGTTACGCACTCTTTAAATGAATGGCTGCTTCCAAGCCAACATCCTAGCTGTCTCTGCAGTTCGACTTCGTTAATGCAACTTAGTATATATTTGGGGACCTTAGCTGATGGTCTGGATTCTTCTCCTCTCGGACATGGACCTTAGCACCCATGCCCTCACTGCCAAGAAACATTTACATGCATTCGGAGTTTATCAGGACTTGATAGGCGGTGAAGCCCTCGCATCCAATCAGTCGCTCTACCTCATGTAAACTATCTTGACGCTGCACCTAAATGCATTTCGGGGAGTACGAGCTATCTCCAAGTTTGATTAGCCTTTCACCCCTACCCTCAAGTCATCCGAAAACTTTTCAACGTTTACCGGTTCGGTCCTCCACTGTGTGTTACCACAGCTTCAACCTGCTCAAGGGTAGATCACTTGGTTTCGCGTCTACTCACACTAACTAAACGCCCTGTTAAGACTCGCTTTCGCTTCGGCTACACACCTTAAATGCTTAACCTTGCTAGTGAAAGTAACTCGTAGGTTCATTATGCAAAAGGCACGCTGTCATCCCACGAAGGGACTCCAACCGCTTGTAAGCGAACGGTTTCAGGTTCTATTTCACTCCTCTATTCGAGGTTCTTTTCACCTTTCCTTCACAGTACTTGTTCACTATCGGTCTCTCGGGAGTATTTAGCCTTACCGGATGGTCCCGGCAAATTCACACAGGATTTCTCGTGTCCCGCGCTACTCAGGATACTGCTAGGTAATAAATATTTACGTATACGAGACTATCACTCGCTATGGTTGCTCTTTCCAAAGCATTCTACTTCTTACTTATAGTCCATATTGCAGTCCTACAACCCCAATTATGCCTAAACATAATTGGTTTGGGCTGTTCCGCGTTCGCTCGCCACTACTAGCGGAATCACATTTTGTTTTCTTCTCCTACAGGTACTTAGATGTTTCAGTTCCCTGCGTTCGCCTCCTATTAAAGGATAGTATAGCTTCACTATACTGGGTTGCCCCATTCGGAAATCCTCGGATCAAAGGTTATTTGCACCTACCCGAAGCTTATCGCAGCTTATCACGTCCTTCTTCGCCTCCGAGAGCCAAGGCATCCACCATTCGCCCTTACTTACTTTCTTTAGCTCCTCTTATATAAAGAGGAAACCTATTGTATGCTCTTTGTTTACTACTTCTTTTTCTCTTCCAATATGTCAAAGATCTTCTATCAATTAGCTTTAATCACTAATCTATATGCAATTTATAAACAACTCAATATCTATAAATATTTTTTCAAAATTCTCTCACTATAAACACTCTTGTTTACCTTTCTTTGTGGAGAATATCGGGCTCGAACCGATGACCCCCTGCGTGCAAGGCAGGTGCTCTAAGCCAACTGAGCTAATCCCCCGACTTTTTGTAGTCCCAGGCAGATTTGAACTGCCGACCTCTACATTATCAGTGTAGCGCTCTAACCAACTGAGCTATAGGACTGTCAATTCAATCGCCTGTTATACAGACTATTGCTTCTATGCTATGTTTTTATTGAAAATCAACAGATGTAGTAGAAATGTTCTCTATCCTTACAAACCTTATACATTCTAACATCTTTCTCTAGAAAGGAGGTGTTCCAGCCACACCTTCCGGTACGGCTACCTTGTTACGACTTAACCCCAGTCATCTGATTTACCCTAGGCCGATCCTTACGGTTACGGACTTTAGGTACCCCAAACTCCCATGGTTTGACGGGCGGTGTGTACAAGGCCCGGGAACGTATTCACCGCGCCATGGCTGATGCGCGATTACTAGCGAATCCAGCTTCACGAAGTCGAGTTGCAGACTTCGATCCGAACTGAGAGAGGCTTTTTGAGATTAGCATCCTGTCACCAGGTAGCAACCCTCTGTACCCCCCATTGTAACACGTGTGTCGCCCCGGACGTAAGGGCCGTGCTGATTTGACGTCATCCCCACCTTCCTCACACCTTACGGTGGCAGTCTCATTAGAGTCCTCAGCTTAACCTGTTAGTAACTAATGATAAGGGTTGCGCTCGTTATGGCACTTAAGCCGACACCTCACGGCACGAGCTGACGACAACCATGCAGCACCTACATAGAGACCATTGCTGGCGTATCTGTTTCCAAATAATTCCTCTACATTTCAAGCCCGGGTAAGGTTCCTCGCGTATCATCGAATTAAACCACATGTTCCTCCGCTTGTGCGGGCCCCCGTCAATTCCTTTGAGTTTCATTCTTGCGAACGTACTCCCCAGGTGGAATACTTAACGCTTTCGCTGTGCCGCATACAGTATATCGCATACAGCTAGTATTCATCGTTTACGGCGTGGACTACCAGGGTATCTAATCCTGTTCGATCCCCACGCTTTCGTGCCTCAGCGTCAGTTACATGCCAGTAAGCTGCCTTCGCAATCGGTGTTCTGTGTTATATCTATGCATTTCACCGCTACACAACACATTCCGCCTACCTCATTTGTACTCAAGTGAATCAGTTTCAATGGCAATTTTACGGTTGAGCCGCAAACTTTCACCACTGACTTAATCCACCGCCTACGCACCCTTTAAACCCAATAAATCCGGATAACGCTCGGATCCTCCGTATTACCGCGGCTGCTGGCACGGAGTTAGCCGATCCTTATTCGTAAGGTACCTACAAGATCTCACTCGTGAGATGTTTTATCCCCTTACAAAAGAAGTTTACAACCCATAGGGCCGTCTTCCTTCACGCGACTTGGCTGGTTCAGACTTGCGTCCATTGACCAATATTCCTCACTGCTGCCTCCCGTAGGAGTCTGGTCCGTGTCTCAGTACCAGTGTGGGGGACCTTCCTCTCAGAACCCCTACTGATCGTTGCCTTGGTGAGCCGTTACCTCACCAACTAACTAATCAGACGCATGCCCATCTATAAGCTATAAATATTTAATCATAAATTGATGCCAATTCATAATGTTATGCGGTGTTAATCTCTCTTTCGAGAGGCTATCCCCCTCTTATAGGCAGGTTGCATACGCGTTACTCACCCGTGCGCCGGTCGCCATCAAAATTAGCAAGCTAATTTCATGCTGCCCCTCGACTTGCATGTGTTAGGCCTGTCGCTAGCGTTCATCCTGAGCCAGGATCAAACTCTTCGTTGTATAAAATTGTTTGTTTTGTCTCAAGATGCCGAATGTATCTCAATAATTGACGGTTTGCTTAAATTTTAAACATTCCTTGTTTACACTACATTCTGTTGTTTCAATATGTCTTAAAGATCGCTTTTGTATTTTTCTTTTCTAAACCTCGAGAAAATCTCTCGGCGAAAAGGACTGCAAAGATAATGCTTTATTTTTCTTTCTTCCAAATTTATTTTCAAAAATTTTTTAAAAATATTTTAGAACCTAGTTTCCTAAAACCCTTTGCCAATACTTGCTCCCGAGTAGCTCGCTCATTTGCGTTGCTGTAATTCTCAAAAGCGGATGCAAAAGTAGTCGCTTTACCCTTTCCCTCCAAATATTATTGCAACTTTTTTGTAATTATTTTTTGTCCAAAATCACATCTACCCTATCATTCAACAACTTAAGCTATATAAATTCTTTTAGTACAAAATGTTCTTTTTCTTTAATCTGCAACTAACACCCAAATATAAACCTTTTATAATCAAAAATCCCCTATCAGCTTTTTGCTAATAGAGGACCTCTATTTTATTCTGGTTCCTACTCTGCAGAGGAGAATTCCATCAAATATGCTTTAATAAAATCATCAATATCTCCATCCATCACTGATTGAACATTGGAAGTTTGATAGTCTGTTCTATGATCTTTTACCCGACGATCATCAAAAACATAGCTTCTAATTTGAGATCCCCACTCAATTTTCTTCTTTCCAGCTTCAATTTTTTCTTGAGCCGCCATTCGTTTTTTCAATTCTCGATCATACAACTGAGAACGAAGGAGCCTCATTGCATTCTCCCTATTATCCAACTGAGATCTTGTTTCTGTATTTTCAATAAGAATCTCTTCTTCCTCTCCAGTATCTGGATCTTTATAATTATATCGAAGACGAACTCCAGTTTCTACCTTATTTACATTTTGCCCACCGGCACCACCAGAACGAAATGTGTCCCATGAGATATCCGCAGGGTTAATCTGCACTTCAATACTATCATCAACTAAAGGCGTCACAAAAACAGAAGAAAAAGAAGTCATCCTTTTTCCCTGAGCATTAAATGGAGAAACTCGAACTAAACGATGCACTCCATTCTCACTTTTAAGATATCCGTAAGCCATATCACCCTCAACTTGCATAGTGACTGTTTTAATTCCAGCCTCATCACCTTCTTGAAAGTTGACTATCTCTACTTTGTACCGTTTGCTCTCACACCACCTTAGATACATTCTATATAACATAGATGCCCAATCTTGACTTTCAGTACCACCTGCACCAGAAACGATTTTCAAGACAGCACTCATGCTATCTTCTTCTCTACGCAACATATTACGAAGTTCTAGGTTCTCAACTAAGCCTATTGCAAGAGCAAATGCAGAATCAACTTCTTCTTCAGTTACAATTTCTTCTTTATAAAAATCAAACGACAAGGCCAACTCATCTACTGCTGTTTTAACCTCATTATACCCATCAATCCACGATTTGATTGATTTCACCTTTTTCATCTGAACCTGTGCTTGTTTTGCATCATTCCAAAAGTCAGGAGCCTGTGTCCGGATTTCCTCTTCTTCTAATTCAATAATCTTTGCATCAATGTCAAAGATACCTCCTCAACGCTTGCTCGCGCTCTTGAATGTCTTTTAAAGTTTCAATAGTAATCATTACTTATTATTATATGTGTATAAATAAACTGGGAGGCAAAGTTAGAAAAAATGGATATGCCAACAAACAGACTGCCCTAACGAACAATCACCAACAAAGAATTAAGAAAAAAAAGAAATAGGATGGAAAGATTTATGATGCATACATTTTATCTATAAGAGATCTGTATTTTTGAGCAATTACAGCTCTTCTTAATTTATATGTATTCGTAAGCTCTCCAGAATCAAAAGTAAAACCCTTAGGTATTAACGAAATCTTTTTTACCTGCTCAAAACTTGCTAAATCTTTCTGAAGCACATTTACTCGCTGATAATAAAATTGGACAATATCTGATTTAACAACCAACTCATCAATCCATGTATACTTAATGCCTTTTTTCTCAGCAACATCCTTCAACAGCTCAAGATTTGGGAATATGATGGCAGTAACAAAGTTGAAATTATCACCAATAATTACAACTTGATCAATATACTTATCTGCAGCAAGTTTCATTTCTATTTGCTGGGGCGCAATGTAACTTCCATTTGAGGTTTTAAATAGATCCTTAATTCTTTCCGTCAAGTTAATATGGTTATTTACCAATTCACCAGAATCTCCTGTACGAAAAAAGCCATCCTCAGTAAAAGCCTCTTTTGTAGCCTCAGGCTGATTATAATAACCAGAAGAAACAGTATCACCTTTTACGAGAATCTCATTTTCTTCACCTATCATCACTTGCAAACTTGGCATTGGTGAACCAACAGACCCAATTACATATCCATACTTTTCATAACAAGCTACCGTAGCAGTGGTTTCTGTTAAACCATAGCCAAACAATATTGGAACACCAATACTTCGAAAGAACTCAATTATTTCATTAGACATTGCAGCACCTGCAGTTGGAAGGATATTTGCATTCCCTAAACCCAGATTCTTCTTTATTTTCGAGAATACAAACCGATTAGCTATCTGGTAAGATATTTTTAATAATAAGTCTGATTTAACTCTCAATCGTTTATGTTCAAGGTGATAGCTACGACCAACCGCTAACGCCCATACAAAAACACCCTTTGCGACAGCTCCCTTCGACTCAATATTATGCTGAATACTATTATAAACTTTTTCCCAAAAGCGTGGAACGGCACAAAAAATTGTCGGACGCACTTCTTTTAATGTAGAAAGAATATCTCCCGTATTTTTATTAACATAAATCTCAATTCCCTTATAAAAACAGAAATAACACCAACATCTCTCAAATATATGGTTCATTGGAAGAAACGAGACAGATCTATCTTCACCAGAAACAGAAGTAAGTCTCATGTCGTGTATACGCATTGATGCTAAAAGGTTTTTATGCGTAATAATTACTCCTTTAGGCTTTCCGGTTGTACCTGAAGTGTATACTATTGAAGCAATTGAATCTTCAGAAGCAATTGCCCTAATCTTTTCAACCTCAGTCCCAGAATCAGAATGTTCACCTTTATGCAATAATGAGGAAAAATAGACTGAGTTAAGTTCAGATCTAAGCCTGACTTTCTCATTATAGACAACTATGTGTTTAAGCACATTAGTACTACTCATAAGCTCACATGCAATATCATATTGCACTTGTTCTCCTACAAATATTACAGATACAGACGCATCTTCAATCGCATATTTAACCTGAGATAATGAAGAGGAAGCATAAAGAGGTACTGTAATAGCACCAATAGAGAAGGCTGCAAAATCTACAATAAATGACTCTGGCATATTAGGAGCCAGAATAGAAACTTTATGCTCTTGAGAAACGCCTAAATCATAGAGTGCTTTCGCCAAGGCATCAACCGAATCGGCAAATTCAGCCCAAGTAATAACTTCCCAAAACTTAGCACCTGACTTTTTAAACCTGATTGCATTTGAATTCTCAAGCTTTGCAGCTTGAATTGGAACAAGCTGTGCGAAGTGTGGACATTTCATAGAATTGAGGGTTGGGGTGTTTAAATGTTAAAGATAGTTATTTCAACAATACAACCTTCAATTAAAAGTGTATTCTAAAACATCTTTAGTGCACCAAACATCAATTCTTATAATTCATATTCGGGAGCAATTTCTTCTAAAGAAGTATTTTCCCAGAATTTTGGTTCGATTTTAATCTTCTTCATGGCAAGCTTTGAGGCCATTTGCTGAGATTCTTTTTTAGAACTCCCTGTACCAATCCCAGCTAAACAATCATTTACAAGAACTTGAGTCTGGAAAATTGGTTTGTTTTCTTGGTTGACATATTCTTCAACAAGCTCAAATCGAATCTCAATCTTATGTTTTTGACTCCATTCAATGAGTCTAGACTTGAAATTATGCTCTTTCTTCGCAATATTTTCAACATCAACAATCTTATCTAAAACTTGAGTTTGAATAAATCCCTTACATTTATCATAACCTTGATCTAAATAAATTGCGCCTATCAAAGCTTCAAATGCATTACCATAAACATTGTTTTTCATTATCCCAGCATTCTGAGAAAAATTCATAAGTTTTTCAAAACCAATCTTTACAGCAACATCATTTAAAGACTCTCGCTGAACAATCTTAGACCTAGTATTTGTAAGGAAACCTTCAGAAGCTTTTTGATATTTATCAAACAATATATCACTTATTATAGCACCAAGCACAGCATCCCCAAGAAATTCTAATCGTTCATTATTTATACAAGCTCCTTTATCTGTTTTAATCTGAGCAGATTTATGAGTTAAAGCCTGTTTGTATAAATCGATATTTTTAGGCTGGAAACCTAAAAGAGAAGTATATAAAAAATAAAGCTCTTCCCGATTTTTTTTCGAGAAGAGCTTTAATTTATTTTTAAAGTAATGTATCACTACTTACTACTTAACAAACTTCTTTACAATCAAACTAGCATTGTGTCCACCAAATCCAAATGTGTTTGACAAAGCAACATTTACTGTTCTTTTTTGAGCTTTATTGAATGTAAAGTTCAATTTAGAATCAATATTTTCATCGTCATCACCTTCTTCATGGTTGATTGTTGGAGGAATAATATCATTAACAATAGCTAATACAGAAGCAATAGCTTCAGTTGCACCAGCAGCCCCCAATAAGTGACCAGTCATAGATTTTGTAGAACTAATATTCAAATCATATGCATGTTTTCCAAATACTTCTACAATAGCTTTAGGCTCAGAAATATCTCCTACAGGAGTAGATGTACCATGCACATTAATATAGTCAATATCTTCTGGGTTAAGACCTGCATCTTTAAGTGCTCTCTGCATCACTAATTTCGCACCAAGTCCATCAGGATGTGTTGCTGTTAAGTGATAAGCATCGGCTGAAAGTCCACCACCAATTACTTCACAAATAATATTTGCACCACGAGCCAAGGCGTGATCTAATTCTTCAAGAATTAAACATGCAGCGCCTTCTCCCATTACAAAACCATCTCTACTCTTACTAAAAGGACGAGAAGCTTTTTCGGGTTCATCATTGCGAGTTGAAATAGCTGTCAATGCATTAAAACCACCAACTCCACCTGGAGTAATTGCAGCTTCTGCACCACCTGCGACAATCGCATTAGCTTGCCCTAAACGAATGTAGTTATATGCATCAATTAATGCATTTGTTGATGACGCACATGCAGATGCTGTTGAGAAGTTTGGTCCTCTGAACCCATACATAATAGAAATCTGACCAGCAGCAATATCCGAAATCATTTTCGGAATAAAGAATGGGTTAAACTTAGGCCCTTTCTCTTCATTACAATAATAGTAGCCTACTTCTTTTTCAAAAGTATCAATACCACCAATTCCTGCAGAAAAGATTACACCTATCTCATTCTTGTCTACTGTGTCCAAATCCATTCCTGAATTCTCAACGGCTTCTTTAGCAGCTACCATAGCTAACTGCGTATATCTATCCATTTTACGCACTTCTTTTTTATCGAAATGCTGATTTGGATCAAATCCTTTTACCTCACAAGCAAACTGAGTTTTAAACTTTGAGGCGTCAAAATGTGTAATAGGTCCGGCTCCACTCTTCCCATTGATAAGTGCTTCCCAAAACTCAGGAACATTATTACCAAGAGGCGTTATGGCACCCAGACCTGTTACTACTACTCTTTTTAATTCCATAAAATAGAATAATAGAGAAAATTAAAATTATTTTGTAACTGCTTCGATGTGTGATACAGCATCACCTACAGTAGCGATTTTTTCTGCTTGATCATCTGGAATTGAGATACCGAATTCTTTTTCGAATTCCATAATTAATTCTACTGTGTCAAGAGAATCAGCGCCTAAATCATTAGTAAAGCTAGCTTGTGGAGTTACTTCTGATTCTTCTACTCCTAATTTGTCAACGATAATAGCTTTTACTTTTGATGCAACTTCTGACATAATCTTTAGTTTTTAGTTAATAATAAAATATTAATTATAATTTTGCGGTGCAAAGGAATAAATTTTTCTGGAATATCAACAAATTTTTAACGATTAAAATAGCTTTTTTGCGCATCTTTCACAAAAGTGTGCAAAAAGCCATATTTCTATAATGAGTACCAATATCGCCATATTTGCTTCAGGATCAGGCTCTAATGCCGAAAACATCATAAACTACTTTAAGAACAACGCCGAAATAAAAATCAAACTTATACTTTCTAACAAGGCTGACGCTTTTGTTCTTGAAAGAGCGAAAAAACATCAGGTAAAATCGGTTGTTTTTAGCAAAGAAGAACTGGATACAACTAATAATGTGTTAGATACATTAAAAGAAAATGACATCCACTTTATTGTTTTAGCAGGATTTCTCTTAAAAGTACCGGATAACATTGTTAAACATTACCCCAACAAAATTGTAAACATACATCCATCACTATTACCAAAATATGGTGGAAAAGGGATGTATGGTGAGCGTGTACACAATGCGGTTGTTGAAGCAAAAGAAACCGAGAGTGGTATAACTATTCATTATATTAATGAAAGATATGATGAAGGAAATACAATTTTTCAAGCAAAATGCCCTGTTCTTCTAACAGATACTCCAGACGATGTTGCTCAAAAGGTACACGCATTAGAATACAAGCACTTTCCAGAGATAATAGAAGAACTAATCTCAAAAGTATAGTTTATTCAGGGACTTCTCAGATAAAACCTAAAATTGTTTAGATTTATTAAAATTCTTAATAAATGTTCTTTTCCGTGTTTCTAATTTATACTTTTGGCAAGCATAAATCTAAAAACACAAATAATGAAAAAGACTGTAATCTTATTAGTCAGTTCACTTATATGTCTGCTAAATCTACAAGCAGAAGAAAGCGAACTATTCAATGTCCTATCAATTCCTAACGGTGCTTACATTGTAAACGCACCTAAAAGCTTAACTCAAGCATCCGAAACATCTAACAAGATTAAAAGCTGGACCAAAGAAGCCATAATTGACGGAACCACATATAAAGGTTGGAATTCACATGAAGACCAAGAATTCCCTATGGAGTTTGTTTTCGAATTATCAGAAGAGTGTGACATCGAAAAATTTGGGTTTAACACTGAATGCGAAAGAGAATATAAAGGCATTTGCGCTAAAAACATCAAAGTGGAGGTTTCTACTGTCAGCGCAAAAGAAGGCTACAAAGAAGTACTCGTTGAAAAGCTTGAAGAATACCTACCAACAAAATACTACCCAATTACTGCAACAAAGGCTAGATGGATAAAACTCACAATTCTTTCTAACTATGGAAATAAGCAACATACCGAATTAATGGAATTTGAGGCAATGGGTAAATATTCAAACCCTGAAGCTAAACCCATAAACCTAACCGGAGATTGGACTTCAACTTGGGGAACTGTTTCAATTCGCCAAAATGGGTCTTCAATTAAAGGATGTTATCAATATAGAAACGGCAAAATTATTAATGCCGGCATGGACAGAAGAATTCTAACCTTCAAATGGGAAGAAGATGGAGAAGGTAATTCAGGAATGGCAGTACTAGTTGTAAATGAAGACGGCGATAGACTAAATGGAATTTGGAGTTTTGGTGATGACATAAAAAAATATGGATTATGGACCTTTAAGCGTAAAGCAGATGTGCCTACCTTATGCTATCAAGTTGACGAATCTCAAAAGAAAGATGAAGAAAAGCAAGACCAACTGAAAAAGGAAATTCAAGACAAAGGAAAACTTACAGTATATGGGATTAACTTTGAGTTAGGTGCTGCAACTTTAAAAGAAGAATCATTCCCTACATTAGATGAAATATTCGAAATGCTTAATGATAACCCAGAAATGCAAATCATTATTAATGGGCATACAGATAGTCAAGGGTCTGCCAACTATAACAAAACACTTTCTACTGACAGAGCTGAAAGCGTAAAAGCTTATTTTGTAAATAAAGGAATTGCAGCAGAAAGATTAGAAGCATTTGGGAAAGGCGAAGAAGAACCTATTGCAGACAACAACACTCAACTTGGAAGAGCAGCTAACCGACGAGTTGAATTCAAGTTGAAAAGATAATTTCTAGACAATACATTCTCATTACAAAAGCAGGCCTAATAGTGGCTTGCTTTGTTTTTTATAATAAGTTCCTTATTTTTGGGAGAAACACACTATTTATTTTTAACTATAAAACATGAGAACATGAAAAAAACACTTATCATCTCTTTAGGAGTAATCTTTCTTGCATCATGTGCAGGAAAGAAAAACAACGAACAAGATGCACAAACTGCAGTAATTGACTCAACAACTAAAACAAGTTGCTATGATAGTTTAAAAGATAAAAAATGTTGCGATTCAACAACAGTAAAAAAAGAAGAATGCTGCAGTAAAGCAAAAAAAGAAAAGAAAGAAGAAACAGTTGCCGTTACTCAAAAAACATCATCTACTACAATAGATCAATCCAAACTTGACGCTGCAGAATCTGCTTATGATAAAATGATAGCAATCATGAATGCAGGTGGAAATAACTTTGATCAAATCCAAAAATCAAGAAAAGCGTATCAAGATGCAAAAAATGGCATGTCTGAAGCTGAACTGGCTAAGCATATTGAACTTATGAAAGCTAAAAGACAAGCTAAAATTGATGCTCAAAAATAAAATCATCTTATTATTATTAAAAAGGCAGACTAAATCAGTCTGCCTTTTTAATTTCTATGAATAGCGACCAAATTAAGTATACCTTTGCAAAATGACACATACAAAGAAAAATCAGCAAGACATACTTTCAAAACTGGGTATCAAGAACCTCAACAGAATGCAAGAAGAGGCAATTAGAACAATCCAAAAAAAGGCTGACACGATATTATTATCTCCAACAGGAACTGGGAAAACATTAGCATTTCTTCTACCTTTGGTTTCAAGTCTTGATACTGATTGCAATGAGGTTCAAGCATTAATTCTTGTACCAAGCAGAGAACTAGCTCAACAGATTGAACAAGTTGTTCGCAATATGGGTTCAGGGTTTAAATGCAATGCAGTGTATGGTGGACGATCCGGATTTCAAGATAAGCAAGATTTAAAACATCGCCCGGCAATTCTTATCGGTACTCCCGGCCGAATTGCTGACCACTTAAGAAAAGAAAGATTTGACACAAGCTATATTCAATCATTAATTCTTGATGAATTTGACAAATCTCTAGAGGTAGGCTTTGAAGCTGAAATGAAAGAAATCATATCGGCTCTTCCTAAACTAAAAAAACGCATACTTACATCAGCAACACAAGGTGTAGAAATACCAGATTTTGTAGGGGTCAATCATGCAACTTATTTAGATTATCTCCACGAATCAACACAAAAGCTTCAACTAAGATTAATAAATTCCCCAACAAAGAATACACATGAAACTCTTATTCAGTTGCTTTCCAATTTAACCGGACAACCTGGTATAATCTTCTGCAATTTTAAGGACACGATACAAGAAATAAGTGATTTACTACAAGAGAATGGTATTGAGCATGGGTGTTTTTATGGAGGTATGGAGCAAAGTGACCGAGAACTTTCATTAATTAAATTCAGAAATGGCACTCATAGATTACTTATTGCAACAGATCTTGCCGCACGAGGAATTGATATTTCTGAACTAAAATTTATCATCCACTACCAGCTACCTCCCCGTATGGAAGAATTTACTCACAGAAATGGAAGAACAGCTCGTATGAATAGCGAAGGAACTGCGTATATTCTCAAATGGGAGAAACAAAAGCTGCCCGCCTACATTGGAGAAGTAAAGGTTCAGGAAATTAGCTCTTCAAAAGAAATACAAACAACCATCATGAGCACTTTACATCTTACCGGAGGGCGCAGAGACAAAATATCAAAAGGAGATATTGCAGGCTTCTTCCTAAAACAAGGAAACCTAAAAATGGAAGAGCTTGGAGTTATAGAAGTGAAAACAGAAGCAGCCTATATTGCTGTACCCACAGAAAAGGTTAACGAAGTTATTGACCTGACTAATAACAAAAAGCTAAAAACAAAGAAAATTAGAGTGAGTAAAATATAAGTAGATATCTAATAATACAAATTATATCATATCTTTGGATGACTAATAATCAATTAAACACAAAAGAATGAAAACAAAAAAATTCATCCCTGTCCTATTTATAATTTTATTTGTATTGATGTCAGAATATTGCTTTGCAAGAGCTGGAGGCGGAGGCTCAGGTGGTGGAATAAGTGTTTTAGGCATAATTATCGGAATCATTATTGCCCCATTTGTAATTATATATCAGGCTATCGTTAACTCAAGGCTAAAAAAGAAGCACAAGAAAGCTAAACAAATGATTTCAGAAATTAGCCAAAAGGATAAAATGTGGAACTACAGAACATTAATTGCTAGAGTTGAAGAAACTTTTTTCAAAGTGCAAAAAGCCTGGACTGACAGAGACCAAGATTATGCAAAAGACTGCATGACTAATAGAATATACAATAAGCACAAAATCCAAACGGACGAAATGATTGACAATGGAACTATCAATGTACTTGAAAGAGTAAACTTAATTGAATCAACAATATACAGTATATCAGACTACAAGGATGATTCTCTTGACACTTTCTCAGTACGAATAAAAGCATCAATGCTAGATTACCATATAAATGAAAACACAAAGGATGTAGTTTCTGGTGACAGTTCAAAAGCAACGACATTTGCAGAAATATGGACATTTGTAAGAGAGGAAGATAAGTGGATGCTAGATGAGATTGACCAAAAGGTTTCATTGAGTGATGTTAAGCAAGGAGAAATATACTCAGAAGGATAATGATTTTAAGAATAAAAAAGCAAGCTAAAATTAGCTTGCTTTTTTGTTTATCCTTGCTGCGCTTTAAAAGCAAGCGCATATAATTTCATTTGTTTCATCATGGCTAACATACCATTCGCTCTTGTTGGAGAAAGGTGTTCCTTAAGGCCAATCTGCTCTACGAAATACAAATCTGCATCAATAATTTCTTGAGGAGTATGACCAGATAATACTTCAACTAACATTGTTGCAATACCTCCGGCAATATCTGTATTACTTTCAGCTTGAAAAATAATTTTATCATCAACTAAATCAGCAGCTACCCAAACCTTACTTTGGCAACCTTCAATTAAGTGATCTGGAGTTTTATATTTTTCATCAACCCCTTTTGAGCTCATTCCTTTATCAATAATTTGTTGGTATTTATCCAACCAATCATCTAAAAATTCAAATTCAGCAATAATATCATCTTGTTTTTCGTCAATTGTCATAATCTAGTTACAAGTTACGAGTTACGAGCTACAAGTAAAATGCAACCGAACTCTCGTTATTTCATTTGCTAATTGGCACATTAGCATATTAGCTCATTATTTTATTGTCTAAACATCTTTTTGGCTCTCTCAACTCCAGCTATAAAAATATCAATTTCTTCTTTTGTATTATAAATAGCAAATGAAGCTCTCACAGTACCTTCAATACCAAAAGCATCCATAACTGGTTGGGCACAATGATGTCCTGTACGAACTGCAATACCTAATTTATCTAAGATTGATCCCAAATCATAAGGGTGAACTGTACCTAGCAAAAATGAAACTAAACCACTTTTATTTGGAGCTTCACCAATAAAACGGATATTGTCAAACTGCTGTAATTTTTCATGCGCATAGTCAAGTAACATATGCTCATGTGCAGCAATATTTTCAATGCCAATTGCATTCACATATCTCAATGCCGCAGCTAAAGCTGTTGACCCAATAAAATCAGGAGTACCTGCTTCAAACTTAAAAGGAAGAGCAGCATATGTAGTTTTCTCAAAAGTCACTTTATCAATCATCTCTCCACCACCTTGATAAGGAGGGATTTTATCTAACCATTCTTCTTTTCCATACAAAGCACCTATTCCTGTAGGTCCATATATTTTATGTCCAGAAAAAACAAAGAAATCAGCATCCAGATCCTGAACATCTACTTTGATATGAGGAACAGATTGGGCTCCATCTACCAAAACAGGGATTCCATGCGCATGGGCTTTTGCAATAATCACCTTAACCGGATTAACTGTTCCAAGAGAGTTTGCAACCTGAGTGCATGAAATAAGTTTAGTTTTTGGAGTTATCAAATTATCAAGTTCATCAATCTTAAGCACCCCATTTTGATCAAAAGGAATTACCTTCAATACAGTTCCTTTACGCAAACCTAACATCTGCCAAGGCACAATATTAGAGTGATGTTCCATTTGAGAAACGATAATTTCATCACCCTCTTGAAGTAACTCACCAAAAGAACTAGCTACAAGGTTAATTGCCTCGGTAGTTCCGCGAGTAAAAATTATCTCATTAGTTGATTTTGCATTAAGAAACGAACGAACTTCCTCTCTTGCAGCTTCATGAGCTTCAGTAGCTTCTTGGCTTAAAAAGTGAACCCCGCGATGGATATTTGCATTTCGCTTATAATATCCTTCCTCAATCTTTTCTACAACCTGACGAGGTTTTTGCGTAGTTGCTGCATTATCAAAATACACCAATGGCTTACCATAAACAGTTTCCGAAAGGATTGGAAAATCAGCTCGTATTTTTTGAATATCAATCATCTACTTCTCTTATTCGCAAGTACTACAACTACCACAGCTTCCACTTTTCTTAAGCTCGCCACGGAAACGCTTCTCTGTCAATAATCTAATATTATCTTGTAATGAAGGAATCTTAATATGTTGAATCACATCGTCCACAAAAGCAAACATCAATAACATACGAGATTCTGCTTCTGAAATACCTCTTGAACGAAGGTAAAACAATGCTGTCTCATCCAACTGACCGACAGTAGCTCCGTGAGAACACTTCACATCATCTGCATAAATCTCTAATTGAGGTTTTGTATTCATACGAGCCTCTTTAGTCATGCAGATATTTTTGTTAGTCTGGAATGCTTCCGTTTTTTGAGCATCTTTTGCTACATATATCTTACCAGCAAAAGCGCCCTTAGAAGACTCATCCAATACATATTTATACAACTCACGACTCTTGCAATTTGGTTTTGCATGATTAATAAATGTATGGTTGTCAATATGTTGATTCTTATCACCAATACCCATACCACAAAGTGTAGTTTCTGCGTATTCGCCAGATAAATTAATATTTACATTATTTCTTGTAACACCATTATGAAGAGTTACCTCATTAATCACAACAGAAGAGTTTGCTCTTTGATCAATGAATAATGAACCAATATTAATCATTTCTTCGTGTGTATTCTCAAGTTTATAGTGTTCATAGTGAGCATTCTCTCCTACAAAAACTTCAGTAACACGATTACACAAGAATTTCTTATCATCCATAGTGTGTCCACAAACAAGTAATTTTGCTTGAGCACCATCTTCAATAATAATTAAGTTTCTGCTATTTGCCATCAAGTCAACATCTGCACGCATCACATTGATTAACTGTATTGGCTTTTCAAGAATCACTCCCTTAGGAACATACATAAAGAAACCATCCTCTGCAAAAACGGTATTGAAAGCAACAGTTCCGTCTTTCTTTGTATCTGCAATTTTTGAATAATATTCTTCTATTAATTCGGGATGTGATTTTGCATAATCTTTCAAACTTCCAATCAAGACTCCTTCAGGTAGCGGAGCTTTATAATTTTGATTACGGAAGAATTGATCATTTACAACAAAATATAAATGAGAATTGATTCCCGGTACACCACAACGGAAAACCTCATATGGATTTACAGGAATATCTAAAGCATCCAGATTCAACCCATAATTTGGCTCAAAATAAGGAGCTAGATTTGTATATAAAAAATCTTCGTTTTTATCTGTTGGAAAACCTATACGCTGAAAATCAGCAAAAGCTGAATCTCTAGGCTCATTCAACACTGGCGATGAATTTTTATTAATCGTCGCTTTATGTTGATTATATAGATCTATATATTGTTGTTCTACACTCATACTTCAGTTAACAAGTTATGAGTAAACGAGTAAACAAGTTAAACTTCTTATCGTTTATCTCTAATCATTTATCGTTAAAAATTATTCTCCTAATTCTTTTTTGATCCAATCGTAACCTTTTTCTTCAAGTTCATAGGCTAACTCTTTACCTGCTGACTTAACAATTCTTCCTTTGTACAATACATGTACAAAATCAGGTACGATATAATCTAATAAGCGTTGGTAGTGAGTAATAACAATTGTTGAGTTCTCAGCTGATTTTAATTTATTTACACCGCTTGCAACAATACGAAGGGCATCGATATCCAAACCTGAATCCGTTTCATCTAAGATTGACAAACGAGGTTCTAGCATTGCCATTTGGAAAATCTCATTACGCTTCTTCTCTCCACCAGAGAAACCTTCGTTTACTGAACGATTTGCCAATTTATTGTCAAGCTCTACATACTCTTTCTTTTCACGCATAAGTTTCAAGAAATCTGACGCAGACATTGGATCAAGACCTTTATACTTTCTGTGCTCATTAACCGCTGTACGCATAAAGTTAACCATACTTACTCCCGGAATTTCAACAGGATACTGGAAGCTTAAGAAAACTCCCTCACGAGCTCTATCTTCAGGAGGAAGCTCTAATAGGTTTTTACCATAAAAACTAACCGAACCTTCTGTTACCTCAAATGATGGATGACCAGACAATACTGATGAAAGTGTACTTTTACCAGCACCGTTAGGACCCATAATTGCATGAACTTCACCTGGTTTTACTGTAAGGTTAATTCCTTTTAATATCTCTTTGCCGTTAATGTTGGCATGTAAATCTTTTATTTCTAGCATAAATCCAATAATTACAAGTTTTTAGAAATAGAGTTATTTAACTCTGTACTATCCCACACTTCCTTCCAAACTTATTTGAAGCAGTTTTTGTGCTTCAACAGCAAATTCCATAGGAAGTTTATTCAACACCTCTTTTGCATATCCATTTACAATCAAACCAATGGCATCTTCAGTAGAAATACCGCGCTGATTACAATAGAATACTTGATCTTCACTAATTTTTGAGGTTGTTGCCTCATGCTCGACAATTGCCGTTTCATTATGAACATCCATATATGGGAAAGTGTGTGCACCACATTTATCTCCTAGTAATAAGCTATCACATTGTGAGAAGTTTCTTGCATTCTCAGCTTTGGCAGTAACTTTCACTAAACCACGATAGCTATTTTGGCTGTGTCCTGCCGAGATACCTTTCGAAACAATATGACTACGAGTGTTTTTACCCAAATGAATCATTTTTGTTCCTGTATCAGCTTGTTGGTAGTTATTTGTAACTGCCACAGAATAGAACTCTCCAACAGAATTATCTCCTCTTAAAATACAACTTGGGTATTTCCAGGTAATTGCAGAACCCGTTTCTACTTGTGTCCAAGAAATTTTTGAGTTATCTCCTTTACACAAACCACGCTTAGTTACAAAGTTGTAAATACCACCTTTACCTTCTTTATCCCCCGGATACCAGTTCTGAACAGTAGAATATTTTACTTCGGCACGATCATGAACAATGATTTCGACAATAGCTGCGTGTAACTGATTTTCATCACGCTGAGGAGCTGTACATCCTTCCAGATAACTTACATATGCATCATCATCTGCAACAATAAGCGTACGCTCAAACTGTCCTGTATTAATTGCATTGATACGGAAGTATGTGGATAATTCCATTGGGCAACGAACCCCTTTTGGAATATAGACAAAAGAACCATCACTAAACACAGCTGAGTTCAATGCCGCAAAAAAGTTGTCTTTATAAGGCACAACTGAACCCATATATTTTTGAACTAAATCAGGATAATCTTTCACTGCTTCTGAGAAAGAGCAAAATATGATTCCTTTTTCAGCTAAGTTCTCTTTAAATGTAGTTTTTACAGAAACACTATCCATTACTGCATCAACAGCCATTCCAGACAAAATCTTTTGTTCATGCAAAGGAATACCTAACTTATCAAAAGTTTTAAGCAATTCAGGATCTACTTCATCTAAGCTCTTTGGCCCTTCCTTTTTCTTAGGAGCAGCATAATAGTAAATATCTTGATAATCTATTTCCGGAATGTTTAATAGAGCCCAATCTGGCATCTCTAAAGTAAGCCAATAGTTATATGCTTTTAATCTAAATTCAAGCAACCATTCCGGCTCATTTTTCTTTGAAGAAATCATTCTAACCGTTTCTTCACTTAACCCTTTGGGAATATAATCGGTTTCAATATCAGTTGTAAAACCGTATTTATAATCACCTGAGGTTACTTCATCTAATATTTGATCATTATTCTCTGCCATCTTTTTCTCTTTTGTTTTACAAAATTATTAATAAAACAAACTAATTCAGTATTTGTTTACTTAAATCTCCTTAATAGAGACATTTTTTTTAAAATCATCCCAATTTACAAATGGCATAATCTCTGGAACTATTTTCTCTAATGGCTTATATAAGAAGGAACCTTCTTTCTTCTCTGAGCTTAAAAACTTATCACTCAAATTAAAGCCTGTTAGCACATTAAGAATAATGCTAATAATTAAAGCATATTTTATAAAACCTAATGCTGCACCTAAAAGCTTATTTAACCAACCAAGCATAACCAATTTTAGTGTTTTATCCACAATCTTAGCTAAGATGTGGCAAATAAGAATCACTAGCACAAAAATGGTTACAAATGCAATTGCCTGATTGTATTCTTCTGCAATGTTGAGCAGCCCATTCAAAAACAAAGCCAAAGTAGCACTATTGTACTTGGCCAAGTATATACCTAAAATAACCCCAACAAACGAAGCTACCTCAACCACAAAGCCTTTGATAACTCCTTTGATTATTCCATAAAGCAAAATAATTATGAAAATAATATCTAAAACATTCATCAGATTCTATTTTACAAAAAAGTCGGATTAAAAAATCCGACTTTTTTGGGGTAACATTATAATGTTTTCTTCACTTCTGTCATTTCGAATGCTTCCACCAGATCTCCAATCTTGATATCATTGTAGTTCGTTATATTTAAACCACATTCATATCCATGGGATACCTCTTTCACATCATCCTTATAGCGCTTAAGTGAGCCTAACTCACCTGTATAGATTACAATACCATCTCTAATCAAGCGGATTCGAGAATTACGCTTAATCTTACCTTCTTTAACCATACATCCGGCAATAGTACCAACTTTAGTGATTTTGAAGGTTTCTCTAACTTCTACTGTTGCAACAATTTCCTCTTTAAAGTCTGGAGATAACATACCTTCCATTGCTGACTTAAGTTCTTCAATTGCATCATAGATGATTGAATACAAGCGAATATCTATTTCTTCTTTCTCTGCTAATCTTCTAGCTGCTTGAGAAGGACGAACCTGGAATCCGATAATAATTGCATTTGATGCAGCAGCAAGCATAACATCTGATTCAGAAATAGCTCCTACCGCTTTATGTATAACATTAACTTGGATTTCTTCTGTTGATAGTTTAATCAAGGAATCAGAAAGAGCCTCAATAGAACCATCCACATCACCTTTAACAATTACATTTAATTCTTGGAAGTTACCAAGTGCAATACGACGACCAATTTCGTCCAAAGTCAAGTGACGAGATGTACGCAAGCCTTGTTCGCGTTGTAATTGCTCACGCTTGTTTGCAATCTCACGAGCTTCATGTTCTGAATCCATCACATTGATGTTATCACCAGCTTGCGGAGCTCCATTTAATCCTAGTATTAATACTGGAGATGCAGGACCTGCCTCTTCAATGCGTTGGTTACGCTCATTAAACATTGCTTTCACCTTACCATGATAAGGACCAGCAAGAATAACATCACCAACACGAAGAGTTCCGTTTTGAACTAAGATAGTAGCTACATAACCACGACCTTTATCTAGAGATGACTCAATTACTGAACCTACAGCTTTTCTGTTTGGATTTGCTTTCAGGTCTAATAATTCAGCCTCTAACAATACTTTTTCAAGAAGCTCATTAACATTCAATCCTTTCTTAGCAGAAATATCTTGTGACTGATATTTACCACCCCACTCCTCAACTAAGTAGTTCATCGTTGCTAATGTTTCCTTAATTTTTTCAGGATTAGCTCCGTCTTTATCTATTTTGTTGATTGCAAATACCATTGGTACACCTGCAGCTGAAGCGTGATTAATCGCTTCGATTGTTTGAGGCATAACTGCATCATCAGCAGCAACAATGATAATAGCTATATCTGTAATCTGAGCACCACGAGCACGCATCGCTGTAAAAGCTTCGTGTCCCGGAGTATCAAGGAAAGTTATCTTACGACCATCATCTAATTTCACATTGTATGCACCAATGTGCTGAGTAATACCCCCAGCCTCACCAGCAATTACATTTGCTTTACGGATATAGTCAAGCAATGATGTTTTACCGTGGTCAACATGTCCCATTACAGTAACAATTGGTGCACGAGATTCTAAATCCTCAGGTTTATCTTCTTCGTCACCTCCAATTGCCTCAATAACCTCAGCACTAACAAACTCAGTTTTGAATCCGAATTCATCAGCTACAATCTTGATAGTTTCAGCATCAAGTCTTTGGTTGATAGAAACCATCAATCCAAGACTCATACAAGTGCCAATAACTTGGTTCACTGAAATATCCATCATAGCAGCTAATTCACTTGCTGTTACGAACTCTGTTAACTTCAGTGTTTTTTCTTCCAAACGCTCTTGTTCTTCCATTTCAGACTGTCTAGCTGAAATATTATCGCGTTTTTCACGACGGTATTTAGACCCTTTTACTTTTTTCTGAGTTAAGCGAGCTAAAGTTTCCTTAACTTGCTTTTGCACATCTTCCTCGTTAACCTCAACCTTAGTCTTTTTAAACTTAGGTTTATTGTTATTTCCTTTCGGTCCACCACCAGCGGATGGTTGCTGCTTATTAGGAGTAAAGTTTGAACCACCTCCTTTAGAGATGTCGACTTTCTCTTGACTAATTCTAGTTCTTTTCTTTTTTCTTGCAGCATCATCTTTATCAGAAGGAGATTGTTGAGAACGCTGGTCTTTTTGTTGACGCTCTCTTGCTTCTCTCTCCTTACGCTTTTCTTCTTTCGATTTCTTGTCAGGACGAGTTTTATCATTAATTGCCGAAAGGTCAATTTTATCAATAACCTTTGGTGTATTTTTCAATTTTGGAGTACCTAGAGAAAAAACCTCATCTTTTTTAGTTTCTTCCGCTTTTTCTTGCTTCACTTCTTCAGCAATTACTTTTTTAGGAGCCTCATTCTTCACTTCCTCTTTTTTCTCTTCAACAACCTTCACTGGAGCTGGTTCCTTAGGAGCTTCTTTTTTAGGTTCTACAACCTTCTCAGGCTTCTTCCCTACTTCATCTAAATCAATTTTCCCAACTGTTTTAAACTTAGGCAAATCTTTCTTATCGATCTTAATAGAAACCACTTCTACTTCTGGCTTCTTCTCAACTTCAGGTTTTTCATTATAACCTTCAATTGCCACGGTCGGAGCTTTTTCCTTCACTTGGCGTTGTTGACTAATCTTTTCTGACTCGATTTTCAGATTTTTGTCTTTGCTAAATTCCGTTACCAACATAGCATATTGCTCATCCGTAATCTTTGTATTAGGATTAGCATCTATGTCTTGTCCCTTTTTCTGTAAGAATTCTACGGCCGTAGAAAGTCCTACATTCAAATCTTTTACTGCTTTACTTAATCTGATCGACATATCTAGTTTTTATACTGTTTTTTTAAAAGAAAAATTCAACGGTTGCTCAAGGAAAGGTTACTCAAATTCTAGTCTTCAAACTCAGCTTTTAAGACAGAAAGAACATCATCAATTGTCTCTTCCTCAAGATCTGTACGCTTAATTAGATCTCCACGAGTGATAGCTAATACGCTTTTCGCAGTATCGCAACCAATTGCTTTTAAAGCTTCAATTACCCAAGAATCGATTTCATCAGAGAATTCATCTAAGTAGATATCCTCTTCATCTTGCTCATCAAGCTCACGATAAACATCAATTACAAAGTCAGTTAACATACTTGCTAACTTAATATTTGAACCACCTTTACCAATTGCTTGAGAAACTTCTTCTGGCTTCAAGTAAACTTCTGCCTTTTTAGTTTCTTCATTAATACGAATAGAAGATATTGTTGCCGGGCTTAATGCTCTTGCAATAAACAAATTTAAGTTTGGAGTAAAGTTGATAACATCAATATTCTCGTTGCGAAGTTCGCGAACAATTCCATGAATACGAGCACCTTTCATACCCACACAAGCACCAACAGGATCAATACGATCATCGTATGATTCTACAGCAACTTTTGCTCTTTCACCCGGAATACGAGCAATTCTCTTTATGGTAATTAATCCTTCATTAATTTCAGGCACCTCTAATTCAAACAAACGCTGTAAGAATACCGGAGAAGTACGAGAAAGCATAATTTTAGGATTATTATTTTTATTGTCAACCTGAGCAACTACCGCACGAACAGTTTCTCCTTTACGATAAAAATCAGATGGAATTTGCTCAGTTTTAGGAAGTAACATTTCGTTTCCTTCATCATCAAGCAATAAAATTTCTTTTTTCCATACCTGATAAACTTCTCCACTTACAATCTGACCAACCATTTCACTATACTTAGCATAAAGGCTATCCTTTTGTAATTCAAGGATTTTCGAAGCCAATGTTTGACGCAAAGTCAAAACAGCACGGCGACCAAATTTAATAATGTCAACAGCATCTGTTACTTCTTCTCCCAATTCATAATCTGAATCAATTTTTTTTGCTTCAGTTAGTGAAATCTGTAGATTTGAATCTTCCAAATCTGCATCAGCAACCACCTCGCGATTTCGCCAAATCTCGAAGTCACCTTTATCGGGATTGATAATAACATCATAATTTTCATCGCTACCAAACATTTTGACAATCACGCTGCGGAATGACTCTTCCAACACACTAACCATTGTGGTTCTGTCAATATTTTTCAGCTCTTTAAACTCTGAAAATGTATCAATCAAATTGATGCTTTCTGTCTTGCTCATGGTTATTTAAATCTGATAATGTATTTTGTATATTTTACTTGATCATATGTAAATGTGACATCTTCAATCACTGTAACTTTTCGCTTTGCTCCTTCAGGTTTTACTTGCTTCTCTATTTCAACAACGAATTCAGATTCATCTGCAGACTTCAAAAAACCAATTATTTTTCGTCCATCTTTTGAAAGGACTTCCACCTCATTATCAATATTTTTTTGATATTGTTTAAGCACTTTGAAAGGCTGCGTTAAACCGGCAGAACCAACTTCAAGAGCATAGTCCTCAACTTCTCTATCGAATATTGATTCAATATGCTTATTTAGGCTTACGCAGAAGTCGATATCTACGCCTTCAATATTATCAATTTCAACAGTCACATTATTGTCCGGTGTAACTTTTACATCTACAATAAAATAATCTGTGCCTTGCAGTTTACCCTCAACCGCCTGAATTACAAGCTCTTTATCTAACATATTCAAGATATTATTCAACAAAGAGGGGGACTTTCTGTCCCCCTCTCGTGAATCAATTTCGGTGCAAATGTATTAATAATATTTTGATTTCCAAACTTATCAAACACTTTAGCCAATAGATAAGTGGCTTTATATTATATTTTTAGAAACTAATAACCGCAGATCCAAACTCCCATTGAACACCTGTATATGGCTGATTTAAAAATGAGCACCGAACAAAAACCGGCACTTCATATTGATTAAACCAGTTGATGTCAAAATAAAATTCTCCACCAAAGGATGCATAATTCGTTTTTTGATTATAAAAATCCTTAGCTTGTCCAAAATCCCAAAACGCATTCATACGAATTCTTTTCAAAAAGAAGAACCCATTTACACCAAAATCAGGATAACAAAGTGGCATTTTATAACCAATAGCCTCCATATTATAAGTTTTAAAAGCAAAGGATGGCCTGTTATATCCTCGCACATAATTCATCCCATCAAAGAAGAAGCCGTCAAATGTTTGATTTTTAGCAGCATACTCAACAGAAATTGCGTGTGTTTTAAATAAACCTGGCAAATACAATTCAGACAATAATAAGTTTTCATCCACCTCATACGCATCTGCCAAGGTTCCGTGTTTTGCCAAGAACTGCAACGAAAAACCAAGATTGGGCGCAACTTGTTGATATGCCATTTTTTTATAAATAGAAACAGCCAAAGTTCCCTCTAGACCCCCAAAATACCAATTCCCATCTGCATCTGAATACCTCATACCCAAATAACCTCCCTGAATCGCAATGCTTTTTTGGAATCGAGCATTAGAAAAATCAAAAGGCAAACCTAAACCAATTTTAGATTGACTAATACTAAAAGTACCACCATCAGAATATAAATAACCTCCATAAAACAAAGGATACCATCCGGCATATGTCATCACAGTTTGAAGATATGGCAACTCTTCACTTATGTCATAATAATACCCCGCTAATGCTGAAAAATTATTCAACACATTATCTGAATACAATTCTACTCCCATATATTCATTAGAACTTAAGGTCGGGCCCCAACTATGTATATTTATCGCATTTCCTGCTTTATCAAAATCAGTTACCAGAAATTCATTCTGAGGAATTGAGTCTGAAATATCCTCTGCATTTTCAAAGACTTCTTTACAATAATAATCTTGATCTACAGGCTCTGCAGGAAGAACTGCAACTTGTTTAATTGTATCTAAACCTAGCTTTTGCAAATCAAACCCAGAGCTAACAGCATTAGAATAAACCAACACAGAATCAGAGATACTAGGAAAATAAGCCCCAACTCGGGACGAACTCACTCGCGAAATCTCTCTCGATGTTCTATTTACACAGTAGATATCATCATGCTGCCCATATGATGCCGAGTAATAAACTTTATCTCCTTTAACTAACGGACTGGTAATTACATTAGCAGAATACTCAGTTAGCTGCATAACACTATCCAGAGTTGAATTATACTCAAATAGAGCCAAACGACTTTTTAACTTTCCAACAAATACAAAGTCATTCTTTTTCCCCGTAAAAACCGGAGTTGAAACATAGACTGAATCACAGAAACTTTGCATCCCATAAAATGTATTTAACTTGCGAGTACTTAAGTCAAAAAGCTCTACAGTTGTATGCGAGCTCTTATCTATTTCTACAACTAAAAGCTGTGATGCATCTTTAGAAAAAGATGGAGAAAAGAGTCTTGTTTGATAAGTCAGATCCTCAATCGACCCTGTTCGTATATCATATTTCTTCAATACAGAATATTCTTTATTATACCAACGAGAATCTGTTTTAGACTCAGCCCAAACAATATACCCATTAGCATAAGTAAAATATGGAGCATCCAAATAACCAACATCTACGATTTTTTTCTCTTCTCCCGTATTAAGGTTCAGTTTATATATCGCCAAAACATCTTTATACGAACTTTTCATTACTAAAAGCGTACTATCCGACACAAATTGAGAATGATAGTAAAATGCTGGAGTTTTTGCTACTGAAACAATAGATTGTGACTGAGAAACAGATCTCGACTGTTCAAATTCATCCAAATAGCGCTTATAATCTACTTTCATAGAATCATAAAAGGATTCAACATTTAAACCACATTCTTTTTTCAATGAATAAGAAAATGGATAAAATAAACCTTTCATGTTAGAAGCATTTTTCACAACACGCAACCACCCTTCTTTTCCAAATTTCTTCTGACCATAGGCTAACATTTGGTAACCATACTCATAATAATCCGGTAACAAATCTTTGTATGACCCATTCCTCACCTTTGCGTAAGAAAAACTAATACTATCTAATGTTTGAGCTTTAGAAGTTACTGAAAAATATGGTAATCGACCTCTACCAGCAGAAGACAATGCAGTTTCATTCAGCACTGCATCTCCTTCAAAATACCAATCAGGAAACATTAGGTGAATGTATCCACCCCAACCTTTATCTCCCATTAAGCCATAAAAAAATGAGCCCGGATAACCTCGCATCTGATTGTATTGCCAAATATGCTGATACTCATGTGTGGTTAAACCCATCAACCAATCTTGACTTCCTAACAGGTTAGCATCCTGAGGTGGCGTAAGGTAAAGCATTGAATGATAAGGCATTGAAGAAACATAGCCATTTGAAGCAACTCCCTCATTATTCAAAACGATATCAACAGGACGAATAGAAAAATCTTGAGAAGAACTTTTTATTAACCTTAGATACTCAATCTGATTTGCCACTTTTTGAGCTTGTATTTCTGCACCTACAGGAAAGATGATTCGGGTAGAAGGAGTTTGAATCTGTCTCCATTCAATCCGATTTGAGAAACCTCCAAAATTTTGAGAAAAAGCAAAAACACTGATTATAAAAAAGGGAAGAGATATTAATATTCTTTTCATTACAAATCTTATAAATTTAGGTCTGGAAAATTATAAAAAAAGAACCTACTTAACAATAGTCAGAATATTAATATTGTATTATAAAAACAAAAAAGAGAAAACCTTTTTCAAAGCTTTCTCTTTTTCTGTGGTGCCACCAAGAATCGAACTAGGGACACATGGATTTTCAGTCCATTGCTCTACCAACTGAGCTATGGCACCATTTCTCATTTGCGGTTGCAAAGGTAGAGAAATATTTCATTCCAACAACACTTTTGCAAAATATTTTTCCAAAATCGATATCCTATCCATTGATTTCTTATTTTTGTTGGCAAACATAAAAAGACCGTTTATGGAACAACAAATTACTTCTACATCTGAAACTATCGAAAGAAATAATACAGTAAAATTCATTGGTAAAGGCTCTGAGCTATTTGCAATCGATTTAGTAAACGCCTTACTAACAATCATTACACTTGGCCTTTATTATCCTTGGGCGAAAGCAAAAAAGCTCAAATATTTATACCAAAACACCTTGATGAAAGAAAGTGAGTTTGACTTTCTTGGTACCGGAAAAGAAATTTTCAGAGGATACATCAAAGCAATCCTAATTATGGCTGGATTTTACGCCCTATACATCACATCTAATTTCCTTCTTAGAACCCATGGTCAAGATGAATTGTTTATTGGAATATTTATTGCCACAATGCTTCTTCTAACTCTCGTAGGCATACCTATTTTTTCTGCGTATGCTATTTTTGGCACTTTTAGATACAGAGCTGCACGCTCTACTTGGAGAGGTATTTTGTGTGGATTTGAAGCCGAAAAAAGAAAATTTATTAAAAGCTTCTTAGGCGCATACTATTTATTATTTAGCACTTATATTCTATTTATAATTATAATATTTACTTCTGAGTATCTTCAGAAAGCAAATGGAATGGAATTTAGTTTTGCACCAATCCTAGTTTCATCATTCTCACTGCCTCTAATGCTGTTAATGATTTATCTAACAGCATATTACAAAAATAATATATACTCTATTACTTATGGAAATCTTCGACTTGGGAGTTTAAAACTTAACTATAAAGGAAAAACCAGCAACCTGTTTGGAATTTATTTCGGTAACGGATTCTTAGTATCAATTACCTTTGGGGTCTACTATTTCTGGTACAAAAAGAATCTTTATAATTTCTTAATTGAAAATCTTCACCTTAAACATAATGAGGAAGAACATAAAGTTAAATCTTCTATAACTGCAGGTCAAGTATTCAAGCTTGAGGTTGGTAATATTTTATTACTGTTATTTACACTTGGCATAGCATATTCATGGACTTATTGCAGAACAGCAAGATTTATTGCCAGAAACATTATTATCCCTGAAAACATTAATCTAGACAAAATTAATCAAACTGAGAAGGCCTATACTGATGCCACTGGAGAGGAACTTTCAGACATTATGGATTTAGGAGGAATATTCTTCTAAATATAACTTATTATGAAAGCAAATTCTGCTAAATATTCTAACGGGAAAACATCAAAGCTTTACCAAGCTGAGGTTTATCTAAAAGGCAATCACATCGAGATTATCTATAAAGATGATTTTGGCATGAGCAAAATAGTTGACTGGGATATACAAAATATCAACACTGATAAGTTTGGTATTTCATTTGGTTTCCAGATTACATATGGAGACTTTCCATTTCAGACGCTATATGTTGATGAAACCTTCTACAACGAATTCCAAAAACAATATCCAAACAAGAAACTTAAAGACAAAACGACTTCTCTTATTCAAAAGAAAACTTGGAAAACAATTCTAGTATCATTTCTACTAGTAGCTACATTTGGAGCACTGATGTATTTCTTTGTTGTTCCTGAGGCTGCTGATCATCTTGCAAATCAAATCCCAATCTCACTCGAAGAAGACCTTGGTGAGAGTATTTACAATCAAAACATGATTCCTTTTGATATTGACAGCTCAAAAACTGAACTGGCAAACAAATACTTTAAGGCATTGAATGTAAACAGTGATTACAATGTTCAAATAACCGTTGTTAACAGTAAGCAAATAAATGCTTTTGCCATGCCGGGTGGACACATAGTTGTTTTTAGCGAGCTACTTGATCAGATGAAAAATCATGAAGAATTTGCCGGAGTTCTTGCTCATGAATACGGACATATTTACTACCGCCATTCACTGAGGTCTATGGCAAGGAATCTATCATATTACATTGTTTTATCCTTAATTATTGGTGATGTGAGTGGCTTGTCCGGAGTTATGATTGACAATGCTGAAAACATAAGATCTTTACAATATTCCAGAACATTAGAATCAGAAGCAGACAATTTTGCATATGAACTTTTACAAAAAAAACATGTAAATCCAGAGGGTATAGTTTGGTTATTCAATAGCCTTATAAAAGCCAAAGAAAAGCAAGAAATTGAGATTGATATTCCGGAATTCCTAAGCTCTCACCCAGACACCAAACACAGAATAGAGAATATAGAAAAAAGAATTACTGAAGATCAAGTTAAAAGATACCACAACAATGAAGAACTTGAAACAATATGGGGCATGATTAAAAGCCTATAATAAAAAAGCCTTATCAAATTAATAAGGCTTTTTTATTATAGGCTTTGTAGCTCTACATTTCCCAAGTTTCACAAGTTGCAAGTAAGTCTTCAAATGTTTTTACTGAACTTTTAGCTTTAATATCTGCTATTTGCTTATGTACTGCTGAATCGTATGTCTCTTCTTCTACTGCTCTAATAACACCCATTGCTATTGGCATATCAGGCCCTGTCATTTTGATTAGCATATTGTGAATTATAGAATTCTCACATTTTGCATCATGTACAAGGATATCTTTTTCAGTAATTCCATTTTCACCTAATTTGACAACTTTAAGACTAAAGCCATCCAACACTAAGCCTTTTTCATTATCCTTACCAAATAACATTGGCTCTCCATGCTTTAACACAATTGTTCTTTCTGTTCTATCTTCTTTTGAAGCAATCCAAGAATGTGCACCATCATTAAAGATTACACAGTTTACCAAAACCTCAACAACAGATGCACCTTTATGCTTAGCCGCTTCAACCATTACATCTACTGATGTCTTACCATCTACATCTAAACAACGAGCAAAGAATGTTCCTTGCGACCCTAAAGTAAGCTCACCTGGAATAAATGGACGCTCTACAGTTCCAAATGGAGAACTCTTAGTCGATAACCCTTTTACAGTTGTTGGAGAATATTGACCTTTTGTTAAACCATAAATTTGATTATTAAACAAAAGGATATTTAAATCAATATTTCTTCTTACACTATGTATAAAGTGATTTCCACCAATAGCCATACAGTCACCATCACCAGTAATTTGCCATACAGTTAATTCTGGGTTTGCAACTTTCACTCCTGTTGCTACTGCTGCTCCACGACCATGAATAGTGTGAAATCCATATGAATTTATATAATAAGGCAAACGAGAAGAACATCCAATACCCGAAATAACAGCTGTTTGATCCGGTGCAACACCAACCTCAGCCATGGCCTTTTGCAGTGAGTTTAATGCCCCATGGTCTCCACATCCAGGACACCAACGAACATATTGATCACTTTTAAAATCTTTTGCTACATATTTATATTCAGCCATGTCTTATGCCTCCAACATTTTATTAAATCGTTCTTTTAACTCTAACACTGTGAATGGTTGACCTTCCACCTTATTATATTGTTCAAACTGGACACTCGGAACTTTTGAGCGTAAGTATGAAACAAATTGTCCGCTATTCAACTCACATACAATTACTTTCTTATATTTCTTAAGAATCTCTTCCGTATTCTTTGGAAGAGGATTAATATATGTAAAGTGAGCTAAAGCAACTTTCTTTCCTTCTTTTTTCAAAGAGTTGATAGCAGAGATAATATGGCCATGACTACTTCCCCAACCAATTGCTAATACATCTGCATCTTCACAGCCTTCTACTTTTAGTTCAGGTAGTTCATTTGCAATATTGTCAATTTTTTGTTGACGCGCCTCTGTCATCATTGCATGGTTTTTTGGATCTGTCGCAATTGCTCCTTTTTCAATATCTTTTTCAAGACCACCATTTCTATGAGCAAAACCTTCCATTCCAGGTATAGCCCAGTATCTAACTTTTGAGTCAGCATCACGATGAGTCACCTTGATTTTACCTTGCATTTCTTCTTTTACATAATTTGGAGTAATTGCAGGCATGCTATCTAACGATGGCAATTTCCATAAAGAAGAACCATTTCCAATAAAAGAATCAGTAAGTAAGATTACTGGAGTCATATGCTCTAGTGCAATTTTACTTGCCATATATGTATACTTAAAACAATCATCTGGAGTTGTTGCTGACATAACAACACATGGACTTTCACCATTTCTTCCATATAATGCTTGAAGCAAATCCGTTTGTTCCGTTTTAGTAGGCATACCCGTAGATGGACCACTACGCATAACATCAATAATAACAATTGGCAATTCTGCCATTACTGCTAGACCAATCGCTTCTGATTTCAATGCCAGACCTGGGCCTGAAGTATTGGTTGCAGCTAAATTTCCAGCAAAAGAAGCACCTAAAGCAGTACAAATACCTGCAATTTCATCTTCGGCCTGTACAGTAACTACTCCCATTTCTTTACGAGCTGCAAGTTCATGAAGAATATCTGTTGCAGGAGTAATAGGATAACTTCCAAGGAATAACTGCAAACCAGATTTCTGTGCAGCTGCAATCAATCCCCAAGCAGCAGCTTTATTCCCATTGATGATAGTATACTGACCTTTCTCAATGCTATGAGATTTACCAATCTGAATTTGAGAAATCGATGCATCAATATTTTGCGCATAGTTAAACCCATCAACTAATACTTTTGCATTAGCTTTTAGCAAGGATGGTTTCTTGCTAAATTTATTTTCTAAGAAATGAATTGCTTGCTCAACTGGTCGCCCAAATAGAAAACAAATCAATCCAAGAGCAAACATATTCTTACTACGAAGAACTGATTTTAAATCCATTTCAAAACCTTCAAGACTAGCTTTAGTCATTGAAGTCAATGGCGCTGGCACCAACTGAACTGATTCAGAGATTGACAGTTCCTGAAAAGGATTATCAGAAATATATCCTGCCTTTTTAAGATCTGTATCTTTAAATGAATCAACATCAAAAATCAACACCCCACCTTTTTTTATGCTATTAGCATTTACTTTTAAAGCAGCAGGATTCATCACAACCATTACATCAGCTTCGTCACCTGGCGTATACACTCTACTTGCACCTAAATGAACCTGAAAACCAGACACACCACCAACAGTACCTTGTGGAGCTCTAATCTCGGAAGGGAAATCTGGGAAAGTTGAGATTTCATTTCCTAAAATTGCAGATAAATTGGAGAAAAGAGTTCCTGTCAACTGCATTCCATCACCAGAATCACCTGAGAACTTCACAACAATATGCTCTCTTTCTTCAATTTTTGTATTTTCCATCATAGTTTTTATGTTTTGCGGCACAAAATTAGCAAAAAATGAGCAGAAAATCAACCCTCAATGCATATTTTTACATTTGAAACTATTTCATCACATATTTATACAAAAAATATGCGTAAAATAAAAAAGCCTCATTTTTCAATGAGGCTTACTATATTAAAATTCTGCATTCTTTGGAGTCCTAGCAAATGGAATTACATCTCTAATGTTTGACATTCCTGTCACAAATAATAACAGACGCTCAAAACCAAGACCAAAACCAGAGTGTGGTGCAGATCCAAATCTTCTTGTATCTAAATACCACCACATATCTTTCATAGGTATATCCATCTCTTGGATACGGTTCTTAAGTTTATCATAATCTTCTTCACGCTGAGAACCGCCAATAATCTCTCCAATCTTAGGGAAAAGAACATCCATAGCTCTTACCGTTTTACCATCATCATTTTGCTTCATATAGAAAGCTTTGATATCTTTTGGATAATCAGTAAGAATAACTGGACACTTAAAATGCTGCTCTACTAAATATCTCTCATGCTCTGATTGAAGATCAATTCCCCAAGAAACAGGAAATTCAAACTTCTTACCTCCAGCAATAGCATCTTCAAGAATCTTGATTCCTTCGGTATAAGCTAATCTTATGAAATTATTATTTTTAACAAAATTTAATCTCTCCAAAAGCTCTTTGTCCCACATTTCATTTAAGAAATCCAAATCGTCCTTGCAATTTTCTAATGCATACTTAATTAAGTATTTTAGAAAATCCTCAGCTAAGTCCATATTGTCGATGATATCATTAAAAGCAACCTCTGGCTCTATCATCCAAAACTCAGCAAGATGTCGAGGAGTATTTGAATTTTCTGCTCTAAATGTAGGCCCAAAAGTATATATAGAACCCAAAGCCATAGCACCTAACTCGCCTTCAAGCTGACCAGAAACAGTTAAGTTAGCTGGTTTACCAAAAAAATCTTGAGAAAAGTCAACACTACCATCAACAGTCTTTGGCGCATCATTCAAATTTAATGTCGTAACTTGAAACATTTGCCCTGCACCTTCACAGTCTGAAGCAGTAATAATTGGAGTATGTAAATAAAAAAAGCCTTCTTTATTAAAATAGTTATGGATAGCAAAAGCCATTGCATGACGAATTCTTAATACAGCACTAAAAGTATTTGTTCTTGGTCTAAGGTGCGCTATTTCTCTTAAGAACTCAAGAGAGTGACCTTTCTTCTGCAACGGATATTCATTTGGATCTGCTTCACCCAAAAGTTCTATCTCTTTTGCCAATATCTCCATTGTTTGACCTTTACCTTGAGAAGCAACTAATGCCCCACTGATAGAGACACAAGCCCCAGTTGTAATTTTCTTCAGCAAATCTTCATTAAAAGATTCTAATTCGACAACTATCTGAATATTCTTAATTGTAGAGCCATCATTTAAAGCAATAAAATTCACTTGTTTATTACCTCGCTTAGAACGAACCCAACCTTTCACATTTACTGTTTCTCCCGCAGGAGTCAACTTCAACAAATCAATAACTTTTGTTCTTTTCAACACTTCCATAAACTTATTCAAAAAAAGATTCAATGTAATATAAAAAAAAGCACTTGTCTTTTGAGACAAGTGCTTTGTATATAATTTACTTATTTATTATTTTTCTACCGCAGCCTCACCACCAACTTGGCTCATAGCACAACGGAAACCAATATCACTTGTTGATTTATCTTGCTCTAAGTAACGACGAGTAGATGGATTTAACCAATACGCTCTATCTTTCCAAGAACCTCCTTTATAAACTCGAGATCTATTAGTAATTTTAGAAGATAACAAACCATCTGCTGTAGCATCTGGATCGTACATTAATTTATTAGATGCATCTGGATCCATAGGCGTTTTCCATGCATCTGGGTTTTTCCCTGAACGAGCATCACCATCACCATAGTTTCTAACATCATACTTAACATATTTTGACATCGATGAATCAGCTTTCTCTACTGGGATAACAAACTTAACACGACCCAAGCTATCTATCACAGGAACCATAACTTTTTTACCTTCTTGTGTATTTTCATTAAAGACTGGAGCTTTATATTCATTACCACGGAAAGAGTTATATTCTTCAACTTGTTCACTAGATAATGTACGATAAACATCCATACACCACTCGTTAACATTACCAGCCATGTTATATAAACCAAACGCATTTGGCCAATAAGCATCTACTTTATTTGTAATTGTAGCTCCATCATTAAGATTACCACCAGTACCCATCATATCACCACGACCACGAACAAAGTTAGCCATCATTTGACCTCTTACTTCTTTATCCGGGTTACGCATTTGGTGACCTGGCCATGGGAATTGATTTTTCTCTCCTGTATTTGATTCACCATCTTTTGCAGCTACACCGTATGCGGCATATTCCCATTCAGCTTCTGTTGGAAGACGGAAATCAGGGAACAATAAACCATCAGACATATTTACCTTACGAACTTCTTCGAATACATTTTCCATCGGTTTTTTACCTTCCTCTGGATTATATTCTGAACTCATTAAGTATTTACGAGTATTGAATACTTGATTATTCTTAACTTCTTCTCCATCCTCATTGTCTTTGACACCCTCAAAATCAGGCATTTCAATCACGCCATTTTGAGCCATTACCATTTCATTAACACGGTCTGTACGCCAAATACAATAGTCCGTACATTGTTCCCAAGAAACACCAACAACTGGATAATCATTGTAAGCAACATGAGAAAAATAGTATTCAACATAAGGTTCGTTATATGCTAACTCCGTACGCCAAACTAATGAATCTGGAGTTGCTTTTTTAATCAACTCTGGATAGTTATGCATAACAAGCTTCATCCAGTGTAGATACTCATTCCAATGTAAGTTACTAATTTCTGTTTGGTCCATAAAGAAAGATGTAACAGTTACACGACGAGGAATATTATTCCAATCACCAGGAAGATCTTCTTGAGTTCTACCCATAGTAAATGTACCACCCTCAATATACACCATTCCAGGAGGTGTTTTTTGTTGATACTCTGTATTCACCTCAAAACCACCGGTTTTTTTATCATTATATGACCATCCGGTAACACTTGACCCTTGCTTATTTCCACCACATGACACTAAAAGTACTAGTGAAAAGAATAAGGCTGATTTTGTAATAATGTTAAGTTTCATAGCAATTATGGCTGATTAATTCGGTACAAATATAACTTATAATCTAATATCTTATTGTATAGAGAAATATTTTTCTTAGCAGAAAAGACAAAATTCTCTATTTTTCAGGGCATAAAGGTATATAATTTTCTATTTTTGTAAAAATTTCATTGTCTTTTTTACTGATTTTCTTCAAAATATCACTTTTTCAACATAAAAAAGCTTTGCAAAAAAAGCCTCAACCGTCAATAACCACTCTAATAAACTGAAGCATGGGTATAGAATTTGGAATAAAAGATATTATTGATATACTTTTAGTAGCATTTTTACTTTATCAAACCTTCATTCTACTAAAAGGAACCAATGCAATAAATGTGTTCCTTGGAATAATTGCATTTATTATTTGCTGGATAATAGTTTCATTCATATTGAAGATGGAGCTACTAGGAGCTATCATGGACAAAATAGTGAGCGTTGGAGCTATTGCTCTTATTATTCTCTTTCAAACGGAAATACGGAGATTTTTCTCCATGATTGGGGGAAAGAAGAATTGGAAATTCATTAAATGGCTATCAAGAAGCTCTGGACTTAGGTCAGACTTAGAAGATTTTTCAATCATGCAATTAGTCCTTGCGTGTAGAAATATGTCTAGAAATAAAACCGGAGCATTAATTATTATTGAAAAAAATGCTGATTTAGGTGATTTTATCGTTTCTGGCGAATTAGTGAAAGCAAACATCAATTCTCGTCTAATTGAAAACTTATTCTTTAAAAATAGTCCACTTCACGATGGAGCAATGATTGTATCTAACAAAAAAATTATGGCCGTAGGCTGTATCCTTCCTGTATCTCAAAGCCAAACTATCTCAAAAAGACTTGGTCTTAGACATAGAGCAGCATTAGGTATAACAGAAAAAACAGATGCTACTGCAATCATTATTTCTGAAGAAACGGGAAGAATATCCATTGCTCAGAGTGGAAAACTAACCGTTGATGTTTCGGCAGAGCAACTTGAAAGACTTTTATCAAAAGAACAAACAGAAGATTAAATTACCCTTTAGGCTCCATTAATACACTTGGGATAATCATTTCTTCCATAGAAATACCTCCATGCTGGAATGTATTGCGATAGTAACCTACATAATAATTATAATTGTTTGGATAAGCTAAAAAATCATCTCCGGTTGCAAAAATATATGCTGAACTAACATTTGGACTTGGTAAACCAATTTTTGATGGTTGTGAAATCTCAAAAACTTCCTTTTTATTATATCCTAAGTTTTTACCCACCTTATATCTAAGGTTAACATTTGTTGCTTTATCGCCAACAACCTTAATAGGATTATTTACTCTTATTGTTCCATGGTCAGTAGTTAAAACTACTTTAACACCATTTGCAGCAAGAGCCTTAAACAATTCAATTGTAGATGAATGTTTAAACCATGACAATGTCAATGAACGATACGCAGACTCATCTTGGACAAGCTCTCTCATCATCTTAGAATCAGTTTTTGCATGAGATAACATATCAATAAAGTTTAGCACACAAACATTCAGGGGGTTATTCATCAATGACGGAAGTTTCTCTATTAACTTCTCTCCAGACAATGAATCATTAATTTTATGATATGAGAATGGATATTTTTTTCTAAAACGATCCAATTGAGTTTGCAGTAGTGCTTCTTCATTCATATTCTTACCTTCTTCAGAATCCTCTTCAACCCACAACTCTGGAAACATCTTTTGAATCTGCAAAGGCATCAACCCACTAAAGATTGAGTTACGGGCATATTGAGTCGCAGTAGGTAAAATACTAAAATATGGCTCATCTTCAGTAAAAACAAAATACTCATTCAGCACCTCTTTTATCACCATCCACTGATCATATCTAAAGTTATCTACAACAATTGCAAACACCTTTTCTCCAGCGTCAAGTAATGGAAATACCTTTTTCTTAAAAAAATCATGACTCATTAAGGGCCTATCCTCATTTTGTTCATCAAACCAAGATTCATATTCTTTCTTGATATATTTAGAAAAAGCATTATTCGCCTCCGTTTTCTGCATTTGCAACAGATCTTTCATTTCATTATCTGCGGCATCTAACTCAAGCTCCCAAAACAACAACTTTTTATAAACCTCCATCCAATCATTATAATCTCGACAATCATTTATTTGCATTCCAATACGCCCAAATTCAGAACGGTAGTTTGTTGTTGTTTGCTCTGAAATAATATCTTTTTTATGCACATGTTTTTTTAGGGTCATCAATATCTGACTTGGATTTACCGGCTTAATCAAATAATCAGCTATTTTACTTCCGATAGCCAAATCCATAATATTTTCTTCTTCATTCTTAGTAATCATAACCACAGGTACACCTGAGTTAATGACTTTAATATGGGCCAAAGTTTCCAAACCACTTAAACCAGGCATATTTTCATCCAAGAATATAATATCAAAATTATTTTCTCGACATAAATCAATTGCATCTTGCCCATTATTAGCAGTATATACCTTGTATCCCTTTTCTTCCAAAAAAATCACATATGATTTAAGCAAGTCAATTTCATCATCTGTCCATAATATCTTCATAGTAATAGTATCAAATAAGGTTGTGTTATTTCATGTAATTTGAGCGACTAAACTCAATATATTGCTGCACAGCATTGGTGCGAGACAGCTCTTCTAGGTTATATTCGGAAATCAGTACGGCTCTATATTCTTGATTGCTAATATCAGCAAACAACTCTCTATTTCTTAAAACACTAAACATGTAGTTTTTAGCAGAATAAGCGTCAGAGAATCCATTTACTAATAACACTTGCGTATTCCCTATATAAGATTCCGAGACCTGTAGATTTGCTACAACAAAGTTTTTCTCATTATAGTCATCAAACAATGATTTCACCTTAGCAAAGTCTACTTTTCCATTAGTAATAAGGATTGCATACGCATGTGGTGCAAGTAGATTTTCTTCAAAGTTAGCATTTAAAACCGGCAAATCAGGTTTTGACTCCGGCACCTTTCTATCTTCATCCTTAGTGACTGTCGTTTCAGACTTAGTGGACCTAGTCGTATCTGATTTCATCCCTGCCTCAATCTCTGCTAACAAGTCTAAAACTGAATCACCTTTTTTAGACGCCACTTCTGACTTAGGTGTTGCATTTGATGAGGTAGGCTTTTTAATATTCTTAGGCCCTTCCTTTACTACAGGCTTAACGGTCTCCTCAATTGTCACCGGACCTTCAGGAACGGTCTCCTTTTGCGGCACCTCGACAACAACAGCTTTTGAATTCGCTTTTAATGTAACACTATCAGCAGTAACTGTAGTACTATCAGCTATTCCTTCGGTTTGCAAACTTGGCTCCAAAATCACTTTTGAATCTATAGAGTCTTTGCCAACTAACAATTCATTCTCATAAAAACTTATATATTCATCTAATGACAATCCTTTATCAATCAACTCTGCATTTGTCTCTGAAATAACATAAGAAGTACAGTTAGCATCCTCAACAGCATTATTTACATCCTTATTTTTAAGCAACTCTCCCAAGTACCACTGCGCTTCTTCAAAGTCATCTAAATAAGATATCTTCAATAAATTATATGCTTTATTTCTAGCAATCTGAATATCAAAACTCTTAACCATAAAGACAGTAAAGTTGTATGACGCCACATCAAACTGAAGCTTATTAATATCCAGATTAGCCGGAGTCTTTATTACAACAGAATGCTTCATGATTTTATCAGGGTCAAAGCCTTTTTCTGCTAAGGTATCTGAGATTTGACTTATTGCTTTATCTCTTAAATCTAACATTGAACCATGAGAAGAACCTTCTTGCACCTCATTACCTTGCTTAATTAACGCAAGAATATCTTTAGCCATAGGTGTAACATCACTACTTGGATAATCTTTCACGATTTCCTCAAGGTCAGTTTTCAACTTAGCCGTATTCCCTTTTTTACCTTCACTTAAAGCACTTACAAATCTAAATTTAGGCATAAGAGGAGTTAGAGGATATTCTGCCTTCATTTTTTCAGAAGAAGAAATAACCTGCGAATAATTATTCTTAAGATATGCAAAATAGGTCTCCTTATATAAAGAATCTTGTTCTGCATACATACGCTGCATTCTATCATAATAATCCGGTTGACTCAATGCCATTGCATAAGTACTTTCAGGATATCTCTCAATTATCTGATTTCTATAATAATCAGCTTGTGCTGTATCTCCTGTTTTTACAAAAATCTGATACAGATAATAATAAACATCAGGCAGTCTATTATCTGCTGGGAATCGTCTTTCTAATTCTTCAAATGTCTTAACTGCCATTGGAATATCCTCCAGACTTTCCTTGTATATTAGCCCCATATCATACAACGCATCAGCTATTTGTTTATTGGAAGCCTCAACTTTTTCTGGTGTGGATGGCAATTGTTTTAAATAGTATTCAACATCAGTCTCCACCAAAGACCCTCCCTTTTGAGATAAATCTTGAGGCGTTCTTGAAGATGATGATGGCTCATCAAGAACAAATTGTTCATCCAAAGAATCCACCGGTTCTTGCAAATCCACAATCGCTTTATTTTTTCTCCGCCAATCATCTTCTAATTTCCGAGTACCCCATCTACGCTGGAAATCGGATTTACCATTAGCTATCAGCATATTATTGTAGAAATACCAATTCCCCTGATTATTAGCCACATTTGCCATTGCAGCCGCATTTTGATCCTGCATCATCAAATTACTTTGAGCAAGAATCTCTTCTTCAAGCTTTTTCTTCAGAGCTTCTTCCTCATCTTGAAGTTTCTTTATATGAGCCTCAATTCTTTTTCTTTGCTCGAATTCTGATAGCAAAGCAAGCTCTTGCAGACTATCATTTAACTGAACAATTTGATATCGTTGATTAAGTTCCCCAAGCAGCTGACTACGCATACTTATTCTCAAATAATCCGAATGCTCAACAGACATAAGATTAGCCGCTTCTGAATAATTTGGTTGAGCTTCTATATACATGCTTTTTGCATAATAAAGATCTGCTAAAGCTACATAAGCCTGAATAACATCAGCAGCTTTTTTGGTACTCTTTTCTATGGCTAGTTTATAATTGGCTATAGCATTATTATCATCACCTCTTTCTTGATAAATATGCCCGATAGTGTAGTAGACTCTATCCAGATTATCTTTATACTTTGTGCGTTTCGACATTTTATTTAATGTCACAATTGATTCATCCCAGTTAGAAGAATCTGCCTCAGCCCTATTGACTTTAGCATTAAACGCCATCTCAAAAGGCGGGCTTAAGCGTCTTACTTTTCCATATAAGTAAACTGCTTTCGCATTATTCCCATTGATTCTATTGAGTTGTGCTAAAACATAATTAAATCTAGTACGCTGCTTTCTATCGCCTTCTTGGTCTGCAGCAATAGTTAGAAATGGGATTGATTCTTTATATTTCCCTTGTTTTAGTAATAAATCTGCTTTTGCCGCTGAGTACAAAGCAGTTAAATTTGGCGGTACCTGACCTAAGTTTGCTTCCTTTAGAATCCCCTCAGCTTCAAAGATCCAGTCCATTTCGGCATAACATCTAGCCTTCCAGATTCTAGCTTCAGCTACTGCATATTTATTTTCTTTAAAGTGCTTAATAATGTAAGTAAAATTACTTGATGCAGCTAGAAAATCTGCTTTATGAAATTGAGCTTTACCCATTAACATCCAAACCTCATCCATCTGAGTATTATATTCTTCTTTTTGCATAAAAGCTTGGTAATTAGGGTCTTTTGTACGCTTTACATCGCATTTTGGTTTCACTCGCAGAGTGTAGAGCTTAATGGCTTTCTCGCACTTCTCAATAGCCCTATCCATTTGAGCTGTGGCTACGCTAGCATTTCCATGATTACTAATAGGATAGAGTTCTAGAATTTGCGTATAATCGTCAACATTTGATTTGAAGATATTATCAATCCCCTCTTTATAACTTTCATTTCCATTAAAATAAACATTATAGCGGGTATTCAACGCAGACATATTCCTAGTCATCCAAGTGTTCTTTTTAGTAGAACAACCAATGCTTAGGAATACTAAAGGAAGTATGTACAGAATATATTTTTTCAAAATCGAATAATGCCGAATAAATCTACTTTTACACTAAACTCACAAAAGTACTAAAAAATAAAGAGAGCAAAAACTTAGGCTTCATCAACAGGCTTAACTTGATTAACTTTCCATCTTTTTGCCATAAAAAATAACATTGGGAGTGTAAGTACTAATGACAATACTGCCATCCACCAATCTTGCTCAAGACCAACCTTATCAATATCAATTGACACAAGATTATTTTTCATCAAAAATGAAAACAAAACCAAGTTTGCGTTATTAACAAAGTGTGCTAGCATTGGCAAATAAATAGAGTTACCCCAAACAAATAAGTAACCTAAAAAGGCTCCCAAGAACAAACGAGGAACAAAGCCAAAAAATTGCATATGATAAGCACTAAATATAAATGCTGATGCCCAAACAGCAACATGCACATTAAATCTTTTCTCCATTATTCTTTGCAAAGCCCCTCTAAAAAACAACTCCTCAGTAACAGCTGGTATCAAGGCTAAGAAAAGGATATTAGCTACCAAATCTTTCCTAGTTTGCTCTGCCAAAAACTTCGCTGTAATCTCAGCTGCCATATCCTCCATTTTCTTCATCGCCTCTTCCACAAAAGATAATGATTCAGGAAAATGCATTTGCTGATTCCACCATCCTAAATAATTTACCAATGGCAATAAAGTCAACATTGACACTACCCCCAACACTGCAAAATGTGATGACGGATAGCTCTGTTTACGAAGAAAATCTTCTTCTGGAGAAGCAAATATGTAATTAGCAGCTAAAGCAGGAAAGGCAAAGCTCATTAAGGAAATAATAGCTTGTGACCAACGCATTGCATTAATCGATTGACTTCCTTGAAAAACCAAAATAGTAATCAAAACGCCCAAAAGCATACCAAAAAGAGATAAGCCAATAAACATTAATATCTTAAACCAAAACTTCTCGCTTTGGAACACCCCTTCAAGTCTCATATTTTTTTATTTAATCGATTTTTTCAAACCCTCAATTACTTCATACACTATAGGACAAGTGTAAGTATTCTTAATGGATAAATTTGCTATCTGATAAAACTTCTTTCTATCTGTATGCGGATATTCACGGCAGGCTTTCGGACGAGCTTCGTATATCATACAATAATTATCAGGCATTAGAAAAGGACATGGCATGCTCTGAAAAACCATATCTTTATCCTCATCAATTTTCAAATATTGATCAAAGACTTCCGAAGGTTTCATTCGCAAAGCCTTTGCCATTTTCTCAATATCCTTATCAGTAATTCTTGGGCCTAAGGTACGACAACAATTCGCACACTGTAAACAATCAGTATCTTCACTAATTTCATCATGCAGTTCATGCACAACATTGTCCATTGACACTAGCTTTTTTTTATTCTTTTTAAAAAACTCTTTAGAACTTGGCTCTGCCAACTTTGCTAAAACCTCAAGCTTCTCTAGATCAATCATTTATCATACATTAAACTATAACATCCTATCTTTCAATGCAAAAATAAACAAGATAAACAAATAAGTTATAAATTTGAGAGAGTTTTAATTCTAATTAGCTGTTATTGAAATTAGTTTAGTTTTTCACTTCTGATAATTATACTTATGTACACCTTACAGCCATTGATTAAACACGGATTGCGTTATCGAATGTCTAAAATAAAGAATTACACGCAAAACCCTCAAATGCTTCAGGAAGAAGAATTATTCTACCTCTTGGATGAAGCTGAAGATACGCTATGGGGTAAAATGTATGGATTCAGCGAAATACAAAGCATAAGTACTTTCCAAGAAAGAGTCCCAGTTTCTACTTACGAAGAGCTCGAACCTCTTATTACCAAAGCCAGAATGGGTGAAGAAAATATTCTTTGGCCAGGCAAAACACAATGGTTTGCAAAATCTTCAGGAACCACCAATGCAAAAAGCAAATACTTACCGGTAACAAAGGATATACTTTGGAAAAACCACTATCGTGGCGGACGAGATGCTACCTCTTTTTATTTGTGGGAAAATCCAGACACCCAAGTATATAAAGGGAAAATGCTTATTCTTGGCGGAAGCCTTACAAAGAATGATGCGGATATTACTGAAGGGGATATTTCAGCGATTATGATTCATAATACACCATTGGTAGCAGACTTCTTCAGAGCTCCAAGTCGAGAAATCATTTTAATGAACGAATGGGAAGCAAAAATTGAAGCAATTATCAACAACACCCTCGAAGAAAATATCACATGTCTTTCAGGTGCACCGGCATGGGTACTTACCCTAATCAAAAAAATACTTGATTACACCGGCAAAGAATCACTACTAGAAATTTGGCCAAACTTGGAACTATTTATTCATGGAGGCATTAGTTTTAATCCATACCGAGAACAATTTAAAAAAATAATACCATCACTCAACATGCAATACATGGAGGCATATAACGCTTCTGAAGGTTTCTTTGCCCTACAAAATGACTTAAACGACCCATCAATGCTTTTGATGCTAGACTACAAAACCTTTTATGAGTTTATGCCTCTTGAGGAGTTGGGAAAAAGATTTCCTAAAACTTATACTATAGAAGAAGTTGAGCTAGGAAAAAATTACGCCATGATTATTTCTACTTGCAGTGGATTATGGCGTTACATGATTGGCGATACTGTTCAATTTACATCAAAATACCCGTACAAAATAAAGATTACCGGTCGAACCAAATATTTCATCAATGCCTTTGGAGAAGAACTTATTGCAGACAATGCCGAAAAGGCTTTAACACACGCTTGCGAAACAACTGGTGCTGAAATAAAAGAATATACTGTTGCTCCAAATTTTGCTTCTGAAAACAACAGAGGCTGTCACCAATGGTTAATCGAGTTTGAGAAACACCCGGCAGATTTAGATGAATTTGCAAATATCCTTGACAAGAATCTACAAAACATCAATTCCGATTATGAAGCAAAACGATATAAAAATATGACAATGGGACAATTAGAATTAATTGCAGTAAATGACGGTGTTTTCTATGAGTGGATGAAGAAGAAAGGAAAACTTGGAGTTCAACAAAAAGTTCCCAGACTACAAAACGACAGAATAATTGCAGAAGAAATATTAGCAATTAACCAATTATAAATTACACAATCAGCCCATCTTTCATTTCCACAATTCTATCGGAAATGGCAGCTAATTGTTTGTCGTGAGTAACAATTACTATGGTGTGACCCAGTTGATCGCGAAGATCAAAAAATAATCTGTGAAGTTCTTCTTTTGTTTTACTGTCCAAACTTCCGGAAGGCTCGTCAGCAAGGATTACCGAAGGGTTATTAATAACAGCACGAGCTGCTGCCACACGCTGCTTCTCCCCTCCTGAAAGTTCACTCGGTTTATGATCAAGTCTGTCAGAAAGTTCTAAAAAATCAAGTAGCTCTTTCGCCTTTTTTTCAGCTTCTTTTGGTGAAGTTTTAGCAATTAAAGCTGGTATCATCACATTTTCCAGAGCTGTAAATTCAGGTAATAATTGATGAAACTGAAAAATGAATCCAATCTCCTTATTGCGAAAAGCGGCCAATTCTCTTTCTTTTAAATGAGAAGCAACGGTTCCATTAATTTCAACTGTACCAGCATTGGCATTATCCAGTGTTCCCATAATTTGAAGAAGGGTAGTTTTTCCGGCTCCACTTGGACCTACAATAGACACAATTTCTCCCTCCTTAACCTCAAGATCTACACCCTTAAGTACCTGTAGGTCACCAAAGCTTTTTGTGATATTTTTCACCTTAATCATAATGCACTTAAATTGGGATTAAAAAAGAGTAGGATGATCTTCCTCGAATTTTTTTAGAATGGTTGTCATCAAAGCTTCTCTAACAAAACGAGATTTATTTTTGATTTTATAAGTAGAAATAAACCTATTCAAAGCCTTCATTTCCTCATCATTAAGCATGATGGCGACACGGTTTTTTCGGGTTGGAGCCGTGCGTTGTTTGATAGGTTCTTTTACAGATTTTTTCTTCATCTAGTCTTTTAGCTTTGAGGCGTAAATGTAGTAATTTGTAACGAGTATTGAGTGTTGCCTTGTTGAAAAGTTGCAAATGCACAAACAGAAAATATTTATAAATTTGCAACAAAGCACCTTATTATGGCAGAACATAACGAACTGGGAAAAGAAGCTGAGGAAAAAGCTCGTGAGTATCTAAGCGCAAAAGGATACAAAATTCGTCACTACAACTGGGTTCCGCAAGGAAGTAAGAACGAGTTGGACATTATTTGCGAGAAAGACAATATGCTAGTTGTGGTTGAAGTAAAATCGCGCTCAACAGAATATTTTGAACATCCAAAAGACACAATTACACCCGGAAAAATCAAACGCATCGTGCAAGCCACTCATGATTACATTATGGCTTTCGATATTAATATGGAAACACGATTTGATGTGATTGCTGCTTTACCCACAGAAACCGGAGCCTATAAAATTGAACATATTGAGGATGCATTTATGCCTCCTGTAAACTAACAGCTTATGAACCAAGAAAATTTACGCGACTACTGTTTGTCGAAGAAACATGCTACTGAAGATTTACCTTTTGACGAGGTTACTTTAGTTTTTAAGGTGGGAGGAAAAATGTTTGCTCTGATTCCGTTAGATGCAGAACCACAAATCTCAGTTAAGTGTGACCCTGAACTGGCAATTGAGCTTAGAGAACAGCATCCTGCAGTGCAACCAGCATGGCATTTCAATAAAAAACATTGGAATCAGATAATTATGGACGGAAGCGTAACCGAAAAGCAGGTAAAAGAATGGATTGACCATTCGTATAATTTGGTGTACAAATCGTTAACAAAAAAGATAAAAGACAGTCTAATGTAGAGACGCATGGCCGTGCGTCTACTAAAAACCCAAAAACAAAAAAACGCGCAGTTTGCGCGTTTCTACATTTATTCTGTTTCCAATTGTTCCAATGTAATTTCTTCTCCATCAAAAACTGCATAGGAGAAATTCTCAAACCAGTCGCCGATAATTAAAACACGACTTTTATTTTTTAGCATTAAGTCAAGCATAATATGTCTATGACCAAAAAGCAAATAATTTACATCGTGAGTTTCCACATATTCTTTTGAGAATAACACCAAGTGTTCCTTATCCTCACCATAGTAGCTGTAATCTTTTCCTTCGTCCTTTTTACGGTTAGCTTGTGACCACCAAAATCCAAACTTCAACCCTATGCGCGAAGGAATGGTTGTATACCATTTTTGCAACAAACGATTATGGAAAATTGAGCGGATAATTCTAAATCCTAAGCTTTTATCAAACAGCCCATCGCCATGTGCTAAGAAGAACTTTTTGCCATGAATGGTAATCTCTTCCGGTTTACGATGCACTTTCAGCCCTATTTCCTCTTCCAAATAACCAAAAGTCCAGATGTCATGATTCCCGATAAAGAAGTGTACATCCACTCCCATATCTACCAATTCAGCTAATTTGCCCAAGAAGCGAACATGCCCTTTTGGCACTACGCGTTTGTATTCGTACCAAAAATCAAACATATCACCAAGCAAGTAAACGGCTTCGGCATCATGTTTTATGCTATCCAGAAAATTCACTAGACGCAACTCATGTGCTCGCTGATCTTTAACTATCAACGAACCCAAATGCGCATCGGAAAGGAAATAAGTTTTTTTCATAGAGATATTTGCTTCGCGATATTACGCTTCGCAGATATTAGCCAAAGGCGAAAATATCACGACCGAAGGGAGTAAATATCTATCAATCTCATCCCGACTTTCGGGACAAATATCTAAATTTTAAAGGAATCCTAATTCAAGTTTTGCTTCTTCGCTCATCATATCGCGGTGCCAAGCCGGCTCAAAAACGATATTGATCTCCACATCTTTAACACCTTCAATCGTTTCCACTTTGTAACGAACATCTTCCACAATAAAATCTACAGCAGGGCAGTTAGGTGCAGTTAAAGTCATATCAATATGCACCACTTTTTCATCATCAACCTCTATCTTGTAAATAAGACCTAAATCATAAATATTTACAGGAATCTCAGGGTCAAATACTGTTTTCAGCATTTTAACCACTTTTTCTTCTAACTCAAACATATTTCTAATTTTTATTTGTTCAACAATTCCTCAGACTTGATAGCCAAGTCATCCAACTCTTTACAGAATCCTAACTTCCCGTTTACCACCGCTACAGTATCTACTTTTGCTTTCACACAAAGCTTTTCATCCGGCAAACGGTAAATATCTTGATGGAACACATATTTAATTCCTTCTTTTTTCACATTTAGTCGGCAAACGCATTCATCACCGGGACGAAGTGATTGCTTGAAATCCATATTGACTCGTGCTACAACGGCATCGATTCCACGCTCATGCAAATCTGCAAAACTCAGATTCTCAGCAATTAAGAACTCATGACGAGTATGCTCTAAATAGTTCTGATATACTGAATTATTTACTATCCCTTGAATGTCGCACTCGTAGTCGCGCACTTTTATTTTTAGCTCAAAAATGTATTTCTCCATTATTATTAGATTATCTCTTTAATTAGAATACTTGGACTAAAGTCCATATTCTCCTCACAAACAATATCCGTCGGTTAAAACCGACGGCAATCAAAAAATACTCAAATTCATTGCCGTTGACTTCAGTCAACGGAATACTAAACAAACTGAAAATGGGCTTAAGCCCAAATATTAATTAAAATTTTTCATTACATCATTATAATCAATAACATAACCCTGCTCTGCCTCTGCTACACCATCAAGAATCTCTTCCTTTTGATCATCTGGAAGCGACATCCAAAAATCCTTCTTATATTCTTTCTTAAAAAGATTTTTTATTGACTCTAATAATGTAGAATTTTCAGTTTCCAGAATCATCCGCATCAATTCCAATTTTTCTGCTTGTATATTCATGGCATCAAGATTTAGTTCTCAAAGATACAAAAAACTTATTTTTTTCTTATCAGCGTTAATCCGTCGCGCAAAGGCAAAATTACCGTTTCCACGCGTGAGTCATTGGCAACAAAATCATTGAAAGCCAAAAGCGAAACTGTCTGTTTATCTCTAGGGTCAACCTCCTCAATCACCTTCCCATCCCAAAGGGTATTGTCTGCTAAAATATATCCTCCTGATGGCACCTTATCAAACACCGCATCAAAATACTCTTGATACTCTCTTTTATCTGCATCAAGGAAAACTAAATCGAATTGTGTACCGATAGTTGGGATAATCTCCAGCGCTTTACCAATATGCTGTGTTATTTTATGTCCGTGTTCTGACTGATCGAAAAAACCTTGGGTAAATTCTTCCAACTCATCATTGATATCAATGGTATGCACCATGCCATCTTCCGGCAATGCCTCAGCAAAGCAAAGTGCAGAATATCCGGTAAAAGTCCCCAATTCCAACACTGTTTTTGCACCTATCATCTGCGTAAGCATTTTCAAGATACGCCCTTGCAAATGACCTGACAACATGCGTGGATTTATCACATTTACATGCGTTGCACGATTCAGTTTTTGCAACAATTCCGGCTCCTTTGCCGAATGATCGAGTATATATTGTTCTAGTTTTTCGTTCATGAAGTAAATTTCAAATTCCATGTTTCAGATTCCAAATTTCATTAGCACATTGGCATATTAAAATATTGGCACATTAGTAGTATAGCAAACTGCTCATCATTTTTTCGTCAAAAATCTCATTCGCAATTGCTTGCAATTTTTTAGCATCAACTGCGTCTAATCTTTTTTTCACTTCCTCATTGGTTTCAATCTTATTGAAGCGCAAAAAGCTTTTACCAATATTTAATGACAAGTTTTCCTTGTTTTGTGAAGCAATGGCCAACTGCCCCATCAACTGTTTTTTATACTTCTGCACTTTGATATCAGGAAGCGATGTTTCACGCAACTGACGCAATTCATTGTACATCAACTTTAAACTTTTATCCTTGTTTTTTGGATCGCAGCCAAGATAAATACTAAACAAACCGGTATCGCTATAAGCCGAATAACTAGACTCAACATTATACGCCAAACCATGTCGTTCACGCAAAGCCAGATTCAACAGACTATTCATCCCGGGTCCACCTAAAATATTATTCAGCAAATACAAACCTAAACGGTCAGGATGGTCAAGCTCATAGGCACGAGTTCCGAGCATTAAGTGAATCTGGTGCGTATCCTTATGTGTACTAATATGCTGCGAAATGTAAGGCTTTGGTGCTTGGCGTTTGTAAGGACGAAGATTTGCAGGATGCTGACCGAGATATTTCTCAGCCCAACGCACCAGCTTTTTAAAATCTAAATTTCCTACGGAGAAAAACACCATCTCATCCGTGTGATAATTATTAGCAATAAAGCGCAAAATATCATCACGCGTGTAGTTTTTTAGCAATTCTGCTTTTCCAAGAATATTCCGACCCAACGGACTATCAGCAAATATCAGCTCTTCAAAATCATCAAAAATCAGTTCTGACGGACTGTCATTATACGACTGTATCTCATCCAAAATCACATCGACTTCTTTCTCAATCTCATTTTCAGGGAAAACAGAATTAAATACGATATCGGCAGTCAATTCCATCGCACGCTCAAAATCTTCTTTCAGCACAATGGAATACACCACCGTTTCTTCTTTGTTGGTGTAAGCATTCAGCTCGCCACCCACATCTTCCAAGCGGTTGATAATATGCGATGCGCGGCGTTTCTTGGTGCCTTTAAAAAGCATGTGCTCAATAAAATGAGCCATTCCCTGCTCATTCTCAGCCTCATCGCGCGTTCCTGTATTGATGATTATTCCGCAATACGCCACCGGAGAGTCATCCGGTTTATGTACCAAGCGAATGCCATTGGAAAGTGTATGTGATTCGTAAAACATAAGTTCAATTTAGTTTGCAAAGATAGGGTTTTGAGGGGAAAGATTTATAACAATCTAAAAACCTCTTTTCATTATAAAATCCCAAGAATGAATTTTATGCAAAAAAGAATAATGCATTTTTGCATAAAACTAAAAATTAATCTATTTTTGTATAAAAACATTTGATTATGAATCCATTCTCATACGGCACAATTGCAACCGGAGATAACTTTTACGATAGGAAAGACGAATCTGCACGAATTATTGAAACATTGACAGGAGGCAATAATATGGTTTTGCATGCTCCGCGAAGGTTTGGAAAAACTTCTTTGGTATTCAAAGTTATTGAACAATTGGAAGCAGCAGGATTTATTTGCATCTATTTTGATTTTATGCCGGTATATTCTCCCGAATCATTTGTACGATTATACACCAAAGCATTAGCCTCTAAGCAATCAAACCTCAATAAATTTGCTCAAATTTTTGCAAAAATAATCAAAAACATTCGCCCGGTATTAAATTTTGGGGAAGATGGGAGTCCGGAATTCTCTATCGATTTCGCTAATTACAAAGTGGACGAAACAATGATAGCTCAATTATTAGATTTACCGGAAAAAATTGCGGGATCAGACAACAGAGTAATTGTTTTCTTTGATGAATTTCAAGAAATTGAAAAATTAAAGAAAATAAACTTCGAAAGTTTATTACGCAGCAAAATACAACAACAAGACAAAACCAACTATCTTTTCTTTGGCAGCAAAACTCACATGCTAAAAGAAATGTTTAACAACAAAAAGAACGCTTTTTACAATGCTGCTTCGCAAATGTCTATTGGCTCTTTACCTCAAGAAGACACGATTGAGTTCTTAAAAAATAAGTTTTCTGATTCAGGAATTTCTCTTGATGAAGAAACAGCAAAATATCTTATTTCTAAAGCAGGCAACATCCCTCATTATATTCAATTATTATCAGCAGAAGTCTGGCAATATATGATTACTTCACAAACAAAAGTTACAAAAGACATTGTTGATGAATGTGCGAAGATCGTTATTGCTCTAAAGAGCGACTATTACATGGAGCTTTTCGACCGTCAGTCGCAAAGTCGCAAACAGTTACTTAAAGCACTTACAATAAATGGTAAAAATATCTTTTCAGAAGATTATATCAGACATCATCGATTACCTGGATCATCGACAATTCAAAGGGCTGAAAGAGAATTAATAAAAGAAGGAATTATAGAAAAACTTAACAATCAATATTTCATTTCCGACCCATTTTTCAAATTATATATTATCAAAATATATTCCCCTCAATAGATTATGCAGAAAAGAGTTATTCTTTTTTGCATAATAACAATAACATAATTCGGATTACATTATTTATGTAATTAAAATCAAATACTTTCGCCGTCAATAGTCCATAGCACCAAAATTCTAACCTTCAATAGCCACCTTTAGGGGGTTGGGAGCAAAACAAAACCCCACAAGAAATTAATCTTATGGGGTTCGGATATTTTATCAAATACAAAATTCTACTTTAGTCTTATTTAATTCTTTTGCCTATCTGCTTTTCTTCAGGATTTTTTCTACAATCCCAAATCATAACAATCAGAATCAGTTGGTCAAAAATTTCATAAATAATTTGATATTCATCAGTAATTAACGAGCGAACTGAATTATAATTTGTTTGAATACCAAGCTTTGGGTTTTTTGATAAATGGAGAATACTTTTGTCTATTTTTGATTTAAGCTTTTGCTGTAAGTTGTGCTACCATTTCGCTCAATATAAAACTCTAGTACATCCAATAAATCCATTTTTGCCTCAACTGACCACTCTATTTTGAACTTAGCCATTGATCAATTTCTTTTTGAACATCTTCGTGAGAAATTGTTTCCCTGTTCTTTAACTGTTTACGAGCTAATTCAATACGGCTTTTTTGATTATCATTCAAATTATACACACTTTCAGAAGCCTTAGTTTCAATAATAGTTTTCACCGCTTTCAAAAATGAGCTATCCTCAATATGCGAAAGATGTTCATTAATAACCTATATTCTTTTCCCAGAACAATATCTTTCTGCGTTTAAAAGAGTCTTATTAATTAAATAAATATTTATCAATCCGAAAACAACATTTAACACAGTAAAAAAATGATCGAAAGAGTCAATATTTGAATCAGAAGATTCAGCAATTGTTAACCCTAAGAAAACAGGTAACATAACTATAAAACTTATAATCCACCAAATAGCATATATCATCATAAATGTTCCTAATGTTTTTAAACCTCCTGCTACATCATCCTTTATCTTCTTCAAAGCATTTGACACAATAAATAAATTAACAACATAAACAACTCCACACAAAAAATACAGAATTAGAAACATTATATATAATGAATATGAATTTTCATTTATTGCGCTTTCTGGTATAATTGAGCCAATAGCCGATAATATAGTCAATACCAAAGAAAACCACATTAGAACTTTTACATATGGAAATTCATTGATGTAATTCTTAATGTATTTTGACAATAGGTATATAAAATAAATCTCAATAATAGAAACAAAAAGAGAAATTGTATCATAAACACCTGATGATTTGTTAATTGCCACAGCTATTTTTAAAATTGGACCTATTGCAAAAAGCCACCACCAACTTATTTTTCTGCTAGGTAACTCAAGTGTTTTTTCTTTTATTACATCCGATTCTTCATTAAGCATTTCTCCACAAAATCTACATTTAATTGCATCAATTTTAATTTCTGCATGACAAAAAGGACATTTTTTTGTTTCCATAATTCTAAAAGTTTTTTGCCTTACAGTTCCCAAAACAGGCTGGATTAATAAACAGATTTTTATAAAAAAGAAGGCGTGGGAACTGTTAAACTTATCTGTTCGGAGGTATCGGCAAACACCTTAGTACAAGATAAGCAACAACCCCACGCCTCATACGAATGTATAGACGCAGAGCGTTTGTTGCTATCACCCTTGTACTAGTTGAAAATTTTGCCGATTTTCCGAACAGGATAATATTTAAACGCTTTCTATAATAACTTATGTATTAGCAGATAAAAGCCGCTGCTTTATTTTCTGCTGTTGCAAATGTAAAGATATTTTTTGATACACAAAAAGATTTAACGCAATTGAGCGGATGACTTGGAGTCATCCGCTCACTCGAAATTAACTGACGCCATGAGTTGCTTAAATACACAAACCAATTCACGGGGTGACTTGAAGTCACCTCGTGAATCAAAATAACAATACCCTTTGCCATTTCGTCAAGCTTGAGTAACTTTGCAGCTCATTTCTGAAAAAATCAAAAACTACATATCATGAGCGAAACAATTATTTCATTATCAACTTCTTTAGGAGATATTAAGTTCAAACTGTACAACGAAACACCTCAACACCGTGATAACTTTATCAAATTGGTAAAAGAAGGTTTTTACAACGACCTACTTTTTCACCGGGTAATTAAGGATTTTATGATCCAAGGTGGTGATCCGGACAGTAAAGGTGCTCCTAAAGGCAAAAGCCTAGGTGTTGGTGATGTTGGTTATACGATTCCTGCTGAGTTTGTTTACCCACAATATTTCCATAAAAAAGGAGCTTTATCGGCTGCTCGTCAAAGTGACCAAGTGAATCCGAAAAAAGCATCTTCAGGTTGTCAGTTTTATATTGTACAAGGAAATGTGCTTTCTGATGCAGATCTTGACAAAATGGAAAAACAAGCTTTGAACCCTGCAAAACAAAAACGCTTCGACGCCTTGGTTGCTGAAAAAGCTGCCGAAATAAAAGCGCTTCGTTTAGCTCGTAACCAAGCTGGTTTGGATGAATTGCGTGACGAGTTAGTTGCCCTTATGGAAGCTGAATTTGCAGGCATGAAAGGTATCCCTTACACTCCTGAACAACGCGAAGCATATACAACTATTGGCGGAACTCCATTTTTGGATAACGAATATACAGTATTTGGCGAAGTGATTGAAGGTTTAGATATCATTGATAAAATTGCTGTAGTAAAAACAAATGGTCAAGACCGTCCGGATGTGGATGTAAAAATGACTATGACAATTTTATAGATATTATCTTTCAGAGATATTTATTGATATTAGCCCCTATCGGGGCGATATTATGCAATATCTGCGAAGCAAATATCATGAAATAAATATCGCCGAAGGCAAATATCCTTCAAAATTAAAATTTGAACCTATGCGTATAGATATCATCACCGTATTACCTGAACTGATTGAAGGGCCATTGTCGCACTCTATTGTAAAGCGTGCACAAGACAAAGGTTTGGTGGAAATCCACATTCATCAGCTGCGGGATTATTCTACTAGCAAAACAAAACGCATTGACGATTATGCTTTTGGTTTTGGTGCAGGCATGGTGATGCAAATAGAACCAATTGACAGACTAATCACTAAGCTAAAAAGCGAACGCGATTACGACGAGATTATTTTCACTACACCTGATGGCGAGCAGTTTAACCAGCCTATGGCAAATAAGCTGTCGCTAAACAAAAACATGATTATCTTGTGTGGTCATTATAAAGGTGTGGATTACCGTGTGCGTGAGCAATTTATCACCAAAGAAATTACCATTGGTGACTTTGTACTAACAGGAGGCGAACTTCCGGCAGCGATTATTACAGATGCTGTGGTTCGATTAATTCCGGGAGCCATTGGTGATGAGCAATCAGCTTTATCTGACAGCTTTCAGGACAACCTGCTAGCACCTCCGGTTTATACTCGTCCGGCAGAATATAAAGGATGGAAAGTCCCTGACATTTTACTTTCAGGCAATGAACGCAAAATTCACGAATGGGAAATGGAACAAGCTATGGAACGCACCAAACGCTTAAGACCGGATTTATTAAAATAATATGCAAATAAGACTAATATGAATAATAAGACTAATATTGCAAGAAGGATTTCAAAGAATTTGGATTGGCATATTAACACATTATTCTCATTGGCACATTAATTATGATTATGATTAAAGTAGGAATAATAGGTGGTGCAGGATACACTGCCGGAGAATTACTTCGCATTTTGGTGAATCACCCTGATGTGGAAATTGTATTTGTAAACAGTAGCAGTAATGCCGGGAACAGAATTGATTCTGTACACGGCGGATTAATTGGTGAAACAGATCTTGTCTTCACTGATGCATTGCCTTTTGGCGATATCGATGCACTGTTTTTCTGCACGGCACACGGCGACACGAAGAAATTTATGGACAGCAACAATGTACCTGCCGGGTTAAAAATCATTGACCTAAGCACTGATTATCGTGAAAAGCGTGCCGACCATGATTTCGTTTACGGCTTACCTGAACTAAACAAAGCAGATATCCAAAAAGCAACACGCATTGCAAACCCTGGATGTTTTGCTACCGCTATCCAAATGAGCATTCTTCCTTTGGCAAAAGCCGGTTTATTGAAAAGCGAGGTGCATGTAAATGCAATCACTGGTTCAACAGGGGCAGGACAAAAGCCAACAGCTACTTCTCACTTTAGCTGGAGAAATGACAATATTTCTGTTTACAAAGCTTTTGAGCACCAACACTTGATGGAAATCACACAGTCAGTTAAACAACTGCAAGCTGATTTCAACACTGCCATCAACTTTATTCCGGTTCGTGGAAATTTTGCTCGTGGTATCTTCGTAAGCACTTATACTGAATGTGATTTAAGCTTAGAAGAAGCAACAGCACTTTACCAGGATTTTTATAAAGATGCAGCCTTTACTTTTGTAAGTGACAAGAATATTGACCTAAAACAAGTGGTAAATACGAATAAGGCTATCGTTCACTTAGAAAAACACGGAAATAAGTTATTCGTAATTTCTATCATCGACAATTTATTGAAAGGTGCTTCAGGTCAGGCAGTTCAGAATATGAACTTGCTATTTGGCTTAGATGAAAAAGCTGGATTAAGACTAAAACCGGTAGGATTTTAATTGACAAAAATCAAAAATATGCTATAAAACATACAATTAACTTTTATTAACTATAAAAGTATGTTATATAACATAAAACTCATTTATCTTTGTACTGTGTTTTTCATAGTATTAGATTTAAGGTTATCAAAGCGAGCGGCCAAGCGTGGTTAAGCTCGCTTTGTTGTTTTTAAGACATCTAAATAGTTGAAAAATAAATACTACCATTGTATGTGGCAAAAACTCCGACCTCGTTTGTTGAGCTGAAAAATAAGTAAAAGAGGCGTTAAGAATCGTCCTTGTTTGAGTGATCCCGAGAATCGGGAGAACGAGTTTGGACGATTTAGCCGATTGAGCGTAAATTTTTCAAGAGAGACAAACGCAGTCTTGACCTTTTTTGCTTCGTCCCGAGCTCGGGATGAAGTGCAAGTCTATTCTAATTTTATAATCTCAACTTATATATTTTATAATCTCAACTTATATACATTTCCGGGAAGACACTTCACCACTCCGCTAAACTCCATTTCAAGCATCATAGACGAAACTTTGCTTACAGGCTTTTCAAGAGACAAAGCCAACTGATTTAGCGAAAGACTATCTTTTCTCAACAGACCAACTACCATTTGTTGCTCGTCCGTTAATTCAACAAACAAGCTTTGCTGAACTTGCATTTTAGGTTCAGAGCTTACCTCCCAACCCATTGCATTTACAAAATCAGCAGCATTTTCAATTAGTCCTGCTTTATTTGCTTTTATCAAAGCATTACATCCGGCAGAATGCTCATCAACAACCCTACCAGGAAACGCAAAAACATCACGATTATACGACAAAGCCTGTTCGCAAGTAATTAACGAACCCCCTTTTGCTGCCGACTCAACCACAAGTGTAGCATCACACATACCGGCAATGATACGATTACGCTGCACAAAGTTCTGACGGTCAGGATTTGTCTCGGTTAGGTATTCCGTTAGCAAACCACCTTTTTCAAGCATCTTTACAGCTGTGGCACGATGAGCTGCAGGATAAATCCTATCCAAACCGTGACCTAAAGCCGCAATAGTAGACAACCCGCAATCTACAGATGCTTTATGAGCACAGATGTCAATTCCATACGCTAAACCACTCACAATAGTTACATCTGGAGCAAGTGTAGCCATATCAATCACAAAATTTTGACAAAGTTCTTTTCCATAGTCCGTAGCGTGACGCGTACCGACTATCCCAACAAAACGATTGGCATTTAAATCTGCATTCCCTTTAAAATAAAGCAGAACTGGCGCATCAGCGCATTCTTTTAATCTGAATGGATAAGATTTATTTAAATAAAAATAGGGCTGAATATTATTCTTTTCGATGAAGTTTATTTCCTTCTCGGCTCGTAGCAGAACTTCTTGGTCTACAATCTGCTTCGAAAGCACAGGACCAATTTCGGGAATCTTAGCCAGATTAGCTTGGGTTTCGGAAAACACTGCTTCTACATCACCTAGGTATGCAATAAGATTCTTGGCCAATACCGGACCAATTCCCTTAATTAAGGTAATACCTATTTGATGAAGCAAACTCACTCGGACAATTAATAATTATAAATGAAAGATTAATAATTTGAAGAGAAGAATCTCTTTAATACCATCTTTGCAAAAAGATACCCAAAGATAGCGCCAAAAAAGTCAGCAGCAAAATCTTGCCAGTTTCCGGAACGAGGCGGGAAAAAGTTTTCTTGTAGAATTTCAATTATTCCACCATAAACAGACGGAAGTAGGATTGAATAAAATAGACTTTTTTTAAGTAAAAAAGAAAAACGGAAATTATCCCATGTCATAGCAACTGCAAGTGCAAAATACATAATCACATGCACCAACTTATCAAAGTGTGGAAAAGGAACCGGTACACTCGATGGAATATGTATTATGGATACATAAAAGATAAAGCTGGCAACGACAATGGATTTCCAGTATGTTTTAAAAAAATATAATATATTCATAATCAGAACACTCTAGCGCTCAAACAGGAGCTTGCCAACTCTATTTATATGATCAATTAAATCAGTATTTGAGATATGATGATAGATTGACAAATCAATATTATATGGCAACAACAAATCATCAAGTTGCCAAGCAATACGATTCAAAATATCTACATCTAGCTTTTCGCCAACAAGAGTTATGTCGATATCAGAATGAGGTTTATAATTACCTTTTGCCCTTGAACCATACAATATTGCCTTAGTAACTTCTCCTTCAGAGCTAAGAACAGAATTAATACGCTCAATATCATTTTCATCTAAGCCAAAACGCATTAATCCTCCTTTGATATTTTATCCATAGTTTCAGAGAAGCTAACCATTGCCGGAAAATACACCGTAATAATTTTTTGAAAGATATCATCTGCTGTTTTCTCATCATAGGTATGAGAAGTTCTATTTCTAGCCTCAATCATACTCATCCACAAAGCACCATCTTCAATGAGCTTCATTTTAAAAGCCTCTCGAATTGTATCTCGAGAACCTCTTAAATCATTGTTCCCCTGATATTCAGCAAAATCCTTCATCACATTCCAAGCTAACTCATGGGTATATTCAAACCTCTGTATTAGCCCTTCCTTCAAAACTTCTGTCAAAACATGCGAATCAACTTTTGGAGCTTCCAGGAAATTCTGTTGGTGTACATATTCCACAGCTTCAGATAATTTATCTAAAGCTTTCTTAAAATTCCCATATCGTTGCTTCCATCTTATATCTTGCATATATTCTAAGTATTAAAGTTTCTCGCCAAAAGCTAAATCACCGGCGTCTCCTAACCCGGGAACGATATAAGAATGTGCGTTTAATTTAGGATCAATTGCAGCACACCAAACTGTAGTATTTTCTGGATAATGGTCTCTTACATATTTTACACCCTGCTTACTTGCAATCACAGAAGCAACATGAATATGAGCAGGAGTTCCATACTGCAAAAGAGCCTCAATAGCCATCTCCATAGAACTTCCACTTGCCAGCATTGGGTCTGCAATAATTACAGTTTTACCATCAATAGAAGGAGTTGCTATGTAATCGATAAGAATCTCGAAATCAACTTCATTCTTATACTTTCTAAAAGCGGATACAAATGCATTCTCAGCTCTATCAAAGTAACTTAAGAAACCTTGATGAAATGGCAATCCGGCACGAAAAACAGTAGCTAACACCACTTTATCCTGAAATACATTTACTGTAGCATCAGCAAGCGGTGTAGTCACAGTTTCTTCTATATAATCAAAAGTTTTACTGATTTCATAAGACATAATCTCACCTATACGCTCAATATTTCTTCTAAAACGAAGTGGATCTTTTTGAATATCAACACTTCTTATTTCTTTTAGAAAATTATTCAACAAGGAGTTGCGCTCGGAGAGATTATGCACCTTCATCATAACTTATTTATTAGCTTGTAATCCTTTAATAACAGCATTAGTAAATCCATGTGCCTCCATTTCGTTAAGACCTTTTATAGTCCAACCACCAGGAGTACAAACTTTATCAATCTCCACCTCAGGATGTGACTGATTTTGCAGGATTAATTCAACAGCACCTTTCATAGTTTGAGCTACAATTTGCGCTGCCTCATCAGCTCTAAATCCAAGTTCTACAGCACCTTCAGTTGCAGCACGAAGATAACGCAATGCATAAGCAATACCACAAGAGGCAACAGAAGTAGCTGGACCCATTAAATGCTCAGGAATCAAAACCGCTTTCCCTAATTGATTAAATAGATTAATTACAAATTCTTCTTGAGCTTTTGACGCATCTTGAGAAGCTATTAATGTCATACTTTCACTCAAAGAAATAGCAGTATTTGGCATAATACGAAACATACTAATCTGATTCTCAATAGTTTTTGATAAAAACTCAAAATCAATTCCGGCTGCGATTGAAAGCAAAACCTTTTCTCCGGTTAAGATTCCGTCAAGATCTGTCAAAACAGGTTGTACTAACCATGGCTTAACCGCCACAATTACATAATCAGCTTTTGATGCCGCAGCTTTATTATCTGTAGTTACTTCTACAGCAGAATCAATCTCTTTCAAAGCATCTAAATTTGCTTTGTTAAGATCCGAAACAATCAGTTTTTGAGCATCAATGATTTTTGTACTTAAGATTCCTCTTGCAATGGCACCACCCATATTTCCGGCACCTATGATAGCTATTTTCATAATGAAGTAAATTTTATTGTTGCTGCAAATATACAGAAACGCAAATTAAAATATTTATTTGCGAAAAATTATCTGTTTAAAAAGAATGATAAGAGCTTGTAACACAAGTGAAATAACTTATTTTCAGAATTACCTAATAATTCTCATAAAAAATACAAACATTTACACAAAATCCTATCTGTATAACAAAGATATTTGGTAACTTTGCGCTTCGCGAGTTGCAAAGTCGGCATTCCACTTTTTATTGAAATTGCAATCCCCACATGGCAAAACATAAAACGCGACTCTTCTTTTGCATTTTATAATATCAATTAAATAAAATTATATATGGATTTATTAAACGAAATGGTCAACCGTGCCAAAAACAATCAACAAAGAATTGTTTTGCCGGAAGGAACTGAAGAAAGAACGCTAAAAGCTGCCGACATCGTTTTAGCAGAAGGGATTGCAAAAATTATCCTTATTGGCCCAAAAGCTGAGATTGAAGCTAAAGCTGGCGAATTAGGCTTAGTAAACATCAAGTACGCAACTATTTTAGATCCTGAAAAAGATTCTAACATGCCTACTTATGCAAACTTGTTATTCGAACTTCGCAAAAGCAAAGGAATGACAATTGAAGATGCAACAAAATTAGCTAAAGACCCATTATACCTAGGTTGTTTATTAATCAAAAATGGTGATGCTGACGGTGAAGTAGCTGGTGCTCAAAATGCAACAGGAAATGTACTTCGTCCTGCATTCCAAATCGTAAAAACATTACCTGGAATCAGCGTAGTTTCTGGAGCATTCTTAATGTTTACTAACACTCCCGAATATGGTGAAAACGGATTAATGGTATTTGCTGACTGTGCCGTTCACCCAAATCCAACTGCTGCTGAATTAGCTCAAATTGCAGTTTCTACAGGAAACACAACTCGCAGCATTGCAGGTTTTGAACCTCGTATCGCTATGTTAAGCTTCTCTTCTAAAGGTTCAGCTAAACATGAATTAGTTGACAAAGTGGTTGAAGCAACTAAACTAGCTAAAGAAATGGCTCCGGATATGCAAATTGATGGTGAACTTCAAGCTGACGCTGCTATCGTTCCTTCTGTAGGACAAAGCAAAGCTCCGGGAAGTGATATCGCAGGTAAAGCAAATGTACTTGTATTCCCTGACCTTCAAGCCGGAAACATTGGCTACAAATTAGTTCAACGCTTTGCTAAAGCTGAAGCTGTAGGACCAATCCTTCAAGGCATGGCTGCTCCTATTAACGACCTTTCTCGTGGTTGTTCAGTTGGCGACATCGTAAAACTAGTAGCTATCACTGCTAACCAAGCAATTGGTAACAAAAAATAATCTGTACTTGAAAAACAATTAAATAGAAAAATGAAAATCTTAGTATTAAACTGCGGTAGTTCATCTATCAAATACAAGTTATTTGAGATGAACACAAAAGAAGAATTAACTCAAGGTGGGATTGAAAAAATTGGTCTTGAAGGTTCATTCTTAAAATTTGTTGCTCCTAACGGCGAAAAAGTAACTTTACAAAAAGATATAGCTGAACACACAGCTGGTATTGAGTTCATCCTTGAAACATTGGTACATGAGAAATATGGTTGTATCAAATCAATGGATGAAATTAACGCAGTAGGACACCGCGTAGTACATGGTGGAGAAAAATTCAACTCTTCTGTTCTTCTTACTGATGATGTATTGAAAATGGTTGAAGATTGTATTGACATCGCTCCTCTTCATAACCCTGCAAACTTAAAAGGTATTGCTGCAATTGAAAACATTTTACCAGGTATTCCTCAAGTAGGAGTATTCGACACTGCTTTCCACCAAACAATGCCTAAACATGCATATATGTATCCACTTCCTTACGAATTGTATGAAAAATATGCAATCCGTCGTTATGGATTTCACGGAACTAGTCACCGTTATGTATCTAAACGCGCATGTGAATTCTTAGATATCGACTACCATAACTCAAAAGTAATTACTGCTCACTTAGGTAACGGTGGCTCTATCGCAGCTATCGAAAACGGTAAATCTATTGACACTTCTATGGGTATGACTCCAGTTGAAGGTTTAATGATGGGTACTCGTGTTGGTGACCTTGACCTTGGTGTTGCAACATTTGTGATGAACAAAGAGAACATGGACATCAAAGAATTTGCTGACCTTATTAACAAGAAAAGTGGTCTTGCTGGTATCTCAGGTGTATCAAGTGATATGCGTGATATTGAAGATGCAATTGCAGCTGGAAATGAGCGTGCAAAACTTGCAACTGAAATGTTTGACTACCATGTAGTAAAATATATCGGTTCTTACGCTGCTGTTCTTAACGGCGTAGACACTTTAGTATTTACAGGTGGTATTGGCGAAAACGACACTCGTGTTCGCGAAAAAGTATGTAAATCACTTACATACTTAGGCATTGAACTTGATGAGAAATTCAATTCAGGTCTTAGAGGTAAAGAAGCTATTATCTCCACACCAAACTCTAAGGTGAAAGTAGTTGTTATCCCTACAGATGAGGAATTAATGATTGCTACTGATACTTTAGAAATCGTAACTGGACAAAAATTATCTTAATAGATATCACAAGTCATGTGTCGTCCTAAAATAGGTTGACAGTTTTTAATAAAATTAATTAAGACCAGAGAAGCTTTCTTCTCTGGTTTTTTTATGCACAAAATCAGGAGTCTTCATCCCTAGAGATAAATGAGGTCTTTTAGAGTTATAAGTTGCTATTGACTCTTTTACTAGCTCATTAAGTTCATTAAAGCTATTACAATTATACAATAAAAATTCTTGTTTTAATATTCCATTAACTCTTTCTGCTAAAGCATTTTGATAACAGTCATATCCATCTGTCATTGAAGGAAGCATATTTGCTTTAGCTAAAGTTTCTTGATATAGACTGGAACAGTATTGTAATCCTCTGTCAGAATGATGTATAGTCACTTTATTTGTTTGCTTGTTTCTAATAGCCATTTTTAAAGCCTTAACCACATTTTCAGTATTCATATTATTACTTAGCTGATAACCCATTATTTTTCTGCTGTATGCATCTGTAACTAAGGATAAATAATGAGTTCCTTGTCTTGAGTTTAGGTATGTTATGTCGCTTACAAAAACTTCTTCTGCTTCTTTAACTTGTTTGTTTGTGTACAAGTTAGGATGTTTTCTTAACCAATGTTTTGAGTGAGTTGTCTTTGTATAATTTTTCTTTGGTTTTACCAGTAGGTGCTCTCTTCTTAAGAAGTTAAACAGAGCATCTCTACCAATTTTGATTCCTTGCTTCTTGAGGTCAGCTTCTAGCAGGCTGTAGAGTTTTCGAGTGCCTATTCTTGGCATCTGCATTCGTGTAGTCTCAACTAACTGCTTTACTTTTTGCAACTGTTGCTCCCGTAGAACTATTCTAGCATTTGATTGATATAATGCTTGTCTACTTATCCCAAACAATCTACAAGATTTTGAAAGGCTTATTCCTTTTTCTTGTCGGAGCGTTGTGACTGTTGGGATGAGAACTTTTTTCTGATTCCGGTTCCATAGCGTTCATCTGCTATATCAATCATCGTATCTAGAAACAGGGTTTTAAGTTTCTCTTCCTCTAACTCTTTTTCTAATCGTTTAATCTTTTGAGCTGGGGTTTCTTTTCTTTTAGCAGTAGGCATAAATCTTTCATTGGGTTTTGACCAGTCTAAAGTACCATGTTTTCTTAACCAAACCAAAACTGTACTTCTGCCTTGTATCCCATAAGTGGATTGCGCTTGTTTATAAGTCATCTCGCCTTTTTCTATGCGAGAAACTAGATCTAATTTAAAGCCTAATGTGTAATCCTTTTGACTGCGTTTCTTTCTTTGTTTACTTAAGTCTTCCATAATAAGTCTAATTATTGTCAACTTATTTTAGGACGGGACATCAAAATAAAAAAAGCCTTCGAAAATTTTCGAAGGCTTTTTTATTTAAATTTCAATTTCTTTCACAGCTTCATTGATAAGCTCAGACTCAAATCCTCTACTTAAAGCAAAACTGAATAATTTGGCTCTATGCTCATACTTATTTTTGTAATTCAAGCCAACATCTTTTGATTTAAGCAAATCTCTCAATGTTTCTATATACTCCTTATCGTTAATCTCACTAAGCGCTTTTTCGATAAAAGGATCTGCAACCTTTTTTACTCTAAGATTATATGCAATCTTCACTTTTCCCCATTTGTTAATTTGTAGGCCTCGTCTTACAGCCATTGAGCTAAATCTAGCTTCATCCAGAAATTTATCTTCTTTCAAACGCGTAATAATTTTCTCAATATCAGCTTCAGATATATTCCATTCTGCAAGCTTAGTGCGGACATCAGCTTCGCAGCGCTCTACTTTTCGGCATAAAGCAGCCGCTTTCACTAAGGCTTCTTCGTAGTTTAATTGTTTTTTCATGGTGGTTGGTAGTTAAAATTTTTATTTCTTTTCGGCTTTTATCATTCTGTCTTTCCCAAAGCTATCTTTTCTTAATTCAATATTTATAAACTCTAATTCTGATAACAGATCAACTGTCGCTTGCCCAAACGCCTGATTGATCTCAAAATACAGAGTTCCCTTTTTTTCTAAATTCAACTGTGCAAATTTTGCTATATTTCTGTAAAACACTAAAGGATCATTCTCATTAACAAATAAAGCCAACGATGGTTCATATTCCAACACATTTGCTTCCATATCAACTTGCTCAGATTCTCTTATATAAGGAGGGTTGCTAACAATAATATCAAAATTCCCCAATTTATCTTTTGAGCTTTTTAAAATATCCACCTGTTTCAACTTAACCTCAACATCATTAGCCAACACATTCTCTCTGGCAATCTTTAGCGCATCCTCCGATACATCATAAGCAAAAACAGTAGAATCATGCAAGTTCCTTGCCAAACTAACTGCAATACAAGCACTTCCCGTTCCAATATCTAATAAATTGACATTCTTCCTATCCGAATAGTCCTTTATTACCCAATCAACAAGCTCTTCTGTTTCGGGACGGGGAATTAAAACTCCTTTACCCACCTTAAACTCTAGCCCATAAAAGCTACAAGAACCTAACACATACTGTATCGGTTCTGATTTTTTCAATCGAGAAACAATAGATTCAAATTCCTTGGTTTGAATATCAGAGAAATAGCTATATTTGTTAGCAAGTATCTCGGCATGGGAACCTCCGGTTAGGCTTTCCATTATCTGAAAAAACAAATTTCGGATTTCTAAATCAGAATATAACCCTGACAATTCTGTTTTGATATATTGCCTAAATTGCTGCATCATAGTGTTATAAAAATTGGTGCACAAAAGTACTACATTTATTCTAACAGACTGAATTGTTTTATAATTTAACAATGGCTACTGACGAGAAATACATGCAACGCTGCTTCGAACTGGCTCAAAAGGGAATTAGCCATGTTGCACCCAATCCTATGGTGGGAGCGGTTATTGTGCATAAGGGTGAAATAATTGGGGAAGGATATCACCAATTATACGGTCAAGCTCATGCTGAACCCAATGCAATCAACTCGGTTAAGAATCAAGATTTACTAAAAGATTCTACCTTATATGTAAACCTTGAGCCATGTTCTCATTACGGCAAAACGCCTCCTTGTTCACTATTAATCATCCAAAAACAAATACCTCGAGTAGTCATCTGCAATGTAGACCCATTTCACGAAGTAGCTGGCAGAGGAATCAAAATGCTACAGGATGCAGGTGTAGATGTAAGTTGGGGAATTCTTGAATCAGAAGGAAGAGAGGTAAACAAACGCTTCTTTACTTTTCATGAAAAGAAAAGACCCTATATTTTTCTAAAATGGGCACAATCCGAAGATGGTTTTATTGACTCTGATAGAACTGATAACACTACACCTCCTGTGATTTTCTCAACTGAAGAAACACAGAAACTAAATCACAAAATGCGAGCTGAAGAAGCTGCAATATTAGTTGGCACAAACACAGTGCTAATGGACAATCCTCAGCTTACAAATCGCATGTGCGAAGGCAGAAACCCAACTAGAATTGTGATTGACAGAAAAGGAATCATATCAGAAGAATACCGAATCTTGAACGATGAAGCAAAAACGCTCGTATTTACTGAAGCTGACAAGCAAAATTCAGAACATACACAGTATTTTAAAATAAATTTCAAACAAGATATTCTTCCTCTAATAATGAATGAATTATATTCACAAAAATTAAACTCGCTAATTGTAGAAGGAGGACTTACAGTATTAGAAAGTTTTATTGCTGCAAACTTGTGGGATGAAGCCAAAGTAGAAATTGCACCAATCAAACTCATCAAAGGAGTAACTGCTCCAAGCATAAAACAAGATTACTTAACTGAATCTCAAGACTGTAATCCAAACAAAATATTGATTTATAAAAATCATTAACAATGGAATTTATTTGGTCAAATATCATCTTCGTATCGCTACTGGCTTTATATCTCTATTCAGCAGTATCAACCTTAGCAGTTCTTCTACTAGAGAATAGAAACCCAATACGCTCCATTGCATGGGTATTAGTAATTATGTTACTACCTCTGCTTGGAGTATTCTTTTACTTAGTACTGGGACAAAACCTAAGACAAAAAAAGAAAATCATAAAAAGAAGAATAAGAAAATTTGAACCGGAAAACAATGCCGCAATTCCGTTAGAACAACTAATGACAAAAAATCTGTGTAACGGAACCATTAACCTAATCAAATTAATTCAAAACGAAGATGACAATGTTGTATACGGCAACAATAAAATAACAGTTTTATCAGAACCGAAAGAAACATTTGACTCAATATTTAAAGACATAGAACAAGCTAAAAGCCATATCCACATCGAGTTTTACATTATCTCAAATGACCGCGTCGGGCATAAGCTTAAAGAGCTTTTGATAAAAAAAGCTCAAGAAGGCGTTGAAGTAAAACTTATATATGATTATTGGGGCTGTTTTGACCTAAACAAAGCATATTTCCGAAGTTTAAAAAAAGCAGGAGTTGAGTTTCAAGCTTTCTATCCGCCAAGATTCCCATACATTTTTAGCAGAATCAATTTCCGAAGTCACAGAAAAATTGTCATTGTAGACGGGAAAATTGGATACACGGGCGGAGTTAATATGGCTGACAGATATTTGTATGGCGACTTCCTTGGAGCATGGCGAGACACCATGGTTAAAATTGAAGGCTCTGCCGTTTATGGCTTACAGGAAACTTTCCATGCCGACTGGTATTTCACATGCAAAGAAATGTTGAAAGACAACAAATACTTTCCCGTACCTGAAAAATACGATACCAATAACCTTATCCAGATTGTGGATGGCGGCCCTGACAAACGATTTAAGGACATCATGCTTGGTTTTTACCAAGCCATCACAACTGCTTCAGAATATATATATATACACACGCCATATTTCATGCCTACGGATGAAATATTAACTGCCATTCAAACAGCCGCATTAAGAGGAGTGGATGTTCGTTTAATTATTCCAACTAAATCAGATACCTCCATGGCACAAGCTAGCAATAATTCATTTATAGAACGACTTCATGAAGCCGGCGTAAAAGTGTATTGGTTTACAAATGGATTTTTACACAGCAAAACCTTTGTCATTGACGACAAAATATCTACTATTGGAACGGCTAATATGGATTTTCGAAGCTTTGAGCAGAATTTTGAAATCAATGCATTTATCTACGACAAAACAACAGCTTTGGAATTAAAAGAATTATTCCTAGAAGATATAAACCAATCTAAAGAAGTTATTCCAAGTGAATGGCAAAAAAGGCCTAAATATCAACGCATCAAAGAATCTCTTTCTCGCTTATTTAGTCCGGCAATGTAAATTCAGATCTATGAAAACAAAAATATTACTTCTCTCTATCGTATCATGCTTATTTATTTACAGCAGTCTTTCTGCTCAAGAAAAAATTAGCAAGCTTTTCCTAAAAGACTCAATTAATAGTTGGCGCATATATGCAGAACCAGATAGCATAAGCAAAGAACCTCCTTTTATCTTTGAAAATGGAATAATAAAATCTCAAGGAAAACGAAAAGCCTACCTTATCACTAAAGCCGAGTTTAAAGGAAACTACAAATTAAGCGTAGGCTTTAGATGGGTTACAGACTCAACTGTTATTCGCAAAAGCAAAAAAAGAAATAGTGGCATCATGTATAATGTACCGACAACTACTCCTGATGAGTTTTGGCCAAAAGGATTCCAATTTCAGATAAAGGATGACGCAACCGGAGACTTCATCATGCTTAAAGAAACTACCATGGAAGTCAATGGAGAAGCAACCGCTCCAGGGAAAAACACTACATCAAAGAGATATCTTGAAGCAGAAAACCCTGTTGGTGAATGGAATACTACCGTAATCATCTTTAAAGACAGCATCTGCTCACAATACCTAAACGGTAAAAAAATAAACGAAGGCTCTAAACTTAGCGAAACGCAAGGACATATATTATTAATGTATGAAGGTTACCCTATTGAGTTCAGAAATGTTTTTATTGAAAAAGAATAGTCATGGCAACAGAAATAGAAAGAAAGTTTTTGGTAAAAAGTGATGCTTACAAACAACTCGCTGCACCCTCACACTTCCAACAAGGCTATTTATCTACAGAGCCTGAACGCACTATCCGCATTCGCGTAGCAAACGAAAAGGGCTTCCTTACTATTAAAGGTAAAAACGAAAGTATATCCCGCGTGGAGTACGAATACGAGATTCCTGTCGCCGAAGCCAAAGAAATGCTATCCAAACTTGCTTTACCTACAATCATTGAGAAAAACAGATATCGCATTGAGTACAAAGGGAAGATTTGGGAAGTAGATGAGTTCCTAGGTGAAAACGAAGGGCTTACAATTGCAGAAATCGAGCTCGACTCTCCTGATGAACAATTCAACATTCCATCATGGATAGGTAAAGAAGTTAGTTACGACATTAAATACTACAATTCTTATTTAAGCGAGCATCCGTTTAAGGGGTGGAAGTAAAAAAAACTCAATCTGCAAATCAAAATGAAACTCAGAATAAAAAATACAAGAACTACTTTATCTCTAATTGCAATCATTCAAATCATTGGAGGATTACTGGGCTTAGTATTTACAGCTTTGTTTTTAATTCAGTCTAAGAATATTGATTTCAACTATATTATTCCTCTATTTTTATTTGGGTTTTCTCTCTATTCTGGAATTCTTCTACTCCAAAACAACAAAATTGAAAGAGGACTCATCCTTTCCTCTGTATTGCAAATAATACAAATAGTATCATTCAGCTTTAGCAACTATATTTATCGTTTTTGCTCCGGATTAAAATTATCTGTTGGAATTAAAGAAAATCTAAGCCCTATTTTCAGCTTGGCATTTATTAAGTCTCAATTCTCATTAAGTGTTAGTAGTGAAACATCTTTTATTGAGATAAACATTATAGCCATTATAATCTTACTGATCTTAATTGACATTTATAAAGAAAGAACTTCCATAATAATAAGGAACTAAACAAAAAAATCCCGCTCAAACCTGAACGGGATTTATACTTTATGGAAGTAGAAATTTCTACATTGCAAGTATTATTTGATTACTTCATGCACAAATGCATCAAGCGTATCTTTTTGAGTGAGATTATTAAGGTCTTTACCTCCAGTAGAATCTAAATCACCCTCAATTTCATCACCAGGCTGCACTACTGAACAACCAACTAATTCAACCACAGCTGTAAGACCATCAGCTTCAACTTCAAAAAAACCGTTCAGACGAAATTTCTTTACGACACCTTTCATAATATAAAATTTTAATTTGTAAAATAATTGAGTTATTTTAGTGTTATTTTGCAATTACAAATTGCCTTTCAGTATCAAAATAACAAAAATCAAAATTAAGAAAAATATCAATTTCAGAGTGTTTTTTTGGCAAAAATATTAAACTCACTCTCTCAAGTAGTAATTTCAGGATAATATCTAAAGTATTAAAAATAAAAAAACCTCCTATCGGAGGCTTTATGACTTTGTAGTCCCGCCGGGAATCGAACCCGAATCTAAAGTTTAGGAAACTCGTATTCTATCCATTGAACTACAGGACCATTTATAGTTGGGCACAAAAATAGATATTTTTTTGAAAAGCACAGAAAATACTTTCCACCACTATTTAAGCAAACAGCTGATACAATACATCAAGTGATTTTATATGCGAAAAATGATGCATATGTAATTTGTAGTAAGACATCAGATTTTTCAACAAAGCCTTTTTATCCTCTCTGGTAAAACTATAACCATGCATATTGCCATAATTAATAGTACAAATTGTAGCAAACAAACGACTATCATAATTACTTAAGCAATTTCCAAAAGACGGCCTTGAAGATAAAAATACTCCATTCTGCATATCAAAATGCGCATTATCTATATAGGTGTCATGCTGCGGGGCAAATCCCATATGTCTTGAATACTGCATTAAGAAAGATAAATGAAAATTCCCTACACCATTTTCAGAAGTATCCAATTTCTCAATTGAGTCATATATAAACTGGAATAACTCAGGGTCAGTATGAGGTTCCTTTAAGGATCGGTAAAGCAACTCCGCAATAAAAATCGCCAAGGCATTTTTAGAAGGATCATAAGGCAAATCGGTAAAAGTATAGGCCACACGACTTTCTTTTATCCTCTGCAAATCCTTATTCGGATTATAATCCGTATCCAGTTCCAACACCATTAAAGGCTGCAAAAAAGAAGAACGCAAAGAAGAACGCTTACTCTTCACCCCATTTACTACATAAGACATGCGCCCATGCTGCTCAGTATAAGTATGAACAATCACACTATTCTCAGAACATTTTACGGTATGTAAAACTATAGCTTTGGTTTTAATTTGCATCTCTAGTTTCTTTGCCACAAAAATACAAAACCGTAATTAGTTCTTAATATAAGGAAGGTTAATTCTGATTCAGACTTGTTATTAAAAAAAGTACCTTTGTAAAAAACTACACATTATGAATATACATTTAGCACTTGACGAAATAACATTAGGTACACCTGCTTTATTGTTTTCAGCTATCTCACTGATTATGCTTGCATACACGAATCGCTTTTTATCATACACACAGGTTATCCGAAATCTGAAAGACCGCTATTTAGAAACAAAAAACGAGAACTACATCGAACAAATAGAAACACTAAAAAAACGCTTATTCTATGTCAGACGCATGCAGTGGCTAGGAACTAGCAGTCTTTTTTTATGTGTTGTATCAATGTTTGTTATTTATGTTGGATTAAAAATTGTAGCTGCTTATATATTTGCTATCGCATTAGTTATCTTAGCCTTATCACTAGCATACTCCGTTTGGGAGATACACATTTCATCCCATTCTATTAACCTTCATCTAAAAGATATTGAAAATAATTAGAATTTTTTTTTGAATTGTTTTGCAGATATAAAAAACATGTCTATCTTTGCATCCGCAATCGAGAAAAATAGTTTCTCAAAAAAGCAAGGTCCCTTCGTCTATCGGTTAGGACGCCAGGTTTTCATCCTGGAAAGAGGAGTTCGATTCTCCTAGGGACTACAAAATATATATAAGGAAATAAAAGGAAATTAAAAGATGGCAAATCATAAATCATCTGTAAAAAGAATCAGACAAGCTGAAAAAAGAAAATTGCATAACAGATATTATGCAAAAACAGCTCGTAATGCAGTAAGAAAATTACGCGCAGCAACAGTTAAAGCTGAGGCAACAGAAATGCTTCCAAAAGTAAGTTCTATGCTAGACAGATTAGCTAAAAAGAACATTATCCACAAAAACAAAGCAGCGAACTTAAAATCAAAATTAACTCGCTTTACTAACTCTTTAGCTTAATAAAGAATTACAATATAGAAAAAGCCTTGCTCAATTTGAGTGAGGCTTTTTTATTTCCTATCAGCAAAGAAACAAAGTGCCAATTTCTAATTTTTAGTATATTTGCACAAACTTTGATGAGCATGGAATTCAAACGCTTAACTATCACAGAATGGGCTGAAGAAGACAGACCTAGAGAAAAACTTCTACAAAAAGGCATTGCAAGCCTATCAGATGCTGAGCTACTAGCAATACTCATTGGCTCGGGCAACACTGAAGAAACCGCAGTAGAACTATCGCGCAGAATCTTAAGACAATCACACGATAACTTAATTGAACTTGGTCAACGCAGCGTCAAAGATTTAGTCCAAAACTTCAAAGGCATAGGCGAAGCAAAGGCTATAACTATTGTGGCAGCTCTTGAACTTGGTCGCAGAAGAAAACATGCTGAGTCATTAGAGAAAAAACAAATCACTTGCAGCAGAGACATCTTTGATTTATTTCACCCACTACTGAGTGATTTAGCTCACGAAGAATTCTGGATTTTACTACTAAACAGAGGCAACAAAGTCATTGACCAAATCAAAGTCAGCCAAGGCGGACTTGCAGGAACAGTGGTTGACACCAAAATTATATTAAAACAAAGCCTTGACAAGCTTGCCTCATCCGTAGTCCTTTGCCACAATCATCCTTCCGGCAAAAAAGAACCAAGTAACGAAGACAAAATCATTACACAAAAACTAAAAATCGCTTTCGAAGCAGTAGACATCACGCCATTAGATCACATCATCATCGCAAAAGAGCAGTATTTCAGCTTTGCTGATGAAGGAATCTTTTAAACCATTTTTTATAAATTTGTTTTCATAGAAAAACTACGAGTATGGAAAAACCAATTGTGGCAGCCAAAGGGCCGAAGATAATGACTATGGGAAAAGGTAAATATTTTTGGTGTGCCTGTGGCAGAAGTAAAAAAGGCGCATTATTTTGCGATGGCTCCCATAAAGGAACGGGAATACAACCGGTACGAGTGTTACTGGAAGAACCACAAGAAGTAGCTTGGTGCATGTGTAAACAAACAAAAAAGCCACCGTTTTGCGATGGCTCTCATAATAATATATAATATTTATTTAGACTTAACGATTCCAACACTCTCTACTCCTCTTTTTTTATTTCCTTTTTCAAAAGCTCAATATATTCCTTTTGAACTGAAACTGTATATTCCAATTCACTTTCTCTAACAGATTTTTTATGATACTCGCTTGTCGGCTCCATAATGATATCTGAATCCTGTGTTTTATTCCCTCTGCCAAAAATCAAATAATCCGCATTCAAATCTTCACATTTAGTGAACACAAGCTCAAAATCTATTGCATTTCTAGAATACCAATTTGACAAAGTAGAGCTTTTAATATCAAGAAATTCAGCCAATTCCTTATCTGTCTTAAACCCTTTACTTGTTTTTATTCTTGTTAAGATTAAAGATTTATTCATTTTATTTTTGTTTTGTGAAATAAAGTTCACAAATTAGTATTGTTTTTTCATATCGTGAACTATCTTTGTAAAGTCTTTTAAAATTTAAAGACTTTACAAGACATTACAAATTTATATAAAAAAATGGCAAATCAAATCCTTGTAAAGAATGGCGACAAAGGTCGTTTAGTAAAATTATTAAACACCTCTTTTCCTACTGTTGCAGATGCATTAAATGGAAAAGTCACAACATCACTACATTTAAGAATCAGACAAGCTGCTATTGAAATGGGAGGAATGGAAGTTAAACCTGAAATCAAAAATGGAAATGAAAAAAGTTAGCATCAAAAAGATCAATGAAATGAGGAGAGAACAAGATATTGAAAAATACAGAAAGTTCTGGGAGGAGTTATTAAAACGAAAGAGTATTGAATTGAAAGGTAAAACTAAATAAACCAATCCTTTTATCTTCATATTTTTCAGTCATATAACTACAATATATAAGCGAATTAATATCTCTTCCTTTTTGCTAACAATTTTCGTATTTTTGCCTACCTTCGAAAATCATAAATTTCATTTGTATTAGGCTGAAAAATGGACTTTCAAAATAAAAAAGTAGCCATAAAAATTGGCAGCAATGTTTTAACTCATAAAGATGGAACACTAGACTTGGATCGTATTGCAAGCTTGGTGGAGCAAATTGCAACTTTACATAAAAATGGAGTTGAAGTTATACTCATTTCATCAGGTGCTGTAGCATCTGGGCGCAGCGAGCTTAAACTAAGCAAAAAGCTTGATTCGGTTTCAGCACGCCAACTTTTCTCTGCTGTAGGTCAGGCTAAACTGATTAACCGCTACTACGAACTTTTTCAAAAGCATGGAATTTTCTGCGGTCAGGTTCTTACAACAAAGGAGAACTTTGGTTCCCGTCGCCATTATCTAAATCAAAAGAATTGCATCACAGAAATGCTCGCTCACAAGGTTATTCCTATTGTGAATGAGAATGATACCATTTCTGTAACAGAGCTGATGTTTACTGATAATGATGAGCTGTCTGGCTTAATAGCAACTATGATGCATACGGAAGCTTTGATTATCCTAAGCAATATCGATGGCATCTATAACGGGAATCCGGAAGACCCAAAATCAGAAGTAATTCGCGAGGTCCATTCTGAGAAAAACCTAGCTCAATATATTCAAGCCGGGAAATCATCATTTGGTCGTGGAGGAATGATTACTAAAATGAATATTGCCCGCAAGGTTGCTGATGAAGGTATCACAGTAATTATTGCCAACGGCAAAAAGAATAATATACTCCCGGAACTTCTAAAAAAAGGAAGCGACACGGTTTGCACAAAATTCATTGCAAACCCAAAAGAAACTTCTAGCGTGAAAAAGTGGATTGCCCACAGCGACGGATTTGCTAAAGGTGAAATTCACATTAACGAAGGAGCATCGCAAGCCCTTTCAGGCAACAAAGCCACTTCACTCCTTTTTGTTGGGATAACCTCCATAAACGGGGAGTTTGAAAAAGATGACATTGTAAAGATTATTGATGAAAATGGCAAACAACTTGGCGTTGGAAAAGCAAAATACGATAGTGAGAAAGCTAGCCAACTAATTGGAAAAAAAGGCGTGCGACCAATGGTTCATTATGACTATTTATACCTAGATTGATAAAATAAAAACGATAGATATTATGACACAAAATACTTGGAAAGAAACTTCGCAGAAAGCTTCTCGTGCTTTGAACCTAATTTCTGATGAGAAAATCAACTCTGTACTGAAAGCTGTGGCTGATGCTGCTGTCGCAAACACAGAAATGATTTTGGCTGAAAACCAAAAAGACCTTGCGTCAATGGAAAAATCAAATCCTTTATACGACCGCCTGCTACTTACAGCAGAACGCATCGAAGGAATTGCTTCGGATATTCGCAATGTAGGAAGCCTACCAACTCCTCTTGGAAAAGTCCTTGAAAAACGCGAGTTATACAATGGCCTGCAACTAACTAAAGTAACAGTTCCATTTGGTGTCATTGGTATTATATATGAAGCTCGTCCAAATGTAAGTTTCGATGTTTTCTCGCTTTGCTTCAAATCTGGGAACGCATGTGTGCTTAAAGGTGGAACTGATGCATACAACTCTAACCTTGCTATTGTTAACTTAATCAAATCTGTATTAAAGCAATTTGATTTAGACGAAAATATTGTACACCTATTACCTGCCGGTCGTGAAGCTGCTGCAGAACTGATGGATGCTGTTGGCTATGTAGATTTGATTATCCCACGCGGAAGCAAAGGTTTAATTGACTATGTGCGTAATACTTCTAAAGTTCCGGTTATTGAAACTGGTGCCGGTGTTGTGCATACTTATTTTGATGAATTTGGCGATAAAGAAAAAGGCGCTGCAATCATTTTCAATGCAAAAACTCGCCGTGTAAGTGTTTGTAACGCTTTGGACTGCATGATTATCAACGAAAAACGACTAGCTGACCTACCTTTCCTTTGTGCAAAATTGGCAGAAAAGAATGTAGTAATTGAAGCAGACATCAAAGCTTATACATTCCTGAGTGGACACTATCCTGCGGAATTACTTCAGAAAGCAACAGAAAATAGCTTTGGTACAGAGTTTATGGATTACCGCATGAGCTTAAAGACTGTGGAAAGTCTTGAAGAAGCGATTAATCATATTTCAAAATACAGCTCAAAACATAGTGAAGCTATAATCTCTGAAAATGCTAAAAATATTGCCATTTTTGACAAACAAGTAGATGCTGCTTGCGTATATACAAATGCCTCAACAGCATTTAGTGATGGAGCTCAATTTGGTATGGGAGCAGAAATAGGAATCAGTACTCAAAAGCTGCATGCGCGGGGACCAATGGCTTTACCAGAACTTACTAGCTATAAATTCATTGTAAAAGGAGAAGGACAAACAAGAGCGTAAACGAAGTAATTCTTTATGAAAAAGAACTTATTTTTTCTAATTCTCATATTTATCATTCCTCTATCTAGTTATGCACAAACTAAAGAACGCTTAGATACCTCTTTTGGGTTTCGGGAGTTTAAACTAAAGACTCCAAAAGAAACTTATGCAGGCTATGAAATGAGACAAACAAACCTATATGGTTTACCGGAAATAGTTCAGGTTTATGAACTACCATACGACATGGGTATTGGTAACACAAAGATGCAGAAACTTCACCTGTTTTTTTTAGGAAATAAGTTAGTGAGAGTTACCGCTCTACTTAAAGACAGCTTAAGCCTTGACTATTTAAAAAAATCTTTTGGCGATGGAGAAACACCAACTGTAACGGTAAAACTTGACCATAAACTCAAACAGGATATTGCTGAAGGAAAAGAAAAGTTTGCCTATGAACCCATTTGGTCATGGCAGGCGGAACAAGTTCGCTTCGAAGAAAAATGGCTCTATCTTTGTGATGAGGGAGCTTGTGTTAAATACATGACTCTTGACTTATACTTAATTGATTTCCAAGACCTAATGCAAAGCATGCTATTAAATTAAGAATGTAGAATGATGAATTAAGAATATTCAAAACATTATAATGAAGAATAAACGAGAAAAATCAATTCTACATATTAAAAGCTATCAATTTGCTATTCGCATAGTAAATTTATCTAAGTTTCTCAACTCAGAACAAAAAGAGTGGATACTTAGTAAACAAATATTAAGAAGCGGAACTGCCGTAGGAGCTTTAGTTAGGGAATCTGAATTTGGACAAAGCAATCTTGACTTTATACACAAATTAAGTATTGCATTGAAAGAAGCCAATGAAACTGATTATTGGCTCAACATATTAAAAGACACATCATATATTGACGAAAAGATGTATATAAGTTTAAATTCTGATTGCAATGAACTAATCTCAATACTCATTGCATCTATAAAAACAGTAAAAAATAAAATAAATAATTAATACGGAATTTGACGGAGACTTTATTCTTCATTCATAATTCATAATTCTTCATTTAAACATGAGATTTTATACCAATGTAAAAGACCTTGGCGACTTAAATGCCGCAGTCAAAGAAGCTTTAGAAGTAAAAAAAGATCGCTATGCATACAAGCATTTAGGCGAGAACAAAACTTGCCTGATGATTTTCTTCAACTCAAGTCTGCGCACACGCTTAAGCACACAAAAAGCAGCTATGAACCTAGGCATGAACACTATGGTTCTTGATGTAAACCAAGGAGCTTGGAAACTTGAAACAGAAAGAGGTGTAGTAATGGATGGCGACAAACCTGAGCATCTATTGGAAGCCGTTCCTGTAATGGCACAATATTGTGATATAATTGGCGTAAGAGCATTTGCTCAATTTGAAAATAAAGAAGATGATTATAACGAAAAGATTCTTAATCAATTCATTAAATATTCAGGTAAACCGGTATTCAGCATGGAAGCTGCAACAGGGCATCCACTACAAGCATTTGCTGACTTAATCACTATTGAAGAGCACAAAACTAAGGCTCGTCCAAAAGTGGTTTTAACTTGGGCTCCTCACCCACGCGCATTACCACAAGCAGTTCCAAATTCATTTGCTGACTTTATGAACGAAGCGGATGTTGATTTCGTAATCACCCATCCAAAAGGATATGAACTTGACGAAAAATTTGTACGCGGAGCAAAAGTGGAATACGATCAAGACAAAGCTTTTGCAGGAGCTGATTTCATTTACGCAAAAAACTGGGCAGCATACCAAGATCCTAACTATGGTCAAATTCTTAGCTCTGACAGAAGCTGGACAGTTACAACAGAGAAAATGGCGCTAACAAACAAAGCTAAATTCATGCACTGCTTGCCTGTTCGCCGCAATATGATTGTGAGCGACGATGTTATCGAAAGCCCTGAATCTATCGTAATTCAAGAAGCTGCTAACCGTGAAATTTCGGCTCAAGTAGTAATGAAAAGAATTTTGGAAAACCTATAATGATTCCCAGAGGAAAAAACAGCCTAAGACATAGAGCTAAGTTATTAACCATTTTGCTTCTGGTCTTATGTGCTTCAGGCTACAGTCAAACAAAGATTGAAGTCCTTCTTTGGCCGAATTTAGCTTCTGAAAGCAATGGAATTACAGAGCCTGAGAAATTAGATAATGAGAATCGTCTTATCAATATTTCAACGGCTTCAATGACCATCTATTTCCCTGACACATTAAAAAAGAATACCCCGGCGGCTATCATCTGTCCCGGTGGCGGATACAAAGGGCAAGCCGTCAAATCTGAAGGGTCAGAGATGGCTTTATGGTTAAATAAACAAGGAATAATTGGTGTAGTTCTAAAATATAGACTCCCAAATGAAAAATCAAATATTCCGCTTGCCGATGCGAAAAGAGCGATTAAAGTTCTTCGGGCTAATGCTAAAAAATGGAAAATCAACAAAAATAAAATTGCAGTTATCGGGTTTTCAGCAGGAGGCCATTTAGCCTCAACTTTAGGCACACACTTTGATGAGGGCAATAAAGATGCAACTGACAGCATTGAGCATTTTTCCTCTAGACCTAATTTAATGGCTTTATTTTATCCGGTAATTACAATGTCTGAATTGAACATAAAAACTCAATCTAGAAAAAATCTTTTAGGTGAACAACCAACTGAAGAATCAATAAAATTATATTCGAATGAACTTCACATCAGTAAAAAGACTCCACCAACAATTCTTTTTTTAAGTGACAATGATTCTACTGTTCCACCTGAAAACAGTATTATGTTCTATTCGGCTCTAAAAGCCAAAAAAATACCATCAGCTATGTATATCTTTCCTAAAGGAGGTCATGGCTGGGGAATGCGCCAAAATTTTGAATTTTCAGAAGAATGGCGAAGACTAATGCTAAATTGGTTGCGCACATATCAATTCTCAAAATAACACAGAATGAAAAGAAAACTTATCATAATCAAAGTAGGCGGACAAATCGTAGAAGAACCGGAAACTTTGAGCCAGTTACTAAAAGATTTTTCAAATATTCACGAACACAAAGTGCTTGTACATGGAGGTGGTCGTTCAGCGACTCGCATTGCATCTCAGCTAGGCATTGAAAGCAAAATGGTTGATGGGCGCAGGGTTACAGATGCAGACATGTTGAATGTAGTTACAATGGTTTATGGTGGCTTGGTCAACAAAAAAATTGTTGCCGGCTTACAAGCTCTAAACATTAACGCTTTAGGCCTAACAGGAGCAGACATGAATTACATGCGAAGTGAAAAGCGTCCTGTAAAAGATGTTGATTATGGTTTTGTTGGTGATGTAAAAGAAGTGAATGCAGATATTTTAGCTTCGCTGATTTCTGAAGGCGTAGTTCCTGTATTGGCACCACTTACCCACGACAAACAAGGCAATATGCTAAATACAAATGCTGACACCATAGCTGGAGAAGCAGCTAAAGCATTAGCTAAATTCTTTGATGTAACTTTGATGTACTGCTTTGAAAAGAAAGGAGTGCTTCGTGATGCAGATGATGATGACAGCGTAATATCGACAATTACAAAACCAGACTTTGAAGCTTATGTTGCTGATGGCACAATCCAAGGCGGAATGATCCCAAAACTAGAAAATGCATTTCAAGCAATTGAGGCTGGCGTAACAGAAGTCGTTATTTCAAAAGCTGACGAAATAGGTAAAGGAACTGGAACTATAGTAAGATAACAACCATTTTATCCATGACTGAACAAGCTATAGAATTACTAAAAGAATTGATTGCGATTCCATCGTATAGTCGAGAGGAAAATGCAGTGGCAGATAACCTTCAAAACTACATTGAGAGTTTAGGATATGTGGCAAACCGTAAGGACAATAACATTTGGTTAATGTCACCTGGCTTTGATGAAAGCAAGCCTACCATCTTACTAAACTCACATATTGATACGGTAAAACCTGTTAATGGCTGGACTCTTGACCCTCATGAACCAAAAGTCCAAGACGGAAAGTTATTTGGGCTTGGAAGTAATGATGCAGGGGCTTCCTTAGTAAGCTTACTTCATACTTTCTTTATTTTAACTGAAAGAACTCAGTCGTATAACTTAATTTTTGCAGCTTCGGCTGAAGAGGAAGTTTCAGGCGCAAACGGCATGGAAAGCCTTTTAAAGGAACTCCCAAAAATTGATGTTGCCATAGTGGGAGAACCTACAGGTATGCAAATGGCAATTGCAGAAAAAGGCTTAATGGTTCTTGACTGCACTGCTTACGGTAGAGCCGGACATGCAGCTCGCAACGAAGGAGACAATGCTATTTATAAAGCAATGGAAGATATTGCTTGGTTTAAAAATCACCGCTTTGAGAAAGTTAGCGATGAACTTGGTGAAGTAAAAATGAGCGTCACTATGGTAAATGCAGGAACACAACATAATGTTGTTCCTGATAAATGCACTTTTGTTGTTGATGTTCGTAGCAACGAATGTTATTGCAATGAAGATTTACTATATGAAATCCAACTTAAGGTAGTAAGTGAAGTAAAAGCGCGCTCAACTAGACTAAATTCATCATCAATTGATAAATCTCATCCATTAATTACAAAAGGAAAAGAACTTGGCTTAAACATGTACGGCTCACCTACTCTTTCTGACCAAGCATTGATGTCATTCCCTAGCTTAAAAATGGGACCTGGAGATTCTGCACGCTCTCATACAGCCAATGAATTTATTTTCATAAATGAAATTGAAACAGCCATTGAAACTTATGTCGGATTATTGGATGGATTAGCAATCTAGATATTAGAACAAAGATGAAGAAATACAAAAAGCGGATATTTTTCTTTTTATCAGCAATTGCAATACTTTCAATTATTGCCCTTTTTGTTTGTGATGGAATTGTAAAAAGCAGTTCACAAAAATTCCTTTATTCATCATCAGATTCAAGCCCTAAAGTAAAAGCAGCACTGCTTCTTGGTACTTCAAAACTACTTTCAAACGGAAAACCCAATGCGTACTTTGAAAATAGAATTGAAGCCACCATAGACCTATACAAAAAAGGGAAAATACATTCTATAGTTATTAGCGGAGATAACAGTAAAAAGACTTACAACGAACCGGAAGACATGAAAAATGCCCTTATAGCCGCAGGCATACCCGATAGCTGCATCTATCTTGATTACGCAGGATTTCGCACTTATGATTCCGTAATTCGAATGAATAAAATCTTTGGTCAAACAGAGTTTATTGTCATTTCGCAACAATTTCATAATGAAAGGGCAATATATATAGCCAGACATGAAGGCTGGAAAGTCTATGGCTTAAATGCAAAAGAAGTAACAGCCTTTTATGGTTTAAAAACAAATATCCGGGAAAAATTTGCCAGAGTCAAGCTTTTTCTTAATCTGCTATTTAATGTTCAACCAAAGTTCTTAGGAGAAAGAATTCTTATTAAGTAAAATCCTACCTAGTTTTGTAACCTCGCCGTCTCATCTATTACACTTTTCAGACATTACTTTTACGCCTAACTTTTGTATGAAAGAACTTATTTAATTTGCATCAATTGCAATAATAACGGTCATAAAACCGACTGATTATCTGCATTGTAACCACCTTGAAATAAGTTAGTCATGCAAATGAAAGAAATAAACTTTAGCGCAATTAATCTGCTAAAAGAATTAATAGCTATACCATCATATAGCACAGAAGAATCTGCTGCTTCTGATTTTCTTCAAAAATACATTGAAAGCAAAGGACATACCTGTCATAGATTAAAAAACAACTTGTGGATAATTTCTCCTTTTCACGATGAGAGCAAGCCAACTTTAATGCTTAATTCACACATTGATACCGTACAAGCGTCTAGAGCTTGGACAAAAGATCCATTCACTCCGCTTATTAAAGAAGGAAAACTGTACGGACTAGGCAGCAATGATGCCGGAGCAAGTTTGGTCTCAATGCTACATGCATTTTTTGAACTTGCTAAAAAGCCACAAACATATAATCTGATAATGGCTATCTCTGCCGAAGAGGAAATTACAGGAAGCGACGGGATGGAACTTTTGATGAATGAACTACCAATAATTGATGTCGCAATCGTTGGCGAACCAACTAAGATGCAAATTGCCGTTGCCGAAAAAGGATTAATGGTTCTGGATTGTACTGCACATGGAAAAGCAGGACACGCAGCTCGCAAAGAAGGTGACAACGCACTTTACAAAGCATTGAAGGACATTGAGTGGTTTAGAAATCACCGCTTCTTAAAAATTTCAAATTACTTAGGAGAGGTAAAAATGACGGTTACCATAATCAATGCCGGTTCACAACACAATGTAGTTCCTGACAAATGTACTTTTACAGTAGATGTACGCAGCAACGAACATTATACTAACGAAGATTTACTCCACACAATCAAACAACAGGTATCGTGCGAAGTCACTCCTCGCCCATTTTTACTCAAATCATCTTTTATTGATGTGCGGCATCCATTAGTAAAACGAGGAAAAGCAATGAAACTTAATTTGTTTGGATCTCCTACAACTTCTGACCAATCATTCGTATCTTGCCCAAGCATTAAAATGGGACCCGGTGACTCTGCTCGATCTCACACAGCCGATGAATTTGTTTACTTGTACGAAATAGAAAACGGTATCCAAACTTATTTGGAACTATTAGATGGGATTGACATCACTACTCGAACTAGAGCCAAAAGATTCCAACGATTTAGAGAATATATTTATAGAAGATAAAACTGTTCAACAGACACTTTCTATTCTTTACAACTAATTCTTATCTTTGCGCTGCAAAAAACAGAAGCGAGGAGTGAAAAGTCAGTACGAGAGTAAATCTCCTAACTTCCCGTAACTTCCTCAATATTCGCTTAACTTCTTTATAAAATGAATTTCGTAGAAGAATTAGAATGGCGCGGTATGATTCACACCGTAATGCCGGGAACTAAAGAACAACTAGAAAAAGAATTAACTTCGGCTTATGTGGGTATTGACCCAACGGCCGATTCACTTCATATTGGTCACCTAGTGGGTGTAATGATGTTAAAGCATCTACAACGCGCAGGCCACCGCCCTATCGCTTTAATTGGGGGTGCTACCGGGATGATTGGTGACCCTTCAGGAAAATCTCAAGAGCGCAACTTGCTTAACGAAGAAACACTTCGTCATAATCAAGAGGTAATCCAGGAACAACTTTCACGCTTTCTTGATTTTGAAAGCAATGCTGAGAACAAAGCCATTTTAGTAAATAACTACGACTGGATGAAGGAATTCTCATTCCTAGAATTCATCCGCGATATCGGCAAGCACATCACTGTAAATTACATGATGGCTAAAGATAGCGTAAAGAAACGCATTGCCGGAGAAACCTCTGACGGGATGTCATTTACTGAGTTCACTTATCAGTTAGTGCAAGGCTATGACTTCCTTTACCTATATGAAAACTACAACTGTAAGTTGCAAATGGGAGGTAGCGACCAATGGGGAAATATCACTACCGGAACTGAGTTGATTCGTCGTAAAACTAATGAAGGAGAAGCATTTGCGCTAACATGCCCGTTAATTACAAAAGCTGATGGTGGCAAATTCGGGAAAACAGAAAGTGGAAATGTATGGCTAAGTCGGGAATACACTTCACCTTACAAATTCTACCAATTCTGGTTAAATGTAAGCGATGCTGATGCTGAAAAATATATCAAGATCTTTACTTTTTTAAGCAAAGAAGAAATTGAGGAACTAGTTGCAGAGCAAAACGAAGCTGCACACTTACGCCCATTACAAAAAGCATTGGCAAAAGAAGTAACATGCATGGTTCACTCTGAAGAAGATTATAATGCTGCTGTTGAAGCATCCGGAATCCTATTCGGAAATGCAACTTCTGAAGCCTTAAGAAAATTGGATGAAGACACTCTTCTTTCAGTTTTTGAGGGTGTTCCTCAGTTTGAGATCTCTAAAACAGAAATTGAAGCCGGCATCAAAGCAATAGATCTTTTCACTGATAAAGCCGCAATTTTCCCATCTAAGGGCGAATTAAGAAAAATGTTTCAAGCAAACGGCTTTTCTTTAAACAAAGATAAGTTCCAAGATTTTGAAGGTGTAATTAATTCAGAATCACTAATTAATGGGAAATATCTATTAGCGCAAAAAGGGAAAAAGAATTACTTTTTAATTATCGCAAAATAAAAAACTGCGATTTCCCCTTTGCATAATTAAAAAAACGCACTATCTTTGCAGCGCTTTTGAAATATAAAGTATAAGGATTGTCTCATGGTGTAATGGTAGCACTGCAGTTTTTGGTTCTGCCTGTCAAAGTTCGAATCTTTGTGAGACAACTCAACATTAAAACCCTTGTAAGCAAAATCTTGCAAGGGTTTTTTGTTATTCATGCCTTCGACTTCGCTCAGGCACCCAGTTTTGGTCATTGAGCGTAGCCGAAATGAGCTAAAAAAGAAAAACAAAACACAATAGAATATGATTTCAATCAACAATCTTGCGATTCAATTTGGGAAAAGAGTTCTTTTCTCTGAAGTGAATCTAAAATTCACTGCCGGCAACTGCTACGGGATTATCGGGGCAAACGGTGCCGGAAAATCTACTTTACTTAGAGCAATCAGCGGTGAGGTAAACCCAACTAAAGGTAACATCCACATGGAAAAAGGCGAGCGCCTTTCTGTATTGAAACAGAACCACCATGAATTTGATGAGTTTCCTGTATTACAAACAGTAATTATGGGACACACTACTCTTTGGGACATTATGGAAGAAAAAGACGCCTTATACGCTAAGGAAGATTTCTCTGACGCTGATGGTATCCGTGCTTCTGAATTAGAAGAAAGATTTGCTGAAATGGAAGGCTGGAATGCTGACAGTGATGCAGCTGCTCTATTAAGCGGATTAGGAATCAAAGAAAACCTTCACCAAACACTAATGAAAGACCTTAGTGGTAAAGAGAAAGTGCGTGTGCTTTTAGCGCGTGCCTTATTCGGTAACCCTGACAACCTTTTATTAGATGAGCCAACCAATGACCTTGACTTGGAAACAATCACTTGGTTAGAGGACTATTTAGCATCATATGAGAACACGGTATTAGTGGTATCCCACGACCGTCACTTCTTGGATACAGTTTGTACTCATGTGGTGGACATCGACTTCGGTAAAACTGAAATCTACACAGGTAACTATAGCTTCTGGTACGAGTCTAGCCAATTAGCATCTCGCCAACAAGCTCAACAAAATAAGAAAGCGGAAGAAAAACGCGCTGAGTTAATGGAGTTCATCGCTCGCTTTAGTGCCAATGCTGCAAAATCGAAGCAAGCAACTAGCCGTAAAAAGATGTTGGACAAAATCAACCTTGAGGAAATTAAACCATCATCTCGCCGCTATCCGGGAATTTTATTCGCAATGGATAGAGATCCAGGTAATATTATCCTTGAAGTAAATGACCTATCGGCATCTATAGACGGTGAAGTGCTTTTCAAAGACGCAACTTTCACTATTGAAAAAGAAGATAAAGTGGCTTTCATCTCAAGAGATCCTCGTGCTATGACAGCTTTATTCGAAATCTTAGATGGCAAATTGCACGCAGAGTCAGGCAAATTCTCATGGGGAACAACCATTACTCCTGCTTATTTACCTATGGATAACTCTGAATTCTTCCAAACGGAATATAACTTGGTTGACTGGTTATCTCAATACTCAGATGACACTAGCGAAATCTACATCAAAGGATATTTAGGCAAAATGTTATTCTCAGGCGAAGAGGTAATGAAAAAAGCCACTGTACTTTCGGGAGGTGAGAAAATGCGTTGTATGATTGCTAAAATGATGCTTAAAAACGCTAACTGCTTAGTGTTAGATTCTCCAACCAACCACTTAGACATGGAATCTATTCAAGCATTTAATAATACGCTAAAAAGCTTTAAAGGGAATGTATTATTAGCATCTCATGACCACGAGTTTATCCAAACAGTGTGTAACCGTATGATTGAACTTACTCCAAACGGTGTAATTGACAAACAAATGGAATACGACGAATACATCACTCGCGAAGACATCAAAGAACTACGCGAGAAAAAATACGCAAAATAATTTTTCATTTTTTATAACGAAAAGGCCTTACTCTATTTTTAGAGTAGGGCTTTTTTATTGAAAAATAGCATTATTTTTGCATCGCACTAAGTCCTTGTATATTAAATGAAAAATACTCTTTTCATAATCACGATTCTTCTATCTCTATTTCTTTCATCTTGCATAGATGAGGATGTGGACTTGGCTGTGTACAGAGTAAGCTGTTCATCAGATAACTTCCAGGTTACCTATGACTCTTACAACGGAACAGAAACGAAAACCGTTTCTAAAAAGAACTGGGGAACTACTTTCTCAGTAAACCCGGGAGACAATGTTTCCATCACTGCTCTTGCTTTAGATAGCAATGCAACCATCACCGCCGAAATATTTTATGATGGAGAAACTCTGGCGACTAGCTCTAAATCAGGCAATTCTGCTGAGGTAAGTGTCCGGGCTACAATTCCGCAATAATCATGGGCAAAGGTTTACAAACAATTCTGCTGTTGGTTCTTTCCAACACTTTTATGACTTTCGCTTGGTATGGACACCTAAAATTTAAGGACATCAGTTGGTTTAGCAGTCTAGGATTGCTAGCGGTTATCTTAATCAGCTGGGGGATTGCATTCTTCGAATACATTTTTCAGGTGCCGGCAAACCGAGTTGGATTCTCCGAAAACGGAGGGCCATTCAACCTATGGCAGCTAAAGGTGATTCAAGAAGTGATCACACTAACCATCTTCACTATTTTTACAATAACCGTATTTAAAACCGAGACCCTTCGCATGAACCACATCATTGGTTTTGGATTCCTGATACTTGCCGTGTATTTTATTTTTAAGAAATAATATCCGTACACACGCGCGCAATGTCATTAAGTTAAGGTGATTTCAGCCTGAAAGGCTAATTTAATCTAGCCCAAGGCAACGCCTTGGGTTGATGAATGGATTGATGTTTGCGTCCTGTAAGGACAGGTTAAATACATTAAATTGCCCTTACAGGTAGGGTGTCCAATTTGATGTTCTAATTTTCACCCAGTATTTTTCAATTTTTCCATACGCAAATGAACCAGATTTGGCGATAAGTTTTTGTTTGACCAAACCTTTATTTGATTCATTCGCTTGTCTTCCAAAGCAGCCTTAAAGTTAAAGTTCAGAGCTTGTTCTTGGTTAATTAGTTTTGTGTAAATCGGTATAAACAATACATACGGTGTCACTCCATTTAATTTATTTGCTGACTTGCGAGCCTTATATCTACCAAATATAGTTTCAATAATATCGGAGGAGTTGTTGTGTGCAGTCATTTTTTCGTCTATCAACAATACTTCTTTTCTAAGAAATTCAGCAATGCATTCTCCTAATGTTATCATTCGTCTATTCCCAGAGAGTAGATATTTTCCTATTTCTCTTTGACATTGGCTCATTGTTGCCTGCGACAATCCTTTGTGCTTACAAATAGATTCAATGCTCTCTACACACTTCATCACATCGCCTAATTCATCAATTAAGGATGCATTTGCGGGTATAAAAGAGAACGCTTTTCGCTCTTCTTCGTTTAGCTTAAAGTAAATCTCAAGCATTTTCGACGACCATTTAACCCAACTAGACAAGTTAATGAAACGAGCCACAGTTCGCTGTGTGGGTGGAAGCAAGTATGCTATCTTTTTCATATTGTACTTAAATTTCGAATCGGACATTGACTTAGTATATTCAACAAAGTCAGGTGATTTACTGTATGTCCTTTCTAGATACATGCCTAAAGAATGGCTAATATCATACTGATGATTCATCTCTGCACACCTTACCCCCTTGGTCATAATCGAAGCATTATCACTTATTACATAAAGTGGATTATGACCCACTTTTCGGCTAACTTGTGCAAGCTGTGATGCAATACCATCGCCATTCCAAATGTTTGCAATTGCTATATCGAGCACAGATACATCAGAGCAATTTAGTGGGCGCCCTTGATGTTCTGCTGGCACCCCAAGGGTCAGAAGCAACTTTTCACTTCCTATCATCATGCTTTCATCAATTACTCCTGCATAATCTTTATTTTTCAAAGAAGCACCTGCCGTTTCGTAAACTTGAAGCCCACATTTTTTCACCCAGTTTTCAATCGTATTATAACAAGGAACTGCCCCTAAAAGACCATCAAAAGTATCGTTTATAACACTTAAAATATCGACCACTGAACGAAAACCACAATCAACACGACTATAAAGCATGGTGCTCAATCTTACAATAAGTTCAGAATATTTATGTCTGTCAATTGGCTCGAAAGTGATCGTTCTTGTTCTTTCGTGAGTACGATGATTCGATCGTCGTTTTTTTTTAATTCTTGCTGTAATTTAACCTTCTTACTTTTAGAATTATCTAATTTGCGAGAAAGATTTTTATTCTCCTTTTTTAAAGCAGCGTTTTCTGCTTTTAATCGTGCATTTTCAATATCAGCATTTGTCTTTTTCATACTTCAAATATCTTATAAATAAGATATAAATATACTGATTATCAATTATATATAAAAATGATTCCAAATGTTTTATTCGATAAAAAAGCATAATATAAGCTTAGCTACAAATGAGAAATTACATGTCTTTTCAGAACATCAAATTGGACACCCTACCTTACAGGGCACAAAACACAATAACATAACTTACCCAAAGCGTCGTTTCACTTTGCCTTGGGCTAAAATAAATTGGGCTTGCAGCCCGTCAACTTCTTAACTTAATGACATTGCCCACACGAATCCTTTCGTGTGGGTGTAATTAAATAACCACGCGATAGAATCGAGCGGCAGCAATGCAACAAAAAAGCCTCATCCAAACGGATAAGGCTTTCGTTTATTTTATCTCTTCATATTCGGCATCTTCTGCCTCTTGTTTTCTTTGATCGAAGAATATTTTCTGTTTGCTTTTTGGTTCTTCTTGTCTAGCTTGGGTTTGTTGCTGCTGTTGACCTGGGTTAGCATAAGATCGGCTGCGTCCAAAACCCAGGAATGGGAAAAACATTCGTAAAATCCCGGTAGCAAAATTAAGCACACCGACTACTACAACTAGAACGATAACAACAGCGATAATTAGTATAAAAAAAAGAAAACCCATTAGTAAATTGCTTTAGCGATTTTGGCAACACTGTCTGTAGCCATTAATGTATAAAAATGTAAGCTAGGCACTCCGGCAGCCATCAGCTCTTTGCATTGCTTGATGCTCCACTCCACACCTACTTGCTTTGCTTCTTCATCCGTTTTGCATTTTGCCAGCTCAGTAGCAAAAGGCTCAGGGATAGAAGAACGGAAAATCTTTGGCAACACAGTTAATTGATTCATCAGCACCACAGGTTTAATACCCGGAATAATCGGAATAGTGATTCCTTCGGCACGACAGCGATCAACGAATTCAAAATATTTTTGGTTATCAAAGAACATCTGCGTTACTACATAATCCGCGCCAGCTTTTACTTTTTCTTTCAAAAAATGAATATCAGAATCCATACTTGGCGCATCTTCATGCTTCTCAGGATAGCCTGCAACACCATATGAGAATGGCACAGATGGCTTACTTGCCATTTCGGTATCGTCAATAAAGAAACCCTTGTTAAAACGACCAATTTGTCCTTGCAACTCCACAGCATATTTGTGCATTTCGTTTTCAGGGATAAAGTTTGGCTCTAGTCTTCCTTTGTCTCCTTGAAGCACCAATAAATCGTGTATTCCAAGAATATCCATATCCACCAAAGCATACTCTGTTTCTGCTTTTGAGAAGCCCATACAGATAACATGCGGAACGGCTGTGATATTATATTTATTTTGGATAGCAGCAGCAATAGCTACAGTTCCGGGGCGCTTGCGAATGTTTTGTCTAACCACCTCTCCACTACTAAGGGTGCGGTCAATAAACTCACTGTGGTGTGTAGTGATATTGATATATTTTGGATCAAATTCCAATAAAGATTCTACTTGTCCGAACAGTTGTTCTGTTCCTTTTCCTTTTAAAGGAGGTAATAATTCAAAAGAGAAAGCAGTTGATTTACTGCCATTTACTAAGTCTATTACTTTCATTATTTAGTTAAAATTTTGAGCAAAAATACAAAAAGGAATGCAGATAGCGAAACTAAAAAGCGACAGTTCATTCCTCAGAACCATCGCTGTTTAGGTGTATCTAGCTAATATTTATAACTTATTTTTTATTCTCATCTTGAATCATAATCTCGGTGCGACGGTTTTGTTGATGCTCTTCATTAGTACATTTCACACCGTTTACACACTGATTTACCGGACGGGTTTCACCATAACCTTTGGCTACAATTCTAGCCTCATCCACTCCTTTTGACAGGATATAATCCACTGCCGATTTGGCACGCTTCTCTGACAGTTTAAGATTATACTTGTCAGAACCACGACTGTCAGTATGCGAACTTAACTCTACTTTCAATTGCGGATTATCCACCATAAAACTCACCAACTTATCTAACTCTTCAGCAGATTCGGGCAAGATATCTGTTTTATCAAAATCGTAGTAAATATTTTTGAGCTCAATGCGTTTGTTCTTATTCACCTTCAAAGTGATAGTATCCTTAATTATCGCAGATTTCTGTGAATGACCAATATTTACACGCTTAGACTGATCTACATAACCAATGGCTGACACAGCTACATCAAACTTCTCATCCGGTTTAAATCGTGCACTTACCATACCTTGCTCATTCGTTTCCGTTGGCACAATATCCAACATCACTTTAGCCTTTGCTATTGGCTTTCCGGTTTCACCATTGTACACAAACATGCGATAATCATAAGCGTCGATAGAATCAACAGGAATATATTCAGGATACTGTCCGGCAAAAGTGTAGTAGTAAATATCATCGCCACCTTTACCACCAGCTCTGTTGGATGAGAAATATCCTTCTTTCAGTTTCTTATCTGCAATAAATGAGAAATCATCCCATTGCGTATTTACAGGAGCTCCCAGATTCTCAACCATATCAAATCCTTTAGGTGTTTTGGCAGCGACATACACATCCAATCCGCCCAAGCCATTTCGCCCATTAGATGAGAAAAACAACAATCCATGTCTGCTTTCATAATATGGGAACATTTCGTTGCCTTCGGTGTTGATTTTATCACCAAGATTAACCGGCTCACTCCACTTATTTTTACCCGTTTTTTTCACAAAATAAATATCGGTTCCACCAAATCCACCGGGCATATCACTCACAAAAAACATTACATTACCCTGACTATTAAATGCGGGATGACCCACAGAATATTCAGTGCTATTCAGTTCAAAAGGCTCTGGGTCTTGCCACTCTCCTTTTTTATATTCTGCAAAAAAGATTTGAAGCTTCACAATGTCTTCTTCGCTTTTTCCATCGTAATTATTCTGCGTATATGCCATTAATTTCCCTGCACGAGTAAAACTCGCCGGGCCTTCATGCCACTTCTTCTTTCCTGAACGCATCAGAAGCTTTGTTTTCTTGAATTCCGAAGTATCAAGACTTGCAACTTTTATATCAAAAAATGGCTGATTGGTCCAATTATAAATTCGGCTAATGATGCGTGAAAATTTCTTATTCGAAGTATACGCCATCTGATCCTTTTTGTAATAAACCGCTCCAAAGTCATCATACTTTGAGTTCATTGCCAAATTTCTGATTTTGTATTCTTCGTTTACGGCCAATAGCGAATCAAACTTGCTTTTTGTTGCAAGGTAATCTTTTACTCTTAAGTCATTGGCAGACTTCTCACTCAGTTTATCCATCCATGTAGCAGCCTCGTTATATTTCGCACGAGCTTTTAGCATCAACACATAGTTGTAAATATCATCAGGAGTAGCATCTGAGGTTTCTACCAATTTAGCATAAGTCTGCTCTGCCTCAGCATACATGTTCTGGTTTTGGTAACTGATAGCCAATTTACGAAGATTGTCAGGGCTCAAATTTACCTCGTCAGTGAAGCGCTTAATTGCCTTATCAAACGAGTATTTCTCAAAGTACTTATTCGCCTTGATTTCCGATTCACTCTGCGCCTGAACAGAAGCAAAAAGAACAGAAAGTATTATGAAGCTAAATATCTTTTTCATACAATAGTGCTTTTGTCAGTGTTAGAAGTAACGCGGAGAACGAATCCTTCGTTTGTTTTTATAAATAAAGTCATAGCGTAACAAAATCTCATGACTACCATCATTGTATTTTGAGGTAGTGTTCACATATGACCAATCAAATGAATACCCTATCTCCAACTGCTCAGTGATATTGTAACCCAACAACAATCCGATAGCATCGCCAGTACGAAGCATTGCTCCCAAGCTAAATTGGTCATAAAAAATAAAGCTTCCGGTCAAATCTAACTCTACAGGAGCATTCTCTACAATCTTCACAAAAGCCGTTGGTTTAAAATCAATATCCTTAGTGGCATGCATCAGATATCCTGCAATCAGGTAATAGTGTCGAGCTTCTTCTGACAAATTGCTTCCACTTGTTGTTTCTGTGTACAAGTAGTTATTTTCAAATAGTTTTGGAGTAGAAATACCCGCATAAAATCGGTCAGTGTTGTAATACAGCCCAAAACCAAGATTTGGAGAGAAAGCACTTTCAATTTGTGCAAAAGAATTATCAGGCTGCGAAAGTTCTAATTCGGATAAATTGGAGTTGTAATTATTAAAACCAAGTTTAAGCCCCAAAGCAAGTTTGCCTTTTTTGCTTACTTGAAAACGAAAAGCATAATCCAAATACAAAGCAGTAGTATGCACCGGTCCAATTTTATCATTGATAAATGACAAACCCAAATTCACGGCATCACCCATAACCGGAGCATGCGCCGTAAAGGTTTGCGTAACGGGAGCTCCATCAAAGCCTACCCACTGCGAACGATGCAATGCAGTAAGCGTAAGTGCATCACGACTTCCGGCATAAGCAGGATTCACGCCCAGAGTATTGTACATATAATGCGTGTACATAGCCTCTTGCTGTGCAAAAAGCTGAAGTAACATCAAATTACATGCGATTATAAAAAGTATTCTTTTCACCATTAATATTATCTATTAAAAGTTGGTCAAAGTAGCAAAACAAACATACTACATCAACTACCCAAAGGGATAGTTTTATCGATTCAGATACACAAAGCCTTTCTCCGTTTTCTGGTCATTACCCAAATCGAGCACATAAAAATATGTTCCCACGGGCAAATCATCTCCGTTCCAATCATTAGTGTACGAATCAGTTTCATAAACCAGATTTCCCCAACGATTTATAATCTGTAAATGATTATTAGGGAAACACTCAATATTTTTTATTTCAAGCTTGTCATTCACTCCGTCGCCATTAGGAGAAAAACCTTCAGGCACAGTAACCGATGTTGCCACAACAGAAATATACACTACGGCAGTATCAGACTCTAAATAAGGATATCCATCATCAAAAACCTTGTAAACCAAGCTATCCTCGCCAAGGAAGTCGGCATCAGATGTATAAATAATTTCACCCGTATTATAATCTACGGAGATTGTTCCGTGCTCAGGTTCAAGCTCTATAGTAATTGTAGTTGGGTCAGGCGAGCCATCTACATCAGTATCATTATCTAAAACAGCCAAAGCAGTGGCTTTATTTTGTTTTACCTCAAAAGAATCCGAATTTGCTGATGGAGCATAATTCAGTTTATAAACAGAAACATATACCATTACAGAATCTGCTCCACCATTTCCATCAGTCACCTTAATCTCAATGCTATCATTACCTAAAAAAGCAGAATAGGGAGTAAATGTGTAAACACCTGTAGACGCATCTATGGTAGCAGTATTTACAAAATATGAAGGAGATATATTTATGGAAAAAGTCAGTGCCTCACCATCAGCATCGGTTGCTGTAGCAAGACCATCAATAGGAACTCCTTGCACGGTACGCAAATCTTCCGCAGAAATAACAGGAGCATTATTTTGCGAAAAAGATGAAGTGGCAAACATCAGGTTCAAAGCAAAAAAAGCGAGAATAATTCTTATTATCAATAACTTATTAGGCATCTATTCGATGATGTATTTGAATTGGTTTTATTCTAAATTCACACAAAGTTAAAATTCAAACAGATAAGTACAGTATAAACAAAGGCTTTTTTCATTAACATTTCACATACTTGGGGAATTATTCAACAGACAAGAGAGGCTTTAAATAATTTTTTACCTTTGCATACATTAAAACAGACGACATGCTTTTTTCTTCGATAATAGGACAAGACGAAATAAAAGAACGCTTTATACGCTCGGTACAAGAGCAACGCATTTCCCATGCTCAACTTATTTGTGGAATTGAGGGAATCGGTAAGCTTCCGTTGGCTTTAGCTTATGCCCAATATATCTGCTGCGAAAATCGTAGCGAAACAGATAGTTGCGGCACTTGCCCATCATGTGTGAAGTTCTCAAAACTGGCTCACCCTGATTTGCATTTCGTATTTCCGGTTATCAAACCTACAGGAAAATCAAGCGTTGTATGTGATGATTTTCTTCCTGACTTCCGTGAGTTTATCCTTCAAAATCCATATTTCAGTTTGAATGCCTGGTATGAAAATATTGGAGGTTCGGGCAAACAAGGAATGATTTACTCCAACGAGAGTGAAGAGATTTTGCGTAAGCTAAGCCTAAAAACCTACGAGGCAGACTATAAAATTATGATTATTTGGCATCCCGAAAAGATGCACAATACTTGTTCAAACAAGCTACTGAAGATTCTGGAAGAACCACCGGCAAAAACAGTTTTCCTTTTGGTTTCTGACAGTCCGGATGAGATTATCACAACTATTATTTCGCGCACACAACGCGTCAATGTTGCACCGGTAGAAATTCAGCAAATAGCAAATAATATTGTCAACAAATACAACCTGCCACTTGCTGATGCGCAACATTACGCACGCTTAGCAAATGGGAGTTATCTGAAGGCTTCTCTTATTGCCGAAGAAAAAGAAGAGAACCGCCGTTACTTTGATTATTTCGTTCTGCTGATGCGTACGGCTTGGGGTATTAAAAATTTCCCTACTGTGGACAAAAAAGGAGAAGCACTAAAAACGCTTCGTCAACTTTCAGAAGAACTGGCAAAGATTGGTCGTGAGAACCAAAAGAACTTTCTAGGCTATGCCCAACACATGATTCGCGAAAACTTTATTTACAACCTGCATAATGATGATTTAGTGTATCTGGCTCCTTACGAGAAAGATTTTTCAGCTAAATTTTCACCTTTTATCAATGAAGGAAATGTGATAGGAATCATGGAAGAACTTGCCCTTGCAGAAAGACATATAGAACAAAATGTACAAGCCAAAATTATATTTTACGACTTGGCCTTAAAAATCATCATGTTGTTAAAAAATTAATAACAAATTCATAACTAGTTTACAATCTAATTATTTTGTAAATTTGTGCTTTTTGACAACAAACCCTATATATATTGAGGCAAACGAGTCTCAAACCACCAAATAAACTTAAACTACTTTATGGATTATAAACTAGATATGGGCGGATGCAACATGAAAGAATGCGGATGCCGTAACAATACTACAAAAAAACTTGCCACTTACGATTGGCTTAGCGATCTTCCTGAAACTCAAACAGACACTGACTTTGTTGAAGTTCAGTTCAAAAATACCCGTAAAGGATATTTCCTAAACAGCACAAAAATTCCTTTAGAAAAAGGAGATATGGTAGCTGTAGAAGCTTCTCCCGGGCACGATATTGGTGAGATTACACTTACCGGGCGTTTGGTACTAAACCAAATGAAAAAGAACAATGTGAATCCTGAAAAAATTGAAGTCCGCCGCGTATATCGCAAAGCAAAACCAAATGACTTGGAAAAATACGAGGAAGCAAAAGCTCGCGAACAAGAGACTATGATTCGTTCTCGTCAGATTGCTGAGGATTTGAAACTGAACATGAAAATTGGTGATGTAGAATACCAAGGTGACGGCAACAAAGCTATCTTCTATTACATTGCTGATGAGCGCGTTGACTTCCGACAATTGATTAAAGTATTGGCTGATGCATTCAAAATCCGCATCGAAATGAAACAAATTGGTGCTCGCCAAGAGGCTGGTCGTATTGGTGGTATCGGGCCATGTGGTCGTGAACTTTGCTGCTCTTCTTGGATGAGCAGTTTCGTATCAGTATCAACAAGTGCAGCTCGCTATCAAGACATTTCACTAAACCCGCAAAAACTTGCCGGACAATGTGCAAAACTTAAATGCTGCATGAACTATGAGGTAGATGCTTATGTAGATGCTCAAAAAGATTTTCCTTCAAAAGAAATACAATTGGAAACTAAAGATGGTACATGGTTCCACTTTAAAACTGATGTTTTCAAACGCGAAATGACTTACTCTTCGGCTCCAAACATGGCAGCTAACCTAGTAATTCTTTCAGTAGATAGAGCAAAACAAATCATCTCGATGAACAGATCAGGTAAAAAACCTGAGCAACTGCAACTGGAAAAAGATAGCAACAAATCAGCTACTGTTGAAACTGATTTCCACAATGTGGTTGGACAAGACAGCTTAACTCGTTTTGACAGCAACAAACCAAAAAAGAAAAACAATAATAGACCAAATAATAACAACCGCAACAAATCAAACAACAGAAACCGTCCGAAACCAAATAACGAAAGTAATGCAAACAACGGCGGTGGAAACAATAACAGAAACGACAGACCAATAGCGGTTAAAAAGAAAAACAACAACCAAAATCCATCCAATGAAAATGAATAGAATTGCAATTTTTGCATTCCTAGCTGTAATTTTAGCTAGCTGTAATTTTAGCGACACTATCTACAACGAATACAAGGAACTCCCGGCTGAAGGTTGGAATAAAGACAGCGCGGCAGTTTATAATGTGGATGTTAAAGACATCACAAGCAACTATCAGGTAATTGCCAATGTCAGAAACCGTGGCGAATACAGATGGCAGAACCTTTGGTTATTTGTATCCTACACTCAACCAGATAGTGTAGTGGTGAATGATACCATTGAATGCTATTTAGCTGACAACACAGGTAAATGGTTAGGTTCAGGTTTTGGTTCGCTATACGAAATGCCGGTTCTTGTTAAGAAAAACTTTAAGTTTAAACAGGCTGGCAACTACAAATTCACAATACAACAAGGTATGCGCGATTCTATTTTAACAGGAATCAATGATATTGGCCTTGAAATCATTAAAGCAGAATAATTTCACAAGACATTTTCTCCCGTGGGCAAAAATAAACTTAAGAAGTTCAACGACATGGAGGAGTTTCCTCATGTTTTTCAACTATCGTTCAACGCTATTCGTGAAGGGCAATCCTTTGAAATGAAAGGTCAATGGAACAAGCAGTTCTTTAAAAATGACAACCCTATTGTACTGGAACTTGGATGCGGAAAAGGTGAATACACTGTTGGCCTAGCAAAGCTTTTCCCTGAAAAGAACTTTATCGGTATCGACATCAAAGGAGCTCGCATGTGGACAGGTGCTAAAGAAGCACACGAAGCAGGAATGAGCAATGTAGCTTTTCTTCGTACTAAAATCGAAATGCTAAGTCATTTCTTTGGGAAAGATGAAATCAGCGAAATCTGGATTACCTTCCCTGACCCACAGATGAAGAAAGTGACCAAACGAATGACTGCCACAAACTTTATGGCACAATACCAAGAGTTTGTAAAACCGAGCGGAATCATTCACCTAAAATGTGATAGTAATTTCATGTACACCTACACTCGTGAAATGGTGCGCGTAAATAACTTTCCGGTGCTTTTTGAAACAGAAGATTTATATAATTCAGATATTGTAGACAATATATTGGGCATCAAAACCTATTACGAGCAACAATGGCTAGCGCGTGGCATCAACATCAGATACCTGAAGTTTGAATTCCAACCGCGTGAAAAATATGTTGAGCCTGACATCGAAATAGAACTTGACAGCTATCGCAGCTTTGGCCGCAGCAAACGCTCAGAACTCAATCTCACTAAATAATTAGGACTGATTGTTAGAGACAAGGCAATGCCTTGTCTCTAACAAAAACAATCCATTCTTAATTATTCATTATTAATTATTAATTCATTATGGCTTTCTATCCTCAATTAATAACAGACGCACTTAAAACAGTACGCTATCCGGGTAACGGAAAAGATCTTGTGACAAACGAGATGGTGGAAGATGATATCCGCATCGATGGTAACAAGATTTCGTTTTCATTGATCTTTGAAAAACCTACTGACCCTTTTATCAAATCAGTAATCAAAGCAGCTGAACAAGCAATCTTAATGCATGTAGGCGAAGATGCTGAAATCGTTGGTAACATCAAGGTAAAAACTAAACAACAACTTCCGCCAGAACCGGAAAAACACCTTCAAAATGTAAAAAACATTATCGGAATTTCATCCGGTAAAGGTGGTGTAGGTAAATCTACAGTTTCTTCTAACCTAGCTGTAGCTTTAGCTCGCATGGGTTACAAAGTGGGATTATTGGATGCAGATATTCACGGACCATCAGTGCCAAAAATGTTTGGTGTAGAAGATGCTCGTCCTCACTTAGCAAACATTGAAGGACGCGACTTAGTTATCCCGGTAGAAAAACACGGCATCAAGTTACTTTCTGTTGGTTTCTTTGTAGAACCTGACCAAGCATTACTTTGGCGTGGAGGTATGGCAAGTAACGCACTAAAACAATTAATTACCGATGCACATTGGGGCGAATTAGATTTCTTCCTGATAGATATGCCTCCGGGCACTAGCGATATTCACCTTACGCTGCTTCAAGCTCTGGGAATAACCGGAGCGGTAGTAGTAAGTACTCCGCAAGATGTAGCCTTGGCTGATGCGCGCAAAGGAATCAACATGTTCCTAAACGATAAAGTAAATGTACCTGTACTTGGTTTGGTGGAAAATATGGCGTGGTTTACTCCTGCCGAACTCCCAGAAAACAAATACTATATCTTTGGTGAAGATGGTTGCAAACGCTTAGCTGAAGAACTAAATGTACCATTGCTAGGTCAAATTCCAATTGTACAAAGCATCCGTGAAGGTGGCGACAGCGGTAACCCGATTGCCAGTGACGAAAACTCAATTACCGGACAAGCATTTATGAATCTTGCTGAAGCGGTTGTAGCACAAGTGCAAATCCGCAATGAGCAATTACCACCTACTCAAAAAGTGGAAATGAATAAACCTGGAAAACATTAAGATTTCAATAAGATAGAGAAAGACCTGCCGTTTGGCAGTCATGGTCGGAAGAAATTCCGACCATTTTTTTGTTTATAAAAATGTGTTTAATCAATTGAATATCAATGAATTAACTTGCATATTCAATATGTTTTCACTATCTTTGTGTCTGATAATCAAATAGTTATGTCAGTATTTAAAGATCACAAAGTAACCGCATCAGAGATACTTAATGTAATCCCTGAAGCATTATTAAGTCATTTGTCAGAAACCACTAAGGTTGACCATTATTCAAAAGTATTACATGGTAAAAAGATGTTTTATCTTTTACTCTATGGGCTTTTAAATAATGAGAGGCTAAGTCAAAGAAGTCTAGAAGACACATTTAACGATTCTGTTTTTAAACTTCTGTTCAATCTTGATCAAGAAGATAAAGTTCGACGAAGCTCTATTTCAGAGAGACTCTCAAAGATTGATTCTAATTACTTTAAAGAAATTTATCAATGCATTTATACTCAGTTCTCAGATTTATATAGCTCAACTGAAAGAGACAAGTATAATCTAATACGAGTTGACAGCTCTATGGTTTACGATTTGTCGGGTAAACTCATTGAAGGTTTAAATCATAATTCATGTGGAAAGAAAGCTGTTAAGTACAGTCTTGCTTTTGATGGATTATTTCCTTGTGAAGCGCAAGTGTTTACTGAACAAAGCCATTGCAGCGAAGATGTTGCATTACCTAAAGTGGTTTTCTCTCATATAAAGCAGCAAGTAGGTCACACCAATTTATATGTGATAGATAGAGGACTGCAATCCTCTAGAACCATGAAAGACTTTTCTAAGCAAGAAATAAGCTTTGTGGCCAGATTAAAAGAAAACCGAAAATACGAAGAACTAGAATCATTAATTAATGATAATACCTCGTTGGATTTAGGCGAATTAACGCTACTCAAGGACAGTAAAGTGTTTCTGTATACTGGAGTGAAAATTAATAATACAAAAGGTAATACTCACTATCGCGAAGAACTCCTTGATCAGCCTTTTCGGCTAATCATAGGGCAAAGAAAAGATGATTCTCAAAAACAATTTTGGTTTATCTCTAATGATTTTAAACTAACTCCAC